>NZ_VKOG01000001.1 GCF_007474545.1 Chryseobacterium binzhouense
TACCCTTTTGCTTCCCCCAAGAAATCACATCTAGACTTTTGCAACTCCAGCAACGATTTTTTTTGAATTTTCAGCCATAAAAAAAATTTATTGAAACAAAGTTCAATAAACTTTCTGTATCATCAGTAATTATCAGCATTTCAAAGAATTTTACCAACTATTTTTGACTATTAAACCGCATTATTTAAAGTTATTAGTTAACAAAAAATCCTCTTTCAGATAAAAGAGGATTCACTGCATTATGCACATTCAACTCCGCATTCTAGAGAGCAAAGTAAAACACCTGATGTTGTTGGTTTATCATAGCAGCCTTTTGTGCGATGACATTTTGTTACACATTGTGTAGGTGTTTCGGCTAAACTTTCAACAGTTTTTTCCGGACCGTTCAGTAGTGCTTTCAGATTAGCAATTGTGGATTCAGAAATTTCCTTATCTTCAATCGCATAATATGTTGCTATAGGTTTTTCATCTTTATCGAAAACTACTTTAAAATAAAAACCTTCACCTTTTGAATTTTCTTTATAAATTACATAAAAAGCCTCGCCTATCTCATCAGAATTTTTGCTGAGCATATTAAATTTCTTATTTTTTGGCTGCTCATTCTTCTTGAAAGAGCTAAAATAGTCTCTATCATTCCCAGTAGTTATATGATTTTCTGCTTTTATTGTTATAAATGCAAAAAATAAAAAAACCATTGTTATTAAAATATTCTTTTTCATAATAGTAAGTTGTTTTAAAGTTCAATTTTATTTTCTTTTTTATACTCTTCGATCATTTTTTTTTGAGTTTCGCCGAGCATTTTTCTCATATCCACGATGTTACCGTTAGCATCCTTTTTTTCATAAATCTGATGAGCATTCATTAATTCAAACATTCTCTTTAAAGGAGCCTGAATATGGTTTTTTCTCATTTCAATAAATTTATCTCTTGTGGTTTCAATATACCTGCCTTTCGTGATACGTTCGTTAATAGAGATTTTTTTCTCCTTAGAAATACCGACTGCTAAAAAATGATGATCATTTTTCTCATCAAAAATTTCAAGAATTAAACCTGGTAATCCAAAAAATTTATACGGACCATCTTGTACAGGAACTTCTGATGTGAAATAAGCCTTATAACTTCTGCCTGCATAATTTACTGTAGCCGAAACTGTCTGAAATCCCATAATTTCTTTGCTTTCTTTACCTACATTCCATTTAAGTTCAGGCTTTTCATTATACTTAAATTCATGTTCATCAAATTCATCAGAATAATAGGTAATCTCTTTATTTAATACATTTTTTTTTATAAAACATCCAAGTAAGTCAGCAGGTAAAGCTTTAAAATTAATCTTCTTGCCCTGCTTTTCATCAGCTGCCATAATAGAATCACATAAATAAGGTGCCTCACTGAAAAAAGTAGAATAATCTTCTTCAATATTCAAAAATGTATTCTGAGAAATTATTTTTGTGCTGTCTTTTTCTGCGTGCTTGAAATAGGCATATTGAACAACAAAAGATTGTCCTTTTGCATAATAAATGAAACTTAAAAAAAACACAAGTAAAATCGAAGTATTTTTCATAATTAAGCACCACTACATTCTAAAGCACAATCTAGTGCACACAATGCTGTACCTACTTCAGTAGGCTTGTTATAGCAATCCCATTTAGCAGTACAGTTTGAAACACAATTACCTGTACTTAATACAGGACCGGATGCCCCACCTCTTAAAGAATTTGCAGATGAAATAATTTGTAAAAGATTTGCCTCTATATTTTCTTTATTTGAAAATAATATCTTTTCTATATTTTTATGATTACCTAAAACTTCCACAGAAAAAGATGTTACTTTGCCTAAAAAACCTTCTCCAACAGAAACTTTCAAATCATACACTTTATCATTATACTTTTTCTGTATAATTACGGTATTGATTTTAATTTCTTTGAGTTCGTTTTTATAAATGAGCAAATTATCACCACAATAGTGAAAGCTAAAAACCAATAGAGCTAAAAATAAAAAAAATTGTTTTTTCATAATAATTTAAATTTAATGTTTGTTAAATAAATTTTTGATCTCAGCTAATGAATTACGTACTTCATTAACTTTTGATTTACATCAATATTGATATTCAAAAATATCAAACCTATTTGAAATAATTCTAAGGTTTTTATGTGAATGTCAAAGCATAATTTATATCTTTGTAATAACCAAAAACATTAATAATGATAAAAAATAAACTTATAAAAGCGCGAAAGGCTAAATACACTCAGGAAAACATGGCTAAACTCTTACATATGACACAATCTCAATATCAAAGAAGAGAAAAGGGAGAGATTAAAATCTCAGACGAAGAATGGGAACGTATAGCCAAAGTATTAGATACTAATGTTGAAGATATAAAAGAGGACGATTCTAAACTTCAAGTAAATAATTATGATAATAATTCATGTAGTTACTTCGGAAGCAATAATTACTTTTATAACGTGCCTGATTTTATCTTAGATAACCAACAAGATTACATAACCCTGCTTAAGGAACAAAATCAATTGTTAAAGGAAGAAAATTCAAGGCTTAAAAACGATCTTGAAATTGCCAAGGGAAATAATAAATAATAAAAAGGAAATATTTCGTTCCTTAAAGCTTAGGCTAAAAAAGTCCGTTTCACCAATAATGAAACGGACTTCTTATTTGTAAGCAAAAAAGATTTATTTAATCAAATCAAATTTTGCATATTCAGCAATTTTCTTTGGAAGTTTTATACCTTCTTCTGTCTGGTTGTTCTCTAACAAAGCCGCCATAATTCTTGGTAGTGCCATCGCAGAACCATTCAAAGTATGAACGAGCTGAGATTTTCCTTCTGCTTTATAACGACATTTCAACCTATTTGCCTGAAACGTTTCAAAATTGGAAACAGAGCTTACTTCAAGCCATTTTTCCTGTGCTGCACTCCATACTTCAAAATCATACGTCATAGCAGAAGCAAAACCTGTATCTCCGCCACACAGTCTTAAAACTCTGTACGGAAGTTCTAGATCTTCCAGAATTTCCTTGATATGGTCTACCATCTCTTCCAGAACAGCGTAAGAATTTTCTGGCTTTTCGATTCGTACGATTTCTACTTTTTCAAACTGATGAAGACGATTAAGACCTCTTACATGAGCTCCGTAACTTCCTGCTTCTCTTCTGTAGCACTGAGAGAACGCCGTATTTTTTATCGGGAGATCTTTTTCATCCAGTAAAACATCGCGGTAAAGATTGGTAACCGGAACTTCCGCTGTAGGAATCAGGTATAAATCATCCAGACCAATGTGATACATCTGCCCTTCTTTATCCGGCAACTGACCTGTTCCATATCCTGAAGCTTCGTTTACCACATGAGGAGGATTAACTTCCACATAACCCGCATCTACATTTTTATCTAAGAAATACTGCACCAAAGCTCTCTGCAATCTTGCGCCTTTGCCAAGATACACCGGAAATCCTGCTCCGGCAATCTTTACTCCCAGTTCAAAATCAATCAGATTATATTTTTTTGCCAATTCCCAGTGAGGAATAGCTCCTTCACCCAAACCTTCAACATCATGAGACTGATAAATAATTTCGTTATCGTCAGCAGAAGTTCCGTTTTTCACCAGTTCGTTGGGAATATTGGGAATCTGATAAAGAATATCAAGTAAAGCTTTTTCTTTAATTTCTAACTGTGACTGCAGTTCTTTGCTTGACTCTTTATATTGCGCTGTTTTAGATTTGGATGCTTCAGCTTCTTCTTTTTTTCCTTCTTTCATCAGCATACCAATCTCCTTAGAGATTTTATTGATTTCTGACAATTGGGAATCCAATTCAAACTGAATTTTTTTTCTCTGTTCATCGGTAGCAATGGCTTCGTCTACCAGATCAAGATGCCTGAACTGTCTTTTCTTAAGACCTTCTAAAACGCGTTCTTTATTGTCGCGCAAAAACTGAACCTGTAACATTTGTTGTTGGGTGTTAGATGTTTGTTGTTGGGTGCCGCATGACTCTATCATCATGCTTCCATCATCCAACAGAATTTTGCAAATTTAAGATTATTTTACAATTGTAACTATATTTGGCTGATCTGCCGTTTTGGAAAATTTCAAAACTTTATTGTAATATACCTCCGAAACCTCAAAAACCGCAGGTGTCATTCTGTAAAAAATCTGCAGCGTATCTCTTTCCACAGGAGCAAATTCTGTATTAGATATTTTTTTTGTTAAGGAAAACTGTATTTCAGAGCGGTATATTTTGTTACCGTCTGCCGACTCTGAAACCAATTGTCTGGTAGCTCCCGCAAGATATTCCATATAATAAGTAGAATCGGAAAGCATCTGTCTTGAAAAACTGACGTTGGCTACATCGGTAGGAGCAAGCTCGTCATTCCATGTAATCCCGGAGTAAGCTCCTGTTTTTGTAGGATTCACAAGGTCTTTTCCCGAAGCATCTTTCATGAAAATCTGAAGCTTCTGATCTATTTTCTGCAGAGAATCTTCGTCGCTTCCGCAACTTACCAATGCAAAACCAATCAATATATAAGCAAGAAAATGTTTCTTCATGATACAAAGTTACTTTATTTTAGTTTTCGAAGATAATTCAGGAAAGAAAACATTAGAAAAATACCCATTAAAGTAAGAGATAAGCTCATCGCTATTGCCATTCCCTCAAGTCCTGTTTTTGGCACGAACAAAAATGCAAAAAAACTTAAAATAATAATAGAAAGAGCAGAATACAATGTATTTTTTTTCATCATTCCGACTGCCGCCAAAAGATTCCCGTACAAATTTCTCAACAGCATACTTCCACAAAATGCCAGAAGAAACAAAGAGAAAACGAAAGAATTATCCATATATTCAGCTCCAAAAAATATTTTCATGACAAAGCCGCTCAAAAGATACCCTGAAACAAATATTGCTGCTGAAACCGGAATAAAAATTTTGTAATAATTGAATATATAGTTCTTCAGGAACTCCTTATTTCTGAAGTTTTTCGCCAAAACAGGATAGTCGCTCTGCATAAAAGAAAGTGCCAGAAAAGTAATGTTAGAAGGGATGAGTATTGCTATTTTGTAATTGGCAACTGCATTTTCATCTTTAAAAAAACTCAGCAGCAGAATATCCGCAGAAAAAAAAGCATCCGAAAGCAAAGCTGTTGCAGATGCATGCAGTGCAAAAGACCAAATCTCTTTTTTTCTGAACTGCTGCAAATCTGAAGCAGCATTTTTAATTGATCCCTTAAACCAGAAAAGCGAAATAAAAGGCGCCGCTGCATTGGCAATCAGATAGCCTAAAATTCCCCAATAATAGGTTAGCAAAAGCATCATCAGCAATCCCGAAACATTAACAACATTATTCATTCTTGCAAAATCTCTGTTTTTGAAATGAATGCGTCTTTCGGACTGAATATGATAGAAAAAATAAACTCCTATTAAGCGGATTGTAAAAAAAGAAAAAATTAAAAATATATGAGAATACTGATTGACATAAACAAATGCAAAAAGAAAAAAAACAGCACTCAATAAGAGCTGATTAATAAATCCCTTTTTGAAAAGATAATCAGACAGATCGCTTTTGGCTTTTTCGTCCTCACACAACGACCCGAATCTCATCAGGCTTTGTGTACTTCCAAAACCGCTAAACGGAGCAAAAACAGCAAAAACTGTTGCCGCAATAGTCAGTACTCCAAATTCATTTTCAGGCAAAATCCTGATCATCACAACCGAACCTGCAAAAGCACATATTTTAGCGATCAGTAAAGACAAAAACACAAACTGACCGTTGTTTTTGAGAAATGCTTTTATAAATTCCAACAAACTTTTCATTTCAAACGGTCAAAATATTTTAAGATGAAATCACAACTTTCTGATAAATATGATCAAAAAGTCCAGCTATTTTTTTTGCTGAAAAATTTTCATCTACATACCGGTGAAGATCTTCTGAAGAATCAGTCTTGTAGTTTACGTTTAAAACTGTAAGCATTGCTTTGTACAAATCATCTTCGGACTGACTAATAACAATACCGTGGTTTTGCTTAATAATCTCAGGAATAGCTCCTACTTTTGTGGCAATTACGGGAACACCGGATGAAAGAGACTCCAGTAAAACACAGGAAAAACTCTCATAATCACTGAAAAGCACAAAACAATCACTCTCCTTCATTTTTTGTGCAGCTTCCTGATGAGAAATTTCACCAAAAACCTTTATAAAATCTTCAGCCTTGTTTATTTTGACTAAATCATTCAATCTTTCATAATCTCCGTCACCGCCAATTTGAAGCTCAAAATTATCGGAATTTTTTCTCAATCTTAAAGCTGCATTAATGATCGAATCAGGATTTTTTAACGGAATTAAATTGGAAAGATGAAAAAATCTGAATTTTGATTTCTCCTTTTTTTCCGGATAAAAAATCTGAGTATTGATGACATTCCCAACTACCGCAAACTGATTCCCAATGCCTAATTCCTTTAGACTATTCATTAGAATATGGCTTACAGGCATTACAATAGCCGCATTTTTCGCAATTGTTTTCGCTAAAAACTTTTCGCCGAATGATAACTTTGAACGATTGACCGGGAGAAAACCTGACCAATGTTCTGAAATCACAAACGGAATCTGATACTTTTTCTTTAAAAACACAGCAAACAACATAGATTTTTGAAGGATATTGGCATGAACCAAATCGGGTTTATGCATCATTCTGAATCCATTAAAATATGCTTCCATCCTTCGCATAAAGTTGAGAGCAGGATTTGACGAATTTCTGTAATACACAACAAGCGTTCTGATTCCGTTGATGTATTGATCATCAAATATGAATTTCTCGTTTTGTGAAGGATCACCAATTGCATGAAGAATTTCTACCTCATGCAGCAGCGCAACAGATTCTGCATGTCTCTGTACAAAATTTCCGTTGGTAGATTCCAGTTTATTGGGAAACCATGATGAAATAAAAAGGATCTTCATTTACCGTTACTTGATCGAAGCTGCCCAACTTCTTTCCAAAGGGAGAAGAAAATGGCTGATAAAATCAAGATAAGTATTTTTTGAAAAGTCAAAAACCTGAATATCAGAAGAAAGCTCATCATTTCTCAGTTTGGCTTTAAAATCCTGAAGCTTTAATGTTTTTACCTCACCGTTTTCTACAAAGCTGGCTTTCATCCTGTCAAACAATCCCAACTGGAATTCATCATCAATCTCCCGCATTACTTTTCCTAAAGCATCAATACTGCAGCCAGAAGCGGCTTCTTTTTCTTCGTCCACACAAACTATAATAAACTGATTTTTCTCAATCTTAAAAGATGAAGAAAGCGGCTTTCCGTGAGCTGCCCAACCTGCGAGAAAATCATACAGCTTTTCGGTGATGGTTTTTGCTTCTTTTGTCGTAAAAGGTCTTGAAGCCGGATATATAATTACTCTGTAGTCGTTGGTTTCTATAATATTAGATTCTTCTATTTTCATATCCAGATATTTATTATTGTTTAAAAGTTATATGGTATCGCCAGATTTTCATGGTTGCCTTTCCAGATCATAGCGATTTCGTTGTTGTAAAATTTAGATAAAATTACGGTTTTTTATCAATACTGTAAACTTCTTATGATGCCACAAATTCAAAGACTGCATTATAGGAATTTTCATTTTTGCTGAGGATATTTACCAACTGATAGTTTTTTGCAGAAAAGAAATCTTTAATTTCCTCTTCACTATGTCCGGAATTTTCCAAAGCAACATTATTGATTTCAATGATAATTTTTGGTTTAAAAGTATTTAAAACTTCGTTCATTCCCAACAATGCAGAAAACTCCCCTCCTTCAATATCTATTTTAATTAAATTAATTTTAGATAGGTTTTTGTTTCTAACATAAGTATCAAGATCTATGCTCTGAACGGTTTCTTTAGCGGTGTAATCCGACAAATAAGAAGAAGCCATTCCTGCATTATCATAAGCTTCATTATAAAAAATTTCCAAAACACCAGATCCGGAAGAAACGGCAAGATGTTCCAGCGTAACATTTTTTATATTATTTACCTTTAAATGAGTCTTAAAAATTTGATAATTAGGTCTAAAAGCTTCAAATGCATATACTTTACCTGTTTCACCTGCCAATTTTGACGCATTGAGAGAGAACAAGCCTATATTTCCACCAACATCAATAAAGCAGTCTCCTTCTCTTAGAACATGATATAAATAGCCAATCTCGTTTTTCTCATAATCTCCCAAAAAATAGATCTGCTGCTGAATCCAGTCATCAAGATTCAAATTCATCCTAAAAGAATTTCTGTAAATTATATCTTTTTTTACCCCTCTGAAAGGATGGTAACGGCTAAACAGATACTGATGAAAAGCAAAGTATTTTTCTCTGAAAAAATTAATTTTGAAAATTAATCTGAAAATTGAAGCTAAAATACTTCTCATTTTTATAATTTCTGGGAAGTTAGTATAATAATTAAAAGAAAGCAACTCAAGACTGATCCTGAGTTGCCATATTTTGTAAAGTCAACAGATTACAGATCCTCAGCTTCAGCAAGCAGTTCTACAATATCTTTTACTTCGACCTCTGTATTTTTATTAAAATGTTTCACTCCATCGGTAAGCATCGTGTTACAGAAAGGGCATCCTGTTGCAATCACTTTTGGCTCAAAAGATAAGGCTTCTTCTGTTCTTTCAATGTTGATGTCTTTTTTACCTTTTTCAGGTTCTTTAAACATTTGTGCGCCTCCCGCACCACAGCAGAGTCCGTTGGTCTTGCAGCGTTTCATTTCCACCAATTCTGCATCAAGCTTTTCGAGTAATTCTCTTGGCGCTTCATACTCGTTATTGGCTCTTCCCAGATAACAAGGATCATGGAAAGTAATTCTTCTTCCCTTAAATGCACCACCTTCAATCTTCAGTTTTCCTTCTTCCATCAATTGTCTCAGAAACTGAGTATGATGAATGACTTCATAGTTTCCTCCCAAACTCGGATATTCATTTTTAAGCGTATTAAAGCAGTGCGGACAAGCGGTGACGATTTTCTTTACTTCATAGGCATTCAGAATTTCAATATTCGTCATTGCCATCATCTGAAAAACAAATTCGTTTCCCGCACGTTTTGCAGGATCTCCGGTACAGCTTTCTTCCTGACCGAGTACAGCGAATTCTACTCCGATTTTATTTAATATTTTGCAAAAAGCTTTCGTAATTTTTTTAGCACGGTCATCAAAACTTCCCGCACATCCTACCCAAAACAGAACTTCGGGAGATTTACCTTCGGCAGCATAATCTGCCATTGTTTTTATAGTGAAATCCATTGTATTATAATTTAACAATATAGCAATTTAACAATGTAACAATGGGTAAACTGATACACTGATACATTGGTAAATTTATTAATCTTTTGCCCAATTCAGACGGTCTGCCTGGTTGTATTGCCATGGTGCAGCGTTATTTTCTACATTGGTCATCATCAGATTGAGTTCTTGTGGCGCCGCAGATTGCTCCATAACTAAAAACCTTCTCATTTCAAAAATAATAGAAAGCGGATCTAGTAAAACCGGACAAGCTTCTGTACAGGCATTACAGGTTGTACAAGCCCAAAGCTCTTCTTTCGTAATATAATCGTTGAGCAATTTTTTGCCATCATCTTCAAACTTTCCGTTTTTATCAATGTTTCTTCCGACTTCTTCCAGACGGTCTCTGGTTTTCATTAAAATTAACCTCGGAGAAAGTTTTTTGCCAGTAATATTAGCGGGACACACAGATGTACATCTTCCGCATTCTGTACACGAATATGCATTCAGCAGCTGTACCTGATTCAAATCAAATACATCTTCAGCACCAAATTTTGACGGAGTTTCCTCTAGCCCTTCAGCCGGAGCAGCATAAGGATCTGCATTTGGATCCATCATCAGTTTAATTTCTTTCGTAACAGAATCTAAATTGTTGAATTTGCCGTACAAATCAAGGTTTGCATACCAAGTACTCGGAAATGCCAGAATAATATGTAAATGTTTTGAGTAATAAAGATAATTCATGAAGAAAAGAATTCCCACAAAATGAAACCACCACGCTCCTCTTTCAACAACCGCTAAGAAACCATTATCAAAACTGAAAACTTCTAAAAACGAAACCAAAGTAATTTCGCTAACCGGAAAACTTCCATGTTGTGCCAAAGCACCTCTCTGCTGCAAAATGAGATCAGAAGAATTCATGGTGAAAAAAGCAACCATTAAAGCAAACTCAATGATCAAAATCCAGTTGGCGTCTTCTTTTGGCCACCCGAAAAGTTCTTTCATTGTCAATCTTTTCACTCCATAAAAGTTTCTTCGGATAAAAAATACAACAACCCCAATAATTACCAGAAGTGCTAATACTTCTAATGTTGCGGTGAAAAAGCTGTAAAACCCATGTCCGAAAACCTGAGCCAGAAAACGGTGAGTTCCGAAAATACCGTCTACAATAATTTCAATCAATTCGATATTGATGATTACAAAACCTACATAAACAAAAAGGTGAAGTATACCTGCGACAGGTCTTTTCACCATTCTACTCTGTCCCAGAGCCACTCTTGTCATAGTTGCCCAACGCTCAGATTTTCTGTCACTGCGGTTGATCTCTCTTCCCAGTCTGATGTTTCTGTAAATTTTTTGCAGACTTTTTGCAAAAAGGCCGAAACCTGCAATAAGTAATACCAGAAATAAAATATTATCAAGATATTGCATAAATATAGCTATTAGTCTTTATTATTCTTTCCGAAAACTGAAAAATTGATGTATCTCTTAGGGTTTGCTTTCATATCTTCAATCAAAGAATTCAGATTTGTGGAAGCAGAATTAAGATTATTATACAGCTGATCATCTTTCATAATTTTACCCAAACTTCCTTCTCCCCTGTCAATTCCAGCAACCACTTTATTTAATTGCCCAACAGTTTGATCTAAATTAGCAATGGTCTGATTCAATTGTTTAGTATCAATACTTTCAGCAAGATTCCCGTACTTGTCTAGAGTTACTTTCCCACTCTGCATAGTCATGCTTGCTTCATCCAATACTCTCTGAAGTTTAGGATCATTGTTTCCTACGAGTCTGTTGACACTTCCTGCAGTATTCTCCAGAGCTCCAACAGTTCGGTTCAGATTATGTAGTAAGATTTTTATTTCTTCTCTGTTTTGTGCATTCATGATCTGGTTGGCGTTTGCCATCAAAGAATCTACTCTGTGAAGCACAGTCTGAAGCTGATCTTTTACCGGACCTACCTGCGAGGAAAGGCTATTCATCATTCCTAATTTAAAAGCTCCCTTCAGAGTATCCCCATCTTTTGCCGTTGGACCACCGTAGACAAGATTTACTCTCATCTCCTTCCCTGACATCAATCCTGGTTCAAAAATTTCAAGGCTTGAGTTTTTTGAAAACTCAAAATTATCATCTACCGTTATTTTAACAATAAAATACAGTCTGCCATCCGAACCTGTCTGCGGAATAATTTTATCAACCTGCCCTACTTTGAGACCATTGATTGATACCGGTGAAGACTGCGCCAAACCTTCAACATTGTCGTATTTTGCATAAAAGATATTGTCTGTTGTAAAAAGACTTCTGCCCTTCATAAACTGGAATAAAATAACAAAGCCGACAATGGCCAAAAGTGCTATTAAACCTGCTTTTAATTCTTTACTGAATTTCACTTTCTCAATTTTTTCTAATGTAGCAAATATAGTACATTTAAATTAATGTTTTTCTGTATTGCTATGGGTTAAACGTAAAAAAAGTGGCAAAAACTCTGCCACTTTTCTATGTATGATTTAAGAATATTTTACTGCTGATTCCCAAGTTTACTCCAGATTTCGATTCTGTAATCATCAATATCTGCGTTGTCCTGAAGGCTTTTTAACCAAGCCTGTCCAAACATCCCTGAATTTCTTTGGGTTATAGATTCTGTAAATTCTTTTATATCTCCCGGCTGCTTATTAACTGTTTCGCCTTTTTTAACGATAACATAAACCCCGGTTCCGCCTTCAATCGGGTTAGACACTTTTCCTTTTGCGATACCAAATGCAGCTCCAGCAACTTTAGGCTCCATAGCTCCTGCAATATTTGGACTCAGCATATTGATCTGCCCTGATTGTTTTGCAGTTGCAAACATTTTTGCTACCTGATCCAAATTAGCTGTTTTCCCGATCTTTTCTGAGATTTGTTTTGCAGCAAGTTTGTTTTGAACCGCAGTTTCAATCTGCTCTCTTACAGATTCAGGATCTGCAAGACCTTTTTCCTGTTTTCCATTCAGATAAACAACAATTTTATCTCCTGTTCCTTCTACATTAAACAATTCAGAATCTCCTTTTTCTCTTTTCTTATCAAAAGCCCAGGCAATAATTTCGGCATCTTTATCCGTTCCCAATCCCTGCAACCTACCGTCAAATCTTTTAGCCGCTTTAGCATTTGAATACTGGAAATTAGATTTTTTAGCAATATTCACAAAATCATTGAATGATTTCCCTAAAACCTGCTGAGCAAATCTTCTGGCTTTTTTATCAACTTCCGTCTCTGTAGCTTCGGAAGGCTTAACTTCTTTTACAACGTGAGCCACTTTATAGCTCATCGTTCCTGCTTTTTTATCTTCTACATTAATGATGTGATACCCGAAACTTGTTTCTGCCAATCCTGTAGAACCTTTTGCGTTTGAAGCAAGGAAGCTTAGGTAACCTGGTGCAAACTGACTTTCAGGAGTCGTCCAGCCAACGCTACCGTTTCTTTCTACTGCGTTAGGTTCATCAGAAAGTTTAAGACCTTCAGCAAATTTTGCAGGGTTTGATTTGATTATCGCCATAAGACTGTCAGCAATTTTCTTAGCCTGTTCTTTAGTTCTTGTAGCAGTAGATCTTTCTGCTCCTTTGTAAGCAATTAAAATATGCTTTGACAAAGTAGAATCTGATGGCTTCTTATCAACCAGCTTAGAAAGCACATAGAAGTTCTGCTCTTTGTATGGTCCGATAACTTGTCCTATTGCTGCAGTCCCTATTTTATCTTTCAATGAAGGAGGCATCTGTGTAGATGTGATGTATTGATTATTGTAAGGCATATCAGAATTTGCCATTACAAACATAGAATCGTTTGTCGTATTCTGGAAGTTTTCTTTTCCTCCGCTCGCATCAGTTCCCTGAGAAAAAAGTTTATTGATTTCTCTCTGAACAGCAGCATCGTCTGCCGGACTTGGCTGAGACGGGAAGTATACAATTCCTAAATTTCTGCTTGGTTCTGTTTTGAACATTACCGGATGCTGATTGATGTAATCCTGAAGATCTTTTGTGGTAACTTTAATCTTATTTTTCTGAAGATAAGAAGCGTAATCTACTTTTACAAAATCAATATCTGCAAGCTGATCTCTTTGCTTCATCAATTCTTCAGCTTCTTTTTTTCCTGTGGTTACCCCTGTAGAAATATTGGCAAAAACCTGTCTTGCCATAATCCTGTACTCAATCGTTTTTCTGGTTTTAAGCCACTGATTGTATCCGTCAGGATTTGTATTTTGTAAAGTTTCTACTTCTTTTTTAAGTTCCTGAAGTTTAAAATTGCCTTTCTCATCAAACAACTGCTGATTTTGAGCAAACATCTGATCATACTGAATCTGACTCCAGAACAAATCATCCGTCATCTCGAAGCCCATTTTTTCAAACTGCTGCTTTATTAGCTTAGACTGTACCAAAAGCTGCCAAGCCTGTTCTTCAAGACCGTTTTTAGGCTGCCCTTGCTGATCTGCCTGCTGCTGCAATACGAAAAGTTGATCGTTAAACTCTTCACGGGTGATTTTCTCACCATTTACTTTACCTAAAACATCAGGGTTTTTACCAAAAACCTTATCAATGCTTTCAGGATTTACCAAAAAAGCCAAAAGAGCCAGTGCGATTACTCCCATCAAAAGCCAAGGTCTACTTCTAATCTGTCCTAAAATTGCCATTTTATAAATATAGTTTTTATATCAGTGTGCGAAAATACACATTTTTAAGAAATTACAGAAATATAAGTTGTGTTTTTAAATTTTAAAATTCAAATACATTTAAAATGGAAATTTTGACCACATTTCTTGATGATTAAGAAATGGCATTAATCTTGACAATCTTTCTCACACTTTGTACAAACACTTCTTTAAGAGAAGATTTCGTAAAAGCACTATAAATACTTTAATTATAAATGACAATTTGTCATTCAATTTATTATGACAGAATTTGAAGATATAAATTTTGATGATATCATCGGTGACGGTTTCAATATTGTTGCTGAAGAAATCAATTTATCTGATTTGGACATAAATCAGGAAAACCAGTTTCCGCAGAATATTTTTCCTATTCTCCCGGTGAGAAACATGGTTATGTTTCCCAATGTTGTCATTCCGATTACTGCCGGAAGGAAAAATTCTATTAAGTTACTGGAAGAAGCTCAGCAAAAAGGAGAGTTTATAGGGATTGTAAGTCAGAAAAATTCAGACATTGAACAGCCTAATGAAAAAGATCTTTATCAGATCGGGACTTTAGCCAAGATCATTAAAATCATTAAGCTTCCTGAAGGAAATATAACTGCTATTACCAAAGGTTTCCAAAGATTTAAAATTAAAAACATTACAGAAACAAAACCTTATTTCAATGCTGAAATCGTTAAGCTGAAAGACACCAAAGCAAAAAATAAGGAAGAATATGAGGCGTTGTTGGAAAACATTAAAGATCTGGCTCTGAAAATTATTGAGCTTGATCCTAATATCCCCAATGCTGCCAATTTTGCAATAAAAAACATCAACAATAATGATGATCTGCTGAATTTTATCTGCACTAATGCTAATTTCCCTTATTCTGATAAGCAAAAGCTTCTTGAGGAGAAAAACCTTATGGAAAGAGCAAACAAATGCTATGAAATGATGCATGCAGATTTCAGAAAGCTCGAACTCAGAAATCAGATCCATCAGAAAACATCAAAAGATCTTGATAGACAGCAGAGAGAATATTTCCTGAATCAACAAATCAGAACAATTCAGGATGAGTTGGGAGGCGGACCGGAAAGTGATGTTGAAGAGCTGCAAAAAAAAGCTGCTGAGAAAAATTGGAAACCAGAGGTTGAAGAGCATTTCCAAAAAGAGATTAACAGACTTCAAAGACAAAATCCCAATTCTCCGGATTATAACGTGCAGAGAAATTACCTTGATTTCTTCACCGATCTTCCGTGGGAAACTTTCACAAAGGACATTTTCGACATAGAAAAAGCCCAGAAAGTTTTAGACAAAGCACATTTTGGACTGGAAGACATCAAAAAAAGGATTTTGGAACATATGGCTGTTCTGAAACTTAAAAACAATATGAAATCGCCTATTTTATTATTGGTAGGACCTCCCGGAGTTGGTAAAACTTCATTAGGGAAATCTGTTGCCGATGCTTTGGGAAGAAAATATGTACGTGTATCTTTGGGCGGACTTCATGACGAGAGTGAGATCCGTGGTCACAGAAAAACCTATATTGGTGCGATGGCAGGAAGAATTCTTCAGTCTATTAAAAAGGCAGGAACATCAAATCCGGTAATTGTTCTGGACGAAATTGATAAAGTAGGAAAAGGAATGCATGGTGATCCAAGTTCGGCTTTGCTGGAAGTTCTGGATCCTGAACAGAATAGTTCTTTTTATGATAATTTCCTTGAGATGGGCTACGACTTGTCTAAAGTAATGTTTCTAGCAACAGCAAACTCTCTTTCTACAATTCAGACTCCGCTTTTAGACAGAATGGAAATTATCCAGATTTCTGGTTATACGCTCGAAGAAAAAATTGAAATTGCCAAAAGACATTTAATCAAAAAACAACAGGAAGAAAACGGCTTGAATGCAAAATCATTCAAACTTGGAAATCCTGAACTGAAACATATTATTGAAGCACACACTTCTGAAAGCGGTGTGAGAACTTTAGAAAAAAGAATTGCTGCCATCGCTCGTTGGGTCGCCCTACAAACTGCTTTGGTAAAGGAATACGATGCTAGAATTTCAATTGAAAAGGTTGACGAAATCTTAGGTGTTCCCAGACCGAAAAGCCTGTCAGAACTAACGGACGTCCCGGGAGTTGTAACCGGCTTGGCGTGGACAAGCGTCGGAGGTGATATTTTATTCATTGAAAGCATTATCAGCAACGGAAAAGGAAATCTTACCATGACCGGAAATCTCGGAACCGTAATGAAAGAATCTGCAACGATTGCTCTTGAGTATATTAAAGCAAAACATCTTGATCTGGGAATTGATGAAGAGCATATTGAAAAGAAAAATATCCACGTACACGTTCCGGAAGGCGCAACACCAAAAGACGGACCATCTGCAGGAATTGCAATGCTGACCTCAATGGTTTCTTCGTTTACCAACAGGAAAGTGAAACCTCATCTTGCCATGACAGGAGAAATTACATTACGCGGAAAAGTACTTCCTGTAGGCGGAATTAAAGAAAAACTACTCGCTGCAACAAGAGCCGGGATAAAAGAAGTGATTCTTTGTGAAGCCAACCGAAAAGATGTGGAAGAAATAAAACAGGATTATCTTAAAAACCTCAAAGTACATTATGTAGGATGGATGAGAGAAGTTCTGCAAATTGCTCTTGAAAAGTAATATGTATTAAACCCTTATAAAAATTAAGCACGTTTTTTAAAGACGTGTTTTTTTGTTTGAAATACTTATTATTTTAAAAAAATACATTTCAAATCAGCTGCATTTCATTATTTTTATACAGTAGAATATCATTTATGAATTATTTTAAACTCCCATTCCTTACGAGACTTACATTAGCGGTGGTTTCTATCATCGGAATCGGCTATCTTATAAAGCTGGGACAAAGCATTTTGGCTCCGTTTTTTCTGGCATTCTTAATGGCAATGATCTTTTTGCCTATTGCCAATTTTTTAGAAAAGAAATTAAAATTTCCCAGATCATTTTCTACCATTCTGTCTGTGATGATGTTACTCATTATTCTTACCGGAATGATTTTTTTCTTCGGCTCTCAGCTATCCAGTTTCAGCAGGGATATTCCGCAGCTTACCGCTCAGGCGACCAATGTTTTTCATGATCTGCAAAAATGGGTATCCAAAACATTCAATGTAAAAATTGATGAGCAGTTTACTTATCTGGATCAGGGTTTGAAGAAACTTCTGTCTTCTACAGCAATAATTTTAGGGTTTACTTTAGGGATATTTTCGAGCAGTCTCGGTTTTTTGGCATTCTTCATTGTATTTTTTATCTTCATTTTAAATTACAGAAGAATACTTAATAACTTTATTATCAATGTTTTTAGTGAAAAACATAAAACAAGCGTTCAGGAAGCTGTTGCAGAAGTGAGAATTATGACAAAACGATATATAGTCGGGTTATGCCTTCAGATCATCATTGTTTCTATTCTTACTACAGCCCTTTTGACCATTTTAGGAGTAAAATATGCAATTTTGCTTGGTGTTCTGACAGGTCTTCTGAATGTAATTCCTTATATCGGAATTTTCATATCAATGCTTATTTCCTCTTTTATTGCTTTTGCAACAGGTACTTTATCAAGCTGTATTTATGTCGCCATTGGTTATGTGGTTGTACATGCCATAGACGGGAATATCGTTCTTCCTTTTGTTGTGGGTTCCAAAGTAAAAATCAATGCTTTGTTTTCTTTTATCGGAATTTTGGTTGGCGAACATCTTTGGGGAATTTCAGGTATGTTTCTTTGTATTCCTGCTATTGCCATTCTTAAAATTATTTTCGAAAGGGTAGAAAGCTTAAAACCCTGGGGAAAACTTTTAGGTGAAGAAGAAAAACCAAACAAAAAGAAAAAAAGCTATAAAATTTCTAAGAATATTACTTTGAAGGAAATGGATTAGAAAACAATGGTCAATGGTGAATTTGCTTTGCAAATGAATTTAAAAACTGACAACCAATACAAATTGACTATTGACCATTCATATCATTACACAAATGCGCTGAACCCTGTAATAGATCTTCCGACAATCAAAGAATTGATTTCTTTTGTGCCTTCATAAGAATAAATAGCTTCGGCATCGGCAACAAATCTTGCTACATCATATTCCAGTAAAATCCCGTTTCCGCCCATTACTTCCCGCGCTCTGGAAACCACGTCTCTTGTTCTCATGGTACAGAAAACTTTGGCTAAAGAAGCATGCTCGTCTTTCAGAATTCCTTCATCCTGCATTTCTGAAAGTCTGAAAACCATGGTCTGCATTGCCGTAAGATTTGAGAGCATTTCTACCAAATGCCCCTGAATCATTTGGAAAGAAGCAATCGGCTTACCAAACTGTTCTCTTTTTCTTGTATAATCTAATGCGCTTTCATAAGCTCCTCTTGCACAACCTGTCGCCATCCAGGCAACTCCGGCTCTCGTCATTTGCAGGACTTTAGCAGTATCTTTGAATGAGTTGGCTTCCTGCAATCGGTTTTCTTCTGTGATTAAACAGTCTTTTAAAGTGATCAATCCGTTTTGAACAATTCTTAGAGCCATTTTACCTCTAATTTTTTCTACAGAATATCCAGGGTTATCTTTTTCAACAATAAAGCCTTTTACTTCACCATCATCTAAATCTCTTGCCCAGACAATAATCAGATCAGCAAACGTAGCATTTCCGATCCATTTTTTCTGTCCGTTCAGTATCCAGCCTTCAGGTGTTTTTTTGCAGGTTACTGTTAAACCTCCTGCAGCGCCGGAGCCAACTTCAGGTTCCGTTAATCCGAAAGCTCCTATTTTCTCAAACTTCTGCATTTGAGGAAGCCATTTTTGTTTCTGTTCTTCTGAACCGCAAATGTAAATGGAACCCATTGCCAGACCAGACTGTACCCCAAAAAATGTTGCAATAGAAGCATCAATTCTCGCCATTTCCATTGCGATAACTCCTTCCATCAGGAAAGGCATTCCGGGACAGCCATATCCTTCGTAAGTAACCCCGCAGATATTCAGTTTCTGAAATTTAGGGATCAACTCATGTGGAAACTCGTCATGCAGCCAGTAATGATTAACCAAAGGTTTTACTTCTTTTTCCATAAAATCTCTTACTTTAAGCTGCACTTCTCTTTGCTCTGGAGTCAATGTATGCGAAACATCATAAAAGTCTCCGTCAATTGCAGGCAGTTCTTTTTTCTTTTTATTCGGATCCAGCATTTTCATCATTCCTTTCAGCTGTTTGTCATCCAGTTTGGAAAAATTTTCCATCAGTTTGGGAAGATTTACTTTTTGTGAAATTTCGCTGAGCTGATCAAAATCTATTGATTTAAATAATTCTATGGCATTTCTGATTTTGGAAAAAGTTTTAGACATACTAATTGAGATTTAATTTGTAAAATATTAGCAAAAATCAATCCGAAATACCACGCATACATCCGACACTATTTTACAAAACACTTATATTCAATAATTTAAACTGATTTAATTATTTACAAAATGTTTACCCGCGATATTCAATAATTACAAAAAAATCTGCTCGAAATTTGGCTTAAGCAAACATAAAAAAATCAACATTATGAAAACGACCTACATCAGATTATCATTAGTAAGCGCTATTTTATTAGGAATTTATTCATGCAAAAAAGGAGAAGCTATAGAAAACGTTTCAGAAACCTCTAACTACAGCAACGAAATTTCTGCGGACAGTATTTCTTCTGTGGCAACCATGTCGGTAAAAGACAAACAGTTTATTAAAACTGCCAATGTTGATATGGAAGTAAAGGATGTGTATGATGCTACTATCTCCATAGAAAAATCGGTACAGGAACTCGGAGGATTTGTTACCCACAGCAATCTGCAAAGCAGGGTAATCTCTGAAGATACTTATAATACTTCCGATGACAATGCTATGATGGTTAAAAAATATCAAACCGAAAATTCAATGCAGGTGAGAGTTCCGACCTCAAAACTTGGTGAGCTTTTATCTTTTGTTAATAATAAAAAGCTGTTTCTAAATTCCAGAATCATCAATGCTGAAGATGTGACGTCAAGCATTAAATATGCAGAACTGGAAGGAAAAAGAATCAGGAAAACTGCCGATAATATTTCTGAACTTAAAACCACAAAAGACAAGGTCAATATGAGTAATGATAACATGGCAGAAGAAAACCTGCAGCAACTCGCCAATCTTGATGTGACAGACAATCTGAAATACAGCACGGTGGACATTCTCATCAAAGAACCGAAACTGCGTATTGCTGAAATTGCTGTTGCGAACTCAACCAATATTGATAACAAGTATAAATTCAACTTTTTTTACAGCGCTAAAAATGCTTTTATAGAAGGCTTTTATCTGATTCAGAGAATTATAGTCGGATTGATTACCATTTGGCCGATTATAATAATTTTTGCTCTTGGGTTTTACTTTTACCGCAAAAACCAATCTAATAAAAGACTGAAAATCAAAACAACAGACCATTCGGCATCCTAACCTCTGGTTATTTACATAAATTCTGACAACCTCTGCTTTTGTGGAGGTTTTTATTTTAAAGTTTTCAGGAAAAAGCCTTTTGAGTTGAATACAAGGCTTTTATGTGGATAATCAAAGATTGTAAGGTAACGTTTTGGTAACGGTGCTTATTGCTTTGCTTTTCTACACCTTTCCGTTAGCTCATAGCAAATATACGAATTATAATAATTACTTGGGGTTGAGAATTAGTTATTCGTCAAATTTCAAATCTATCTCGCTAAACTTTGGTAGTTCGGTTGCATCAAAATATTGATTAGTAATCTTATCAAGAAAAGATTCGGTTAATATATCTTCTTCCAAGAATTGTTCAATATCAGGATAAACTGATAAAATATTCTCGTCACTTATTTTTAGTCGATGACGAATATTTTTGAAAAATTTCACTTCAGAATAATCTACTTGTTCATCCGCATAAATTGTTTGAATGGCAAAGTCAATTAGTGTAAGTTCTTCCTGTTCGGATAAATTAGCATTACTTAACAAATCCAAATAATGCCTAATGAATTGATTTCCGTTCTTATTAATTCCCTCTACAAGTTTGTTTATTTCAACCTGAAAATCAAAGTCTTCAAATAAGTCCGAATTTTGACATAAAGATTGAAGCGTTTTAATTTCTCTTTTGTCAATGTTTCCGTCCGATGCCATACAGCAAAAAGCTGTTTTCAATAATAGCTTATCAAATGTTATTATATCCATACTTTTCGATTTTTAAGTTTTAAATCCTATTCTTGGTCTTTCGGTTTTGTTTTCTATATTTTCCCCGTCCATTTTCGCCCTTATCAATTCATATTTCTTTAATTCTTTTAATGGAACAGATGCTTTTGTATTCTTGATAACCTCTTCCAAAATCTTCATTGAAATTCTTGCCTTTGTTTTCAAAGCCAATCTTGATGCTTCATTAACCAATAATTCAATATCTGCCGAAACATAATTCTCTGTCAAATTGGAAAGTTGGACGTAATCCATACCAAAATCTAAAGGACGATTTTTTAAATACATTTCAAACATTGCTTTTCTCGCTTCGAAATCTGGTGGCGGTAAATAGAATTTCTTATCCAATCTTCCTGCCCTTAAAATTGCAGGGTCAATCATATTCGGATAGTTGGTTGCTCCAATAATGAAAACTCCTTTTTCTCCTGTTCTGTCCATTTGTGCAAGCATTTCATTAACCGCACTTTTACTCATTTCGTGAACTTCCGAATCTCTGTTAGGAACTAACTCGTTGATTTCGTCAATAAAAATAATAGTGGGAGCGTCATTTTCCGCTTCTTGAAACATTTTTGCTATGTTTTCTTGTGTAGCATTCACGTATCTACTTTTTAAAGTAGATGGTGTGACCAACATAAAATTAAATCCGACTTCTTCGGCAAAATGTTTAGCAAAAAAGGTTTTACCACAACCTGGTGGACCATAAAGCAACATTCCGTTTGGTATGGTTACACCATATTTCGCATACTCTTCGGGATTGTGTAAAGCATCAATAACATCCAGTCGCAATTGTTCTTTAAGTTCGTGCATTCCTGCTATAGCAGAAAATCCTTTGCCTTTTGCTTTCCTACTTTGAATTTTCTTTTCAGGTTTATCCTCTGATGTTACTTGCTGAACTCTATCAATATCTTCAATCGCTATTTCCCCATTTAAAGCCTGAATAAATTCACTGACATTTTGAAAGCGGTTTTCTATGTCCTGATTTAATGCTTTTTTCAAAATAAGATTTATATCGTTTGAATAGCCTATTATTTCATTAGTCAATTTTGGAAAAGACAAAGGCTTTTTTCGTTCATCAATTAGTAATTCTTCTGTTCTGTTTTTATTTGATTGAAAATTTGAAATATCTTTAAACCAAGGTGGCAGACCAAAGAGCATTTGGTACATTACTGCTCCAACAGAATATACATCGCTTTGTGGCGAATACAAACCATTTAAACACTCCGAAGCAACGTAATTGAAGTTTAAATTTTCTTTATTGTATGCTTTTGTTGATTGATGAAAAGACCTTGCATAACCAAAATCAATGATTTTGGCTTTCGGAATATCTTCCGATAAATCCAACATTATATTTTGGGGTGTGATTTCGTTGTGAATGATAGGTTCGGACAATTTATGCAAATAATTTAAACCTTTCAAAACGTCCGTAATGATTTGTTGAATATCGTAATAGTTGGTAAATGTTTCTCGGCTTATTCTTTCTGCTAATGTTTCCCCTGCAATAAAGTTTAAGACCAAAAAGGCAAACTTTTTGTTTTCAAATATAAGCTCTCCACTGTCTTTGTACTCAATAATATTATAGTGTTGAATTTTTTTCAAAAACTCAATCTCCAACAAATTACTTTCATTATCAAAAGCTGAACGGTGTAATTTTGAATAATTGAATAGTTTCAGGAAGTATAATTTTCCGTCTTTACCTTTTGCACGATAGGTTTCGGCATTAGTTCCTTGTTTGATGAAAAGCATAATATTATACTTTTCATCAACAGAAAACCCTTTTGGTAATATGCCTTTGTATTTTATCATTTATTTTTTCCTTTTAAACTAATCATCAACCCAACCGCTATTATTACATCCACAATATTCCATATTTCTCTTCCTAAAGCAATCTTGATAAACGGTTGAAATAATAAAGCTAAAGCACCGTAAATAATCATTTCGGTTTGCTGTCCCTCTTTGTTTGCTTGGTAAGCTAATAATGCAAAACCTATCAATGCACCGAAACGCACTAATTGGTAATAGCCATAAGGCATATCTAACAAGCAACCGAGTAAAAGAACGGCTAATGTTATTTTTATTACTTTAATCATCTATAAGGCTTCTTCGGGATTGCTTGGTCTGGTACTGAAATTCCCGTTTTGTTGCATAATCAGCTCATATTCCAATACATTATTGCTTAAATATTGTGGGTCATCTTTCCCAAAATCTTCATTAGCAATAAAACCTCCTTTTAATTCTCCGTTTTTCATTTCCTTTTCGGGATTCCACCCTTTCCCGTAATAGAAAAAAGCCTGATATGTTCCATTTGGAAATGAGAACGCGTAACTATCGCCAGCCTGAATGAAAGCGTGTCTTACTACCTTATCATTCTTCTTGATAGTAACCAAAACATCAGAGTTACTTGTTCTGACTTTTATTTGTGAGCATCCGTAATCATTACAAGATGAATTTCCTCCATAATATCTTGCATAGGGAGTTGCTCCTGTGTTTAGCGAATTAGAGATATACTTATTGTAATTCCCTTGCTCTATTCGCTCTTTTTCTAATTGGATTTCTCTTTCTATACGGTCTGCTTCTGCTTGTTTAGCCTGTTCAATTCGTTCTTGTTCCAGACGGATATTTTCGGCTTTTTCTTCTTCGGCACGTTGTTGTTCATACTCAATACGTTGTTTTTCTTCACGTGCCAACCGTTCTTTTTTAGCTTGTTCAGATTCACAAGAAATCAAAAGCAATGCAGATACCAAAGTTGGGATGATAATTTTTCTCATAGCTTCAAGTTTAGCCCAATGTTTCTTTAGGTTTTTCGTTTTCAGGCATCAAAGAAATCAGTTCAACGAGTATCTGTCGAATTCCCGAAGTTCTACCATTTGTAGCCATTTGTAACCCTTGATTTATTAGTTGACGAGCTTTCGTTGCATCTTTCCAATGATAAGTTCCAAAACTATCATTCAGGTGGCGTAAAAACTGAACATCCATAGCATTCCCAGTAACAGCATTACGAAGTTCAAAATCCAATTGTCCGATTTCTCTTGTAAGTTCTTTAGCATCTTTTGAATTTTTCTCTCTAAGGATATGTTCGATTTTTGTTCTATACTCCTGAATATGGGCGTTTACGCTTTCCATATTCAAATCTCCGTCATCACTATTGTTTCTGATTTTTTCAATTAAATCTTCCAACTCATAAAACGCATCTTTCAGGTCTTGCTCTACTTTAGGCCACTCTGTGGCTTTTTCTGCTCCGTCTAATTTCAAAAGTTCTTTTCGTAATCCATCGAGAATTTTCATTTTTCCGTCTGCACTTCCTTTTTCGTTTTCAAGTTGTTCCTCTAATGTTTCCAACATTTGAGAAACATCATCAGCATTTACTTTTTGGGCGGTTCGTTTAGCTTTGTTAATCTCTTTTGTCAAAAATGCTTCTTCGGGGGCTTCTGTATTTTTGATTTCTACCTCTAATTCTTCAATATGCTCAATAGTCGGAAATTCTGCACTGAATTTCATTAAAGATGAGCCGTCAACTCTGATTGTAATATTTACAGGACTTCCTTTTGGTAAAACTTTTGGCAAGGTTTCTCCTGTGATAACCACTTCGTTTACAAAATTATTTAAAAGCGGATTTGTTCCCTCTGCGTTATAATCTCCTTGATAAATTGGTATTCTTATTAAATCCGTCCGCAATCCTGCTCTTATATCGCTACGGGTATATAGGTTATCAATAACACCCACAATACCTTTTCCGATTTGTTTATTTTTCTCTAAACCTTTCGCAGGTTGGAATAAATCCTTTTGTTCGGTTTCAAACCATTTTCCGATACCGATATGATAAGGCAAAACCTGCATTTTGTCCAAACCTCCAATTCCTTGTATAATTGTAAATTGGTTGGGTTGACAATCTAACTTGTTTCCTGTTTCATCATAAACGTTGATTTCAAAGGCATTGGATTTTCCCTCTACTAATAATACATCAAGAATGGTTGCTTTTTCCCCAATAAGTTTTTTACCACTGCTCCAAGCTCCGTCTCCTCTCACTACATCAGCATATATTTTATCGGGAATTTGCCCCTCTGTTTTGTCTTTCAAAACTTTCAGGTTAATCATTTCATCCAATTCTACACTCGTAGCTTCATAATTTATTTCTAATTGAAGTTTTGTTTTATCTCTTGTAGCTTCCTTAACTTCATCAGAAACAGAGATAGTAGAAGCAAACAAAGCTGCACCACGGGCAACAACTGTCATTGGGTCAACAGAGGTATCTACATTGTCGGTAATCTGCTCTTTAAGCATTCTTCTTAAAATAGGCGAATAAGTCGGACCTCCTACCAAAATCAATGCACCTAAATCCGAACCTTTTAAATTGTTCCTTTTTAAAAGTTCTTTTGTAATGTCAATAGCTTTTTGAAAAATTGGAGCTAACACACTTTCCATATCCTTTTGACTAACTTCTACATCTATTTCGGGTTCTTCTCCATTATCATCCTCAAAAGGCAAGTCCCCAAGATTTGATAATACGTTATGCGAATCTTTGAATGACAATTGAATTTTAGCTTCTTCGGCAAAAGGCTTAACCGCATTTCTTAAAATTTCTCTTTTAGTAACATCTTCTAAAACACTATCAATAGAATAATTTTCTTGTAGGTTTGGAATAATGATTTGGTCAACAATGGCTTCATCTAAGTTTTTTCCTCCTAACCAATTGTCTCCGTCTGTATCTTTTACAGATAATATTCCCTCTTCTGATTTTACTAATGCTGCATCAAACGTTCCTCCTCCTAAATCGAACACTAACCAATAACCGTCTTTAGCTTTGGCATCTAAACCATAAGCCGTTGCTGCTGCAACAGGCTCTTGCAATAACTGGATATGTTGGAAGCCTGCTAATTTAGCGGCTTGCATTGTTGCTTCATTTTGCGGATTTAGGAACTTTGCAGGTACGGTAATCACGATTGATGAAATATTTTCATCCTGTATGAATGATTTTAATTTCTTCAATACTTCACTCGATAGCTCTTCTGAAGAGAAATCTTTTTTCATATTGGAACACTCATAAGTATGTGTTGTTCCCATTGTTCTTTTGAACTCAATAAAAGTATTGGTTTTCCCTTTTTCAAATGTTTTCAAGGCTCTCGTGTTGTCATTTTTCATCACATTGAAAGCCGTATCGCCTACTAAAATATCCTGTCTTTTGTTGAAATGGACACAAGATGGAACTGTATCTTTTAAGGTATCTGATTTTTTAATGGTCGGTATTCCGTTTTCCATTCTTGCAATTGCCGAATTGGTCGTTCCTAAATCTATACCGTAGTCTATTTTATTTCTCATTATTGATTATGCTTTTATAGAGTATTAAATCCCGACAGAAACTTCAATCTGTGCAGTTTGTATCATTTTTTCATTATAATTTACTTGTGGAATCAGTACTTTTGTGATGATTTCAGAGCCTTTTTCCAAATTTTCATCAGGAATTGAACTTGCTACAATTACTTTCATTCCTTGATGGAACTGTTTTCCTAATAATTCAGGCATTTCATAACCGTTAGCAGCAAGGTTGTCTTTGAGTTTTCCTACGGAACGTGACAATTGCTTTAATCCTTTTGTTCCTGCATCCATAAGATTGATATTTCTTTCAATCAAATTAATTTCACTTGCTACTTTTAGGGCTAATGAATGGTCAGGTTCGGCATTTGGATTGGCAGGAGCTTCCGCTTTTTGCTGTTCAAGTAACTGTAATTGACTTTCTATTAAGTCGGTTTGTTTACCGAATTCTTTAACCAAACTTTCTTCAATAGATGTTTTGGTTTGGCTCAATTGTTCTATCACTTCGCTTTTATCAGTTTTCTGTCTTCTGCTTAATAGCCAATAGATAATCCCTGAAACAAGAATTGCCAAAAGCACACCGATAATTCCATAGAGTGAACTCTTGCTTAATGATTGTGATATTTCGGATATTTTATTTTGGCTAATATCGTTTGTTTCTTTAATTTCAATACCAAGTTTATCAGCCGTTTCCGTGATAGATTTACTATTTATTTCAGTTTGATTTTTCAAACTGTCAATACTAATGGTAGCATCTGAAAGTCGTGTATTCAAATTGCTAATTTCCGTCTTCAATTTGGTGTTTTCGCTTTGAAGATTTTGAATATTGGTCTTTAATAAACTGTTGTCTTTCTGAAGATTCTCCATTTGAATTTTCAAAGGTTTCAGTTCCTTGTCCAAATCATCTTTGTCAAGATTTCCGTTTTGGGCAAAAAGCATTATGCCAACTAAACAGAATATTGATGTTAGTAGATATTTTCTCATCTAATAATTTTTATAAATTGGTTTAAAGTCTTACGAATAAATGAGTTGATTGTCGTTTGATTTTTCAATACAGACACAAGTTTTGGAGAAATGAAATAATAAGCTTTGATAAATAATTTTCCTCCAACTGTTTTATTCAAAACTTCATCTCTAAATCTTCTCAACTCTAATACTTGTGGATGATCGTAACTACCGTAAGCCATTGTTGCAATATAACATCCTCCACTTCCAGAAGAGGTGTTACGCCCACCACCTGTGTTGACTTGTGATAGTTGGCTTTTAAGACCTGACAATGAATTTTTATTTTGATTTACACGAGTTCTAAAGTCAGCCCTCAAATCCATTGCAGAAATAGTATTGGAAACTTCCCAAGCTTCGTTTACTCTTTCTTTTAAAAGGAAAATTGCCGCTAATTTTGTAGCATTATCGTACGTCTTTGAAAATTGTTCTTGAAGTTTGTTGATTTCAGATACACATTTACCTTGTGCATCCGAAGCGATTCTTGAACTTAACCCAAGATATATTTCATCATTACTACCTAATGTAGTTTTCACATTTGATAAATAAGGTCGTGCATTATTCAACAACTGTTTGGCATTGCTGACAGTATCTGATTTCCTCTCAAATTCATCAATCAGATTCTTTAATCTTTCAAAATCGAAAGCGATTCGTTGTTGCTTTTCCCTTTCTGGTTTCGTATCAATCCATTCTTGCAAGCTTTCAGTATTTTCCTGTATTCTTTGACGGACGACACTTCCCAAAGCTAAAGATTTCGCTTTTCGGAATAAATCCATTGTGTAGCTACTTGGGTCGGTATTGCTATCTCTGTAATGTTTGAAATAGTCTATCCCACATTGTAGTATTTCGTCAGCGACTTTGTCTGAAACAGAGGAAAACTTAATATCAGAAGCACCCAAAATGGATTTCAGTTGCTTGATATTTTCAATGGTTTGTTGATATAAGGTATTCCCGTTACTTACCGCATTGGCTTTATTAGCTTTTCGTTTGGTTTTGGATTCTTCAATCAATCTCTCTACCTGTTCAATGGGTTTCTGTACAAAGCTTTTCAGGAAATCTTGTTTCGCAGAAAATTGTAGTTTACTAACTATTTCAACAAATTTAATTACAGAGATTTTCCTATTGTATTCTATGTCCGAAAAAAGCTGATTGAGAAAAGAAAGTTGTAAATCCTTTTTACTTGGCTTATAGGTAGAGTCTGCTACAGTTGAAACGAAATTATGAACCAAATCACTTTCGAGAAAAAATATTCCTCCTGCGATTGCATTATTAAGATTTCCATTTGGTCTGATTATATTGAGAACCGCACAATTATGAAAAGCGGAATAGTTTTTTTCGGTTACAGGTTTCCAAAATCTTTTTCCGTCTTCTTTGGTGTCAGTTATTAATTTATCCCAAATCTGATAAGCAGTTTCAATGTCGCCGTCTTTTAGGGCTTCAAAAGCAGGTTCATCAGTTATAGTATTTCCTTTATAAAACCAAAAGAGTGATGCAGACATTTTATCGCTGTCCAGATTCAATTTTGATACTGCGCTTTCTACATCTGCAATTGTTCGGGGTAGTTCCCCAAGTATTGGGAAGCTATAATCTTCATCAGGTTCTTGTTCGGCTTCTATATATTGTTTAAGCCGTCTTACCTGTCGGTCTTGTTCTCTTGCTGTTGCTCCAACAAGTAACCCTGTAATTCGGTAAGGGTTGTTTAGTATTGATTTCATTATAATTTCTACGGTCTTGCAATTTATATTCGTTTTATTTGACTTCCTTACGGAAAACCGTAAAGAGCAAAAAAACAGCGTAGGCTAATTCCCATTGTTCGTCATAGAGGTCCTTGCAAAACCCGAAGCACGAAGCAAAAAGGAACGCCCACGCTTTACCGTAGGCGTTTCCACTTTTACTCTCCTGTGCTTCTGTAGAAAATTTGCAAGGTTTCTATGACAGGAATTTAAAGCGAAACGCTATAATTATATGTCTATTTTCTTTTGTTTTTTTAACTCATTAAAACTTGTTTTTTGCTTTTGCAAAGATATAAAAAATACCTTATTGATTCTATCATCAAGGTATTTAAGTTCGTCAAGGAGAGAAATCAAAATGCTCGTTACAACCTCCTGCCTTTCTTCTTTTTCTTCTTCATTCGGTTTGCAAACTGTTCTTCTTCGTAGTCCTCGCCTTGTGCTTGGGGCAACAGGCTGAACAATCCCAAATCAGAACTCTGCGAATGCTCCTGCGTGATAAAATCGAAAAGGTCTTTTGTCGGTTGGTTGTCTATCGTGTCCGTATTGGAAACAGGGCTGTTCTGTGCTTTCAATTCGGGTTTGTTTCCGTTGTTCCACCAATCGTTGAACAGATTGGCAGACAGGTTTCGGTCTAACTGTGAAGCGTTCCAAACAGTACGGCTACCATTGTCAATAAAAGTGATACCGTAAATCCGTCCGTTATCGTTCCTGCGGACAACTGTCTGAATATTCTGTTCGGCAAGTTGCTTTTTAAATTCCTTTTCGTTGTCTGTGGTATGAATGGCAAGCTCCACCGCATTTTTGAGAACAGACCTCGCAGGATTGGTTTTCATTTTCTCTTTGGATTGCTCAAAGTACCGTTGTAATCCGTTTATTCCTGCGTGTTTGCCAAACAAAGATGCTTTGAACGGATTGCTTACCTTTTCTCCCTTATCGTTCAAAGCGAAATATACCAATCCGTGTACAGGCTCTCCGTTACGTTCGCCTTTTATTTCCTCTGCCGTAATATTCAAAAACGAAAGCAAAGCGTTGTATGTTCCAATGCTTGTGTATTGGTAATACTTCGGCAGGTGTCTCACTACCGAAGCGATTTGACTTTTTATATCGCCTTTCTGCTGTTCTACCTTTTTGAAAATCTTATCGGTTTGTTTCTGCTCCTGCTCGGTGGCTTTGTGTAGGTTGTATTTGGTTTCCAAATCCCGACAGACAGCCATTGAACGTGGGTGGTCATAATCATCGGGGATTTTTTTGCCGTCAATGCCCACGCAGGTAGAAACAATGTGTATATGCGTGCGGTCAATGTCCGTATGTTTGAAAACAATATACGGCTGATTGCCGTAGCCCATACGCTCCATATATTCCTGTGCCATTTCGGTAAATTGTTCATCGCTAACCTTGTCTTTCGGGTCGGGGTTCAATGAAATGTGCCGTACCGTTTTTTCCGTTTTGATATTGGCAGACAAATACGGTTCAAAACATTTATTAAAATACGCTACGGAATACCTGCCGTTCATTGTGTCAGGTATCTTGTTCAGCAACAAAACTGCTCCATTCTCATTGTCCACTTTCTGCTGATTGTACAGAATCGCTCCGTACATATTGCTTCCCTTTCCGATTTTTGCAATCATTTTTCTACTCTTTATTTAGATATTTTTTCTCAAATTCTTCGGTAAGAATTAAAACCTTTAGCAATAATTCTTTCATTTCTTTGGTATCCTTTTCCAATTTAAAGAGGTATGCCGATGCTTTTTTATCTGAAAAATTAGAATTTAAAAGCTTTACAATCTGATTGTAATTAGTTGCTATTCCTCTAAACTGACCAAAAAATTGGGTCAATCCTGCGTGGTACTCTATCGCATCCATATCAATTTTGACAGTCTTAACCGTCTTCTGAAAGATACAGGCTGTAATAAAATGAGCCGTTACTTTCATTCCCGACTGGTCAAAAAGTGCAAGGAACTTGGCATTGTCCTCATCATTTAAGTTAAAGGAATACCGATGTACCGCAGGGTCAATCTTCGGTTTTCTTCCTGTCTTTTTAACCTGTTTTCTGTCTTTCTCTTCCATAATAAATCCATTTTAATTTTTAAACAAACGGGCGACTTCGGAGCCGTTTCCAGCCCCCTGCAAGGGCAAGTGCTTTTGAGGTGCCGAAATTCATTTCGAGGACCTCAAGAGATAACTTGCTCTGAACAGGGGTTCAGAAAATCCGTCCTGCGGAACGGATTGGAGTTAGCCGAAAAACCAACCGCTTCCGTTTGCAAAGTTCGGTAAGACTATTTGAAATACAGCTATTTACAACCACGACAATGAACGCCAAATAGTGCCACTGACTGCCACCCTGATTAAGATTGGGACTGCTTTTATTTCCTTTGTGTATGATTAGCTGGCTGATTGGTTACAACTTTAATGAAATAGCCAAACAGCATAAATCCCGATAGCAAATCGGTGTGATTGATTGCAGACGGATTACGGATTTTTCAGTTAATGAAACAGCTAATTAAGGGTATGCAGGTGCATAGGTGCAATGATATATACAACTGACTGTTCAGCTAACCAAACAGCTAATTTGAGGTAACATTAAAAATAAGCGATATGATACACGAAGAAAACAAAAAACAGCAAGACGAAACAGAGGATTTTTCTATGGATAATTTTCTGCCCGATGAAAGAAAAAAAACTGTACAAACGCAACAGGACAGGTTTACCCGACCACAAATAGACGAGGAAGCGATTATGAGGGTAATGGCAGGGGAAGAAACTGCGGAAGTGGTAAGAGAACGTATGAAGCAATCCGCAAGCAATCCCAAACGAACAACCGCAAAGCCAAAGAAGCTGACCAAAGAGGACTACTGCGAACAGTTCTTTAAAATCCCGACCACAACGGCAAGCAAAGGTAAATCGGTCTATGTTCGGCAGGAGTACCACGATAAGTTTAACAGGCTTACCAATATTATGAGAATTGACAAGCTGACGATTTATGCGTATCTGGACAATATTATTGAATACCATTTTCAGGAGTTCGGGGAATTGATTAGCGAAATCTACAACGATAAGCACAAACCGTTGTTTTGATTGTGGGGCGGTGTCGGGTTTGGTGCGTTGCTCCCTCTTAAAATTATTTTCCAAAAGAAAAAAACAGAAAAAAAAGAAAGCCAATCAAACAAGGCGGACAGGCGGAAAAACCAAAAGGAAACGGAATAAGTCCCGAAGGGTGGCAGGGGCAACACAACAAATTCGGCGAAGCCACCTTATTTGCCCTGCCATTATGCCGTAGTCTTTTGGTTGGGTGGTGCGGTGGCTGTCCGCCTTACCTTTGCTACCTTTTTATTCTTTTTTGGAAGTGATTTTATAATGCCTTTGACTGCCAAATACTGCCACTAAATGCCAAAGGAAAACAAAACATTCCCTTGTGTTCTATATTGGGCAAAAATTTTGAACCTATGGCACAAAAAGCAACAACCGACAAAGAACGGAAAGAGAAAGAGCAAATCAAGAAAAAAGAGCATAACCCTTTGATACAGGTTGATAAGCACGGCGACCCGATTTCCAATTTCATCGCCAACTTTAAACGCCAATTCAGGGAAGCAAAAGGCTTATTAAATTGGGGCAAGCTGTTCGGGGGCAAACGTACTGAACCGCCAAAACAACCTGTCGAACCCAAAAGCGTGATAGGTGCGACAAAAACGGTTATCCGTTCGGATTACAAAAACACTGACAACAGTCAAGCCGTAAAAGTCAATAAAAAGCCTGCTTTGAGAATGGGCAATACAATCAAAACGCAACAGGCTCGCCCGAAAAATAACAAACCAAAATTGGGATTGTAGTACAGTATTCGGCAACTGAACGCCAAATGCTACCTCTGACTACAACATTAGGAAGTCCTGTATAAGTACCTTATACATTTGAAGTCTAAATTGATTAGAATATGGAAATAACGGTTTTAGACATTCAGATTTTGAAAGCATTGCACAAGGAAGTAAAGGAAATTTCCAATCTGATTGCGGAAATGACTGCACCCTACAAGGCATTGCAACAGGCAACGAAATGGCTCGACCAACAGGAAGCCTGCCAACTGCTGAACATTAGCAAACGCACATTACAGACGTATAGAGCAAAGGGTATTCTTGGGGCAACGCAAATCAATCGGAAAACGTATTTCAGATTATCCGAAGTGGAATTACTTATGCAGGGAGAGCGACCATTAAAAAAGCAAAAGAAATGAAACAGATTGGAAATTCAAACGAGGATATGCTTGCCCTGCTCGAAGCTGTGGTAGGTATCAAAAATGAACTGCTGTATATCAGGGAATATTTCCACCCTCTGTTGCAGGGGGAAATCTACCTGACAGGCGAACAGGTCTGCGAAATGTTGCATATCAGCAAACGGACATTGCAACAGTACAGAGATGACGGAATGATACCGTTTATCAAGCTCGAACGGAAAATCCTTTTCCGTGAAAGTGATATTATCAAGGTGTTGGAAGATAACTATCAGCGTTAGGCGATTAAACCCCGTCATTTGCAAACCCCTTGTTGGTGGCGGGTGTTTTTTCAAAATAACGAATTGGGTTTGCCATTCCTTTAATTTTAGGAACTTCCTTATTCATATATATTTCGAGAATTTCTTTTGAAGTAATTTCTGAACCCTCAAATCCCCACCTTTTCACACCTCTATTTTCAATATCTTGAACCCATTTTTCAGGTTTAAATACCGCTCTTATTACACCTTTATATTCGGCTAAAACGAAATCGGAATTTTCTGCTCTGTTTTTGTCTAATACCCACCAACCTCTGGTTGCTTCATAAATATTTGGTCTGTCATAAATTGGGTTATCACTTTTCTTTTTTCGTTTATTGTCGTATGTTTTGTTTATATTGATTACTAAAACGTTATGTTTAATATCTTCTTGTTTTAACACTTCACAATTGTAAAGTATTTCACACTCATTGACAGTTTTAATTCCTTGATTAAATGAATAATGTCCAGCAACAATATTTGAAATTTTCGCAACCTCAGCAAAATCCTTAAAAGTTAAAAAATCAATTAAAACAGCTTCAACTATTAGTGCTTCATTTTCTTCTAATCCGTGTCGAACTATAAAATGTTTTACTTTTAGATTTTCTTGTTTTATGGCTCTTATAATCTCTAATTTTTCAGTTCCGATTAGGTTAAATATCGCTTCATTAATATGAGAAAAAACACGATTTCCATAACCTTTACCAACATAGAATATTTTATTATCTCTTGGGTCTATTAGAATATAAACATAAGATTTTAATTCTTCTTGTGTCTTTTGTGAAAATTGTTCAATCATAATTTGTTGTTTTATTGACTTCAAAAATACAAAAAACCAATGCAAAAAACTGCATTGGCTTTCTTTAATCGCTTTGTTGATTTCAGAGCTGTGCCACAAAAGACCGTTCCAACCCTTTAAATCTGTGCGATACCTTTTGCATATCCTTACCAACTTTTTCGTTGAGTATCTTGGCGTAAATCTGCGTGGTGGCAATATTCTTATGCCCTAACATTTTGCTCAAACTTTCCAACGGAACACCCTCGCTCAAAAACAACGTGGCAAACGTATGGCGTGCCAAATGAAAGGTTACTTTCTTTTCTTTCAGGCAGTCGATTTGTTCGGATATTGTTCTTAACCTATCGTTGCAGTAACTGTTTGACGGAACAGGGAAAACCCTGCCGTCCTTTGACAGTCCTGCATACTTTTCGATAATCATTTTGGGAATATCCAAAAGCATTACATTGGACGATGTAGCTGTCTTTCTCCTGCGGACGATAATCCATTGATTACCGTCAAAAAACTCCTGAAGATTGCCGTTTTTCAATCCTTTTATATCCGAATAGGAAAGACCTGTAAAGCAACTGAAAACAAACAGGTCTTTAACCAATTCGTCTTTCTTTTTCTCGCAGTTGAACGCTACGAGCTGTTCCAACTCGTTCCGCAACAGGTAACCTCTGTCTTTGTCCTTTTTGGTGTTTTTGTACTCGCTGAACGGATTAAAGGCAAGGTGCTTTCTACTCATTGCCAATCGGCAGAGCGTAGTAAAATTTATCATATAGAGCCAAATCGTATTATGGTCTATACCTATATCGTTCCGCAGATAGTAATCAAAATCGTGTACAAATTCGGAAGTAAGGTCGTGAAAGGTTATGTCGCTATAACCGTACTTTGCAAGGGTAAAATTCCGCAGGTGTTTTAAATGCGTTTTGTATCTGCTAAGTGTGCCATTTACCCGAAGTCCGCTGTTTACCTTTTTTTCAAAATCTGCTATAAACTGTTCGTAGAATTTGAAAAAGGTCAATTCTCCGCTTTCCATTCCGAGAAAGGTGTTTTTCAATTTCGCACTGCTTACCGTTCCCTCGTTTTTTAGGATTTTGGAATAACATTCCTCTATACCTAAACGGATTTTGTCGAGTTTGCCGTTTACCTCTTGAGCTTCTCGGCTTTTTCCCAAAACCCTGCCGTACTTCAAATCCCAATTAGTTGCGGAAATATCCAACTTGGTACTGAATGCAGACTGTTTGCCGTTTACGGTAACTCGGCACATAATAGCAACCTTTCCGTTTTTCTTCGGGGCGTTCTTTTTAAGGTAGAACAATACCTTAAACGTTGATTTTTTTGTCGTTTCCATACTCACAATTCATTAATGTAAAATTAAACTTTAGTGAGCCACGAAACAATATGAAAAACTATGCAAATCGCTGAAATACAACGGAATAAATAGTTTTGTTTCGATGTTTGAAAGTAACGAAATAGTAACCTTACTCTTTCCGAACCTCGCTAATTACTGCCGATTGCTACATTACCAAAAAATCTGAAAACAGTCGTAAATCCTTTATTTACAAATGCTTTGCCCTTTATTATTCTTTGATGTATTTTTGCTGAAAATTTATTTTAAAGTATGTCTCATAAAATCCTAGTTTAGAGAACTGTTTTGGATTTTTAATCCGCAATTAACATCATTGCATGAAAATTCCGTAAATTTGCGGTTTAAAACATATTGCCTGGATTTCAGCAAAATTCTGCCTGATACTATAGAAATTCAGCTTATTAAAACTTAAACTTAATTTATGTTATCTAAAATAAATCCTACTCAAACCAATAGCTGGAAGGCTCTGGATGATCATTTCGGGAATAATGACTTTGATTTAAGAAGCCTTTTTCAATATAATCCGAACCGTTTTGATGAATTTTCAATTAAAAAACCTAACTTTTTATTCGATTATTCTAAAAATTTAATTGATTCAAGAACAAAAGAGCTTTTGCTGAACCTCGCTGAAGAATGTCATTTAAAGGACGCCATTTCCAAGATGTTTGCGGGAGATAAAATCAATGAAACGGAAGGAAGAGCTGTTCTCCACACTGCTTTGAGAGATTTTTCAGATAAAGAAATTTTGGTTGACGGTGAAAATATCAAGCCTCAGATCAAAAGAGTTCTGGCTCATATGAAATCTTTTTCCGAAAGCATCATTTCAGGAGATCATAAAGGTTTCACAGGAAAAGAAATTACAGATGTGGTGAACATCGGAATCGGAGGTTCAGATTTGGGACCAGTGATGGTAGTTTCTGCTTTAAAGCATTTTAAAAAAAGGTTAAACGTTCATTTTGTTTCCAATGTAGACGGAAATCATTTGGCGGAAGTGGTAAAAACTTTAAATCCTGAAACAACTTTATTCATTATTGCTTCCAAAACATTTACGACACAGGAAACAATGACGAATGCCAATTCTGCGAAAGACTGGTTCTTGAAAGCCGGAAAACAGGAAGATGTAGCAAAACACTTTGTTGCTTTATCAACTAACATTCAAGCAGTTAAAGACTTCGGAATTGCAGAAGAAAATATTTTTGAATTTTGGGATTGGGTTGGCGGAAGATACTCGCTTTGGAGTGCAATCGGCTTAAGTATTGTTCTTGCAGTAGGTTACGGAAATTTTGAGGAGCTATTAAGAGGAGCTTACGATACAGACCAACATTTCCAGACAGCAGATTTTAGTGAAAACATTCCGGTTTTAATGGGATTAATTGGAATTTGGTATCGTAACTTTTATGCAGCGACTACTCATGCAATCCTTCCGTACTCACAATATTTAGACCGTTTTCCTGCTTATTTTCAGCAGGGAGATATGGAAAGCAATGGAAAATGTGTGGACAGAAACGGTGAATTTGTAGAATATGAGACAGGACCGATCATTTGGGGAGAGCCGGGAACAAACGGACAACACGCTTTCTATCAGTTGATTCATCAGGGAACAGAATTAATTCCGGCAGATTTTATTGCCTATGCGAAAAGCCCGAATAAAGTTTCTGACCATCAGGATAAATTACTAGCGAACTTTTTTGCTCAGACTGAGGCACTTGCATTCGGAAAAACAGAAGAAGAAGTTGAGGAAGAATTAAGAAATTCAGGAAAATCTGATGAGGAAATTGATTTCTTGTTAAACTATAAAGTCTTCCACGGAAACACTCCAACTAACTCAATACTAATCAACGAATTAACTCCTTTTTCATTAGGACAGTTAATTGCTTTGTATGAGCATAAAATTTTCGTTCAGGGGGTGATCTGGAATATTTTCAGTTTCGACCAGTTCGGTGTGGAATTAGGAAAAGTTTTAGCGAATAAAATTTTACCGGAACTTGAAAGCAATGAAACAGTTAATTCTCACGATTCTTCAACCAACGGATTGATTAATTATTATAAAGCAAATAAATAATTATTGCTGATTTTCGTTAATTTTGATAAAAAATAAAAGATATGAGTACCATTACAATACATCTGAAAGATAAAGAAGAGGAAACTTTAATGGAAAATCTTTTGAAAAAAATGAAGATCAGCTTTGAAAAAAATGAGGATGATTTTGAACTGACGAATGAAATGAAAAGAGTGATTGATGAAGCTTTAAAACAAGACAGATCAAAAGCAATAGATGGCAAAGAATCTTTAAAAAGAATCAGAGCTAAATATGGACTTTAATTATAAATTTTTGCCCACTGCCGAAAAAGAAATTGAAGAAGCAACAAATTATTATGCTGATACCTCGGTAAAAGTTTTAAAAAACTTCAATAAACAATTAGACCTGGCAATTGATAGAATAATTACAAATCCGTATTTTCAGAAAAGGCACAGAAATGTAAGAGCTTTCACTGTAAAGAAATTTCCTTACATTATTTTCTATGAAATTAGTGAAGATGAAATAATGATTTATATCCTCTCCGTCTTCTGCACACACCAGAATCCGGAAAAATATCCATAAAAATCTAATAAAAAGTAATAAAAGTAAAAATGGCACAAATTCTTGACGGATTAAAAGTATCCAAAGAAATAAAACAGGAAATTAAGGCTGAAGTAGAAAAAATCATTGCCAACAAAAGAAGAGCGCCGCATTTGGTAGCGATTCTTGTTGGAAATAACGGAGCGAGTAAGGCTTACGTAAATGCAAAGGTAAAAGATTGTGAAGAGGTGGGATTTCAGTCAAGCTTAATTAAATTTTCAAGCACCGTTTCAGAATCTGAATTATTGGAAAAGATCGACGAATTAAATAAGTCGAAAGCGGTAGACGGATTTATCGTTCAGCTACCGTTACCAAAACAGATCGATCAGGAAAAAATTATCAACGCAATTGATCCGAGAAAAGATGTTGACGGGTTTCACCCTGAAAATTTCGGAAAAATGGCTTTGGAAATGGATACGTTCCTACCGGCAACACCGTTTGGAATTTTAACGTTGCTGGAAAGATACAATATTGAAACAAAAGGTAAAGACTGTGTCATTATTGGAAGAAGTAAAATCGTTGGAAGACCGATGAGTATTTTAATGGGAAGAAAAGATTTCCCGGGAAATTCTACGGTAACGTTAACGCACTCTTACACAAAAGACATCGAAGAATATACTAAAAAAGCTGACATCGTAATTACCGCTCTAGGAGATCCCCACTTTTTAAAAGGCGAAATGATTAAAGACGGAGCTGTAATTGTGGATGTGGGCATTACAAGAGTAGACGATGATTCTCCGAAAGGATATTATTTGGCGGGTGACGTAGATTTCGATAGCTGCGCGGCAAAAGCAAGTTGGATTACGCCAGTTCCGGGAGGAGTTGGACCTATGACCAGAGCAATGCTGATGAAAAACACCATCATTGCGTATAAAACTTCGGTCTATAACGACTAATTTTAAAATGAATTTAACAGAAGAAATATTATTAAAAGAAGGTAAAATGCTCCCTGTAATGGAGCATTTTTACACTCTTCAGGGAGAAGGAGCGCATACCGGAAAAGCAGCCTATTTCATCAGATTAGGTGGTTGTGACGTCGGTTGCCATTGGTGCGATGTAAAAGAAAGCTGGGATCCGAATTTACATCCGTTAATGAATGCAGAAGAAATTGCAGAAACTGCAGCTAAACATTGTAAAACAATTGTTTTAACAGGCGGAGAACCTCTGATGTGGAATCTTGATATTTTAACAGGAAAGCTAAAAGAATTAGGATGTTCTATTCATATCGAAACTTCAGGTGCTTATCCGATGAGCGGACAAATCGACTGGATTACCCTTTCGCCAAAGAAAACAGGACTTCCGAAAGAGGAAATTTACGCCAAAGCACATGAGCTTAAAGTAATTGTTTTCAATAACAACGATTTTAAATTTGCACAGGAACAGGCTGCAAAAGTTTCCGAAAACTGCACGTTGTATCTTCAGAGCGAATGGAGTAAAAGGGATGAAATGTATCCTAAAATTACAGATTTTATTTTAGAAAATCCGCAATGGAGAGCTTCAGTTCAGACCCACAAGTATCTCAATATTCCATAAAATTATCTATCTTCGCTTCTGCGGTTTGTTTCAATAAGCATCAATGCAAAGAATAAGATACTCACGTTATCTCAAAACAGCGATTATATTGCTAGACCTTTTGGTGATTGCAATGGTATTCGTCTATTATTTTATCAGTACCAACCGAGATCTGGTACATGACAGAGATTTGTGGTACGAAAATTCCTTTCCTTTGCTTCTGGTGATTTTTTTCTGGATCTTATTAAGCGGAAGAACAAAAATTTACAATATTTCGCGAAATCTTACTTATATTCTGTTTGTAGAGAGAATCATTACTCATTTTCTTCTTTTTACAATTGGTTTGGTTCTAATCAGAAAAGTGAGTGCCAATCAGTTTTTCGGATCCGAACTGACCTGGCTTTCGTTGTCTCTTTTCTTTCTGATATTTGTGATAAAATCTGTTGTCTACTTTTCCATACGATTTATCCGTTCTAAAGGGATCAATCACAGAAATGTTATGTTTCTGAACGAAACAGATTCTACCAATGTTTTAAAGAAAATCATTAAAGACAGAAAAGATTTTGGATATAAAATATTCGACTATAACCAACGTGAATTAAACAAAGAAAATCTGGCAGATTTTTGGAAAAAAAACGGAATACATACTCTTTTCATTCCCACAGAAAATCAGTTAAGCCCGTCTGAACAAAGTGAAATTTTCCTTCTTGCCGAGGCAAGCAAAGTGCATATCACCCTTATTCCCAGCATTTCAAAAAATAGTTTTTTCTTTTATGATTTAGGCTATATAGAAACACAGCCGGTTCTGAATCAGGCAAAATATCCGTTAGATTATTATTCTAATTTTTTATTAAAGAGGGGCTTTGATATTGTTTTTTCCATATTGGTCCTAGTTTTGATTTGTTCATGGTTGTTTCCGATTATTGCATTTTTAATCAAGAGAAGTTCACAGGGACCTGTTTTCTTTATCCAGAAAAGATATGGGTATCATGAAGAGATATTCAATTGTATTAAATTCCGTACAATGGTGGTAAATGAAGATTCTTCCAAAAAGACAACGGAAGAAAATGATGTAAGAATTACCGCGATAGGAAAGTTTCTGAGGAAAACAAGCTTGGATGAGATGCCTCAGTTTATTAATGTGCTGAAAGGTGAGATGTCTGTTGTGGGACCAAGACCTCACATGCTGGCTGTAGACAATTTTTACAAGCCAAAAATTGGCAGATATACTCTCAGAAGCCATGCTTATCCCGGGATAACAGGCTTAGCACAGATAAAAGGACTTCGTGGAGACAGCGGTAATGTAGAAATAGAAATGAATAAGAGAATTCTTGCTGATTCTTTTTATATAAGAAACTGGAGTTTTGTGATGGATTTAGCTATTATCCTCAAAACAATTATATTGATTATAAAAGGAGATAAAAAAGCAAAATAAATTAATAAGGATAATATAATGCTGTGATTGCACATCTTATCCAACATCTAAAATTCAATAAAATAGCCTAATTTAGCAGAATGTTAAAAAAGTTTTTTACAGCAATAGGAGAATACATGTTGCTTCTTGGTAAATCCATACAGAAACCACAAAAAATGAGGGTTTTCTGGAAGCTTCTTATGCGTGAAATCAATGATTTGGGAGTCAACTCTTTCGGGTTGGTTATTTTTACTTCCATTTTCGTAGGAGCAGTTGTTGCCATTCAGATGTTTAATAATTTTGATGCATCATCATTCCCTATTCCTCCTTCATTTGTAGGATATGCTACAAAAGCGGTTTTGGTTTTGGAGTTTTCTCCTACCATCATCAGTTTGATATTAGCCGGAAAAGTAGGCTCATATATTGCATCAAGTATCGGAACCATGAGAGTTTCAGAACAAATTGATGCTTTGGATATTATGGGAGTTAACTCCCCAAACTTTCTAATTTTCCCTAAAATTATTGCGTGTGTAATTTTCAACCCGCTGCTCATTGCCATAAGTATTGTTTTTGGTATTGGCGGTGGATATATTGCAGGAATCCTTACAGGAAACTGGACTACAGCGGATTATATTAATGGTATACAGATGTATATGCCCAATCTCTTTATTTATTATGCATTCAGTAAAACAATAGTCTTTGCATTTATAATCGCCACCGTACCTTCATATTTCGGATATTTTGTAAACGGAGGATCGCTGGAAGTAGGTAGAGCCAGTACACAGGCAGTAGTCTGGACAATGGTTTTCATTATTATTTCCGAATTAATTCTAACGCAGTTAATATTAAGCTAATGATTGAGGTAAAAGATCTGAAGAAGAGTTTTGAAACCGTGGAAGTCCTTAAAGGAATTACCACAACATTTGATGAAGGAAAAGTAAACCTGATCATTGGACAGAGCGGCTCCGGTAAAACGGTTTTCCTGAAAAGTCTGCTTAATGTTTACCAGCCTTCCTCAGGAGAAATTTTGTTTGACGGAAGGAATATTAATGTGATGAACAGAGAGGAAAAACAGCAGCTGAGAGCGGAAATAGGAACCGTATTTCAGGGAAGTGCACTTTTTGATTCTCTTACAGTAGAAGAAAATATTATGTTCCCGCTAGATATGTTTACCAATCTGACTTTCAGAGAAAAGAAAAGAAGAGTTTTTGAGGTAATAGGAAGAGTTCATCTTGACAAAGCCAACAAAAAATTCCCATCTGAAATTTCAGGGGGAATGCAGAAGCGTGTAGCCATTGCAAGAGCTATCGTAAATAATCCTAAATACCTGTTTTGCGACGAGCCAAATTCGGGTTTGGATCCTTATACATCTAACATTATTGATGATTTGTTACTTGAAATTACCCAAGAATACAATACCACTACTATCATCAATACCCATGATATGAATTCTGTAATGACTATAGGTGAAAAAATTGTTTATCTACGGCTTGGCATTAAAGAATGGGAAGGAAACAAAGATATTCTGATCACTGCAGGGAACAAAAATCTTATTGATTTCGTTTATTCATCAGAATTATTTAAAGAATTAAGAGAATATCTTTTAGAGAATAATAAAACAATTGATAATACAATCACCAAATTTGAAGATAATGAAAAAAATAATTAGTGCCGCTTTTATAGGCTTTAGTATGTTAGCCTCAGCGCAAATTTCATTAGCTGGTAAAGCCAATGTTTTGATTCCTACAAGTTCTGCTTCATGGAAGAATCTTAAAACGGCTGCAACCAATGCTGTAGAACAAAAAGGTAAAAATATTACCGGTTTCAACGTAGGTCTATCATTAAAAATTGATTTGCCTACTGCTCTATATGTAATGCCGGAAATCTACTATACCAATTTCAGCAATGAAGTGACGGTAAAGAATGATGCAAATGCAGATCAGACCACCATTAAAGCAAAAAGCAGCAGAGTTGATATCCCTGTATTGGTTGGTGTAAATCTTCTAGGAAATATGCTCAGTGCTTATGCAGGTCCGGTTGGAAGTTTCAATCTGGCAAAGGATGATAACTTTGATAATTTTATTCAGAAAGTGAACACAAAATCTTTTACAGTTGGTTATCAGCTAGGATTGCAAAGTGAAATTTCCAAAGTAATACTATCTGCAAGATATGAAGGTGCATTTTCTAAAGATCAGAGAAAATTTATCAATAGTGTTGCAGGCTCCGATCAGGAGATTAATTACGACAACAGATCAAGTCTCTTTTTACTTGGTTTAGGGTATAAATTCTAAGAAATAATTGCTTTACAATAAAAAATCCTCAAAATTATATTTGAGGATTTCTTTTTTGCTGTTCCAGTTCAGCTTTCTGTTTTTCAATTTCCAAAGTCTGTCTTTCCAGTTCTTCTTTTTCTTTTTGAAGCTGCTTAAATTCTCTTCTTTTTGCTTCAGCCTTAATAGCACTTCCTTTACTGATGTATCCGATCATACCACCAAAAATCAGCCCTATCCCGATACCCGCCATCACACCCATTACATGAGAAATCGTAATTTTCTCTACAGTAAAGTCTGTGGTGAGATAAAAAAGTAAAGCTGATACTGCAAGAAGTATCATTCCGACTACTGTAATGCTTTTCATAACTTTAAAATATTGAAGCCTTTTCAAAACTCATCAGAAAAGGCTTTTGTTATTATCTACTTAAGATTTTCCGCCTGCTGCTCTGTAATACTCCAAAGCTTTTGGCAGATCTTTCTGAATATCACTTATTCTGGTCTGCGGACTTGGGTGAGTTGACAAAAATTCCGGCTGTCTGTTTCCTGATGACTGAGCCTCCATTCTACTCCAAAAAGGTATTGCCTGTCTAGGATCGTATCCGGCAATAGCCATTAAATTCAACCCCATTTCATCTGCCTCAGATTCCTGAGTTCTTCCGTATTTTAAAAGTGCAACCTGAGATCCAATAGGATATGCTGCTTCAAAAACTCTTGCAAGCTGTGCATTAGAAATAGTTCCTCCCAAAATAGCACCTCCATATTGCGCCACCATTGCCTGAGAAATTCTTTCATTACCATGACCAGCCAAAGCATGGGCAACTTCGTGTCCCATCACAACAGCAAGACCTGTTTCGTCTTTCGTAATTGGCAAAATTCCTGTATAAACGGCTACTTTTCCACCAGGCATACACCATGCATTTACCTGATTATCCTGTAAAAGATTAAATTCCCATTGGTAATTTGCAAGATCTGAACTCCTTCCGATGCTTGAATAATATTTTTCTGCTGCCAGCTTAATATTATTTCCCACTTTTTTAACCATTTGAGACTGTGCTCCGGTTACTACTTTTGCTTCTTTCAATGTCTGCTGATATTGCTGAACTGCTGCAGTAGTAATTTGTGGGTTTAAGGTTCCTATCTGTAAAGATTTCCTTCCCGTCATCGGATTTGTAGTACAAGCTGCAACTGCTAAAGCGATTGCTCCTATTCCTAATAAATGTGTAATTTTCATAAATATGTTTATTATATCTCATGCTTTACAATTTCTGTTCCAAAATATTTATTTTAGTTGCACAGATTTTGATAGATAAATTTACTAAATTTATTGTCATGAAAAAATACATAAAAATACTTTCCATATTGTCAGTCTTTGTTTTCCTATATAATTGTAATGCTCAAGGAAAAGCAGAATCTCAGATTGCTAATACCCTTATCACCAGCGAAGAGTTTACATTTCATGCAGAAAGAGCTCTTCCCATGAATCAGGATGTTATTAATATTGTTAATACAATGCCTAATCCGGCAGCTCAAAGAATTTTTGATCTGTCAGGAGAAGGATATTCTATAGAAATCAGAAAAAATGTTCTGGATGTTGCATTGCCTTATTTCGGAAGAACATTTAATCCGGGCTATGGAACAACAGATAACAGTTACCGGTTTACTTCCAAAGATTACACGCTTACAAAATCGCAAAGCAAAAAAGGGAACTGGATTATCAAAATCAAGCCGAATGATGTGAAAAATGTTTCGGAAATATTTATTGATGTTTCTAAAAACGGAAAGGCTTCTACCTCAATACAAAGTAATGACAGGCAGCCGATTACATATAACGGATATATTTCTCAAAATGAAGAAGTTAAAGAGAAAAAGATTGATTAATCTTTACTGAGAAATTTCTCAACAAACAATTTTGCTTCGGTACTGGGATTTGAAACCAGCATCGAAGCATTTTTTTTATGCTGAATATAAGATTGTTCTGCTGAATCACCGTTTTTAACCGAAGCAAGAATAAATTCCTGAACCCAATATTCAAACCTTTTTTCTGCCTGATATTTTCTCACAGCTTCAAATCGGTCTGTTTTCTTTTTTAAATTTATAAAATCATCAATTTTTTGATAAACATCTGTTAAGCCTTCATTTTTTAATGCAGAACCCAGCAATACCGGAACTTTCCAGTCTTTTTCTTTTGCCGGGAGAAAATCTAAAGCACGTTTTAGTTCAAGCTTGGTATTTTTGGCTTTTTGAAGATTATTTTCATCCACTTTATTAATGAAAACAACATCCACCATTTCCATTATTCCGCGTTTAATACCCTGAAGTTCATCTCCGCCGCCAATTATTTTCAGAAATAAAAAAACATCCGTAATATCAGACACCAAAACTTCCGACTGCCCCACTCCTACCGTTTCAATTAAAATATAATCGTAACCTGCAGCTTCACAAATCATCATCGTCTCGAAAGTCGTATTGGCAACACCGCCCAAAAATCCTGAACTTGGAGAAGGGCGAATAAAAGCATTTTCCTCTTTAGCCAGTTCTTCCATTCTGGTTTTATCACCCAAAATGCTTCCTTTATTGATTGCCGAACTTGGGTCAATAGCCAAAACAGCGACTTTTTTACCTTTAGCAATAGCCAGCCTGCCGAAATTCTCTATAAAAGTAGATTTTCCGGCTCCCGGAACGCCTGTAATTCCTATCCGGATTGATTTTCCTGTAAAAGGAAGAATTTTCTTCAAAAGCTCTTCTGCCTGAATTCGATGTTCGGGTTTTGTACTTTCAACCAAAGTAATAGCTTTGCCAATCAGGCGTTTATTACCTGACTGTATTCCTTCAATAAGTTCTTCCGTAGAAAATTTCATCTGATAATGATCGGTTAGAAACAATTTTGATTAATTCATTCAAAAATATAAAATAACCTTCAAAAAGATTGTCTGATTTAATTTTAATTCTTCTAAATTAAATTGCAAACAGAAGTCTGCATCATAATTTCATTATTTTTGTTTACATAAATTATTAAAAACAATATACAATCGCATTATTTTAAACCAAAAATTGATCGAAATCCTGCGATTTTAAACGTAAAAATATAAATCTAAATGAAAAAACTACTTTTAGCGGGATCATTCATTGGCCTATTATCTGTATCCTGTACACCAAAATCGACCGTCACTGCGGAAGCTCCAAAATCGGCAACAAGTACGGCAGAGCAGATTGCACAGGGAAAAACTATTTATGAAAATGCTTGCAAAAGATGTCATGACCTTCCTGAACCTACACAATATACATCCATAGAATGGGTAGGAATAATGAATTCGATGGCGCCCAAAGCTAAACTTAATGATGAACAGCATCAGTGGGTGTATGATTATGTGGTTTCTGTGAAAAAATAATTTAAACCAACAAAATATATTAACATGAAAAAAAGTATTGTAATCAGTCTTCTTGGTGCTGCTGCATTTGCCGTATCATGCGGACCAAAAAGTATGGCAGTTACAGGTCCAAAATTCAGTTCTGCCGAACATCTTGCTCAGGGAAAAACTGTTTTTGAAAATTCGTGTAACCGATGCCACAAATTACCCGACCCAGCAAAGCATGATGATCAGGGATGGATAAAAACGCTAAGCAGAATGGCACCAAAAGCCAAACTTAGCGATGAACAGCATCAAATGGTGTATGATTATCTGATTTCTGTAAACGAGAAATAAATTTAAAAGTAAAGGAGACTTATTGAGTCTCCTTCTTTTTTCTTTTTGGTATTTTAGACTTGATGAATTTCCTTCTTTCTTTTACCACAGTTAAACTATATTCGGTAAAGCAGTATTTTTCAGAAATTTTCAAAAATTTGATGGCGTTGAGAAAACTTCCTCTCATTTCGGAAAGCAAAGCCCGGTAAAACCAGATCGTAGCTTTATCAATTCCTTTTATTTTTAATGAATAATTGATCAGCTTTTCTGCTTCCTGAAAATCTTCGTTATCCAAAAGACATTTGATATAATATTTTGGAGTGTTAAGATTGGTAATATCACATTGCATCGCCTCTTCAAAATAAAGCTTTGCTTTTTCATAATCGATGAGCATTTCGCTGTAGATTCTTCCCATCAGGCAAAGGCTGTCTGAATCTTCCGGATCGTAGGAAAGCGCATAATTCAAAGCTTCCAGACAATCTGGTAAACTGTATGGATAATTATCCAAGGCTTCAAAATAATATTTACTTTTAGTTAAGGTCATTTCTGTAGTTTTTTAATTCGTTTTTCAGTTGATTTCTTTCTTTTTTGAAAGATTTTTCCTGATTATTCTTTTTAAAATCTGTTCCCGAAAATGTTCTGACCGGATTTCCACGCTGAACATTCAGATGATTATTCCACGTTTCCTGCATTTGCTTTTGAAGCTGAATAATATTCTGCTCCAAAACTTTCGTTTTCAGTCGTTCAATCGAAAGTTTTTTATTTTCCAACTGCGAACGTGAATCTTGAACAAAAACACTTTGCCCTGTAGGAATATGCGTTGCACGAACAGCAGTATTTACTTTATTTACATTTTGTCCGCCGCTTCCCTGACTTCTCGCCGTCTGAAACTGAAGATCTTTTTCATTGAACTGAATTTTCTCCAAACCTTCCAGTTCAAAAATCCCGATAAACCAATTGCTTCTTTTGTGCAGCTTTCTGAAAGTGCTTTTTCCAATCCATAGAATACTTCCGAGCCAGGTTTTTAAGAACTCATTGACGCTTTTAGATTTTAAAAGCAGGGTTACGGATTTCAAAGTCAGGTTTTCATCGCCATTTTCACGGTGAATGATTTCGTAATCGATTTTATTTTGTTTTGCTTTCTCTAGAAAGACCTTCAGAACTTTAGCAACTACCCATTGACATTCTAAAGGTCCTCTTCCTGAGGTTATTTGTACGAGTTTTTCCATTTTTGTAAAATTTTTAAAATTGCCTCTCTGTTTTTGGCTTCTTTAATAAATGTTGGTAGTCTTTCTACCATCCGCATTCTGTATGGCAGTCTTGTTCTTAAATCTGATGAGACATAATTCTCCATTTCCAACAGATGTTGTAAGTTTCTCGCCCAGAACAATTTCCCTTTAAAATCTGCCTGAAAATAATACGGACAACCAAAAACTTGGTCGTGTATTAGACCTTCTTCTTTTGGAGAACAATTAAGATATTTTTCAGATTTTGATTGAATTTCAAAAGAAGAACCGCATTCATCACATTTTACCATAACATTTTTTGGCTTTTCTTTCAAATTACCTTGTTCATAGCGGATTGGGTGTACGCAAATCGGACAATTGAGTTTTACAAATGCTTTGTATATCACCAAATCCAATCCAGCTTTTCTCAAATCACAATGTCTGCATTCTAAAGTTGCTTCTTTGTAATTACTTTCATTTTTCACAACAGCATCTTTTCCGCAATTTGGACAAACAACGAGAGTGCTTTCGTGATAATTAAAATATTCTTGTTTGTATATTTTTTTCATTTTGTTTAATTAATTGGTTTATTGTTGAAAGTTGTCGGTTGATGGCGTTAAAAATCCTAAAAACCATCAACCAAAAACTAACAACCATTTTATTTATCCATCCTCACAATTCTCGGCTGGAAAGTTCCGAGAATATCTACCAACTCACTTTGCGCGTTCATCACTTCATTAATGTCTTTGTACGCCATTGGTGCTTCTTCCGTATTTCCACCCATCAAAGTAACATTCTTTAGCTTTAGTTCTTTCTTAATGTCATTTTGCGTAAAACGGCTTCTGCATTCTCCTCTCGAAAACTCCCGTCCGGCACCGTGAGAAGCCGAATTCAAGGAATCTGGATTTCCTTTTCCCCGAACGATAAAACCTTTTGCCGTCATTGAACCCGGAATCATTCCCAATTCATTTTCATTTGCCGGAGTTGCCCCTTTTCTGTGAACTATCACTTCTTTTCCGTTATGGATTTCTTTCCACGCAAAGTTGTGATGGTTTTCGATTCTTGCTTTTACTCTTCCGCCAACTGCTTTTACCAATCTTCTGTGAATATCATCGTGACAGGCCGAAGCGTAATCTCCTGCGAGATTCATCGCTGTCCAGTATTCTAATCCGAGATGCGTGTTCAGATCCAGCCAAGCGAAGTTTTGTGCTTCTTTTGGCAACGGACATTGTTCTGTCGCCACTCTGGAATAATACTGAGCGATTTCTGCTCCCAAACCACGCGAACCGCTGTGTGAAAGAATCCCCAGATATTTTCCTTTTGGAAGATTGATTTGCTCATCTTCTTCCGTAATTTCGACTTCCCCGAATTCCACAAAGTGATTTCCGCCTCCAGAACTTCCCATCTGTTTGATGGCTTTTCCTTTTAATCTTCTCAAAATCGGAATCATATCGAACGTATCTCTGTCAAAAATTTCGTGATCAACGTGAGATTTATGCGTTTCGTACATCCCGAATTTGGTATGCTCGACAAGCGCTTTTTCATATTTATCTCTTGCGCCGTCCAGATATGAAATTGGCGTATCCAAAATACTGAGTGACATTCTGCAACCAATATCCATCCCTACTCCGTAAGGAATCACCGCATTTTCCACGGCGAGAACGCCGCCAATCGGAAGTCCGTAACCACTGTGCGCATCGGGCATCAAAGCTCCCTGTGTAGCAATCGGAAGTTTCAGTCCGGTGTACAATTGGTTTTTTGCTTCATCCGAAATATTGTTTCCGAAAATCTGGAAAGAAGCACGGTTTGTGTTGAGCATTCTTTTTTCTGTTTTCTTGGATGAAAGCAAAGCTTCTGCGATTTGTCCGAAGGTTAAATCTTTCTCAAAATTCTCCGGATTCTGGTGGATTTCCTTTAAAAGAGATTTCACATAATGAATATTTTTGGTTGCAAAATTCCTTTTCATAACCTCCAAAGCGATGTTCACGCTTTGATTGTTTGGATAACCTAATTTTAATATATCTTTTCCTTTTAGTTTTAAATTTCCCATTGTTTTATAATAAGATGTTAGATATTAGACGCAAGATGTTAGACATTTTTGCATCGAATATTTTTAGCAACTAAATTTTTAGTTGATTTAATTAAACCTCATAGATTTTGGAAACCACCGAGGTTTTTGCAGAGCTTTATTTTAGCCCCGATTGACTCTTAATTTATATTTTATTTATAGAATCGTCGAAACTTCGTTTTGCAGCGGCATCCTTTTTCTGCGATGGCTTGAAGAAAGCGACGGCGAAAAAGATACAGCGGAAAGCGGGATTCAGCTCCTGATAAAAAAGATTTCGGGAAAACTGTTTGAGTTTAAAATATTGCGCAATAAAAACCCGAAAATCTTACGACTTCGGGTTTTGATATTTCAATATACTGTTATTCTATGAGTGTACCAAACCACGAAGCCTCGCCTTTGCAAAAGGCAATACTACAGATGAATGTTGATTAAATTTGAACATTACTTCGTTGTTTTTTAATGGTTAGACTTAATTGAATTGCAAATATATATAAATTTTTTATAATGACTATAAAAAAATTATATAGTAATATTTTATACCATTTTCAAACATATGGTATATAATTTGATATTGATTTTTGACAAAAATAACTTAAACTACACGTTATGAAAAATTTTATGAAACCTTTTTTAATTGCAGGAATTTCAGCTGTTGTCTTGACCTCTTGCAGTGATGATGATGATACAAAAATGCAGGCTCCAGAAAACATCTATGAATTTCTCGCTGCTGATGCAGATTTATCAAACCTGAAAGCGGCTGTAGACAGAGCCGGTCTTTCTGCCACCCTTAGCCAAAGCGGAAATTATACTGTTTTTGCTCCTTCGAATGCTGCTTTTAATTCATTTTTACAGACTAACGGATTTAGTAATCTGAATGCAGTTCCGGTAGATGCATTAAAGGAAATTCTTTTGAATCACGTACTTTCAACAGAAGTAAAAGCTGCCAATGTGACTACTGGATATGTTTCTACCCTTGCTAAAGGAGCAGCTTCTTCAACAAGAAATCTAAGCATGTTTATCAACACTACAGGTGGAGTAAAAATCAATGGAATTTCTAACGTGACCGCAACTGATATTGATGCAAACAATGGAGTTATTCATAAAGTTGATGCAGTAATTGGTCTTCCTAATATCGTTACTCATGCTACAGCAAATCCAAACTTCAGTACCTTAGTTACTGCTCTTACCCGAAATGATATGCCAAATTTTGTAGGGATTCTAAGCGGAACTGCTAATTCACCGTTTACAGTTTTTGCTCCTACCAATGCCGCATTTACCTCTCTCCTTACAGAACTAAATGCACCTAACTTAGCAGCTATTAACACCCCAACATTAGAAAACACACTGAAGTACCATGTAATAACCGGTGCTAACGTAGGATCTAATAATCTCACTAACAATATGAACGTGAATACCTTCCAAGGTGGCTCATTTACCATTACAACAACAGGAGGAGCAAAAATTACAGATGCAAGAGCAAGAGTATCAAATATTATTGCTACTGATGTACAATGTTCCAACGGAATTATCCATGCAATTGATAAGGTTTTATTATTACCCTAAATAATACTCGCAAATTTTGGTTTTAAGGAGGCTGCATTTTTAATAGAATGCAGTCTCTTTTGCAGTTTAAAAAGAAATAACCAGAATTTACAATAATTGATGATTAACTTTGCAAAAAAACTAAATGAAATCAGCACTGACTTTATTACTCTTCTGTATTACAACTTTACTATATGCCCAAACGGGAAGTGTGAACATTACTGTATATGATGATTTCACTAAAAAACCTCTCGAAGTAATTATAAAAATACAAAATTCTGACAGGACTGTTTCCGGAACAGGTAATGTGCAGATTTCTGAACTGCAGCCGGGAAATTACTCATTCGAGATTACTTCCGAAAACCATGCAACAGGGTTTCTGAACGACATCAGCATAGTTCCCAATCAGAACCTGAGTTTTTCAATCGGGCTTCAAAAAACTGAACAAAAGATTGAAGAAGTCGTTATCAGTAAAAAAGTCTATAAAACCACTGCAGAAAGCCCTATTTCGCTTAGAAACATAACGAGCGAGGAAATCCAGAAAAATGCAGGATCTAACCGTGATGTTTCCAGAGCTATCCTAAGTTTTCCTGGTGTGGGAAGTACAGCTACTTTCAGAAATGATCTTTTCATTAGAGGTGGAAGCTCTGCTGAAAATAAATTTTATATCGACGGAATAGAAGTCCCGGTCATCAACCATTTCCAGACGCAGGGTGCAAGTGGCGGACCCAGAGGAATTATTACTGTAGATTTCATCAAAGATGTTGATTTTTACAGCGGTGCTTTTCCGGCAAGACGAAATGGTGTTTTGTCTTCTCTCTTCGAATTCAATCTGAAGCAGGCAAGAAAAGATAAATTGGGCTACAAAGCGATTGTCGGTTTGGATGATCTTCAGTTGATGGCAGACGGACCGTTGAGTAAAGATCAAAGCTGGAGCGGACTTTTTTCAGTGAGAAAATCTAACTTACAATTACTATTCAAAGCAATCGGATTGCCATTTTTGCCTTCTTATTATGATGCTAATTTTAAAGTTGCTAAAAAATATAAAAGCGGTGATGAATTATATTTTATCGGAATTGGAGCAATAGACCGTTTTGAATTTAATAATAACGCAGAAAAAACATTAACGAACCTTACCTTAATAGAACGTCTTCCAAAATCTCCTCAATGGAACTACACGGTAGGAGCCGGCTACAGACATCTTGCTGAAAATGGCAACTGGCTGTTTACGGTAAGCAGAAATACACTTGATAATCAGGCAATAAAATATTTTAGGAATATTGAAACTCCTGAAAACCTATTGTACGATTACAAATCTCAGGAAATAGAAAACAAGTTGCGTATAGACCGGAACCTAAGCATTAAAGATGTTCAGGTAAGCTTCGGAACCAATTTGAATTTTGCCACTTACAAAAATAATTCCACCATAAAGAATGTCACTCAAAATGCCGTTAATTTTGATAATCTTGATGTAAATCTTAATGTAATGCAATACGGAGTTTATATTCAGGCAGCAAAAAAGTTCTTTGACGAGAAAGTTCAGATTTCTGCAGGAACACGTTTTGATGCAAGTAATTATTCTGATAAGACCAATAATCCGCTTGAGCAATTTTCGCCGAGATTATCATTGAGCTATCGTTTTGCGCCGCAGTTTGCATTTAATTTTAATTCAGGAATCTTTTATCAGCTTCCGGCTTACACGGCTTTGGGCTTTTCTGAAAACGGAAACTTCACCAACAAAAATACCTTAAGCTATATCAAAAATTCACATTTAGTAGGTGGTTTTGAATTTAACGGTAAAAATAATCTGAGAATTACCCTTGAAGGGTATTACAAGCGCTACAAAAATTATCCTTTCTCACTGAGAAATCAGATCAGTATTGCAAACATTGGTGCTGATTTTGGGGTAGTAGGAAATGAACCTCTGGATTCAAGAGGCAGCGGAGAAACCTATGGGTTTGAAGTATTGGCTCAAAAAAGAACACTTAATAATTTTTACGGTATTGCTGCCTATACTTTCGGATATTCAAAATTTAGTAATGTGAATGAAAATCTGCTGCCTTCCTCGTGGGACAGCCGACATATTTTGACGTTAACAACCGGAAAATATTTCAATAAGAACTGGAACATCGGTGCAAGATTTCGTTTACAGAGCGGACTCCCTGAAACACCGTATGACTTGCAGAGAAGTGCTTTCGTAAACATCTGGAATATCAATAATGGTCCGCTTCAGAATTTCGCTCAACTTAATTCATTAAGAGGAAATGTAGCGCATCAGCTGGATATTCGTGCAGAGAAAAAATGGATTTTTAAAAAATGGCAGCTAACTGCTTATGTAGATGTTGTAAACATTTATGGTTCTGAAAGTCCTAGTAATCTGCCAGTCGTAAATCTTCAGCGTGATGAAAATTACAACGGAATCATCAGTAATCCTTCTGCTCCTCAAGATCAGCAAACCTATCTTCTGGAAACCGGAAAGCAGGACAGGAATACACCGCTTCCCTATTTCGGACTTATTTTTGAATTTTAAATACTAAAAAAGGCGCTGACAGATTTTGTCAGCACCTTTTTTATTTAGTCTTTAGATCCTAAATCATCCATAGGATCATCCATTCCTTTTATTACATTAGAGTGATAAACACGCTCCGATCCTAAAAAGTAGAGATTGTGTCTCGCCTTAGCGATGATTCCGTTATAAACATCTTGCGGAAGATCTGAATTATTATTTTCGACTCTGCTTTCGTCTTCTTTTTTGTACACTTCAATAGCTCCATTATCATCTAAAGTTGCTTTTGCTTTCTGAGCCTGCTCAAATGTATTGGCGTAGACTATTATATTAATGCTTCCAATACTTTTGGTTTTATAAGCATGTAAAAGCTCATTGTCATTGACAAACATATGATCCCAAAAGTTTTTTGTATTTTCATCCTCTTCATATTGGTGATCCGTTTCGGTATTTTCTACATTGGATCTCGAAACGATAATATCATCATTATTAATTCCAAGATTATGCAGTTTTGAAATAATATCCTCCGAGTTTACAGTTGAAGGAAACACTGAAATTACTGTATAAGCCATAATATTTTGTTTTTGATTATGACTTAGAGTACAAAAGCTGTGCAACTTATCAGATTCTAATCACATTTTAATCTAAAAACCTATTTAAAATATCTACTGCACATTTAGGAAGATTGGTTCCTGGTCCGAAGATAAAATCTGCTCCATTGGCATATAAAAACTCATAATCTTGTTGCGGAATTACTCCTCCGACTACAATCGTAATATCATCTGCACCCAATTTTTTCAGCTCCTCAACAACCTGCGGAACCAGAGTTTTGTGACCTGCTGCTAAAGAAGAAACACCTAAAATATGAATATCATTTTCAACCGCCTGTTTAGCAACTTCCTCCGGAGTCTGGAATAGCGGAGCAACATCCACATCAAATCCCATATCAGCAAACGCTGTTGCCACTACTTTGGCACCTCTGTCATGACCGTCCTGCCCCATTTTAGCAACCATAATTCTTGGTCTTCTGCCCTCTTCTTCCTCAAATTTCTGAGTAAGTGCGAGCGCTTTTCCGAAGTATTCGTTTTTACCTGCATTCATTGCGTAAACACCTTGTATAGTTCTGATATTGGCTTTATAACGTCCGAAACTTTCTTCCATCGCATCACTCATTTCACCTAAAGTCACCCTTCTTCTTGCGGCCTCAACACAAAGCTCCAAAAGATTTCCACTGCCGGTTCTTGCCGTTTCACGGATTTGATTTAATATTTCTTCAACTTTTAAAGAATCTCTTTCAGACTTTATTTTTTCTAATCTTTCAATCTGCTTTCTGCGGACTTCAGTATTGTCAATATCAAGAATTTCGATCGGATTTTGTTCTAATGAAGATTTAAAAGAATTTACCCCGATGATAAACTCTTCTCCGCTGTCAATTTTCGCCTGTTTTCTGGCGGCAGCTTCCTCAATTCTCATTTTCGGAATCCCAGCTTCGATGGCTTTGGTCATCCCGCCTTCTTTTTCTACCTCATCAATATATTTCATTGCTTCTTCAATCATCTGTTGTGTGAGAGATTCGACAAGATTACTTCCGCCCATTGGATCCACAACATCACAAATGCCGCTTTCCTGCTGAAGAATGATTTGAGTATTTCTTGCAATTTTTGCCGAATAATCTGTAGGCAAAGCAATGGCTTCATCCAAAGCATTCGTATGTAAAGATTGTGTTCCACCCAAGGCTGAAGACAACGCTTCAATAGCAGTTCTGGTTATATTATTAAAGGGCTCCTGTTCGGTTAAAGACCAACCAGAAGTCTGCGAATGCGTTCTTAAAGCTAAAGATTTAGGATTTTGAGGATTAAACTGTTTTAAAAGATTTGTCCAAATATATCTTGCTGCACGCATCTTGGCAATTTCCATAAAATGATTCATCCCGATAGCCCAAAAAAAGGATAATCTCGGTGCAAAATCATCCACGTTCATTCCTGCTTTTATTCCTGTTCTTACATATTCCAGACCATCGGCTAACGTATAAGCCATTTCCAGAACCGGCGTAGCACCCGCTTCCTGCATATGATAGCCTGAAATAGAAATCGAATTGAATTTCGGAATATTTCTGGAAGTGTATTCAAAAATATCAGCAATAATTTTCATTGACGGTGTTGGCGGATAAATGTAGGTGTTCCGCACCATAAATTCTTTCAGAATATCATTCTGAATCGTACCTGACAATTTATCCTGAGAAACACCCTGCTCTTCTGCTGCCACAATATAAAAAGACAAAATCGGCAAAACGGCACCGTTCATTGTCATAGAAACCGAAATTTCATCCAGAGGAATCTGGTCGAAAAGGATTTTCATATCTTCGACAGAATCAATCGCAACTCCGGCTTTTCCAACATCACCAACCACTCTTGCATGATCCGAATCATAACCTCTGTGTGTTGCCAGATCGAAGGCTACTGAAAGTCCTTTTTGTCCGGCAGCGAGATTTCGTCTGTAAAATGCATTGGACTCTTCAGCTGTAGAAAAACCTGCATATTGACGGATGGTCCAGGGTTTTTGAACGTACATCGTAGAATAGGGACCACGAAGATACGGTTCAATTCCCGGAGAACTTTCTGCAATGCTTTTATCTTTTATATCTTCGCTGATATATCTTGATTTTAATTCTAATCCGTCTTTCTCAAAAGGATAGATAGTTTGCTGTGTTTCAGGTATATTAAATTGCGGAATTTTATTTTTAATTTCCTTTCGCATGAGTTCAGATTTAAGATTTTAAAAATAAGCAATTTTGAAAGAATATATCAATACTGATTTTCAACAATAAAAGAAAAAATGGTGAAATAAAAATACCCACTGAAATTTGTGAGTATTATTAATTTATAGAAAACTTCAAATTTTAAGCGAAAGATAATTTATTTAAAAATTAAACTGAAGACCTGCTTTAATTCCAAATTTTGAAATATCCAGGCGATCCAAATAATTTCCCCGCCAGTTAAAGTCTACGCGCAAAAGCCTGATATTGCCGAAACCGATGTTTTCAATTCCGAACCCATACTCGTAATATACCTGTTCGTTCGGAGCAGAGTACTTAAAACCTTCCACATTAATATTTTTAGCAGCATCACTTAATGATCCGTATGCGCCACGGATAAAGGCTACTTCTCTAAGCTTTAATTTCTTTATTAAAGGAATAAAAGATAAAATTTTACCGTTGAAATGATGCTCAATATGGAGCGTTGTATAGGTATCAGCTACAAATTCATAATAATTCAGCTGTGCAAAAGTATTGGGAACGATGCCGTAAGACTGATTGCCCGGGATAATATTCTGCAAAGCTAACGGAACAGCATCAAATGTTTTCCCCGCTTCAAAGCTTAAAAAAGTTTTGCCTAAGTTTCCTAAAATAATAGGCTTGTAAAACATAAACTGAAGCTTATTATAATTGAAATCTGCATTAAATAAGCCTTCTATACCTCTTGTATATTTCAATACTATAGTGGGTGCTAAAGTTCCATGTTCGTATCTGTCAACACCCGTTTGAGAAAATTTTGCTCCCGGTCTTGCAATCAAGCTTAATGTCACCCGGGAATCGTTGGTAGTTTTTCTAAGATTTCCGTTTTGATAATACATGAGATTAAATCCTGAAGGATTGGCAGATTTAATACTCTGCAAAGTTCCGTCTACTCTCACCTGAAAGTTTTTCCAAGGCTCAATCGAAGTAAAAAAACTGGTTTGATTTACCGAGCTTAAAGATGCGTTTTCTCCTCTCGCAAAGACTGTTGATGAAGCGAATGATCGCGATAAGATGCCATCTTCGGTAGTTAACTGCACTCCGAGCTGAGTAATATCCCTTTTGGTTCCCGCCCCGATCATGAATCGGTTGACTCTATTAAACATATAACGACCTTCAACACCGTATTTGAATTGCTGGTCTTTGAAACCATAAGCATTATAAAACTCAATCCTCCATGGATCATTCTGCCCAAAATAGGTTCTTGCCCCAATTCTTATTCTGTCACCTTCTACTTCATTTTTGCCATATACAGAAGTAATAGGACCCAAATCAATTCCTTTTGTAATATTGTAATACCTGGAAGCCAGTGTTTCGTAAAGCTTTACAATTCTGTTAAATTTTGGAGTCTGCTGCAGTTTATCAAGCATTTCATACACTCCTTTTTCTTCTTTAGAGAGAGAATCTGGTCTTGCCTGGCTCCAGTAAGCTTCATCTTTATCTACAAAATCAGCATCATATTCTTCCTTTTTTCTTGTAAAAACAGAATCAGCCAATGGTTTATCAAACTCATAATCAGAATAATCCACAGACCTCCTTGCAATAAGACTTTTTGCCGTTTTCTTTTTAGAGAAAGGTGTCATCTCAATTGCAGTCACAAATTTTTTGGGAAGAAATGTTTCATCATCAGGATTATCATATTCCAGTTCTGTTGAAATAGCGTTAATAAAATTAACATTGATTTTGTTGGTCGATTTTAACGTAGCTTCAAGAACAGCATAAGAGTCCGTATCAATATATAAGTATCCCTGAAATGCCAATACTTCAGTTCTTCTCGGCTGATACCGGATTTTATATGCGTTTTCTCCCCGGACTGAGACAGTATCTATCAAATTATAATCATACGTACTGAAACCATCTGTTCCTACCGGGCTTGGAAAGCCGATGTCGAAATAGTTTAAGGTATTATCATAAATATTGATATCCCTGTATAGATTTTTTGCGGTAAGAGTTACCACCTGATTATCCTGAAAACCGGAAGTTTTTTGTGCCACCAAAAGTTTTTTGTTTCTTTTAGACGGCTTATTCTCTCCAAAATTATGATAAATGGATTCGTTCAGAAAAACCGGCAAAGCCATTTTGCCATTGGCTGTAGAATCTGCATAGTTGAAAATAAAATCAAGCTTATTGAAAATTTTACGATTCATAAAAGCACTATCCAGGTTATTTGCATCAAACTGAATTTTCTCGTATTCTTTAAAACTATATGTATCAAATTTTTCCAGACCGTTGTTTCTTTTACGCTTCCAGACTTCCTGCATAATTCTGTATGCAGGGTTTTCTTTTTTATTCTTAAATCTTGTTTTCTGATTGTTAATAACAACTTCCTCAATATTGCTTACTTTTTCTGAAGACAGTTTAACTAAAATATCGGCGGCATTTTCCGGAGTAACCTCTACAGTTTCCAGAGAATAATTCTTTTTTGAGAATCTCAGCTTATAGATAATCGTATCTGTTTTTACTGTGAAATTTCCGGAGACAGTTGTTAAATAAGATGCAGACTGATCATTAATAAAAACTTCCACACCAGAAACTGGTTTGTTGGTCTTTTCGTCAACAATCCTTCCGATTGCTGTATTTTGTGCGTGTAGTAATCCTGTAAAAACGATGGCAATATAGAGTATACAGTATTTAAAGTAATGGGTAAACATCATTCGTTTTTTCGAGCATTTAGCATAAACAAAAAGCGTGCTGCATTTTACGGTTTATATTATTAAAGTTCATCATTTTGTACAAAACTGCAAATCTAACGAAAATAAGTGACGGATATTATGTGCAAAAACCTACAGCTTCATATTGCAAAAGCTTTTAAAACAAAAAAGACTGCTAATCAATGATTAACAGTCTTTTTAAGTACCCCAGACGGGACTTGAACCCGTACGTCCTTGCGGACACAGGATTTTAAGTCCTGCGTGTCTACCAATTCCACCACCAGGGCATGGCGTGGAGCGAAAAACGGGATTCGAACCCGCGACCCCAACCTTGGCAAGGTTGTGCTCTACCAGCTGAGCTATTTTCGCAAACTTGTGCGGATGAAGGGACTCGAACCCCCACGCCTCACGGCACCAGATCCTAAGTCTGGCGTGGCTACCAATTACACCACATCCGCATGGTTATTGAAATATTTTAAAGAACTTCTTTCGTTTTTGTGAGTGCAAATATAGGGCAATTATTTTTATTTGCAAGAATTATTTCAAAAAAAAATAAATTTTTCTAAAAATTGTTTGAAACCATTTTTTTTAAATTTCATTTTATTACTTTTACACGGTTAATATTTATGATATGGAATTACAAGGAACGATAAAGAAAATCTCTGAAACACAAACATTTGCAAGCGGGTTTCAGAAAAAGGAAATGGTTATTCTTACACAGGAACAGTATCCTCAGCCGATTAACATTGAATTTTTACAGGATAAAATAAATTTACTGGATTCTTTAAGAGAAGGTGAAAATGTAAAGGTAGGAATCAACATCAGAGGAAGAGAATGGGTTTCTCCGCAGGGCGAAACAAAATATTTTAATTCTATTACAGGATGGAGAGTAGAAAAAGTGGCTGATAACGGATCAGAACCTACACAAGCTTCACCTTCACAATCTGCCGCACCGGTTTCTAACGAGAATCCTTTTGCGAATGATGACGATGATGATTTGCCATTCTAATTAAAAAAAATAAATCTCAATAACAATCCTGCTTTTTGAAAGCAGGATTTTTTCTGCGAATGGTAAGACTGAATAAAAACGAAATCTCATTTCCTGATCCGGCAACATATGACGGTCATGAAGGCATTATCGCTTTCGGCGGAGATTTATCTATAGAAAGAATCTGGTTTGCGTATCAAAATGGTATTTTTCCATGGTATAATCCTGACGAAGAAATCCTATGGTGGTGTCCCGACCCAAGATTTGTTTTATTTCCTGATGAACTGAAGATTTCAAAATCAATGCAAAAGATTTTAGCCCGGAATATTTTTACGATCACGGAAAATCAAAACTTTGACGAAGTTATATATAATTGCAGTATCATAAGAAGAAAAGATCAGGACGGAACCTGGCTTTCTCAGGAGCTGATGGATTCCTTTAAGCAGCTGCACCATTATGGTCTGGCAAAAAGCGTAGAAGTCTGGCTGGATGGCGATCTTGTTGGCGGACTTTACGGCCTGCAGGTTGGTAATGTTTTTTGCGGAGAAAGTATGTTTTCTAAAGTAAGCAATGCATCAAAAGCAGGTTTTATACATTTTGTACAACAACACGCAAGCGACTTCACCTTAATAGACTGCCAGTCTCACACCCATCATCTTGAGAGTCTGGGTGGAAGAATGATTTCAAAAAAAGATTTTTTAAATATTTTACATCAACATAAAAAATGAATTCAGATAAAGAAAAATGGGTTCTCCTGATATTATTAAGCATTATTTGGGGATCGTCTTTTATATTAATTAAAAAATCTTTAGATCATTTCAGCCCTTATCAGGTGGGAGCACTGCGTGTTTTAATTGCAGGCATTATCCTGATGCCGGTTGCCATTGCCAACTATAAACTTTTTCCTAAAAAGCATTTAAAATGGCTCATATTAGCTGCATTTACAGGAAATTTTTTTCCGATGTTCTTATTTCCGATGGCAGAAAAGGAAATCAGCAGCAGCATTGCAGGAATTGTCAATTCTATGATGCCGATATTTGTGATCATCGTGGGTGCACTGGTCTGGAAATTCAGCACTACAAAACGTCAGATTACGGGCGTATTGATAAGCTTTACCGGAGTATGCATTCTTGCTTTCGGAGGAGATGACGGGACAAAATTCAAGATTTTACCGATTGTATTTCTTCTTTTGGCAACTCTTTGCTACGCAATAAGCACAACAACAGTAAAATCTAAGCTGATGGAAGTGCCTTCTACTATTTTATCAGCATTTGTCTTTTCTTTTGTTTTGTTTTTGCCATCCGTGTTTTCATTATTATCAACAGGCTTTGCATCGCAATTTACCTTCAGTAAGGAAAATATGATCGGAATTGGGTTTGTAAGTCTGCTTTCCGTCTTTGGTACTGGTCTGGCTATGATGATGAATTACCGGCTTCTGAAAGTTTCTACGCCACTTTTTGCTTCAACAGTCACTTTACTGATGCCTATTGTAGCCATTATCTGGGGAGTTTTGGACGGTGAAAAACTCACCCCGTTTCAATCTTCGGGTGCAGCCGTTATTATTGCAGGTCTTCTTTTTTTAAGATCAAAAACTACCGTTGTAAAGAAATAATCTTTTTGCATGATCTTCATTTTAAATGAATGAAAAAATGATAATCTTCATAGATTAAAAAAATCTTAAACAAGCGCGGATATTTATTTATTTAATAATTTTGTAACATAAAATTTATAAGAATGGGGGTTATTCTAAAACCTATTGATATAGTAGATGATATTTCTAAGGAAGACTTCTTGGAGAAATACCTAAAGCCGAGAAAACCGGTGGTCATCAAGAATATGGCAAGGAAGTGGCCGGCTTACCAAAAATGGACGATGGATTATATGAAAGAGGTTGTAGGCGACGTTACTGTTCCTCTATATGACAGTTCCAAAGCAGATCCTGCCGCTCCGATTAATGCTCCTACTTCAGAAATGAAATTTGCAGATTATATAGATCTGATTCAAAGAGAGCCTACCGATCTAAGAATCTTCTTCTTCGATCCTATCAAAAAAGCTAACAGACTTCTGGATGATTATATTTCACCTAAAGAATTGATGGGAGGTTTTCTGGACAAATTTCCTTCTATGTTTTTTGGAGGGAAAGGCTCTGTTACATTTCTGCATTATGATATAGATTTAGCACATATCTTCCATACTCATTTTAACGGACGAAAACACATTCTGCTTTTTGATTATAAGTGGAAAGACAGACTATACAAATTACCGTATGCAACTTATGCCTTGGAGGATTTTGATATTTCAAATCCTGATTTTGAAAAATTTCCGGCATTGGACGGAGTTGAAGGGATAGAATGCTTTTTGGAGCATGGCGACACGCTGTTTATGCCGACAGGATGGTGGCACTGGATGAAATATTTAGACGGCAGCTTCTCTATTTCTCTTCGTGCATGGGATAAATCCTGGGCAGTAAAGACCAAATCTCTTTACAATCTGACAATTCAGAGGAATCTTGATAATTTTATGAAAGCAAGATTTAAGAAAAAATACATGGACTGGAAAGAGAAAAAAGCTATTGAAAGAGCCAATTATGCCTTAAAAAAAGGCTTACCCAGAAAATAATATTTAGAAATAATAAATAAACCCGAAACATTCTTCGGGTTATTTTGTAATATCTTTACCAATGTTCTCCTGAGTAAATACTCTTGAGCAATTCTAAAAACTAAAATCATTGATAAAGCTGAGGGAAATTACAATGTCATCGGAACTCAAATGTTCTTCCAAATTTGATTAATAAAGTTCTTTTCATGGAAATTGTTTTCAGAATCATTTCAAATTTAATAAAATAATTTCAATATATGTGGTATTTCAGCAAATATTTAACGAATACTTTATATAGAATTAATTTCAATATCACATTTATTCTTTCTTTATACCATTCTGATAGTTATTATTAATTACTCTAAGCAAATGAAAATTTGTAAATTTGCAGTAATAAAACTTATAAAAAATGTATCCAACAGATTTAGTAATGCCGATGAAGGCTGAACTTACAGATAAAGGTTTTGAAGATTTGGCAACACCGGCACAGGTAGAAGATGCCTTAAAAAAAACAGGGACTACCCTTTTGGTTATCAATTCCGTATGCGGTTGTGCAGCTGGAGCAGCAAGACCCGGAGTTGTATATTCTTTAACAGGAGATAAAAAACCCGATCATTTAACGACCGTTTTTGCCGGTTATGATACGGAAGCCGTTGCAGAGGCAAGAAAACACCTGGCTCCGTTTCCTCCAAGTTCTCCATGTGTAGCTCTTTTCAAGGATGGTGAGTTGGTTCACATGCTGGAAAGACACCATATTGAAGGGAATCCTGCCGGAGCAATTGCAGCCAATCTTCAGGCAGCTTATGATGAGTACTGTTAAAATTAACCCTTGAAATAATCAAACCGTTACAAAATTTGTAGCGGTTTTTTTGTTGAAATCATGCTCAGGAAATTCAAATATTATTATATTTGTCCTAATGGCAACCAAAGCACTTTTTAACACCGTCGTCAACTGGTTTATTCGTCAGAGAATAGATCAGATCCAAAATTTCATGAAATATCCTGTTGAAACCCAAAACGGAATATTGTTTTCGCAATTATTTCATGCAGAAGATACGGAATACGGTAAAAAATACGGTTTCAATTCTATTTCCAGCTATCAGGATTTTATCAGCAAAGTTCCGGTTGTCGCTTATGAAGACTTTGAGTCCTATATAGAAAAAGCCAGACAAGGACAAAAAGATGTAAGCTGGCCTGGATACATTAAGCATTTTGCAAAATCTTCGGGAACAACAAATGCAAAAAGCAAATTCATCCCCATCTCTTCCGAAAGTCTTGAATACTGCCATTTAAAAGCAGGAAAGGACATGGTTTCCATTTACGCAAACAATCATCCCGAAAATCAGCTTTTCACTAACAAAAACTTACGTCTAGGCGGAAGCTCTGAGCTATACGCAGACTTCAACACAAAATTTGGTGATCTTTCGGCAATTTTGATCGACAACCTTCCTTTCTGGGTAGAAATTACCACCACTCCGAGCAAAAAAGTTTCGCTCATGGGAGAATGGGAAAGCAAGCTGAAAGCTATTGTTGCAGAAGTGAAAAATGAAGATGTAGGAAGCATTCTGGGAGTTCCCAGCTGGATGATGGTACTTTTACAAAGAGTACTGAAGGAAACCGATGCCAACAGCGTTTCTGAACTCTGGCCCAATCTTGAAGTATTTTTCCATGGTGGAATCAGTTTCAAACCATACAGGGAACAGTATAAACCGATTATCGGAAAAGATATTAACTATTATGAAATCTACAATGCTTCCGAAGGCTTCTTTGGAATTCAGGACAGATCGAATAGTGACGAAATGCTTCTGATGCTGGATTACGGAATTTTTTATGAATTTATTCCTATGGATCAGTTCCACCGTTCTAATCCTAAAGTGGTATCTCTGGAAGATGTGGAAATCGGGAAAAATTACGCTATGGTAATTACCACTAATGGCGGGCTTTGGCGATATCTAATCGGAGACACTGTTATTTTTACTTCTCTGGATCCTTTCAGAATAAAAATTACAGGAAGAACGAAACATTACATCAACGCTTTTGGTGAAGAACTGATGATTACCAATGTAGAATCGGCTCTTACAAAAGCATGTGAGGAAACCAATTCTTCTGTAACCGATTTTACCGGTGCTCCTATTTTCATGAAAGAAAATGAAAGCGGCGCACACGAATGGATCTTTGAATTTAGCAAAGCACCCGAAAATCTAGATGAGTTCACAGATATTTTTGACCGTCATTTAAAATCCATAAATTCTGATTACGAAGCTAAAAGATATAACAATATCACGTTGAGAAAGCCCGTAGTTCACATAGCAAGACCCCATCTTTTCTATTGCTGGCTGGAATCTAAAGGAAAACTGGGCGGACAGAACAAAGTTCCCCGTTTAAGCAATGACAGAGAATATATTGACCCTCTTCTTGAGCTTAATCAGCAACAATAATTACATATCTTTCAGGAAGTTGAAGTAAGCTTTCTGTGTATCTGCATTCGTTTTGCCCTGGGTATTAACTTCCAATATCTTAGGCTGAACGTCGGGCTTGAAAAAGTTTCCCAAAACACGATCAAGCGTTCCGTCATCATCTACTTTCACATAAGAAAAACCAAAATGTTTTGCTAAAAACTCAGCATTCTTCTGATGTTTGGTAGAAATAAATTCATCTACCGTATTGGAATTGGCATTTCCGGGACCAGGGATTATTTTGAAAATATTTCCTTCTCCGTTATTAAAAATGATAATTCTTGTAAATGGCGGAATGTATTGATTCCAAAGACCATTAATATCATAGAAAAAGCTTAAATCTCCCGTCACCAGCAAAGTTGGGTTCGGATTTTTTATGGCAAAACCCATGGCGGTTGATGTGGATCCGTCGATTCCGCTTGTCCCTCTGTTGCAGTACATCTTTCTTTTTCCAAAATCAAATAACTGAGCATACCGTATTGCCGAACTGTTGCTGAAATGCAGGTTATAATTCTCCGGAACACTTTCTGAAATTCTGTTGAAAAAATAAAAATCTGAAAATTCAATCAAATTTAAAAACTTACGATGTTTTTTATCTTTTTTATCTCTTAATACATCCCAAAGGTTATAAAAAGGTCTTGGTTCAAGATTAATAAAGTTCAGCAGTTTTGAAAAGAAATTTTCAGGTTTGGTTTCAATTTTCTGCGTCAGAGAAAAATAAGTATCCGGCTGCCATATTTCATCAAGATGCCAATGCTGTTTGGGGTTTGCAGATCTCAGAAATTGCTTTATTTTTTTGGAAACTACATTTTGTCCTACCGTGATAAGCAAATCCGGAGCATAGGTTTTAAAATCCTGCTCTGTGAAACCAAAAATATAACGGTCGATATGCCTGAAAAACTTTTCGTGATAAAGATTAGAATTGGCTTCCGATAAAACCACCACAGAATGATTTTTCACCAATTGCGACAGCTGATTTTCAAGTTCCGCACTATAATCTCTAGTCCCCACTAAAATCATGATACGCTGTGAGGTGTTCCAATCTGCGATAAGACCTGAGGGAATTTCATATTCTTTTTGCTTAATGGTTTTCTCTACCACCGGAAAAGTCGGAAGTTCTGAAACCAAATCATATAAAGGCTCTTCCAACGGAATATTGATATGAACCGGACCTCTTTTTTCAAAACAAAGCTCAATAGCTTTTTTAATAATTTCTGAATTGATCTCTTCTGCATTGTCTTTGGAGTCTTCTACCAACTGAAAATCTCCGCATGAATGCTGCTGAAAAAGATTGTTTTGGCGAATGGTCTGTCCATCAAAAAGGTCTACATAATCTGTAGGACGGTCTGCCGTGAAAATCAGCAGCGGAATATTAGAATAAAAAGCTTCTGTAACCGCAGGATAATAATTTGTTGCCGCAGAACCGCTTGTGCAGGTAATTGCGACTGGTTTTTTCTCACTCATTGCCATCCCAAGAGCAACAAATGCCGCACTTCTCTCGTCAACAATACTGTAACAGTTGAAATCATCCATCTCTGAAAAATGAATTGCCAATGGAGCATTTCTGGATCCCGGAGAAATAACAACATCTAAAATGCCATATTGCTGAAGAAGATTGGCAAGCACCTGAATACTTCGCTTGGAAGAATATTTTTTCATAAAGCAAATTTAACTTATAAATACCTAATTCTAAAATGATTTAATTCAAAAAAACTGTAAATTAGCCCCACGTAAAATTTCTATAAAATGGATAAAATACCTAGTGTAGACCTGCGTGATTTCCTTTCGGACAACCCGGAACGCAAACAGAAATTTGTAAATGAAATCGGAAAAGCTTATGAAGAAATTGGCTTTGTTGCCTTAAAGGGACATTTCCTGGATGATAAGCTTGTGAGTGAATTGTATGGTGAGGTGAAAAACTTTTTTGATCTTCCCGTGGAAACCAAACAAAAGTATGAGATTCCCGGAATTGGAGGACAAAGAGGCTACGTCGGTTTCGGAAAAGAAACTGCAAAAGGATTTAAAAAAGGAGATTTGAAAGAGTTTTGGCATTTCGGACAGTATGTTTCGGATGATTCAAAATACAAAAGCAAATATCCCGATAACGTCATCGTTGAAGAACTTCCAAAATTCAACGAAGTAGGAAAAGAAACCTACCAGATGCTCGAAAAAACAGGAAAATATGTTTTAAGAGCCTTAGCTTTATACCTTGGTCTTGATGAGTTCTATTTTGATGATAAAATTGCAGAAGGAAATTCTATTTTAAGACCTATTCATTACCCGCCAATTACTGAAGAGCCAGATGATGCGGTAAGAGCTGCAGCGCATGGCGACATCAATCTGATTACCCTTCTAATGGGTTCTCAAGGAAAAGGTCTTCAGGTTCAAAACCATAAAGGAGAATGGATTGATGCGATTGCAGAACCTGATGAATTGATGATTAACGTTGGAGATATGTTATCCAGACATACCAATAATAAATTGAAATCTACGATTCACAGAGTGGTAAATCCGCCTAGAGAATTATGGGGAACTTCAAGATATTCTATCCCATTCTTTATGCATCCTGTAAGCGAAATGTCGCTGAATGCACTGGAAAACTGTGTAGATGAAAATCATCCTAAATTATATGAGGACACAACTGCAGGAGAGTTTTTACATGAAAGATTAATAGAATTAGGATTAATTAAAAAATAATATCAACCGGGCTCTAACGCTCGGTTTTTTTATTGGTTAGATCAAAGCTTCTTTAGAGAAAAATGCGAGTTTAATTTTGAACATAAAAAAAGACTTACATTACTGTAAGCCTTTTGCTCCTCCTGCTGGGCTCGAACCAGCGACCCTCTGATTAACAGTCAGATGCTCTAACCAACTGAGCTAAGGAGGAATTTCCTATTGTTTTAGTGGTGCAAATATAAAATGAAAAACAATATCACGCAAATATTTTTTCTTCAAAATTAACGCAAAGCGTTTATGGTACTAACTTTCAGTAAATTAAATTTTAATATTTATTGTAATAATCTTTTACAAACAAAATAAAAAAGACTCACATTGCTGTAAGTCTTTTTTGCTCCTCCTGCTGGGCTCGAACCAGCGACCCTCTGATTAACAGTCAGATGCTCTAACCAACTGAGCTAAGGAGGAATGTCCTTGTTTTTAAGTGGTGCAAATATAGGACAGATATTTATACCTCACAAATTTTTACGTGAAAAAATTTTAAAAATTAAAGCTTATTAGTGAAAATTTTGAAAATATCAGCTCCAAATATCAACAGCATCAATCCTAAAAGAAATATAACTCCCACCATTTGAGCATTTTCCAAAACTTTCTGCGGAACAGGCTTCCCAACAATCATTTCATACAATGTAAAAATAACATGACCGCCATCTAAGCCTGGAATAGGGATTAGATTTAAAAAAGCCAGCCACACAGAAAACATTGCTGTAAAACTCCAGAACATCGTCCAGTCAATAGAAACACTTCCGTCTTTTGCTTTATCAACAGGCATATTTTTGATAATAGCCAAAGGACCTCCTACTTTCTTATAACCCTGCACTTTTCTATTGAAAACAAGCTTGAATTGCTTAACCTGATATGTTAAACTTTCAATACTTCTTGTAAATCCCCTTCCAATAGATTCAAAGAAATTAAAATGTTTTGTTTCTGCAAATTTCTCTAAATACTTGAAAGAAGCTAATCCTAAAGTCCCTTCTTTTGAAACAGATAGAACTAAAGGCTGTATAGTTCCCGCTCTGGATACCTCAACATTAATGTCTTTCCCAGCATTGTTTTTTACAACACCTTGAAATTCATCATAATAGTTAATTCTTTTTCCATCTACAGATACTATCTGATCTCCAACTTTCAAACCAGCCTCAGCTGTTTTAGGGTTATAAATAGAATCAATCACAGCAGGATATCTTGGGGTGAGAAAAGCTTTTGGATTTTCGTCCCTGAAAGCTAAAGCCTTACCATCATCGTTGGTTGGGAATGTTACTTCTTTCCCTCCTCTCAAAACGGTAATTTCATCACTGAGTAAAATATCTAGAGAAAGTTTATCAAGATTGTTCTGAGTTTTTCCATCTACTTTTAGAATTTTATCTCCATCCTGAAAGCCCATTGCTTTAGCAACATTCGTATAGTTCATTTGTACATCTTCCTTGGTGCTGTCAAAAACTGTTTCACCATTAAAAAACGACAGACAGCCATAAATAATCCAAGCCAGGAAAAAGTTTACCGTAACACCGCCCAACATGATGATTAATCTCTGCCAAGCCGGTTTTGCTCTGAATTCCCAAGGTTGTGCAGGCTGTTTCAGCTGTTCAGTATCCATGCTTTCATCAACCATTCCTGCAATTTTTACATAGCCTCCGAAAGGAAGCCATCCGATACCGTATTCGGTTTCTCCTACTTTCTTTTTTACAACAGAAAACCAAGGATCAAAGAAAAGATAAAATTTCTCCACTTTGGTTTTGAACCATTTTGCAGGTAAAAAATGCCCAAGCTCGTGAAGAATTACTAAAATAGAAATACTCAATATAAATTGAAAGATCTTAATTGCTAATTCCATTAATTGTTTTTAGATTTTAATTTGCAAAGGTAACAATAATCAATAGGATGCCAAATAAAAAGCTTCTCGTAATGAGAAGCTTTGTCATATATTGATATTGCTATTAAAAATTAAAGGAAACGCCTAAGCTTCCGTTATTCCCCACTTCAGCAAAAACACCAACTTTATCGGTGAAGAAATATCTCGCTCCAATATGAGCTCCAATTCCGAAATCTCTTCCCAGAACTCCCAGATCAACACCCGGATAAATATCCAATTGCTCCGGAAGATCCAATGCTTCTCTTAAGTGAAAATTCAGACGCCCAAAAATAAAAACCCTGTTATCTTTATTATTGTCTCTGTAATTGTCAAAATAAGCATTACCTCCCGCACCAATAGAAATAACGTCACTGAGACCATAGTCATACGTTGCTGTTATGCCCGTTCCATATCCCCATGCATTAAGTCCTAAATTAACTTTCTGATCACCTTTTCCAGTATAAGCCTGTGCATTGGCTGCGATTCCCGCAAAAAGCATCAGCACCAAAATCATTTTTTTCATAATAGATTTATTATTTAAAGATCATAAAAAAAATATCTGCATCAAAAATAAAACCGAAATCAGTTTAAAACTGTATTTTTATAGAAGATAAAACAGGCATTATGAAAATCACAGGAATTAACTTAGATATTATCTGGAAAAATAAACTAAAAAACTTTGACAATATAGCACACGAAATCAGAGATGAAAAAGCAGATCTTTTTATTCTTCCTGAAATGTTTTCTACAGGATTCTGCATGGATGCTGCTGAAGTTTCAGACCGTAACGGAGAATCTTTGGAGTTTTTGAAGAAAATGGCACAAGAAAAAAATGCTGCTTTTTGCGGAAGCGTTCCGGTGGAGTCAGAAGGAAACTTTTACAATAGAATGTACTTTGTGAAACCCGATTCGGAAGTTGAGTATTATGACAAAAGACACTTATTTTCATTTTCAGGGGAAGATAAAGTTTACACTCCGGGAAAGGAACGCATTATTGTTGAATATTCAGGAATCCGTTTTCTGTTACAGGTTTGCTATGATCTTCGCTTTCCTGTTTTCTCAAGAAATAATGATGATTATGATGCCATATTATATGTTGCCAATTGGCCAGAAAAAAGAGTCGGAGCCTGGGAACATCTTTTAAAGGCAAGAGCTATTGAGAATCTGTCGTTTGTTTTTGGCTTAAATAGAATTGGCACAGACGGAAATAATCTTTTGTACAAAGAAAGTTCTCACTGTTTTTTTGCAGACGGAAGAGAAATTTCAACAAAAAAAGGAAATCTGATCTCATCAGAATTAAATGTATCCGAACTGAACGAGTTTAGAAAACATTTTCAGTTTTTAAACGACAGAGATGATTTCCTAATAAAGATGTAGTATTATTTCCGTAAACTTATTTAAAAATATCTTTAAAATTCTGCGTTAATGTTTGTTCTTCATAGCCTAGATATTTAAACTCTCCTTGAATTTCATTCTTAATTTTAAAATAGTTCCGATGATAATACTGTGAGATTTTAGCAATCTTGTTTCCGTCTTTATACAAGTAAAGATACTCATAAACATTGCTTCTAAATTCTACCCTGCTATATTTCCAGCCGTTTATTTCATTTTTCATGAAGGATGTAGGAAATATTCCAAAAAAATATTTCACGACAACCTCCCTTCCTTTTATTTGAAAAATTATTGCTTTTGTTCTTATCTCACTAAAAAGAGACACAAATATAAAAATAGTTATTAATGAAAAAAATATTGTATGAAATAACTCGCCACTATTAGAAGACAAAGATGTTTGTAAAATTTTTATCATCAAAAACACAGAAAATAAAAATGCTAAACCTATTAAATAAGCTCTAATTGAAAACTTTGTTTTAATCACCTTTATTGTTTTATTCTTAATTTAGTTAACTTCCGCCAAGCTTTTCTTCCGAAAAAAATAATTAAAACCACACATAATATCGCTAAAACAGCAGCTACAAACGGGGCAATCATTGCCAAAACAGTCATAATTCCGGCTCCTGCTGTTTCTGTAGTTCCTACAAAATTATTCCCAAGACCTGCAGTTGTTGCCGTAGAAGCTGCTCTAATCCCGGCAAAACCCGAACTGATGGTTGCTGCAGTTCCACCGCCTGCAATAAGCGCCAATCCCCATTGCGGAAGAGTTCCTAAATCTGAAAATTGGCTCGCAAAAAGGACAGAACCAGCAACGGTTGCCATAGGAACCGAAATTGTATCCAGAAAATTATCAACAACAGGGATATAATATGCTAAAATTTCTGCCACAGTTGCAATTCCGGTGGTAATAAGTGCAGGAAGCGATGAAAGCCATTCAAAAGTTTCAAGCGAAGGAATCCACTGAAAGTAAGATGCCAAACTTACAGCAAACATAGGTAAGAAAACACGGAAACCCGTTGCAGCAGCAAGTCCGACTCCTATAAATACACTTAATAAAAAAGAAAAATAGGGAATTTGGTCTAACATTTTATTTGTCAATTGTTTGACTAAAGCTACAAAAAATATAGATAATACAATCTCTAAAAAATCATTCGGGATTATTAAATACCATTTGTTTTGAACAATGCATTTAATAAAATTTATTTCAGATATGACGCTCCTGCGTACTGTAAAATCAGCTTTTACTTTTATTCTGGGATTTGCAAAGAGTGATAAACTGAGACTCTACCTCCTGAAAATTTGCAGGCATTTCATTTGAAACCCAAAAAAGCATTGCGGTTGTTCTGTCTCCGAAACTCTCCGTAAACAAAGATTTATTTAACCGGTAAGATTCTCTTAAAAGACGTTTTATCCGATTTCGGTGTACTGCCTTTTTAAAGTACCTTTTAGAAACAGAAACTCCGAATTTTGTTCTGTCAGCCTGTAATTGCGGATGATTTTTAAGAATAATAATCCGAAGATTCCCAGAGGTTTTCCATTTACCTTTTGCAAAAAGCAAGTCAATTTCAGACTTCTTTTTAAGTTTTTCGGCTTTCGGATATTTATAATCAGGCATTAATTTTTTTTCACTAAATAATTAATCACTTCCGCAGCAGCATACAAACCAAAAATAGCCGGAATAAAACTTATCGTTCCATAGAAAGACCTTTTGTAATTGGTTCCGTCTGTCATTTTAAGACTGTCATCTTTCTGAAGTTCATCAGAAAAAACACATTTGAATCCTTTGTTTATTTTTTCTTTTCTCAATCTTTTTCTCACCTGTTTAGCAAGATAGCAATTTTGAGTTTTACTGATATCTTTCACCATTACTTTAGAAGGATCGGTTTTTCCGCCGGCTCCCATTGAACTGATGATTTTAATCTTTCTTTTTTTTGCAGACTTTATTAAGGTAAGCTTTGGGGTAACGCTGTCAATACAATCTAAAACATAGTTAAAATTACCTTTGTCTAATATTTCATCCATTCTTTCAGGATTCAGAAATTCGTTGATTTTAACTAAATTAAGTTTAGGATTAATATCTAAAAGCCTCTCCGCAACTACTTCTACTTTATGTTTTCCAACAGTTGAATGAAGAGCAGGCAATTGTCTGTTAATGTTGGTAATATCAACCGTGTCTCCATCAACAATCGTCATATTTCCCACGCCTGCTCTGGCAAGAAATTCTGCCGCAAAAGACCCGACACCTCCAAGTCCAACAACCAGAACAGATGCTTTGTTCAGTTTTTCCAAACCATCCTCTTTAATCAGAAGCTCTGTTCTTTCCAGCCAGTATTTATCCATTTTGTATTGTTTCTAAATTTTCTAAAATCTGTGATTGAAGCTGTTCCAAAGAAATTCCTTTAAGTTCTGAAACTTTAGCATACAGCTCTTCGACGGCAAAATTACCGTCATCCGTTTCCAAAAACAGTTTATCTAAAGGAATTTTTTTCACTGTATTCTGCAAAGATAAATTATAGAGAACCGCTTTTCCAAAACTTAGATAGAAATTATTCTTCAGCAAATCATCAGCAACATTCTGCTTTTTATTAAAACCATGAATAATCATGGGCTGCTGAGAAAATTTCCTGAATGAAATTACCTCGTAATATTTTCTCACACAATGAATAATCACCGGCTTTTTTACTTCATTAGCAATTTCTATCTGCTTAAAAAAAACCTCTTCCTGAATTTTCTCATCAATGGGAACCAAAGAATCTAAACCACACTCACCTATTGCAAAACAGTTTTTCAAAATCGCAGATTGAAGCCAGTCTAATTGTTGATGAATATTTTCTACACTAATATCCTTAGGATGAATCCCTACAGAATAAGGAAAGTCATCCGGATTCTCATTTAAATTTAAACTATAAATTCCGAAGCTTAGCTGTTTTTTATGATGATGAAAATCAAAAAATTCCATTGTCAAAAATACGTTTTTAAGCCTGATTAAAAATAATATTGATTCTCCGTTATTAATCATACCGCTTTTTAACGCAAAGGATCGCTAAGATTCCTTTATATACTAACTGTTTTTAAGTTCGCAAAGGCGTTTCACTCAGCAAAGAACTCAAAGGTTTTTCAATTATGTCAAGTTACAGACAATCATAAAATAATTAAACAAATGTTTATAAGAGAAGAAAAAATGACTATTTTTACTAAAACTGAATACATGGCAAAAAAATTTTCGGAAAAACAAATGCACATTCTGGATGTTGCAGAAGAACTGATTGCCCAAAAAGGATTTGAAGGTACTTCCGTGAGAGACATTTCGACAAAAGCCAATATCAACGTAGCGATGATTTCCTATTATTTTGGTTCGAAAGAGAAGATGATGGCATCATTATATCAATACAGAGTTCTTAAGACAAGGGAAAATTTTTCTGAATTTGCCGATACCATTAAAAACGGCAAACCTGAAATGCAAATGAAAGAAATGATCAAATACATTGTCAATCAACTTTTTAAATACAATTATTTCCACGGTTTTGTGACCCAGGAACTTCGCCATACCGAAAGTCTTAAAGATGAACTGATGGAATTTTACCAGCTTTTTGTAAGAAAACTGGATGAGGTAATCAAAAAAGGAGTTACAACAGGCGTTTTCACTTTTACTCCAAAAGCAGAAGATTTGCTTACTACGGTGATTGGCTCTACCCTGTTTGTGATCCGCAATAAAAATTTTTACGAATTGTACGTACCTCATAAAGATGCAGAATCCTATCAGAAAGAAGCAGAAAAAAAGGTAAAAATGAATCTGCTGATGAGCGTTTTTGCACTTTTGGGATATGCATCAGAATAAATTTAAAGAAGTTTTGATCAAAAATGGTTGAAATTTATTAATTCGACTTTTTGAAAATACTTTACCTTCTGTTTTTACGTTAAATAATCATAAAAAAAAATCTTTTAGCAAAAAAGTTATATTTTTGCAAATTGATAGTACGGTAAACCCGTGAACTGTTACATTGTATATGAAAAAATATTTTTTAGGTATTTTCGCCGTAGCTGTTTTGGCAGCATGTAAAAGTCAGCAGGAAAAAGCATTGAGAAGTGCAGACAAAAACTTCATTCTGAAAACCGCTAACGAAAATTTCGCCAAAAAGAAATGGAAAAATGCTTTGGCATTATATGACAGACTTCCTAATCTTGTTGCAGGAACAGACGATGCTCCGAATGTAGTATTCAACTCTGCTTATGCCAATTATTATGATAAAAACTACAGACTTGCAGGAAATCAGTTTAAAAATTTCGCAGTGAGTTTTCCTCAGGACAACAGAAAAGAAGAAGCTGCCTATATGTCGGCTTTATGCTACTACAACGGTTCTATGGATTATAACCTAGATCAGTCAAGCACAGAATTGGCAATCAATGAGCTGCAGGATTTTATTAACAACTATCCTTCTTCTGAAAGATCAAAAAACATCAATACGATGATTGATGAATTGTCTTATAAACTGGAATTTAAAGCTTATGAAAACGCCAGACAATATTTCAAAATGGGTGATTACAAATCTACGTCCGTTGCTTTTGAAAATGTTCTGGAAGACTTTCCAAGTACGAAACTGCGTCCGAAAATCTATGACTACATGATGAGGGCGCGTTATCTTTTAGCTCAAAACTCTGTTTATGACCTTAAAGAAGAACGTATTGAAAGTGCTTTGGCATTTACCAGACAGGTAGAAAAGGATCTTCCGGGTACAGAATACTCCAAGACAGCTGCAGATTTGAGGGAAAAACTTGAAAAAGAAAAGAAAGACTTTGCTGTCGTAAAAAAACAAACTGAAGAAAGAATTGCCGTTCTTACAGCAAAACAGAAAAAAATGGCAGATAAACTGGCTGCAGACTCAAAAACAGAACAGCAGATTAAAGACCAGATCTCCAACGAAAAGCAGGCAAAGCAGATTCAGAGAGACAGCGCAGTAATAAATACACCTCCACCCGCAGCAACTTTCAGAATTCAAAGATAATTCGTAGATTTGCCAACTTATAATTAAATTAATTTTCTCAAAATGAGCGTAAAAGATACAAAAGCAGAAGTAAACACCATTACTTACGATAAGGATAAGATTGAAGACAAAGTAGGCTCAATCTACGAAGCTATTGTCATCATGGGAAAAAGAGCAGAGCAGATCAATGCAGAGATCCGTACTGAATTGCACAACAAGTTAGACGAATTTGCAGTACACAACTCTACTTTGGAAGAAGTTTTTGAAAACAGAGAGCAGATTGAAATCTCAAAACATTACGAAAAACTTCCTAAACCTACATCTATCGCAATTCAGGAATGGCTTGATGACGATGTATACTTCAGAAAAACTGAAGACAGACAGAAATAATCAAATTTTTATATTATAGGCAAAGGTCATAGAAGAATACTTTTATGACCTTTGCTGTTTATATGAATGTTTGTGAAAAAAAATAAGTAATTTAGACGTTTAAAAAATATTTCATGAGTATTTCCGGAAAAAAAATTCTCATCGCAGTTTCCGGCGGAATTGCAGCTTATAAAATTCATTTTCTGATCAGAGAGCTTATTAAAAAAGAAGCGGAAGTACAGGTAATCATGTCTCCGGAAACAGAACATTTCGTTACAAAGCTGAGCCTCTCAACCCTTTCAAAAAAACCTGTTTATTCTGAGTTTTACAGTGAAAACGGAACGTGGAACAGCCATGTGGAAATGGCACTTTGGGCAGATATTATTTTGGTTGCACCGTGTACGGCAAATACGTTGGCAAAAATGATCCACGGAATGTGCGACAATCTTTTGATTGCTACATATATGTCTGCAAAATGTCCTGTTTTTATTGCTCCTGCAATGGATCTGGATATGTATCAGCATCCTTCCACCAAAAATAACCTGGAAATGGCAGAAGATTTCGGACACATTGTTATTCCTGCTGAAAGCGGAGAATTGGCAAGCGGTCTTTTCGGACAGGGAAGAATGGCAGAACCAGAAACAATTATAAAAACTATAGAAAGTTTTTTCGATTTGAATTACAAAAAAAGTTTAGCCGGAAAAACAGTACTGATAACCGCAGGACCTACTTACGAAGCGATTGATCCTGTAAGGTTTATCGGGAATCATTCTTCAGGAAAAATGGGATATTCTTTAGCTGAAGAAGCAGCAAAAAGAGGCGCAAAAGTGATTCTTATTTCGGGACCTTCTTCTCTAAAAACCATCAATGAAAATATTGATATACATAGAATTACCTCAGCGAATGAAATGTACGAAAAGGTTTTTGAATTCTACGAAACATCCGACATTGCCATTGCAAGTGCTGCGGTTGCTGATTATGCTCCAAAAGTAGTTGCCGCAGAAAAAATTAAAAAAAATGATGATATACTCACAATAGAGCTAGTTAAAAATCCGGATATCCTTAAAGCAATGGGCGAGCAGAAAACCCGTCAGATTTTAGTAGGATTTGCTTTGGAAACCAACAATGAAGAGGAAAATGCAAAAGCTAAACTCAAAAAGAAAAATTTAGATTTAATCGTTCTTAATTCTCTTAGAGACGAAGGTGCCGGCTTTAAAAATGACACCAACAAAATAAAAATTTTTACCAGAACAGAAAAACTTGAATTTGGACTAAAATCTAAAGAAAATGTAGCAATAGACATCCTTGATTGTATTGAAACTCAGATTTTAAAATAAATTTTATAAATTTCCGTTTTGAATATTTAATATAAAAATAAGACTACCATATCTGTTGATGCATAAGGATTATGATGCAACAGCATGGCTTCAAAACAATGAAATCTCTTTATGAAAAAAATAATCATACTTTTTTTCCTGATTCTGTTTAATTTCAGCTTTTCGCAGGAAATTCTTGCTACTGTTCAGGTAAATTCCCAGCTTCTTGGAGGAAGTAATACTCAGGCTTATAAAGCTTTAGAAAAAAGTTTACGGGATTTTATCAATAACACAAGCTGGACAGGCAAGAAACTTCAGAATTTTGAGAAAATAAAATCAAATTTTGCCATTGTTCTCAGCGAAAGAGACGGAAACAGGTTCAAAGGAACCATTGTTGTACAGGCAGTTCGTCCGGTTTTCAACAGTTCTTATGAATCTCCTTTACTGAATCTCCAGGATACACGATTTGCCTTTGAATATGCTGAAAACGAAAATTTAATCTTTAATGAAAGACAATTTTCCGGCAGAAACCTGATTGACGTTATCAGTTTTTATGTCTATCTTATCTTAGGTTATGATGCAGACAGTTTCCAATCAATGGGAGGAAGCCAGTGGTTTTCAAAAGCACAGCAAATTGCGCAAAACTCGCAAAACAGAGGCTACGATGGCTGGAATCAAATCAACGAACCAAGGAGCCGATCCATTTTAATAGGAGAAATCCTGAATCCGAACATGAATCAGCTGCGCTCTACGATTTATACTTATCACAGAGCCGGACTAGACGGATTATACAATCAGGATCAGACGCAGTCTAAAAAAATTATAGCCGATGCTATTATGCAGTTGAAAACTTACGAAAATACTTTTCAGCAGAATTATTTTTTCAACTTATTTATGGATACCAAAGCTGACGAAATTTTCAATATTTTCAATTCCGGAAATAACGGCTCTGTCAACATCAATAATCTGAAACAGCAGATGATTGTCTTTTCACCCAAGAATACAGAATCACGATGGAATAAATGGAAATAAAAAAGTTTAATTCCCGAATTCTGAATTCCAAATTTTATCTTTGCAGTATAAAATGAAATCTGCTTCTGATCTATGCTTTCGAGAATTTACATTAAAAACTTTGCTCTGATTGATGCACTTGATGTTTCCTTAAAAAATGGTTTACAGGTAATTACCGGTGAAACAGGGGCGGGAAAATCTATTATCCTGGGTGCACTCCGATTGATCTTAGGAGAAAGAGCAGACAGTAAATCTATTTCAAAAACCGACGAGAAAAGCATTGTTGAGACGGAATTTAACCTCAACAATCAGTTTAAGAAATTCTTCATCGAAAATGATCTTGATTATGAACATCACACGATTATAAGAAGAGAAATTCTGCCTTCCGGAAAATCCAGAGCTTTTATCAACGATGTTCCGGTTACTCTTGATGTTCTGAAAGAGCTTTCTTCACAGCTGATTGATATTCATTCTCAGTTCGAGACCTCAAATCTTTTTACGGCAGAATATCAGTTCAAAATTATTGACGGACTTTCTGAAAACAAGACTTTAATAGAAAATTATCAGCAGGATTTCCTGGAATTCCAAAGCCTGAAAACCCAGCTTAAAAAACTACAAATACAGCTTTCTGAAAACACAAAAGAAAGTGATTACAAACTGTTTCTGCTGAATGAGCTCGAAGATCTTAAATTAGATGATATTAATTTTGAAGATCTTCAAAACCAGCTTTCGGTACAGGAAAATGCAGGAATGATCTCGGAAAATCTTGCTCAGATTTTATCAAGATTTCATCAGGAAGAAATGGGAATTTTGACATTTTTCAACGAAGCAAGGTCTAAACTCTCTAAAATTGCAGATGTTTCCAATACCTTTACAGAGCTTAATGAAAGACTGGAAACTTCTTTTGTGGAAGTAAAAGATATTATTTCTGAACTGGAAGATGAGGCAGAAAAAGTAGAAATCAATCCCGAAAATTTAGCCCAACTTTTAGATCTGAATAATAAAATCAACACTTTATTTCTAAAACACAATGTTTCTGACGTAAAGAGCTTAATTGAAATTCGGGATCAGCTTTCAGGCGAACAGAGAGGAACGGCAGAAATAGAAATTCAGATACGGGAAACGCAGGAAGATATTTTCCGAAAAGAAAAATCAATGGAGAATTTAGCCCAAAAACTTTCCAGAAACAGAAAAAAAAGCATTCCTGTTTTCGTCAAAAAAGCAGAAGATCTTCTTAAAAAACTAGGTCTGGAAAAAGCTAAAGTTGATATTGAGCTTACAGATTCGCAAGACTTTAATCAATTTGGAAAAGAAAATATCCAACTGTTGTTTCAGGCAAATTCAGGTTTCCCTTTGAAGCCGATTCAGACAGCTATTTCAGGAGGTGAGAGATCCCGTGTTATGTTGGCTGTTAAAAAAATTATTGCCGAAAGTGATGAGCTTCCTACGCTTATTTTAGATGAAATTGATACCGGAGTTTCCGGAAAAGTTGCCGAAGAAATTGGAAATCTGATGCGTGAAATGTCTGAAGATATGCAATTGATTGTCATTTCTCACTTAGCACAGGTTGCCGCCAAAGGCAATAATAATTACAAAGTCGTAAAGCAGGATGTTGCAGGAAAAACGCAGTCTACCATCATTCCGTTGAACGATGAAGAAAAGCTGAACGAAATTGCACAGCTTCTTTCCGGAAGTAAAATTACTGAAGCGGCTTTGACGCAGGCGAGGGAACTGATTGGATAAAAACTGTTATTATTTTTCGTAATAAACTTCCAAACAGTACATTTTTATATATTTGTACGTATAAATTTTTATTATGGTTTCTAAACTTACAATAAAATTAGATGAAAATGTTATCGAACGTGCTAAGGAATATGCTTCCAAAAAAAAGCTAAGTTTATCAAGACTGATAGAAAATTATCTTGATTCCTTAATCCGCTCTCAAGATGATTATTTTGAAATCTCGCCTTTTGTAAAAAGTATATCAACAGGAAAAAGTCTCCCAAACGATTTAAATAAAAATTTGTTTACATAATATTTAAGCTTCCTCAAAGAAGCTTTTTTTATTCAATTAACTTTCCTTATTTTTGATAAAATCCTTTTAGATGAATTTTAAACCAATCTTATTAACGGCTGGAGTATTATTTTCGGTCCAATTTTCAGCTCAAAAAATGCAGTACCCTAAAGCTATCAAAGGAAATCAAACCGATATATATTTCGGAAATTCTGTTGCCGATCCTTACAGAGATTTAGAAAATGATTCTGATGCTACCAAAAAATGGGTTGATCAGGAAGTTGCTTTCAGCGAAAGATATTTATCGCAAATTCCTTACAGACAGGAAATCGTAAAACAATTAACAGATACCTGGAACTACGAAAAGATAGGAGCCCCTTTCAAAGAAGGTGATTATACATACTATTATAAAAACAACGGTTTGCAGGCACAATCTGTACTGTACAGAACTCATAATAAAACAAAAACAACCGAAGTCTTTTTAGATCCCAATAAATTTTCAGAAAAAGGCACCACTTCTCTTTCCGGACTGTCATTCAACAAAAAAGGCAATCTTGCAGCCTACTCCATTTCAGAAGGAGGAAGCGACTGGAACAAAATTATCATCATGGATGCGGTTACCAAAAAACAGATCGATGAAACCATTGTTGATGTAAAATTCAGCGGAATCTCGTGGTTAGGAGATGAAGGATTCTATTATTCCAGCTATGATAAGCCGAAAGAAGGAACTGTACTTTCCGGAATGACCGATAAACATAAAGTGTATTTCCACAAACTCGGAACCAAACAATCTGCAGATCAGCTGATTTTCGGAGGAGAAAAAACACCGAGAAGATATATCGGAGCCGGAGTTTCTGAAGATCAGAGATATCTGATTGTTTCTGCCGCTAACGCTACCAACGGAAACGAACTGTATATTAAAGATTTAAAAAAAGGCGGAGAATTTATCCAGATCAATAAAGGTTTTGATATCAATGCCAATATTGTTGATACGGACGGTGACAACCTTTATATTTTCACAGACAAAGATGCGCCAAATATGCACCTGGTAAAAACTACCATTCAGAACCCTTCTCCCGAAACATGGAAAGACGTGATTCCTGAAACGGAAAATGTACTTGGTATTTCCGGCGGCGGCGGTTATTTTTTTGCTACTTATATGATTGATGCCATTGATCAGGTAAAACAATATGACAAAAACGGAAAACTCATCAGAGAAATTACACTTCCCGGAAAAGGAAATGTAGGAGGTTTTGGTGGTAAAAAAGAGGAAAAAGAACTTTACTATTCTTTCAGTAACTACATCACTCCCGGAACGACCTATAAATTCAATGCAGATACAGGTAAATCAGAAGTTTATCAGAAACCGAAAGTAAAGTTTAATCCTGAAGACTATGTTTCTGAACAGGTGTTTTATACCTCTAAAGACGGAACTAAAATTCCGATGATGATTAATTATAAAAAAGGAACCAAGCTGAACGGAAAAAATCCGACAATTCTATATTCATACGGAGGCTTTAATGTCAGTTTACAGCCTTCTTTCTCTGTAGTGAATGCAGTATGGATGGAAAACGGAGGAATTTATGCCGTTCCTAATATTCGCGGCGGAGGTGAATACGGTAAAAAATGGCATGATGCAGGAACTAAAATGCAGAAGAAAAATGTTTTTGAAGATTTTATTGCAGCAGGAGAATATTTGCAGCAGAAAGGTTACACTTCAAAAGAGTATATGGCAATCTCCGGAAGATCAAATGGCGGACTTCTCGTAGGAGCAACAATGACAATGCGACCAGATTTAGCCAAAGTTGCTTTTCCGGGAGTGGGTGTTCTGGATATGCTGAGATACAATAAGTTTACCGCAGGAGCAGGCTGGTCTTATGATTACGGAACTGCGGAAGATAACAAAGAAATGTTTGAATATCTGAAATCTTATTCGCCTGTACATAATGTAAAAGCAGGAACCTGCTATCCTTCTACCATGATTATAACCAGCGATCATGATGACAGGGTGGTTCCGGCACATTCTTTCAAATTCGGAGCAGAATTGCAGGAAAAGCAAGGATGCAGCAACCCTGTTTTGATGAGAATTGAAAAAAATGCAGGACATGGTGCAGGAAGAGCAACCGATCAGGTAATCAGCGAAAATGCAGATTTAATTTCTTTTGCTTTGTATGAAATGGGAATTAAAAAGCTTAACAAATAATTATTTCATCAACAATAAAAAAAAGGCTGTTTTCCATGAGAACAGCCTTTTTTATCAATAATAATTAGTTAGATTTCGCTGATCATATTGACCTGATCTGCAAAATACTGCTCAAGATCTTTTAAAGTTTCAGGATTGGTTTGGATATCTTTTACCATAACTCCTTTGTTAACCACAACAATTCTGTTACATACTTCAGTGGTATGAGAAAGATCGTGACTGGAAATCAGAAAAGTAACTCCGCTTTGTCTGGATAAAACTTTGATCAGATTTTTAAGCTTGATCTGGGTAGAGGGGTCAAGATTGGCAAATGGCTCATCAAGAATAATAATTTCAGGATTTCCGATGATCGCACCTACAATCCCAACTTTCTTTTGATTACCTTTCGATAAGTCTCTTACATATTTTCCCGAATTTAAAATTTCACCGCTGAAAAGATCATGAAACTGCTTGAGAAATTCATCCACAGTAGCTTTATTCTGACCTCTCAGTTCTCCGATAAAATAAAAATATTCTTCAGGTGTTAAATATCCAATCAAAAAACTGTCGTCTACAAATGCAGAAACTTTGGATTTCCAGGCTTCAGATTCATTTACTTTAATTCCGTCAATACTTACAAACCCGGTACTTGGCTGAATCAGATCAAGCATTAAGCTGAAAAGTGTTGTTTTCCCGGCTCCGTTGTTTCCTACAAGACCAAAAGTTTCTCCGTTGGGAATTTCCAGGTTTTCAATATTCAGAACGGTTGCCTTTCCGTATGTTTTAGATAAATTTTGTATCGTAATCATTGTATTAATCTTTGTTTTTGAATGCTTGTATTGTGGTGTATTTTTCTCTCTTATAGTGTTTCACGATAATATCAAATATTTTTTCCCTTAAAAAGAACCCAATTAATCCTAAAACAGCAATACTAATAACTGCCGCAGTCATTCCGGAAAAGTATTTCATGATTCCAAATACCACCATTGGTAAAATTAATTTAGGAATTAACAGCAACAATGCTTTAAGGTTAAAACTATTCTTCTGTCCCATTCTTTTTTCTTTAGAATTGAGGTCAACCTGCATTTTGTTGTATGCTCCGGACCAAAGCGTAAACTGGGAGTTCACCCCTATGTTATAAAGACCCGCTGCAAAAAATGTTATGTAAATTTCCCAGCTTATCAAAGCATAAAAAAGAGCCAGAATCATAGAAAAGGAAGTCACAATAATCATCAGCCACCATTTTGCCTTAAGATACTCTTTATAAGGTACATTGAGCGTCATCATGAGCGGATAATAAGAACTGTCGAATGCAGGAACGCGCTGACCGAATAGAAACTGGAATCCTCCGGTTACGAATAACCCCATAAACATCATCATATATGGTGTTTTATAAACAGGTGAGGTAAACATTAACAAACCGTAGAAAGTAAACATCAGACTTCCAAGAAGTACTCCTTTGGTTACTTTGTTTCTTCTGAGCATTTTGATATCATTGTTGATGAATGTACCCAGAGAGCCATATTTATTTAAAAAAGCAATATTTTCCGTTTTTCCTACCTCTTGTTTTACCTCAAGACCTTTGTCCAGATAAAATTCTTTGAAGATATAACGGTAGCACAACTGCCAAAGCACAATAAAAAGCCCAACCGGAATCAGAGCAAAATACGGGCTTTCATACAAACTGTAAAATAATGTTTCTGAATAATTGAGTACCGGAACAATCTGGTAATATTCCAGCAAAGCAAAAGCAGCAATAACCACCCCTACTCCGATAGCAACATTTTCTTTATCATTAAAAAATATATTGAGAAAGTTGTTCAGATAAAGCAGAGACGAAATCCCAACTAACCAGCACAAAACTCCTGAAATACTGTAACCGTTATACAGCAGAATGACCGAAAACGTGATGAAGAACCACGAATTCATCCAGCTAAAAGGCGAAAGAAAGGTTTTAATTAAGGTATAGTTGACCAATGTTCTTTTCGGAATATTTAAAGTAAGAAATGGTTTGATATTCTGTGCGGAAATTTGCTGCATCATGTATTTAAACACGAGATCTGCTACCCAAACCAAAATCAGATATTTTGAAACAACTTTCAAAGGATTCTGCTCCAGCTCTTTTTCTACGTAAAAAAACGCTAAAAATGCACCTCCAATGAAATACAAAATGAAAGACAGAATTCCCAAAAAGCGAAAAATCTTCATCGCCAGATTGATTCCTAATGAAGTTCCCCGGAAAAAACTTTTGATCTCTAATCTCAGAAATTTTAAAAACATGGTAGATTTCTTTTAAACATTAGTAAAGATAATGGTTTTATTGTTACAGAAATTTTACTGCAATCTAATCTTACTTTTTTATAATTTAAAAAAATTCTATAAGCAAAAATTAAAAGCAGGCGTGCTTTTTAAAAATGCACGCCTGCTTTTTTGAAAAGCTCTCGTGGATTTTGGAAAATCCTCGGGAGCTTTTGGTAAAATCCTTTAGAGGATTTTGGAGAATGGTTTAGATGAGTTTATTTCTTTGAAGTCTATCTATTGGAATATATAAGTTTTCCGTATTCTTTTATGGAAATAAACTTTATTTCTTTTTCAAATTTTATTTTTTCCAGTTGTTTATGCAACTTTTTTGTTCCCTGCACTTTATTAATTGAAGCATCAGAAAATTTAAAAATAAAATATTCTTCTACCTTTTCATTACCAGCTTTTACGTTTTGTCCTATAAAATAGTTTTTATCAAAAGTAAATTTATCAAATTGATTCTCTGTTATTATTTTCCCTCCTCCTGCATTGTAATTAACGTTTAAATCATTTACTAAACGTCCTTTATCGTTAGATTCTATACATTGGATAGCGTAAGGATAAACTAACGGATATCTCCACCAATCAAAGATACCAGGATAGGTATAATATTTTTCAGGTACTTTGCCTTTATATTTTGCAGACTCAAACTTTTTCAGACTATCAACATAAGCATTGTGTGGTTTTGCAGCAGTTATAGGTTCATTTTTCCTATTACATGACAATAGTAAGATTAGACAAAATAATTGTAATATTTTTTTCATGAACCATAATATTATTTGACTATCCATTTTTTAAATAAGTACCAATTTAATATTCCTAATAAAATACTAATGATTATAAAAAAATCATTTATTTCTCCCTTATTAAAAATAAAAATTGCCAGCAGATAAATTATCACAGAATATAACATATGTATCCACATTTTATTTTTATATTCTAAAATAATAAGATATAAAAGCAAAAAAGCCCATATATAAATCATAATTACAAAAGCAAAGAAGTCATAAAAAATAACAATTGCTAAAGAAAATGTACTTTGTTTGATATTATATATTGTGTAGACTTCTACGTTTGTAAACGAGGTCAGTAAACCGAATAATATTTGCAATATATTTTTTACAATTAAAAATATATACATAATACCAATGAGTATTACTGTGTTTTTTAAATGAAACATTAATGGGATTAATTTTTTTATCACTACTTGACTTTAATATATCTTAAGTAATCTCCATGTTCTTGACCCTTTAAAGGACGAATATAAAGATATAAAGTAAGTGCACTATCTTTTTTGCGAGAATAAATGTTAATTACACCACCGTCAGTCAATTCAGGTGAACTAATGCTAACACCATCTTCTCCACTATAATAGTAAAAAAAACTACTCAACATTTCTTTTTTCAATTTCCAAGTTTTAGCATCAACATAATTATTAGCTGTAAAAGTTTTATCTAACTTAACATTTAAGGTCAAACTTGTCTGTATTGGAATTCCAAATCTCTTTTTAGAATCTTCATCTAATTCATATATGCCTACAAATTTTTGAAATGGAATATCTTTATTATTTAAGATAGGTACAAATTCCTCATTAAATGCTGCTTTCGGACCGTCTTGGCAGTTCGAAAGCAACAATAGAGATAGAAATGGGATTAATTTTCTTATCACTACTTAACTTTAATATATCTTAAGTAATCTCCATGTTCCTGTCCTTTTATTGGTGGTGTGTAGATATATAAAGCTAATACACTATCTTTTTTACGGTAGTAGATTTCAAATCCACCACCTCCATTAAAATCTAAATCTCTAGACCTGAAATTTAAAAAAGATTCCTTGAATTTATTTGTATACAGTAACTTTCCTTCAAGTTTCTTTAATCGTAAACTGTCTGTCTTATAGTCTAAATAATTTTCTGCAACAAATGTAGAATCATTTCTTACAGTCAATAATATACTATCATTACAAATGATTTTATATCTTTTCTTAGAATCTTCATCCAACTGATATTTTCCAACTAATTTTTCAAAAGGCAATTCCTTATTGAGGTTTGCTTTGACGAACTCTTCATTAAATGCTGCTTTCGGACCGTCTTGGCAGTTCGAAAGCAACAATAGAGATAGAAATGGGATTAACTTTCTTATCATTTTTTTATTTCTAAGGTACTGTTATTATTTCATACCATCCAAAAGTTTCCCCAATCGTTCCCCCAAGATGAACACCTTCTCCTCTCGGTTTATCTGGAATAATACTATCATCAAGCGGATTACCATTGTAATCATTCAATCCTCTTGTTCCTGATTGCCAACCCGTTTTATTTTTTATAACAAATGTAAGTTTATACTGATTATTTCCCAAGGGTGTTATAGTAATAACCGTTGGATAAGAACCCAGACAAAACTGCATTCCATCTAGTTTTGTAATGGTGTCAACTGTAGCATCAGACCCAAATCCCCATTCGCCAGTTACGGGTGTTAGCACGCCATTCTGAATGTTATTAATAGCTATCCTTTTTAAGTCTAAAACAGACTTGTCATCTGGAATTCCATTTTTCATTTTATGTGCGGAAAGATATCTCATCGGTATAATGTTTGGGCTGGGAATTCCACTTATTGTATAATCGGAGCCTGAAAATCCTATCGTAGGTAAGGTAAAGCCGGTCGTGTTATTAACAGGAAAATCTCCCAATTCGAATAACCAGCATAGTAAAATATCAGTCCATTTCATATATTTGGGATTGTACTGTATTGGTATTTCGTATTGAACTCCAGCTTTAAGATAAGCCAAAAATTCATTTACTTTTTGCAATGAATTAGGATGCTGTGTAAAGTATTGTGAAGCATGCTCGTAGATTATTCTTCCATATTTAACTGCACTTGCAGCGTTCTGTTTGATTAGGTAAATCATATATTCTTTAGCCAATGTCCATACAGGATTTTGGACATTGACTTGGCTTACCGTATTATTTTTTTCTGCTATAAGTATATCTGTAAATGCTAATGCAAATTTATTAGCAAAGGTTACATCGGAAGTATTATTGTAATTAATTCCTTTAAATAATATTTTATTTAAATCTTCCGGATAGTTTGTAAAATGGTTTTTTACACTTGGATTTTCCTGCAAAAAGTTGTGAGCAAATGTTAACATTGGTTGAAACTCCGCCCAAGTAACATTTTGATTTTCCCAACTAAACTGCGCTGCCCATTTTACGAAATTTTCTCCCTGTTGATTTTGGTTGGCATTGTAATAGGTTTGTAGACCGTTATAAAATTGTGTGTTAGAATTGAGAAGCGCCTTAACATCTGTGGGAAGACCTCTTACAATCATTGTAAAAGACATAGGTAAGATAGGCTGTGTCGGAATGATAACAGGACAGCCTCCTTCACCAATATTACTGTTAGGATCTCCGGGCTGGGTAGCAACACTACAAGGTTCGGGATTGGCGGCAATTTGTACAAGGTTCACCGCCTCCCCCGTTGCCTGTTCCGCCACCTTCACCTGCCCACCAATCATTTCCACCGGTTTCGTTACCCGTATAGATAAAATCACATCTATATACCATTGTAGTGTGCCAACCCGGTTTGCGATCTGCGCTACAGTCTCCCCATGATTCTGTGTTCCACATCCCGTGTTGGTTTTCGCTGCATACTGTTACAAAGGTGTCTTGCTCCTGCCATCCACAGGCTGTCATCCCTTTTGACAATGGATTATATGTTCCCTGAGATAATTCAGTAATAGTTGTTTTATTTTTGGTGTCTACAAACCCACCGTTTCTCAAAGTTTCTTTTTCCTGTGAACTAAGATTATAGCTCACCAAAAGTTCTTTGTATGTACCGTCAGATAAAGGCGACAATACTAAATTTTCTACAGGATCAGTCGGTAAAGCATTTTCTCTTACCAAATTGAATGTGTAGGTATGATAATTGGGACCGTTCTCAATATACAGAACTTCATCTGTGTCAATTAGTACGCCGTTGTTATAGCTGATTACCTTGCCTTGTATATTGGTTTTAGATAAGCTTTTTAATGCAGTTTCAGCTTTGTCTATTTCTGTGAGAAGTCTGGCTTTGTGCTTTGCTTCGTTAAGCGAAATTCTTTTGGAAGTGAGTCGTGGCTGTGAGATTGTCTGATTTACCTCTTCGTTGTGAAAGTCTTCCGTCCTGCAGCTCAGGACTAAAAATGATAATGCAAAAAGCATCAGAAAACTGATTTTTTTCATCATGGTTTTTATTTATTTTAAAAATTACTTTGCAATGATAAAATAAATTTTTCAAAGTACTGCGATATTTTTTATTCGGGTATATTCGGTTTTAGTCGAATAATTTTTACATTTGTAAAAAATGCTTTATGGTAAAGGAAAAGTTAATAAAAAAGAGAAACGAAAAAGATTTTACCCAAAAAGATCTGGCAGAATACCTGAACATCAGCCAGACCCAGTACAGCCGTAAAGAGAAAGGAGAGGTAGAAATCTCGGAAGAAGAATGGGAAAGAATCTCAAAACTGCTGGAAACTGAGGTGGAAGAGATAAAGGAAACTGATGAAAATAAATACACTAACAACTATTTTGAAAATACTGTAACAAGCAGTTCATTTGGAAATGTTGGAGGTACTTTTTATTGTAACATTCCCGAGTTTCTTTTAGAAAACCAGAAAGAGCTGATCGAAATGCTCAAAAAAGAAAACCGGCAGAAAGATACAGAAATAGAACTTCTGAAAAAGAGAATAGAAGAACTCGAAAAACGATAAACAACAATCCCCAAAGAACATCTTCGGGGATTTTTTAGTAAGTTATTTCACCTCAACAAAATTGTCTTCCGGGTTGACATCTGCCATTCGCTGGCTGAAATCTATTCCCAAAACTTTCAGCTGAGATTTAGGGTAAGGAACTGTCAGGGTATATTCTTTCTGTGTCCACGGCCAGTAATTCAAAGTAATAAAATCACCAAAAGCATCTTTGGTTTTCCAGGTGCGGGTCATATTTAATGGAATCTGGTAAGTTACTATTTTATTATCTGCAGTAATCACAGAAAAATCAATCGGCATCGGAACCTGACTGTTATTCACCAAAGTAATCGTTGTAGATTTTGCGTCGTATTTTACACCCTTTATGCCGTAGTCGATGGTTTTTATGGTGTTAATCCAGTAGTGATGAAACCATTTCAGATCCATCCCGGAAATTTGCTGCGCAATATGAAGAAAATCTCTGTCGGAAGGATGTTTCATGCTCCATTCTTTAAAATATTCAGTCATGATTTTGGCTAAATTTTCTTCCCCTACGATATATCCTAACTGCACAAGATACAATTCGCCTTTCACATAACTTGCAAAGCTGTACGCCGTTCCGTTATCATGGTGATCTCCCAGCCAAACTGCGGGTTCTTCAATTCCCCTTTTCACGATATTTCTATAGGCATCCAGTTTTTCAACAAAAGCATTCGGCCGGTTGTCTTTTGGCGGAAACAATTCGTGCATTACGATGCTTTCTGCATAACTCGTAAAACCTTCATCCATCCAAGGTCGCATCGGTTCATTGGTAGCCAGCATCTGCTGATACCACGAGTGTGAACCTTCGTGAATCATTAATCCCATTAAACCTTCCAGACCTTCGGCTTCACCTAAAATCATTGTACACATTCCGTATTCCATTCCACCATCACCGCCCTGAATAAATGCATAGGAAGGATAGGCATATCTTCCGAACCTGCTGTTCATGATCTGGAAATATTTTGAAACATAAGGTTTTGCTTCAGTCCAGTATTTCGTTTTATCATTTTTCTGATATACAAAATATACTTTCGGACCTTGTGGAACATCAAAACTTTCTACCGAATAATCTTTATCTGCAGCCCATGCAAAATCAAGCATATTTTTGGCAGTCCATTTCCATGTTGCTTTGTTTTTGTCTGCTTTAATTTTTGCAGAAGCTTCATATCCTTTCACTTCAGAAGGATTCAAAAGTGTTCCGCCCGCTCCTATTACATAATCTTTATTAATCTTGATCGTTACATCAAAATCTGCAAACGGTGCATGAAATTCTCTTCCAACATAATCGAACGCTGCCCATCCGTCGTAATCGTACTCAGAAATTTTAGGGTACCATTGCGTCATCGTCATATCAATGCCTTCCTTGTTATTTCTTCCGCTTCTTCTGATCTGCTGCGGAATTACGGCGTCCCAATTCATGGTGAAAGTAGTTTTTGAATTCGGTCTGATTGGTTCTGCCAAATATACTTTCATAACGGTTTCCTGAACTTCAAATTTCAGTTCTTTTCCGTTTTGCTTAATCCAGTGAATATTTTGTGACCCTTCCTGATCCTTGGGAATAGAAGCCAGCCTGGAAATTCCGTCTTTCTGCAATCTTCCGTCACCATTTTTACCTTGTCCTGCAACTCTTTGATCCATCATAGAATTAGGTTTGAAGGCATTCCAGTATAAATGAAAATATACAACCTTTAACTCATCCGGGGAATTGTTGGTGTAGTCTAACGTCTGATTACCGGTGTAGGTAAATTTTTCAGCATTCACATCAATATCCATTTTGTACTTTGCATATTGCTGATAATATGCTCCCTGCTGAGCCTGAAACTGCGTAATAATAAATGCAAACAGGATTGCTACTGATCTTTTCATTGAAGAATTTAATTTGCCTAAAGATAAATAAATTTTGAAAGAGACTAAAATTGTATATTACACACATTAGCTATCAAAAAAAGTTTTAAACAAACTTACTCAGATTTACAAATTGTTATTTGTTCTTTATCAGCTTCTTGATTAAACTAATCTGCCCCAAATGATAATAGGCATGCTCAATCATTCCGTCAATATTCCTTAAATAAGTTCCGTACTTTTCATCTACAAAAACTTCATTCATTTTAGAATCGGGAATTTTCTCCAGCAAATCTGCAAATTTTTCAGCATCAGTCCAGAATTTATTCAAAAGATTTTCCCACTGCAGCTGAGATTCAACAGGAGGAAGATCAAAGCTGTATTTGTCTCTGATTTCCAAATCGCCTCCTTCAAAAACATTGATTAACCCTGCAATATAATAATCAATATGAAAAGTAAGCATCGCAATTGTATTCAAATCAGCAATTTTCGTTGTTCCCTGTTCCCAGCTTATGTCAGAAAGCTGATCTTTGAAATTTGTATTGGCAATCCATTTTCCATCAAGGATTACTTCTCTGAATCTTTTGGCTAATTGTAAAGATGTACTCATTTTTTTCTTAAAAATAAATCATTTTAGTCTTTTTTAAAAAACCATGATATAAAAAATCCTTCAGGGCTTTAAAACCTTGAAGGATTAAACTTTATCTACATTGAAATCTATTTCCTGGTTGTAGCTTCTTTTGCTGCACTTTGTAATATTTTTTCCAAAATTCTCAATGTAATAAGATACGTTGGTTTTACACCCGTCAATCCCAAACCACCTGAAGAAAGCGTACTTCCAGTTTCCAGAGGGTTATCTGAAGCATAATAGGCGTAACACACAAATAAATCCGGTGCAATATGATGTCTGATTTTAGAAGCAACCTGAATCGCTTTCTGATAGTGTGCTCCTTCCATTTCAAGTCCGATGGCTTTCCAAGAAGTATTCATGAAGTAGGAAAGAATATCTCTGTTTTGCAGTGAAGTTCCCAAAACGGTAATCATAGGTCCTTCAAAAGCCCGAAGTTCGTCGTCTATAAAATCATCCAGCTTTAAAGCATTTTCAAAAGGATAATTATCTGCTGTTCCTTCAAAAATATGTGAAGTCGGGATCATAATATCACCTTTTCCACCGGCAAGAATCCCCGCTTTCCCCATAATGGAAACAGATTTTACTTTCATCATATAGACTTCACCTTTCTGTTCAAACGGTCTCAGTAATTCATCCATGATTTCATACGCTTGCTCACCAAAAGCATAGTCGAAAACTAAAACGACATCATCACCGCTGAATTTAATACTGCTGAATGGTGTATTTTTTAAATCAACAGATTTTAAATCAATAATCTGAACATCAATATTACTGCCGCTCTTATCATCAATATAGATTAAACCCTGATCCTGAGAATATTTCAGAACTTTATCCCGAAGATCTTTCTTGTTTGAAATTTCTTCATATAATTTATAGTCGACTTCTTTTGCTTGCTTTTTATTCAATGCATCATTCGCAAACAGCATATTTTTCACAGAATGCATATTGGCAGAAATAATGTGAAGCGGTCTCATGTGAAGATCGTTTTCAAATAAAACTTCCTTTAGTTTATGAGCCCATTTTTCGCCAAAATAATGATGCCCTACTCTTTCTTTTAAAATAGCACTGAAGTAAACCTCTCTTTCTCTAGTTTCTTTGGCATCTTCAAGACTTACTTTGCCTAAATGATAGATGATTTTAAATAATCTGTCAGGATTTTCATCGTCCCCAAAAGTATTATAAGCGTTCAAGGTTTCGTCAAATGTTCTTCCTATTAAAGAAGACAGATGAATCAGGGCAACTTCTTTTTCTTTTCTGCTGAATTTTTTTTCGCCTTTTACTACCTCTTCAATAATTTTGAAGGCTCTGGTCGGCTTCCAGTTTTCCTCCTGAATGAAGGCAAGATTTCTTATTTTGTCTGCTTCAATGAACAGAAATGTTAAGTGAGTAAGAATATCATAAATTTCTGAACGACCCAGAAGAACCTCAATATTCATTTGGTGTTCATCTATTCTGTAACAGTTTCTTCTTCTTTTTTTTGGAACAATTGGCTCAAAACTTCCTTTATCAAAACCTTCATCTGATGTAAGATGTATAAAAGCACATTCCTCAATACCTTCTGGAAGCCTGTCTAAAACATACATCAAACCATTGAGTTCCAATTTGCTTGGAATACTCATGGTACCGTAAATTTCCGGATTGATCGTCTTCAACAAACTTCTAATGCTTTCTCCTGAAACTCCGCTCGGCTTAAAAAACCCTCTATAAAACAGGTGTCTCATAGAAATGTATAGTCTTTCAATTGCCTCGGTGGTTTCTCTCGCTCTAGAATTTGTCATATATTTAAATTTTTTATAAAAAGTCTGCTAAGTTACGAAAAATATTTTAAATGAAATTATTTGTTTGCTACCCAGCGTTTTAATAACCTAAATCCAATATAAATATTTCTTATTTTTAAAATTAAAGATTTTCGTCGCTTGTTTAAAAGTTACCGGAATAAATTTTCTTAACATTAAATATTGCTGTTTTAAAGTTCCTTTTAATCTCTCATATATTAATAGATATAAAACTTCAATTTGAAACTTATCCCTTTTAAAAACCCATTCTATTTTAAAAAATATATTAAATTTTAAAAGCACCCCTTAAATTTCTAGGGTTAAAATTTTTTCAATTAGTTTTTTTTGTAAATTTGCCCTATAAAATCAACCCAGTATGTCAACTTTAAGATTCAAAGCGTTAGAAACTTTACCATTCAAGGACTTCAGAAGAGATAATTCTGTAGAAGTTCCCGTGAAATTGTCAGAATTATTCTGCCAGAATGTTTTCTCAGAAGAGACAATGAGAGAATATTTAACAAAGGAAGCATTCCAGTCTATTATGGATGCAGTAAAAAAGGGAAGCAAAATCCAGAGACACATTGCGGATCAGGTTGCGGTAGCCATGAAAGATTGGGCAATGAGCAAAGGAGTGACTCACTACACTCACTGGTTTCAGCCTTTGACAGGTTCTACTGCAGAGAAGCATGACTCATTCTTCACGCCAATCGAAGGAGGAAGAGCAATCGAAAGATTCAGTGGAAATTTACTGATCCAGCAGGAACCAGATGCGTCTTCTTTTCCGAATGGAGGTATCAGAAACACTTTTGAAGCAAGAGGTTACACCGCCTGGGATCCAACATCACCTGCATTTATCATGGGAACTACTTTATGTATTCCTTCAATCTTCATTTCTTATACCGGAGAAACTTTAGATTATAAAGCGCCTCTTTTAAGAGCATTAAATGCCGTAGATGAAGCTGCAACCAACGTAATGCAGTATTTCGACAAAAACGTAACAAAAGTAACGCCTACTTTAGGTTGGGAGCAGGAGTATTTCCTGGTTGATTCTGCTTTGTATCAATCCCGTCCGGATTTGGTTTTAACAGGCAAAACATTATTAGGACACTCTCCAGCAAAAGGACAGCAGTTAGACGACCATTATTTCGGTTCTATTCCTACAAGAGTAATGAATTTCATGAAAGAGCTGGAAGTGGAATGTATGAAATTGGGTATTCCTGTAACAACAAGACACAACGAGGTTGCCCCAAACCAATTTGAGCTGGCTCCAATGTTTGAAGAAGTAAACGTTGCAGTAGACCACAACTCTTTGTTGATGGATGTTATGGCAAGAACTGCTCACAGACATCATTTCCATATTTTATTTCACGAAAAACCATTTGCCGGGGTAAACGGAAGCGGAAAGCACAACAACTGGTCTTTAGCAACCAATACCGGTGAAAATCTTTTAAGCCCGGGAAAAAACCCTAAAAAAAACTTACAGTTCTTAACGTTCTTCGTAAATACAATTAAGGCTGTTCACGAATATGCAGATCTTTTGAGAGCAAGTATCGCCTCTGCAAGCAATGACCACAGATTAGGAGCCAATGAAGCTCCACCGGCAATTATTTCCGTATTCATCGGAAGCCAGTTGTTCAGAGTTTTGGAAGAGCTTGAAAAAGTAACAGAAGGAAAACTTTCACCAGACGAAAAAACAGATTTAAAACTAAATGTAGTAGGAAAAATTCCTGAGATTTTGCTGGACAACACCGACAGAAACAGAACTTCTCCATTTGCATTTACAGGAAATAAATTCGAAATCAGAGCGGTAGGTTCTTCTGCAAACTGTGCAGAATCTATGACGGTTATGAACACAATTGCCGCAAAACAATTAAACGATTTCAGAAAAGAAGTAGACGCTTTAATTGAAAAAGGACTGAAGAAAGACGAAGCTATTTTCAATGTACTGAGAGAGTACATCAAACAGTGCAAAAACATCATGTTTGAAGGTGACGGATATTCTGATGACTGGGCTCTGGAAGCCGAAAAAAGAGGTCTTAACAATCTAAAGACTACGCCGGAAGCTCTTAAACAGGAAATGGATGAGAAATTTTTGGCTCTTTACGAAGAAATGGGAATTTTCACACACAGAGAAGTTGAAGCAAGAAACGAAATCAAGCTGGAAAAATATTCTACCGTTATTGATATTGAAGCAAGAGTATTAAGTGATATCGCAAGAAACCACATTATTCCTTCTGCTTTAAATTATCAGAACCGATTGATTGAAAACGTAAAAGGATTAAAAGAAATATTTGGTGATGAAGAATTCAGACCTTTGGCAAAAGAACAAATGAGTCTTATCACAAGTATTTCTGAGAATATTTCTAAAATGAAGCTGGGCGTTGAAGATCTTATCAAAGCAAGAGAAGCTGCAAAAGCAGTTACAGATAGCCAAAAGCAGGCAGAAGACTACTGCAACAAAGTAAAACCTTTATTTGATGTAATCAGAGAAGCATCGGATGATCTTGAAATGATGGTAGACGATGAGCTTTGGCCAATGACAAAATACAGAGAAATGTTATTTACAAGATAACATCTGTAAAGTTCCATATTAGTGATAGTTCTCCGGTTTTTCCGGAGAACTTTTTTATTGAAATCTAAGCATTTATTTAACAATAAAAGCACTTGTAATTATTGAAAAATAAAAGATCTACTTCTATTATGTTAAAAAATCTTAATAAAAAAAACCGCCGGTTTGCCATAAATGGAAGCCTGCGGTTTGTTTTCTTTTAACATACTTAAAAAATATGTTAAAATGTGTTAAATCAAGAACCTGATAATACTCATATACAGGCACTTTTCTGGGGAATATCTACTTTTGTATTGCTTTAGAGAAATAAATATTCCTTTTTAACACGGATAATAAAATTTATATGAAGAAAAGAGTTTTGTTTTATTTAGTTGCTTTTGTTTCTACATTATCATTACAATCTTGCGTTACCAACTATGTGGTATCAAAACCAGCAACTTATGCTAAAGAGTACAAAACAGATGCCAAACTAGCCGCAGTAGATACTCAATTGGAAAAGGATAAAAAATTGCTAATCAGTTCTTTTGTTTCAGAAAAAGCAGTTGCTTTATCCAATGCTAAAAATTCTTTGAAGAGTTTAGAAATTGCAAAAGCAATCAAGCACAGCAAAACAATTGACAATATTTTAGCCGAAGCATCTACTTACTTGGGAACACCTTACAGATATGGAGGAACTACAAGAAACGGAATAGATTGTTCAGCATTTGTTCTTTCAGTATTCGGAGCTGCTGCAGGTCTTAGCTTACCAAGAGTAGCCGCATCTCAGGCTCAGGAAGGAGAAAGTGTAGATAAAGAAAACCTTCAGAAAGGTGATTTGATTTTCTTTTCTCACGGTAGAAGAATATCTCACGTAGGAATTGTAGAAGAAGTTACTGAAGATGGAGAAATAAAGTTTATTCACGCCGCAACTTCTAAAGGTGTCATGGTTTCTTCGCTGAATGATTCTTATTGGGGACCTAAATACAGATTCGCCAAAAGAGTAATCAACGAAAACGGAGAAAATTACAACAGCCTTGCATCTGCATCAGGATTTTAGTCTTAAATAATTGATTATATAAATAAAGCCATCAGTTTTTGATGGCTTTAATTTTTGTTTATAATAATATGAATCAAAATAACTAACTGTTTTTATCAACTTCTATATCAAGATGACGTAATAGACCATAAACTTCAGAAAGTGAAAATTTCGTCTTTCTGAGATTATTTTGGGCTGGATTAATTGTATAGTTAAAAGAAGTTCTCAAATCTGCTTTTTCCAAATTGGTTCTGTCGAAAATAGTCCCGCTTAAATCACAGTTTGAAATAACAGAGCTTGAAATATCAGCTTCAGAAAAATCAACTTCAATAAGCTTTGAATTCTTAAACTGAGTTTTTCTAATGGTTGATTTATAAAAGACAGAATTGTTCAAAGCACAACCCTCGAATTTAAAAGACATTCCAAATTCGTTACAGTCATTGAAAGTCATTCCGTACATTTTACAGTCTTTAAAAGCAACTTCACGAAAAGCAGTTCCAATAAGTTTGGTCATGCTTAAGTTACTTTCGATAAATTCGCAGTCAGTAAATCTAAATCCGGAAATATTTAAGTATTCAAAATTACAGTTTCGGAAAGTACAGTTTTCATACTCGCCCAAATTTAAAGGTTTTTGAGTGAAATTTATATTTTCAAAACTTTCATCCGCAATGTAAATTTCTTTCATAGTAATATTTAATTTCCTTATTAAACCAAGCTGTTTTTATCTGCGTAATTCAATTTGAAAAAGATAAATGTCAAGATTGAAAAGGCAAGCAAGGAACTGCCGCCATAACTAAAGTAAGGCAAAGGGATACCTACTGTTGGAAACAGCCCCATTACCATTCCTAAATTGATAGAAAAGTGCATAAACAGAATAGACGCAAAGCAGTACCCGAAAACCCTGTTAAAGACAGATTTCTGCTGTTCAGAGAGATAATAAATCCTGCCAATGTAAATAAGGTAAAAAAGTACCAAAATTGTGCTTCCAAGGAAGCCCCACTCTTCACCCACCGTACAAAAAATATAGTCGGTTTCCTGCTCAGGAACAAATTTTCCCTGAGTAACGGAACCTTCTCTGTAGCCTTTTCCCGTAAGTCCACCAGATCCGATTGCTGTTTTTGAATACAATAAATTATATCCAGATGTATCTCTAAATTCTCTTTCACCTTTGTATAAAACCTCTACTCTTTCCTGCTGGTGTTTTGGTAATTTCTCAAAAATGATCGGCGAAATAAAAGACAAAGCTGCCAAGCCTAAAATTACCGCAACGCCGGGTAACAGATTATAAATATTTTTTCGAAGAAAGGCGGCATTAAAAAGAAACCAAAGCAGACCAATGAAAATGATAAATACAGTAAAATACCATAAACTCCATCCTAATGGATCATTAAGGTAATTGGCTATTAGAAAAACCGATGCAAAAAGTGTCCCGATAAAAAAAAGCTGACCGCTAAGACCTTCCCTGTATAATGCTATAAAAAATGCCGTAAAAACAAGTAACGAACCCACATCCGGAATTGATAATACAACTACAGCAGGAATAGCAATAATTCCTAAAACGGTAATTAAAGACTTTCGGTTGCTGAGATTAAATTCTGCTCCGGAAACATAATTTGCCAACATCAGCGCAACTCCTATTTTGGAAAATTCCACAGGCTGCATTGTAAAACTTCCGAATTTGTACCAGTTTTTCTGCCCCAGTATTTCTGTCCCGAAGACATGCAGACCCGCAAGCATCAGCACACCACCAATGTAAATGATCCCTGACATATTTTCGAAAAATTTGCTCCTGCTGAAAAAAATAATAATTCCAATAAAAATAGAAATCCCGAAAAACAAAAGCTGCTTTTTACCCAAACCCTCATCTACACTATAAATATTGGCAATAGCGAAAACGCAGAGCAAGAAATACAAACCCAGTCCAATTTTATCTATTCCTTCTGTCCATTTCATTGTTTTTTGGTTTTGGAGATTCTGACTGTAGTTTTTTCTGTAAAGCTTCTTTCTTTTTCTTTGCCTGATTCAGGCTGTCCTGCATTTTTTTGAGTTTTAGCGAGTCCGGTTTAGGCTCTTTGTACAGCCCTTTTCTTTTTAGATCAGCAATCCACTGCCTTTTATATTCGGGCATAAAGCTGGAGGTAACCATTTTTTTATACAGATGCTCTCGTTTGAGATCTCCCATGATGTATTTTTCAGCAATAACAGTTGACGCCGGACCTGCCCATGTTGCACCAAAACCTGCATGTTCCATTACAGCAACTACCACAATCTTTGGTTTGTCTGCAGGGGCAATCAATACAAAGATTGAGTTATCTTTCCCTTGCGGAACCTGCGCTGTTCCTGTTTTTGCAAGTTGCGTAAAATCATTTGATTTCAATCCTCTTGCTGTTCCGGCAAGTACCACCGCTTCCATTCCTTTCAATACAGGATCAAAATGTTTTTTATCTACTAAAGTCTGATGTCTTTTCTTAAACCTTGGGTCCGGATTTGGCTTTCCGTCAATAGATTTAACGATATGCGGTGTGTAATACCATCCTTTATTTGCAATTGCTGCTACATAATTGGCAAGCTGAATTGGAGTAACGAGTACATCTCCCTGTCCCATTCCGTTGTAGATAGCTCCGGTTGACATTTCGTCCCAGTCTTTAAAATCCTGTCTTTTAGATCCGCTGGCTTTCATAATTGCCTTGAATCTTCTTTCGTAAAAGTCTCCGGAAGGAATTCTTCCCTTTGCTCCGACAGCAAAATCGTTATTCAGGAATTCACCAACTCCGAAACTACTCATTATTTTCTTCCATTCATCCACACCCCGTGAAGGATTTCCTGGATATTTTTTAATTATTTTAATGAATGCATAGGTAAAAAAACAGTTGCTGGAAACCTGAATAGAAGGAATCAGCGGATCTGCACCGCCGTGACCTTTAATTCTTTTTCCTTTATAATAAAACCCGCCACCACAAGGAAAAATCGTTTTTTCGTCCATTACACCCATCTGCATCGCTGCCAAAGCAGTTAATAGCTTAAAGGTTGATCCGGGAGGATAAGCTGCCTGTAAAGAACGGTCAAAAGTAGGCTTATTCTCGTAAATAGTATCTTTTGATAAGGCATAAAGATTTTTAGACTTATTGGGACCTGTGAAAAGATTAGGATCAATATCCGGTCCTGTCGCCGCCACCAAAACCTCACCGTTGTTAGGATCAAGAGCTACAATTGCGCCATGTTTGTTGACAAGCATTTCTTCTGCCATTCTCTGCAGATCATAGTCAATAGTTAAAGTTATGTCTTTTCCTGTTACGACATCACGATCCAGAGTTCCGTTTTTGTATGGACCAACATTTCTTAGCTTAATGTCTTTCTGAATGTATTTAACACCCTTTATTCCTCTCAATTCTTTTTCATAAGACTTTTCCACGCCTGTCTTACCAATAAGATCTCCAGGAAGATAATATATGGAGTCTTTTTTAATTTCACGATCGTTAACTTCACTCGTATATCCCAGCAAATTCCCGGAAGTTGATACTTCATATTGCCTCTGAGGACGCTGAACGATATTGAATGCCGGATATTTGAATATAATTTCCTGCACTCTGGCAATGTCTTCTCTGCTCAAGTCTTTCAGAAAAGTCATGGGTGTAAGTTTGGAATAATATTTTTCAGTCTTAATTTTATTAATCCTGTTGATAAAGTCCTTTTCAGTAATTTTCATTAAATTACAAAAAGCTGCAGTATCAAAATCGGGCTTCATCAATGCCTGGGTAAAAGAAATTTCATACGCAGGCTGATTCCCAACCAAAATTTTTCCGTTTCTGTCGAAAATAACGCCGCGCTGTGGAATGACGTATTCAGTCTTGATGGAAGTATTCGCAGCATTAAGAGCATACCGGTCGGTAAACAGTTGCAAATAAGAAAGTCTTGCTATAAAAATTACAGCAATGATGATAAGAATAGATAAGATTTTTAAATGACGTGGGTTCAAACTTTTTGTTTGATTTTAAAGATTAATGCGTAAATAACGATAAATATAAAGGAAATACCTGTAGTTACCAACACATTAAGCAAGATTTCAAAAATTCTGCTGAATTTAAAAAATTCAATATACTGCACCAAAAGCTGATGCAGAAAAATACTTGACAACAAAAACAGCAGAAACTGTGACCACTGCAAAGACTGAAAAGAGAAAAAGTCTGTAGAAGTATCTGTAGAAGTACGAAAAATCAAAGTACGGAAATACGCAATCAATGTAGTTGCAAATGCATTAATTCCCCAAGAGTATAAAAATGCATCTATAGCCAGACCCATTAAAAAACTTAAAGCTAAAAATTGAAATTTATTTCTGAAAAAAGGATAAAACATGACAAACACCGGATATAAAACCGGAGTAAATTTCCCGAACAGCGTAATGCGGTTGAGCACAAAAATCTGCAACGCAACCAGAAAAGCCATTATTAAAATATCGGTAAATATGGTTCTGCTAATCATGTTCTTTTTTTATTACAGCCTGCATGGTATCCTGTATTTTCTGAACCTCTGCTTTTTTAAGGTTTTTTACTACATATACTTTATTCAATGCACCCATTTTCTCACTAAGTTCCACAGAAATATCCCAAAAGCCTGTTTTGTTGTCTACTGAATAACCGGCAATTGTTCCAATCATCACACCTTTAGGAAAAATAGCAGATTTGCCGTCGGTTTCAATGGTATCTCCTATCTTTAAAGAAACATATTTAGGAACATCAGACAAATGCATGAGACGGGAATTTTCGCCTCTCCATGTCAACGTTCCAAAATATCCGGAATTTTTTAAAGCAGCATTGATCCTTATTTTATTTACACTTAAAACCGATTGAACCAATGCATAACTATCGGTAGAATTGATAACGATCCCAGCAATACCTTTCGGTGCCATCACCCCCATCTGCGGAAAAACACCATCTTTCTTTCCTCGATTGATGGTAAAATAATTGTCTCTTCTGTTGATGCTGTTGAAAACAATTTCTCCGTCAACAAAAGTATAGATCTGCCCACCGCCAATTGTATCATGTACTTTTCTGAATTGCGGATTATCTGCTCCCTGTTTTCCATAAAGCTCAATCATTAATGCTTTATTCTGGGCAACGAGATCTTCATTAATCTTTTTCAGTTTTAAATAAGAAACACCTTCGTCTATATACCCGGAAACTCTGGAGTTAAAAGCAGCAGTTTGTCCTGCAAGCCAGGATTTCTGCATTGCATTTTTAGAAAATATCAGAATAATAGCAATAATTTGCAGGAAAATAAAGAATACAAAAAGCGCATTCTTAGAAAATAATCTCAGCAAAAATCCCATTCCGATAAAAAGTCGTAAAAATTAAAATTATTTGATAAGGAAGTTGAATTTATCCATATTTTTCAACGCAATCCCTGTACCGCGTACTACTGCTCTCAAAGGATCTTCAGCTACAAAAACAGGAAGACCTGTCTTCTTGTGCAATCTGTCTGCAAGACCTCTTAGTAAAGCACCTCCTCCTGCAAGATAAATTCCGGTTTTGTAAATATCTGCAGCCAATTCCGGCGGTGTAAGAGAAAGAGTTTCCATCACTGAATCTTCAATTCTGATGATTGATTTATCCAGAGCACGGGCAATTTCTTTGTAGCCTACCATAATTTCTTTCGGCTTACCGGTAATAAGGTCTCTTCCCTGTACCGGAATATCGTCGATATCCACATCAAGATCTTCAACCGCAGAACCTACTTCAATTTTCACTCTTTCAGCAGTTCTTTCTCCGATATATAAATTGTGGTGAGTTCTTAAAAAATAAGCAATGTCATTAGTAAATACATCGCCTGCAATTTTTACAGATTTGTCACAAACAATACCTCCTAAAGCCACAACAGCAATTTCGGTAGTACCGCCGCCTATATCAATGATCATATTACCTTCAGGTTTCTGAACATCAATACCAACTCCTATTGCAGCAGCCATTGGCTCATAAATCAATCGTACTTCTTTAGCGTTTACTTTCTGAGCAGAATCTCTTACCGCTCTTTTTTCAACTTCCGTTATTCCGGAAGGAATACAGATTACGATTCTAAGAGCCGGCTGGATAAATTTTCCTTTAATCCCGGGAATCAACTTGATAAATTCCTTGATCATGTGCTCTGAAGCATGAAAATCTGCGATAACGCCATCCTTTAGCGGACGGATTGTTTTAATATCTTCATGGGTTTTACCCTGCATATGTTTTGCCTGTTCACCTACTGCAATCGGTTTTCCCGTAGAACGCTCTATCGCAACAATAGATGGCTGGTCTATAACAATTTTATTATTATGGATGATAAGCGTGTTGGCAGTTCCCAGGTCTATCGCAATTTCTTGCGTAAACATATCGAATAAACTCATAATTTTCTCCTTGATTTAAGTTTACAAAGATATAAATTTCACACTAGTAAAAAATAATAAGTTTTATATAATTTGGTTAAATTTTTATTAAAATGATATTTTTCCTGATCTTATTTTTTTAGCCTACGATTTACATCTGATTTTACAGGATTGCAACGGTTTATAAAAAATATAAGTCCCCGTCCATAATTTCTGCCGGAGACTTACATTTTTTACATTTCTCTTTGATAATGAGCAATAAAGCTTAAGTAATTACATAATCATCTTCGTTCCTTTTCATTTTAGACAGATTTCTCCAAGTAGTTTTTACCAAACCTTTTGATGTCAGAATATTCTTTTTTTCAAAGTGAGGAAGATCTTTAAATGTTTTCCAGTTACCACCCCAATCCCATCCGTATTTTGCAAAAATTTTCACACATTCGTACCAATCGGCAACCCGGTCATTATCCCAATCTTTTACAGTGTCCCAGCTTGCCGTTTTTCCATCAATAATCAGACAAATATCTACTGCCAATCCGTAATTATGAATACTCTGTCCTGCCTTTGCATTGGTTACTTTTTTTCCGGAAGTAATCCTTCCGATTGCATATAATTTTTCCTGCTCTTCAAAACTTCTCCACCCTTGGGTAATTCTGATTTTAGCTCTTCCTGTTAATGCTTCATTGCATTCTTTTATAATCTTTTTCACCTCATCTCTTACCAAAGGATGAAGTCTTTCAATTCTCTGAAGCGTTGCTTTGTCCATGATTTTTTTAAAATTTTAAATTTTCTCCGGAACAAATGTAGAGGCATAATGCGACAAAACTCGTCGTGTTATAAATTATTTAAAGCATTGAAAACAAGACAATTAAATCAAATGTTAAAATTTAAATTTAACATAACAATCTGTTTAAAAATTTTTAGATTTGTCTTTCCAAATACTTATTCTATAAATGTACGCTCTGGTAGATTGCAACAATTTTTTCGTGTCCTGTGAAAGAACTTTAGATCCTTCACTGGAAGATAAACCTGTTGTGGTACTTTCTAATAATGACGGATGTGTTGTTTCCAGAAGCAAAGAAGCAAAAGATCTCGGGATTCCGATGGCAGCTCCTGCATTTAAATATAAGGAGCTTTTCAAGAAGCATGATGTAAAATGTTTTTCGGCAAAATTTGAACTTTATAATTTTAAAAGTCAGGAGGTGATCCGGATTTCCAGATCATATGTAGGAAAAAATGACTATGAAATCTACAGTATTGATGAACTTTTTCTGGATCTCCGAAGCTTTAAATATGTTGATATTTCAGAATACTGCCTTAAGCTTAAAGAAGAAATCAAGCTTAAAACCCATATTCCTGTAAGCATAGGTATTGCCCCTACAAAAACACTCTGTAAAATTGCCAACAGAATTGTAAAAAAAGATCCTGAAAGATTCAATGGAGTATTTATACTGGATACTCCCGAAAAAATTGAAAAAGCTTTAAAATGGCTTAACATCGGTGATGTATGGGGAATCGGAAGACGCCTTGCGGTAAAAATGCATGATAACGGCGTTTATAAAGCCTGGGATCTTCTACAGAAACCTGAAATGTGGGTTCGTAAAATCATGGGAATTCATGGAGTAAGAATGGTGAATGAGTTAAAAGGAATCCGCCAGCTCGAATTAGGCACTCCTTCTGCCAAAAAATCTATTGCGGTAACCCGAAGTTTTATGGAAATGCTGACAAAAAAAGAGGATGTTCGTGAGCGTGTAGAAACTTTCGGAATGTATTGCTCTGAACGTTTGAGAAAACAGAATACCTGCTGCAAAATGGTAACCGTTTTTCTACAAACCAACCGCTTCAGAAAAGATTTACCAGAATACAGAAATGCCAAAACCCAGATTCTTCCCAATCCTACCAACTCATCAATCCTGATTGGCAGAGTTGTGAATGATCTGTTTGAATCTATATTTGAAGAAGGGTTTCACTATAAAAAAGCCGGAGTGATTGTCAACGATTTTGTTCCTGAAGATCAAAGGCTGATCAATCTATTTGAGGAAGACACCCAAAACCAGCATTTGCCCGTAATGAAAGCCATGGATGCAATGAATAAGAAATACGGAAAAGATAAAGTGCGCCTCGGAAGTATGAGCGGAGAAAATACTTGGGGAAGAAAACAATTGTCTCCTGAGTATGAAAATTTTTTAAAAAACAATGTACTTACAGAAGCTAATTTCAGATTTCATTAAAGTTTAATTGATTTTCACGTCTGAAAAATTAATTTCAATCTGGAATTCAGGAAAAGAATTTCACCGTTTCATTTACCAGAAATTTCACCTGATCCGGTCTTCCTCTATCCGTTTTAGGGAGATTATTGTAGCTTCCGGTTCTTACAACTACCATTTTATATTGAGGAATGATGATAATGTACTGCCCCTGTAAACCTAAGAAATAATAATGCTTAATAGGATTATCATGATTGATCCAAAGTCCCATTCCATAAATTTCCTGAGATTTTTTGGTTGGAGTCCGCATTTCATTAATAAAATTTAGACTTAAAAGCTGTTTACCATCAAATTCGCCATCATTTAGAAATAATTGTCCGAGCTTGGCAAAGTCTCTGGAAGTAGCGTGAATGCAGCAATAAGTTTTTTCCATTCCTGCTTTATCAGTACTCCACAGTGCATCATATTCCATTCCCAAAGGAATCCAGAATTTTTCAGATAAATAATCTGCTAAAGTATTATTCACCGCTTTCTTGACCGCAAAGCCTAAAAGCTGAGTTGAGCCGCTTTGATATTCAAACATTTCTCCGGGCATTCCTTTGAATTTTCTTGAAAAAGTAGCATTGATAAGACTTTTTCCGTAATAAGCTTTTGCATTCGGAAGGAAAGGATTTTTATAATCTTCAATCCAGTCCAATCCAGATTCCATCTGAGCAAGATTTTTTAACGTGAGACTTCCTGCTAATGTTTTGGTTTTAAACTCATCAAAATAATCAGAGAATTTATCATCAAGGCTTTTAATTTTTCCTTCTTCTAAAGCTTTCCCCAACAACATTACGGTTATAGCTTTAGCCATAGAAAATGAGTTGGTGAGAGATGTTTTTTTGTAATTTTTAAAGTACTGCTCATGCACCAGTTTTCCGTCTTTTACTACTAAAAAAGATGCTGTGTGAGATTGTAATAAATCATCAACGATATTTTTCGGTAATTCTTTTTTATTATAATCTTCCGTTTTCTTCCAAGCTTTTGGGGTTTTAGTAGAAATGATATTTCCCGTGAAATAATTTCCGTCATCAATATTTGCGCTGGTTTTTCCTTTCAGATAGGTTTTAGAAATACCGTTCAGTAGATATTCGTAGCCGGAAATGTATAGAGCAAGAATTGCAATAACAAAAAAAACTACAACAGAAATGAGAATTACCATAATGTTTGATCTTGAACAAATTTAAACTAATTTTAAAATTATGCCTAAAAAAAGCCCTGATTTCTCAAGGCTTTCTGTCTATATTTTAGAAAGTAAATTTCTGAAGTTTGTTTTCTCATCAATGATTCTTCTCAGATCAGAAACAGCAACTCTTTCCTGCTGCATCGTGTCTCTGTCTCTTATCGTCACGGTGTGATCGGTAAGCGAATCGTGATCTACTGTGATACAATAAGGTGTACCGATGGCGTCTTGTCTTCTGTAGCGTTTTCCGATAGCATCTTTCTCTTCGTAGAATAAATTGAAATCGTATTTCAGATCGTTGAAAATATTCTCAGCATATTCTGCCAAACCGTCTCTCTTCATCAACGGAAGAATCGCTGCTTTTATTGGTGCCAAAGCAGGAGGTAAAGATAAAACTGTTCTTTCTGAACCGTCTTCCAATACTTCGTCTCTTAAACAATGAGAGAAAATAGAAAGGAATAATCTGTCTAAACCTACCGAAGTTTCCACAACATAAGGAACATAATTTTCATTTCTTTCCGGATCGAAGAACTGAAGTTTTCTTCCTGAAAATTCTTCATGCGCTTTTAAATCAAAATCTGTTCTTGAGTGAATTCCTTCCAGTTCTTTAAATCCGAACGGGAAATTAAATTCAATATCTGCAGCTGCATTAGCATAATGCGCTAATTTTTCATGATCATGGAATCTGTAATTTTCATCACCCAAACCTAAAGCTTTGTGCCAGTTCAGACGTTTTTGCTTCCATTGTTCGTAAAATTCAAGTTCAGTTCCCGGAGCCACGAAGAACTGCATTTCCATCTGTTCAAACTCACGCATTCTGAAGATAAACTGTCTCGCAACAATTTCGTTTCTAAATGCTTTTCCAATTTGGGCAATACCGAAAGGAAGTCTGTGACGCGAAGTTTTCTGTACATTCAGGAAATTAACGAAAATTCCCTGCGCGGTTTCCGGCCTTAAATAAAGATCCATCGCAGAATCTGCCGAAGCTCCTAATTTAGTTCCGAACATTAAGTTGAATTGTCTTACTTCCGTCCAGTTTTTAGAACCTGTATCGGGATCAGCAATTTCCAGTTCTTCAATTAATGCTTTTACATCAGCAAGATCTTCATTTTCAAGAGATTTTGCCAATCTTGAAAGAATAGCTTCTCTTTTCGCTCTGTATTCTAAAATTTTAGGGTTTGTCGCTTCAAACTGAGCTTTATCAAAAGACTCACCGAATCTTTTCGCTGCTTTTTCAATTTCCTTGTTCTCTTTGTCTTCAATTTTAGCACAGTAATCCTCCACCAAAACATCCGCTCTGAAACGTTTTTTAGAATCTTTATTGTCAATCAAAGGATCATTAAAAGCATCAACGTGACCAGAAGCTTTCCAGGTTGTAGGGTGCATCAAAATTGCCGAATCAATTCCCACAATATTCTCGTTCAGCTGTACCATCGCTTTCCACCAATATTGTTTGATATTATTTTTCAGTTCTGCACCATTCTGTCCATAATCATAAACAGCGGATAAACCATCGTAGATCTCACTAGAAGGGAAAATAAAACCGTATTCTTTAGCGTGAGAAATCACTTTCTTGAAAACATCTTCTTGCTTTGCCATAATTTTTTTTACGTCTGAACTGCAAAAATAGTGAAAAAGCAGGAAGTAAAGAGATGACAGATGGAAGTTTTTAATTTTGAAATTATTAGAAGCCAATAACCTGCTTGTGGTTTATCGTAAAGCTGTCGAAAAGTATATCTTTTTCGCCATCTCTTATTTTAAACCAAATCAGAAAAAGGATGTTGCTACAATCGGTGTTATTGAAAAACAAGTTCTAAATTATCTTTTCTTTTTAGATTCTTCAAGATAGTTTTCAACATAATTTTCATAAATACTCTTTAAAATATTACTTTCTCCGGCAAAATAAGAAACAGCTCCATCAACGGTCTTAATATGTTTTTTCAACTTCAAATTATATAAAATAAATTTATATGTGAGAAATATTGAAAGTAAGATGACTGTTATAAAGTTTCCCCAAATTAATTCTATAGTCTTTTCATAGTAACCGTGGTCTGAATATGATTTAATTGAATTGTAAACTAGAAATAATACAGCAATTACATTTAAAGATGCAATTAAATAATTAAAAATTTCATTTTGTCTGATATGTATTAAATCTTTCTGAAATTCAGAAAATTGCTGCTCTTTCGCATTCATTCTCTGGATTTTAAATAGCTTGTAATTACGAATTTCTTCATTTATATTGTCTGTTTCGGTCATTATTTTTTGTTTTAATCAAATATAGTTTTTTAAATTAATTTTGGTTCAAAAATAATGCATTATTACAACCTGATAAGTTTAAGAACTCATCAGGTTAAATCAAAATTTATTGTACATTTAAAATAAAATTTATCATGAGAAAAAGATTCGAATACAAAACGGTTATTATTGAGCCTAAAGGATTTTGGGGAACCAAATATGAACCTGCAGATATTGATAAAACCCTAAATCAATACGGAAGTGAAGGATGGGAGTTGGTGACTGCAGAAAGTAGAGATTACGGAGGAAGCTCTTATGGTATTATTTATACTTTTAAAAGAGAATTATAAAACTATTATTTTTAGTTTTGTCCCATGTTAGAAATCCTTTATCGTGACGAACATCTTATTGCCATTAACAAACCCAGCGGATTATTGGTTCACAAATCTTTTTATTCCGGAGAAGCAGATATGTATGCAATTCAGGAACTGAGAAAACAAATCGGACAAAAAGTGTATCCGGTTCATCGTTTAGACCGAAAAACTTCCGGTGTTTTATTGTTTACTCTAGATAAAGAAACGCTGAGAATGATGAGTACCCAATTTGAAAATAAAATGGTTGAAAAGAAATATATCGCTATTCTGCGAGGCTGGACGAAAGAGGAAGAAACGATTGATTATGATCTGGTTAACGAAAACGAAATTACACAAAATGCAATAACGTACTATCGCCGTTTGCAAACTTCGGAAATAGATTTACCCTTTTTAAAGCATCCAACTTCGAGATATTGTCTCGTTGAAGCGATTCCTGAGACAGGAAGATTTCATCAGCTGAGAAAACATTTTAAACATATACTGCATCCGATTTTAGGTTGCAGAAAACATGGTTGTAATAAACAGAATAAATTGTGGCTTCAGACTTTTGGAATTAACAAAATGACTCTTCATGCCCATCAACTAATTTTTAATCATCCTGTTTCTAATGAAAGAATTACGGTAAAAGCTACTATTGATGATGATTTTAAAAGAGTGGGAGATATTTTAAATTTTGATTTAAATTCTTATTCTTAGTAATTTAAATTAATTTTAATGCAAAAATTATATTTTATCTTGTATTATTTAAGACAGCAAAGGCAAATAAATTTGCTACGCGAAGCTTGAAAATATGGCTTAATCAATCAGCTTGTTGATTAATACTTTGCTCCTTAAAATGTGAGCAATAATTGATAAAACTTTGCGTTTAATTTTATATTTTACTTTTCAATTCTGTAAGCATTTAACGCAAAAATCTATTTCCATGCTTTTTATTTTAAGCAGCAAAGGCAAATAAATTTGCTATGCGAAGCTTGAAAACATGGCTTAATCAAATCAGCTTGCTGATTAATACTTTGCTCCTTAAAATGTGAGCAATAATTGATAAAGCTTTGCGTTTAATTTTATATTTTACTTTTCAATTCTGTAATCATTTAACGCAAAGATCTATTTCAATGCTTTTTATTTTAAGCAGCAAAGGCAATAAATTGCTACGCGAAGCTTGAAAACATGGCTTAATCAAATCAACTTGTTGATTAATACTTTGCTCCTTAAAATATTAATTCAATAAAATACATCTTTGCGTTAAAAAATTATCTTGCAGATTACACAGATGTTTGTTTTTTATATATCCAATTTATAACACCTTTTTTCATAAAATATCATACATTAACCAAACATTAATTTTAAAATGAGTATTTTTGTAAAACTTTTTTTCAATGTACAAATCGCTCATTCGCCCGATTCTTTTCAAATTTGATCCCGAAGAAGTTCATCATTTTACTTTTTCGATGTTGAAAAATTTCGGTTTCCTTACCAAATTATTTTTTCCTAAACCTATTGAAGATAAACGTCTTGAAAGAGAAGTTTTTGGATTGAAATTTAAAAACCCAGTTGGTTTGGCTGCCGGTTTTGATAAGAATGCGGTTTTATTTAATGAACTGGGAGATTTAGGATTCGGTTTTGTAGAAATTGGTACGGTTACGCCAAAAGCTCAGGCTGGAAATCCTAAAAAAAGATTGTTCCGACTGATTGAAGATGGCGGAATTATCAACAGAATGGGCTTCAACAATGATGGTCTTGAAGCGGCGATCGAAAAACTTAAAGGCAACAAAGGCAAAATTATTATCGGTGGAAACATCGGAAAAAACACGAACACAACACCTGAAAATTATACTCAGGATTATTTGGATTGTTTTGAAGGTCTTCATCCTTACGTAGATTATTTTGTACTGAATGTAAGCTGCCCGAATGTTGGAAGTCACGCAAAACTGGAAGATGTTGAGTATTTGAGAGAGCTGATTACAGCTGTAAAAGAAATTAATCAAACCAAAGTAAATCCAAAACCAATTCTTCTAAAAATAGCTCCGGATCTGAATAATCAGCAATTGGACGAAATTATAGAACTGATTGCAGAAACAAAGATCGACGGAATTGTGGTTTCTAATACTTCTGTGAACAGAGAAGGTCTGAAAACTTCACCGGAAGTTTTAGCAGAAATCGGAAATGGTGGTTTGAGCGGAAAACCAATTCGTGAACGCAGCACAAAAATGATTAAATATCTTTCAAATAAAAGCAACAGAGCTTTCCCGATCATCGGAGTTGGTGGAATTCATTCTGCAAAAGATGCCATTGAAAAACTGGATGCGGGAGCAACTTTAGTTCAGTTGTACACAGGTTTTATTTACGAAGGTCCGCAATTGATTAACGATATTAATCAGGAAATTTTGACGAGAGCGGGTAGAATTTCGAGGTAATTTTTAAAGTAAAATATTGAAAAGCAAAATCCACTTCGATTTTGCTTTTCGTGTTTATTTATAAGAAAAAGTGTGACACCGTATAAATTATCAAACCGACCAATCCGCCAACTAAAGTTCCATTCACGCGGATAAATTGCAGGTCTTTACCGACCTCTAACTCAAGCTTTTCGCTTAATTCTTTACCTTGCCAGTTTCCGACTGTTGAACTGATGAGGTTTCCTGCTTGATGAGTATTTCTCAGAATATATTTGTAAGCAGTTACTCTTACCCAATTGTCAATTTTATTCTGAAGATTTTCATCAGTTTTAAGATTTTGAGAAAACTCATTTAGATTTTTTGTAATGTATTTTTTAAGTGAAGAAGTTTCTTCCTGCAATTCTGTGCTCAGTGTTTTTTTAATTGAATCCCAGATGTCGTTTGAATATTCTTTTAATTTATCATCTTTCAGAAAATCATTTTTAATAGTTTTAAATTCGTCATTCCATTTCGGATCTTCTTTTAATTCATTAGAAAAATCATAAATCTTTTTTGTAATTAAAGATCTGATTTCGTGATCGGTATCCTCTTCTACTTCACGGAAGAAATCTGAAAGTCCGCTTGCAATTTTTTGGGCGATTTTATTATCTACAAAAGAAGGAATAAAAGAATAGCTCCCTTTTTTTACTCTTTCCTGAATCATTCCGTCGTTTTCAATAAGGTAGTCTTTAATCTGTTTGGAAAGATTGGTCACAATTTTCTGATGATCATTTTTGTCTAAAAGATAAATAATTCCGTTTCCTAAAATTTGGTTAAGCTGAATAGTATCAGTCATTTCCGAAACCTTTTTGCTGATAAAAGTACTCACTTCAGAATCATCCAGTTTATTAAGAATATCCAAAATGATGTCCGAAATATTTTTGATTAAAGCTTCCTGATTTCTTTCTTTTGAAAGCCATTCTCCCACAAAATTTGAAATTTTTATTTTCTGAATATAAGGACGAATAGTTTCTGGCGAAAGAAAATTAGAAACCACAAAATTTCCAAGATTATCGCCCAATTTCTGTTTGCTGTTTTCAATCAGGTTTGTATGAGGAATCGGCAGACCAAGAGGGCGGCGAAAAAGTGCGGTTACGGCAAACCAATCTGCCAAAGCTCCTACCATTGCAGCCTCAGAAAATGCTCTTACATAGCCTATCCAATGAGAATGATGTGTTTTCTGAAGGATTGTGGTTACTACAAAAATTACTGCCATCAAAACAAAAAGTCCGGTGGCAAAAGCTTTATATTTATTGAGCTGTTTTCTTTTACTATTATCATTCATATCATCAAGTGTAATAAATTGGTGATAAGTTCGTTTAATATAATGTTATCGCAAAATCAATCTTAAATAATTTCAAAAAACATTCCATAAATAGATTTTAACTTAATTTTTAACAATAAATTTCATTATAAAACGGAAGAATTTGCGTTAAAATCTCTTAAATTGAGTTAAACTGCTGTTTCAATAACGTACTGACAATTATGTTTTTATAATTTTGCATGACCTAATTAAATTTAACATAATATTTAAATGAAAGGATTTTATAGGTTATTAGGAATGGTTTATCTCATAACAACTTCTTTTTATCTTTCTCCAAAGAAAAATGTTACAGAAAATAAAAAAATCATCGCCGAAAGAACAGTAAAAACAACTCCGGAAAATGTATCTAACGAAAAAACCGGCAATCTAAGTTCATCTGAAGAACTTTACAATTCCATCTTATTTGATGATGAAAATAAACTGAATTTTGATGTTTTTGCAAAAGCAATTTTAGGATTTAACAATCTTAAAAAAGCAGGAAAACTGAATGAAGATGCTCATCTGCTGACCGTTTGTGATTTCTCTATGTCTTCCAACAAAAAAAGACTTTGGGTAATTGATATGAACGAAAGAAAAGTAGTTTTCAATTCTTTAGTAGCACACGGTAAGAACACCGGTGAGGAATTTGCGGAAAAATTTTCAAATACTGAGAGTTCGTACCAAAGCAGTTTGGGCTTTTATATTACCGATACCACTTACGAGGGTGGAAACGGCTATTCACTAAGACTTTTGGGAATGGATAAAGGTTTTAATGATGCCGCTTTACAAAGAGCCGTAGTGATGCACGGTGCAAATTACGTAAGTGAAGAATTTGCTGCCACTCACAAAAGAATCGGAAGAAGCTGGGGTTGTCCCGCTGTTCCGAGAGCTTTGGCAGAACCTATCATCAACACCATCAAAGGCAAAAATGTACTCTTCATTTACTATCCTGATGAAAATTACCTCTCATCTTCCGAGTGGTTAAAATCATAAAAAATTAAAGCAGTCTAAATAGGCTGCTTTTTTTGGCACTAAAAAAACAATTGTTTATCACTATTTTTGTAGTGATATTTTTTTATTTAGATTTGCCAATCAATTTAAATCTCCGTCTTGTGTAACAAAAAAGTTTTAATGATAACTAATTATTCAACCTTTTAGGGTTTAAAAGATTTCAGATAAGAAATTTTACCACAATAATTTAAACTATAAAAAAAGTAAATCTTATCAATCGCAATGATTTTAAAAGCAAATTAATAAATCAGCGACTGCATAAGATTAATAAAAACAATAAATATCTACATATATGAAAATAAAAATCTCCCTTTTCCTGATGTTTTTTTTCTCTCTCATCACGTTTGCACAGAAAACTGTTACGGGAAAAATTACAGATGAAGACGGCGTAGCCATTCCAAGCGCAAGTGTAACGATTGAAGAGCCGGGAAAAGATGCCATTTTAGCTTATGGAATTACCAATTCTAAAGGTGAATATAAAGTAACATTTACCTCATCTGAGTCTAATGTAGATCTTAAGGTAAAAGCATTTAATCAAAAAACTCTTACTCAACAAATCAGCAACAGCAATCAGAATCTTAGCTTTAGGCTTCAGCCGGAGGCTACAGAGATAAAAGAAGTACAGCTGAAAACCAAGATGATCACAGCTCGTGGAGACACCATTGCATACGATCTTAAAGCATTCGACAGTAAAAATGACCGAACGCTTGCTGATGTAATGAAAAAAATCCCGGGAATTGAAGTGAAAACCGACGGAACCGTTCTCTATCAAGGTAATCCTATCAATAAATTTTATGTAGAAGGAAAAGACCTGATGGAAGGCGGCTACGGAACTATTAATAACTCGCTTCCAAAAGATGCGGTTGCAAAAGTTGAGGTTCTGGAAAATCATCAGCCTGTGAAAATGCTGCAGGGGAAAATTCCTTCTGATGCAGCTGCCCTTAATATTAAACTTAAAAAAAATGTCACCATGACCGGAAGAGGCGAAGTCGGAAGTGGTTTTGGTGATCCATGGTTGTGGAATGTAAAACTTACCCCGATGTTTTTCAGTAAAAAACAGCAGTGGGTTCTCAATTACAAAACCAACAACATGGGAGAACAGGTAGAAAATGAAGGCAACATTATCGGTTTTGGAAGTTCATGGGAAGGAAGAAGAAGCAATATAGGACAAAATAACTGGCTTAGTGTAGAAAATGCAAGTGTTCCTAATCTTCCCGTACGAAGATATTTATTCAATAATGTTCATTATTTATCCGCCAATTACCTTACTAATATTGATAAAAAGCAGGAATGGGAACTGAAAACCAATGCCAATTATACTAATAATGCGGTGGAAAGAGAATCGACGACGTATGTTACCGATTTCCAGCAAAATACACAGTACGGGTACAGCTTTTTAAACAATTTTTATACAGATAAACTAAAAGGGGAATTGATTTTTACGAAAAACGCAAAAAAAGGTTTCTTTAAAAATGTTACTACTTTCTCGCAATTCTGGAATGGGGAAAGAGCTGACGCAAACAGATGGGATGCTTTGAGCAACAGATTCGGAAATCAGTCTGTACAATCTCCAACTTCTTCATTTCAAAACTCTTTAAGCACCATTATTCCGTGGAAGGAAAAAATGGTTAATTTAAAATCATACATCAGCTATCAGGATGATAATCAGACTTTACAGATAACACCAGCCAATTACCTACAGATTCCGTTTATTCAAAATAATGCATTTACAACAATACCTTTTGCTCCCGGAAGTATTGCCTTACAAAATTACCGAATGAAAACTTTAGACACATCGCATTCGGCAAATATTAGCTTTACTACGAAAGGATGGACTTTTACTCCACAGATTGGTGTTGATTTTTCTACGGACAATCTTACAACAAACTTTGACGGCGTTACAACAGGAGTTGTAGGAGCGCCAGATTTCAACAGCCCATTATATGACAATGCCTTGAAATTCACAGAAGTTACACCATCTGCCTCAGTAGGAATCAACTATAAATCTGATGCATGGAGTTTATTTTCTAATATTCCTGTAAATTTCAACAGCATCAAAGCTGAAGATCCGGCAAGAAATGTTTACAAAACCTTAAACAGAACAACTTTTACTCCTAATATTTTTGCTCAGTACACTTTCGCTTCTTTCTTTAAGGCAAGTATTAACGGAAACATCAGCAATAATTTCGGAGATATTCAGACTGCCTATGCAGGATATATTTTAACAAGTCCCGGAGGTTTTAATGTAATGAATGCTAATAATCCAATCCCGCAAACCACTACAAAGAGTTTGGGAGGAAGATTAGAATACAGAAATCCGCTTAATAACTTATTTTTCAATACAGGATACAGATTGAGTGATTCTAAAAATAATTTGCTGGCATCAAGCAGAGTAAATGAGTCAGGATTTAGTGTAATCGAATATATTGAGAGAGAAAACAATAGACAAACGAATACTTTATACGCGGAAATTGGAAAATACTTTCCAAAATTTAAGACTAATCTATCGGTAACATTCAACGAGACTGAAACAACTTCACAACAGCTTAGAAACAACGACTTTATTGATAACAAAAATACAGGAAATACACTTGGTTTCAAATTCAACAACACATATTTCTCCTGGATGAGTATTGATTTTAATCTTTCGAAGAGCTGGACAAAACAAACTAACGGAATTCAGGACAACAAAACCGAAGGCTACAATCACAACCTGAATGTATTCTTTTATCCTTTGGAAAATCACACAATCGGTTTTTACTGGGATCAGATCAACTCAACGTTTGTGGATACACAATACCAAAATGCATTTTATGACTTGTCTTATCAGTTTAGCTGGGCAAGTAAAAAAATAGATTTTGAACTAAAATGGATGAATATTGCCAACCGAAAAGTTTTTGAAAGAATTGATCTCAACTTAGCTACAGTAGCACAAACAACCATGTTGCTCCGTCCAAGCCAGGTAATGTTTACCGTTAAATTCAACTTCAAATAAAACAGAAAGCCAATCAGGAAGATTGGCTTTTTTAATGTTCATTCAAAAAATAATTTAAAAAAAGTGTAACATTTTTTATATAACCCCAACTAATTAATTAAAATAAACATTCAAATCTCTATAAAATAGATTGATGATTTAATAAGCACAGATGAATAACTATAATTATCTATATTCTTAAATAAATATCTATTATGAAAAATATACTATCATTCTTATTTATTGCTGTTTTTGCCATTGCAAATGCGCAGGAAACCGCAAATAGATTTTTTTATGAATTGACTTATGTACCAAATAAGGATTCTTTGGAAAAGAAAAACAAAGAAATGATGATCCTGGATATTACAAAAGATAAATCTATTTACCGCGATTATCTTGCTGTTTCTCAAGATTCAATCTTAAAAGTTGAAGTAGAGGCTATGCAAAAGGCTGGGGTTTTTAAAGATTTATCAAAAACATTGAAACAGCCGAAATTTTCTCATGTAATTACTAAGACATATCCGTCAATGGACGTTTCTTATGCAGATTATATATTGCAGGACAAAGTGAGCTATAAAGATGGAAGCTCATTAGTCTGGAATATTTCCAATGAAAAAGCTAAAATCGGTACTTATGACACTCAGAAAGCCACTACAACTTTTGGAGGCAGAAAGTGGACTGCATGGTTTACAACAGAAGTGCCTTTTCAGGATGGACCTTACAAATTTAAAGGTTTACCCGGCTTAATTGTAAAGGTGGAAGATGATGCTAAAAATTATTCTTGGGAATTGAAGGGCAATAAAAAAATCGCTGATTACAATCCTGAAAGTTATTCAGAAAAATTAATGAAGCAATTCGGACAAGGGAGAAACAACTTAGAAGTAAATAGAGAAAAATTTGAGCAAATGTATGCTGCTTATAAAAAAGATCCTTTTGGAAGCATTAGATCCCAATTATCACAAATCCCGGCAGATGCAAAAATGCCTGATGGAACATCAATGTCTCAAATGATGAAAGATGCTGAAGAAAGAATGAAAAAATATTTAAGCGAAAATAACAACTCTATTGAGATTCTTGAGGCAACAGCAAAAAAGAAAAAATAGCATTCATATTTAACTAAACTATATTTTGATAAACCCAGATACTATTCGTATTTGGGTTTATTTATGAATTTTCATTATTTAGATTAAATTTAAATAGCGTATATTTGCACTCAAAATTTTGGCTTTGCAGGATATTTCATTACACAATCTTAGCAGCTTTCCCAAAAACAAATTGGGGATAATTATCGGTTATGATAACGACGGAATGGATATGCCTGTGAAGATCATAGAAATGGGGCTGCTTCCTCATACTACTTTCAGAATTCTTTATCAGGCTCCTTTCGGAGGACCCCTTTATGTGGAGTTTGGAGAAGAGAAAAGCAGGATCGCTCTTCGCCGGGAAGAGGCAGACTTTATCACTGTAGAAGAATTGACAGATGCGGGAAAATAATCAAAAACAAATTCTATTAGTAGGAAATCCAAACGTCGGAAAATCTACTCTCTTTAATGCTCTTTCCAATAAAAAACAAAAAACCGGAAATTATGCAGGCGTTACCGTTTCCAGCCATTCCGGGAGATACACTTACAAAAATGAAGAGGTAGAAATTATAGATTTACCCGGATCATACAGCATCTATCCAAGCTCAGAAGATGAGGCTATTTTTTCTCAGTTTTTGATTGAGAATCAGAAAAAGTATTCCGGTGTCATTTATATTCTTGAAGCTCTAAGCATTAAGAGAGGTCTTTTACTTTTTCAGCAGATACAGGATTTGGGAATCCCAATGATTTTGGTTCTTAATCAGATAGATCAGGCGGAAAGAAGAGGAATTCATATTGATGCAGATAAGCTGTCTGAAAAGCTCCATATAAAAATTATTAAAACCAATGCAAAAGAACAGTTAGGCATCGAAGCTATAAAGGAGGCTGTACTTAACAATGATTTTGCGCTAACTAATAATTCAGTTTTTAAAATACCTTCAGAACATCAGGAAAAATTATCCGGTAACACTTATCAGGACTGGCTTAAAATAACTTTAGCTAAAAGTACTGAGCAAGAAAAAAGTCTAAACCCTAAAAGGTTACAGGTGCAGGAAACAGTAAGACGTTACCAAAATATTGACGGAATACTTTCTGAAGTCATTTCAAAAAAAGCACAGTTTAAAGAACTCCTTACAGAAAAGCTGGATAAAATTCTTGTACACCCGGTTTTAGGATACTTCTTCTTTTTGCTGGTACTTTTAATAATTTTTCAGAGCGTTTTCTTTATCGCAGAATATCCGATGAACTGGATTGATGCACTTTTTGCCTGGCTTTCAGAAACTTCAGCAGCCTATCTTCCCGAAGGACCTGTAAATTCATTAGTCTCTAAGGGGATTATTCCCGGATTAGGCGGAATTATTATTTTTGCTCCTCAAATCGGAATTTTACTGTATTTCCTTTATCTTTTGGAGGATTCGGGATATATGGCAAGAGTGGTTTTCCTGATGGATAGAATCCTGCGTCCTTTCGGATTAAACGGAAAAAGTATTGTGCCTTTGGTTTCCGGAACTGCGTGTGCGATTCCTGCTGTAATTTCTACAAGGAATATTGAGAACTTAAAGGAAAGATTATTGACCATTCTGGTGACACCTTTTATGACCTGTTCTGCAAGACTTCCGGTTTACAGTATTATTATCGGATTAATCATTTCAGACAAAACTGTTTTCGGAATTCATTACAAAGCTTTGGTGCTCTTAGGCATGTATCTTCTAGGATTTTTCGTCGCTTTATTTTCGGCTTTTATTTTGAAAAATTTCATTAAAGAAGACAAAAAAACATATCTGGTGATGGATCTTCCTACTTATAAAAAGCCTTTATTCGGGTATGATTTTCAGTTAGTTTTAGGCAAAGTATGGGAGTTTATTACCGGAGCCGGAAAAATAATTTTTGTTGTAAGCATCATCATCTGGTTTTTAAGCTATTTTGGTCCTAAAGAAAAGCCGGAACAATGGGTTGCCGCTGACGTTTCGCTGGATCATTCTTATTTAGCAAGAATGGGAAAAGTATTAGAACCTGCTATAGAGCCTTTAGGCTATGACTGGAAAATGGGGGTCGGTATTCTAACCAGTTTTGTGGCAAGAGAAGTTTTCGTAGGTACGATGTCAACATTATACAGTCTTGACGATGACGTTCCAGAAGGAAAAATAATTGACAAAATGCGTCATGATGTAAAACCCAATGGCGAAAAAGTCTTCAGCTTTGCAACAGGAATTTCTATACTTTTATTCTATGCTTTTGCGATGCAGTGCGTTTCTACGATTGCAGTAGTATATAGAGAAACAAAAAGCTTAAAATGGACAGCCTTACAGGTAATTATGATGACCGGTTTGGCATATTTTGTGTCGATGATTGTATATCAGATTTTAAAATAAAATGGATAATTCTTTAATCTTTCAGTATATCGTTGTTGCGTTAATTGTGATTTTCGCCTGCTACTCTCTGTACAGAATTATCCGTAAGAACTTTTCAACAAAAAAATTCAGTTCCAAGAGAAGCAATTGCGATAAAGATTGCAGATGCTCGTAGTTTAGTATTTGTAAAATAATTTAACTAATTTAGTTTTGCAAATATTTCCTCTTGGATAAGTATTTCTTATTTATTGCCACTGTATTTTCTTTTCTCAGCCTTAAAGCTCAGAGCATATCTGATTCTGCAAAAATAATTTCATACGAAGAAAAACTCATCCTTAGAATTAATTTTGACACCAATATTGAAGACTTTGTAGCTTCTTTTAAAAATTCCGACAGAGATTTTCAGACAAGGCTTTCCATCAACAATAAAATCAGAACATCGTTTTCAATAGATTATAAGATTATTAGTGCAGCATTATCTTTTACACCCGATTTCATTCCCGGAAATGACGATAATAACCTCAAAGGTAAAAGTTCATATACTGATTTCAGATTCAGATTTTTTCCTGATCAGATTATTCAGACATTAGGATACAGAAATGTGAAAGGTTTTTATCTCGACAATATGGAAGACTTTTTTCCTGATTGGCAAAAAGGAAAAGATCCGTATTTTCAGTTCCCGAATCTAAAGATTCAAACCTTTAGCGGCAGTACATCGTATGTATTCAACAAAGATTTTTCATTAAAAAGCATTCTTTATCAGCGTGAATGGCAAAATTACAGCTCCGGAAGCCTGATTCCGGAGATAGAGTATGATCTTTCTTTATTTAAAAACAAAATTGATGAAGTTAGAACGAAAGAAACACAGCTCAATGTAGGATTTAATCTTGGCTATCATTACAATTGGGTCATTCGAAAGAAAGTCAATATTGCACCGTATTTTTTCACAGGAATTGGCAGAAAATGGACAAGCTATAAAGCAGATATTCAAAATTTCCCCGCTGAAAGAAACAATTATTGGGTAGGAAAAGCAGGAGCAGGAATTCATTTGGGTTATAATTCAGAAACTTTTTTTTCAGGCATAAAATTAAATTTGAATTCGTCTTACTACAGGGAAGATTCGTCCTCTGAAATTACTAATACGAATGTTTTTGGCTTGATTTATTTTGGATATCGCTTTCCACCTCCCAAAATATTAAAAAGAAGTTACGATAACGTAAAGAAAAAAGTTCCCATCTTATAAATTGTAGGTATTTGAGTATCTTTGCAAAAATTTAATTCAACGTAAATCAGAATAAACTAAAATGTCATTAATAAAAAGTATTTCAGGAATCCGCGGAACAATTGGTGGTAAAGTAGGCGATAATTTGACACCGCTTGATGTTGTAAAATTTGCTTCTGCTTTCGGAACCTGGCTTCAGAATAATAAAAACAAAAAAGACTTAACTTTAATCATCGGGCGTGATGCAAGGATTTCAGGATCGATGGTTAATTCTCTGGTTACTGCAACTTTACAGGGATTGGGAATCAACGTGGTTGATTTAGGTCTTTCTACCACACCGACTGTTGAAGTGATGGTTCCTGAGCTCAATGCAGATGGCGGAATTATCTTAACCGCTTCTCACAACCCAAAACAATGGAACGCGCTTAAACTTTTGAACGAAAAAGGAGAATTCATCAGCGGAGAAAATGGTGCTGAAGTTTTGTCTTTAGCTGAAAATGAAGATTTCAATTATGCAGAAGTTGATGACCTGGGAAAATACGAAACCAGAGAAGATGCATTTGATATTCATATACAGAAGATCTTAGATTTACCCATGGTAGATGTAGAAGCTATCAAATCGAAAAAATATAAAATTGTTCTGGATGCCGTAAACTCTACCGGAGGAATTGCCATCCCGATGCTTTTGGAGAAGTTAGGCTGTGAAACCATAAAGCTGTATTGCGAACCCAACGGACAGTTCCCTCACAATCCTGAACCCTTAAAAGAGCATTTAGGAGATATTTGTGAATTGGTAACAAAAGAAAAGGCTGATTTTGGCGTTGTAGTAGATCCTGACGTGGACAGACTGGCTTTAATTGATGAGAAAGGAGAAATGTTTGGCGAAGAATATACTTTGGTTGCCGTTGCTGATTATTTGCTGAAAAATAAAAACGGTGCAGCAATTTCCAACCTTTCCTCAAGCCGTGCTTTAAGAGATGTTGCCCGTTCACATAATTCAGAATACTTTGCAAGCGCAGTAGGTGAAGTAAATGTGGTGAATTTAATGAAAGAAAAAAACGCAGTAATTGGCGGTGAGGGAAATGGCGGAATCATCTATCCTGATCTGCATTACGGAAGAGACTCTTTAGTAGGTGTTGCGTTGTTTTTAACACATCTGGCTAAAGAAAACAAAACGGTTTCCGAACTGAGGGAAGGTTACCCAAGTTATTTCATGGGGAAAAAGAAAATTGAACTGACTTCCGGAATAAATGTGGATGATCTTTTAACTAAAATGGAAAAAGAATATCAAAATGAAGAGGTTTCAACCGTGGATGGCGTAAAGATAGATTTTGAGAACAGCTGGGTTCACCTTAGAAAGTCGAATACAGAACCGATTATCAGAATTTACACCGAAGCTAAATCTCAGGAAGAAGCCGATAAGCTGGGTGATGATATGATAGCTAAAATCAATAGTTTGATTTAGAAAAACACAATCATTTTCATCATTTTAAAAAATTATTATTATTAAATTTATAGTCATTAAGATTTTCAGAAGCGGGGATTAGTATATCTCATATCTCAGGTCTTAAATCTTAAAACTCGTTATATTGGAAGAATATTTTGGAAATGAACTTGTAAAGAAGTTCGAGGAAATGATGGAAAACAATGATGAATTCTACTTTGATACAGAAGAGTTGGAAGACATTATTGTCTATTATCTGGAGTTGGGAGATTTTAATTATGCCGATATGGCTGTTAATTATGGTCTCAAGCTACATCCCAATTCTTTAGACATCAAGATCAAAAAGCTTGAAGTGCTGTTAGAATGGGAAGATTATAATATGGCGAAAGAACTCATAGACGAGCTCAAAGGTTCATCTATGGAAAACACAGATTTTCTGGTGTGCTACGCCAAATATTATTCTAATTTGGGAAATCCGAAAAAATCAATAGAAATCTGTAAAAAAGCATTGGAGCTCGAAGAAGAGGAAAACTTTCTCAACAATTTCATTGCAGATGAATATATAAATCTTGGCGACCCTTTTAATGCTCTAAAACATTATCAGCAAGCCTTGAAAGAAGATCCTACGGATGAATATTCATTGGAAAATGCCATGATTTGCTTTAATGATCTCAACAAAAGCGAAGAAGCCATTGCTTTTCTGAATGCTTATCTTGACGATTTTCCTTATTCAGAAATCGCATGGAGTGAGTACGGACAATATTATTTTAACCGGAAAAATTATGAAGAGGCTATCAAAGGCTTCGATTATATGCTTGCAATCAATTCCGGCGCAGTTGGAGTTTACGCAAGCAAAGCAGCTTGTTATGAAGCTTTAAACCAATACCAGAAAGCAATAGAAGTATATGGAGAAATGCTGGATCTGGAATATACCAAAGCATTTACTTTTTATAAAATCGGCTTATGCTATAAAGCTTTAAAACAACCAATCGTAGCATTAAATTCTTTTCAGAAATCATTGAGAGAAGACCCTCAGTTTTATCTTTCTATGATGGAGCAGTCTTATCTTTATGAGGAGATGGGAAGTATGCCGGAAGCTTTGTATTTTGCAAAAGAAGCCACATTACTTAACGATAATAATCTGGATTACCAGAAAAGACTTGCATTTTTATTTATTGATGCAGGAAAATTTGAAGAAAGTCTTTCCTGTTTAAAAAAGCTCGTTGATGCAGAACCATCCAGGTTTTACAACTGGTATGCTTATTCTGAAGTAATGATGCTTGTCGGAGAATATGAAGAAGCGGTAACAGTTGTGAAACAGGCGATAAAATACCATTATCGCGCCGAATTGTTTTACCAGCTGAGTAATTGCTATCTTAATCTTAGAGACAAAGAAAAGGGGATTGAATCTTTACAGAAAGCTTTGGAACTTGATTCTACTTTGATCTCTGATATGCAGAAAAAATATCCTTACATCAAAGATGAGGTGAAAGAGGCAAAGGCAAAAGTAAAAAAGCGAAATTAAAACTAAATCAATTTTGTTTAAACATAAGTCTGGCTCAAGCCAGACTTTTTCTTTTATAGTAAATCAAGAATATTATCTGCAAAAAAATTCCCCTGAAAGCATAACTTTCAGGGGAATTTCATATGAAACGCTGATTTGATTAAGCGTTCGGTTCTACAGATACAAAAGATCTGTTGTTTGCTTTCTTTCTGAAAACTACTTTACCGTCTACCAATGCAAACAAAGTGTGGTCTTTACCCATTCCCACGTTTTCACCCGGGTGGTGCTGTGTACCTCTCTGTCTGATGATGATGTTTCCGGCAATAGCTTCTTGTCCTCCGAAAATCTTCACACCTAATCTTTTAGAGTGAGATTCTCTACCGTTTTTGGAACTACCAACTCCTTTCTTGTGTGCCATTTTATTATAAGGTTTTTTGGTTTAAATTATTCTGCGCTTTCAGTGGTTTCAGCGTCAGCTTTTTTAGTTGTTTTCTTAGCAGGTTTTTCTGCTTTTTTAGCTCCGTCAAATCCTGTAATACCAGTGATTTTGATCTGAGTAAGAGATTGTCTGTGACCGTTTTTCACTTCGTAACCTTTTCTTCTTTTCTTTTTGAAAACGATTACTTTATCAGCTTTTACATGGTCAAGGATCTCTGCCTCTACAGTGATTCCGTTTACAGCTGGGGCGCCTACAGTGATTGCTCCGTTTACGGTAAGAAGAATTTTATCGAAAGATACTTTTCCTCCTTTGTCTCCTTTCAAACGGTTTACAAACAACTTCTGGTCTTGCTCAACTTTATATTGAAGCCCTGCTATTTCTACAATTGCAAACATTGTCTATAAATTTTTAGTTAATTCGAGGTGCAAATGTAGTGATTTTTTATTCACTAACAATATGATTTTGAGAATTTTTCTAATTTCTGTGCAGATTCATTTTAGGCTGATTATTTATTTTCTTATATTTTAAATAAATTATATCTTTCAAAATACTTTAAACTTGAACATCATCAGCGAGTTAACACTTAAAATCTTACAGGATAATTCAGAGATTATCAATGTTGTAAATTAACTTATATAAACAGATCAGGCTACATCATATTTAAATATAGAATTAGATTGATTGCAATTAATTTGTATTTTTGAAAAAAGCTTACAATGAAAATAATCTTAACTATTTTACTCTCTTTATTACTCACTTCATGTACTGTATACGGCTGGTCAAATGATTATAAAAAACTTTCCGGAGAACAGCAAAATTCAATTGTCACTGTACAAAGTTTTGAAAATACAAATTCACAAAACATATACAAAATAACCGGAAACCAGCTTAAAGAAGAGCTTAAAAAACATCCGAAATCTCTTGTCTATATTTTTACCAATGGCTGTGTTTCAGAATACTGTCTTCCGATGTCCAACTACGAAAGGTTTGCAAAAGATAATAATTACAAACTTTTTCTGGTGATGAACGGTTATGGTCAGCTAGAGGAAACGACAAAACAAAGATCAGAAGTTTTTACAGAGCCTTTGTATGCTATCAATAACGAAGCCTACAATTCAAATACCCGGTGGAAATATTCCAGATATTTTGAAAATGAATTGAGAGGAATTGACAGAAAATCTAAACCTAAATGGGAAGGAAGTCTTTATTTCTTCAATTACGACAAACTAGAAAAAGTGATGCAAGATTTACCTAAATAATATGACCAGAGATCTTTATATTGATTTTGCCAAAGGATTAGCAACGCTTTCCATTATATTTATTCATACGGCATTTTGGTCGGGACAATTTTACATTATTCCGGAAGTACGGGTTTTTTCTTTGGTTTTTGATGTCGCACTGTTTTATGCCTTGAGCGGAATTACTTCGGGATCAAATATCGAAAAAACCTTTTACCGGTTGCTAAAACTCCAGATTACTTACATGATTTTTGTAACGTTACTGTTCTTTTTAGACTATTTCTTCAAAATTTTCGGACTTACATTTTTTTCTCTGGAGTGGCTGCAGAACTTCTACTCTACTTTCGGATCAAAATATTCGGCAACAAGTATTTCTACTACTCCGCAGTGGCAGAATCTGGGAAACTGGTATTTGCATGAATATTCTAATGCAGATACTTTTCCGGTCGTAATGGGAAGTTTCTGGTATCTGAAAGTCTATTTTATTTTAACAGTTTTTGGAGTTTTAATACTAAAATTTTTCCCGAAACACATCAATTGGTTTATAGGAATCTGCGTTGTTTTGACGGTGCTGTTTAATATTTTTCCGCAATTCTATCCTTCGGGACAAGTAGGTTATATCGCATTTTATATGACCGTTTTTCTGGTTGCACATCAGATGAGAGGGAAAAAAATCCCCGCAAAAGCAATTCCTGTGCTTTACGGATTGGTTGCTGCTGTTATAATCTGGATGTTCTGGTATTTTGGAAATGAAATTTTCTTTAAAATCAATAAACAAAAATTTCCGCCAAAGACTCCTTATATTATCTGGACTTTATTTTCGCTGACAACATTATTTGTATTCTATAACAGGCTAAAAATTACTAAAGAAAATCTTATAACCTACATTGGCAAGAACGCTATTTTTTTCTATTTCGGACAGGGAATAAGTTCTTCTTTGGTGTACTTTTTAGTTGTTCCTATGAAAGAAACAATGCCTTGGTGGGTTTTAATGATCCTAATTTATATCATTAATGTCATTTTAGCGTTTATTATTGCTGAAGGTTTGAAGAAATTTGATGGTTTCGGATGGAAGATGCTGGAATTTTTACGAAAGAAAACCGCCACAATGTGACGGTTATCAATTTTTTAGAATCAAATTTAATCTCTGCTGGAGGATCTTCCGCCACGCATCAGAACTGCTATCAGTACAATAAACAGAATAGCTCCGATAATGATGTAAACCGGATTGGCATACCATTCCTCGGTTTTGGTAGTCGTGGTGGTTACTTCAACTTTCGGTGCGGTTTCCTGAGCGAAAGCGATAAATCCTGTCAGTAAGGTCAGAATGCATACTGCAAATCTTTCCAGTTTTTTTGTAATTAGTGGTGAGTTCATTCGTTTAGATTTTAATGTTGATTTAACATAATCCAACTTTATGCCATGATGTTGATTAAAATGACACCGAAAATCAAATTCTTATCTAAAGAATATTTATTTTAATTAAATTTACAGAAATTTTTAAAGTCATGTTTAAGCTTAAACTTCCTACCGATCCAAGGTGGGCAAATATTGCAGAGGGAAATCTTGAGGAAATTTTAACGGATCATGCATGGTGCGAACAAAAAGCCGCCACCAACGCAATCGGATTGATTACTATGCTTCCGGAATATCCTGAAATTGTGACCGAACTTTTGGCAATTGCACAGGAAGAATTAGAACATTTCAATCAGGTGCATGAAATCATTAAGAAGCGGGGTTACACTTTCGGACGCACCAGAAAAGATGATTACGTAAATGAATTGGTAAACTTCATACAAAAAGGAGGAAACAGAGACACTTTAATTATTGATAAAATGCTTTTTGCCGCAATGATTGAAGCGAGAAGCTGCGAAAGATTCAAAGTTTTAACAGAAAACATCAAAGACGACGAGCTGAGAGAGTTTTACAAAGAACTGATGATTTCGGAAGCCAATCACTACACTACATTTATCGGGTTTGCAAGACAGCTGGGGAATCCTGAACAGGTGAACAAAAGGTGGGAAGAATGGCTGGAATATGAAGCAAAAGTAATTCAGTCTTACGGAAATAAAGAAACCATACACGGATAAAAACATTGAGAAAGCCTACTTTTGAAACCATGACCAATATTTTCCTGAAAAATTTTTTTCAGGGACTTGTGATTATTGGACCCATCGGGCTTACCATCTATGTCATTTATTTCGTCATCACCTCTATTGATAATATCATTCCTTCTGTTGCGCGGCAGATTCCCGGTCTGGTTTTTATTTCAGTTTTATTGGTGACAGCGCTTTTGGGTTATTTGGGAAACAAATTTGTAGTCGGAAGATTTTTTGTAGATGCTGTTGACAGTCTTTTGGAAAAAACTCCTGGTATCAAGCATATTTATTCGTCTACAAAAGATGTGATGTCTTCTTTTGTTGGAGACAAAAAAAAATTCAGTGATCCGGTCTGGGTAAAAACCAATGAAAACCCTGAAATCTGGAGAATAGGATTTTTAACTCAAAAAGAAATGGCAGATGTAGACAAACACAATTACGTAGCGGTCTATCTTCCGCATTCTTATGCTATTTCGGGCTGGGTAATTGTGACCGAAGAGAAAAACATCAAACCTGTAATAGGAATGTCTGCTGCTACAGCAATGAAATTTGCAGTAAGCGGCGGTGTGGCAGGTTTTCACTCTGACGAAAATATATTTAAAGCTCCTGAGTAAATTTCAATTTACTACTTTAAATACATTTGATGATTTGAAATTAATTTTCAAATTAAATTTTTCTTTAAAATCTAAAAATTATATCACATGGAATTACCATACGCAGAACCGTTTCGTATAAAAATGGTGGAAGAAATCCGCCAGTCTACAAGAGAAGAAAGAGAGCAATGGCTGAAAGATGCCAAATTCAATTTATTTAATCTTAAATCTTCGCAGGTTTATATTGATCTGCTTACCGATTCCGGAACCGGAGCCATGTCTGACAGTCAATGGGGAGCTTTAATGACAGGTGATGAAAGCTATGCCGGCTCACGTTCTTTCGAGCAACTGCATACTACTGTTCAGAATATTACCGGTTTCAAATATTTATTGCCTACTCACCAGGGAAGAGCGGCTGAAAACGTTTTGTTTTCTGTATTGGTGAAAGATGGAGATATTATTCCCGGAAATTCGCATTTTGATACCACAAAAGGGCATATCGAAATCAGAAAAGCTCATGCTGTTGACTGTACCATTGATGAAGCTTTTGACATTAATGACCTTCATCCTTTCAAAGGAAATATCAATCTGGAGAAGCTGGAAGCCGTGTATCAGTCACATCCGAAAGAGCAGATCCCTTTTTGCCTGATTACGATTACCTGTAATTCTTCAGGAGGACAGCCTGTTTCTCTGGAAAATATGAAAGCTGTAAAAAAACTTTCTGACAAATACGGAATTCCTGTGTTTTTTGATTCTGCCAGATTTGCCGAAAATGCTTATTTCATCAAAAAAAGAGAAGCGGGGCAGGAAAACAGAAGCATTAAAGACATTTGCAAAGAAATGTTCTCGTATGGAGAAGGGATGACGATGAGTTCTAAAAAAGACGGATTGGTTAACATTGGCGGATTTATCGCTCTGAATAACGAAGATGTTTTCAGAAAAGCATCTAATTTCACCATCATTTATGAAGGTTTCATCACTTATGGCGGTATGGCAGGAAGAGACATGGCTGCTTTAGCGGTAGGATTGGATGAGGCAACTGAATTCCCTTATCTGGAAAGCAGAATATCTCAGGTTGAATATCTTGGAAATAAGCTAATTGAATATGGAATTCCGGTACAGAAACCAATTGGAGGTCATGCTGTTTTCATTGATGCATTGAATTTTCTGCCTAATGTTCCCCGTGAAGAATATCCTGCACAGACTTTAGGACTTGAGATTTACAAAGAAGCAGGAGTGAGAACTGTAGAAATCGGGACTTTATTGGCAGACAGGGATCCTGAAACCAGAGAAAACCGCTATCCAAAGCTTGAACTGCTGCGTTTGGCAATTCCAAGAAGAACGTATACCAATAATCATATGGACTATATTGCCGCTGCAGTAAGAAACGTGTACGAAAAAAGAGACGAAATTACCAAAGGCTACAATATAACCTGGGAACCGGAAATTTTAAGACATTTTACAGTTCATTTGGAAGAAGCTTAATTGTTGATTCATTAAATAAAAATCCATTCCAGTTCTTTTTGGAATGGATTTATTCTTTATGTGAAACAGCCTTTAATTCAACTCTGTAATAAAGTCTTCCTTAGATTTTCTTACTTTAGCCAAACCAGCCAGCCAGTCATTATCAGTATCTCTGTACCCTATTGGTAACAACAGAACACTTCTTAAACCTTTCTCTTTCAAATTCAAAATTTCATCTACAGCTTCAGGTACAAAGCCTTCCATCGGCGTTGCATCTACCTCTTCAAAAGCTGCCGCAATAATTGCTGCTCCAAATGCGATGTAAGCCTGCTTTGCTGTGTGAATAAAATTTTCCTCAGCAGGTTTTGGCGGGTACATCTGCAAAAGCTGCTGTCTGTAGTTTTCCCAACCTTCATTTTTGAAACCTCTTATCTCATTCGTCAGATCAAACATTTTGTTGATTCTTTCTTCCGTATAATTATCCCACGCTGCAAAGACCAAAAGATGCGAACAGTCTGTAATCTGTGGCTGATTCCATGCATTGGGTTTAATTTTTTCCTTAATTTCCTGGTTTGTGATTACTATAATTTCAAAAGGCTGCAATCCGCTTGATGTAGGCGCTAATCTCGCCGCCTCCAATATTCTGTCTATTTTTTCCTGCGGTACTTTGTGTCCGTTCATTGCTTTTGTTGCAAATCTCCAGTTAAGTTTGTCTAATAATTCCATTATTTTAAAAAATTTTCAGGACAAAATTATATCAAACAACTGTAACAAAAGCGATAAATTCTAATTTGAATAATTGTTAAAATCTATAATGTAACAAAATCAGTTACACTTGAACTACGACAGCATTTTTTTAGCTTTTTTAACTCCTTCAACCAACAGATCAATCTCATTAAAAGTATTATAAACTGCAAAACTTGCCCTTACTGTTCCGGCAATATTCAGAAAACTCATGATAGGCTGAGTGCAGTGATGACCGGTTCTTACAGCAACACCCATTTTATCAAGGATCATCCCTACATCAGACGAAATACCAATTCCGTCCAGATTAAATGAAACAACACCTGTTCTTGTGGCTTTTTCGCCATATACTTTCAGATCTTCAATTTCCAGAAGCTGTCTCTGCGCATAATCAAGCAGTGCATTTTCATGATTCTGAATATTCTGATGTCCAACTTTTTCAATGAAATCAACGGCTGCTCCCAAAGCAATATTCCCTCCGACATTTGGAGTTCCTGCTTCATATTTAAATGGAAGTCCCGCATAAGTAGTTCCATCAAAAGAACAAGTTGCAATCATTTCACCACCTCCGTGAAAAGGCGGAAGTTTTTCCAGAATATTTTCTTTTCCGTATAAAATTCCGGTTCCCATCGGAGCATACATTTTGTGACCTGAAAACACAAAAAAGTCACAATCAAGTGCCTGAACATCAATTTGAAAATGCGGAGCTGACTGAGCGCCGTCAATCACAATATAAGCATCAGAATTAGCTCTTGTTCTGGCAATGATTTCTTCAACAGGATTTACAATTCCCAATGCATTGGAAACCTGATTTACTGAAACCACTTTTGTTTTTTCGCTCAAAAACTGATCTAAAAAGTCCAGCTGAAGAACTCCGTTTTCATCCATAGGAATCACTCTCAGTTTCGCACCGGTTCTTTCACAAAGCAATTGCCATGGAACGATGTTTGAGTGATGCTCAAGATGCGAAATTATAATCTCATCATCTTTTTTCAATTCTGATGTTAAAATATAAGAGATAAGATTGATTCCTTCTGTAGTGCCTTTGGTAAAGATTACTTCAAAATCATGTTTCGCATTGATGAATTTTTGAATTTTTCTTCTTGAAAGTTCCATTTCTTCGGTAGCCAATTGGCTCAAAGTATGGATTCCGCGGTGTACATTGGCATTAAGCTCGGTATAATATTTTGTCCAGACCTGCAAAACTGAATCCGGTTTCTGGGACGTTGCTGCATTGTCTAAGTAAACCAATGGCTTACCATTCACTTCCTGATTTAATATAGAAAACTGACTTCTGATTTCCTGAATGTCAAACATTGTAAATAAAATTTATGATAGATCCCTTATTTAGAACCCTTCAAATTTACGGCTTTTTTTTCGTAACCTCAGTTTATAACATCTATTTGATTCATAAAAAAACCTGAAGATTTCTTCAGGTTTTATATTATCTTATCAACTGGCGAAATGTATCACCTTGCTGTATATCTCCGGAATTATATCCTTTCATAAACCATTCTTTACGCTGTGCGGATGAACCATGGGTAAAGCTTTCCTGATTTACATATCCCTGCGATCTCCTCTGGATATTATCATCACCAACCGCTTCGGCTGCATCTATTGCGGATTGTATATCTCCAGCTTCTAAAATCTGTTTATTTGTATCAGTTTTTTTTGCCCATAATCCAGCGTAGAAATCTGCCTGAAGTTCTGTTGCTACAGAAATCATATTTAATTGTGCTTCAGAATACCTTCCGCTTCGTCTTGCTTGATCTGTTTTATCTAAAGTTCCTAATAGATTTTGAACGTGATGTCCCACCTCATGAGCCAAAACATAAGCTACAGTAAACTCTGTAACTTTTGCTCCAAATCTTTGCTGAAGTTCATTAAAAAAACTCATATCCATATATATTGATTGATCAGCTGGACAATAAAAAGGTCCCATAGCAGACTGTGCTGTTCCACACTCTGAAGCTGTATTATTTTCAAATAAGATGATTTTAGGCTTTTGGTACACCATTCCGTTTTCTTTGAAAATTTGATCCCAAGTAACTATGTTCCATTTTCCCATCATATCTACCATTTCACCAATTTTCTGTTCATTAACTGTAAGTTCTCTTTTTTCACCATAACTGGATGTTTGTGATGAAGAGCTATTAGAATTTAGAATTGCAGAGGGATCACCACCTAAAAAGAATACTATTGCTGCTATTATTATTGTTCCTAGTCCACCGCCAACTATTACACCTCCACTTGATTTTCCTCTTCGATCGTCAACATTACCCCCTCTATCGTTTGTCCATTTCATAACATGTAAATTTAAAATAATTACTATCCTTTAAATATAAAAAAAATTTCTTTTAAAAATTAAAAGAAATTTCTTGATTTTTTTTAAGTATTCTTAACACTAAAGTTAAAAAAAGAATTTTAACATTTTTGTCATTAGAATAGTTATTAGTGATAAATTCGATTTAAAATTTATTAATTTATTAATGTTTAATATAGTACTGTGTATGATGTACATGTTTTAAGTATACAACAAGGGGCTATAGGAGTTGGACCATTTACCAATATAGTAGAACCTCTTCTGTCCTCAACATTACAACTCCTATCTTTCGTCCATCTCAATCCTCCTGTAATTGTTTTCAATTCTTCTCTTGAAAATTTCACAGCTTTTCCTTTTAATTTTTCTAAATTTTTCATTTGTAAATTTTTTAAATAAAATTGATAATTTGTTTTCACTAATTTATGGATTAATATTGGTTAAATAAAATTAAAATCCAATATTTCCTTTCACACCAGAAAGATTCTTTTTGAAATCTATCATTTGTAAGGCAGTAATGGCAGCTTCTACCCCCCTTTGTTATCCCTCCACCAGAACCACGCCTGTCATCCACATTATCACCTCTGTCATTTGTCCATTTCATAGTTGTATTTTTAATTTATTGGTAAATTTAAAAATTAAATACATACAACGTATCGGCATTGCAATATTTTATAAATTTTTAGCGGTTAAGCAGATTTTTTTTGAGCCAGTAAGATGTAGACTGATATGCAGAAATAGCGGCATAAACGGTGTTTTTATTCTGATTTTTTTCTTTTAGTTCTATTTCGTTAAAAGTACTGTCAAACTCTTGTGCTAAATTATTTTTTTGCTGAATAAGAGCATATTGCTTTATTTTTCTTACAGGAGAAATAATTGTTAAATAATTATCCTTCACAAAACCCAGATCTTCATAAGTAGCTATGTACGCTCTCGGCTGAAATTCTTTGCTAAAAACATTCTGCCCTAAAAATTTGGATTCATAATCAAAATTCAGTAGTCCGAAAACAGTAGGCATTACATCAATCTGAGACATGATTTTGGTGAATGTTTGAGGCTGAATAAAACCTTCCGAAAAAACCATGGCAGGAATTCTGTATTTATCCATCGGAAGCTCTGTATCTCCTGCACTTGAAGCACAGTGATCGGCAATGATTACAAAAACCGTATTCTTGTACCAGTCTTGCTTTTTTGCCATCTCGAAAAATTTTCTCAGTGCATAATCTGTGTACTTTACTCCTCCTTCACGTGACTTTACATTTCCTGGAATATCAATTTTTCCGTCAGGATAAGTAAACGGGCGGTGATTGGAAACCGTCATCCAGTGATTAAAAAACGGCTTTCCTGATTTTGATTCTGTATTCATCGTCTGAATTGCCTTTTTAGCCATATCTTCATCTGCAACACCCCAAACATTGGCAAAAGAAATTTCTTCAGGTTTAAAATTATTTCTGTCTACAATATCATAGCCATTTCCTTCAAAAAAATCCTGCATGTTGTCAAAATAACTATATCCTCCATATAAAAATTTCACGTCATAACCTTTTGATCTGAAAACACTTCCTGTAGTAAATTTATTTTTATTATTTTCTCTTTTAATGATGCTTTCTCCCGCTGTAGGGGGAATACAGAGCGTCAATGCTTCCAGACCGCGAACTGTTCTGTTTCCTGTTGCATAAAGATTGGTAAACATTAAAGATTTATCTGCCAAACTATCTAGAAAAGGTGTGATCTTTTGGGTATTTCCATAATGTTCCAAAAAATTTGCAGATAAGCTTTCAACAGAAATCAAAACAACATTTTTCTTTAGTTCCGGCTGATCAGAAATCATATTTCTCTCGAGAACAGGCGATGAAAACTGATTTAAAAAGCTTTTTTCTGCCTGACTTTCGTTGATTGCGGGATAAAACTGAAAATAATCCAGTTCATTATGAGTAAAAGCCCAATAGAATTTCGGAAGCCCATTCGCTTCAATTTCTTCTTCAAAGACACTGTCTCCTTTTATTTTAGTTGTAAAATTTAAACCTAAAAAACTTACCAAAATTAAACTGCCGAATGAACCCAGCAAAATAAATTTCAGTTTTAGAGATGGAAGTTGTAAAAGTTCTCTGTAAGTTTTTTTATAAATGAAGCCTGCAACACCTAAAGTCACGATAAAAATTACGGAAAATAATGGTATAACGGGATAACTCTCCATAATGTTCCCAATCACTTCATTGGTGTAAATAAGATAATCTACAGCAATAAAATTGTATCTCACCCCAAATTCATTATAAAAAAAGTATTCGCTTACCGCATTGAAGACTATAAGCAGGACATACAGAAAAACCGTTATGAAATACAATCTATTTCTTATTTTTACACGATAATTTGGCAGAAAAAGCATTAATCCGGTGCAGATAATCTTCAATCCGACAAAAGCCAAAGCAATTTCCGCAACAGATCCTCCATATTGTTTGAAAATATTATTCGGAATAAACAGAATGTATAAGAAAAACAGTATCAAAATTCCTAAAACGATCTGTCCGTATGGCTTTTTGTATCTTGAATCTGACAAAAACAGTAAATACAATACCAGAACAGTACTTGCTAAAACAAATACCAAAACATCATTTACAAATCCTACAAGAATTATTTTAAGAACTTCCAGTATACCAAAACTTGCTGTAGTAATGGGATGAAATAAAAAAACAATTCTGATGATTAAAGATATAATTACATAAAAAGCTGCCAGATAAAGGAATGGTTTTATTTTATTAATAGTCATAGTTATCAGTTAAAATATTATTGCAAAAATAACTATTTGGCAGCACTGATAAATATAACTGCTATCATTTCTATAAAAAATGAAAAGTTTATAAATATTCTAAATAATTTTATGAATCTGGTAATCTAATTATTTAAAAAAAAAGAGCTATTTTTCAATAGCTCTTAAATATTATTATCTTAGAATTACGAATTTCCAAATCCAATGTTTCCTTTTGCACCAGAAAGATTCTTTTTGAAATCTATCATTTGTAAGGCAGTAACGGCAGCTTCTACCCCTTTGTTACCTAAATCGCCTCCGCTCCTTGCGATAGACTGTTCTTTGGTGTCATCGGTAAGTACACAAAAAACAGTTGGTGTATCGGTCATAATATTACAGTCTTTAATTCCCTGGGCAACTGCAGAACAAACGAAATCAAAATGCGGGGTTTCTCCGCGGATTACGCAGCCAATGGCAATTACCGCATCAAATTTCCGTTCTTTACAAAGCTGCATGCTTGCATAGCTTAGTTCAAAAGCTCCGGGAACAGAAAACTGTTTTATATTTTTTGCTTTTACCCCTTCTTTTTCAAGGATTTCCAAAGCTGCATCACGAAGATTGTAGGTTACAAAGTCATTCCACTCAGAAAAAACAATGCCGATAGAAAAATCTTCGGCATTGGATATATGAAGTGGCTTGTAATCTGAAAGATTAACTGTTGCCATATTTTAGTTTAAGTATTTAGCCATTTCAATATAAGAATCAGACATTCCGTTGTCATAATCCTGATATTTTTCGTCAATTGTAGTAAAATATTTTTTAGCTTCAGCATTTTTTTTCATTCCTAAAGCTAAAATACCAGCTTTTCTAGTGAAAAAATATGAAGTATAAGGATCTTCTGCTGCTGAAGCCGCTTTATCCAATAAAGACAATGCTTCATCATTTTTATTAAGACCGGATTTGGCATCTGCCATTGCAGCATACTTCATAGCCATCAATGTCTTGTTGTCTGAAGAAAATTTATCCAACAGATCATAGGCTTCCTGAAATTTCCCTTCTTTAAATTTGATAAGACCAGCATTGTAAGCCGCCAATTTACCAACATCCGTTGAAGAATATTCTTTATAGGTTCCCATAAAACCAGGATTAGCGGCAGATTTACCTCCTAAAGCTTCTTTATCTTTACCTTCCGTAAGATTTTTCTGCGCCGCAAGGTAAGTTTTTACTGCTTCTGCATTTTTCGGAGCTACTATAAATTGCTGGTACCCAAAATAACCTAAAACGCCCACCACCAAACCAATAAAAACGGCACTTAGTGGTTTCTGATATTTCTCCAGGAATTTTTCTGTATTTAAAGCTTCTCTGTCAAGATCTTTAAAAAACTCTACTGTTTCTTTTCCTTCCAGCTCTTCCTGAGCATTTTTTCCCAATTTTGCCATAAATTCTTAAAAATTGAACTGCAAATTTAATTGTTTCTGAATGATTTACAAAATGTTTATTTGTATTATTAATAAATGTCTTGAAATAATTGAAAATCTTTTGAAACAATCATAAATGATAATATTTCTTATAATATTTTTCTTTCTCAGATTTATATTAATCCGGACTGATCAATATTGCAGAATACTGTAAATATCAGCGCCAAACTTTCGGAGTTTTTCTTCACCATTAAGATCTTTTAAGCCAATTAAAAAACTGAACTGTACTACATCTGCACCTTGCTTTTGGACAAGTTTTGCGGCAGCCTCTGTTGTACCGCCTGTTGCTAAAAGATCATCGTGAATTAAAACTTTTTGTCCTTTTTTTATCTGACCTTCTCTGGTTTCTATTTCTGCACTGCCATATTCAAGATCATATTTTTCTGAAATAACCGGAGGTGGAAGTTTACCTTTTTTTCTGATCAAAACAAAAGGCACATCCAAAGCAACAGCAACAGCAATCCCGAACAGATAACCACGGCTTTCTATTCCGCATACTGCATCTACTTTGCCTCTGCTGAATTTTACAAGATCCGCTATTACATCTTCGTACAATTTTGGGTCTAAAAATATCGGTGAAATATCTTTAAACTGAATTCCGGGAATCGGAAAATCGGGTATATTTTCTATTGTTGCTTCAAGTCTCTTAATGAGCTGCTCAGATGCCATACTTTTAAGGATTTATTTTATAGCTGGATATTTTCCATTCGCCGTTTACGTTTTTAAGACCAAAAGTAGCTTTCAGAGACGTTGTTCTACCGTTTTTATCCGTTACATCATAAGTGGCGCTTACACTTGATGAATTTGCCGTTGAGCCGTTCGTAGTAATATTCTTAACGCTAACGCTTTTTATCGCTCCGAATCCCGAAGTAGGATTTGCAAATGATTCGTAGCTTCCCCAGCTTGGATTGCTAGATGCATCAAAAGCAGCTTTTAAATTTTGTGAACTTACATTATTTAAAAATTTGCTCACCGTGTTTTTAGGATCTGCAGCGGGTTGTTTCGGCTGTGCAGGTGCAACAGGATCTGTACCCGGCGTAACGGTACCGGCAGGATTATTAGGATCTATTACTGCAGCAGGATCTTGTTCAACTACAGTAGAATCTACTTTAGGAGCTTCCGGAACTTTCAATGCCGTCGGATTAACATCTAAACCGATTTTAGACATCTTAAAAGTTTTAGCTGTTGTTTTAACTGATACAGTAACATCAATTTTATTATCCGTAATTTTAGATGCCAGTAAGGAAGAAAACTTTAGGTTGAAACCTTTAAAATTATTGTCCTGCATCAGGTTTTTGGCTGTAGAAATTCTTACTCCGTTGCTGAAAACTTCTAACGTGGCTTCTAAACCAGCTCCGGTAAACGCAACAGGATTTCCTGCATTGTCAACCAATCTCGGAATGATCTGGATTGCGGTAGGACCATTGCCATTATCTCCCGAGAACTGCGTAAGAATATTTAGCGAGCTTGCTTTTACATCGTTCGGATCGCTTTCTTTTGTCAATTCGTCACCAAAAATGTTCATTTCACCCAAAGATGGCGGTGCCGTACTTGCCCATTCTATTCCGTTTTCCTGAGCTACTTTATCAGCCATAGCCAAAATTTCCGGTACTTTTTTTCCGTTAATCAATTGTCCAAGTGCTTTTAATTCTGCAACATCCCCTTCAGCTTCGACACCGAAAGTTTTGAGAATATATAATGCTTCATTGAATTTAATCTGCTTTATCGTTGTAAGGCTGGATGCCATATCATTAATACTCGATTGAAAAGACTGAGTAGTTGTAGCATCTACGCTATCCTTTTTACATGATGTAAAAAGCAACAAACTGAAGATGAGCATCAAAGAAAACTTTTTCATTTTAGTATGGTTTATGGCAAATTTAATAAAACCTTTACTAATAAATATTTTTATTTCTTATTTTGTTGCTCTTTTAACTTATCCTTAAAAAAAGAGCTGAAAACTGTCTGCATATTCGGGAATGAAGAATCTTTCCAATAATTTGTGTGATAATCGCTGCTATTTTTATTGAATTTTACTTTCTGATCTACATCATTGTCGTCCGAAAAGTCAATTTCAACAGAATAAAAATTCTTATAAACAATAACTTGGTTATAATTAGACTCGCTTTTATGCCTTAATTTGATAAAGCTGATTTCATTAGACTCTAAAAAGTCTCTCAATGTTTTTTCTGAATCTTTTTCGTAAGAATGGTTAATAATTCCTTTAACATCAAAAAAACGATATCCGAATAATGCTAATTCTTTTTCCTGCAAAGCCTCACCCGTGATTTCAATTTCATCTTTATTAAGACCTTTAAGTTCTTTAATTGTAGCCCTTTTAGATTTAAATTCTGCAATATTGCCTACATCTTTCAGTTTTGGAAGATCCAAAAAACTATTGTAATCCCACGAAGCCGTTTCTTTTTTTTCATTTTTGGCATCTTCGAGCCTGAAAACGCGGTATTGTTCAACGTTTGTACTCTTTAATTTCTTAGTTTTATTATCAAAAACATACGTAATAACCCCATCTGCATAACAGTTTAGCTTTGTATTTATCGTCACATATGTATTAAAATTTCCACGTATTTTGATGTACTTTGCCGGTTTACTATTTTTGATAACAACCGGTTCAATATCTTTAATTTTATCATCAAGTTTGATAATCTCTTTATCAAAATCACTGTAAGACAACCTTGCGAGAATAATATTATCATAAATAAGCTGGAACTGTTCCTGCTCTTTAACCAATACAGATTTTTCAATCTTTCCATCAATATCAGATATTGCCAGAATACTCCCGTCTTTTCCGAAAACTGATACTTTGGGAATTGGTAAATTGGTTTTTTCTGAAATGAATGTAATACTTTGAGAATTAAATAAGTTTAAAATTAAAATAAATAGAACTGATAGGATTTTTGAAGTTTTCATAAGAGCTAGTATGTGTTATTAATATAATTATATAATCAGTAATTTGGTCATAACTGTCATTCATAAGACAGGAAAAAACGGAAAAGGTTGCCTGCATTAAACATTTCTAAAACAAAAAAGACTGATTATTGAAATCAGTCTTTAAATATTTATGTGTTACAATTCCTAAAAAGGATACTCGTAAATCTCAGATTCATGTAAATAAGGGTTACCTGTAGGAATAAGTTTTAGTTTAGCCAATGCTGAAAGCACTGTGAACATAAACAATCCAGCTACAAATAAAATAGCACCTGCAACAAGAAGTAAAACTTCAGGAGTCTTCCAGTAAGGACCAACTGTTCCCGGCATTACCATGTTGAAGTAATCTAAAATGTGACCACAGATTACAACAACTGCCATTATCGTAACAACTTTATAATTTCTCTTGATGCTGCTGCTTACTAATACCAATAATGGTAAAAGGAAGTTTACAATAAGCATTGGAAGGAATGTTGTAGAATAGTGTTCAAATCTTCCGAAGAAATAATTTACTTCTTCAGGTACGTTTGCGTACCAATATAACATAAACTGCGCGAACCATGTATATGTCCAAAGCATACTTGTAGCAAAAAGGAACACTCCTAAATCGTGCAAGTGATTATCGTTAAACTGTGGCAGGAAACCATTTTTCTTCAAGAAAACGCTTAGTAAAATAATTACAGCAATTCCACTTGAAAGGCAGCTCACCATTGAATACCAAATATACATTGTAGAATACCAGTGAGGGTCAATAGACATCAACCAGTCCCATGCCCAAGCTGCAGAAGCAAATCCGAAGAATGCGATATATCCTACAGCCCATCTGTAAAGATATTGGTAATCTACTCTGGACTTTGTTTCGTCTACTTTTTTAGACATTGCTTTTAGTTTCCATGCGAAGAATGAAGCTCCAGCTACATAAATAACAGTTCTTATAGCATAGAAAGGTATATTTAAGAATCTCTTCTTTTCAAAAAGGATAACATCAAATTCAGGAGATCCTTCTCTTGTCAACTCAGGATCCATCCAATGGAAAAGATGACCGTTGTGTGTAATATTAAGGATCATGATAATGATCAAAATAATACCACCCCATGGAATATATGAAGCAATAGCTTCCATTACTCTTGTAATAATGATTGGCCATCCTGCGTGTGCAGCATGCTGAATACAGTAGAAAAACAATACACAACAGCTAACTCCGAAGAAAAATACCGCTACAAAATGAATTGCTGCCAAAGGTTGATTATGAATCTGCATCTCTGCATGTTTCAAATGTGACTCATGATCCTGCGGACCTACCATTTGGCTTGAGTGTGTAGGCGCATCATGTCCTGAAGCATGTACTGCTTCCATCATATGCTCAATTTTCTCTGTAGTAATTCCTTTATTCATAAAGAAACCAACAGCAAAAAGAACTAAACCTACAACTAGAAGTATTATAGAAGCTGATTTTAATTTTGGTGAAAAACTATACATTTCTTTTCTTATTTTTTAGTTTCGGTAGTTTCGGTTTTTGCTGCATCAGCAGTTGCAGGAGCTGCAGCCAGAGTCGCAGATGCACCTTTGAAAGCATTCATTACATACATAGCCACTCTCCATCTGTCTCCAGGACTAAGTTGTCCTGCATAAGATCCCATTGCATTTCTACCATTTGTTAAAACATAGTGTACAGATCCTACAGTCAGTTCTCTGTCTGCATAATTCGGCACACCAGAATAAGCTCCGCTTTGTACGATCGGTCCTTGTCCATCGCCGGCGACACCGTGACATGCAGAACAAGTACGTTCAAAAAGTATTTTACCTCTCTCTAAATCCTTTGCTGCATTAGCAGGATTTAAAGGTGATGAATTAACTCCTTTGGAAGCATCATAACCTGCGTTATATTGATCCGGATTTCTCGGAAGCTTGTCTTCAGCAAAAATACCGTCTTTATTTTGAGCTACCGAACCTTCTACCGGAGAAAGTCCTGTTGCACCATTATTTTTTACAAATGCAGGAATCTCATTTTCATGATCTGAGTATGCATCCTGAGCCTTCATCAAAGGATCGTAAGCTACAGGAAAATACATGTCCGGAAAATAAACAAGAGGTGCGTTTTCTTTTGGTCCGCAAGAATTAAGTAAAACTGTAGTTAAACCTAAAACCGCTGTAATTTTTAAAATATTTCTCTTCATTTTAAGCATCTTTAACGGTTATTTCTTCTACTCCTGTATCAATCAAAAGTTGCTTTACCGAATCAACATCATTAGTAATAAACTCCATCAGGAATTTATCATCAGTAGTTCTCGGATCCGGATTCTGAGCTGGTGCACCTGGATACATTTTGTTTCTAACCAAGAAAGTTAAAGACATCATGTGGGCAGCACAGAAAACCATTAATTCAAACATAGGCACTACAAAAGCAGGCATATTGTGAGCCCAGTCAAATGCAGGTTTACCACCAATGTTCTGAGGCCAGTCATGATTCATGACATACCAGGTAACTGTTGCACCAATACTTACACCATATAATGCATAGATGAAAGCAGCATCAGAAATTCTGGTTTTCTTTAAACCTAAAGCTTTGTCTAGCCCGTGAACCGGAAACGGAGTATAAACTTCGTTGATTGCGATTCCTTTATCGTTGAATGCTTTAACGCCGTTCATTAAATCATCGTCGTCAGCATAAAGTCCGTATACAATTTTAGTGGTGCTCATCTCCTTCTTTTGCTTTATAAGTTTCACCTGAGATTTTCAAAATTGATTTCAATTCCGCCTGTGCAATTACAGGGAATGTTCTTGCATATAATAAGAATAACACAGAGAAGAATCCGATTGTTCCTAAATATACTCCAACATCAATGATTGTGGGTTTAAACATCGTCCAAGATCCTGGCAAGTAATCTCTTGAAAGGTTGATTACAATAATGTCGAAACGCTCAAACCACATACCGATGTTAATAATCAAAGCTACGATGAAAGTCCAGATAATATTCGTTCTTGCTCTTTTGAACCAGAATGAAGCCGGAACTACCAAGTTACAGATGATTAATGACCAGAAAGCCCACCAGTAAGGTCCAACTGCAGCACCAGGAGAAAGATAAGTAAAGTCTTCATATCTTGATCCGGAATACCAACCGATAAAATATTCAGTTGCATAAGCTACTGTTACCATTCCACCTGTCAATATGATTACGATGTTCATAATTTCGATATGATACATTGTGATGTAATCTTCAAGGTGGCACACCTTTCTTGCTACTAACAATAGTGTTTGTACCATTGCGAATCCCGAGAAAATCGCACCGGCAACGAAGTAAGGAGGATAAATTGTAGAGTGCCATCCTTTGATAACTGAGGTTGCGAAGTCAAATGATACCGTAGTGTGCACCGAGAATACAAGCGGCGTTGCCAAACCTGCAAGAACCAAAGATAGTTCTTCGAATCTTTGCCAGTGTTTTGCTTTACCACCCCAACCAAATGCAAGGAATGTATAAATCTTCTTAGTCCAAGGAGTTTTGGCTCTGTCTCTGATCATTGCAAAGTCAGGAATCAATCCCATAAACCAGAATACTGTAGATACTGAGAAATACGTAGAGATTGCAAATACGTCCCAAAGTAGAGGTGAGTTGAAGTTCCCCCAAAGAGAACCAAACTGGTTTGGTAAAGGGAAAACCCAATATCCTACCCAAACTCTACCCATGTGGATCACCGGGAAGATAGCAGCCTGCACAACAGCGAAGATTGTCATCGCTTCCGCAGAACGGTTTACGGACATTCTCCATCTTTGTCTAAATAATAATAATACTGCTGAGATCAGTGTACCGGCGTGACCAATACCTACCCACCATACGAAGTTGGTAATATCCCAACCCCAGTTAATAGTTCTGTTAAGCCCCCATGCTCCAATACCTGTTCCGATAGTATAAGCGATACAGCCAAATCCGTAGATGAACAGAACTAAGGCTGCATATAGTGAAATCCACCATAATTTACCTGCTCTTTCTTCGATAGGTCGTGCAATATCTTCTGTGATATCGTGATAAGTTTTGTGACCAATAATCAGAGGTTCCCTTATCGGAGCTTCGTAATGTCCTGACATTTTTTACCTATTTATTATTTAAACTTTATTTTTCTACTCTGTTTCTTACTTTAGTGTGATAGAACACGTTTGGCTTGGTTCCTATCTCTTCAAGTAAATAATATCTTCTGTTGCCAGAATATAATTTTCTAACTTCAGATTCCTTATCATTCATATCTCCAAACTTGATAGAACCTGTAGAACAAGCTTTTGAACAAGCAGTCTGGAACTCTCCTTCCGCTACTCTTCTGCCTTCTTTCTTCGCTTCAAGAATAGTATTTTGAGTCATCTGGATACACATAGAACACTTCTCCATAACCCCTCTTGTTCTTACAACAACATCCGGATTAAGAACCATTCTTCCAAGATCATTATTCATATTGAAATCGAACTTGTCATTTAGGTTGTATGTAAACCAGTTAAAACGTCTTACTTTATAAGGACAGTTGTTAGCACAATATCTTGTACCAATACATCTGTTATAAGCCATGTGGTTTTGTCCCTGCTTACCGTGAGATGTCGCAGCAACCGGACAAACAGTTTCACAAGGAGCATGATTACAATGCTGACACATTACAGGCTGGAAGATAACATCAGGGTTTTCTGCCGGGTTTTCTAAAGCTCCTTCAATTCCTAAAACATCACTTCCATATAATTCAGGAACTGCCATTCCTTCTTTCAGCCCATCATAAACTCCAACTTTCTGTTTAGATGAATAGTAACGGTCAATTCTCAACCAATACATATCTCTAGACATTCTCATCTCTTCTTTACCTACAACCGGAACATTGTTTTCTGCCTGACAAGCAATAATACATGCTCCACAACCAGTACAAGAGTTCAGGTCAATTGATAAATTGAAGTGAGGCCCGTCTGTATCATCAAATGCATCCCAAAGGTCGATTTTACCTGCAGGAAGAGCACCACTAATGGTATGATATTCCAATGGCTTGTTCCAGCCATGATGTTCGTCGTCGAAAGGTACGTTAATAAATTCAGCCAAAGGAACTTCTTTAGCAATATCGTAACGTCCCATTAATGTATTTTGAAGCTGAATACCGGCAAACTCGTGTTCTTCTCCTGTTTTTTCAATAGAAACATTAGAAACCACTAAGTTTGAACCGTCAAATAAAGGATATGCATTTACTCCTGTATCAGCTGTAGCACCAGAATCTTTTTTACCATAACCTAATGCAAGACCCACAGATCCATCAGCTTGTCCAGGTTGGATAAATACCGGTACATTTTCAATTTTAACTCCGTTTACTGTAAGGTTTACTATAGAACCATCTAACTGCATTCTTGCATTAAGATCATTTTCTATACCGAGCTCTTCAGCATCTTTTGGAGAAATCGTTAAATAATTATCCCAAGACATTCTAGTCAATGGATCCGGTAATTCCTGCAACCAAGGGTTGTTTGCCTGAGTTCCGTCTCCCATTGCAGTCTTAGTATAAAGCACTAATTCTAATTTAGAAGCTTTGAAGTTTCCTAATTCAGCAATAGCCTGATTTGGATTTCCACCTGCATAAGACAGCATTGTAGCGTTAGCGGATGTTACAAAACCATTGTAAAGCGCTTTATTAAATGAAATTCCGCCTAAAACAGATGCAGAATTAGCTTTTAAATAATCGTAATAGTTATTAGCAGCGTTATTCTTACCATTTTTCCAAACCAATAGAGATTCTTCGATCTGTCTTGACTTGTAAATTTTCTGAATGGTAGGCTGCATTAATGTATAAACACCAGTCTGAGGTTCTATATCTCCCCATGATTCCAGCCAGTTAGCAACCGGAATGACAGCTTTCGCTGCTTTATACATATTGTTTTTCTTATCCGTAACCGCAATTACGTAAGGTACTTTTTCTAAAGCTTTTTTGAAATCCTGACCTTTATTGTGAGAATATACAGGATCTACGTTGTTAGAAATCAAAACTCCAACCTGTCCGGCATTCATCCAACCTAAAAACTCCTGGAATCTTGCCTTATCAAATTCTTTAAGGAAGTTTGCTTTACCTGTGAAAGCTACTGATCCTAATTTTTGGTTGATTAAATGAGCTAAAACCTGTGCAGCTTTAGAACCATCAGCAAAAACAACAGCTTTATTTCCTTTAGCCTGAAGTTCTTTTGCAATTCCTGTAGCTACTTTATCTGAAGAACTTCCACCAACAACTGCATTATAAACTTCTACCAATGTTTTGTTTACATCGCTTGGCTTCAGTCTTATTCTTTCGTCGGCATTTGCTCCTGTAAGAGACATATTAGATTCAACCTGAATGTGTCTCAACATATTAGCACCGGGAGTTCTTGCTGCTGCATAAGAAGTTTCTAAGCTCGAAGCATTGTAATCTCCTAAGAAATCTGCTTGGAAAGAAACAACTAATTCAGTTCCTCTAAGGTCATAAACCGGCAAAGCTCTCATTCCAAAAACTTCCTGAGCGGCATCTAAACCTGCAGAATATGGAAGAGCATCGTAAGTTACGAGTTCAGCGGTAGGATATTTTGCTTTAAATTCAGCAAATAATTTTTTGAATGTTGGTGAAGCAAAAGAATGTGATAATAGCACAATTTTCTTACCTGCAGACTGAGCTTCATTTAAACCTTTGATAACGAAATCATCAACTTTATCAAAAGTTTCATCTTTACCGTCAAGCTTTGGCTGCTTTACTTTATCATTATCATAAAGAGAAAGTACACTCGCCTGAGCTCTTGCATTGGTTTTACCTAAATCTCCTGCAACCGGATTAGGTTCAATCTTGATAGGTCTTCCTTCACGTGTCTTTACTAAAACACTTGCAAAATCGAAACCGTCAAAATATGTTGAAGCGTAATAATTAGGAATACCCGGAATGATTTCATGCGGCTTTACCACATAAGGAATCGTTTTGATTACCGGTGCTTCGCAGGCAGCCAAAGTAACTGCTGCTGTAGAGAATCCCAATAGTTTCAAGAAATCTCTTCTTGATGTACCTGATTCGTTTTTCTGAGCACCTTCTAAGAAATCTTCTACCGGAATTTCTTCTTGGAACTCTTTCTGAGCCAGCTTATTGTTTAAAGCCGGATCTTTAAGTTCGTGAATACTTCTAAATTGTATTTTGTTTGAAGCCATTTATACTTCTAATTTTTTAGTTATTAATAATGACATTTACCACATTCAAGACCTCCAATCGCATCTACCGTAATCTTACCGCCATCTTTAGGATATTGCTTTTTAAGCTTTTCGTGTAGATTTTTGAAGTATTCTTTATTATAACCGTTGTTCATATCAATCTCTGTCGTTCTGTGACATTCGATACACCATCCCATCGTAAAGTCATTTGCCATCTGTACAACATTCATAGTATCAATCTTACCGTGACAAGCTTTACAAACTACGTCGATTTTGTTATCCGGATTTTTCTTATTGAATGAATTGATGATTGCCTGCTCACCTGCAACAACGTGCTGTGCGTGATTGAAGTAAACGAAATCCGGCATATTGTGAATTCTCGTCCATTCTACAGGGGTAGTTTTTCCTGTATACTGCTGTTTTTCAGGATCCCATCCGGTTGCTTCGTAAATCTTTCTGATTTCACCATCATAGAATGCCTTATCTTTTCCTGGCTCAATATATTTACCGTTGTACTCAGAGATAGTTCTGTGACAGTTCATACAAACATTCATAGAAGGAATTTCTGAAACTTTACCATATTTTGCACTTGAGTGACAAAGTTGACAGTCGATTTTATTTTCACCAACGTGAATTTTGTGAGAGAAATAAATTGGCTGTTCAGGTTTATACCCTTTATAAACACCAATCCACATGATCCAGTTCCAAACTCCGTAAGCAGCCAGTATCGCTAATATCGCTAAAGCTCCTTTTCCGATGTAGTGGTACTTTTCGTAAATTTCTCTGAATGATTTTACTCTTGTTTCATCAAGACCTGCCAAATCTTCTGACTGTCCCAATTTCACCAATTGTCTTAACTTAATTAAGATCCAAACTAACAAACCTGCAATTGCCAAAAGTGAAATAATCACAATGCTTGAAGTTGTATTATTAGCAGGAGCCTGAGCCGCATCAGCACCAGCTGCAGCAGTCTCGGGTGCTTTTTCCGGTTCCGGCGCCGGAGGATTAGTTGTGTACTCTAAAATATCATCAATATCCTTTTCAGAAAGATTAGGAAACTGCTGCATTTCAGTTTTGTTGTACTTTTCATAAACCTCATTAGCATACTTGTCACCAGAAGCCCTTAAAGCTTTATTGTCTTTAATCCACTTATAAAGCCAGTCTTTCCCAAGTCCCTGTTCGGTTTCAAGTCTTGCAACCACACCTTTCAACGCAGGTCCTACAACCTGTTTGTCTAATGCGTGACACGCCGTACAATTTGCTTTGAAAAGTTTTTCGCCGTTTTTAGGATCGCCGGCCTGCCCGTAAATTGAAGCACTTGTTGATAGCAATAATCCTATCGCAATCAGCCCTTTTTTATAATGCTTTCTCCAACTAATCATTTAAATTATCTTATGTTAGTAAATATTGAGTATGTAATCAATTCCGCAAAAATAATATTTTTAAGAAGAATTTAACGACCTTAACAAAAGGTAAAATGTCATTTCTGTTTAATTTATAACTATTCTAAATAGCCAAGTTTGCGGGGTTTTTATAATTATCCTAAATTTGCTGAAACAACTTTAAATGAAAAATTTAATCAAAATAATTGCTGTTATATCTTTTGTAAGTTTTTATACTGTTGAGGCACAACAGGTTGTAAAGAAAGACACCTTAGCCGGAACAGAACTTGTAATGACGATGGACGCTAAAGTAAATGATGCTTTGTCTTCTCTGGAAAACAAATGCGCAACTTCTAATGCTTCAAAAGCAAATTCCGAAGATGATGTACCATCAAAACCTTCCAAAATATATGTTCCCAGCCGCGAGCTTACCAATGCTGAAATATGCAGAAGAAATCCGAGAATTTTAGGTTACAAAATCCAGATAACAACGGTAAAAAGTAACGATGAAGCGAATGAAATCAAAACTTATTTCAGAAAAAGATTTCCAGGAATAAAGGTTGAAACTGATGCCTCTTTAAGACCTAATTATAAAATTCTTGCGGGAAGCTATTTTACCAAGCAAAGCGCAGCAGGAGATCTTTCAAAAATTAAAGAATACTTCAAGTCTGCTGTTGCAGTACAATACAGGGTTTTCTGTGCAGAAGCAAAATAATTTTACTTAAAAAAAAACATTAAACCGGAAGTAGTTTTTCCGGTTTTTTTATTTGTAAAAATGATTGATGAAGTCAAAAAACTCTAGCATTCTGAAGAAATTATTTTGTATCAGAAAAACCAGAAATACACCTAAAGTCACCGTTAAGAACGAAACTATTTTTGGTGATTGCCGATAACTGAAAAACAGCCACCCCAACATTAAAGGAAAAATAAAAACAAAGTGTCCGCCATAAATGTAAGAAGTGTGCAGTCCGAAACGGAATACGCAATGAATAAAAACATCCACCAGCAAAGAAAGCATGAGAATCTGAACAAGCTTATTTCTGAAATTTTTAAAGTAGCTCCAAATCATAAAACCCAACAATAATCCTACAAAAATATACGGGAAAACAGAAGTGTAAACATCCATAAAGAGAGCCTGATAATAAAACCCCTTCATATTATGTTTTTCGCGAATAAAAAATCCGGGAAATAATATATTTCCGCCAAAAAAATAAGAAATGATCATATCCCAAACAGGAACAGACTTTACATTGGAAAATTTCTCATACTGCTCACCGGATTTTGAAAGAATATTCTGATACTTAAAATCAATTCTGTAAAGATAAAGCAAAGCAAAAATGATGATTGTACTCGAAACTCTCAAAACCGCATTTCCAAATCTTTTCCAGCTTCTAAACACATCTTTTTCAAATAAAACCGGAACAAAAACTTTTACAATATTTGTAATGGTAAGGCCTCCAATAATAACTCCGCCCAAAACCATGGCAGAGCCAGCAATTTTTTTATCTTTTTTGAATTTTACAGCAGTATAATAGTTAAATAAAATCAAAAAAAACAAGGTATAGGTATAAGTTTCAGGTGTGAAAGATAAAAGTATGTTGGTAGAAAAAACACTGAAGAAAACTACAATCAGAACATTTAACCATAAAGGAAGTCCTATTATATTTTTCAAATATTTAAAAATCTGAACTAAACTTAAACTTATGGTGAAATTACTCAGCCAAACTAAAGTGAGTCTGAAATTACTACCTGTTTTGCCATCAGAAATAAAAAACGCAAGCTCTCTTATCCAATTAAAGAAATAGTAAGAAAGCGGATGTCTTTCAAAACTTCCACCCGTCATTACGATAGCTTTATTATCAAAACTGAAATAAGCATCCCACGGAATTCTTGCATCAAAAACGATTCTGTAATGCTGTGCAAGATAAGTTCCTAAAATACCATAGGTACTTACAAAAAAAAGGAATAACAACAATTCCGCCCACGTAGAAGGAAAAACAATTTTGAAAAAAGAAGCCAGTTTGAATTTGAAAGACACTTGTAATTTTTTTGCAAAAGTAAAACAAAAAACCCACCTGTAAGGCGGGAAATGTAATTTTAGATCATGAACTGCATGACAGCATTGAACATCCGGAAACATCATCATAACCTGAAGGTCTTTTTACTGAAAATTCAGGAAAAATGTCTTCATAAGGCTTTTCTAAAGCTTGAACTAATTTTTTCAGCATTTCATCATTGCCGGTGGTAATCTCTTCAATACATTCATACAAGAGATAATTTCTGAGAATGAATTTTGGATTACTTTTCTTCATTAATTCCAGAGATTCATTGCTTGATATATTGTTTTCTAACAGTCTTTTCTGGTATGCATTCATAAAGTGATTAAGCTTGCTTATTGCCGTTTTATCTAAGATGCTATAGGAAACAGACGAAAAATTAACATCTTCCTCGTTGCGGCTTTTTTCCAGTTCATTAAAAAACAAAGTATAATCCAGCTGAAGTTCATGCATCAATCCCTGCCAGTTGGTGAAAAATTCTTCGTCTGTTTTTCTTGGTTTGTCGAAGCCAAATTTCCGGCAAAGCATTTCGTCATGCTTTTCCCAAAAATAAGTTCCGTAATTATTTAGCGTTTCTTCCAAAAATTTTTCATCGTTAATTAAAGGAAATAAAGCATTGGCAAGCTGCCATAAATTCCACTGCGATATTTGTCCCTGCTTTCCAAAAGCATATCTTCTTCCCGGAAGATCAGTAGTGTTGGGCGTAAAATTCAGATCATATTCATCCATCATAGAAAACGGTCCGTAATCTATAGTTAAACCCAGGACTGACATATTATCAGTATTCATCACTCCATGCACAAAACCAACCCTTAACCATTCTACCATCAGATCTGCAGTTCTTTTACAAACTTCATTGAAAAATTCTTTATATCTATCTTCATTGACAGATTTTATATCGGTAAAATAATTTTCAATGGTGAAATCGGCTAATTTTTTTAGTGTATCATATTCTCTTTGTGATGAAATCAGTTCGAAATGACCAAAACGAAGAAAACTTTCAGCAGTTCTCACAACTACGGCTCCTTTTTCTTCCTGAGGATTTCCGCTGTACATAATGTCGCGTATAACATTTTCACCGGTAAGACATAAACTTAATGCTCTGGTTGTGGGAATCTGTAAATGAAACATCGCTTCACTCATCAGATATTCCCTTACTGAAGAACGAAGCACTGCTCTGCCGTCGGCATGGCGGGAATAGGGTGTAGCTCCTGCTCCTTTCCATTGTATTTCAGTTTTCTTTCCAACATCATTGGTAATCTCACCGGCAAAAATTGCACGTCCGTCTCCCAATTGACCTGCCCAGTTACCGAACTGATGTCCGGCATAAGCAGTAGAATAAGTTTTAATATGGTTAGGAAGATTGGTGGCGGCTAAAAAATTAAGATCTTTTTCATGAAATGTTCCCAATCCTATTTCTTCAGAAAGCCTTTCATTAAAAGCAATTAATTCCGGATGATCAAAACCCACTGTTGCAACAGTAGAAAACAAAACTTTAGGAGTGTTTCTCTGCATGGTATTCCCGGAAAAGTCTCCAGGAAATATTTCTATAAATGGTTGTTTAATATTTTCAATATTCATAATCCAAAGGTATTAATTATAAAAGAAAAGACCCTTCAATTTCATTGAAAGGTCTTATGATAATGATAATGAATCTTTATTTATTGAAGTCAATATTTTCTCCTGTATTGAGATTTTCATTAACATTTTCTTCTTTCTTCCCTGTATTGCTTTTTGGAGTATTATCTGCAGGCTTTGGATTTTTCAAATCATCAATAGTCTGCAAACCTCCCTCATCGCCATATCCTCCTCCCAATTCACGCAGATTATTGCAGCCGTCTTTCCAATCACTTGGTTTTACAAACTTGTCATCCGGTGAAATTTTGAGACTTTTATCTGCCCAGACTTTTTTCATAAAAATCGCCCAGATTGGTAAAGCCATCTTGGCTCCCTGTCCTTCACCTGTTCCGTAGAAGTGAGTGGCTCTGTCTTCCCAGCCAACCCACGCTCCTGTAGCCAGCTTCGGAACGATTCCCATAAACCAACCATCAGAGTTATTCTGCGTAGTTCCAGTTTTTCCGGCAATTTCAACGGCTTTAGAAACACCCCTTCTTCCCAATTCTCCTGATGCAGTACCAAATTCTGCAACACCTTTCATCAATTCAATCATTGTATAGGCATAATTAGGATTCATCACTTCTTTAGGCTCCTGGTTTACTTCCTTGATTACTCTTCCGTTGACATCTTCAATTCTCCAGATCATTTCCGGTTTATTGTAATTACCATAATTGGCAAAAGTACTATAGGCTCCCAACATTTCATAAATTGTAATATCTGAAGAACCCAATGCCATTGGGAGACTTGTGGAAATTTCTTCTGTCACCCCTAAATCTCTTGCTGTCTGTATTACACTCTGCGTTCCCGTCATTTCAGCTAATCTTACTGCAACAGGGTTTTTTGAATGTGCTAATGCATTTTTAAGTGTTAACATTCCTCCAGAACCTTCAACATTCCAACTCCCTTTTCTATAAGTTGCATTAGAAATTGTTGAACAAGGAGTTAATCCTAATTTCATGATCGCAGTTGCATATACGAAAGGCTTGAAGGTCGAACCGACCTGTCTTTTTCCCTGTTTGATGTGGTCATATTGAAAATGCTGCCAGTTGATTCCTCCAACCCAAGCTTTTATTTCACCTGTTCCCGGAACCATCGACATCAACCCTGCCTGTGCAATCTGTTTATGATAGCGAATAGAATCCCACGGACTCATTTCTACCTCTTCTTCACCTGCCCAAGTGAATCTTGTCATTTTTACCGGCTTCTGAAACTCCATCATAATGGAATCTTCCGAAACTCCTGCTCTGCTCAATTGCTTGTAGCGACCCGTTCTTTTTACAGCCTGCATCATTAAGCTATTAACCTGCTGATCATTCAAAAAATAAAATGGTCTGTTTTTTCTTCCTCTCTGTTCTGCATCAAATCTTCTTTGAAGATCTGTTAAGTGTTCTTTTATAGATTCTTCAGCATATTTCTGCATTTTGGAATCCAGAGTGACAAAAATTTTAAGCCCGTCTTTATAAAGATTTAGTTTTTTACCTGTTTCTTTTTCATAATCTTTCAGATAATTATCAATTTCTTTTCTAAGATAGAATTTATAATAGGCAGAGTAATCGTCTGTAATATCTTTTATTGGATGATAATCTGTTATGATAGGTGTATCTACAGCTTTGTCACGGGTGGCTTGGTCTATATATCCTGTTTCAAGCATTTGATCCAGCACAACATCTCTTCTCCTTTTAGCCCTTTCTGGATTTCTTAACGGATTATTAGCAATAGGAGCCTCTAACATAGAAACAAATACTGCCGCTTCTGGAAGAGTAAGTTGTGATGTTGATTTATTGAAATAAATTTTTGATGCCATTTCAATACCATTGGCATTGTGTGTAAAATCAAATTTATTAAAGTAAAGGGTAATAATTTCTTCTTTTGTATATCTTTTCTCAAGACTTACGGCTACAACCCATTCTTTAAGCTTTTGAATAGCTCTTTTTACCGGATTTCTAGAAGGCTCTTTTGTAAATAAGAGCTTTGCCAGCTGTTGAGTAATAGTAGAACCGCCTCCACGATCTCCCCCATATCTTATTGCTCTTAAAATTGATTTTAAATCAATTCCTGAATGTTCTTTAAAACGCTCGTCTTCTTTTGCCTGAAGAGCATAAATAAGGTGAGGAGGCAGATTTTTATATTCAATCGGCTGAGTTTTCTCTTTTTCGAATTTTCCTAAGAGAACGCCATCCGAAGAATAAATTTCAGAAGCAACATAGATGTCTGGGTTTTCCAGTTCTTTTACATCGGGCATTTCCCCAAGAAAGCCCTGGGAAACTGCAAAAAACAGTCCCGATATCCCTAAAACCACTGCAATAAGACCAATCCAGATAAATTTGACCCATTTTTTCCAGACTGTATTTTTTTGATTTTTTTTAGGAGGAAGCGGAAATGTTTTTCCTTTGCTTCCAGTATTTTGCTTATTTTGTTCCATTTGTATTTGCACTTACGGTTTTTGCCGTTTCTACTTTTATACCCAGATCCTCAATTCCCGGAAGATGATCGTTTCTCATAGCCTGAGAAACTTCAATTTCATAGCTCCCCTTTTCCGGAAATCTATAATTCAGTTTATACTGAAATAACGTTTCCTTTGTTTCGCCAAATCCTGTTCCCAACCACTCTCCATTTGGTTTTGCCAAAATATAATTCAGCGTATCAGTTTCTGCTTTCTTGGTTTTAGGATTGGTGAGATTCACAATAAATCTTATATTGCTGTATGGATAATCATTATTGTTTCTTACAACAAATATAATATTTTTAGGATTTTCAGGATCCGAAATTTCAAGATTAAACTTTTGCCGGATATTTTTATCCCATTTATTATCAACATGATTCATGATCACATTCTCATCAGAAGCATTGCATCCTGCGAGAATCATAAGAAGAACAAAACATGAAATTTTATGCATTATTGTCTTTTTTGGGAGGGAATTTCTTTTTAAACTTCTTTTTAGGCGGTTGATTTTGAGGTTTATTATCGGAATCACTTACTGCAGATTCCACCTTTACCATTGGAGGTTTTTGCTGCTGTTTTGGTGATTTTGGATTATTATTATTTGGAGGTAAATTTGGTTTAGACGGACGCTCTGTTCTTACAGGCTTGTCATCTTTATCAAATTTTTCAGAACGCACGTTTTTGTCACCTGTTTCATTTCTATTTCTTCTAGAACTGTTATTATTGTTAGGCTTATTCTGATTTCTGTTTTTGTTAGATCCACGGTTTTTCTTCTCAAATCGGTCGACACTGTTTTCCTGAATCAAATCAACAGTCTGAACAGCAAAATCCGGCTGTTTCAATTCTTCAAGAGGTAACGTTTTTTCGCCTTTTTTATTTTTTGCGATCATTTTTTTTACCAAAGCCACATCAAAGTCATACCACGCCATTGAGCTGTCTACATATGCAAACCACATTTTCTTTTTAAAGACATCAATTTTAATACAAAAAGCTCTTCCCTTCTCTGTATCCAGTGTAGTTGATGATGACGGGAAATCGCTTAATGCATCCAGATAGCTGTCTAATTCGTAATTCAGACAACATTTAAGTTTACCGCATTGTCCTGCCAGTTTCTGGGGATTAATGCTTAACTGCTGATAACGCGCGACATTTGTGTTCACAGATCTGAAATCCGTCAGCCATGTAGAACAGCAAAGCTCTCTTCCGCAAGATCCGATTCCTCCTACTTTTGCAGCTTCCTGACGGAAACCGATTTGTTTCATATCAATTTTTGTACGGAAAGTTCCGGCAAATTCTTTAATCAACATCCTGAAATCTACACGATTATCAGCTGTATAATAAAATGTAACCTTAGAACCATCACCCTGATATTCCACATCTGTAATCTTCATTTCAAGACCAAGTCTGTGCGAAATCTTTCTGGATTCTATTTTTACGCTTTCTTCCTTTTTTCTGGCTTCCTGCCAGACTTCTATATCTTTTTGATTGGCTAGCCTGTATATTTTAGGTACTCCATCTTCAGAAAATCTTTTTTTCTTCATCTGGATTTTTACCAATTCCCCTGTGAGACTTACTACGCCCACATCATGTCCCGGACTCGATTCTACTGTTACTACGCTACCTATATGTAATGGAATATTATTTACATTTTTATAAAATAATTTTCTGTCATTTTTAAACCTAACTTCCACAAAATCGCACCTGTTCGATGCAGGATTTTGCACATTGGAAAGCCAGTCGAAAACACTTAATTTATAACTATTACCGCAGGTATTTACACTTTCACAGCCATTCGCAGATTTTGTTCCGCAAGAATGTGCAGAATCGCCGGATGTTTTACATCCACAACTCATATTATAATTTATTTAATCTTGCAAATTTATTGATTTTTATCTTTATAGCATTTCCAAATGTACTAAATATTAATTTCTTGCTTTGTTTAAGGTTAAACAAATGCTTTTTCATAGGTTAAAAATATAATTAACAACCATTAAAACAGATAATTGAATAGTTTTTGTTTGAAAATACTATTTTAAACATAGTTTTCTTTTGGTGTTATGTTTAAAATATTAAGAAATATTAACAGACGTATGTAAAATAACTTTATATTTGACTTATATAATAATAGTCTATGAAAAAAATATTAATATCAACTGCTTTATTAGCTGGGGTTTTATCTTACGCAGGAGGCTTCAGAGTTTCTTTGCAAGGGGTAAAACAACTGGCAATGGCACACACGAGTGCCCATGCTGAAGACGCAAGTGTAGCGTTCTTCAACCCAGCAGGGATGTCATTCATTCCATCAAAACTAAGTATTGTTGCGGGAGGTTTCGGAGCAAGTAATAAAATAACTTTTCAAAATCTGAATACTTTAACAAGCACAGAAACAGATAATCCTCTTGGAACGCCTATTTATGCTGCTATTGCTTACAGACCTATCAAAAATTTATCCGTAGGTTTCAGTTTTACCACTCCTTTCGGAAGTACAATTCAGTATCCGAATGACTGGGAAGGAAAAGAGCTTGTACAGAAACTTGAGCTGAAAAGCTTTTATTTCCAGCCGATGGTTTCCGTAAAAATGGCAGACTGGCTTTCTTTTGGTGCAAGTTATATTTACGCCAAAGGAAAGGTTGATTGGGATAAAGCAGTCACTCAATTCAGCGGAACAGTTAACATTAATGATGATGAAGCGAGCGGACATGGGTTTGGTTTCGGATTTTATTTCAGACCTGATCCTAAGCTTGATGTAAGTATTGCTTACCGTTCTCCTGTTGATATGAAAGCCAAAAACGGAACGGCAACCTTCAGAGTCCCTGCCCAAAATACCGTAAACGGACTTTTAGGTCTTAATGGCGCAGGACAGGACAGCTTTACTGCAACCTTACCGCTTGTAGAAGAGTACACTATTGGTATGACTTACAAGGTTACGCCTAAATGGCTCATTTCTGCAGACTTTAACTATCACGGATGGCAAAGGTACAGCAAGCTTACTCTAGATTTTGCTAATGCGCCTATCGGAAATCAGGCAGATCCTACCGTTTTGGTTTCTCCTAAAAACTTCCGAAATGCAAAAACTTTCAGATTAGGAACTCAATATGCATTTACCAATATGATCTATGGCCGTCTTGGGGCATATTATGATGAATCGCCGTATTCTGATGAGAATTTCATTCCGGAAACTCCATCATTCAACACCTATGTTGTAACGGGAGGACTTGGATTTAAACTAAAACAATTCGGAGTTGATATTGCAGGAGGTTATGCAATGCCGCAGTCTAGAGATGTAAAAAATTCAAACCTTGGTTTCTACGGTCAGGCTAAAGCACAGGCATTCTATTTTGGTCTGGGATTATCTTATAACGCATTTTAATTGAATAATATGAAAAAAATAATAATATCTACACTTGCTGTTTCTGCTTTGTTTTTTACAACCAGCTGTGAAACAGATTTTGACACCGATGTAAAAGATATAGTCGTGAGCAAAGGTGAGGCAGATTTTACAAGATACGTTGCTTTAGGAAACTCATTAACTTCCGGTTACAGAGACGGTGCCCTTTACAGTGATGGACAAAAGGAATCTTACCCAAATATGCTTTCAATGCAGATGAAACTTGCAGGCGGCGGCGATTTCAAACAGCCAATGATGCCGAATAACGTGGGAGGATTTATCGGAATCCCCGGTTTTCCAGGAAAATTAGAGCTAAAAATGGTTAATGGTGCGTTATCTCCAGTAAATAATAGCGCTGCCGCTACATTGGATAATATTGCTTCAGGAGGTTCATATCAAAATATGGGTGTTCCGGGAGCAAAAGTTTCTCATTTGCTGGCTCCTGGCTACGGTAATCCTGCAGGACTTTCAGCGGGATTGGCAAATCCCTATTTTGTAAGATTTGCTGCTAATCCCACTACTTCTTCTGTTGTAGGAGACGCTCTTGCTCAGAACCCAACTTTTATCTCTTTATGGATTGGCGCTAATGATGTATTAGGATACGCTACTTCAGGAGGTGATGGATCAAACCCCATAACTCCTGTTGATGGAACTGTTGGAGTTGGCTTTACAAGCACTTATACTACTTTAATCAATACGTTGTTTCCGGCAGGAACTACAAGAAAAGGAGTAATTGCAAACATTCCGAGCGTAACAAATGTTCCTTTTTTCACAAGAGTTCCGGCAATGCCACTGACCAATCTGACGGATGCTCAGGTTTCTCAGCTGAACGGAGGTTATGCTGCTTACAACGCAGGATTAGCGCAGGCAAAAGCCTTGGGCGCAATCAACGATGCTGAGTATCAAAAAAGATTAATAAAATTTACTGCAGGAGCCGGTGCTAACGGAGCTGTTATCGTAGATAAAGATTTATCTCCTGTTCCTGGATTACCAAAATACAGACAAACTACTTCAAAGGATTATATTTTATTAACCGCAAGTGCTGTTCTTACCCCTCAAGCTGGTGGAGGAACTTCTGTTCCTTTGGAAGACAAACTTGTACTTACGGAAATGGAGGCTGCAAAAGTTTTAGCAGCAACAGCATCTTATAATACAACCATTAAATCATTGGCTGATTCTAAAGGTCTTGCATTTGTTGATATGAATGCAAAAATGCTGGAACTTAATTCGAAATCCGGAATCGTATGGAACGGAGTAAAATATACTGCAACGTTTGTTACAGGAGGAGCATTCTCTTTGGACGGAGTTCACCTTACCGGAAGAGGATATGCTATTGTTGCCAATGAATTTATTAAATCAATTAATGCTAAGTACAAATCTACTTTACCAGAGGTTGATTCAAATAAATATTCAGGCGTAACTTTCCCTTAAAATAAAGGAAATGTAAAAACTTAAAAACCACAGGATTGATTCTTGTGGTTTTTTTTTAAATTTGCACAATCTTAAAAAGTAAAAATGGCTGATCAACAAAGTTATCTGTTTTCAACAAGAACAAGCAAGGATCTTGCAGAAAAAATCGCCCAGCATTATGGGAAAGAATTAGGAAAAATTATCATTCAGGAGTTCAGCGACGGAGAGTTTGAGCCTGTTTTGGACGAATCCGTGAGAGGAGGAAGAGTATTCCTTATCGGATCTACCTTTCCGCCAGCAGACAATCTTTTAGAACTGCTTCTAATGATTGATGCTGCTAAAAGAGCTTCTGCAAAAAGCATCACTGTTGTACTTCCTTATTTCGGACTTGCAAGACAAGACAGAAAAGACAAGCCAAGAGCTCCGATAGGGGCAAAACTGGTTGCCAATCTTTTAACAGCAGCCGGAGCGACAAGAATCATGACGATGGATCTTCATGCAGACCAGATTCAGGGATTCTTTGAGATTCCTGTAGATCATTTGTATGCTTCTACCATCTTTGTTGATTACATCAAAGACCTAAATCTGGATAATCTTACCATTGCATCTCCGGATATGGGAGGTGCCAAAAGAGCAAAAAATTATGCCGGTCACTTAGGAGCAGATGTTGTGATTGCTTATAAAGAAAGAAAAAAAGCAAATGTGGTAGAGGAAATGTTTTTAATTGGCGACGTAGAGGGTAAAAATGTTATTCTGATTGATGATATGATTGATACCGCAGGTACACTTTGCAAAGCCGCTGATATTTTAATGGAAAAAGGAGCAAAATCTGTAAGAGCAATGGCGACTCACGGAGTACTTTCAGGAAAGGCTTATGACAATATTCAAAACTCAAAATTACTGGAAGTTATTGTAACTGACTCAATTCCTGTAAAAACATCTTTGTCATCTAAAATAAAAGTGCTATCTTGCGCCCCATTATTTGCAGATGTGATGAAAATGGTACATGAGCACCAATCTATCAGCAGCAAGTTTGTTATATAACTCATAAACAGACTATTGCAAATTAAACTAAAAACAATTTTTTAAATTTTTTATAAATGAAATCTATTACAATTCAAGGTACAAAAAGAGAAAGCGTGGGCAAAAAGTCTACAAAAGCTTTACGTGATGCTGAATTAGTTCCTTGTGTTGTTTACGGAGGTGGTGAACCATTGAACTTCTCTGCAACAGAGAAATCTTTCAAAGGTTTGGTATACACTCCTGAAGCACACACGGTATCTATTGAGGTTGATGGTCAGACAATTCCGGCTGTTCTTCAGGATATTCAGTTTCACCCGATTACAGACAAAATTATTCATGCAGACTTTTACAGATTATCAGACGATAAGCCTGTTATCATGGAGGTTCCTGTAAGAATTACTGGTCGTTCTAAAGGTGTTGTAGCTGGTGGTGTTCTTCGTCAGTCTTTCAGAAAATTAAAAGTAAAAGCTTTACCTGCTAACTTACCGGATGAGATCGTGGTAGATGTTACTCCATTAAAGATTGGTAACAAACTTTATGTAGGTGGTATTAAAGCTGAAGGATATTCTTTTATGCATCCTGACAACGCAGTTGTTGTAGCTGTTAAGATGTCTAGAAATGCAATGAAAGGAGGTGCAGCAGCACAGGATGATGATGAGGACGAAGTAGAAGGAGAAGCTCCTGCAGCTGAAGAAACTACTGCAGCAGAATAAGATTTTCTTACTCTAAATATAAAAAAACCTGTCGCTTTGACAGGTTTTTTTGTTGACAATATTACAGCTCAATAGGATTACTGTTGTTTTTCACTTCTTCTTTTATTCTTTCCTCTATTCTTTTTCGCATTTCCGCAGGATTCTGACTACGGTTTCCGCCCATTCTCATCGGCGCAGAGATTCCTCCTGAAGACTGATTCATAAATGACATCGGATCAGAGATAAATTTTTGCTGCTGCTTGATATAATCTTTACGTTTTACCTTAACCACATTCCCAAACTGATTCATTTCCGGAAAATCTGAAATTTTATAATTTCTCATCAAATCAAAAGAATAATCACCTTTAGTATCTTCAACTTTCACTATCAATCCGGGTAATCCGCTGAATTTGTACGGTCCGTCCTGATACGGGAGATCTGTTGTAAACCATGCCGTCCACTTTCTTCCGCCAAAATCAGTTTCAGCTTTTTGTACTTTATAATCCCCTATTTTCATCGTCTCAGATAAGATTTTCCATTCTACAGGTCTGTCTTCTTCATAAGAATAAATATCTCTTCCTATCCTGTCTTTATAAATTGTTTTTTGATCTTTTTTACTTTTTTCAATTGAATAATTGATGGAAGATCTAAAATTTTGTATTTGTTCACGATTAAAACCTCTTGTACCAACACTTTGGAAACCCGCCCGAATCACAGAATCTCTTTTTATTCTGTTTTCAGAATAAAACATTGATTTTTCAGCTGAAATATCAAGATATGCATTTTCAGTTTTTACATCATTTTTATCTTCCGCATTAGGCTTCATCGTAACCTGATAAACAAACCTGTTGGCTTGGGCGAAAGAAAGCTGCGCAATGAGTACCAATGCAGCAAATCCTATTTTTTTCATTGTTCTTATTATTTAGTCTTTTGATTTTAAAAGAAATGTAAAGTTAAAGCTATCAATCATAAATATAGGTAAAATAAAAATGCTAATTTTTATTTCCTAATAATTGTTCGTATTTTTGCATAATTAAATCATTCTAAATAAATACAATGATAAAGGTTTCAGATCAAGCAAAGGTAAAAGCGGTTCAGCTGATGACAGAGGATGGCTTTAACCCTGCTGAAGATTATATAAGAGTTGGGGTAAAAAGTGGTGGATGTTCAGGTCTAGAGTATGTTTTGGGTTTTGATAATAAAAAAGAAGAAACCGATCAGATTTTTGAAGATAACGGAATTAAAATAGTTGTCGAAAAAAAATCTATACTTTATCTGGCAGGTACCACCTTAGAATATTCCGGAGGTTTAAATGGAAAAGGATTTGTTTTTAACAATCCGAATGCATCCAGAACGTGTGGTTGTGGAGAGAGTTTTTCTTTATAATTAGAAATTAGAGTCAGATTTGGAAAGCAGATTATGCGAAATCTAAATCTTAGCCTAAAATCTAAAAAATATCAAAATGAGTAAATATACTGAAGACGACCTTAGAGTCGATCTGGAAAATAAAAAATACGAATTCGGCTGGGAAACCAAAATTGATTACGAAGATTTCCCAACGGGTTTAGACGAAGATATTGTCCGCGCAATTTCTGCAAAAAAGGAAGAGCCGGAATGGATGACAGAATGGCGACTGGAATCTTTCAGGATATGGAAGAAAATGACAGAGCCGGATTGGGCAAACATTAAGTATGAGAAGCCTGATTTTCAGGCAATCCGATATTATGCTGCACCTAAAGTAAAACCTGAACTGGCAAGTCTGGATGAGGTAGATCCTGAATTATTGAAAACTTTTGAAAAATTAGGAATCAATATTGAAGAACAGAAAAGACTTTCGGGAGTTGCAGTAGACATTGTAATGGATTCTGTTTCCGTGAAAACAACCTTTCAGGATACATTAGCAGAAAAAGGAGTTATCTTCTGTTCAATTTCAGAAGCAATCAAAAATCACCCTGATCTGGTTAAGAAATATCTTGGAAAAGTAGTTCCGAGAGGAGACAATTTTTATGCAGCTTTAAATTCCGCAGTATTCTCAGACGGAAGTTTCTGCTATATTCCAAAAGGGGTAAGATGTCCGATGGAATTATCTACATATTTCCGTATCAATCAGGCAGGAACAGGTCAGTTTGAAAGAACACTTGTGATTGCGGATGAAGGAAGTTATGTATCTTATCTTGAAGGCTGTACTGCTCCATCCAGAGATGAAAACCAGCTTCACGCCGCAGTGGTAGAACTAATTGCTTTGGATGATGCTGAAATTAAGTATTCTACCGTTCAAAACTGGTATCCCGGAAATGAAGAAGGAAAAGGTGGTGTTTTTAATTTTGTAACCAAAAGAGGTCTTTGCGAAAGAAGAGCAAAAATTTCATGGACTCAGGTTGAAACAGGTTCTGCGGTGACGTGGAAATATCCGTCTTGTATCCTGAAAGGAGACGGTTCGATCGGTGAATTCTACTCTATCGCAGTAACCAATAATCATCAGTATGCCGACACAGGAACAAAAATGATTCATATTGGAAGAAATACGAAATCAACCATTATTTCAAAAGGAATTTCTGCCGGAAAATCTAACAATTCATATAGAGGATTGGTGAAAGTAATGCCTTCAGCAAAAGGAGCCAGAAACTTTTCTCAATGTGATTCTTTATTAATGGGTAACGAATGTGGTGCGCATACTTTCCCTTATATAGAAATTAAAGATCCTTCTGCACAATTGGAGCATGAAGCAACGACTTCAAAAATCGGGGAAGATCAGATTTTTTACTGTAATCAGAGAGGAATTGATACTGAAAGAGCAATTGCATTAATTGTAAACGGTTTCAGTAAAGAAGTTTTAAATAAACTTCCAATGGAATTTGCTATTGAAGCTCAAAAATTATTGGAGATTTCTTTGGAGGGTTCTGTAGGATAGTTTTTAACGCAAAGCAAGACAAAGTTTTTTTTAATTGTTTGAAAACATTTTAAAGTTAAACTATGCCGCTAAAGCTTAAGAAAGTAATACAATTTTATTTATCAGACATCAAGAACTTGTTTATCTTTACGAAAATAACATAAGATGAATGAAAACGAAATTTCAAAAATTGTATTCGAAAGCGGATTAAAAATTCACAGACAAATTGGAATAGGATTATTCGAAAGTGTTTATGAAGAATGCTTGTATTATAAAATTCAAAAAACTGGGTTAATAGTAGAAAGACAAAAGTTCTTGGACGTTACCTATGATGAATTAGTAATACAGAAAGCCTTTAAAATGGATCTACTTATTGAAAACAAAGTAGTTTTAGAAATAAAATCAGTAGAAAATCTGAACAGTTTTCATGCTTCTCAACTGAAAAACTATTTGAGATTGGGAAATTATAAATTGGGAATGTTATTAAACTTTAATTCTCAATTATTTAAAAATGGTGTCAAAAGAATTGCAAACGGTTTAGACTAATTGTATTTCGAAAATAAGTGAAACGCCATTGTTTAACTTAAAACATATACGCAACTTAAATCAGCTTGTTTAACCTTGCGATAATTTATATAAATTAAAATGTTAAATATTAAAAACTTACACGCCAGAATTGAAGATGGCGCTCAAATTTTAAAAGGTATCAACCTAGAAATAAAGCCGGGCGAAGTTCATGCAATCATGGGACCCAACGGAGCCGGAAAATCTACGCTTTCATCTGTTATTGCCGGAAAAGAAGATTATGAAATAACCGAAGGCGAGATTATTTTTGATGGTGAAAATATCATCGAAGATGCGCCCGAAGAAAGGGCTCATAAAGGCATTTTTCTTTCGTTTCAATATCCTGTAGAAATTCCCGGAGTTTCTGTAACTAATTTTATTAAAGCTGCAGTAAACGAAACAAGAAAGGCAAACGGATTTGAAGATATGCCTGCAAAAGAAATGCTGGCAATGATTCGTGAGAAGTCTGAGAAATTAGGAATCAAAAAAGATTTTCTTTCCAGATCATTGAACGAAGGTTTTTCCGGAGGTGAAAAGAAAAGAAACGAAATTTTCCAGATGATGATGCTGAATCCTAAATTAGCTATTTTGGATGAAACAGATTCTGGATTGGATATTGATGCTTTAAGAATTGTGGCAGACGGCGTTAATGCTTTTAAAAATGAAGGAAATGCAGTCCTTCTGATTACGCATTATCAAAGATTATTAAATTATATTCAGCCTGATTTTGTACACGTTTTAGCTAACGGAAAAATCATCAAAACCGGAGACAAGTCTTTAGCACTGGAACTAGAAGCTAAAGGCTATGACTGGCTTCTAAATTAATTTGAGATTCGATATTTGAAATTTGGAAGAGTTCAAGAAACTTTGCCAATTGATATATCAAAATTGCCTGCAAAATGAAAAATTTCTTAATCACGACAAATCACAAATCGACAGAGCAGCTGCTTCAATAATGGATAACATTGCTGAAGGATTTGAAAGAGAAGGAAATCGTGAATTTGTCAATTTCCTGACAATATCTAAAGGATCTGCCGGTGAAGTTCGTTCTCAGTTGATAAGAGCTTATGACAGACAATATTTAGACAGTGAAACATTTATAAACTTAAAAATGAAAGTATTGAGATTTCAAAAAAACTTTCGGGATTTATTACTTATTTGAAAAATTCAACCCATAAAGGAAATAAATTCAATCGAAATGATGACTGAGTAAAATTAGCAGTCGCAATTTCAAATCTCAAACTTCAAATTTCAAATATGTTATCAGAACAAATTTTAAACAATCACAGCGAATTCCTAGGCACACTCCGTCATCGTTTTTTAGATGATACAAGAGTTGAAGCATTGAGGAAATTTTCGCAGATTGGCTTTCCAACAAAGAAAGACGAAGAATATAAATACACCAACATTAGGGAAATCATTGAGAAAGAATATAATTTCTTTCCGAAAGAAAGCCATAATATAACAAAAGAACAGCTTGATGAGCTGCATTTAGGAGAAGAAAACTTTGACTGGATTGTTTTTGTAAATGGTAAGCTTCACAAAGAATTTTCTAAGATTTCTATTGAAAATGCAGAATTTTTATCTTTCAACTACGCTTTGAATGATGAGAATCACAAAGACGTTTTCGATCAGTATTTCAATACAATTGCTTCAAAAGATTTAGCTTTTACCAATCTGAATGAAGCCTACTGCAAATACGGATTTTTTCTGAAAGTCCCTAAAAATGTAGTAATTGAGAAGCCAATTCACATATTTTACCTTTCACAAAATCAGGAAGAAAATACTTTCTATAACACAAGAAATTTATTGATTGCAGAAGAAGGATCAAAAGTAGAAATTATTGAAAGTCACCACAATTTTGATGAAACGTATGTTTTCACCAACTCTGTAACGGAAATTTTCACCCACTCCAATGCAAAAGCAGACTGGCATAAGCTTCAGAATGACAATGATACATCTTATATGGTTGACCATACTTTTGCAAAACAGGAAAGAGACAGTTTGACTACAGTAAATACTTTTTCTTTCGGCGGAAAACTGGTTAGAAACAATCTTGATTTTATTCAGAACGGTGAAAATATCAATTCCTTTATGAACGGAATTACCATTATCGGAAAAGATCAATTAGTAGATCATCACACTGCTGTTCATCACAATCAGCCTAACTGCGAAAGTTACCAGAATTATAAAGGTATCTTTAAAGATCAGTCTCACGGGGTTTTCAACGGAAAAGTTTTCGTTGACAAAATAGCACAAAAGACCAATGCTTATCAGCAGAATAATAATGTTCTTTTAAGCGAAGGCGCTACGATTGATACAAAACCACAACTGGAAATTTTCGCAGATGATGTAAAATGTTCTCACGGCTGCACCGTAGGACAATTAAATGAGGATGCATTATTCTATCTGAGAGCAAGAGGAATTTCTAAAAAAGAAGCACAGGCGTTATTGTTATTTGCTTTTGCCAATGATGCGATGCAAAATATTGACATTGAACCTCTAAAAGAAAAAATTTCTAAACTTTTGACAGAAAAGCTCGAAGTAAATATTGAATTTTAATTTATTTCTAAAATACAAAAGTCCGTTTCATTAGTTATGAAACGGACTTTTTTTATGATTTCTCTGACTTTTCTGAAGTGATTCTTAGTATAGATTGTGAGTTATGAAACAATTCTTTTCATATTAGAGATTATCATTTCAGCCAAGTCTGATTATATTTTTTGGCAGAACGCTTCACCCCGTTATTAATATTATAGGCAAGCCCAATTCCCAATGTTTGTTTAAGCTGAGTTTTCTGAATCTGATTGTGGTCGTACATTACATCTACCGTAATTATTGAAGATATGTACTTATTGATCTTCATATTCAGAAGCATATTATACGAAAGAACCATGTGATCGGGATTTTCAAGATAATTAGAAAAGACAGATGCCGTATTGGTCATTTCAATATTTTCCATCAATTTTACTTTGTAAATCGCTGTTCCCAAAAAACCAAGCTGCATTAGGAAAAAATCTCCATCAGATTTCAAACCGTAATTTCCCGCCAGTTGCAATTCTTTATCCAGAACAAAAGTAAATCTTCCGTTGGCAGGTCTTAAGGTAACAGTAAGGTTTTCATCAGGTCTATACGTGATACCCAAACCGGCATTTACATAACCCGGCGCCATAAAATTTGATATTTTTTTAGCTTCAGGATTGTTACCGTCTTCAAAACCTCCCGAGAACTGTGAAAGTAAACTTGCTCCCGCAGACACATACCAGCTTTTTGAGAACTGTCTTCCGTAATTACTGGAAAAATTAATGACATCCTGAGTTTTTCTGGTTCCGATTCCTTTGGTTGTATTTTGTCCATAATTTAAAATAATGACATTTTCCCAAAGATTACGGTCTTTCTCATAGGTGAGATTATAATTAGCATTAGCGAGCCACCCAACATTATTGGCTCCTCCTCCTACCCAATTAGAAAAAGCTACCTGATTAAACAGAAGGCTGTTTTTAACATCAACAGACCAGTATTTGGGCTTCTCAATGGTATCAACAGCTGCAGAATCACTCACTATAACCTGTGCATAAGCACTCATTGCAGAACATAAAAATAACACAAAAAGTTTTTTCATGAAGTTGTGTTTACTTAGTTTAAAAATTAGATAAGAATGAATATTCTTAAGGTTTGAAAATCAAATTTATTACTTTTTGTCTCAAATAGCAACTTAAGAGACCAATCATCGCCAAAATTACCGAAATTTATCCTTGGCTTTTGATTTGACAGCATACAGGTATGATTAAAAATATAATTCATAAAAGAGCGGTTATTGTTCCGGTGATCATGATCGCAGCCATGTGGTTTGGATTTTTACTCCAAAGCATGGGCTTTTTTTCAAGTTGTTTCGGCGCCATTATTCCTCTGCTTCCGGAAGGCTTGTTTGGCATTATCACCTCACCTCTTTTACATGGAAATGTAGATCATATTGTAAGTAATTCTATTCCTATTATATTCCTTTTATTTCTTTTATATCAGTTTTATCCTGAGGTAGCTAACAAAGTTTTTTTATTAGGGTGGATCAGCAGCGGTTTTCTGCTTTGGATTCTTCCTCCTATAGATATTTTCACGGGTGAATATCTCTATACCTGTACAATCGGAGCCAGCGGAGTAGTCTATGTACTTGCATTTTTTCTTTTTTTTGCAGGAGTTTTCCGTTGGAATATGAAACTTCTTACTATTTCGCTTCTCGTTGTTTTGTACTACGGAAGCCTTATCTGGGGGATGTTTCCTGAAGAACTGTTCTATACAATGAACGAGCCAAGCAAAATTTCCTGGCAGGCTCACTTATCCGGCGCTCTTATAGGCAGCATTATGGCATTTATTTTTAAAAAATCAGGAGAAAAAAAGAAAAAATTTATCTGGGAATTTCCGAATTATTACAGTGAAAAAGATGATAAACTCTGGCAGGAATATAAAGAAAATAATCCTGACGATTTTCTGGAACTTCCGTATAAAAAAAGAGATGATATCTGGGATCATTTGGATGAACTCAGAAAGAAATAATTTGATTATTTTTGAAAATAAAAACACAGATGTATAAAGAAGATCATCTCTATTCTATCGCTTTAAGGCAGTGCAGTTACATAGGCGACATCATATTCAGCAAATTGGTAAGAACTTTCGGCAGCGCAAAAACTGTTTGGGAAACTACTAAAAAAGATCTTGCTGAAGTTGACGGGATTGGAAAAAAAACAGTTTCGGATATTGGTAATCCTGAACACCTGAAGTTTGCCGAAAAAGAATTACAATTTTGTGAAAAAAATTATATCCGCATCAATTTAAGGCATCAGAAAGACTTTCCGTTTCTGTTGAATGAATGTGATGATGCTCCTGCAATCTTATACCAAAAAGGAACTTTTGATCCTCATCTAAAATGTGTAAGCATTGTAGGAACAAGAAATATGACTTCCTACGGAAAAAAATTTATTGAAGATTTTTTCACTGAAACAAAGCACAGCAATTATCAATCAATAAGTGGTTTAGCATTGGGTGTTGATAAAGAGGTTCATGAATATTCTCTGGAAAATGGCATTCCAACTACAGCCGTTTTAGCTCATGGGTTTCATACTTTATATCCCTCAAAAAACAGAAAGCTTTCAGAGAAAATACTGGAAGAAAATGGAGCTTTGCTTACCGAATTTAATACTACCCGAAAACCTGACCGGGAAAATTTCATCCAAAGAAACAGGATTGTAGCAGGAATTTCACCAGCTACAATTGTTGTAGAAACAGCGTTTGGAGGTGGCTCTGTAAGTACAGCAACATTTGCAAACAGCTATAATCGTGATGTTTACGCACTTCCGGGAAAAATTACAGACAAATACAGCCAGGGATGTAATCAGCTGATATTCCAGCACAAAGCTACTGCCATTTCCACTATTAAGGATCTCAGAGAATCTTTAGGTTTGCATCAGTCATCAGAAACTACAGGCGAACTTTTTCCTCAGAGTACAGCTTCCATTCAGCTTACTGAAAATCAAGAAGAAATATACCGGTCTATTTTAGCCAATCCTCACATAAGTTTAGATGATTTAGCTGAAAAAAATTCTCTGCCTTCACACAAAATTTTACCTATAATTCTTGAACTTGAGCTTTTGGGCAAAGTAAAATCATTTTCGGGGAGACAATTTACAGCTTTGTAAGAATTAATGATTTCTTAATATTTCATTATTTCACAAATAACATTTAATTTTTAATAATATTTAAACAATAATTATCATACTTACAATATTATGTCGCATTATTATTCAATTTTCAACAAATAACAAATCAGCTATTGTGAATCTTGAAAAAAAAATTAAATTTGTTGAGATAATATTCAACCCTTACCTAATATGGAACAATATAATGTTGACCAGAAAATTCAGGAATTTATTGCAAAAATAGAAGCAAAAAACCCGAATGAACCGGAATTTTTACAGGCTGTAAAAGAAGTTGCCGTTACGGTAATTCCTTTTATTTTGACAAGAAAAGAATATACAGGCATGAAGCTGCTTGAAAGAATGGCTGAAGCTGAAAGAATTATTATTTTCAGAGTTCCATGGGTTGACGATAAAGGTGAAATCCAGGTAAACAGAGGTTTCAGAATCCAGATGAACTCAGCAATCGGACCTTACAAAGGAGGAATCCGTTTTCATCCTACCGTAAATCTTTCTGTATTGAAATTCCTGGCTTTTGAGCAGGTTTTCAAAAACTCTCTTACTACGCTCCCGATGGGCGGTGGAAAAGGAGGTTCAGATTTTGATCCGCAAGGAAAATCCGACATGGAAGTAATGCGTTTCTGTCAGGCATTCATGACCGAATTGTGCAAACATGTAGGTCCTGAAACAGACGTTCCTGCCGGAGATATTGGAGTTGGAGCAAGAGAAATCGGATATTTATTCGGTCAGTACAAAAAGATCAGAAATGAGTTCACCGGAGTTCTTACAGGAAAAGGTCTTGCTTACGGAGGATCATTAATTCGTCCTGAAGCTACAGGTTACGGTGTGGTGTATTTCGCAGAACAAATGCTGAAAACAATCGGACAGACTTTCAAAGATAAAATCGTTACGGTTTCAGGATTCGGGAATGTTGCATGGGGCGTAATCAAAAAAGTAAACGAATTGGGCGGAAAGGTTGTTACCATTTCAGGACCAGACGGTTACGTATATGACAAAGACGGAATTGAAGGCGAAAAAATTGAATATTTACTAGAGCTTAGAGCTTCCGGAAACAACAGAGCTGAAGATTACGCAAAAAAATATCCTTCGGCTGAATTCCATTCAGGAAAACGTCCTTGGGAAGTGAAATGTGATGTTGCGATTCCTTCTGCAACACAAAACGAGCTTGATTTTGAAGACGCTAAAATTTTGGTTGATAACGGATGTATGTGCGTAACTGAAGCTGCCAATATGCCTTCAACTCTGGATGCAATCAATTACTTCCTGGAGAAAAAAGTATTATTCTCTCCTGGTAAAGCGTCTAATGCAGGTGGTGTTGCTACTTCAGGTCTGGAAATGACTCAAAACTCCATCAGACTTAACTGGACTTCTGAAGAAGTAGATGCGAGACTGAAAGAAATCATGATCGGTATCCACAAAGCTTGCCGAGACTATGGTAAAGAGGAAGATGGCTATGTAAACTACGTAAAAGGTGCAAATATTGCCGGCTTTGTAAAAGTAGCCGAAGCAATGTTGGCTCAGGGAGTAGTATAAAAATATAAAAGGTCGGGAAGTTTTTCCGACCTTTTTTCTTAAAGCCTGTTCCCGGGAATAAATGGGAAAAAAGTAATAGTGAAAGTGAAAGCGTTGAAATTTTCAGCGCTTTTTTTTATTTTTAATAAATGAAAAATACGTATGAAACCTTCGAAGGATACTTTCTTCTTTTCCCGGCAGAACACAGATGAAACTGAAGGCTATAAGAGATATAGTACATCTACAGATTTCTAATGCGGAAGAATGTATTAGTTACCAAATGCCTGCTTTCAAATATAAAAATAAACCGCTGATTTATTTTGCTGCGTATAAAAATCACATTGGCTTTTATCCGCTTCCCGAGACGTTGAAAAAATTTGAAAAAGATTTTACTGAAAGAAAATACAGCTTTTCAAAAGGTGCAGTGCAGTTTCCTTTGGAAGAACAATTGCCTTTGGCTCTTATTGAAAAAATGGTACAATTCAGAATTGCTGAAATAGATGGAATTTAAGTTTTAAACTATTTATAATCAGCGCTATAATTTGATGAAAATGATACAATTGATGACTAAACTGCTGTAAGGAATACTATTTATTCAAATTTTTCATCATCCTTTCCACAAATTCAAAGGCAGCCGGACAAATCACTATATTTTTCATCATTAAATGATTGATCTGGTAGATTTTTTTACGGTCTGTGTGAGGATATTCACGGCATGCTTTAGGACGGACATCATAAATAGAACACGTGTTGTCATCATTCAGAAAAAAACACGGAAGATTTTGAAGTACTTTATCTTGATCTTCATCAACCCTCAGAAATTTAGATTCAAAATCCGACTGTTTCATCCGAAGGTGTTTTGAAATTCTCTCAATATCTTTCTCCGTATAAAGAGGACCGGTAGTTTTACAACAATTGGCGCATTGAAGGCAGTCGACTTTCTCGAAAACTTCGTCATGAACTTCCTGAACAATATAATCCAGATTTTTGGGTGGTTTCTTTTTTAAACCTTCTAAGAACTTCTTGTGTTCTTTCTGCTTCTGTGAAGCTTTTATTTTATACTGCTCTAGGTTCATTATTGTTTTTCAATTCAGAAAGAGGAATCTCTGCTTTCTGATAAATATTAAGTTTGTCTAAATCTAAAATTGTTGACTCATTGTTCTTGTCAGGATAAAACATCGGGATAAATTTAGCCCCGTAAATAATTTCATCCGAAACATAAGAAGTTCTCTGAACCACAGTATCTGAAAACACCTCATCAAATGCACGAACATGAACAATAATTTCGATATCCGTATTTTTAAAATCATCCGAAGAAAACCCGAAAAACGGTGATTTTTCGTCAATTTTATGAACAATCGTCCAGTTTAAAGCAAGGGTATTAATCTTACTGAGTTCTGTTTCCAGAATATAAAAATTGCTTTTTGTTGTACCGTTTTCTGTAATTTCAATAGCAGCAGAAAGGGTAACATCCGCATCCGTCAAAGCATTATTTTTAAATGGAGCCAGCCTGAACATCAATGCAGAAACACCCTGAAAAGGTGCTACAACAGCGATGTCAGAAAACCTCAGATAAGCTCTTGGTCTGGAAAATCTTCCGTAAAACAATCCGGTTGCAATGGCAAAGGTAAGCAAACCAAGAAAAGCCTCAAATGTAGCGACAAGACTTGCCGTAAATCCTACAGGAGCAATTCTTCCGTAGCCAACCGTTGTAAAGGTTTGTGAACTGAAGAAAAATACATCTACAAACTCATTCAGTGGAGTGCTTTTATCAATTCCCGTAAGATGCTCTACTCCAATTAAATAATATATGAAGGCAAAGATCAGATTGATCAGAACATACATCATAATCAGATAAGAAATAAACTGAAATGAAGAAAGATTCAGCATCGTATGATACCAGCTCAGACTGTTGAATACATTCACACCACGCCTTTTCACATTAGGAAAACCGTTTTTATTGATAAACCTTCCTGAAGAAGTAGCACCGAAACCGCTGTTTTCTGTATTTTTCTGAACAATTTTTTTCCCGAAACCTCTTGCCATTTTATATCATTTGTTTTAATCGTACTGTATCAATCTGCAAAGATAAAATAATGTTTTTATGAAATTTATCAATCCTGAAATCATATTTCATATTTTATTTTAGCCTAAATTTGATAGATGAAAAAGCTCGAATCAAGAGAAGATATAGAATTGCTGGTTAATTCTTTTTACGCAAAAGTTATTAAGGATGAAACGATTGCATTTTTCTTTACCGACATCGTAAAAGTAAACTGGGATCTTCATCTTCCAAAAATGTACTCTTTCTGGGAAACTATTTTATTTGGACAAATGAGCTATAAAGGAAATCCTATGGCTGTACATTTCCCTGTCAATGAAATTGCTGCAATGGAAAAAAGACACTTCGAACAGTGGCTGAAACTTTGGAAAGAAACCATTTCAGAAAATTTCCATGGTGAAAATGCGTCCATGGCAATCACCAAATCTGAAAATATTGCCAAACTGATGTCTTATAAAATGGAAATGGCAAGAAAAATTTAATCAAAAATATTTACGGCACAATTACGGTAAAAATATAGGCTGCCAGATTGACCAGCAATACTGTTCCGTAAAGAATATTGGTTTTTCCCCGGCTCAGAGAGAGCATTACGATAAAAACAGATAAAGTAAGCAGAATAATATCTTTTTTATCTAAACCTAAGACCAAAGGGATATCAAACATAATGCTTACCGCAGAAATAGCAGGAATACTGAGACCGATACTCGCTAAAGCCGAACCCAATGCCAAATTTAAACTTGCCTGAAACTGATTGTTTCTTGCTGCACGAATTGCCGCTAAACTTTCAGGAAGAAGAACAACCCCTGCAATTATGACTCCAACCAGCGATTTCGGTGCTCCTACACTCTGCACAAGATCTTCAATCGTTTTGGAAAGACCTTTTGCCATAAGAACAACAACAATCAGGCAGATTACCAAAAATAAAAAGCTTATTATTGTCTGAGATCTTGTCGGAACATAATACTCCTGCGCAACAGAATCTGCAGGTACAAAATAGCTTCTGTGTCTCACCGTCTGAACCATCAGAAAAACTCCGTAAATAGCGAGACAGGCAAAGGAAACAAAAATTAATTGTGCTGTATTGTAAAATGGTCCGTTAACACTGGAAGTAAAGTTGGGTAAGATTAAGGTGATGACAAGAATAGAAACAATACAAACCAGATAAGTAGTTGCAGAAGTACGTGCAAAAAACTGCTCAACATACTTTACGCCGCCTACCAACATACAAATTCCCAGAATACCATTAAGGATAAGCATTACCGCAGCAAAAATCGTATCTCTTGCCAATGTAATTGCTTGCGCACCACCTGCAACCATTAAAGAAACGATGAGAGCGACTTCAATAATGGTAATACACAGCGCCAGAATAATCGTACCATACGGCTCTCCCACTTTGTGCGCAACAACTTCTGCATGATGTACCGCAGACAGCACACTGCCGGTAAGTAAAATCCCGGCAACAATATCATATCCTGCACCCATACCAAGAAATCCGGAAAGGTAATAAATCACGGAAAGAATCGGAAAAACAAATGTATAATGTAAAATTTCTTTCAATTTCATAGGTTCTCTAAAATACAAAATTTTCGATCAATAATGAATTATCAATGGCAATTTATATTGAATATTAATGGCACCACCATTCAAAATCCTGAAAATCAGTAAACATGTGAAAAAGAAGTCCTATAGCAATAATCCGGAGATTTCCTTTGAAAAACAGCAGCAAAAAATAAACTGCGATTGCGTAGTAAGAATGCAAAAAATGAAATCCTATACTTGCCCGGTTCGGATCAAAGACCGGGTCTGCAAAAAGATGATCCAAATCTACAAGCATTGTCGCCAATAGAATAAAATAAACCCTCTTCCACCTGCTTCGGTAAAACACAAAAGCAATGACGGCAGGAAACCCCAAATGTAAAAAATAGTGAGTGAAATTTTTGAGTAAAACTATTTCAGGCGGGCACATCTTTATATTATTGAAGGATTAAAGGAAGTTTTTCGTCTTTCAGCTTCAATTTAAGAAAAAAATCCTGTCCTTTATTTCCATAAAAGAAATATTCAATGTCTTTCAGAAACTGAAAATCGTTCAATCCTTTATAAAAAGAAAACAGCAGCGGATTATTTTTAATTAAAATAAAATTTTGTCCTTTTTTCTGACTGTGTAAATTCTGTTCTGTAACAGACTTTATCAAAAGGCTATTATCAGACTGATACACTTTATTAGGCTGAAAAGGAATACCGGTAAATTCATTTTTATCATTGATCAAGTTTCCTGATTTAAAATATTTCCATGTTTTTGCAGGATCCTGCGTTTCTAACTGAATCATGTAATCCGGCTGCACAATTTCCTGATAACTGATCTTTTCGATCTCATTAAAATCATCATCGTATCCGTAGCTGATTATCGTATCCTTTACCTGCTTTAGTTTCGCATTCATTTTCAGATAATTAACTTCAGATAAATCTTTAAAGAAGTCCGGTAAAACTTTATCAAAACCCTTGATATTCTCTTTATCTAATTCCGCATTGATAAAAAGATCTTCTTTACTGAGCTGCGAAATAAAAGATGTATAACTTTCAGAATTTGAGGGGTTTTTAATTTCAATTACATGATCTTTTAATTCAATTGAAAAATTACGGGTTCTTGTTCCGGAAATAAAAGACAGGCTTCCGGTTCCTTTTTCCATAAAATGATCTGCATTCAGCTTTTTATCTCTAAATATACCTTTAAGCGGCTTACCGATCTTTTCAAAACTTTGACCGAAAATTCCTGCGAAACATTTCTGATTTTCAATTTTAATATAAAACTGGTTTTTAATATACAGATTTTGTCCTGATTTTTTAAAATTATATTCTTTCAGAAAAGCTGAAAGTTTTTGGGCATTTTCAATCTCAAAAACAGTGTACCATTCAGTAAGTTTAGAGTTTTTAAGATGAAAGATCTGCAAAAAATCAGGAATTTTTAAACCTGCATTAAAAACCGACCTTTTTTTCTCGCTGTCACTGCTTTTATCAAACCATTGAGAGGGATGAGCAATGAATGCTGAAAGATATTGTCTTGTGAGTTTCTTTTTGTCAATCAGAATTACTGCATCCGCATTTTCCGGAATAAAATTCAGGTTTTTATCTTTGTGATACAACAGAAAATAAATTCCGGCTGAGAACAAAAACAATGCTGCAAAAGCAATAATTCTGCGTTTCATTATAAAGTCTGTGATGGTTTTTCTTCCTCAGAAATTTTGTACAGCTCATCAAATAGATCAAAGAAATACATCAGGCTGTTTTCTGAAGAATTTTTGATGTTATAGTTGATTTCTGTCTGAATACTGTCATTTTTTACTTCAGTTTTAAAATAAAGCTCGCCCATATTTTTTCTTACTGCGTTGAGCATTTTTCTTTCAGAAACAGTTTTAAATTCTTTATCAAGACCCATCATCAATTTCTGAATATCCAGTCTTCCTGACAAAGGATATTTCACCGAATCTTTCATCCATTTTTTAGAAATATCTGACTGATTCTGCTGGTTCAGAGTATTTTTGGATGTCGTAAAATAGACAATTCCGTCTTTTACAGTAAAAAATAACTGATCTATATATCCGTTGCTGTTTTTTTCATCTTTAAACACATAAAAATCTCCGTCTTTGGTAATTTTTTTTGCCAGATCTTTATTATTGGTGATTACATTAAATATTCTGTTCCAGTATTTTTCGTTTTCTGTAGCGAAAGCAAAAGTGAAATCAGGAACAACAATATCTTTGGTTTTCTTTACCTCTTTTTCGTTATAATCTTCGTCATAAGTATAATCTGTATATTCTACATTTTTCGTTTTAAGCTCATTCACTACAAAAATTCCGTTTCCGGGAGCGATTTTAGCAATTGCTTCTTCGTCCAGAACAATTTTCATGGTTTCCATTACAAGCTGTATTTCTTTCTGATATTCTTTGTCTCCGGAATTCTGCATCAGATCATACATCAGATCAAAATATTTATATCCGTTGATATTCATCACATAATAGCCTACACTTTTGTCATTGATAAGAGAAGCCAGCTTTTTGTTTTTCTTTCCTCTGTAAACGTCAGAAATACTTTTGCGTAATTCTGTATTTTTATTCTGATGATTGTTGACAATACGTACTTTATCCTGATCAAAATACAGATTGTACGCAGAATTGGATCTGGAAAGCTTCCCTAAAGTATTCATAAAGCCAAAACTTTTAGGCATATTTCCGTACACAATATCGTATACAATTTTTTCGTAATCTGCATATACAAATGCGTCTGAATTGGCATCTCTGAAGCTGAGCATATTTTTATCAACCTCCAGCTCAAGATTTGAACTGAAGTATTGGTCAAAATCATCTTCTGCAAACTTTTTTACGATTTTAAATTTTGCTATACTGATCGAATCCATTCGTTTCTGAAATGCTGAATCTATTTCAAAAGCATCATCTTCGTAATAATCTTCCTGAGAAAGAGGCGGTGCAATTTCCGCTTCATCATTTTTATAATTGGTATCTGCTGTTTCTTTTTTTTCTTCTGGATATTTATGGTGTTTTTCAAGATATTTTATATCCTTCTGAAGTTTCAGGATTTCAGCATTATTTTCTTTAATGCTTTCTTTAAGGTATTTGATATCATCCTTCAGATATTTGATCTCTTCTTTATAATCAAAAGGTTTTTCTGCTTCAGCATAAGCACTGTCTATAACAGTCACAGCACTGTCAACGACAACAGATGCGCTATCTGCTGCATATTCATCATTCCAGATATTTTTTTCTCTGTTATGATACCTGATGAATTTCAAAACAGCTTTTTTATCATTCCATGCTACAAAAATATTGTCTTCTATATCCACGTAAGAATAGTTGCTTTTGTGGCTGACTTCTAAACCATTCTTTTTTACCGAATTGATAAACTCCTGAAACTTCACTTTATTGTCTAAAGTGACATGTGTTGTGTAGGACTGCACAGAATCGTTAATTACTGCATAATGATACTGAGGCGTATCATATTTTATCCCTGTTTTTGAATAATCATTCCAGGAAAACTGTTTATTTTCTTTTTTATTAATTTCTTTTAGAATAGGATTGAATTTATCCCAGTTAATTTTTTTATTGAGCTGCTTTCCGTTGATTTCCATATAAAAAACGGCATCCTGCGGTAGTTTTGCACTTTTTTGCGCTATAATATAGCTGAAACTTAAAACAAAAAGTAAAATTTGTATTTTTATAACAAGAGATTTCATGGTAAGATATTATTGTAAAAGAATTGTATTTTGAATTTGTTTTTTCTGAAATATAAAATCCAGAATTTTTCCTTCCTGTTTCAGAGCCTTTTTGTTGGGAGACATTTGATAAGATGGATTAGACTGCGATTGTATGCTGTTTTGAAACTGTAAAATCGAAATATATTTAGCATCGGTAAAAACTTCTTTATCGGCTTTACTCAGTTGCTCATATTCCTTTTTAAAAGTGCTGACTTTGTTTTTGGAAAAAGTTTTTTTGGCTGAATTATGGCTGTAAATCTGTGTAGGAAACATGTTACCCAAAATATCTTTAGCTTTAAGCTGTGCAAGCCCTGCATTGATATCTTCAATTTTTCTGAAATTGCAGCTAAGCTTGATGATGTAGTTCTCAAAATCCAAAGTAGCTTTCACATTTGAAATTCCCAGAGTTGTCCTGAAAATTTTGGCTGCTTCATTTATTTTGGCTTCAATTTCAGATTTTTTCGGAACTTTTTTACCATTGATGGTTTCCATTTTCGAAATAGAAGCCAACCTTGTTTTGCTTTTGCTCGCATTCAGAATAAGAGAATATTCCCCGCTACCATCAGCTTTTAGATTTACTTTATCCAAAATATCAAAACAACTGGTCAAAAGAAAAAGGGGAATCAGCAGAACAACCTGCTTTATATTGATTTTCATTAATTTATTTTAAGATTCAAACTTAGTATTTTTATGTTGTATCTAACGGTGATGAAGGTTATTTTTCAATTAAATTCTTCCTTTCAGGTAATCCTGCCGAAGATTTTCATCTAATTTTTCAATCGCATACCGTAAGCAGGTTCTCGGCATTTCCTGATAATGCTGATTAAGAAAACCGATGAGTTCTGCCTGACTTTTATTGCCCATTTCTCTTAAAAGCCAGCCATTTGCTTTGTGCATCAGATCATGAGGGTAATGCAGATTCTGCTGTACAAATTCTTTAGTCAGTTCAAAAAAACCTTTCTTGATGTGATACATTGTTCCTACCACCGCTATCCGTTTGTGCCACATAATCTCTGATGAAGACAATTTACGGAGAATTTCTTCTTCCTGATTTTCAAAAGCATATCTTCCCAGAATTTTGTAGCAGCTTGTATCTACCAAATCCCAATTGTTGATATACTGTAAATGATTTAAATAAAAATCTACTATTGCTTGTTTTACCGATTGCTCTTTTGATTTTTCAAATTGATAAACCAATATAATTAAAGCAGTCAGACGATGCTCATGATAAGGTGAGGAAAGCAGTTTACTTAACTCTTTTAAAGTTGTTTTAGAATAAAACTCTTTTGCTACTTTTCGCTGGTCGGGGACAGTAACTCCCAAAAACAAATCACCTTCTCCATATTCTCCTTTCCCGGTTTTAAAAAATTTAGGGAAAAATTCAGCCTTTTCAGGAATCGCTAAATCTGTAAGCGCAGTTTTGATTTCATCAATAATATTCATCTGAATAATAATTAATTAGTAATTTTCATCTAAAGCAATACTTTCCCGATCCTGATCTTCATTTTCAATTTGTTTAGGATTGGCTACTTTAACAATAGTAAGTCCCTGAACAACAATTGAAAAAACCACTACACAATAAGTAATGCTTAAAATAATATTACTATATTCTCCTTTTGGTATCGACATTGCCAAAGCTATAGAAACGCCACCTCGAATTCCACCCCAAAACAATACTTTAATCGTTTGAGGGCTGAATCTGTTATGCAAAGACATAAATCTCGTGGGAGCCCAAATCGAAACAAATCTGGCAGCCAACACCACAACAATTCCCAACAGACCTGCAATGATGTAATGATTCAAATCTTTAATCATCAATAATTCAAAACCTATAAAAAGGAAAAGTACTGCGTTGAGAATCTCGTCAATCAATTCCCAAAATTTGATCAGATAATCCTGAGTAACAGATTTCATTTTGAAATTCACATTAAAATTGCCCATAAACAATCCCGCAGCAACCATCGTAAGTGGTCCCGAAATATGCAGATGTCTTGCAACGAGATAACCGCCCATGACAACAGCCAATGTGACCAAAACCGAAATAATATAATCATCAACTTCGCGCATAAGTCTTGAAGTAATGTAGCCTAATACAACTCCTAAAAGCAATCCTCCACCAGCTTCTTTTATCAGAAGCATCGTAATACTTTCTATTCCCAAATCTACTTCTCTTCCTATTGCCAACTGCAGAACTACCGTAAAAACCACGACTGCCATACCATCATTAAATAAAGACTCTCCGGCAACCTTTGTTTCCAAAGATTTTGAAACTTTTGCCTGTTTCAAAACACTTAAAACTGCTACCGGATCTGTCGGCGAGATAAGCGCACCGAAGAGAAGGCAATAAATAAATGGCATATTGATTCCCAGAAAAGGCAAGAGGTAAAACATACCGAACCCGACAACAAAAGTAGAAATTACAACTCCTGCGGTGGAAAATATCAATACAGGACGGAACTGTTCTTTAAGATCGTTGATATTAATATGAATACCACCTGCAAAAAGAAGGAAATTCAGCATCGCACCCATCAATACCTCAGTGAAATCAATGCTGTTCATCAGATTATTGAGATGATTAAATGTTTTTGGCAAAAAACTCTGCCCGAAAACAACCAGAATGATAGAAACTATAATGGCAATCACCATGATTCCGATTGTGCTGGGAAGTTTCAGGAAGCGGTAATTAATATAGGCAAAAATAGAAGCGAGTACAATAAGTACTGAAAATGAATAATATAATTCCAAATTATGTTTGTTGTTATTGCTTTAGTTTAAAAAATCTAAATAAAGAATTTTAATGTGAACTTTAAGATCATCCTTCGACCATACATCAATCACGGAATCTTTATGCGTTATAGAATTCCGCTTAAAATCCTGTCCGATGTTTAAAACATTGAGCAGAATATATTCGTCACCCACCGAATTGACCACGAAAGCTGTTTTTTCAGATTTTCCGTCTCCGGAACCTTTAATGGCTTCGGTAAGCAGCCTTAATTGATTCAGATGATGCACAAAGTTACTGCCGTCTTTCAAAGAATCATAGGCTCTCAGCAAAATAAGAATTACATCCAGGTTAGAAGGGTCTTTGCCATAGAGAACCTTTCCAAGCTCAACACATTTCTGAAAATCTCCCGTTTTGAAGGCATCTGCAAGTTTTGCAAATTCATCATCTGTAGAAGAAACTTTATTTTTGATGAAATTCCTGCCGTAATATAGATGCTGCGCTTCAATACTGTCCAAAGATTTAGGATATCCTTTGAATTTAAAAATCAGTTTTTCATAGCCGTAGCCAGATTTCGGATTGCTGATATTTCTCTCAATCTGTTTTAAATTAAGATCAGTAAACTGAGCGATTCCCAACAGAGGAATGATAAGAAAAATGAATAAAAATTTACATTTCATCAATTCTTATTTTCGTTTTCCTCTTCGTCATTATCAAAGAATTCGAAAAGGAAATCATTGTAAGGAAATCTAGAAATATGAATCTTCATCACCTCATCATAGACCAGTTTTTTCATTTCCGGGAAATTTTCTTTCGTTAATGCTGAAATGAATACTGTTGGATGTTTTGATTTTGCCATCCACGTATTTTTCCATTCTTCCAGAGATACGTTTTTTCTGGAACCCGGAGTAAGATCGTCTTCATCTTTCTTTTCGTAACTGAAATCATCAATCTTATTAAAAACCATGATCATCGGCTTTTGATGAGCATTAATTTCCATCAGAATCTGATTAACAGACTCAATATGATCTTCAAAGCTTTCGTGTGAAATATCCACCACATGAACCAAAAGATCAGCTTCACGCACCTCATCCAAAGTAGATTTGAATGATTCTACCAGCTGAGTCGGAAGTTTACGGATAAAACCCACCGTATCTGTCAGCAAAAAAGGCAGGTTTCCAATAACAACCTTTCTTACGGTAGTATCCAGTGTGGCAAATAATTTATTCTCGGCAAAAACTTCTGATTTTGCCAATGCGTTCATCAAAGTAGATTTTCCTACATTGGTGTATCCTACCAAAGCAACACGTACCACTTTTCCGCGGTTGTTTCTTTGTGTCGCCATTTGCTTGTCGATGGTTTTCAGTTTATCTTTCAGCAAAGTAATTCTGTCACGAATGATCCTTCTGTCGGTTTCAATTTCAGTTTCACCCGGACCACGCATTCCGATTCCCCCTTTCTGTCTTTCAAGGTGGGTCCACATTCTGGTCAACCTTGGGAGAAGATATTGATATTGTGCCAATTCCACCTGAGTTCTTGCATAAGAAGTCTGCGCTCTTTGTGCAAAAATATCCAGAATAAGATTAGTACGGTCTAAGATCTTAACCTCCATTTCTCTTTCAAGATTCTTAAGCTGCGAAGGTGAAAGTTCGTCATCAAAAATGACTGTTCCGATCTCATTTTCTTTTACATATTCTTTGATCTCCTGTATTTTTCCGCTTCCAACAAAAGTTTTGGAGTCAGGCTGCGTTAATTTTTGAGTAAAACGACGGTCGACACTGGCTCCTGCCGTGAAAGCAAGAAACTCCAGTTCATCCATATATTCAATCAGTTTATCTTCATCCTGCTGTTGAGTTACAACGCCTACCAAAACTGATTTTTCGTAATTGTGCTGTTTTTTTTCTAACATTAAAATCTGTCTGTTTTATGAGTTTCACAAGATAATATTTTTTGTAATCAAATACAAATTATAATTCACATCTTATGGTAAAAATTAAATTAAAACACTTATGAGGAGTTAAGATAAAAATTTAAGATTATTCATTTTGAATCATATTGAAATTTTTAACGCAATATCTTTAATTGCTCTTATTTTTTAATCTACAAAGGCGTTAATATATTGTGCATATTCAAACAATCAGTCCCAATCTGCAGCTATGAACTTCATTTTATTTCCTTTTTCGTCATATAGAGTTAAAAAATTACCTTCAATCACAAAGTTTTGCATTTTTTCAAAATCTCTGGAAAATTGTGACTCCAGCTCCATTTTTTCACAAGCCATCAATGTACTGCCCAATCCTGAAATTTCAATTCTTTTTTTTGATTTAATTTCAGCATTAAAAAACATCCTGTTACAGCCCATAAAGGCAGTTCCGGTTATCTTATTTGCATCTGAAATTTTTGTGAGATTGATTTCAGCTTTACTGTTCGTTAATTCTTCTTTAGAAAAATCTTTATATGAAACCAGCATCCACTGTCGGTGAATATTTTGTTCCGTAACCTTTACCGATGCGCAGTTTAGGCATAAACCAAAGCATAAAAACATTATAAATATTGGGAAAATTCTCTTCATAATGATGAAATACCCATTTTCGTACCATTTAAACCTGAAATACAGTAAAAATTAGTAAATTAGCCCCACAAAAATTTTTTAATAAAATGAAAAGAATATTCTTACTATTCACTTTCTTATTGAGTTTTGCTCAAATGAGGGCAGACGAAGGGATGTGGCTAATGATGCTCATCAAGAGATTAAATGGCGTTGATATGCAGAAAGAAGGTTTGCATTTGACCCCTGAAGAAATCTACTCTGTAAATAATTCCAGCTTAAAAGATGCTATTGTAAGCTTTGGTGGTTTTTGTACCGGAGAAATCGTTTCAGACAGAGGATTGATTTTTACCAATCACCACTGCGGTTACGGAGCCGTCGCTGCTGCATCTACACCGGAGAAAGATTACCTGAAGAATGGTTTCTGGGCAATGAAAGACAAAGATGAATTTAATGCAAAAGATCTTTATGTAAGATTTTTGGTAAGAATGGATGATGCTACGCAGAGAATCAATTCCAAACTGAATAACGATATGACCTCTGCTCAGAGAAAAGCTGTGATTGATGCTGAAACAAAAGCAATTCAGACAGAAAATTCTGAAAACGGAAAATATACAGTTGTTGTAAGAGATTTCTTTAACGGAAACGAATTTTACTATTTCGTTTATCAGGACTATAAAGACATCAGATTAGTAGGAGCACCGCCTTCATCCATCGGGAAATTCGGAGGTGATACAGACAACTGGGAATGGCCGAGACATACAGGAGATTTTACAGTATTCAGAGTATACGCAGATGCTGCAGGAAATCCTTCCGAATACAAACCTACAAATGTTCCTTTGAAGCCTAAACATTATTTGCCGGTTTCTCTAAAAGGAGTAAAGCCAGGAGATTTTGCCATGATTTTAGGATATCCCGGAAGAACCAATCGTTATTTAACGTCTTACGGAATTCAGCAGATGGTAACAAAAGACTATCCGGCTTGGGTAGAAGGCTCTAAAATGGCAATGGATGTAATGAAGAAGTATATGGACAAAGATAAAGCTACTCAGCTTAACTATGCTTCTCAATACGCAAGTGTAGCCAACTACTGGAAAAACAGACAGGGAACAATAGATGCCGTAAACAAGAACGGAACTATTCAGGAAAAACAAAGTCTTGAAAAAATTTACGCAAATTGGGCATTGCTTCCAGGTAACGAAATGTATGATGGTGTTCTGGAAAATATCAGAGAATATTACAAACAGGTTTCTGACAGAAATGTAGAAAGAATGTATTCTTCATTGCTAACAAGAAATGCTAAATATATCTCTATTGCTTATCAAATGTCATCAATGCTGGATTCTTATGCAAAACAGGATTTGGCGGGAAGATTGGCTATGAAACCAAAATTGGAAGAGGCTGTAAAAACTACTTATGAAAACATCAACACGGAGCTGGAAGGCGAAATGCTGAATTCTATGGTTAATCTTTATCAGGCAAGAGTAAATAAAGATGTGGCATCTAAAACTTTGATGGAGCTTAATTCAAACACTCTTTCAAATGTTGCATTCTCTTCTATTTTTGCCAACAAAACATCAGTAAGCAATTTTATCGCAAATCCTGACCGTTTAAAACTGGATGCGGATCCTTTGCTTAAAATTGCAAGAGGAATAGGAACAGATCAAAAATATTACAATGATAAATATGCTTTGGTTGATGATTTCTTTGCTAAAAACAACCGTTTATTCTTAGATGGACTGAGAAAAGCTCAGCCTGAGAAAAAATTCTATCCGGATGCAAACTCAACAATGAGATTAACTTACGGATCTGTAGACACTCTTCCGATGAGAGACGACAGAGATTACCACGGTATCACAGAAAACTATTATACTGACATGAATGGTCTTGTGGCAAAATATAAAGCCGGAGACGAAGAATTTGATCTTCCGCAAAGACTTATTGCCCTTCACAATGCAAAAGACTATGGTCAGTATGCTGATAAAGCAGGATATATGCCTGTAAACTTCCTTTCAAACAATGATATTACTGGTGGTAACTCCGGTTCACCGGTCATTGACGGAGACGGAAACCTTATCGGAATTGCTTTCGATGGTAACAGCGAAGCGTTGAGCGGAGATATTGTTTTTGAAAAAGAATGGCAAAAAACCATCAATGTTGACATCCGTTTTGTACTTTGGACAATGGATAAATTTGCAGGTGCAAGAAGATTGGTAGACGAATTGAAATTGGTAAAAGATGAAAATACTCCTGCTGATACAGGTGCATCTAAAATCAAAACAGCTGCTCCGGCAAAAAAGAAAAAGAAATAATTTTTTCTAAATAATATTTAAAACCGCGGAATTTTATTCTGCGGTTTTTTGTTTGATAAACATTAACTCCAATTAGCGAATTTTTTATTTTCTGTTATCTAAATATTTCTTTATTGCTTCACCCCTGTTTCTTACCTGCAGTTTTTCATAAATACTTTGAGCAATCTTTTTTATGGCATCAATTGATAAAAATAATTTATCTGCAATTTCCTTATTTAAAAGTCCATTTGAGATATGATTCAGAACCTCTAATTCACGGGGAGTAAGAGTGTTGATTTCTAAAGTACTGTTTCTGTCATTTTCAGTCTTGAAATAATCAACTATTTTTTTCGCGATAGAAGATGTTATCGGTGCCCCTCCTTCCTGGATAAGCAGAATCTTTTCTGTTATTTTTTCTAAAGAATCTCTTTTCAGCAAATATCCATCTGCTCCTGCTTTCAGTGAGTTAAAAACATTATCGTCATCTTCCAGAACAGTTAAAATAATCAATTTAGTTTCCGGATAATCTTTCTTTATGACCGAAACAGCTTCTACACCGGACATCCCGGGAAGATTGATATCCATCAAAACAATTTCCGGAAGAATGTAGGGAAAATCTTTAATTAAAGATTCTGCATTAGAAAACATTCCGACAATATCAAACTCTTCGCTTTCAAGAAGCAATAATTTTAAAGATTGATAAAACAGGTTATTATCTTCTACAAAGGCAATTTTAATTTTCATTTTTTTATTTATTTGTGTTAATAATTAATTGGAAAGTAGTTCCCGAATCACTGCTTTGCGCCAAAACAATTTGTGCATTGATCAATTCTGCCGCTTTTTTGGCTTTTAATAAGCCGATTCCGATACCTTTTACATTGTCTATGCTGTTAATTCTGATATAAGATTTGAAAATATTTTCACGATCAGCTTCGTTGATTCCGACTCCGTTATCGATAAAATTAATCGTCAAATTACTTTTATTGATACTATAAATTATTTTTAAAGATTTAATTTGACTTTTGTTATAACAGTAAGCATTTTCTGCAATAATAGTGGTGATTTTATTTAACAACAAAACATCTGTTTTAAGAATAACGTCCTGACTATCTATAAAATACTCAAAATCAGATTTGTTTTTTTTGAAACTTTCCAAACTCTCAGTCAGAATTTTTGTCAAATTATGACTTTTCTTTTGTGGTACAGTGAGGATGATTTTGTTATAATCAAACATATTATTGATAAATTTCTCTTCCTGATCAATATTTTTTTTAATGACAGAGAAATAGGGTTTCAGCTCCTCGTAAGATTTATTTTCATCAATTCCCTGTTCTATTTTCCCGATAAACGTATTGAAAACATGAATGGGAGACTTTAAAAAATGGCTGGACGCTTCACTAAAAAGAAGGTAATCTTCCGATTGATTTTTCAGTTTAGTTTTTGCTTCTTTGAGTGTTTTATTAAGTTTAATTAATCTTTTCATTTTAAGGCGCATATAATACGCATACATAAAAAGCAGCCCGAGAATAAAATTAACATGAACAGCCAACACAATAATGGTGGTTTTCTCATGATTTTTGTCCTGATAAAGATGAGGTATGTATTGACTTAACGAAGTGTTTTCGATGATTAATAAAGAAAAAGACAAAAAATTGATGAGCAATAAATATTTAAGCTCTTTGGTATTAAAAACAATCGCAGAGCCAATAATCACAGGAATATAATAGTAGGAAAGATAAGGATGTGAAAAATAACAGGATGTCACAAAAATAATCGCATTGTAATAGGTAAAAATAAATAATTTGGAGAGCAGATATTTCCTTTTATAATTAACATAATATATCAACACAGGAACAGGTAGTAACAATAAAGAATAAATTGCACTGTTGTAAACTCCAACAAAAAGGTAAAGGAACGTTGCAAGAAACTGATTCAAAAGACAACTGAAATTGAGAATATTAAAGAAAATAATCTTCACATTGGTTTCCTCAGAGTTACTCTTATGAAAGCCGATGTACATTAATCTCGCCATCTTGATTAAAAAATAATATTTAATGCGACTCATTTTCATTGGTAAAACATAGTTTAAAGATGGAACCCTTGTCTTTACTGCTATAATGTAAATCCAGTGTTGCATTTATCTTAAAAGCGGCAAATTTTGAGATCGTTAATCCCAAACCGCTTCCCGCAGAAGTTTCGATTTCATTAATTCTGTTGAAAGGATCGAATATTTTTTGTGCATAATCCCTACTGATACCAATGCCGTTATCTTCAAAAAAAACAGATAAAACAGTTTTCTCTGTTTTAGCATAAATTTTTATTTCCGGTACTTCAGAAACATTGTACTTTAAAGCATTCTCTACCATATTCTGAATAATAATTTCTAAAAGTAAAGGATTAGAAACAATCGTCATATCTTCAACTTGGTTAATGATTCTGGCTTCTTTGTATTTGATTTTGTAGATCTCATAGCACCCTTCAATAAACTGTCGAAGGTTGATCACTTCAGAATTCCTGACAGTATTATAGATCGACAGATACGAAATTAAATCGTTAGAATATTTCTCATTGAGCTGATTGCTTTCTTTAATAAGCCGAAAATAATAGTCGTGCAGGTGTCCTGTTCTATTATGTATATTGTCTTCAATTTTATTTAAAAAACTGTTAATAATAAACAAGGGTGTTTTGAGAGAATGAGTTGCCGCCAAGCCAAAAGTCTGCAATTCATTATTCTGTACTTTAAGCGTTTTTTTTACCAAAAAAAGTTTCGCTTTCAATTTTTTCAGTTTTCTTTCCTGAATATCTACAATGAAAACAATTAAAAAAACAAGACAAAGAAGAAATATACTCATCGCTAAAAGAAAAATTACATTCAGTAGTTCTTTTTTTTCTGGAGAAAGGATATTAAAATTTACCGAAAACAAACGATCAGGATAAAGTGCCTGAATAAAAAACAAAGAGATAAGCTGTATAATGAAAAATAGCATGTAATGTCCTTCTTTCGCAGAAAATATAAACAGGCATACAATAATCGGAATCGTGTAATAATGCGTTAAGGTAATAGGATAACCATAAAAAACGCCACAAAGAAACAAATAGACAATAATTCCCTGTAAACCAAAAACTTTCGCTAAAAGAAAATATCCTTTTTTCAAAAAATTTTTATTGAGAAAATAAATAATGAAAATTATACAGTTTAAAACAACCATCCAATAAAAACCATACATCAAATAAACTGCGGTTACAAGTATGGTCAAAAAATATATAGAAATAGAAATAGCATTCAGAATTTGTATTTTGTTTTTCTCTGCAATACTGTTATACTTGTGAGATCCGTTATTAATAATACGGAGTAAGTGTATTTTATTGAAAAAAGGAATCATTTGTGAAATTAACAATAGATTAAAGATAAGCAATATTTTGCAGTCTGCTGATTAATTAAAAAAAGCGGGGAACATATAAGCTCCCCGATAACACAAAATGATAAAAAAACTTAATTTTTTTATGCCCCCAAAGTTGATGTTTTCACATGAAAAATGATTTACACTTTTGGAGAAATCAAAATGCACTTTGGTGTAAAAAGCTTGATTAATTCGGAGATAGAATTATCATTTTATCTATACATTCCAAAACTCCCGATCCAGACTTCTGTACTGTATTGCTTCAGAAATATGATGTGATAAAATATTTTCAGATTCTTCCAGATCAGCAATTGTACGGGCAACTTTTAAAATTCTGTCATACGCTCTTGCAGAAAGATTTAGTTTTTCCATTGCCATTTTGATGAGGTTAAAAGAAGCATCATCCAGTTCACAAAACTGCTCCAGTTCTCTTGATCCAATTTGAGCATTATAGCTGATTGACAGATTTTTATATCGTTCATTCTGAATCTCACGGGCTTTTAAAACACGCTTTCTGATATCTTCACTTTTCTCGCCCTTTCTTTTTTCGGCTAATTGTTCAAATTCTACTTTCTGTACTTCTACATGAATATCAATTCGGTCTAAAAGCGGTCCCGAAAGCTTATTCATATACCGCTGCATTTCAAAAACTGAAGAAGTATTATTCGGATCGTCAGGAAAATATCCGCTCGGACTTGGGTTCATAGAAGCAACCAGCATAAAGCTTGAAGGATAATTTACCGTAAATCTCGCTCTTGAGATCGTAACTTCACGATCTTCCAAAGGCTGTCGCATCACCTCCAAAACAGTTCGTTTAAACTCGGGCATTTCATCTAAAAACAAAACTCCGTTATGCGCGAGAGAAATTTCGCCTGGTTGAGGATAACTTCCACCACCAACTAAAGCAACATCTGAAATAGTATGATGCGGTGAACGGAACGGACGAACCGTCATTAAAGATGTTTCCGTTCCCATTTTTCCGGCAACAGAATGTATTTTGGTGGTTTCTAAAGCTTCTTTTAAAGTAAGGGGAGGCAAAATACTGGGAACTCTTTTTGCGAGCATTGTTTTTCCGCTTCCGGGTGGTCCGATGAGGATGATATTGTGTCCTCCTGCTGCTGCAACTTCCATGGCACGTTTTGCGGTTTCCTGCCCTTTTACTTCAGAAAAATCAAAGGGAAACTGATTTATTTTTTCCTGAAATTCTTTTCGGGTATCCAAAACCACTTTTTCAATAGGTTTTCCTTCATTAAAAAAATCAATGACTTCCTTTATGTTTTCAACGCCGTACACATCAAGATTATTAACAATGGCGGCTTCCCGTGTATTTTGTTTTGGTAAAATAATTCCTTTAAAACCTTCTTCCCGAGCCTGAATCGCAATTGGAAGAACTCCTTTTATGGGTTGCAAACTTCCGTCTAAGGAAAGCTCACCCATGATGATATAATCGTTGATATCATCTGCTGTAATCTGGTCTGAAGCCACCAAAATCCCCATTGCAATGCTAAGATCATACGCAGCTCCTTCTTTCCGGAGATCCGCAGGAGCCATATTGATGGTTATTTTTTTGCCGGGTATTTTATAACCTACGTTTTTAAGAGCGGCAGAAATTCTGTAACTGCTTTCTTTAATCGCATTATCAGGTAAACCTACAAGGTGATAACCAACGCCGCCTGTATCGATATTTACTTCAATAGTAATGGTCTGAGCTGAAACTCCAAAGATGGCACTTCCGTAAATTTTTATCAACATCTGTATGTGTTTTGAGTAAAATTATAAAAAATTCTTTTTTCAAAGTTGATATTTTAAAATTTTTTGTATCTATTTTGATACTTTTGCTATACGAGTAATTCATTCATATGAAAGTAAAACCTGAAATTTCATGGTCAGATTTTGAAAAAATTGACATTCGATGCGGAACTATTATTTCTGTTCATGATTTTGAAAAAGCAAGAAACCCTTCCTATCAGCTTGAAATTGATTTTGGCGATTTAGGAATAAAAAAAATCTTCAGCACAGATTACAACTTTGTATGCTAAAGAAGATTTAGTCGGAAAGCAGATTTTAGCTGTGGTAAATTTTCCGAAAAAACAGATTGCCAATTTCTTCAGTGAATGTCTGGTTCTGGGAGTTTATGGTGAAAACCCAAAAGATATCACACTTATTTCTCCTTCAATGGCTGTTAAAAACGGTTTAATTGTTGGTTAAAAAAATAATAACTAAATAAACATATAATGATTCAGCATATTCCTTTAGAAAAAGTCTTATTTCTTGATATTGAGACCGTTCCGAATGCGGGATCATGGGAAGATTTATCTGAAACCGAACAAAAACTTTGGGATAAAAAGACAAGATTTCAGCGCAAAGACGAAATTTCTCCCGAAGATTTTTACGACAGAGCCGGAATCATGGCTGAGTTTGGAAAAATCATCTGCATCAGTATCGGAATGCTGGAGAAAAACGACACTTTAAAAATAAAAAGCTTCGAAGGACATGATGAGAAGAAAATTCTGATGGAGTTTGGCGAGATCTTTAACAGTCCCAGACTTCGTGACGTTATTCTATGTGCTCACAACGGAAAAGAATTTGACTTTCCCTGGATTGCAAGACGCTTTCTCATCAACGGAATAATGCCTCCTACTCCTTTTCAGATGTTTGGAAAAAAACCATGGGAAATTCCACATATCGATACGATGGAACTTTGGAAATTCGGAGATTATAAAAGCTATGTTTCACTTGAATTGCTGGCTCACGTTTTCGGAATACCGACCCCGAAAGACGACATTGACGGATCAATGGTTTCATCAATTTACTACATAGAAAAAGACTTGCCCAGAATAGTTGACTATTGTGAAAAAGATGTCTTAACTTTGGCAAACATTTTCAGACGGATGCGTCAGGAAGATTTATTGCAAAGAAATTTGAATTTAGATTAAATTAAAAAATGAAATTTACAGACGATCAGATCGCAGATATAGGAGAAGAAATCATCAGAGTACTGAAAACCGTTTACGACCCGGAAATTCCGGTGGATATTTATGAGTTGGGATTAATATATGATGTTCAGATTTCGGAAGAAGCCGATGTGAAAATCATCATGACTTTAACTACGCCGAATTGTCCGGTTGCCGAAACTCTGCCACAGGAAGTAAAAGACAAGGTAAAAGCCGTAGAAAATGTAAACGAAGTGGATCTTGAACTTACCTTTGAACCAAGCTGGAACAAAGATATGATGAGTGAAGAAGCAAAATTTGAGCTTGGAATGCTTTAAAGAATGGAAGATGGAAGCGGGGCGCTGGAAGTTTTAGTGTCCGTAAATATCATCATTTGTCAAAAAATATAAGAGTTGTCAATTTTTGGCAGCTTTTTTTATTTAAATTTATTTGAACCATTAAGGTTTTAAATTGATAAGAATATTAAGTCTGATTTCTATCTTAAGCCTAAATTCAAATTTCTGTAGCAATCTCTTTCCCTTCTCTTCTGCTCCATTCGCTCCAAGAGCCGACATACAAATTTGGAATTTTAAATCCCGCATAAACTAAAGCTAAGATTGTATGACAGGCTGTAACTCCGGAACCGCAATGAATTATTAATTTCTTCGGCTTATTTTCTAAAAAATTTAAATATTTTTCTTTTAAAATTTGAGGTGAAAGAAAATTTCCGTTATCATCAAGGTTTTCAGAAAAAGGAATATTTATCGCTCTCGGAATATGACCAGCAATCAAATCAATCGGTTCAGACTCACCTCGGTAACGATACGCATCTCTTACGTCAATTACTGTTGAAGAATAGTTTGTTATTTCATTTTCAACATCTTCCAAAGCCGATAAAGGAAGAAGCCAATTTTCAGTTTTACTTAATTCAGATTTTTGGAAAGTTTCTTCTCCTGATGAAAATTTCAATCCTTCTTTTTCTGCATTTTGAATTCCGCCATCCAAAACCTGTACATTTTTCAATCCAAAAGATTTCAGCATCCACCAAGCTCTGGATGCGGCATTTGCTCCATTTTTATCATCATAAATTACAACATGAGAGTTTTCCGAAATTCCTAAACAGGAAACAGTTTCGGCAAATTTTTTAATACTCGGAAGCGGATGCCTTCCTCCAAAAGCTGCATCTTCGCCAATTCCTGCCAAATCTTCATCCAGATCTATAAATCTTGCTCCTTTGATATGCCCGATGAGATAGTTCTGATAAGCGTCTTTCCCCGCTCTTGCGTCAAGAATAATAAGGTCTTCGGTAAAAAGATTTTTTAATTGTTTTGATGTAATAATTGGTATCATATTTAAAAAATAAAATTAAAAAACCGCAGAAATTCTGCGGCAATTATTTATTGATAAATGAAAATCATTGTCTGTACCAATTCCGGATGGAGGCTTCTTGCAACCGGACAATTATGAGCGGTTTCTTCGATAAACGTTTTTTCTTTATCTGAATAGGTATCTGAAAAAACAAAATTACAAACGATTTCCCCAATTCTTCTCGGTTCGGTTTTCATAATTTTCTGAAGAGTACAGTACGCTCCGTCAATATTGATCCCTTTATCTTTTCCCAGAATCGCAATGGTAGTCAGTGCGCATTCAGCCAAAGAAGTAGCACAAAGATCAGTTGGCGAAAACTTTTCACCTTTTCCGTGGTTGTCTGTTGGCGCATCACTTTCGATGATGGTTCCTGACTGTATATGTTCTGCCGAACATCTTAAATCTCCTGTATATGTTATTTTTGACGTCATAAATTAAAATTTAGAGAGACAATGTCTCAAAAATGAAAAATATCTTTCGCTTTGTTATAAGAACTTTCAAAGTTCAGTAAATTCAATTTGTGTTCCGCTTTTTCAACACTCATAAAGTTGATCACCTGTTCAGTCGGCATATTTCCCACCAAATCATCTTTCGCCATCGGACAACCGCCAATTCCTTTGATTGCTGAATCAAATCTTCTGCAGCCTTTATCGTATGCAGATTTGAGTTTAGAATAAGAATCTTCATATCGGTTATGAAAATGCGCTCCGAAATCAATTTCAGGATATTTTGCAGGAAGCTTTTCAAATAAAACAGAGATGGTTTCTGTAGTTGCAACTCCCGTAGTATCAGACAATAAAATGTTTTTAATTCCGATTTCAGAAAAACGGTTTGCCCAAAAATCGACATCTTCCCATTTCCAAAATTCCCCGTACGGATTTCCGAACGCCATTGAAAAATAAAGATTGAACTCTTTACCTTCACTTTTTGTAAGCTCAACCATTTTCACGACATCACTGAAAGCTTCTTCCTGGTTTTTATTGGTATTTCTGTGCTGAAAAGTCTCGGAAATAGAAAAAGGAAAGCCCAAAATATCTATTGATTGATGTTTAAGTGCTTTTTCAGCTCCGCGATAATTCCCTATAATCGCAGAAACTTTGGTATTGGATAAAGATTTGTCTATGTTTTCTGCAACCTCGGCAGAATCTGCCATTTGCGGGATTGCTTTTGGAGAAACAAAGCTCACACAATCGAGCACATCAAAGCCCACTTCCATTAGTGAATTGATGTAATCTATTTTTTTACTGGTCGGAATAAACTCATCCCAACCCTGCATTGCGTCTCTGGGACATTCGGTAAGAAACATTACTTTTGGTTTTCTCAAATATAATAAAACTAAAACAATTCGTTCCCTCTACAAAACAAAGCTGAGATTCTTTTGATAACCAATAATTTATAATGGATTTATACGTTTACTGCCTCATATTCAAATACAAAAAAGACGTTCACAGCATCAAATTTGCTAACTTTGTTAAAATTTTATACATCTAATGAGTACAATTGAATTCAACGAAATGTGGAGAGAAAAATTACTGAACCGTTTTCTCAGCTATGTAAAAATATATTCAACAAGTGACGCAGAAAGCGAAACCACTCCTTCTACAGAAAGACAGTGGGACATTGCCAATTATATTGTGGAAGAACTGAAAATGATTGGTCTGGAAGACGTTTCTATTGATGAACACGGTTATATTATGGCTTACGTTCCGTCAAATTTAGAAAGTGACAACCAGCCAACGATTGGATTTATTTCTCATTACGATACTTCACCGGATTTCAGTGGGGAAAACGTGAAACCTCAGGTTTGGGAAAATTATCAGGGAGAAGATTTAGTTTTAAATAAAGAAAGCAACTTTACGTTATCTCCTTCAAGATTTGAAAGTTTAAAAAAACACATCGGACAGACTTTAATTACAACTGACGGAAATACGCTTCTCGGTGCAGATGATAAAGCCGGCTGTGCAGAAATTGTAACAGCAGCAGAATATTTAATCGCTCATCCGGAAATTAAGCACGGAAGAATGGTGCTTGGTTTCACTCCGGATGAAGAAATCGGAAGAGGCGCACACAAATTTGATGTATCAAAATTCGGGGCAGAATTTGCTTATACGATGGATGGAAGCGAAGTGGGTGAGCTGGAATATGAAAACTTCAATGCAGCAGGAGCGGTGGTAAAAATCCACGGATTGAGTGTACATCCTGGTTATGCATTCGGAAAAATGGTGAATGCAAGTCTTTTGGCGGCAGAATTTATTCAGTCTTTACCTACGAACGAAATACCCTCTACAACAAAAGGTTTTGACGGTTTTTATCATTTGATGGATGTAACATCTGATGTTTCCGAATGTAAACTTCAATATATTATCCGTGATCATGACGACGAAAAATTTGAAGCCAGAAAAAAATTCATGGAGGAAAAAGTTGCTGAATTTAATCAGAAACACGGTGAAAAAACAGCAGAAGTTGAAATTAAGGAACAGTACCGCAACATGAAGCAGCAGTTTGAAGGAAAAATGCACATTGTTGACCTTGCTGCAAAAGCGATGAAAGAAGCGGGAATTGAACCGAAAATAAAAGCCATCAGAGGCGGAACAGATGGAGCGCAATTGTCCTACATGGGATTGCCTTGTCCAAACATTTTTGCAGGCGGAATGAATTTCCACGGACCTTATGAATATGTAGCTTTGGAAAGTATGGAGAAGGCGGTTGAAGTGATTGTGAATATTGTGAAGGCTTAATTTTTTTACAAAATATTGAAATCCAGCTCAAGTGAGTTGGATTTTTACGTTAGATTCTAAAAGTTCTCTTTTCTAAATTTAGCTTCAGGATTTTTTACAACATTTTTTAAGAATCTCTCCTCACAAGCTCCAAACTCCAAAAAGTTCTTTCTTCCCTCTTCTAAAGTCATGTGATTTGGACCACTATATCGAAGCAAATCGTTATATCCATCGTCTTCCCAAAAACAGGCAGGACAAATTTCATAATTTCCCCTCTCTTCAATTGTGAAATAACCACAACAATAACATTGAACTCTCAAATTATTATTCACTTCATTCATAAACTTAAAATTAACAAATAACCACTACAAAATGCAGTGGTTTCAAAATATAATATTTAAAATTAAATTTTAGTCGTTTTGCTGATTTCCTAAAAAAGCATCCCAACCTTGTGCCGTCAAAGCTACCAATTGATTAGAACCTCTTGCCACCATAAAATTACCTTCTTCTTTTTCAACTGCATGACCGATGATACTGAAATCAGGGTGATTTCTCATCTTTTCAAAATCGTCAGGTGAAATGGTAAATAACAATTCGTAATCTTCACCACCGCTTAAAGCTGCCATCACAGGATTTAGATTAAAATCATCTGCCGTTGTAATGGTAAGATTATCCATCGGGATTTTCTCTTCGTACAATCTGAAACCTACATTCGACTGATCTGAAAGATGAAGAATCTCCGAAGCCAAACCATCTGAAATATCAATCATAGAGGTTGGTTTGATATCCAATTGTTCCAAAATTCCTTTCACATCGGTTCTAGCTTCCGGTTTTAACTGTCTTTCCAGAATATAATCAAAACCTTCCATTTCAGGCTGCATATTCGGATCGGCTAAGAAAACAGCGTGTTCTCTTTCCAAAATCTGAAGTCCCATATAAGCTCCGCCTAAATCTCCGCTCACTACAAGCAAATCGTTTGGTTTTGCACCGCTTCTTTTGACGATATTTTCTTCATTTTCAATTCCGACAGCTGTAATACTCATCACCAGACCTGCATTCGAACTTGTTGTATCGCCGCCAATTAAATCAACTTTATATCTTCCGCAAGCCGTCTGAATTCCGGCATACAGCTCTTCCAACGCTTCCACCGGAAAACGATTGGAAACTGCAAGAGATACTAAAATCTGCGTAGGTGTTGCATTCATTGCTGCAATATCACTAAGATTCACCACTACAGCTTTGTAGCCCAAATGTTTCAACGGAACATATCCTAAATTGAAATGAACACCTTCTGCCAAAACATCGGTCGTGAGAACCACTCTTTTATTTCCTGGATTGATAACCGCTGCATCATCTCCTACTCCCACCTCCGAAGATTCGTTGGATAAAGGAAAAAATTCCGTTAAGTGTTTTATCAATCCGAACTCTCCTAATTTTGAAATCGGTGTTAATTCCGGGTTTTTATCTTCAAACATATTTTATTTTTTATAGCTGGGTGTTGGAAGCCGGATCATGGATGTTTCACTAACTTCAAACATAAAATATTGAACTTTAAACATTGAAGTTTGCCGGATCAATATTTTCCGGACGGAAAGGAAGTTTTTTAAAATCTTCTCTTGTTAAAACCACCGTTTCAGGAGACTTATATTTGTTCATGGCTTCAACTACATCATCGGGCGGCGTTGTCATTTTTCTCAACATTGTATCGATCCAGACTCCGGTTGCTTCTGCAGTGGCGCAATGCTCTCCTGCTGGTGTATAAAACTTGTGTACAAAACGGTAAATAGAACAGTCTTCTGCACAGGCATCAATTTCCAGACTTACAATCACCGTCTGATCTGCAAATATTTCTTTAAAAAAAGAAAATCTTTCGTGCATGATTACAGGACCGATTCCCCATCGGCTCATTTGGGTAACTCCCATTTTTTCCTGCTTCATAAAAGCCATTCTGGTTTGCGCACAATACTGAACGTAAGATGAATTTGCTAAATGTTTATTCGCATCAAGATCGCTCCAGCGAACTTCAAAAGTATGATAAAAAGTCATTTTTAATAATAGTTTTATATTGAACTTCTTTTTAAACTAAAATATCAACTCCTGTTTGTCATTCACAAGCGACTGAGATTCCTACGGAATGACAAACTGAAAGAATACAAGAGTGTATATTTCTACAAAAAAGTTCAAAAATTATATTCCTCAAAATTACTCAAATAAGATGGTTTATAAAAATTGTAATTTTGCAAAAAATAATCTTCAGCATAAGATTAGAAATATATGAAGCAAATAATCATTATTGGAGGTGGAGCATCGGGTTTTTTCTGCGCTGCGAATCTGGACGAAAAGAAATATAAAATCACGATACTGGAACAGAATTCAGATGTTCTGCAGAAAGTAAAAATTTCCGGAGGCGGAAGATGCAATGTAAGTCATGCCTGTTTCGATCCTAGAGAACTGGTACAGTTTTACCCTCGCGGAAACAAAGAACTGCTCAGTGTTTTCACCAAATTTCAACCAGGAGATACGATGGAATGGTTTGAAAACCGAAAAGTTTCGTTGAAGATTGAAAACGACAACAGAGTATTCCCTGAAAGCAATTCTTCACAGACCATTATCAATACTTTACTGAATGAGATTCGACAGAAGAATGTAGAAGTAAAAACAAAATGTTCGGTAAAAGAAATTGAAAAACTGAATGGAAAATATTTAGTAAAAACCAGTTTAGGCGATTTTGAAACTGATTTTGTAATTTACACTACAGGAAGCTCCCCGAAATCCTTGAAAATGATTCAGAATTTAGGACATAAAATCATTGATTTAGTTCCTTCTCTTTTTACCTTTAATATTAAAGATGATTTGCTAAAAGATCTTGCAGGAACGAGCTTTGAAATGGCGGAAACCTCTATTCCCAAACTAAAAACTGAAGAAAGCGGACCATTATTAATTACGCATTGGGGACTTTCAGGACCTGCAATTCTTAAAATATCGGCTTGGGAAGCGATAAATTTGGCAAAAGTGAAATACAATTTTGAAATTGAAGTCAATTTCATTTCCAAAGACATTGATGAAGCAGGAGAACTATTTCAGAATTTTAAAATATCCAATCCTAAAAAAACAATCGGTCAGTCGAAAATTTTTGAGGTAACGAATCGTTTCTGGCAGAGAATATTAGAAGTTTCCAATATCAATTTAAACAAACAGGTTGCGCAAATTTCAGGAAAGGAAATGCAGACCATTCTGGAAAATTTATGCAAAAAGAAATTTAATGTAACCGGAAAATCGACTTTTAAAGATGAATTTGTAACTGCAGGCGGCGTAGATTTAAAGGAAATTAATTTTAAAAATATGTCTTCGAAAATTTTGCCTAACTTTTACGTTGCAGGAGAAGTTTTGAATATCGACGCAGTGACTGGTGGTTTTAATTTTCAGGCTTGCTGGAGTGAAGCTTGGCTTATTGCTCAGGATTTAAATAATTTAAACTAAAATATTATGAAAAAACTACTGATTTTTGCAGTATTAATGACCTCAATAAACATTTTTTCGCAAGAAGTTGCTTCGGCAAATCAGGAAAAAACAGATGTTAACAATACCATTTACGAAGATATTGCTGACAAAGCAGAATATCCCGGTGGAATCAATGCATTCAGAAATAACTTTGCACAGACTTTCAAAGCAGGAAAAGTGAATGGAAGAGGTCAGATAAAATCTGAAGTAAGATTTGTAGTAGATCAGCAAGGAATGATAACTGATATTACAACTATTGGAGAGAATAAATCAATGAATAAAGAAATGGAGCGTGCGATTAAAGCAATGTCTAAAACGAAATGGATTCCTGCAAAGATTGAAGGTCAACCTGTAAAATTCAGATTTAAACTTCCTATTACAATCAATCTCGAAAATTAAATTGTATTTAGTCAAAAGAACTATCTTAACTTTTCTAAAAATCCTTTTAATCATCGGGTTCGGATATTTTTTTTTGGCTCATGCTGAAAATCACCTTAGAATATATTCCATTAAACACCAATGTCAGTTTTTTGATGATTAAACAAACCGAAGTTACCGAAAGACCGGAATATCTCTACTTTTTTTACACTCATATTTATACAAGTATCTTTATTTTGCTAACAGGTTTTTTAGCCATTCTCAGAAAAGATTTTGGACTGAAAAGCTTCCACAGAAACGCAGGAAAAATCTATATTTTACTGATTCTTTTATTTGCTGCACCATCAGGAATTTACATGGGGATATTTGCTAATGGCGGATTTTTATCTAAAATTTCGTTTGTGATTTTGGGATGTTTGTGGTGGTTTTCAACTTATAAAGCATTTAATTTAGCTCAACAAAAAAAATTCAAAGAACACAAACAGTGGATGTGGAGAAGTTTTGCGCTTACTCTTTCTGCCATCACATTGAGAATGTGGAAGGTAATTATCGTATATTTATTTCATCCAAATCCGATGGATGTTTACCAGTTTATTGCCTGGCTCGGATGGATTCCAAATCTATTATTAATTGAATATTTAATCTCAAAAAAACACTTATGAAAATTTTAAAAATATCGTTAATTTCCTTATTTACAATCAGTTTAGTTGCCTGTAAAAAGGACACGAAAACAACAGATTCTTCCAAAGACAGTCTTACCGCAAAAAAAGATTCTGTCGTGATCCCTGAAATTCATAAAGAATATTATGGTATTTACACCGGAGAATTTGCCGGAAAAGGAATGATAACTTCAGAAGACGGTGAAGAATATGAAGGTGATATCTATAAAAAACTTTCACTGAAAATTAACCGGATTACCAGAGACAGCGTTTACGGACAAAGTATTGTTGATGGGAATCAACGTCCCTTCAGAGGAGTTTTTAATGAAAATTCCAGTTCATTTGTACTGGACGAGCCGGGAAATGATAAAACCGACGGAAGATTTGAAGTAAAACTAAAAAATGACAGCATTACCGGAAAATGGACCGCCTTTAACAAATCTGCCGTTAAAGCTCCTTCTAAAACCCTAAAACTGATTAAAAAAGAATTTGTCTACAATCCGAATTTTATGCTGGATGAAAATTCAGATCTTATTGACTGGGAAAATCCTAAAGATTTTGTAGAAAAATATACTGATGAAGAGACCGGAAAAACAGAAACCTATACTTCGTCCAAAAACAGAGTGGCTTCTGATGCTGTTTTCAAAATTAATGCTTCAACGCAAAAACTGAAAGAAAAAGACTTAAAAAACCTCCGAAAGCTCGATATGGAAATCATTAAAAATGCAGTTTTTGCAAGACATGGATATGCATTTAAAAAGCAGACCTATCGTAGCTTTTTTGAACAGACCGATTGGTATATTCCAGTTTCAAATAATGTTGACAACGAACTTTCACCAATGGAAAAAGACAATGTCGCTTTACTGAACCGTTTTATAAAATATGCGGAAGACAAATATGATCAGTTTGGAAGATAATCTTTTATTTCTTTAATCTCACCAATAGATAAAGCAGTAAACATCCTGCAGCGTAACATGCAATATCTACCCAGGAAAAAGAATTTCCAATCACAATATACATTAGACTTCCCGGTTGGAAGCCTAATTTTTCGGCTATATTGAAATATTGGGCAAACTCAACGATACAGGAAAAAGCAAAAATTCCTACAATAAGTTTTGTATCGTTTACCTTATAAAAGCTTTTTACAAAAGTATAAAGCAACATTACTACGATTACATCTCCGAGATAAGCTCTGATGAAAAATATGTTCTTTAAAACCGTCGCAATTAAAACTTCTATTAGAAATATGAAAATAGCAGCCAGAAAATATGTATAGTTAAATTGAAATGACAATTCTTTTTCCCGCATTTGATTTTGTTTGTGTAGTATATAAAGCTGATGCTTCTAAATTTAAAGTTTTTATTTTTTTACTTTTATTGAACATCCGATAGCTACCGTTTTTGAAGTTTTCACTTCCTGTCCATTCACTAAGGCATTTACAGCATCCTGTACATATCGTTCAGAGACATCATCCGGATTTTCGTAATTGTTATCAATTGCACCAATGTATTTTACAATATTTCTCTCACCATCTTTTTGCAACACAAAAACATGAGGCGTTTTTGTAGCACCATATTGAGGAAAAATCGCCTGCTTTTCATCAATAAGATAAGGAAAAGTAAAGCCTTTTTCTTTGGCTCTTTCTATCATTTTTTGGTAGCTGTCTTCAGGCTGTATTTTAGGATCATTAGGATTAATCGCAATGACAGGATAACCCATTTCTTTAAACATTTTATCAAGTTCAATAATTCTTTCTTCGTACTTTTTGGCATAAGGACAATGATTACAGGTAAAAATCACAATAAAGCCTTTTGTATCAGAAAAATCACTTAACGAAACCATATTTCCGTCTATATTTTTCAGACTGAAATCGGTCGCTATATCTCCAACCTGATACCCACTCTTTTCAGTTGAATTTTGTTTAGCCTCCTTCTTCGAAGGTTTTTGGGCAAGACACACACAGCTGAACCCCAGAAAAGTAATCAGCATTATTAAAGCTTTCAAGTTTTTCATATTTTTTATTTAATTTAAATTTTTTTCGATAATACTTTCCAATTCCTGTTTTGACATTTCTCCATCGTTGAAATGGATTTTTTCTGAATGTTTATAGATGATGGTCACGGGAATATTGCCTTCCCATTTTTCTTCAAAAGCAGGAATCCAGGTGTTCATTCTTTTAATATCATCTAAAATGACAACTTCGGCTGTCAGATTTTTATTTTCAATAAATTTCACAACCTTTTCTTTATCTTTTGCTCTGTCCAGAGAGACCAAAAGCATTTTGAAATTCTTTTTACCGCTGAATTTATTATTAATTTCCATGAAATCCGGAAGCTCTTTTACACACGGAGCACAAGTTGTCGACCAAAAATTAAGAACCAGCAGAACATCTTTATTTTCTTTGATTATATCCCGAAGAAGTTCATACTGAATAAGCGCAACATCACCAGTGATTTTTTTATTTTGTGAAAACAAAAAAGAACTGCTGCAGAAAAATATGATTAAAACAAGTAATTTCTTCATACTCAAAATTAAGCAATTGTTTCTAATATAATGGAACAAATTTTGTTGAACAACTTTTAAACACAGATATAAATATTTTAATATTATGAAAAAACTTTTTCAGCTTTTAGCATTCTCCTTTAGTGCTTTATATCTTGCACAAACAGCCGACTCTTCTAAAGTAAGCGAAACGGGTACGCAAAAAAACCAACCAACCATCAGTCTTTCCGATATTCCTGATCTTGAATTTGTAAAAACAAAATTAGACCTGAAAGGAGTTGTTACGAAAGCAGATGAACTACCGGAATTTCCCGGAGGAATGAAAGCTTTTCACAAAAAATATTTCGAAAATATTCAGACTTTAGATTTAAAGCATAAAGAAAAAATAGACACCAGATTATATTTCATTGTTGAAAAAAACGGTTATGTGAGAAATGTAACAGCAGCAGGAACCAATAAAAAACACGCCAAGGAAGCAGAATTGGGAATGAGAAGAATATTTGAACGGTGGAAACCGGCAAAACTGAATGGCGAGCCTGTAAGATATTTGTTTTATTTTCCTTTGATTTCAAAAAAATATTAGAATTTTAATTTATATTTGATTTATATAAAATTTACTATGATAAAATATTTTGCTGCCTTCTTCTTTTGTTTAAGTATACTATCTTTCGGACAAGTGATTAGTCCACCAATCCCGGCAGCAGATTCAAATGAAGAAGAATTACCTGCAGATGTAAATAAGATTTATAATTCTTCTGATCGTTTAAAAGCAAAATTTCCTGGTGGTGAAGATATCTTCCGCAGGAAAGTTGCTGATGCAATCAATACAGAACTTGTAAAAGTTCAGCCTGGTGAAAGATCAGTAAAAACAAATATTATTTTTGTTGTTGAAAGAGATGGTTCTTTAAGCAGCATAAAAGCTTTGGGATCTAACAGTTCTTTTAACAATGCTGCTATTAATGCAGTAAAAAGCGTTAAAATAAAATGGCTTCCTGCAGTTTATAAGGAAACTCTAGTCAGAAGCAGATTTAATCTGCCACTTACATTAGCAATAGCCGAATAATTTACTATTTCCCAATCATTTTCTTAATTGCATTCAGTTTCATTAAAGCTTCAATCGGCGTTAAAGTATTGATGTCGATTTTCGTTAATTCTTCCCTGATATTTTCCAAAACAGGATCATCCAGCTGAAAGAAAGAAAGCTGCATATTTTCTTCAGTTACTCTTTTGATGTTTTCAGACGACCCGTTTTGAGAACGGCTTGCTTCCAAAGTTTTCAGAATTTCATTCGCTCTGTTGACAACTTTTGAAGGCATTCCCGCCAATTTTGCAACGTGAATACCAAAACTATGCTCACTTCCGCCCGGAATTAATTTTCTTAAAAAGATAATATTTCCTTTATTTTCCTGAATTGACACGTGGAAATTTTTAACACGGTCAAAATTCACTGTCATTTCATTTAGTTCGTGATAATGCGTTGCAAATAAAGTTTTTGCCTGAGTAGGATGCTGATGCAGATATTCTGCGATTGCCCACGCAATAGAAACCCCGTCATAAGTAGATGTTCCACGACCGATTTCGTCTAATAAAATCAAACTTCTGTCTGAAATATTGTTCAGAATATTGGCAGCCTCATTCATTTCAACCATAAAAGTAGATTCTCCGGCAGAAATATTATCACTTGCTCCTACTCTTGTGAAAATTTTGTCTAAAACTCCTATTTCCGCATATTTTGCTGGTACAAAACTCCCGATTTGTGCCATAAGACAAACAATAGCTGTCTGACGAAGAATTGCCGATTTACCCGCCATGTTGGGACCGGTTACCATAATAATCTGTTGAGAATCTTTATCTAAAAAAATATCATTCGGGATGTATTTTTCACCTAAAGGAAGCGCATTTTCAATGATCGGATGTCTCGCTTCTTTCAGATCGACGGTAAAACCTTCATTTAAAACAGGTTTTGTATAGCTTTCGGAAACAGCCAGCTCAGATAAACCAACCGCAACATCAAGCTGTGCGATGATATTAGAATTTTCCTGAATTTTATCAATATAAATCATCGTATCGGAGCAAACTTTACGATAGAGTTCGTTTTCCAGAACACTTATTTTTTCTTCTGCTCCTAAGATCTGATTTTCGTATTCTTTCAGCTCTTCGGTGATGTACCGCTCTGCATTTACCAAAGTCTGCTTTCTCAGCCATTCTGCAGGAACTTTATCTTTATGGGTATTTCTTACTTCAATAAAATATCCGAATACATTATTAAAGTCTATTTTAAGGCTGGAAATTCCGGTTCTTTCAATTTCTCTCTGGCACATTTCATCCAGAAAACCTCTTCCTTTGCTTTGAAGCCCGCGTAAACGATCAAGTTCTTCAGAAATATTTTCTTTGATAACATTTCCTTTGGCAAGATTCACCGGAAGTTCTTCATTCAAATGGTTTTCGAGTAAAAGAATAAGTTCTTCTAAATTATTTAAAGGTTCAAGCCAAGCCAAAACATCCGCATGAGGATGTATCAATCCTTTTATTTTCTGAATATTAATAAGACTTTGCCGAAGATAACCTAATTCTTTAGGTGAAATTTTTTCTGCTGCCAGTTTCCCCATCAATCGGTCTAAATCTGAAATAGAGCGGAGCAAAATTGAAATCTCGTATTTAAGCTGATCATTTTCGTTAAGAAAATCAATCAGGGAAAGTCTTCTGGAAATTTCATCTACCGACTTCAAAGGCAGGATGATTCTTCTTCTCAAAAGTCTTCCTCCCATTGGCGTAGAAGTTTTATCAATAATATCTAAAAGAGATTTTCCTTTCGGATTGCTTGGATAAACAATTTCCAGATTTCTCAGCGTAAAATGATCCATCATCAGATAATCTTCCTGCGGAATCACCTGAATTTTGGTAATATGCGAGAGCAGATTATGATGGGTATCTTCTACAAGATACGCAAAAATAGCACCTGCAGCTGTAATTGCCAATGATAAACCTTCAATACCAAAACCCTTGAGAGAATTGGTTTTAAAATGATTAGTCAGCTTTTCGTAAGCAAAATTATGCTGATAAGCCCAGTCTTCCAGCTTGAAAACATTTTTATTTTTCAGCTGTTCCGGGATTTGTACGCTTCGCTGATAAATAATCTCGCTAGGATCAAAAGTACTGATAATGTGAAGCAGTTTTTCGAGATTTCCTTCGCTTACCAGAAATTCTCCGGTAGAAACATCTACCAGTGCGATTCCGTATTTTTCTTTTTCTTTGTGGAGGGAAAGAAGAAAATTATTCTTTTTAGACGTTAAAACCTGATCATTGAATGTTACTCCGGGAGTTACCAGTTCTGTAACGCCGCGTTTTACAATTCCTTTTACCGATTTCGGATCTTCCAGCTGGTCGCATATAGCCACTCGCATCCCGGCTCTCACCAGTTTTGGCAGATAAGAATCTACGGAATGATGCGGAAATCCCGCCAATTCTATATGCCCTTCCCCATTGGCTCTTTTTGTTAAAACAATTCCCAGAATCTGAGAAGTTTTCACGGCATCCTGACCGAAAGTTTCGTAAAAATCTCCAACTCTGAAAAGCAAAAGTGCATCAGGATATTTCGCCTTGATGGTATTGTACTGAGTCATTAAAGGAGTTTCTTTTTTCGCCGCTTTTGCCATGGAATCTGTCTTAAAATTGGGATGGTAAAAGTAAGAAATAAAACAGAAGCATTCAAGAAGACCAAACCCAAGATGAGAGTCAGAATAAAAACTCTAAAAATAGTATCTTTGTAAAAAGAAATCAACCAAATATGACCATCAAAGAAAAACAGCAGGAAATCATTGACGAATTTGCCTTTCTGGAAGACTGGGAGCAGAAATATGAATATATTATTGATCTCGGAAAAGAACTGAAAGGACTTTCTGATAACAAAAAAACAGACGAAAATCTGATCAAAGGCTGCCAAAGCAAAGTCTGGATTGATGCTGATTTCAAAGACGGAAAATTGTTTTTTGATGCAGATTCTGACGGTATTCTGCCTAAAGGTATCGTTTCGCTTCTTATCAGCATTTACAGCGGTCATTCTACACAGGAAATTCTGGACTCTGATTTTGATTTTATTTCACAAATCGGTCTGCAGGAATTTTTATCCCCTTCCAGAGCCAACGGATTGATGGCAATGACCAAACAGATTAAGTTTTATGCGGTTGCTTATCAATTGAAATCATAAAGAGTGGCAAGAATATTAGCATATCGTTTTTCAGCATTTGGAGATGTCGCGATGACCGTTCCGGTCTTCAGAGAGTTTTTGGAACAGAATCCTGATGTAGAAATCGTGATGGTTTCCAGAAAGAATTTCGAACGCTTATTTACTGATATTCCGAATGTTACATTCCATGGAATTGATGTTGATGACTATAAAGGATTTTTTGGAGTAAGAAGGCTTGCCAAAGAATTGATCAGCTTATACAAACCAGATTATGTAGCCGACCTGCATGATGTGATCCGCACCAAAATTTTAAATAAGATATACATCAGAAAAGGGTTTAAAGTTTTTAAAATCAATAAAGGAAAGCTGGAAAAAGAGGATCTTACAGACATTTGGAACCTGAATAAATTTCAGCTGAAAAAAACAACAGAACGCTATGCAGATGTTTTTCGGGAAATGGGTTTCAAAGTAGAACTCTCCCATCAGCTTCGACCCAATTCAGAAAAAAAATCCGGAATCGGATTTGCACCGTTTGCACAGCATAAAGGCAAAATGCTGCCTCTGGAAAAGTCATTTGAACTGGTAAAAATTCTTTCCGAAAAAAATACGGTTTATTTTTTTGGCGGCGGCAAAAAAGAAATTGAAACGCTTGAAAATTGGAAGCAGCAGATTCCCAATACAAAAAGTTTAGCAGGAAAGCTCAGCCTTTCGGAAGAACTTGATAGAATTTCCAGACTGGAAGTGATGATCTCTATGGATTCTGCCAATATGCACTTAGCGAGTGTTGTTGGGACAAGATGCGTTTCCATTTGGGGTTCCACACATCCTTTTGCAGGATTTTTAGGATTCGGGCAGAGCGAAAATGATGTAGTTGAAATCAAAGATCTCACCTGCAGACCGTGTTCGGTTTTCGGGGACAAAGAATGTTTCCGCGGAGACTGGGCTTGCCTCGGAGAAATAAGCATTCAGCAGATTTTAGACAAAATATAACTGATGAAGATCTCTGTATGCATTCCCGTCTATAATTTTGATGTACGAGAACTGATTACGGATCTTAAGAATCAAATCGAAAAAGATGTTCTTAACGCAGAAATTATTCTTATAGATGATGCATCCGATTCAAAATTCAAACAAATCAATCAGGAAATCTCTAAAATCTGTGATCAGGTTATTTTTCTCGAAAAAAACATTGGAAGATCTAAAATAAGAAATCTCTTTTTGCAATATGCAAAGGGTGATTACCTGCTTTTTCTGGATTGTGACGGAAAACTGATTTCTGAAAATTTCATGAACAATTATTTTGTTTTTTTAGACTTAAAACCCAATTTATCAATTGTTTACGGGGGAAGAACGGCAATATCGAACCCGATCTCACCTGAATATATTTTAAGATGGAAATTTGCCTCTGAAAGAGAAAACTTATCTTTGATTGAGAGAGAGAAAAAGCCTTATTTAAGTTTTCAGACTAATAATTTTTTGATCAGCAGAAAAATTTTTAAACAGGTTCAATTTAACACTTCACTTAATAAATACGGCTACGAAGATCTGATTTTTGCCATGGATTTAAAAAGCCTTCAAATTTCGGTTGATCATATTGAAAATCCTGTTTTAAATGATGATATTGAATCCAATAAAATTTACCTGAAAAAAGTAGAGGAATCTATAGAAAATCTTGCTATTTTACTCAAAGATAAAACGCTGAACTCAAAATTATCAGAAATAAAAATTGTAAAAGCTTATCAAATAATCTCTACAATAAGCATTTTGAAATTTGCTATATCTAAAATTTTAAATACTTTTGAAAATAGTTTTAAGAGGAATCTTTTATCATCCCATCCTAATTTACGGATTTTAGATTTTTATAAACTAGGATTGCTTTTGAGAAAATAAAAAAATCTCCCTTAAAAAAGAGAGATTTCTGTGGGTCCTGAGGGATTCGAACCCCCGACCCTCTGGGTGTAAACCAGATGCTCTGAACCAACTGAGCTAAGAACCCGAATTTTTTTTAAAGGTTTCGTTTCCTTTCTGTGGGTCCTGAGGGATTCGAACCCCCGACCCTCTGGGTGTAAACCAGATGCTCTGAACCAACTGAGCTAAGAACCCTCTATACTTGTTTTCTCGTTTAGAGTGGTGCAAATATACAACTTATTTCACATTCTCCAAATTTTTTTCTAAAAATTCTCCCACTACAAAGTTGCTTCCACCAACAAAAATCATTTCTTCTTCTGTACATTCTTGTTTTGCAGAAAGATAGGCTTCCTGCACAGAATCAAAAATTTTATAATTAATTTTTGCACCTAATAATAAATCTTCATAATCTTTAGGATCACGACCCCGATGAATGGCTGGTTTAGCAAAATAAAATCGAGAATTTTCAGGAAGCAAAGCCATCACTTCATCTATTTTTTTATCATTCACAAAACCTAATATAATATGTTTGCGTTTATCAATACTTTCCAACTGCTGAAAAACATACTCCAGTCCTGCCTGATTGTGAGCGGTATCGCATATCGTAAGCGGATTTTCTGAAAACTGAAACCACCTTCCGATAAAACCTGTATTTTGATGAACATTCAGCAATCCTTTTTCAATGTTTTCTTCAGAAGTGGTTACGCCTGACTTCTTTAATTCTTCAATCAGCGCTAAAACAACTTTGATATTTTTCGCCTGATAGTTTCCTTCTAAATCTGATTTTAAATCTGACTGTATGAGCGTTGCATCAATTAACGGAGTTTTCTCATTTTCAGCTTTAGCTCTGATGATATTTTTAACCGCTTCATTATCATCTCCTAAAACTACAGGAATATTATTTTTAATGATTCCCGCCTTTTCAAAAGCGATCTCTTCAATCGTATTTCCTAAAATATTCTGATGATCAAGCTGAACATTGGTAATTGCAGAAACTAAAGGCGTAATAATATTAGTAGAATCTAACCTTCCTCCCAAACCGACTTCAATAATGGCAAAATCAGTTTTCTGCTGATAGAAATATTCAAATGCCATGATGGTGGTAAATTCAAAAAAAGACGGGCGAATATTTTCTGGAAGATGTTTTAGTTTTTGAATAAAATCAAATACAAACTTTTTATCACAGTTTTTACCGTTTACTTTGATTCTTTCGGTAAAGTCAATAAGATGAGGTGAATTATATAATCCGATTTTATAACCAGCCTCCTGAAGAACAGAAGCCAGCATATTGCTTGTAGAACCCTTCCCATTGGTTCCGCCAATATGAATACATTTTATTTTATCCTGAGGATTTCCGAAAAAAGCACACAGATCTCTGATATTATCCAATCCTGGCTTATAGGCTTTTTCACCATCAATCTGATAATTCGGAGCCTGCACAAAAAGCCACTCCACCGCTTGTTGATACTGTTCGTTTGTCATAACGCAAAATTCTCAAATCTTTTACTATTCTGAAACAATATTTTTTGTTTTTTGTAACTTTTTTCTGTTCTCTTCGTCTAATGGAGAAAAGCCGACACAAACCCATTATCGAATGAGTTTGTAAAATTTGAAAAAAATAATATTTCATTATGAAATCGCCTTGGCAATTATGAAACATAATATCCGTGAATGGTGATTGCATATAGCTTAAAAATAGACATCTACATATGAAAAAAGTTTTGACGATTGTTTTAGGATTAGTCTTTGCAGGAATAAATGCTCAGGAAAAATGGTCTCTGAAAGAGTGTGTAGATTATGCAGTGAAACATAATCTTCAGGTAATTCAAAATGAATATTCAAAACAAATACAGGATACTAACCTGAAAATTGCCCAGAAAAACTATCTGCCGTCCGTAAGTGCGAATATGGGAAACAATGTAAGTTTCGGACAGGCATCTTTAGGGACAGGAAGTATCAGAAACGACCGATATAGCAACAATGTAAATATTGGAGCAGACGTTTTGCTTTTTAATAACGGAAGGCTTGAAAAAACGATCAGAAAAACCGAATTTGACGTAGAAGCCAGCCAATACGACATTGAAACAGTTAAGAACGATATTTCGCTTCAGATTGCAAGACAGTACTTAACTACTTTGCTCAACAAAGAAATTGTAAAAATTGCTCAAAGTGCAACAGAAAATGCTAAAAAACAATATGACAGAGCAAAAATCACGACAGAAGTAGGAACTACCGCACAAACTATTGTGGCGGAAGCCGAAGCTGCATGGGCGAGAGAAAAACAGAACCTGAAAACAGCAGAAATTAATGTAGACAGAAGTTTATTTGCTTTGGCACAGCTTCTCCAGCTTAAAGAATACAAAGATTTTGATGTAGAAGATGTGGAAATTTCCGAAACACTGAGTCCACAGCTTATTTCGGTAAATGATGTTCTGGAGACTGCTTACGAAACACAGCCACAGGTAAAAGCAGCGCAGAGCAGAATAAAAGCCGCTGAAGCTCAGACAGAAGTGACCAAAACAGCTTTTTGGCCCACTTTAACAGCAAGTATCGGATTAGGAACATTTTACAACAACCTATTGAATACCAACAACGTTGGAAGCAGTTTTTTTTATGTAAAAGAAGGCAGTCTTTTTCAACAGTATAAGGACAATTTCGGACAGCAGGGCGGGGTAAATCTCAATATTCCTATCTTTAATAAAGGAATCACCAAACTTCAGGTAGAACAGTCTAAAATTAATGAATTTATCGCCAAAAATGCATTAGAACAACAAAAGCAGGCTGTAAGACAAAATGTACAGCAGGCTCAGTTTGATGTCGATGCCAATTATGAAGTATATCTTGCTGCAGTAGAAGCTGAGAAAAGCACAAAACTGGCAATGGATTTTGCAGATAAAAGTTATGCAGCGGGGCGTACAACCATTTACGACCTCAATATCGCAAGAAACAATTACGCCAATGCACAAGGTTCTGTAGAACAGGCAAAATATAATTATATTTTCAGTTTAAAATTATTAAATTTCTATGCAGGAATTCCGCTAAGTTTGTAGAATGTCTATTCAGTCTTTGCAAAATTATTTACCTGAAAATACGCTGCCGCATTTGAAAAAATGGTTTGCGGATCATTATATCCATATCAAAATAACGAAAAACAGAGAATCTAAGCTTGGAGATTACAGAAAACTGAAAGATCAGTCTCACGAAATCACCATCAACTCTACTCTTTCTCCGCAGCTTTTCTTTTTTGTGCTTACTCATGAGCTGGCGCATCTCGTCGCATTTGAAAAATACGGAAAAAAAATAGCTCCTCACGGTTCTGAATGGAAGCACACGTTTCGTCTTATGCTTTTAGAAAGCATTGATGTTTATACAGAAGATTTAAGACCTATTATTGCTGATTTTTCCCGTGCGCCTAAAGCCAACTTTATGGCAAGTCCGGAATTGGTACAATATTTTGACATGAGCAATGACGAAGATGGTTCGGTATTTATCCATGAGCTGATAAACGGTGATCATTTTATATACAGAAACGGAAAATACGTTTTGCAAGGTCTGATTAAAAAGAACTATCTTTGTATTCATCTGGCTACCGGAAGAAAGTATTCTTTCAGACCTTTGGCGAGAGTGATAAAATGCAGTTAAATATGTCGAAATCAGATCAATACTGCGTGATAATGGCAGGAGGAATCGGAAGCAGATTCTGGCCTTTAAGCACACAGAAATTTCCAAAACAGTTTCAGGATATTTTAGGAACGGGTCGTACGATGATTCAGCAGACCTATGACAGGATCAGTAAAATTATTCCTAACGAAAATATTTTTGTAATTACCAATAAAGAGTACACCGCGCTTTCTCATCAGCAGCTTCCGGAAATTCCGGAACGGAATATTGTAGGAGAGCCACTGATGAAAAACACCGCCGCCTGCAATCTTTATATGGCAAATAAAATCGCAGAGATCAATCCTGAAGCCACCATGATTGTTTTGCCGGCGGATCATTTAATTTTAAAAGAAGAAACCTTCCTTGAAAAAGTAAAGCTGGCTCTTGAAATTGCCTCCGGAAACGATTACCTGGTAACACTAGGAATCACTCCGACAAGACCCGATACAGGATACGGATATATTCAGTTTGTAGAAACGAAAGATTCAGATTATTATAAAGTAAAAACATTTACCGAAAAACCGATTCTGGAAATTGCTAAAAGTTTCCTGGAAAGTGGTGATTTTCTTTGGAATGCCGGAATTTTTATCTGGAATGTACAATCTATTCAAAAAGCTTTTGAAAATTTTCTTCCGGAAATGACACAGCAGTTTACGGTGTGCGAATACAATGCGGATAATGAAACCAGCTGTATTGAACTTATTTATCCTAAAATCCAGAAAATATCCATTGATAACGGAATTTTAGAAAAAGCAAAAAACGTTTACGTAATTCCCGCAGATTTAGGCTGGAGCGATCTAGGAACATGGACTTCTGTTTTCGAAAACAGCGAGAGAGACCAGCATGATAATTCTATCAATATCAAAACTGCCCTTACTTACGATTCTAAGGGAAATATTATTCATATTAAAAATAATAAAGCAGTCGTAATAGACGGATTAAAGGATTTTATCGTTGTAGATACAGACAAAGTTCTTTTAATCTGCCCGAGACAGCATGATCAGCAGATTAAGGATTATGTTTTAGATCTTAAAAGCCTTAAAAAAGGCGAAAAATATATGTAAAACATGGCATGATTTGTGTCACTTTTTGTAACTATGACATTATATAAAAGTACTTTTTTTTCGGTTTTCTTATTTCTTGGGATATTTTCTTTTTCTCAGGAGAAGAAAAAATTCGCCAATATAGAAGGCGTTTTATCTAATATTTCACCAGATCACCAAACAGCAGATTTTTGGGTTTTGGTACACAACAGTTACGGAAGAAATAAAGAAATCAAAGTTTCCGGAACGAAAAAAGATTATACTCCGCAGTTTTCAGGATTTAGTCTGAGACCGGGAGAAGAAAGTTTTTTCTACATTGTTTCCGGCAAAGGCGATCAGATCACTTACATTACTGATATTAAAGACCTTAAAGGCTTTATCGGAAAGGTTAACAATGTAGATGAGGCTGCCTTATCTGCTGTTCTTGAAGGATATATGATAGATGAGCAGTTTGTAGATGTTGCAGCCAATCATTACGAAGACAAAAACAATTACTATCTGGATCTGGGGAAAGTTACCTCAATCGAATGTCCTTATCAGAAGACCCATTATACATTAACGGTCAGCAAAGCAACCGGAAAGATTTCAAAAGTAGACGATCACGGATCTTATATGGAAGTTTATACTAAAAACTGCAAGAACAACCCAAGACTTTTAAAATTGGAAAAGAAAGAAGAGCCAAAAGATGAATCATCAAAACAGCCCACTAAAAAAAGAAGATAATTTTTACGAGACCGAAAGGCTTTTCATTCGTCCTATGTCTTTGGAAGATGCCGGTTTCATTTTTGAGCTGTATAATATGCCTTCTTTCATCAAATACATCGGAAACAGAAATATACAGACTGTTGGTGATGCAGAACAATATATTCAATCCAAATTCTTACCTCAATTTGATAAGCTGGGTTTTGGGAATTATCTTGTTGTTTTAAAAGAAGGAAATCATAAAATCGGCGGCGTAGGAATATTTGAAAGAGATGGTTTGGATATCATGGATATTGGTTTTTCCGTACTTGAAAAATATGAAGGCAAAGGTCTGATGTTTGAAGCTGCACAAAAGATATTGTCTGTCGGAATGAATGATTTTGGTCTTAAAAAAGTTTCAGCCATTACCACCAAAGACAATTTTTCTTCCCGTAAACTGATTGAAAAACTGGGTTTAAAATTCAAACAAATGGTTACACTCCCGAATGACTCAGAAGAACTGATGTATTTTGAGACAGAATAAGATACAAGTAAATAATAGATTTTATGTAAGTTAGTCAGTTCTTTAGTTTTTACCGCCCTGAAAAACAAATACCTATAATTGAGCGAAAATACAAATCTTTAACTTGTATAATCTTTATTCTTCACGTATTCCGTTACAAAACCTTAAATTCGCAGAAATATATCTCAACAATGAAAAAAACCTTATTTACCTTAGCTTTGCTTACCGGAGCCAATCTTGTGTTTGCTCAAAAAACATATACTGATGAGCAGAAAGCGTCATATTATATTGGTCTTGATATCGCAGAAAATATGAAAAGACAAGGCTTTCCTGCAGATGCAGAGCTTTTGGCGCAAGGCATTAAAGACGCACTTACAGAGAAATCTGCACTTTTCCCGAAAGAAGAAATGGGAACTTTCCTGCAGGGTTTTATGCAAAAGCAAAACGAAAAGAAACAAGCCGAAGCTAAAGTAAAAGCTGAAGAAAACAAAAAAGCTGGAGCAGATTTTCTTGCTAAAAATAAGCTGAAAAATAATATAAAAACTACAGCAAGCGGTCTGCAATACGAGGTTTTGAAAGAAGGTGACGGCAAAACAAAACCAACAGCTTCAAATACGGCAAATGTAATGTATACAGGAAAACTGATGGACGGAACTGTTTTTGACTCTACCGACAAGAATGGCGGAAAACCTATTGAACTTAACTTATCCAGCGTAATTCCCGGATGGACAGAAGGAATACAGTTGATGAGCAAAGGAGCTAAATACAGATTTTATCTTCCTTCAGATCTTGCTTATGGAGACAATGGAGCAGGAAACGTAATTCCTCCCGGAGCAACACTTATTTTTGATGTTGAGCTGGTAGATTTTAAATAGACTTAGAATGACATGAAATAAAAACCGCTTTGCAATCAGACAAAGCGGTTTATTTTTATCGGTTTATTGTCATTAAAGCTTCTTCCGAAACTTTATATTCCCCTTTTTGATAAGTATCTTTACTTGAAAGCAAAACTTCATAAGTATAAATACCTTTGGGAAGGTTGTACGTACATTCTTTTTCGTCTTTTGGGATAACGAATTCTTTTTTTATTTCTTCATCTTCTATCTTCCCGTTGAGTTTTACGGTAATTTTCTCATCCATTTTGTTTTTAAAACAAAAACTGTCGACTGTTTTTGCATTAGGATCTACGGGTTTTGCATTATTTCCCCTTAAAGCTGCAAAGCCCTGCACAAGAATATTACCAATAGCTAAACCTTTATCTAAACCAGACATCGTGGTTTGGGATTTTAAATTTGACGAAAATAAAATAATTACACATAATATTACATTATATTTCATTTAAGAGAATTAATTTTAATGTTTACTTCGTCATAATCAATACTTCCTGTTAACTTATGAATCACTTTTCCCTCTTTAATGATATAAGTAACCGGAACAATTTCATTTCTTATTAATGAATTTAAATCTCTATTCTCCAAAAAGTTTCTAATAGCTTTTCTGTATTCTGAATTATCTAAGGTGATATCATTTGTAAGATTATAATTTTTAATAGCATCAATCAATTCTTTTTCATCTTTATCAATTGATAGTGTTGCAAACTTAACAGTAGGATTATTTTTCTCCAGCTTTTTAAACACTGGCATCTCCTTCAAGCAAGGCTCACACCAGCTTGCCCACAAATTAATCACAGAAATTGAATCGCTAGCTAAGAATTCTTTTGAGAAGCTGCTATTTTCAATATTAAATTTACTGTTTCTCTCTATTGTATCCTGCTGCTTACCGACAGTAACATTACCAATTTGAAACCCAAAATTATACACAACAAATACCACCAAAATCACTACAGAAATGATTATTAGAACTTTTTTTTTCATCTTTTATTTTAATTGAATGTTTCTTGTATAAATTTTACCTTCTTCAACTAAATACTTTCCAGCTTTAATCAAATAGTCATTTCCAAAAATTACGTCTTCATCGAAAGATAACATATTACCATTTTCTTTAGCTATGTTCAACAGCTTTTCATCTTTAGTTATATCTATTTCGGCATAACCTCCGTGAATAACTCTGGTTTGGTTACTAAAAGAAGGATAATATACACAAATACTTGTGGTATAACTATATTCATGACCAAAGATATGACCTTGATGAGTTTCTACATAACATGCTTTCTTAATTCTAATTCTTTGAACAGCAACTTCAAAAGCAACTTCACCATTGACAACTTTGTAAGTCCCAGCTTTCATAACCGCTTCCATACCGTCCTTTTCTAATGAATGATCTTTATCAATTAAAGTGACATCTTCTTTTATTTCAATTTCTGAACCTTTGAAGTCTGAACCGTCTGTATTTTTTAAACCTAGCACAGCAACTCTTTTGCCTACAACTACATAATGACATTCTTTATCCGACCAGATTTCAATTCCAAAGCTCCCAATTCCGCAACAGGAAATTGTATTACAGAATAATAAAACTCTTTTTCTGGCAGATGTAGATTCTTTCACAGCAGATAAAAGTTCTTCTGCATTTTCATTTACATATTTCTGAGAAAAAGCAAAGCTGCTTAACAGTAAAGTAAAAACTAAAGCTAATTTAAATAAATTTTTCATAAATTTTAATTGTTGATTGTTGATTATTTTTTTTACACATTTATGTTTTCGCGATAACACCCTTCAAAAGTACTATGCGGATGGAATTTTAACACTATCAAAACTGACAAAAGATTTATCAAATTTTACCAATTTTTAATCACTTTTGAAATAACTTTTTTAGTTGGCTTCTTTCATTATTTTAATATCTTTGTTCAAAATCATAAAAGATGAAGATTGGACAAAAACTTAAAGGAATGAGAATTGAAAAAGGACTTTCAACAATCGAAGTCGCTGAAAAATTAGATATTTCAGAATCTACATACAGAAGATTTGAAAACGATAAAAGTTTCCCCGATGTTTTTACTTTAGATAAAATCGCTAAGATTTATGATAAAACATTAACCGATATATTACCAGAGGGATTGACTGTAATAAATCATAATAATGGTGAGTATTCAAATAACGCTGGTTATATTGTTAATCAGTATCTCTCGGAAAAAGTTGTTGAACAATATGAAGCCAGACTCAAAGAAAAGGACGAACAAATTGCTTTGTTGAAAAGTTTGCTTGACAAGAAATAGTCTATTAAAATATTTTAACAAAAAATTCCTTTCAGCCTCAAAACTGAAAGGAATTTTTATCCTCTGATAATAACGATTATCCTTCCAAAATCTGCTGAGCCGCAGTTTTTGAAGTTACCTTATCAATAACTCTGGTACAGTTTCCTTTTTCATCGAAAATAAAAGTCGTTCTTACAATTCCCATATAAGTTTTTCCGAATGTTTTCTTCTCCTGCCACACTCCGAATTTCTCAATAATCACCCTGTTTTCGTCAGCAATCAGGTCGTACGAAAAAGCAAATTTGCTGTGAAAATTTTTCTGCTTTTTTACAGAATCGCCACTGATTCCCAACAATTGAAAACCGGCTTCTTCCAGTTTTGAATAATTATCACTCAAATTACAGGCTTCTACCGTACAAGTGGGTGTACTGGCTTGAGGATAAAAGAAAACAACTAATTTTTTTCCAAGGAAGTTTTGGGAGTTTACAGCTTCTCCGTCCTGATTTGTTCCTTCAAATTTTGGCAATTGGTCTCCTACTTTCAGCATAATAATTTATTTTTGTTCAAATTTAATGTTTTAAATGACAAAAAAGCAAAGAGCAGAGTTGGTACAGACCGAACTGGAAAAATTATATCCGGAAGTTCCTATTCCGCTGGATCATACTGATCCGTTTACCCTCATGGTTGCCGTTGCGCTTTCTGCACAGACAACAGATAAAAAAGTGAATCAGGTAACACCTCAGCTTTTCAGTGTAGCCGGAACACCGGAAAAAATGGCTAAGCTGGAAGTTTCAGAGATTAAAGAACTGATTAAAGAAATCGGTCTTGCCAATACAAAAGCCAAAAATCTGAAGCGAATGGCAGAACTTCTTATGGAAAGACACAATGGAATTGTTCCGCAAACGTACGAAGAGCTGGAAGCGCTTCCCGGAGTAGGACACAAAACGGCTTCTGTTGTGATGAGTCAAGGTTTCGGATTTCCGGCGTTCCCTGTTGACACGCATATTCACAGATTAATGACCCAATGGAAACTCACTTCTGGCAAAAACGTTATTGAAACAGAAAAAGACGCCAAAAACATCTGGAAAAAAGACGTTTGGAATAAACTCCATCTTCAGATTATTTTCTATGGAAGAGAATATTCGCCTGCAAGAGGAAAAGGAGAAAAAGATTTCATTACGAAAATGATGTTTGGGAAGTAAAGTTTTGAGAGTAATTTCAATAAAGCTTATTTCCTATATTTTTAAACCAAAGTTCGGTACTTTCTTCTGCGGGAATATTGAGCTTTGTCCTCAGATTGTGTTTGCGGTTCCGTACAGTACTTATGGTACGGAAAGTATAATTGGCAATATCTTTTGTATTGAAACCCAAATAAATATACGCACATAAAGTAAGCTCTGAAACCCGCAGTCTCGGGTTTACTTTCAAAAGATTACTGATAACATGAGGATAAATTTCCTGAAATCTGGTGAAAAATTCGGGACTGTTATTTTTAGCCAGCTGTATAATGTCATCAAACTTTTCGTTTACTTTTTGCTGCAACTGAAGGTTTTCCTCTTCTTTAAGACTAATTTCCATTTCTTTCTCAAGAGATTTTGCCGAAAACTTTTTTCTGGAAATAAAATAGATCACAGCAAACAACAGAACTATTGCAAATATGATAAGATACAGCTTAGAAAAAGATTTTTTTGAGCTTTCCTCTTTTTCTTTGATCACTTTTTCTATTGGTAAATGCTGTATTTTTTGTCTTTCTGCTAAAAGACTGTCTGTAATAGCAGTATATTTTTCTAAGTTTTGAACAGACTTCTGATCATCTTTAAGCGATTTGTAAGCTTTTGCCAGCATTTTGTGTGTCTCTTTAATATCCTGTGGCTTGTTGAGCTGTTTTGAGATTGCCAAGGATTTTTCCAGATAGAAAACAGCTTTCGCGTAATCATTTTTTTCCATAAAATACCGTCCTTGATTTCTTTGTAAAATAGACTCCTGAAATAATGGAAACTTTTTCGTTGCTGCCATTTTTTCTCCTAAATCCAAATAGAATTTTGCAGAATCTAAATTTTTCCTGAAAGACAGAAAGTACTTTGCCAGTCTTGCTGAATTGTAAACACTAGGTTTTGATTTATGAGCTTTTGTGAGACTCCGGTATAATTTATTTATTTCTTTCTGCTCTTCGTAAATTACGGATTGCAGCCCATAGAAGTATTCAAGATTAATTTTGTCATTATTCTTTTCAGCAATACTGATTGCCTTATCGTAATATTTCAATGCAAGATCATTAAACCCGAGATTTTGATAATTTCTTCCATATCCTCCATTAATCCTGGATTCCAGAGATTCATCCTTTATAGTTGCATTTTTTTCTGCTGCAATATCCAGATACTGCAGACTTTCTTTTGTTCTGAATAGATTACTGCAGATGTTAGCTGCACGTATATATGCCTTTAATGCGCTTTTATCCTCATTCAACTGTTCATAACCCGATATGACTTCTTTACAAACAACAAGAGATTCATCAAGTTTACCTTCTTCAAAAAGTATCTTTACTTTTTGGGAGAATAGAGAATCCAGCTCATTTTTGGTCTTCTGCCCCGAGTAAGAAGCAGAAAAAAAAACAAGCAGAATAATGGTTATTATTTTAGTTAAATGCATGAGTAGATATATGAACTTTTTCAACAATAAACTGTCCACATTTTAGTTGTAAATTTAAAACAAAAAGACAGAATAAATCTGTTTTTTTTACTGAATAGCAAAAGCACTAATCACATTTTCGCCCCATGCTCCTCCCACATTTCTCAGTCTTCCGGGAAGAGAAGCTGAAGATTTCGTTATTCCTCCGATGATCAAATAGTATCTTTTGGTGGATGTGCCGTTGTTATTAAGCGTAAGAGACCCGTTAATCATCGCATATTTAGGAAAAGATGACAAAGGAGCCGGACCATTAAAAATATTACTCAAAAAAACAGTTCCTTCTAAATCTGATGTAGGAGAATAAGGTCCTCCTCCTGCAGTAATTCCCGCTGCATCACTCAATGTGGCTCTTGTCCAAAACCAATCATCTCTTGTAAGACTTGTTGCAGCAGAATTATTATCATATGCCAAAAGCAAAGAAATATTGACCTGCCAATTGCCCGGCGCCAAATCTATGTATGAAGTAGTGCCGTAAAACCCGGTAGAGAAATTGGCCGAATTAAAATCATAGGCTGAATTATTGAGCAAAAGATTAAACCCGTTACCAATTTGTCCTTTATAAGACTTCAAAGCAATATATTCCCAATGAGCCGAACCGTTTTCGTCAGAAACCAATGCTTTGTTTTTTGCCTGAGTTCCATCTACCAGTTTAAATCCGTCAATTGGAGCTGTTGTTGTTCCTCCTGAATTGATCTCTAGTTTTCTTGTTGGTGATGTTGTTCCTATCCCCACATTCCCCGAAGATAAAACAATAAAATCATCTTGCTGCTGAGAAATTGAAGGATCTCCTGTTAACGGATTATTTTTATTCCCGTCAATGTGGAAAACTCCACGAGGATTTTGAGTATTGACTCCGACTTGTGAAAACACATCTGTAAATATGAGTATTGCGGTAAGATATACTATTTTTTTCATTTTATTTTTATAATTAACTAATCCTGTTCTATTGCGTATGCCGTAATTTTATTTTCCTGCCACTGAGCGCCACCCATTTTTTCTAAAACTCCGGGTATATTGAGATTGGAACGGGTAAACCCACCTGCAAGCAGATAATATCTTTTGATAGCAGAAGTGGCATTATTTATTATCAAATTTCCGTTGATCATAGCAAACTTATTTCCGGCTGACAATACCGGTCCTGGTCCCTGAAAAACTTCGCTTGCCCATCTGCTGTTGTCTACTAAATCTGCTGAAGGAGCTCCAGGGTTGCTTGTCCCGTTATCCGACAAAGTTGTTCTTATCCAAAACCAGTCATCCCGATTCATCGAAGCATCAATGTCTGCTAAATACGGAATTATCAGATCAATTTTAACCCGCCATTTACCCGGTGGCAAATCTATATAAGATCCTGTCTGATAAAAGCCTACACTATAATTTGCAGCATTAAAAGAATAAGAACTGCTGCTTATATCTATATTTAGCCCGTTGCCCATGATTCCTTTATAAATTTTTTGTGCAGGATGAAGCAGCCAATGTGCAGATCCTGAATCATCGGAAATTAAAACTTTACCTTTTCCTTCTGTTCCGTCATTCAATTTAAATCCGTCAGATGGAGATGCAACGGTTCCACTTTCAACTTCAAACTTACGTGTTGGGGAAAGAATACCTATTCCCACATTTCCTGAGGAAAGAATAGATACATCATTCTGTTTTTGAGCATCACTTACTACATTTCCATTCAAAGGATTATCTTTTCCTGCATCAACATGAAAATTAGATAAAGGATTATTTGTTCCAATTCCCACCTGAGAATACATAAAAACATTATGCATTATAATCGCGGAAAATATTATTTTCTTCATTTGTATTTATGAGGTTTAATAAAATTTTACAATACCGACTTTTCATCCGTAATTAAAATATCAGCTATCAAAATTTTTTAGATAAAAATTTATAAAAGGCGGAGGACGTACAATTAAACATAATGGCTGACAAAAAGAAAAGAAATGAAAATCAGTTTTTGAATTCCGGGAAAATATAATTTTAAATAGCCCTGCAATAAAAGGCGCAATCTGATTGACCCAATATTTACCTGAAGTATTTGTCGGGAAAATTGCTGACTGAAACTTCAGATCCGAAAATATACCTAAAGATTTTGATTTCTTTTTTTGTGAATGAATGTTGTTTGCACATGCTTTCGTAAAAGCATTATCAATTCGTGGTTTTTCAGATCTTAAAAATAAAATTTCGTTGCTGCTGCAAATATTCCCCAGTAATTGCTGTAGAAAACAAAATAAAAAAACAGTAAAAGCCTTCTTCAAAAATGAAAAAGGCTTTACCATTATTAATATGTTTACTTGTGTTTTCAACTAAAGTTGCGGGTTTATATAACTGGCAGACAAAGTAATATTATTATCCTGAAAACACCGAAAAAAGCATGATCTATTTTATATCTATCATATCATAAAACACTCATTATCAGGTTTATAAAATCATTTTTCATCATTAAGCTTAGACAACTGTTACGTTATCACTTCTATTAGTGGAGATTGCTATACAGTTTTTTCCATTTCGCAATAGTGTTACGGCTTGTTTTAAACTTAAGCGATGTCTGAAGGTTGTTTAATTTATTGTTTTTCTGATAATTTAAAATTTCCAGAATATCTGCTTTATTATAAGATTTGTGTTTTTGATTAAAGTTTTCTGCTATTTTACCCGAAGCCCCAAAAATCATTTGATTAAGTTTCATAATATCAATAGCAGATAAATACTCTTTTCGCAATATTTTTTCGCAGTATTCTCTTTTATGTGGGAATTTTTTATCTATAATGTCTGAAAATATAAGCCTGTAGTCAGGACTTTGCTGTTTATGTTTGTCTAATTTTTCTTTCATAGCATTGATACCACTTTATATTCAGGATCCTGCCCTTCCATATAGTATATATTTCTCACCTCCTGCCAAAGGAAATACTGGGTAAGGCAAATATCTACCACTTTATCTTCTTCAAAAATAAAAGCTATTTCATCATTAAAAAAGCTGAACCGAAATTGTCTGAAAAACCAAATTTCACTATCGGAGTTTTTTTTTGGTCTGCCAAAAATCATCAGTATTTGATTTTTAGACTTATGCAGATGCTGATCTACTAATTTTTTGAGTTTTCGTACTTGTGTATCCATTTATATAATGTGGTTTTTGGTATTCTGTATTTTTCTACTACCCCCATTTTGGTTAATTCTCCAGACCTTATCTGCTCAAGAATAAAATCAATAATCTCCTGCGTATAAATATTTTTGCGGAAAACAGGCAAATCAGATGGTGATCTTTTTTGCTCATGTGCAACAGAGGCCGATGGCGGTGCATACAATATTAAATGCTGACTGTAAATTCTAAAAAAATCGTATTCCAATAACTTTGACCACCTAAGCAGAACTTGGGAATCCAGACTTTCCGATGCCAGCATTTGATCTATATCCTCACTATTGGCATCCATGAAATTGCAAATTCTGTGATAATCAATTTTTTTTTCTTCAATTTTCTTTTTGATAAGAGATCCGATGTGAATAAATTTAAAATCCAAGCTTTTGTTATTTTGGCTTCAAAGAAAAAAAAATAGTGTGGAAAAATAAATTAAACACGGTTCTATTGATGTTCTATTTTCCATAACCTTTTGATTTTATGGATTATATATTATACAAAGAGTACAAAACGGGATATTACCAAAGTTTTTTTTAACTCTAAAACAACTATAGAATTTTATAAATTAATAAAATAGGTATAAAGCGGGGAGCCATCAAAACACTTTTTTGGTATATAGCTGATATAAAAACAGACAGTCTGCCAAATATAGCAGACCGTCCGTAAAAATATATAAATTAGTTAGTTAGTTTATAATCTCAAAAGTCAGTTATGTGTTTTTAACTTATGTTGGGTTGGTTTAATTTATCGTTTTGAAATTTAAAGGAACGATTATTAAAATACTAAGGACAGCTTTGAGTACTGAAACATTTCCAGCCTTCGCCTGCACCAGATCCCGTATAGATTTTCAGACAACCTGCACCTGCGTTTTCATCTGTATCAAAAACCATCATCCCTACAACCGGAATTGCAATCGTTCCTTCAGGATTGCTGTTTCTTGTTATCACAAGACCTTTCGTCTTACTTTCTAATGCTGTGTAGGCAGAATTTCTATTCATTGGCCAACCTCCATTGTCCGCACCTGCTCTTCCAAGCACAGTAATTCCGTGTTTTACAGGGTAAGTAGCACCAGATACCAACGTAGGGTCTTCATAACAAAACGCAGGACCAGAAATAGTAAACTTACCATCTTCTACCTCACCCCCGAATGCAACTCCCGTAGGATTAGCTATCTCAGTGGCTGATTTCGCTATTCTTAATCTGTAATAAGTGATACCTTCTGTTAATCCTGAAAGCCCTGACCAAATGAGCGTTACACTGGTGACTCCATCGGCAACAGTTGCGGATGCGCCTTCTGAAGCATCAAATGTTCCGTTTTTATTGAAATCTATCCAGCCTTTCAGATTTACTGTCACTCCGGTAGTATTGATTACTGGTACAGTAGCCGTATAAGTGGTAGAAGTGGTATTAAGAATCGGGAAAGTTACACTGCCCTCATCGAAGATATTATTAATATCATCTCCATTTGACATTACACCAGCAAAGCCGTCATTTTCTAAATCTATTTTAGAACCAATCATTAAAGATGATGTATTGTTGGTTGCATCATATTGTGAAACCGAATGGCGAGGTCCGTCAGAAGCCAATAATGTTTTATAACTATCTGGCGCATCTCCAAAATCTGAAACAGCAAATGGATTTAGCGGCGCAGCACAACTTGCCAAATCTCCTCCTCCGTTGGCAGGATTAGATATAGCTCCTACAGATGATATACTGAAATCATTATTCATTTTAAATAAAGTAGTAGCATTGGTAATAAACAATTCTCCCGCAGGATTGAATGAGATACCGTTTGGACTTGTCCCTATGTTTTGTTTTACAATTTGCTCCAAAACTAAAGGTGCACCTGCCATATTCGTCTTTGGAACAGCACTTTTCACCCTGAAAACATAAGCGGTTCCGCTACTTGCTGTTCCTGCTAAAATCCATAAATCTCCGTTTCCGTCCATTGCGATATCTCCTCCACTGTAGGTGTTGAGAAGGGTATTTAGGCTTTGCCCATTCTGATCTACATAATTATTAGTAATATTTGTCCAGGTGTTGTTTGCTATATCGTAATATTTTAAAACATTGGTGGAAGTAATACCATAATATCCTAATCCGTCATTGGTTACTGTACCTCTATAGATATATCCGTTAGTGCTTGCTAAAGTCTCATAAGTATTGGTAGTTGGGTCATAGCTCACAAAAGTATTTCCTGTGCCTCCGTTTTGATTGAGGACATAATAAAATTTATTGGTAGAAATACTGAACCCTAAAGCATTGGGACCATTCGGTGCTGCAGAAATAGCTGTAGGATGTGGTGTGGTATTAATCACAGATCCTAATGCACCAGAAGTTGTAGGATTGTTGAACATTCTGATCTCTCCTGTAACTGAACTTAAACTATAAATTTTACCTGTACAGTCAAATGGCGTTACTACCGTAATGGTAACTAATGCATCATCACAAGGTGTACCTGCGATTTGATTACAAATTCTGTAATTCATATCGTAAGTTCCTGCGGTAACTGTAGAAGCTACAGAAATAGTTCCGTTAGGATTTAATGTAAATCCTGCAGGCCAAGTTCCTAATGCAGCTATTGAAACCTGTCCTTCTGATGTTCCTATAACGGCTTGTCCGCCTGCAATATTTTTATCGTTTGCAATCACACTCGTTGTAGTACTTCCTGCTATAACCGGATTAAATATATCATTTACAGCTTCTAATAATGGCGTTACTACTGTAACCTGTACATCATCTGAACTGGTACACGTACCTGTAGAAATAGTCCATCTGAAAACATAATTCCCGTTTACCGTAAGACCATTTACCTGTGTATTATTTGAAGAAGCATTAACAAACGTTGGAGTAGCACCGGAAGGGCTTGAAACTACAGTCCACACCCCATTGCTTGGCGTAGGATTATTTCCATTTAATGTAGTGCTTGCAGCTCCACCTGTTGTAAAATCACTTCCTGCATTGGCATTAACCTGTGTAGAAACAAAAACCGAGAAAGTATCTTCTAAAGAAGTTCCTGCACACGCATACTCTTTACCTAAAAAGTCGGCAATACTCACGTTAGAAGGGATGGCTTTAATTTTAAATACATATTCTCCCTGAGCATTAAGATTACTGATAACGGTACTAAGACTTTCTAAAGATCTTAAATTTGTTGCTTCGAACAAAGGATTTGCAGACCCAGACGGTTTCGAAATAGTAGTTAATTCATAATATCCACTAAAATCCTGAAAATAACTAGAGTTCACTACACCTTTATATACCGCAGGAAGAGGAACGGTTGCAGACACGCTTCCTGAACCGGGATAACAGACCGTAAAATTATTCACATTAACTGCGGGTCTATTTCCGTCAGAAATATGAATATAGTAAACTTGTGAGCTACCGTTACAAGAACCGTTTGAATTTGAAACAGCAAAACGGTAAGTGCCTACTCTCCATCCACCTGATGGCGGAGTAATTGTAGCTGTTCTGTTATAGGTTCCGGATCCCGTCTGTACAATGGTAGGAGCTCCTCCCGGAGGTGTGATTGCTGAATTTTGAAAATTAGTAATATTGGTTGCCGGGTCTGCAGGATCAATCTTAAAACCAACTACTATAGGAGTAGTACTTCCTGCTCTATTGCAATATACCGCTCCCGCACTTCCTCCAGAGGCATATAAACCTATCTGGTCTGGAAAAGCAGAATCTATAAAGCTAACAGGTCTTGGCTGTGCCCCATTATAATTGTATGTAATTGTAGGGGTGGTATAAGTTCCTGTAGAATTGGCTACGGTAAGTGTAAATGTATACGTTCCTGTAACATTAAGTCCGGATAAGCTTATTGCGTTACTATCTAAATAATCAAAAGCAATATTTCCGCCAGAAGGCTGGCTTATAACATTCAAAGTAATGGTAGTTGTAGTAGTACCCGAAGCACCTGGTGTAATAGAATAAACAGTAAATTTGGGAGATACATTATTTAAAAACAATGAAAAAGCTCCAGTACTTGGTACACAATAATTTACCGTCGTATTAAGTGTAATCTGCGGATTGGGAATGAATCTTACAATCGCCTCATCTTCATAAAAACAACTCGGGTTAGTAATAGAAGTAATTCTAAGCACCGCCACATAACTCGGGTCTATGGTATGATCGCTTTTATTGGTGAGGGTAAGAGTTGGCGAAGCAGTAGTGGTACCGGTTAATGTTGCATTAGTAGTCACTTTTGTACCAAATCTTTGGAAACTGTAAAGATTATAATAGGTCCAGGATGCAGTATATCCCGCAGGAATGGTTGCATTAAGAGTTGCCACACCTGTTGCTGCTGCAATGTTTGTAATATCTGGTCCTGCTGTAAACGTTGCCACCGAACCAGACGCAGTAATGGTAACATCAGAAGTAACAGTACCTCCTGTAGTACACGTTTGTGAAATTCTGAATACATAGTTCCCCGGAGTATTAAGACCAGATATACTTGGTGTCAATGTATTTCCACTTGTAATGATAGGATCTGTAGCACCTGATGGTTTAGAAACTAAAGACCAAGAGGGGCTTCCCGAGGCTGTTCCTGATGAACTGCCAGATAAAGTAGTGGTAGTACCACAAATTATTTTGCTTCCTCCTGCATTTACCGTACACGATTGTGAGTAAGTAAAAACATTAGCTAAACAAATCAGAAAAGTTAATATTTTATTTTTCATTATACATTAATTAATGATAGTGATAACATAAAATCTTGTAATGGTTACGGCAACCTAGCATTTTAAAGATATGGCTACAAAGGATATTGTAATTCTTAACTACAGCTCCCGCTTTACGCGCTATTCTTTTTTAATATTTTAGGCTTAATTGCACAAGAATTTATGGTTGTTTATCTATTGTTTGATTTTTAAATAAATTTAAATCAGAGAACCTGTATAAAATTCAGTAAGAGACTATTTTAAGAAAATTTAGAAAAAAGAAAAGAACAAGCATCCTGAGATACAGGATGTTGTTACTTTTCTATCGAAACTTTATTAATTTCATTTGTGTTTTATCAAAAATGTTAAGATGCCTGAAAACTTTTGACACGCAAATTTCGCTTTTTTTCTTATCATAACCTGTGAACTGGTTCACAGATTTATCTGTCTTACTTACTGTATAATAAACTTTTGTTTTTGACCAGATATTCTCTGGAAATCCCTAAAAAAGAAGCTAATAACTGATCATTCAGTAATTGTATAAGATTAGGAAACTCTTTTTTGAGATGCATTATTTTGTGATGGGCATCAGATGTATTAAGGGCTTCAAATCGTTTGATGTGCATTGCATTATACTCTTCCAATATATCAGCATACATTCCTTTCAGATTCAAAAAAGATAGAAGCGTATCAAAATCTTCTCTGCTTATACTGAGGATTTCGCCTTCTTGTATACATTCAATGGTTTCGTTATTATCTCCATGATTCTTAAAACTGGTAATATTAGTCAGAAAACGGTTTTCCCAAGCTACCATTCTTGTTATTTCTTTACCATTTTCATTGGTATAGTACGCTCTCAGCAATCCGCTGTTTACAAAGAAAAGCTGATTACAAGACATATTACGTTCTATTAAAACCTGTTTTTTATGAACTTCCCTTACTTTAAAATATTTCCTGATATTATGATGATCCTCTTCTGTAGGTTTTCCATAGGCACTTAAAAAGTTCATTAATTTCTCGTGATTCATATTTTTTCATTTGTGTTACATTTTCTATGAAGAAAATCAGGTATAATTTTGTGTTTTTATAGTTGAAACTAATTGGGTCTCCAAAACGTCCATTTTTGTCCGTTGAAAACAATCAGTCTGTGCTTAGCAGAATCTGTAGGATGTTTCAGAAACGCCATCATTCCCGGGGAAGGATTCGAAATATTGGTATAATTGGAAACAATCGGCAGTACCATTGCTTTATCTGCAGCATCTAAAACCAAAACACCATCTGTTGCAGTTGCAGAATTTCCGATTACTGCTTTTGCACCTGCTTTATCGGAAAGTGGTGATGCCTGCGGTGTTTTTACCACACTTTCTACTGAAGCAGAGTATCCTGAAAGTCGACTCAAATCACTCCAGCCTGCATTTTCGTTTTTCACTTTTACTTTGTATTCCGAATTGGCAGAGACATCAAAAATGATTGTTCCTCCTTTTGCGTCATTAGTACCGGAAGGAACTGTCTCTACATAAGGAAGAATAATTCCTTTGTCATCATCTGTTCCAAACTCCAGCAATACCGAAGTACTGCTCGTATTAGATACAGAGTTTACTGCACCGATTCTCACCTGAGCAAAAGCAAGCGCAGAAAGGGAAATACTCAATATAACCGCTGTTTTTTTACCAATATTCATTTTTTTATCGTTTTTATGTTCGTACTTCTTTTCCATTATTGTAAAGTTTTTAAAACTTACCCATCCCTCTTCCTGTGAATATCATCTGTGTTTTTTAGTTTAATCAAGAATAAAATTATCTTAATGTCGGAAGAGGGAGTGGATAAGAATTTGTTTATATATATTATTTTCTATTTCTATCTCTAAGGACAACCCTGTGTATTGAAACATTTCCAGCCTTCACCAGCTCCGGAGCCTGTGTAAATTTTCAGACAGCCTGCTCCCGCATTTTCATCCGTATCAAAGACCATCATTCCAACAACAGGTATTGCTACTGTTGTTTCCGGGCTGCTGTTTCTTGTTATTACAAACCCTTTGGTTTTACCTTCCAATGCTGTATAAGCAGAGTTTCTGTTCATTGGCCAGTCACCATTGTCTGCACCTGCTCTTCCCAATACTGTAATTCCGTGTTTTACAGGGTAAGTAGCACCAGAAACCAATGTAGGGTCTTCATAGCAAACACATCCGTTTACTAAAGCATTTTGAGAATCTCCAATAGTTTGTCCTGTTGTATTACTGTATCCTGTTGGTAAAATTGAGTACTGCGGAAGTCCAATATTAGTTCCTGTAGTACTTACACAAGTTGTAAGTGCACATAGATTGTGATTAACACTTGTACTTCCTCCGCTAAGAGTTCCTGCTGCGGTCACCAATTGGGAGTTGGTAACATCTGCTCCGCCTTCTATGGCATCAGAACAACCATCGGCATCAGAATCCAAATCCAAACGATTAGGAATACCATCATTATCCGTATCACATTCTAATAACATTTGTACACCGTAGTTAGGATTTCCATTAGATACAGTGGTTGAAAAACCAAACGATTTTGGTCCAAAATTCATATTAACAAATCTCCAGTTTGCATTTTCTACAGAAGTACTATTTGAATTAAGATTATTTAATGTTTTTTGACTTTCAGTATCAATAACAGTCCATTGTCCAGCTACAGGTGCTTGATTTACTAATCCCGGAACTGTAACAGGTATTACACTAGCTTTATCATAGATATGTACGGTTTTGCTATCGTTTGCATAGTATTCATTATCATTACCCAATCCTACAAATGCACTCATTGTACCTGTAACCTTCCAAATGGTAGGTAACTCACCGTTTTTAGTCCACCAGACATTATCTACAGGATGTACAGAAGCATTGGTAATACTTACAATTACAACTCCTGAATTGGCTGGGTAACCAAATTTAGCACTTAAATCTCTTGTCACATTTTGATTTTTAACATTTAATGCTAATCCAAAATCGGAAGGCAAAATATTTATCGTTGATCCACTACCAAATGCCGTTACAAAATCATTATAAGTAGTGGTACATTCTGTAGAATCTAAAATCCCGTCATTATCATCATCTACGTCTTCCCAATCTGCAATACCATCCGCATCCGCATCTTGACAATCATTTTTAAAGCCATTTTGAGATTGACCTATCGCTTGTCCCGTTCCGGCAACGGTTGGTACGCCATAACTTGCAGAAGTTGAAGTATTATCAATGGTATTTCCTAAGTTTTGAGTAACAGGAGAAGAAGATAATCCGTTGTAATTTGCTCCTGAATTTCCTCCAGGCATTGAAGAATTTGTGAAAACGGTAAGATTAGCTGCGCCTTCTCTGGCATCAGAACAGCCGTCTCCATCAGAATCCAAATCTAATCTATTGGGAATTCCATCATTATCCGTGTCGCACTCTAGTAAGCCTTCCTCAACAGAAGTGGCACCCAACAAACCTTCAGGATAATTGGAAACGACATACCAAGAAAACGGATTGAGATTGATTCTTATGATCGTTCCTGGTGGATTTCCTGCGCCATCAGTTCCAATAGAAGTAACCGCATACAATTCATTCCCGTTTGCTTTTGCCAAACCAAAAGCAAATCTTTGCACCGATCCTAAAATAGTTTCAGATACATAATCATAATTGGCATTTACCGTTACTTCTCTGATAATAGGGTTGGTGGCATTGATTGCCGAGTCAAACCAAAGGACATACACCTTGCCGCTAATAAAGATAAAATCTCCGTTTGCGTTACCACTTGTATAATTTCTCCAAACACTTACAGAATTAGTCGTTAAATTAATTCTGCGTATGATCGAATCACCTCCACTTACCAACAAACTTCCGTCCGGAAGGAAAGATAATGAGTTAGCTCTAAATGATAAATTCAGAACATTGGTTACATTGCAGTTTCCTGGATTGATAATCGCCAAAGTACTGGTAGATGTTCCTGTTGCATATACGCCATACATTACACCTGCAGGACTCATAGCAATATCTGTTGTAACGTTGAGATTTCCTGTACAAAAACCAGCTTGTGTAAGCGTTTCTACGTTAAATGAATTAATTCCTGTGGCAGACTGTACCAAAATATTAGGCGATGTAACATAAGTAGGACATTCTACGGTGTCTAAAATTCCGTCATTATCATCATCTTTGTCACAGTAATCACTTACACCGTCTCCATCAGAATCCGGGTTAGTTGCAGATATTACACAAGGATCTACCACAGAAAGCGTTCCCGAATTAGATGTAATGGTACAAATCCTTCCACTATGAGCTAAAATTACACGGAATCTGTTTCCGTTTTGAGCTAAAGTTACATTATTCACAAGCAATGTTGCAGTAGTAGCTCCTGAATACTGCCCTCCGTTGGTAACATTAGACCAGGTAGAGCCGTTATCTGTACTGACCTGCCATTGATACGAAATACCTGAAGTAGTATTGGTCGCAGACGGAGCAGTATAGTTCGGCGTCCCAGAATTGAAAACGGTGGTTGTTGCAGCTGATGCTACGACCGAAAAAGCGGCATTGCTTCCAATTTTTGTATTAATATTGTAAGGTTGTGTTCCCAAAGTTACTTGTGTAGCCGAAGTCACATTGGCTGCGGTAGTGCTTGTGTAGCTTGCCGCGATTACTTTTCCTGATCCGTCTACAGCAGGATTTCCGGTGCCGTAAACGCCACCGTCACCACCATCTGCATTCGCATTGTTGTAATATTCGTTGGCATCAGAGCAGCCGTCATTGTCACTGTCTAAATCTAAATGGTTAGGTATTCCGTCTCCATCGGTATCTATTGAACAGGTGAACCCAACCGTTGGAGCTTCAGAAAGATCTCCCCAAAAATATCCATTAGTACTCGTAGCAATAGTTCCCTCATTCGCTGCTGTATCAATATTAATTTTAATTAAATCTCCATTATTGCTGCCAATTAAATCTCCATTAGCAGCAAAGAAAATTTGAGAACCCGCAGCGCCAGTAGTAGTCCCCACCAAAGACCAAGATGATGATGGTGCTGTTGTGCTAAGATTCAAAGTATTTAAGTTTAATCTGTATAATACATTTGAACTTGTCATTAAATACAATACTCCAGACTGACTAATGGCAATATCTCCCAATCCAGTTGTAAGACTAACAGGTTCGGCTACTCGTGTGAGCGTACTCGCATTTCCGCTAGCATTAAATGTTACTCTCCACAATCCTTGCGTTGTAGTTGCCAGAGTTCCACTTCCTTCATCATCATAAATGTAGTAATCACCATTGTACATAGCAGCTCCTCCTGTAGTATTATTAAGACTCGAAAGAAAACCACTTCCTAAATTGACAACAGAGTTTGTTGCAAATTGGTATGCAAAAATACTTCCCTGCCCGCCATTGTTTGCAAATATCATTCTATTCCTTGCTGCGTCTGTAGCCAAATGATTCGCATCAAAACCTGGTAAAAGATCTGCAAAAATTACGGAAGGCGAATAATTCGCACCACTTAATCCAATAAGACTGCCTTGAGTTGTACTTACTTGACGAATGCCAAAACCGGTGTAATTATAAACAGCTCCGCCACCGCATTCTACAGAATCAAGAATTCCGTCGTTATCATCATCAAGGTCATAAATATCTGCAACACCATCACCATCAGTATCCTCCAAAACATTAAGTCTAATGGTAGAGGTAGCACAATTCCCTGATAAAGTAGTGGAACAAATTCTGTAAGAAAGGTTGTAAACTCCAGCAACTACATTTGTGGCTATAGATATCGTTCCGTTTGCATTCATAGTAATACCAGAAGGCCAAGTACCTACTGCAGAAGCTGTAACGTTTGATGTTGTGGCTGCAGTGTTTACATGAAAATCATTAGTAATAGCGGTTGATGAGGAAGTTATTCCTTTAACTGACGCAAAATCATCCGGATTAGCACATAATGCTACAGCCTGTAAATTGGCAATTGTATATGTTCCTGCTCCTGTAGATGCATTAGAGTCAGCATCATAATATTGTATAACTACTCTGGATACTAATAAACCATTAAAATTAACAGCTATTCTCGCTCTCAACTCTGTATCACTTGAAGGAATATTGGTTGTACTTGACGAAAACTCCTTATCCGGACTTGCTGTGTAGGTTACTTGAGTGGGTGAATTTAATACAAAATTTGATGTTGTAAAATTGATTAAACTATTGTTTTGATCATACGCCAGAACTCTAACCCTGTCACCATCATCTATATCGTTTAAATTAAATCTTAAATTGTAAACAGGCTGTGAAAAGCTGAGTTGAGTTTCTACCCTGTTTGCAAATGTTCCCGTATTTAAGCCGGGATCTATCAATATAGCAAAAGCGGATTGGTGATTCGTATTAATTTCTGTAGCAACAGCTGCCGCAGAGCCAAAACGACTTACGCTAATAGATAGTGCTGCATTGCCTAAAGTATAATTACTTGCGTTTATATCCAAAATAGCATCAGCTCTGGCACCCGGAAATACAATGCTTTGCGGGCATTGCGCATAGTTTATATAAAAAATCAAAAGTGTGAATATATATGTGACCCTTTTGATATATCTATTAACAGATAAATCTAAATTCATAAGTATTTTTTTTATAATGAGAAAAAATTCCTAATTGAAAAAAATCAGGATAAAAGAAAATCTATATAACATGAAAAGGCGGCGGTCTTACCGAAAAAGAATCTCTTTCTGTTCCAAAAATTATATCGGAAACTATGTTATATGAAATATTTTGAGATTTATATGAAAAATCCTGAATCTGATATCGCTGTAAAGAATGAAGAAACTTTAATTTGAATACCGATGTAGGAGCAGGAGCAAAAAGCTGTTTTTTAGATACACCGAAAGATTTACCAGAATCAGGTAAGGTATGATAGGTAAAGTCATTTACAGGAAGTGATTTTTGTTTATTTTCTACAAGCTTCTTTTCTGAAGTTTTCTCTACAGCTTTTCGATTTTTCCTTTTTTTCTTATCATTTGCAACGACAGGTTTAAGATTTTCTTTTCCTGAATCTTTGGAGATATTTGAATTATCATAAATTCCTGATTGGTCTGTTACAGATATTTTTAAATTTTCCGCACCATACATATAGACATCGCCGGAAATATGAATCTGAGAATAAAAAAAACTGGAGTAGAAAAACAGAAACAAGAAAATGACACTGTTTTTCATTTTAGAAAAAAGTGTAGTAGTATTCTTTAAAAAAATTTCAGTTTTCAGTTTGTTTGAATTTCAATTTGCAAAAGAAAACTAATCCCTTCTTAAACTAAAATTTCACATAATCTATTGTGTATCTATCTTACTACTAAAACACACAACACCTTGTTTTTCAATGGTGTTATTTTGTAAAAACATTAAAACTAATCTGGTAAGTAAACGTAAAAGCGTTTTATTTAATTCTTTTTTGCAAGATTTTTAAACCAGAGTTCGGTGCTTTCTTCAATAGAAATGCTGAGTTTCGTTCTAAGATTATGCTTCCTGTTACGAATGGTACTCAAAGTTCTGAATGTACAGGCAGCAATATCCTTGGTATTAAAACCTAAATAAATGTATGATGCTAAAGTAAGCTCCGAAACTCTCAATTTCGGATTAATTTTCAAAAGAGATTGTACAATATCCGGATAAATTTCCTGAAATCTTGTGAAAAACTCAGGACTGTTGGACTTTGCGAGCCGTACAACCTCGTTGAAAGAGTCATTTATTTTGTTAGAAAGAAAATCAATCTTTTGCTCCTTATCCATTAACGCTTCTTCATTGATCTTGATGAGTTGTTGTTTTTTTATATAATATCGGTAAAAGATGATCGCAATACCAATGATGAGGAAGGCAGCAATAAATACGATCCATCTATAGTTTTTCCAGTTATTTTCCAGATTTTTTTCTTTTTCCTGCTGAAGAATTTCTTCTACCGCAGATGATGACGCCTTCATTTGCTCTGTTTTCAACTCATTTTCTAATTCCAAAGCTTTAATTCGGACTTTTTCAGCATTCTCAGCATCATTTAGGAGAAGATAAGCTGGTCTCATTTGCTTATATACAACCGGAACTTCCCTTCTGAAATTTGTTTTATTAAGTATTGCAAGTGCTTTTTCGTAAAATTCAAGAGCAGATTTTGGATTCTTTTTTCTAACTTCCAAATCTCCCCATTTTCTGTAAGTGAAAGATATATACGGGTATTTGTACTGCACTGCCATTTGCTTTGCCTTATCAAAAAAAAGTTCTGCCTCCTTATACTCTCCTTCGTCAGTATAATAAGTCCCCAGCATTGTGTATAGAGAAATAAGATTGTTGTAAACAAAAGCAGGATCCTGCTTTTCGAGAAGGACTTTATTTTTTTCAAGATAATAATGAAAAAGCGGCTGATTTTGAAGTTTGCTGTAAGTCGTTGCAAGGTTTTCATACACCAAGCTTCTTAAATAATTTTTTTCGTTTTCATTCTTATTAATTTGAGAAACAACTTCAAGACCTTTCTTCTGTTCTTTTATAGAAGAATCCAAAAGTTCCATAGATCCGAAAACGCGGCTTCTCACTCTGTGAATTTCATACGTTAGATATTGATCTTTTACCTCTTTATTGACTTCTTCTGCATAAGATAAATAAATTAATGCCGGTTTGTAAGCCAGCAATTCAAATAAGCCTTGTGCGAGATAAAAATTACTCCATGCTTCTCCTTGTTTATATCCTTTTTCTTTACTAATTATAAGTGCTTGTTTCGCAAAAAGACTGCTGCTTTTCATGTCTACAATCAATGTTTTGGCATATGAAGAATCCAATAGAGCTTCTACTTTTTTTATATCTTTATCAGAAACAGCCTGTCCACTCAGTAAACAGCCTAAAAGCACAGAGATAAAAACAAATTTAAGTTTCATTTCAATTATAAAAGTATTTAACGTACCAATCTCTACTTAATCCCTTAAAACTAAAAGCAAGATTTTAGTTTTTTCTAAGATAAAAATTAAGTTAAAATACAAAAAAATTCAAACAAAAACGTAATTATGTTAATCACATTCAAATCTGCACTGTTTTATTTGTTTTACATTGAAAGAGCTTTGTAATTGACAAAAAATGTTTTCATTAATAATTTATTGCTGAATTATCAAAATACATTTATTTTTTGCAAACAAAACTATTTTTAACGTTAATTATCTGTTATTGATCATATTTTGGAAATATAGGGCAAGACCCTGATCTGCGGGTGCATTAAGCTTTTTTTTGAGATTGTATTTTCTGTTATCTATCGTGCTGACAGATTTATGGGTAATTCTGGCTATGTCTTTTGAATTAAATCCTAAGTAAAGAAATGCACATAATGTAAGCTCGCTATTTCTAAGTCCTGATTCTTTAGAAAGAAGAGCGGCAATAAAATCCGGATAAATCTCTTTAAACCTTACAAGAAATTCGGGACTATTCTCATTGGCAAGCTGGATAATCTCATGAAATGATTCATTTACTTTGATTTCCAACTCATTAATAACGTTTTCTTTTTTTGCAAGCTGTTCTTCTTTTTCAGAGATTATATCTCTTTTTATTTTTAATTTTTCTTTTGCATTTTTAATAATTTTTCTTCTAATCAAATAAACAGAAAATAGCAGAATGATAACAAACAATCCTGCCATTATATAAATGTAAAATAAGTACTTTTTATTTTTTTCATACTCTTCTTTTTTTTGTTCATTAACAATTTCTGAAAAAATAGTTTCTGTAGTTTCAATATGGTTTTTATGACCCTCTTTTGCTGTAGCCAAATATTTTTCTTCAAATTCTTTATATTTCGCTATATCTCCGATTTTTAAATATGATTCTGAGATTTTTTTATAAATATCTGCGTTATATTTCCCAGAACTTGTTTCTTCTAATACACTCAATGCTTTGTTATAATAATATAGTGCTGAGTCAACTCTATTTTCTTTAAAATAAAGTTTCAGTAAAAATACATCAAAGATTAATAACAGGCAAAACGGTTGTAAATAAAGGCTTTACAGCCGTTTTATAATTTTTTGGTGATGAGGTAATAAGCAGTAAAAAGCGAGGTTAGGCAAAAGTAAGGTTACTAAAACGTTACTTTCAAGCATTAGAAACAACCGTTTTAAAATGCTGTAATTCAGCTTTCTGCATAGTTTTTCATATTGTTCGGTAGCTCACATAGGTTTAATTTTATCATTAAGAATTGTGAGTATGGAAACGACAAAAAAATCAACGTTTAAGGTTCTTTTCTACCTTAAAAAGAATGCCCCGAAGAAGAACGGGAAAGTTACGGTTATGTGCAGAATTACCGTAAACGGTAATCAATCTGCATTTAGTGCCAAGTTGGATATTTCGGCAACAAATTGGGATTTGAAGTACGGCAGGGTTTTAGGTAAAAGCCGAGAAGCCCAAGAAACAAACAGCAAACTTGACAAAATCCGCTCAGGTATTGAGGAATGCTATTCCAAAATCCTAAAGAATGAGGGGGCTGTAAACAGTACTAAACTTAAAAATGCCTTCCTTGGTATGGAAAGCGGAGAAATGACCTTTTTCAAGTTTTATGAACAGTTCTTGTCCGACTATGAGAAAAAGGTCAATAGCGGACTTCGGGTAAATGGAACACGAAGTAAGTATAAAACATTATTAAGACATCTTCGCAATTTTGCACTTACAAAATACGGTTACTCCGATGTGTCTTTTAACGACCTTACTCCTGATTTTATACAGGACTTTGATTACTACCTGCGTGACGACCAAAGTTTAACACACAACACCATTTGGCTGTATATGATTGGGTTTACTACACTTTGCCGATTGGCAATGAGCAGAAAGCATCTTGCTTTTAATCCGTTCAGCGAGTACAAGAATACCAAAAAGGATAAAGACCGAGGTTATCTGTTGCGTAATGAATTGGAACAGCTCGTAACGTTCAACTGCGAGAAAAAGAAAGACGAATTAGTTAAAGACATGTTTGTTTTCAGTTGTTTTACGGGACTTTCCTATTCGGATATGAAAGGACTTAAAAACAGTAATATTCAGGATTTCTTTGATGGTAACCAGTGGATTATTGTACGCAGAAAGAAAACGGCTACATCGTCAAACGTGATGCTCTTGGATATTCCGAAAATGATTATTGAAAAATATGCAGGATTGTCAAAGAACGGAAAGGTATTTCCTGTACCATCAAATACGGTTTGTAATGACAGCTTAAAGAGAATATCTAAACTGATTGACTGCCTTGTAGAAAAGAAAGTAACCTTTCATTTGGCACGTCATACGTTTGCCACTCTGTTTTTGAGCGAGGGCGTTCCGCTCGAAAGTTTGAGCAAGATGTTAGGACATAAAAACATTGCTACTACACAGATTTACGCAAAAATTCTCAACGAGAAAGTTGGTAAGGATATGCAAAAGGTATCACATAAATTTAAGGAAATGGAGCAGTCTTTTGTGGCTCAATTATAAACCCCAGTAAAGCAATTTAAAAAAGTCAATGTTATCTACATTGGCTTTTTTTGTACTTTAGCTATTAGAAAAAATGCTTCAAATAATGGCGGATATAAGACAAAAATATATTTCACTAATTCAGAATAGAAGTGAAGAAAATAAAAAAGCATTGACACTTTTATTTTCACAAGGATTATTTGGCAACTGCGTTTCTATATTAAGACAAGAGTTGGACTCTTTTATCAGAGTAATGTATTTAGGTAGAATATCCGATTTCGATGAACGAGAAAGAATGATGAACCAGACTTTGTCAGGAGAGAAATGGACAGTTTTAACGTCAAATAACAAATGGAAACAAATCACAGATAAAGATATGGTTGAGAAGGCAAATGAATTTTATGGGTATATTCAATATGTATATAAATTTGGTTGTGCTTCCATTCATTTGTCAGATTTACACAACTACACAGCTCAAAATCCCTTTGAAAAACTCAATGATACGGAGAAATATGATATAAAAAACTACCTTAATACATATCATAATTATCCTATTGAAAAGGAATTGACTGTTGAAAATATATCAGACTATATTCCTAATGTCTTTGAAAAAATTTCATCAAATTTGACTTGCTATTTTAGTAGTATATTAAATAATGGAATGATAGAAATGTAATAATACCACAGCCCACTGCCTAAAGCAGTGGGCTGTTTCTTTAATTGACCGATACGCTTACAGTTTCACACAATCAGCTAACGCTGATAGTTATCTTCCAATACTTTTACAATATCACTTTCACGAAACAAGATTTTCCGTTCGAGCTTGATAAAAGGTATCAGTCCGTCATCTCTGTATTGTTGCAACGTCCGCTTGCTGATATGTAGCATCTCACAAACCTGTTCGCCTGACAGGTATATTTCCCCTTTTAACAATGGGTGGAAATATTCCCTGATATACAGCAGTTCGTTTTTGATGCCTACCACAGCTTCGAGCAAGGCAAGCATATCTTCGTTTGAATTTCCAATCTGTTTCATTTCTTTTGCTTTTTTAATGGTCGCTCTCCCTGCATAAGTAACTCCACTTCGGATAATCTGAAATACGTTTTCCGATTAATTTGCGTTGCTCCAAGAATGCCTTTTGCCCTATATGTCTGCAACGTTCTTTTGCTGATGTTGAGCAATTGGCAGGCTTCCTGTTGGTCGAGCCATTTAGTTGCCTGTTGCAGTGCTTTGTAGGGTGTAGTCATTTCCGCTATCAAATTGGAAACTTCCTTAACTTCCCTATGCAATGCTTTCAAAATCTGAATGTCTAAAACTGTTATTTCCATATCTGCATCATTTAAACCTCTAAAATAAAAGCTATTCACATAGGTCATTTTAATGTTGCATCCGATGGCGGTATTTGGCGTACAGTTGCCAAATACTAGGCTATAATCCTAACTTTGGTTTCTTACTTTTAGGACGAGACTGTTGCGTTATGATTGTATTGTCCATTTTTAAAGCAGGCTTTTTATTGGTCTGTATAGCCTGATTTTTTTCTTCATTTTTGAAGTCTGAACGGATAAGCGTTTTTGTCGCACCTATTATGCTTTCAGGTTCGGAAGTCTGCTTTTGTTGTTCAGTACGTTTTCCCCCGAATAGCCTGTTCCAATCTATTAAGCCTTTTGCTTCTCTGAACTGACGTTTTAAATTAGCGATGAAATTGGAAATCGGGTCGCTCTGCTTATCAACCTGTATCAAAGGACTATGTTCTTTTTTTCTGATTTGTTCTTTCTCTTTCTGCTCTTTGTCAGGTATTACTTTTTGTGCCATAGGTTCAAAATTTGCACCCAATATAGAACACAAGGGAATGTATTGTTTTCATTTGGCATTATGTGGCAGTATTTGGCTTATGTTGGCACAACATGAATAGAAAGTAATCCTCAAAACACTTTAAATTTTCCTCGCAAAGCCCTCACACATTTAAAGAGTTTTGTAAGGATAAAGGAAAGCATACAAAAAACACCCTATCCTTAGCCCTTACGTGTTTTTTGTACCCTTTCTTTGATTGGAATTGATTAAAAAAAGAATAAAAAAGGGAGCAAAGATAAGGTGGACAGCCACCGCACCACCCAACCAAAAGACTACGGCATAATGGCAGGGCAAATATGGTGGCTTCGCCGAGTTTGTTGTGTGCCCTGCCACCCTTCGGGGCTTATTCCGTTTCCTTTTGGTTTTTCCGCCTGTCCCCCTTGTTAAAATGGCTTTCTTTTTTTTCTGTTTTTTTCTTTTGGAAAATAATTTTAAGAGGTAGAAACGTACCACCCACCACGTATAGTTATCAAAACAACGGTTTGTGTTTCTCGTTATAGATTTCCCTAATCAATTCCCCGAACTCCTGAAAGTGGTATTCGATAATGTTGTCCAGATACGCATAAATCGTCAGTTTGTCGATGCCCATAATATTTGTAAGCCTGTTAAATGTTTCGTGGTGTTCCTGCCGTACATACACTGATTTCCCCCTGCTTGCCGTTGTCGTGGGAATTTTGAAGAACCGTCCGCAGTAGTCCTCTTTGGTCAGCTTCTTTGGCTTGTAAATCATCCTTCTTGTATTACTCGCAGGTGTTTTTGTGTTTTCCGTTTCAGTTTCCGAAGGTTCTTCGCCTGCCATTACACGCATAATAGCTTCCTCATCTACTTTGGGTTTGACAAAATCTTCCCGATGTGTTACTACCTGTTGTTCCGTGAAAGATTGTTTATTTTCATCAGTTATGAAATTTTCAATAGAGAAATCCTCTTTTTCGGGTTGCTGATTTTTGTTTTCTTCGTGTATCATATCTATCATTTTTAATATTATATCCAATTAGCTGTTTGGTTAACTAAGCAATCAGCTGTATATACTGTTGTATCTATGTAACTACCTATCTACCAAAGCACCTGCAGACCCTTAATTGGTTAGTTCATTAACTCAAAAATCTGCAATTCGTCTGCATTCAATCACGCAGATTTGCTGTCGGGATTTATGCTGTTTAGTTACTTCATTAAGGATATAACCAATCAGCTAGCTAGCCATATACAAAGGAAATAAAAGCAGTCCCAATCTGCTTTAAGGTGGTATTCAGTGGCATCATTTGGCGTTCATTGTCATTGTTGTAAATAGCTGTTATTCAAATAGTCTTACCGAAATTTGTAATGGAAGCTATGGGTTTTCCCTGCTAACTACAATCCGTTTGCAAAACGGATTTTTCTGAACCCTTGTTCAGAGCAAGTTATCTTTTGAGGTACTCGAAATGAATTTCGGCACCTCAAAAGCACTTGCCCTTGCAGGGGGCTGGAAACGGCTCCGAAGTCGCCCGTTTGTTTAAAAATTAAAATGGATTATTATGGAAGAGAAAAACAGAAAACAGATTAAGAAATCAGGAAGAAAGCCAAAGATTGACCCTGCGGTTCATCGGTATTCTATCAACCTGAATGCGGAGGATAATGCTAAATTTCTTGCTCTCTTTGACCAGTCAGAAATGAAAGTCATTGCTCATTTTATTACCGCTTGCATCTTTCAGAAGACGGTAAAGACCGTAAAAATTGATATGGATGTAATAGATTATCACGAAAAATTGACCCGATTTTTTAGTCAGTTCCGAGCAATCGGAACAAATTATAATCAGGTTGTGAAGATATTGTACCGCAATTTTTCAGAGAAAAAAGCAGGAACATACCTTTTTAAATTGGAAAAAGAAACCATCGAATTGGTAAATGTCACGAAAGAAGTCATCCGTTTGACACAGGAATTTGAAAAGAAATACCTGAATAAAGAGTAAAAATATGATTGCAAAAATCGGAAAGAGAAGCAATATGTACGGAGCTATTTTGTACAATCAGCAGAAAGTAGAAAAAGAAAACGGAGCTGTTTTGTTACTGAACAAAGTGCCCGATACTATAGACGGCAGATATTCCACCCAGTATTTCAATAAATGTTTTGAACCTTATCTGTCTGCCAATATAAAAACAGAAAAGACCGTTAGGCATATATCGCTGAACCCTGATCCTGCGGATAAGGTAAGCGATGAGCAGTTTACGGATATGGCTCAGGAGTATATGGAACGTATGGGGTACGGCAATCAGCCCTATATTGTTTTCAAACATACCGATATAGACCGCACGCATATCCACATCATTTCGACCTGCGTGGGAATTGACGGCAAGAAAATCCCCGATGATTACGACCACCCGCGCTCAATGGCTATCTGTAGGGATTTGGAAACTAAATATAACCTGAACAAAGCCGTCGAGCAGGAGCAGAAAAAAGTCAACAAAGTTTTTAAGCCTGTAAATCATAAAAACGGAGACATCAAAAGTCAGATTGCTTCCGTAGTAAGGCATCTACCCAAGTATTATAGCTATTCTACTATGGGTAGTTACAATGCGTTACTTTCCCTTTTCAATATCACAGCGGAAGAAGTCAAAGGCGAGCGAAACGGTCAAACTGTAAACGGATTGGTTTATATGGCATTAGATGAGAACGGATACAAGGTAAGTAATCCGTTCAAAGCATCACTTTTCGGAAAAGATGCAGGAGTAACACAGCTTCAAAAACATTTTGAACAGTCCAAAGAAAAAATGAAAACTAATCCTGCTAGCTCTGTCCTAAAGAATACCATTGAATTGGCTATACATACTACAAACAGCGAAACGGATTTTAAAAAGCAACTTGTAGAGCAGGGTATTAATACCGTTGTCCGCAGGAACGAAAGCGGACGGATTTATGGTATCACGTTCATCGACCACGAAAGCCGAAGTGTTTGGAACGGTTCAACTTTAGATAGAAACCTATCAGCAAATATGTTTAACGATTGTTGGAACAACGGAAACAAAACCGAACTAAAAATACAGGACAGCCCTGTTTCCAATACAAACACATTAGACAGCCAACCGACCAAAGACCTTTTCGAGTTCATTACACAGGAACATTCGCAGAGTTCTGATTTGGGATTATTTAATCTCTTACCCGATACACAAGGCGAGGATTACGAAGAAGAGCAGTTTGCCAACCGTATGAAGATGAAAAGGAAGAAAGGGAGAAAGATGTAACATACTTCTCTATTTTCGTGTTTCAAAATATCTTAAACACTATCAGCTTATTATATTTTTTTATCTCGAAAAATGAGATATTAATGATATAAAGACTAAATTAGCCAACTGGAACTATTTAGAGTTATGAATAGAATTAAAGAAGTTTTGGAAGAAAAAGGTATCAAACAAAAATGGCTTGCCGAGCAACTTGGTAAGAGTTATAATATGGTAAATTCCTATACTCAAAATAGACAACAACCCAGATTGGAAATTCTATTTGAAATAGCAAAAATATTGGATGTTGAGCCTAAAGAATTATTGACAGAAATAAAAGTAAGTAAAACTCCTGCAAAACTTTCATAGATAGTAGAAATGAGAATGGAATTAGATTTAGTAGAAAAGATATCATTAGAGGAAATTAATGGCAAAACCTATAAAATAAGGTTAATTGAAAGCCTTGATTATGGGAAAGCATCATTAACGCATTATTTACATAATAGCACTAATGGAGTCTCAAAATACTACAAAAAAAGTGCACATTTGTACTTAAAACATTTATTAGAGTTAAAATATCCTGAGGTTGAAATCACTAATACTGTTGCGGAAAACGCTATGCAGTATTTGCTATTTAATTATAGGATTGAAGATATACCTTTTCCTTCTCCTAAAGAACCCAAATTTAGATTTATTGATTTGTTTGCAGGAATTGGTGGATTCAGATTAGCCAGTCAAAATCTTGGTGGAAATTGTGTTTTTTCGAGTGAATGGGATGAATTTGCTCAAAAAACTTATGAATCCAATTTTGGAGAATCGCCATTCGGAGATATAACAAAAAGTGAAACTAAAAAGTTTATTCCGAAAAATTATGAACTTTTATGTGCTGGATTTCCCTGTCAGCCTTTTAGTTACGCAGGTCTAAAGCAAGGGTTCGACGAAACAAGAGGAACACTATTTTTTGATATTTTAGAAATATTGAAAAATACTACTCCTAAGATGTTTTTATTAGAGAATGTCAAAGGTCTTAAGTCTCACGATGGCGGAAAAACACTAAAAGTAATTGAAAACTCACTTACGGAATTAGGGTATACCATAAAATGGGAAATACTAAACAGCTATGATTTCGGATTACCTCAATATCGTGAAAGATGGTATTGTGTAGGATTTAGAGATAAAGTTAATTTTGAATTTCCTAAAGGAAATAAGAGAGGTGCAAAAATTAAATCCATTATAGACACCGAAGCAAATAAAGATAATAAATTGAAATTAACCCTCTTTGAGATTGAGCGAATAGAATTTCACTTTAAATCAAATGAAGAGCGTGTTCAACACGATAACTCAAAATATAAGCCCAATACAAAAAAAGGGAAACACGGTGTTTTTTCATATCAAAAGCCTGATGGGGCTTTAAGATTTCATATTGGAGATGTAGCTAAAACACAAATACAAGAGGCTTTCTATGCTTGTCAAGATACCTATGCTCCTACAATTATTGCTAATAGAGTTCCCAAATTATGGGATTTACAAAGGAAATTATCAGTATTAGAAGCCCAACGCTTACAAGGCTATCCTGATAACTTTAAATTCCCTGTTTCGGACAATCAAGCGTATAAACAACTCGGGAATTCCGTTGCAGTTCCAGTATTAGAAGCAATAATCAAAAAAATGTTAGAAACAATTAAATAGAAAGGATGAAGTATTTATCACAATCAACGATTTTCGAATCTTGGAAAAGCATTATTGAGCAAGGGGAGACAAGCCGAGCTTCTTTAAATAAATTCTTTGGAATACTTGAAATTTTAAAACATTTGAATATTGAAACAGGAAATCCAGTTGAATCAAATTATCAATATAATGTCTTTTCTAGTCAATTGTCTAGTTCTTTACAAGACAAATTCTTTTTTGATGAAAATAACAAAAAGAATTTTGCTTCACAAGATACACTAAACATTATATTTCCAAATGATTGGGCTTCTAATACTTTTCAAATCTTATTGAAAAATAATCAACTTCCGTTAAACAATATCGCTTGCGTTTGTTTACAGAACGAGGAGTTTGACGATAATTTTTCCGAACAAGATGTAATTGAGAGATTTCTCAATATTTATCATCTAGCTGATGTAACTAATATTTTCTTTACAAATGAAAATGAGGTGAATATTGAGTTTTCATCTTCTATATTGGACAGAAACTCTTTATTCTCAGATTTAAAAAATCATTTCAATATTACAGATAATTCAAAATTTACATTAGGATTTGATAGCAGTCTTATTACTGCGAATCCAGGTGAATTAACAAGAGGTCCATTTATTCAACCACTTTATTCAGGACAGGAAAATCTAAAATGTTTATTAATAGCTAATTTTAATATCACAGAATATTATAAAATAGGCAAAACAGAAAATTCTGTTGCGGATAACTTCAGTAGTGAAACTCCATTATCTCATCAAATCATTTTCTATGGTTCTCCCGGAACAGGAAAAAGTAGAGAAATAGAAATGAGAACAAATGGTCATAATCGAACAAGAACAACATTCCACCCTGAAACAGATTATCATTCTTTTGTAGGAAGTTATAAGCCTGTAATGGACGGACTCAACATCAAATATGAATTTGTTCCTCAAGCATTTACAAAAGCATATTGCAATGCTTGGCTAAATCCTGAACAGCCATATTTTCTAATCATTGAAGAAATTAACAGGGGAAATTGTGCTCAAATTTTCGGAGACTTATTTCAATGTTTAGACAGGGATGATAACGGCTTTTCAAAGTATGAAATCAATTGTGACAAGGATTTAGCAAATTATCTAAAATTTGTATTTGAAAGTTCTGCCAATACGGAAGCAGTGGAAAGCTACAAAGCAATAATTCAAACAGAAGATTTTGATAAAATCATTCTGCCAAATAATCTTTACATTTTGGCTACGATGAACACTTCTGACCAATCTTTATTTCCAATGGATAGTGCATTCAAAAGACGTTGGGATTGGGAATTTGTACCAATCAATTATGATGATGCGAATTCATTAAACATCATTATCGGAGATAGTACATATAATTGGGGTAAATTTATTGAGAACATCAATCCGAAAATTAAAGAACTAACAGGTAGTGAAGATAAACAACTTGGAAACCGCTTTGTAAATCCTAAAGACAGAAACATAACGTTTGACCAATTCAGGTCTAAAGTCTTGTTTTATTTATGGTCAGAGGTTTACAAGGATGAATTTGGAACTCAGAGTTCAATTTTTAAATATGAACTTGAAGAAGATAATCCAATAGATTTCCAATTTGGAGAGCTTTATAACGGAAATGCGACAAATCTTGTAAAAGCATTTTTGAAATTCAACGGATTAGAACCTGAACAATGATAATATTATTTGAAGAATATCATTACAAAACGGAATACCTCTCAAAATTTTTAACTGAAAGGTACTACTTTCCTATTAATGGTATTGAATCAAAAATCAACTTTGTTGGGTATTACTTCAATCCGCAGATAAATGAGGAAAAAGGAGATGTTGTCATCATATTTCCAAAAGTTTTTATCAATGAACATAATCTAGCTTTTGATGAGTTTACGCCAGAATCTTTAATCAATCCAACATTTGAAACAACACAAAGATTAACCGAAACAGGAAAAGACAAGCTGATTTTTGAAATTTCAACTTGGTTGTATCGAGCAATTCAGCAATTCAATAAAAGACATTTTTACAATTCGATTTCAGAGAATCAATTTATTAATCAAATTGTAACCAATTTGGATGAAAATTCAAGTACTGAGCTTGACATTATTTTAAGTTTATTGAGGTTTCATAAGGAAAATCAGGACTTATTTACATTCATTGCAAAAACAGCACACTCACAACAAAACAAAATCAATTGGCACAAAACTATTAACAAGAAACAGCCAATTATTCATAATAACCAGCCAATTTATGTTGATTTAGCAACAACAAGAAAAAGAGTAAATGATGACGAAGAGTTACTCATTCTTTTTTATTCAACGCTAAATCACATTAAAGAAAAGTATGCGTTTAATTTTCAAATTCCTCAAAACTACAACCTCATTAAAGGGCATCAATTTGAAACGGTTTTAAGAAGAGGGTGCAGATTGTTGAAAAATATTAAGTACAAATATTTTTCGGATAAAATGATTTGTCTATACAATTTGCTATTTACGTATTTTGAGCGAAGTGAAAGAACCCAATCTAAGAAACAAATAGAGGAAATTCTTCTAATCAAGGATTTCAATATCGTGTTTGAGGATATGATTGATGACTTAATCGGAGATAGCACATTATTCCCTGAATTAAAAAATCACGCAGACGGAAAACAGGTTGACCATATTTATAAATACAAATCACTTCTAATCGAAGATGAAATCTATTTCGTTGGAGACAGTAAATATTATAAACCTCAAAATAGCGTAGGGAAAAATTCAAAGGCAAAACAATTCACTTATGCCAGAAATGTAATTCAGTACAATATTGATTTATTTAATAAAGGAGATTTAGACCATAGAATAAGATACAGAGAAAATGAAACAGAAGGGTATAACATAACTCCTAATTTTTTCATTTCTGCCTTTGTAAATAAAGATTTTGATTTTTCTAAATCGTATTTGAATGAGACAGGAAAACCAATAATGCAATTTCATTTCGAAAACCGACTTTTCGATAGGGATACGTTATTTGTTCAATCATACAACATCAATTTTTTGTTTGTACTTTCGGGCTATCTATCAAGAAATTCAACTTTGAAAAACAATTTTAAAAAAGATACGCAGAAAATATTCAGAGAAAAGTTAGTAGCTTTTATCAATGAAAAATATCAGTTTTATAAAGTCAAACCGATTGAAGAGAATTTCATCTATAAACATTTTAAACTGCTAAATGGTAAGGTTTACAAACCATCACAACTTGAAAATCAACTGATTTTAGCCTTTGAAAAAGGCTCTGACATTGACGGAGTAATTTCACAAATTGAAGCTGAATTAGAAGAAAAATCGGTATATGTATTAGAATGAAAATAATTTAAAAATCAAATGGTTACAAGAATAAAAAAATATTAAATTGGGTCAAATATAAATAGCATTATGAAACCAAAATTATTAACAGCAATATTACTTTTTATAAGTGCTTATTCGCCCTTGTTCCTGATTTTGGCAGTGAAGGATTTTGATTTTAATTGTTCATATCATTTTAAGCACCCAATTGCAATTTATACTATGCTCGGCATTGCTTTATTGAGTGTATTATTGTTATTTCTTACGGTTGCTTCCACAAAGAGGGGTAATATGCCTGTAAAGATAAAATCAGTTAAGAACCGTTCTGTTGATTTAATCAATTATACTATCCCTTATATAGTTTCCTTTTTCAGTTTTGATCTATCTAAAATCGAAGATATGATTTCATTAAGTATTTTCTTATTATTAATGCTGTTGCTAACAATCAAAAGTAAATCCGTTTTTATGAATCCTATCTTATTATTAGCTGGCTATAACCTTTATGATTTAGAATATGAGTTTGACGGCAAAACTTGCTCAACCATCGTAATAAGCAAAGAGGAAATGTATACCGATGAACGTTTTTACATACGAAGCCTAACCAGATTTTTATATATAGTAATAGAAAAGAAAATTAATAATAATGCTAACGATGAGACAGAAATTTAGAGCATTAAAAGACCTTGATTTACAAAATGCTGATGTGTCGTTAGCAATTGTTAAGGAGTATAAAAAGAATAGAGAATCTAAGTATATGGTTAATTACGTACAAATTAACCCCAATTTAGAAACTCGTTTACGGAACATTGTAACTCGTAAAATAAATTCAGCAAATACATTTGAAGACTACACCTTTGATTGTCCTGAACCAGAAGAAGACCAAGTAAGAGCAATCAATTATGAAGAAACAGACTTTTACAGGATATTCGAGCAATTACAAGATTTAAATCCTGAAGAAGACATAATAGAAAACATTGAAGAACTTGTTAAAGCAAAAGCCTATTTAATTATACTACGCAATGAAGAAGGAATTCAGGTTGTAGGGTTTAAGACATTACCTGAAAACTGGAAAATGAAACGAGACCGAGGATTAATTCCTCTTCTTTACAGAGAAAACCGTTTTGAAGATTTAGAAGAAGAAAATGTTTTCAGTATATCTTCTTTTGTTGACTTGATTTATTTCAATGAAGCACTTTTTATTCTTTCAAAGAAGAATTTTGAGAGCGGACTTAATTTCCGTAATGGAATGTTAGCAAAAGCAGATGAATTATATCAAGAAGTTCGGGAAATCAATCTATTTGTCAATATAGAAATTCTTACTAATAGGGTTGGTAATAATCAACGTTACTTACGAAAAATAGCCACTATAAAAAATTTAGGCTATTATCAAAACAATGATTACTTACAACGTCTCAGATTAATTAGCCAACAAAGAAATTGGGGAATTGAATTTCAAGAGGGACAAATTGTAATTACAGAGGAAACACTAGATGCTGTACTTACGTTATTACAAAATAAAAGACTGCATTCAGAATTAACGGATGAAACTTTTGATGTTGATAGCGCTAAACGTTTAGAAATGTAGAGTTATAAAAAATATATACGACACATAGATTATTAAATTCAATGTGTCGTTATATGCTAAGTTTTGTATATTTGCTATGAGCTAACGGAAACACGTTGAAAAACAAAGCAATAAGCACCGTTACCAAATCGTTACCTGACTTTTTTGATAATCTTTATAAAAGCTTAGTATTCAGGCAATACAGCTTTTTCCTGAAAACTTTAAAATAAATATCTCCCATTTGCACATTGCTTTCATATATAAATGGATATTTATATTTCTTGGAAAGACTTAAGGCTTTGTATATATAATATTTTGCTGAATCCTGAGTATTTTTTTTTTCAAAATAAAGAGCTAAAAGATTATACGTATTTATTTTGCTAGGATAGCTCTTTCCTACGTCTGCGGTTTTGAGATATTTCATTTTTTCATTAAGATAATAGTAGGAAGAGTCTAACATTCCTGCCCTACTGTATGCTACAGAAAGGTTTTCATCTACAAGGCTTTTTAAAAAAAGTCTGTCTTTTTTGCTCTTTTTAATTTGGGAAATATAGGCAAGTCCCTTTTTCTGCTCATCAATACAAAGCCTGAAATAGGATAACGCTCCATATATCCTGCCTCTTATTCTGTGTATCTCAAACAATAAGAACGCATCTGCTTTGGTGTAGTCGTCCTTTTCTGCTGAGGCCAGATGTTCTAAAGCCTCTTTATTTTTTCCCAATCCGTGCAATGCCTGAGCAAGCCTTATCTTACTGTAGTTTTCTCCTTTATGATAATTTATTTTTTTACTTAATTCTAATGCTTTTTGCGCCAGATTTGCACTTTCTTTAACGTTGACTACAGCAAATTTTTGAAGTGCTGAATCAAGCAAAATTTCTACCTGCTTTTCACTTTCATTCTGCTGTGCGAATAAACCATTACCAAAACATAAAGTAATGAAAAAGAATAACATGAATTTCATAGTGACAGTTCTTTTTTCACAGACATCTGCATATTACATAACAATAAAACATCATCAATTGTAAATGATGTTTTATTAGTCTGATTAAATTTTATTGAATAATATAACCACCAGAAAATCAAATCAATTTCCTAATGGCGTATGAGGTTTAAGGTTTCCAAAAAGACCAGACGGTACCATTGTAAACAGCAAGTTGTTTTTTCGTGATATCATACGCAATCATTCCGGGAGCGGGATTTTTAATATTAAGATGCGGACTAGCCACTTTGGGCAACACCATTGCTTTATTGTTGTCAGTAAGGACTAAAATTCCTGCTGTACCGTCTGTTGCGCCATTTACACCAATAGCTGCCTTTGCGTTTGCTCCTTCTCTTCTATTGTCCTGCAAAGAGCTGTCTATGGCATTAAAAGTATTGTAAGTTGTAGAGCCTGCAGTAAGCGGAAGATCACCTGTGAGAGGAGACCAGGATCCGTTTCTCATATATTTTATCTTTTTATCGGAAAGGTCTAAGATAATAGTGCCATCTACTACTGTTCCCTGTATACCACGGTATCCTTCCCCTGTTGTGCTGTTGTAAGCCAGAGGTTGGTTGTTAACAGTTGATGTCCAAGGTAATACTAAGCCTTTCGTATTGTCTGCATTATCATAAAATTCTAATGCAATGCTTGGGTTAGTAACCGTGTTGGCTGGTTGTATTTTACTAACTTCATCTTTTCCAATCGCAACTTGTGACGAAGCCAGAGAAAAGCTGAATATAGATAATGTAATAATTATATTTTTCATTGTTCTTTGTTTATGATAATTAAATCTTTAATATTGAGGCGGTTAAGTATGAGAATTTCAATAGCCGCCTCAATTTTTATATCAAAATATTTAATCCGGACAGGCAGGAGTTGTGAAACAATGCCACGCCATAGCCATTTCTCCTTCTTTTAAAGTATATATTTTTAAGCAATCTGCTTCTTCATCATATACTATCATCCCTTCTACAGGATTGGTGATATTAGCAAGACTGGCTGTTGTGGGAACTCTGTTTACTACAAATCCTTTTTCTTTGGATTCTAATACTGTCCACGCACTTTGTCTTAGCATTGGCCAGTTCTGATTGTCTGCACCAGCTCTCCCTAATGCTGTAATACCGTGTTTTGTAGGGTAAGTATTGACCGCATCTAATACGGCAGGTTTATAACAAGCGCCTAAACACTGTGAGCTTACAGCTCCATTTTGGGAATCTCCGATCGCCTGACCTGTTCCGGCAGCAACAGGAACGCCATAAGTTGCAGAAGTAGTAACCAAATCTACCGGAGTTGGCAGATTTCTCACAACTGGCGAGGTAGAGCTTCCCATATATCCTGTGCCGGAATTTCCGCCTGCCAGAGTTGTCGAGTTTACCAAATCTGAATTTGTGAAAGCACCGCTTCCTTCTACTGCATCCGGACAGCCGTCGCCATCACTGTCTAAGTCTAATCTATTTGGGATTCCATCATTATCCGTGTCGCACTCTTTTGCGCCTTCCTCAATAGACGTGGCACCCAACAAACCTTCAGGATAATTGGAAACTACATACCAAGAAAACGGATTAAGATTGATTCTTATGATCGTTCCAGCGGGATTATTGCTACCGTCTGCACCAATGGAAGTTACAGCATACAATTCATTCCCATTTGCTTTCGCCAAACCGAAAGCTCGTCTTTGCACCGGTCCTAAAATAGTTTCAGATACATAATCATAATTGGCATTTACCGTTACTTCTCTGATAATAGGGTTGGTGGCATTAATTGCCGAGTCAAACCAAAGAACATACACTTTGCCGTTAATAAAGATAAAATCTCCGTTTGCGTTACCATTTGTATAATTTCTCCAAACACTTACAGAATTAGTCGTTAAATTGATTCTGCGTATGATCGAATCATCAGGATTACCTACCAATAAAGTTCCGTCAGGAAGGAAGGATAGTGAGTTGCTTCTAAATGCCAAATTCAAAACATTGGTTACACTACAGGTTCCTGAATTGATAATCGCCAAAGTACTTGTAGTTGCGCTTGTATTATAAACGCCATACATCACACCAGACGTGCTGATGGCGATATCTGTTGTTATATTAAGATTTCCTGTACAAAAAGCAGTTTGCGTAAGGGTATTGACATTAAATGAATTAATTCCTGTGGCTGACTGTACCAAAATATTAGGCGATGTAACATAAGTTGGACATTCTACGGTGTCTAAAATTCCGTCATTATCATCATCTTTATCGCAATAATCACTTATTCCGTCTCCATCAGAATCCGGATTGGTTGCTGATATTACACAAGGATCTACAACAGAAAGCGTTCCTGAATTAGATGTAATGGTACAAATCCTTCCACTATGAGCTAAAAGTACACGGAACCTATTTCCATTTTGAGCTAAAGCTACATTATTCACAAGCAATGTTGCAGTAGTAGCTCCCGAATACTGTCCTCCGTTGGTAACATTAGACCAGGTAGCACCATTGTCTGTACTGACCTGCCATTGATACGTAATACCTGAAGTAGTATTGGTTGCAGACGGAGCACTATAGTTCGGCGTTCCAGAACTGAAAACCGTAGTTGTTGCAGCTGATGCAACTATAGAAAACGATGCTGTGTTTCCAGCTGTTGCTGAAGTATTAGAAGGTTGCGTGCCTATAGTCACTTGTGTAGCAGAAGTTACATTTGAGGCGGTAGTACTTGTGTAGCTTGCCGCGATTACTTTTCCTGATCCGTCTACAGTAGGGTTTCCTGTGCCGTAAGCTCCACCATCACCTCCATCAGCATTAGCGTTGTTATAATATTCGTTGGCATCGGAGCAGCCGTCATTGTCAGAATCTAAATCTAAATAATCAGGTATCCCGTCGCCATCGGTATCTCTGTGGTTACAAAAGGTTATAGTATTTTGTCTAAGAGTTATTAATCCTCTGTTTCCTCCATTGTTTGCATTACCTGTACCCGGACCATCAAACGCTGTGTAGTCCCAAAGATTAGTACTTCCAAATGGAACAGGGTAAGGATCTTCGGTTGAGCCTGAAATCTGCGCCTTTAGCTTAGCATAATAACCAGATGTGGCATTACTACCTGCTGTAGAATAATTAAATGAAGCAAGCTGTGACAAAACAGGATTTGTGAAATTCTGTAATGATGATAACTGTCCTGTTATTCCAGGTAAATTACCCACTGTAGTTGTAAAAGTTCCCAACTGATCTAATGTTCCGGTAGCGAGCCAGTATCTAAACCTTGAGTCTCCGGTTGTTCCGGACGCTGCGGTAATCGTTTGGTTTGTTGTATTGTTCGCTGGCAAACTTGTATATAGTGAATTTGTATTTGGCAGAATACCTACCGCTAAATTACTGTTATTAACAATTGTTTCCCAAGTGTGGTTTACTGACGTTGCGATATTATTAAAATCTGAATAAGTGAAAGGTACGTTGAAAGTACTTCCCAATCCTGCAACCTGAGCACCGGAAGTAAGTGTGTATACCAAATTAAATGTAGCGCCGTTTGCATTAAAAGTACTGGTACCCGAAGACACAGTATTAGCTACATTCATAGTGTAAACACTATTAGTTGCACAAAATCCTTCATCTGTGTCTAAAATACCATCATTATCATCGTCAAGATCGTCAGAATTTGCTATACCATCACCATCAGAATCAATGTCAATTAAAACACTAAGATTACAAGCTCCGATAGCGCGTGGGGAGCTTATTGAAATCACACGGTTTCCAGGTGAACCTCCACCATTAAAAGTGAAAGGAATATCAACAAAAGTAGCACCCTGATCAATCGTAGCAATGTAAGGAGATGGCGATGTACTGATGCCTGTTCCTGTAAGGGTAAATTCTGCTAAACCATTTACTGCATCGGAAATCGGAATTCTTAAAACAGAAGACTGCGAAGTACCATTAGCAAGAAGTTTAGCACCTTGTACACCACCTCCTGCAGCAGTACAATCAAAAGTAAACGCTGCCGGTACGTTGGTTACCGTAGCACAAGAACCTAAATCTCCAAAATCTCTTCGATTTCCTGCTGTTGCTGCTCCAGCTATATTTCCAACAAAAGTAGATGCCCCTGTCATAGCATTTAAACGCCAAATATCTGTTCCATTACCATTTGTTCTGCTGTAGTAGAAAAAGTCTCCTAAGTAAGCAAGACCGTTACCGATAGTTGTTGCTAAATTGGGAACTGTACCATTAAGTTGAGTAACTACCGTAGCGGTTAAGGCGGTAGGATTTATACGGTACAGCCATATACTTGAATTAGTAACTGCGACAATAACATACAAATTTCCACCACTGTCAACTGCAATATCGTTCAAAGTTGTTCCGTTTGTCCAATTGGTATCACCTGTTACATCTCCTAAAGTAGCAGCTGCGGCTGTAGTACCTGTCCATCTTGTTAAGGTTTTACCGTTAATACCATACACAAAACCGGTTTTAGGGTCTGTACCAATTCCTATTGGGGAACCCCAAGTTGTTGAAGTAGTACCTTGCAAGGTTAAAGTTGTATTGGCAGAGGTGGCAATTCCTGCCCAAATCCTGCCTGAGTTACCATTTCTGGAAACAACAAACTGATTTTGGTTTAAATTTGAAGGAACAGGACCATAAGCCATATTTGCAAATCCGCCAGATCCATCAGTTGCAACAGAGGTTGTGCCAGAAATTCCTCCCGACGAATTAAAGTTAATTCTGTACGTAATTCCATCAGTTCCATTAATCCCAAACAACTCATTACAAGTAGGTGCTGCAGAAGGAGAAAAGACTTGACAGGAAGCCAAATCCAAATCATCTGCTCCAGAAAAAGGTCCTATAAGTGTATTTAAAGTATAAGAAGTTCTTAAAGTACTTGCTCCTGTATTAGGATTGATTTCATATATACGGGCAATAAATGAACTTACAAATAAAATTGTAGCAGAATCACCTTGAACCGCATATATATTTCCGTTATAGAAAGCCAGACCTTGAAAACTTGTTGGCAATGTTCCACTAAGCTGTATTAACTGTGTTGAAGCCAATGTGGAAATATCAATTCTGTATAAATACCTTGCTGATCCAGAAGTAACAATTACATATAATCTTCCGGTAGAATCAAAAAATGCATCACTGGAAACTGTTCCAGCACTCCAAATGCCATCTCCTGTAATTGCTCCCAAGTCTGCAGGGGTAGGATTTGCTCTAATGAGTCTTCTCGTTGAACTTACTCCGTACACGTGTCCCTGTGTAGCTCCTGCTACTGGATTTGCAGTAAGCCCTCCAAGAGAAACAGGTATACTGTTACCTGTTGTAGCATTAGATACATAAACCGGTGAGTTTGCCGGAGTATTGGAAGATGTAAATACTGTCTGCGAAGTATTTGCAGGGTTAGGACCTACTGCTAAATTACTTCTTGCTGCTGCATTTAAATTGGTTACTGCAGCAGGCAATGTTCCATTCAGGGCAGAAATATTATAGACATTGCCGTTTTGTGCATTGACAATGTACAGGGAGTTACAATCCTGCGCTTTTGTATTTAAAAAAAACAGAAAAGCGATAAGATAAAAAAGTTTAGTATTTATCATGGTTTATTTTTATATTATTAAAAGTGAGCGTTTTAAGAATATAAAGCTGGCGGAGGACGAGAAAATAAGGTCTTTAAAAAAAGTACTTTTCCTTTATTCTTGTTATTTACATAATACTTTTTAATAAAATGAAAATGCGTTTTTAATGTATCATCTTCAAATAATCTTTTGTTTACAGTATTAAACTTTGTTTCATTGTTGGAATTTACTGATCTGTAATAAACAGATGATTTATGTTTGGCATAATTATAATCACTTATTTTAATAAAAAAATATGCTGACCCGACATTGTACTTTTTTTCAGTCTTTTTGTTTGTCTTACTGTTGTTTTTAAGTCTATTTTTTGTACTTATTTTGCTAGACTTTGGTGTAGGTTTTTGCAGTTGGTCTGTCACATGGCTCTTTTCGGAATCATCAAAAATTACTGCATCGGATGAGACATATACTGTATTTTCTGCTTTGATTAATTCAGAGGTTTCAACATACACAATGTTGTCCGGATTATATAAAGTATTACCCTCAAAATAAATCTGACAATGTAAGCATGAAAAAAAATGAATGAATATAAATCCAAAAAAGCATCCGAACTTTAGTTCGAATTTTCTTTTTCTCTTATTTAAACCCATAGTCATCTTTTATGTTTTTATCGAATCAAAAATTACCGCTTTTAATAGAAAGTGGAGCAATTTAAATATGCCTATTTAGTACCTATCCAATTACAAAACATTTATATTCAGGCTATTAAAAACCTGAATCTATTGTTTTCCGGTTCAAAATCAACGGGTATTATGGGTCTAATCCCTAGTTTTTCAGCTTAATTATTGTTTAAGAATAAAGATTTATTCAATCTTTTTTACAAAAAATAACCTTTTACGTTTGTAATTAATAAAAAAGGCACCCAAATTAAAATATTCAGATGCCTTTAAGGTTGCCTGTTTACTTCACCAAAATCTTGTAGGATTTGCTCAACCCATTGGATTTTAAACTTAAAATATACAACCCGGGAACAAGTCTAACTGTTTCAATTTTTGTGGAGTTTGTAAAACTTCCTTTTGAAAGTTGTTTGCCTGTTGTATCTACTAATACATATTCTGCACTTTCTTTGTTTGGCATTACAATATTGATAATATCACCTGCCTTTACAGGGTTAGGATATACTTTCGTTAATAACTCAACGGTAGTTTTCTGTTTACCTGAAGCCGCACTTCTCATTGCTGAAGCATAAGGTGATAATGGTGAGTTTGGTGCGCCTCTGTTTATAAGATCTGTATCTACAGGATCCATAATACCATCCAAATCAAAATCATCAGCTCTTTCAATAAATCCAAATCCGAAATTATCTAAAAAATCTTTTCCTATAGCGTATAGATCGTAATCAAAACCATTGCTTGTAAGATCCAAGAAATCCGGAAGACTATCTCCGTCAGTATTTTTAATTGCATATTTTGCAATTCCGGAATCGGGAGCAGTTTCCAAAATATCAGCAAAACCATTTTTACCGAATGCAACATTGCTGTCAATTACTCCGTTTCTGTCTGTATCAATCTGATTAATAACTGATGTTGGGATACCAGACTCGTGAAGATCAAGAATTCCGTCGTTATCAGAATCTAAGTCTAAATAATTGCTTATAGTATCACCTAGATCGTCTAATGAAATATCTCCTTCATAATCATCGTCGTCATATAGTCCATTTCCGTTAAAATCTTCTACAGAATCCAAAATTCCATCGTTATCAGAATCTAAATCGCAGGCATCAGAAATCCCGTCTCCGTCAGCATCTAAAACTGCACTTTTATCACCTTCCGCACAATTAGAATCATCACAAGCATCAGGAATTCCGTCACCGTCAGTATCAATAGAATCATCACCATTCGGGCAAATATCAAAACAGTCTGGTGTACCATCTCCGTCTAAATCTCCTTCTACAAAAACGTTGTAGACATTATAATTCATCCCAAGATTTAAAGAAATTCCCTGTCTGATAGAAATTCTGATTCTGTTGAAGGTTGCAGGCGATTTCATCCCCACAATTGTTTTACCGGAAGGCAAGGTTAAAATTTTGATATTGATCAAACCATTATTGGCATTATCCTGCTGTGCAACCAGATTATTCCCGTTATACAACTGGATTCTGATGTTGCTGAGAATACTCCAGTCAGTCAGAGAGCCTCCTTTGTCAATAATGAATCCTGCAAATGTACCTGCCGGGTAAGAACCGCCCACAGATTCTACCGCAAGGCTACCGGTAGTTCCTAATGTAACCGGAGCAGAAAAATAGTAAGCTGAATTATTAGGATCTGCATCAATTACCTTTTCAGGATTGAAAATCTTAGACACATTGGTATTGCCTGTAAGAGCGTTCCAAACACCTGTCCATTGTTCTCTTCCTCCTAAAAGTGTCCAGGCTCCGTTTGGCAAATTTCCTGTTAGAAGTTTGGCTTTCAAAGGAGCGGTTTTATCAGTTTGTAAATATTGCTTACAATCACAATTCTGAGGCTCTTCGAATGCATAATATACCCTTACTGTTCCCACATTTACTCCCACAGCCTGATTAACTCTCAGTCTCACCTCGTTGAAAGGCTTCGTTGCGGTAACTGATAATTTCTGCTTGTTGCTCCCGAAACTTAATACCGAAATATTCACAAGACCGTTTCCGTTGTTGTACGCCTGAGAATCCTGTAACTGACCAAACAAATAAGTTTCTATCACCAAATTGTTTAAAGTCTGCGTAGTAAACAAAGTATTTTGATCTGCCGGAGAAATTACAAAACCTGCTTTGTTTCCTGCCGGATAAATTTGATTTTTATCTAAAACTCCAATCGTGTAGCTGCCCAGCAAACCTGCAGGCATTACAATCTGTCCGTAAGAGTTTTTATCTCCGTCCGTAATATTTCTTCTGTCAATTAAAGAAGATAGAGGGGCAATAAAGTTACTGCTGCTGGATACGTTATCATCAACATCTGCCAAAGAACCGCCAATCAAATCATCGCAGATTCCATTGTTTTCCTGTATCATCTTTGCAGGGTCGAAAGCAAATGCATAATACACGTTCAGCGCATCAAATGCCGCAACGCCGTTTGCTCTTAATAATTTTACTTCATTAAAAGCTTTGGTGGTCTTTAAATGTAAAAAAACTCTGGATTTTTGTCCTCCAAAAGCAGGTACGGAAGCTAAGGTAGCTGAAGTTGACGATTCCTGCAATACTCCGTTTTTATAGGTAGCAATGGTAATCCCGCTTAATAAAGAAACGGTAATGGGGCTATTGCCAAGATCTACATTAAATCCTGTGATATATCCTGCGGGATAGGTAGTGACTGTATTGATCACAGAAACACCATTACCTCCGATTGCAGAAATTAAATTACCCATATTGGTGTAATTGTTCAAATCTGCATCAATAATATTTTTGGTTCCGTTTGATCCACAGACCAAACACAACAGACCGTTTTGAGTTGGGTAAGAGTTGATGCCTCCTCCTCGAATTGGAGTATAGCCCTGTGCTAAGACATTGATAGCTAACAAAAGTGTTGCTATGAAAGAAAAAAGTTTCATCATCAGTTTAATAATTTTAAAATATTTTATTGATATTTAGTATAAAGCGTTCCAGCCTATCGTTGTAGAAGATCCCGGTCCTGCTCCGCAACCTTCATGTTTATTGGTAGAAGAGTTGAAACGTATTGCTCCTAATGTTTCTGCTGTACAACTTGATGTAGGAGTTTGAGGCTCAATTCTTATTTGTTTTTTTACTGTCAGATCATTTTGCTTTTGTAAAGCAGTAAGGTTTCCAGGGTTGATATTTATGCCTACTATTGCATCACCACTAGGAACAGATGTTGTAATAAAATGGTTTATATTGGAATAAGTAGTGGTCTTTTCTGGAAAACCTGTTGTATCTGCATAAAACCCTATAGACATCATATCGGTTTTACCTTCATCTGTATTTTTATTTCCCAAACCGAAAACATATCCCGTAGCAGAATTATTAGAGCTACCTACAATTACTCCTCCTAATTTTGATGTATTTCCATTTGAGTTTCCTAAAAGCGTTACTGCGTTGGGCGTACCAGAAGCACCAGGAGTACTGAATGTATTGTTGTTATTCCCCACCACATTAGAATTTAGAGAAGCCACCTTATTATCAGCCCCCAAAACACTGGTTCCTCCTAGAAAATTGATAGCTGTGTTAGCGGAGGAGACTACATTTCTGATTCCAATAACCTGATTTTTATTTCCAGAAACAGTATTTCCAAAACCTACAGCAGAAGAGTATGTTCCGCTATTTGTGTTAGGAACAATTGTTCCTGTACCTCCTCCCGTAATAGCCTGACCTCCAATAGCAATGGATGCTGTTGAAGTTGCAGAATTGTTTCTTCCTATTGCCATAGAAAAATCTCCCGAAGCGGTATTATCTCTACCTAAAGCAATAGTATTAGTATCGGTATCTACGGTATTATTTTTACCCCAAGATAAACTTGAAGCATCATTGCCGCCACCAATTAAAGTTCCTTTTGTATCTAAAACAGCGTGGGTTTTACCTTCTGTAGCAATGACCAAATTGTCTGCACCCTGTGTTCCTAAGTAATTTGTAGATGCTACTGCTGCATCTAATGTTTCTGCTGCTGTGGAGATTTCAGTATCCGTATTTCCTGTCACATGCCAGTCTACACTTGGTGTTGCTACCGTAGCAGGAGCCCAAGTTGATGTTGTACTGTTGTAAGTTAAAACCTGCCCATTCGTAGGCGTTGTAGCTGCTACTCCTGTTCCATTCAGTTGATTAGCGTTCCAAAGAGGTGCAGTGTTGTTTACGGCTACAGTAGCTCCGGCAGCATTTACTAATGCATTACTTCCTCCAGAAATCGTCACTGGTGCTGTTGCTGTATTTGAACCTGCTACTGAAGTTAAATTTGAAGCAGTATTATAGGATGGCGCAGATGCAGCACCAGTTGTATTTCCAAAAAAAGAATTTGCCGGTGCATTTGTTAATGCAAAAGACAAAGCCGGTGTCGTGGTCGTGTTAGCTTCTGTTGTGGTAAATAATGGAGAAAGGTCTCCGGCAGAAAAGTTGGTTACAGTACCATTATTCCCTCCTGTTGTAGGAAGTATTCCTGACAATTGTTTTACCCAAACTCCACCGTCAAAATAGTAATAGCCAGATGACGTAACATTGATTGTCTGCCCTGAAGGAGTACCGGTAACACCACTCGTAGCGTAAATTAGTGTACCTTCCTGAGGAAGCCCGTATCCAGTTTTTGCTTTTAATTGGTCTCCGGTGATTCTTGGAGCAATAATACCATCAACCTTGTCGGTTTCTGATGGTTTTCCTACAACATCTAATGTAGCTTTTGGTGTTTCTGTGTTTATTCCAACTTGAGCGAACGCTGTAAAAGATGCAAGCGCAGATACTAGTAGAAAAGTTTTTTTCATAATTTATGGTTTGAAGTTTAAAAAAGAAATTCTCTTTCATCAATGACAAAAGAGAATATGTGTTTTAAAAATTTATATTCATCATTTTGTTTGTTAGAATCTTTTACAAAACAATGAAATAATAAGATTTGATTATTTTTTTTGACTGCCCATTTTACACCCACAAGCAAAAACAAAGGGATTGTAGCTAAAAATAGGCACTCAATAGGAGTAAATATCTACGCCATTGTACAAAAAGAACTAAAAACATCTTAAAATATTCAAAAAACATAGCCCCTTTTAAATTTCAAATAAAACTAAAGCCACAAAATTAATTTGTGGCTTTAGTTTTAATACGGTATTTCTTCTACCAAAATTTCGTTCCCGGCTTTGTCGTAGTAGATGCAGGTATACTGATCCAGATTGACAATCCATTTTTCAATTCCTGTTTCGGCACAATCTTTACAAAACTTCATATAATCTGTCTCTCCTCTTTGATGGCTTTTCAGTTGCTGAGTGAACCGCTTCTTGTCAACTTCATCTTCAATTTTTAAATCTGTATATTTCGGTTGAGATTTCGTAGAATATTCATTTTCACCAAAATATTCTGTATGGCTGTCTTTTACCCATGTTTCAAAAGATTTTACGCCTAATTCCTTGATCTCTTTAATATAATCCGGAAAATCTGCTCCTGATTTTACCTTGCTGTGTGCTTTTTCAATTTGTTCTACTGTAAACATTTTTTTTCATTGTATTTTTAATTTAACTATTTCTGCTTCTTCGCCCAAAGTTCCATTTTTCGGTTCAGTACATCCAAAGGAAGACAGCCCTGATTAAGAATTTCATCATGGAATTTAGCCAGACTGAATTTTTTGCCCAGTTCTTTCTGGTATTTTTCTCTCAGTTCACGGATTCTCAAAGAGCCAATCTTGTAGCCTAAAGCCTGTCCCGGCATTGCCATATATCTTTCAACTTCGGCAGTAGCTCCTGCCTGATCATAAGCAATATTGTTTAAAAAATAGGTGATTGCTTCCTCTCTGGACATTTGTCCGGTATGAATTCCTGTATCAACTACCAACCGAACAGCACGAAGCATCTGGTCACTCAAATATCCCATTTTTTGATAAGGATCTGTATACAGCCCAAACTCAGGACCTAAAGTCTCACAATAATGTGCCCATCCTTCTCCATAAGCACCGAACCAGCCAAATCTCATAAATTTTGGAAGCTTGGTGTTTTCCTGCTGTAAAGAAACCTGATAATGATGTCCCGGAATAGCTTCATGTAGAAAAAGCGATTCCATACCGGAGGTAACATTGAATTTTGCTGGATCAGGAAGCGGCATATAAAAGATTCCGGGGCGTTGTCCGTCCGGTGTTCCCTGGATATATTCCGCACTTGCACTCGCCTCTCTGAATTTTTCGGTCTGCCTGATCTCAAATTTAGTTTTAGGTGTCACGCTGAACATAGTTTTCAGCTTCGGTGTAATTTTAGCCAAAATTCCGTTGAAGCCATCCAAAACTTCTTTAGATGTTTTATAAGGCATTGCTTTAGGGTCTGTTTTTACAGAAGCAATAAACTGTTCTAAGGTTCCGTTGAAGCCGACCTGCTGTTTTACCTTTTCCATTTCAGCACGAAGCATTGCCACCTGTCCGAGTCCTATCTTATTGATTTCTTCGGGAGATTTATTGGTCGTTGTCCAGCTTTTAGCATAAAATGCATAAATATTTCCTCCGTTAGGAAGACTGTTGTAACCATCAGTTTCTCTGGCTTTTGGCAGGTATTCTTTTTCAAGAAATTCTCCCATTTTTTGGTAAGCGGGGATAATATTTTTTAAGATTGATTCTTTATAAAGCTTCGTCAGTTTATCTTTCTTCTCTTTGGTAAAGCTTTTTGGAAAATTATTGATCGGACCGTAAAAAATATTCTTTTCCATATCTGATGTCACAATCTCTTCTGATCTCATCTGAGGAATCATCTTTACGACAAGTTTTTTAGGCAACACCATTTTATTATTGATCCCTTCCCGGAAATTCTCTGTTGCCGCATTCATCCAGTCAGGAAACTTTTCCATTCTCTTAAGCCAGTCTTCATAATCTTTTTCGGTATTGAAAGGCTGACTTCCCTGTCCGCTTCCATACAGAGGAAAACTCAGAGGCAGACCTCCAAACTGTGTAAAAGGAATGTATTCCGGATGGTAAGCAAAAGCTTCAATTTTATCATTTAATGTAAAATCCAAGACATCGTACACCACTTTATCTTCATCTGAAAGACTATTATAATCAACATTTCTCAGCTGATTCAGTACAGAATTATAAAAGGCAATTTCGCCTGTAATAAAATCTTTATCTATGTTAACAGGCAACTGATCATTATATCTTAAATCACCTTGAGAAGTAGCTTCTAACGGATAAAGTTTCAAATATTGCTCATAATATTTGGATGCAATAGAATCTATATTGGTAGGGGTAACTTTTGTAAGCGGTGAATCAGATTTTTTGCAGGAGTACATTCCCACAGCAATACTTATTCCCAGTGCAGCTTTCAATATAATCTTTTTCATAGACAGATTTTTAATTATAATTAATCATCGCTCTGCGAGATCTTGCCCGCAATGAACGAAATAATGCCAACAAATATTTGTATCAAAATCAGCTACAGTGATTTCGTATACCAATTTGCTTTATTAAAGAAACAAAAATAACCAATCTCGGGATGTAAATTGATTTTATATGCAGAATTTCGTAAAAATAATTTCAAAATATTTTTCACATTCACACATTTTTCTATCTTTGTCTGAACCATTTAACACTCATCGTATTACTGTTCTTTTTTTAAGAAATAATGAAAGGGATTTTAAAAATTTACCATCCGGACGAAACACTTAAATACAACATAAAAAGCTCTTACTGCAAGGCTGTTTATAGTAATCAGAAACACTTACTGGAAGTAGAAATCATCACAGATGACAGTCTGGATCATGTAGAAGACGACTCACTACAGTACAATTTTCCTCAAATTTCTATGGAAATTTTTGATTTTCCGATAGATTCTGATGAGATTGAAGGGAAAACCTTCCTTATTAATGATTCTGAGGAAGACAGCTACACTGAGGTAGATTTATTTGATGATGAAGATGCATTTATCTATGATAATGAGCTGTGTTTTGAAAAAAATGAAGAAAACGAACTTCAGGTAATCTGGAAAGGTACAATTGATGACTTTTACACAGGGTCAGATACCCCCATTCCTTTTCGTATGAAATGCGAATTTAAGCAGGATGAAATCGTTGTAGACGAAGACTAAGCAAATAATTTTATTAAACTTATACAGATTTCTTTTCAATTTTTTGGAAAGAAATTTGCTTTTTAGGGAAAATCGTCTCAAATTATTTTTTTTAAGCTTATTTTAAGATGAAATCTGATAATATTCGTTTATTTTTGTCGTTTAAACTATTGTAAATTATCATATAATGCTGCTAACGGAACTTACACAACTTTTGTTTGCACAGGCAACAACGCCTGCTGTTACAATCAACAAAACCGAATTTTCATTCTGGGAAATCCTTTTTCACGGTGGTGCTTTTGCAAAAATCGTAATGGTAACGGTTCTTACATTGGGTGTTTTCTCTGTATATCTTTTTTTTGAAAGATTTTTCTTTATCAGAAGAATGGCATCCAAAACAGATTCCAATTTTATGAATAATATTGAAGACTTCATAAGAGACGGAAAAATAGAAGCTGCAGCAGATTATTGCAAAACCCAAAACTCCCCGGAATCCAGAATTCTGGAAAAGGGAATCTCAAGACTGGGAAGACCTGTTTCTGATATCGTCAGCGCCATGGAATCTCAGGCACAGATAGAAGTTGCCAATATGGAAAAAAACCTCAACCTTTTGGCTGCCGTACCAAGTATTGCTCCGATGCTAGGACTTTTAGGAACGGTGATCGGGATGATTATTGCATTTTTCGACTTGTCTCATTCTGAAGGCGCTTTTTCACCTAAAACACTTTCAGAAGGTATTTATACCGCATTAGGACAAACCGCAGTTGGTTTGGCGGTGGCAATTCCTGCTAACTTTTTTTATAACCTTCTGTTAACAAAGATTGATAAATTTGTTTTGAGAGCTCAAAATATATCAGGAGAATTTTTAGATATTATTAATAAACCTTTATAATCAAAAAGGGATGAAAATTCAGAGAAGAAATAAGGCACACCCGGAATTCAGTTTAGCAGCGATGACAGACGTTATCTTGCTGATGCTGATTTTCTTTATGATTACCTCTTCGGCTGCCAACCAAAGTGCAATTGATGTAAAACTGCCACAAACCGCAAGTGTGGAAAACAATATTCCCAACCCGATGACGGTAAGTATAAAACCTGACGGCTCTTATTACGTGGACGACAGACCTGTAAGCCGGGAATTGGTAGAACAGACCATTGTAAGTGATTTGCAAAACAAATCTGCAAAATCTTTCACTATAAGAGCAGATGAAAGTACGATGCATAAAGATGTTGTTTTTCTGATGGAAATTGCCGAAAAACATAAACTGAGCATTGCTATTGCAACGGTAAAAGAATAAGAAATGAGAGGTTACACTATAGACAGAAACGAAGAAAATAAAGACAAAATTAAAAGTGCAGTACTTTCTGTACTGATCTGGTCTGCGATTTTGTTATTCGTTTTCATCTACAAGATGAAACCTAAACCTTCTGAAAAAGAACCTGAAATTGTGACCACCATGCTTATCAATTTCGGAGACAACAGAAACGGAGCGGGTATTGATGAGCCAGCCAATCAGGAAGGAAGTCTGGCTGCGCAGGCTGTGGAAAACAGTAATGAGCCGGTAGAAAATGCTGTTTCTGAACCGAAAACGATTATTACACCGGATCCTAAACCTGAATCTAAAAAGACAGAAGCAAAAGACAGAATCATCACCGGAAATAATAACAAAGCTACAGCTCCCAAAAAGGAAGTTTCTGAAACCAATAAAAAATCTACCGCAAGTTCCACGGTAAAAAGCACCAAAAGTTCTGCCAACACAGCCAATTCCAAAACAGGAAGCGGTGACGGAAAAGGAACTGCAGCTATTGGAAACCTAATTAAAGGACGAGGTACAAAATCCGGAAGCCAGGGAACCGGAACGGGAATCGGTAATGACGGAGATCCTTTAGGTGGTGACGGAAATGGGGACAGCAAAGTAGGAATCGACAGAAGATTGGTGGGATATATTCCCGGAACGATGGGAAGAGGCGGTACACAGCCCAGTCATAGCTGCTCAGCAAGCGGATCAATCACCATTGCATATACCGTTGATAAGGCAGGAAATGTAGTCTCTGCAAGAAGATCAGGCGGAACCTCAGATCCTTGTGTGGTTTCCACTTCCGTTGGTTGGGTAAAGAAATATGTAAAGGCGGAAAAAGCACCAGTATCTTCTACTGGAACCTATAATATTACTTTCTAAAAATACAAAGCACTTTATTCAAGTGCTTTTTTTTATCTCGCTGATTCTGTTGATAATCGGAAGTGCAAAAATACCACTTGTTTTAAGATAAAGCTCATAAAAAGCTTTTGCCTTTTCTAAAAAATCATTGTTATTGAGGACTTTTCCGTTATAATAGAAAAGGTTTCCCAGCATTTCATAATAATCTTTATGGTCACGCTCTTGCCTTTCCTGAACGATTTCAATAATCTCTTCTTTCGATTTTGAAGAAAGCATTACAAAATCAAACTTGAAGATGTCTTTCATTAAAGAATCAAAATCAAGTTCTTTCTGCATTAAACTTTCTTCAGGCTTGTCTAAAATCAGTTTTTCTAATGCTTGAGTTAACTGACGTATGAGTCTTAAGGTGAATTCTTTATCGGTAATCATTTTTTGTATTTATCATTTTATCAATATCTGAAACCAACCGATTAATTTTACAGATTTCTCAAAAATATTATTTCTCATAATTTAAGCAAAAAACAGATACGCTAACAAAATAGAAGTAATAATCCCGACCAAATCTGCCAAAAGCATGGCAACAACGGTATATCTGGTATTTTTAACAGCTACTGCACCAAAATAAACAGCAATTACATAAAATGTAGTATCTGAGCTTCCCTGTAAAACAGCCGCCAATTTTCCCTGAAAACTATCGGGTCCGAAAGTTGCCATCGTATCCATCATCATTCCGCGAGCTCCTGAACCTGATAAAGGTTTAATTAAAGCGGTTGGAAGTCCGTCCACAAATCTTGCATCTAAATTCACTGCGTTTACAGCCCACTTCATCCCGTCAATAATGACTTCAAATACTCCCGAAGTTCTCAAAAGAGAAATGGCAATCAACATTCCTACTAAATAAGGGATAATTTTCACACTCGTTGTAAATCCTTCTTTAGCACCATCTATAAAAGCATCAAACACATTTATTTTTTTATACAATGCTCCTAAAACAATGGAAATAAAGATAAATAGGATCAATCCGTTGCTCAGAACTTGGCTGAAAGTATCCAGGTTTTCTTTGCTGAGACCCATTAGATAAACAACAAGAAGCCCGACAAGCAGAGAAATTCCACCGACGTATGCTAAAAGTACAGGCTGTAACAGGTTTATTTTCTGGTAAATTGATACAATAATCATTGCTGCCAATGTCGCCGCAAAAGTGGCTATCATACAATAAAGAAATATATCTGTTGGGTTTTTTGACCCCGCAGAAGCTCTCAGCGCAATAATAGAAACAGGGATCAGGGTCATTCCTCCCGCATGCAGACAAAGAAACATGATCTGGGAATTGCTTGCGGTGTCTTTATTCGGATTCAGAGTCTGTAAACTCTCCATTGCTTTGAGTCCGAAAGGAGTTGCGGCATTATCCAATCCCAAAAGATTGGCACTGAAGTTCATCAGCATGTGTCCGAAAGCAGGATGATTTTTCGGAATCTCGGGAAATAATTGTGAGAAAAAAGGCTGAATTAATCTGCTTAATAAATTAATTCCACCCGCTTTTTCAGCAATAGCCATAAAGCCCATAAAAAGAGCCATAATTCCGATGAGTCCCAAACAAATTTTAACGGCAGTTTCAGAAGTTCCAATCACACCATCAGTTTGCTGAATGCGGTAAACCTGCACATTTTGTTTAAGAGAATCTGTTTTATAGTGAATTCTGTCGTGTACAAAATCATTGCTTTTTATGAGACCATCTTTTATAACAAGAGAAAACTCGTTCATATCTTGAGTCGCAATTCGTACCGTATCTCCACCCTTTCCAACAACCATGTCATTGAAAATGGTCTTATACTGACCAGAAGAAATATATTTAACGCTTGCAACGGCAATTGCAATAATGATAAATGCCGACCAAATTCTGCTCAGAACCATTTTATTAAATTAATTTTAGAAAAGATAATAAATTAAAGTAAAACCTAAAAAACTTTTATTTTTTTGAACCATTAAGATGTAATAAGCGAAACTCAACTTAAAATAATATGTTCTTAATCGTTAAATTAAAGTTACTTTTCATCCAAATACACCAAAAATCCTTCAAAATCATCGTCTAAATTTTTTAAGACTTTTGCATTCGACGTTTTTTTCTGCAGTTCATCAATAAAAAAGTTTTTCTCAAAAAACTGGCGGTGAATTCCCGGTAAAAGCTCCATGAAATAATCCATCCCGACTTTATTGTTATGCAGATCCATTTTGGTTTCCAACGGCTCATTCGGAAATAATTCTTCGTGAAGATCTGTAATTTTTTTGCAGAAATTAAACGCTTTTTCCGGCGATGAAACTTTGCTGCAGTACATCATAATAAGGCAGCACCAAAAAGCATGTCTAAAGGCGTTTCCTCTTCCATTTTTAGAGGCGGTTTTAGGATACAGCTTCTGCGCAATGGAAAAAGCTTTTACTGTGGCATAAAAACTTAATACCGAAAATAGTGGATGTGGCAAAACAGCAGATAAAAGCCTGAGAATTTTCTTAAAACTCATGCTCCGTATCGTATTGAAAATAACTTTAAAAGTTCTCATAAGCTGTTGACATTTGCCTATTGCAGACGGTAAATTTTCATTAAATTACTGATAAAAACACTCAAACAAAAAATCTCTCCCAAACTGAGAGAGATCTGTTTTAGTTGGTTTCAACTTTATGCTTTTGCAGACAATAAATTTACGGTTTTGGATACCTTATCTTTTATTTCTGTTCTTTTAACGATGAAATCTACAAAACCTTTTTCCTGTAAGAATTCTGAGGTCTGGAAACCTTCCGGTAAATCTCTACCGATAGTTTCGCGGATTACTCTTGGTCCTGCAAAACCGATCAGCGCTTTTGGTTCTGCCATGATGATATCTGCAGTCATTGCGAAAGATGCAGTAATTCCTCCGAATGTAGGATCACAAAGATAAGCAATATACAAAAGTCCTGCTTCAGAAAGCTGTGCTAGTTTTGACTGTACTTTTGCGAGCTGCATCAAAGAATATGTTGCTTCCTGCATCCTTGCTCCACCAGATTGGCAGATGATCATATAAGGAAGTTTTTTCTCCAGACAGTAATCTATCGCTCTTCTGATCTTTTCGCCCATTACAGAACCCAAAGACCCTCCGATAAAGGCAAAATCCATACATGAAACAACCATTTTGGTTCCGTTAACATCACCAACAGCATTTCTGATAGAATCTGTAAGTTTTGTCTTCGCTTTTACTTCCTTTAAACGGTCTGTATAAGATTTGGTATCTTTGAAATTAAGCATATCAACGCTTTCAACATTAGCGTCCAGCTCAGTGAATTTGCTTTCATCAAAAAGGATTTCAAAAAACTCTGCACTTCCGATTCTTACATGAAATCCGTCTTCAGGAGAAACATAGTTATTTTTCTTCAGTTCCTCGTGTTCCACAACTTTTCCTGACGGAGTCTGATGCCAAAGACCTTTCGGTACATCTTTTTTCTCGTCTGTAGAAGTGGTAATATTTTGTGCTTTTCTTTTAAACCAGTCGAATGCCATATTGTTGATTTGAAATTATTGATTTGAAGTTTGAAATTCAGGCTTGCCAGTAAAACTTTAGTTTCCGACAATCTCAAATTTCAAACCTCAAATCTCAAATTAATTTATTTTAAAGTATTTACGTTATTTAAATCTTCAAATGCCTGAACCAATCTCTTAGCGAAAGTTTCCTCTCCTTTTCTGATCCAGACTCTAGGATCGTAGAATTTCTTGTTTGGTTTGTCATCTCCATCAGGATTTCCGATCTGAGTTTTCAGATATTCAATTTTCTCTGTCATATAATCTCTGATTCCTTCTGTATAAGCAAACTGAAGGTCAGTATCAATATTCATCTTAATTACTCCGTAATCAATCGCTTCTCTGATCTCTTCTAAAGTAGAACCTGAACCACCGTGGAATACAAAATTGATTGGTTTCTCCGCTGTTCCGAATTTCTCCTGTACAAACTTCTGAGAATTATCTAAAATTTTCGGTGTTAAAACTACGTTACCTGGCTTATAAACTCCGTGAACGTTTCCGAAAGCAGCTGCAATTGTAAAATTATCGGAAATAGCTTTCAGCTTTTCGTAGGTATATGCTACATCTTCAGGCTGAGTATATAATTTAGAATTGTCAACGTCAGAATTATCAACACCATCCTCTTCACCACCGGTTACCCCGATTTCCACTTCCAAGGTCATCTGCATTTTTGCCATTCTTTCGAAGTATTCTGCTGAAATTTCAAGATTTTCTTCTAATGATTCTTCAGAAAGATCTAGCATGTGAGAAGAATAAAGTGATTTTCCTGTTTGCTTGTAGAATTCTTCATTAGCTTCCATCAAACCATCAATCCAAGGCAACAATTTTTTTGCAGCGTGATCTGTGTGAAGAATTACCGTTGCTCCGTAAGCTTCAGCCAAAGTATGAATATGTTTAGCTCCCGCAATACCTCCCAAAATAGCAGATTTCTGCGCATCATTGCTCAATCCTTTTCCTGCATTGTAAGCAGCTCCTCCGTTGGAAAACTGAATAATGACAGGTGAATTTAATTTTGCAGCAGTTTCCATTACAGCGTTTACGTTGCTCGAACCGATTACGTTTACTGCAGGCAATGCAAATTTATTTTCTTTTGCATACTGGAAAATATCTGTAACTAACTGACCTGTGGCAACTCCTGCCGGAAAAATTCTGCTCATATTTTAGCTTTTATGTAAGATTTAAGTTTAGTTTGAAAAATTCTTGTAAAGATAATATTTTTTGATCAATAATTAATTTCTTTTGTCTCTACCCCACAGAAGCTTCTGGCGGATGGTTTCGTAGAAGCTGAGATTATCCGGCTGTACCAGCAGAATCTGAAAATCTGCCTTTCTGATAACAATTTCCTGATCCGTTTCAATGTGAATTAATCTTGAATCTAATGAAAGAGAATATTGTGGAACGCGGCTTTCAACTTTAAATTTAATTTCTACTTTATCATTTACCACCAAAGGTCTTACATTAAGATTGTGAGGCGCAATTGGCGTGATGACAAAATTTTCATTGTTGGGCGAAATGATAGGTCCTCCGCAGCTTAACGAATAAGCAGTAGATCCTGTAGGAGTGGAAACAATCACCCCATCACCCCAGAAAACATTCAGAAATTCGTTATTAATATAAGAATCTACCGTAACCATGGATGTTGTTTCTTTTCTGGAAATCGTAACATCGTTCAATGCATAAGGGAAAAAAGCGTCTGATCTTGGAGATACCACTTCAATCACGGAGCGGCGGCTGGTTTTTATATTTCCTTTCAGTATAGAATCTAATTCTTTGAAAGCCTCTTCTTTGGTAAAACTTGCCAGAAAACCTAATCTTCCGGTATTAACCCCAACAATCGGAATTTCAAGATCTTCAATAAAAGTCAGTGAGTTTACGATAGTGCCGTCTCCCCCGAAAGTGAAAAACAAATCTACTTTTTTCTCAATAAGATCCTGTTTATGAGCAAAAGTTTCAAAAATCTTTGAAAACTGTAGCGCTTCTGCCATTTCGTTATACAAAACAGATTTCACTCCCCTGCTTTCCAGTTCGGAAATAAATTTGCTTAAATATAAAAAAGTATCAAGATCTTTTTTCTGGGAATAAATGGCTGCCTTCATATTAGATTTCTATAAATTTCTGTAAAAAGCCAAACCGGTCTTTCAACAAATCTGTTTTTTCGTCAGAATAATATTTTTCTACAATTCTGTAATCGTACCTGTCAAATGTTGCATCAATGGAAGCCAGATTTTCATTACTCATCTTTACCGTAACCTGTACAACCTCATCAGACATCATGCTGATAAAACCTCCGTAAAATTTTGAGTTGTTGCTTTCAACAATATTGGCAATTTCTGTCATCGAATATTTTCTTGCAGGAATTTCTACGGTAATAATGGCTCCTGTCTCTGAAAAAAGAGGATATCTCGATAGTGTCTGAAAAACATCATCACAGGTTATATATCCTAAATATTTTTCAGATTTGTTGATCACAGGGATAACATTCGCATTAAAAGTATAAAAAAGACGGATACTGTCTAAAATATTGTTGTCTTCCAAAATGGCAAAGCGCTCAATCTGATGTTCCAGATTTTTAAGCAGACCCTCTTCTTCGTATAGGAAGTCTCTGGCAATCGCACCATAAAAATGATGAGATTTTTTGATGAAAATATGTGTATATCCAAATGCTTCTATTGTTTCTTTTGCCGATTCTATAGAGTCAGTAAGGTGAAAACACGGAAAATCTTTTGAGATATAGTCCTTGATAAACATTGTGCTAATTTATAAAAAATTCAACGAAACCGTTTCCTAATAATAAAGTTTTTTTTCGGCATTTTAAAATTTTCAGATAAAAAATTTGTCGGATTACAAAAAAAGTGTACCTTTGTCGCCTTTCATTTTTACTTTTTATTAGATTTATTTCAAACTGCACTGTCTTTCAGACAGAAGCAGTTTTTTTATTTTAGAGCTTTTGCAAATTCCCACATCACAATTCCACCGCAAACACTTACATTTAAAGAGTGCTTGGTTCCCAGCTGCGGAATTTCAAGAAAGGCATCAATATTCTCCAGAGCCTCATCACTTATTCCGTCAACTTCATTTCCTAAAATAACCGCATATTTTTTAGACTGATCAATCACAAAATCTGAAATCATTTTACTGTCTGAGGTCTGCTCAATCCCGAGAATCTCAAAACCGCTGCTTTTCAGATCATTAATTGCTGTATTAATATCATTTTCATAACTCCAGTCAACACTTTCTGTAGCTCCTAAAGCTGCTTTGTGAATTTCACGGTGCGGCGGCTGTGGTGTAATCCCGCAAAGTACAATCTTCTCAACCAGAAATGCATCTGCCGTCCTGAAAGCTGCTCCTACATTGTGCATGCTTCTCACATTATCTAAAACAACCACTAAAGGAATCTTTTCTGTCTTTTTAAATGTATCTACATCTATTCTGTTGAGTTCCTCAAGTTTTAATTTATGTACCAAAATAATTGATTTATTTCTTGTTACTATTTACGAATTTTTCTTTGAAAATGGATTTAAAACTTTAATGTTGATAAGCTAAGCAGCTTTGCATTTATTTATTTCCACCCATAATCTGATGCACATTCCTTTCAATATTCTGAGCAATAGCTTCCATAGGAATATCATTTTCATCATTATTAAAAGGGTCTTCTATTTCTTCAGCAATCAATTCCAGACTCATCAGAACATAATATACAAAAACCGTAAGCGGAATCATAAAATATCCGAGATTGATAACATATGCTACAGGCAATGCCAAAACGTACAGGATGATAAACTTTTTGATAAATGATGAGTAAGAATAAGGAATCGGTGTATTTTTAATTCTCTCACAACCTCCGCAGACATCCAGAAAACCGGAAAGCTGAGTATCCAGAAACAGCATTTCAGTATCCGAAATTTTTCCTTCTTTTTTAAGTTGATACAATTTGCGGGAAAGAAGCGCTATTAAATCCGACGGTCCGTGGTTCGTCAATGACTTTTCAATTTCAGAATAATCTTCGTCTAACGCCAGTCTGGTAGATTCTTTAGAAAGATGTTTTGCAAGAAAGTGAGGGAAATATTTCACATATCTGGCAATCTGATGTGCAGACTGTCGGTCATCCATAAGAATGGTGTTAATTTTTATGGCAAAATTGCGGGAATCATTCACAAGTTTTCCCCAAAGCTTTCTGCCTTCCCACCATCTATCATAAGCTGTATTGGTTCTGAAAACCAGAAGTAATGACAGAACAAATCCCAGTAAAGAATGAATCATTCCTACATTGCTGACTTTTGACTTCGATGTTAAGTGAAAATATTCTATCTCAAGGTATTGTATCCCATAAGAGTACAGAGCCATCAAAATCATGGTAGGGAAAAGAATCTTTAAAGTATCACTTTTGTGTAAGCTAAGAAGAATTTTAAGAAAATGCTTCGTATTATATACTCTCATAGAATTATAGTCTTCTGCAAAGATAATTGATAAAATTTTTCCTGTGTAATTTGTTTCGGATTTTAAAATTCTTTGCTATTACAAACCCGCTTTTTCAAACAGATCAAGAATCTTACGCTCTTCTTTTTCCCAGCAAAAAAAATCTGCTGCTTTTTCCAGCTCAGTCCGGTAGCTTCTTCTGTCTTTATTTAAAACTTTTTTTACAGCCTCTGCAATGGATTCCGGTTGATGATTATGAATAATTTCGCCCACATCAAACTGATTTTTGATATTTTCCATTTCCGGAAAAGGAGCAAGAATCAAAGGAACTCTTGCCTGAATACAATCTAAAACTTTATTGGGTAAAGAATAGTAATAACTTTCGCCGCCGTTTTCTTCAATACTCATTCCGCAGTCTGCCAATAAGGTTTCTTTTCGCAAATCCTCCGGCAATAACTTTCCTAAAAACTGAACTTTATCCTGAAGATTTTCCTGAATCACCAATGCTTCATATTCTTTTTTCATCGGTCCGTCACCGGCAATTTTAAAAATAACATTTTCAAGATGATGCATTGCCAAAATGGCTTTATCTATTCCACGAAACGGATTAATAGCGCCCTGATACAACAATATTTTTGGCTGATTATCCGGAATCTCCATATTAAACTCTATTTTTCTAGGCGAATTCTGAACAATAACCGGCTGAACTTTATATTGATCCTGAAACCATTTCCCATAGCTTCCGCTTGCCGTCATGATAAATTTTAATTCCGGAACAATTTTATCCTGAAGATACCGCCACAGTTTTTGAGACATTTTGCCCTGAATGGCAGGCATTTCGGAAAAAATTTCATGACTGTCAAAAACCAGAGGAATATTAAGCTTTTTAGAGATTAAATAATTCGGAAACAGTGCATCCAGATCATTGGCGAGGAGAATCGTATTTTGATCCGATTTAGTTTTCAGACGTTGATACAATTTCCAGTTAAATTCAAAATAAGCCGTTTTTAAACTTTTTGAGATAAGGGAAATCCTTGAAAAAGGATAAGGACGGTGCATCTTGGTGTTTCCGCCCCAATCATTTCCGATGAGCTCAATATCATAGCCGTTTTCGTATAACGTCCTGCAGACTTTTTCTATTCTCTGATCCGTATAAAGGTTACTGAATGCAGAAACAAGAACTTTTTTAGGAGCCATTATTTCTTTTTTGCAGTCAGCAGGTGGTAAATTTGTACAAAGCAGATAATTCCGTTTGGAATTATAACTGGCCAAAGCATTCCACTGAACACGCCATAAACCACGAAACAAATGCAGCCGATAAGATTAACAATTCTTATTTTGGTTAAATCTTTAAGAATGAAACTTAAAACAATAAAAAAAGAAGCGGCATAACCTATATAAGTAGCAATTTCGGGATTCATGAGGAAAATTTGAGGACAACAAACTTAATCATTTTCAGGAAGATAAAAAACTTTTTTCTGCCATAAAGTCATTAATTGCTTTTTGGTAAAATATTTGTAATTTAGATAACGAATACAAAGCAACGTTGCTTTTATTCTAATGAGATAAATTATGGATTATAAGTTTTCACAAGGTTTGAGCCAGGTGTTCAAGCAAAGCAAAAATGAAGCTCGAAGGCTGAAAAGTGAATTTCTTAATACAGAACATCTACTTTTAGGTATTATAAAAACAGAAAACTCTGCAAAAGAAATCCTTCAGAACCTTAATGCGGATTTAACACAAATCAGAAGAAAAATTGAAACTTTAAATACAGCAAGTTTAAATCCTATTTCTGAAGAGGTTACCAATATTTCTTTCACTAAAATGGCAGATCATGCCGTAAAACGTGCTGAGCTGGAATGCAGACAGTATAAAACAAATGAAATTAATACCGTTCATTTGCTTTTAGGCATTCTTTATAAATATGAAGATCCTACTTCTAATATTCTGGGAGCTTATGATGTTGATTACGAAGGAGTTTCAAGAGAATATCAGACTATGCTGAAAAACTCAGGTCAGTCACCTCAAAATTCTGCTTATGACGACGATGATGACAGAGAAGATTTTGAGCAGATGAGAAAGCCTACAGGAAATCTGGGTTCTGCTAAAAGCAAAACTCCTACGCTGGATAATTTTGGAAGAGATCTCACCTCTTTGGCAAGAGACGGTAAACTAGATCCCGTGATCGGTCGTGAAAAAGAAATTGAAAGAGTTTCTCAGATTTTATCAAGAAGAAAGAAAAACAATCCTTTGCTGATTGGTGAGCCCGGAGTTGGTAAGTCTGCCATCGCAGAAGGTCTTGCATTAAGAATTCAGCAGAAAAAAGTTTCAAGAGTTCTTTTCGGCAAAAGAGTGATTACACTTGATCTTGCAAGTCTTGTTGCAGGAACAAAATATCGTGGTCAGTTTGAAGAAAGAATGAAAGCCATCATGACGGAACTCGAAAAAAACCGTGATGTAATTTTATTCATAGATGAGCTGCACACTATTGTAGGAGCAGGAAGTTCTACCGGAAGTTTAGATGCTTCCAATATGTTCAAGCCTGCTTTAGCTAGAGGTGAAATTCAATGCATTGGAGCGACTACTCTTGATGAATACCGCCAGTATATTGAAAAAGACGGCGCTCTGGAAAGAAGATTCCAAAAGGTAATGGTAGAACCAACTTCTATTGAAGAAACCATTCAGATTCTGAATCAGATTAAAGATAAATATGAGGAGCATCACAATGTAGTGTATACTCCGGAAGCAATTGCCGCTTGTGTAAACCTTACCTCAAGATATATTACGGATCGTTTCTTACCAGATAAAGCGATTGATGCAATGGACGAAGCTGGATCACGGGTTTATATCAAAAACATGAAGGTTCCGACTGCGATTATTGATTTTGAAAAGAAAATTGAAGAAATCAAGGAATTGAAGCAAAAAGCCGTTAAAGCCCAGGATTATCTGGAAGCCCGAAAGCTGAAGGATGAAGAAGAGCGTTTACAAATGGAGCTGAATTCTGCGCAGGATCAGTGGGACAAAGATGTTAAGGAAAAGAAAGAAACCGTTTCAGAAGAAAATGTTGCAGAAGTAGTGTCTATGATGAGCGGTGTTCCGGTGACCAAAGTTGGTAAAAATGAGCTTGATAAATTAGCTCAGATGGATGAGAAACTCAACGGAAAAGTAATCGGACAGGAAGATGCTGTGAAAAAAGTGGTAAAAGCCATCCAGAGAAACAGAGCCGGACTGAAAGATCCTAACAGACCCATTGGAACATTCATTTTCTTAGGAACTACCGGTGTTGGTAAAACCGAGCTTGGTAAAGTAATGGCAAGAGAACTCTTTGATTCTGACGAAGCTTTGATCAGAATTGATATGAGTGAATACATGGAAAAATTTGCCGTTTCAAGATTGGTGGGTGCGCCTCCGGGATACGTTGGGTATGAAGAAGGCGGACAATTGACTGAAGCTGTAAGAAGAAAGCCTTATGCGGTAGTTCTTTTGGACGAAATTGAAAAAGCGCATCCTGATGTATTCAATATTTTACTTCAGATTTTGGATGAAGGTCACGTTACCGACAGTTTAGGAAGAAAAATTGATTTCAGAAATACCATTATTATTCTGACATCCAACATCGGAACAAGAGATATTAAAGATTTTGGTGATGGCGTAGGCTTCGGAACCAATGCGAAAAAATCTAATTCGGATTCCAGAGCAAGAAGCACTATTGAAAACGCTCTTAAGAAAGCATTTGCTCCAGAGTTCCTTAACAGAATTGATGACATCATCATTTTCAACTCTCTTGAAAAAGATGATATCAAGAAAATTATTGATATTGAACTCAACAAACTGTACGGAAGACTTGAAAAACTTAACTATAAAGTTGAGTTGACTGATGCAGCGAAAGATTTCATTTCAGAAAAAGGATGGGATAAAGATTTCGGAGCAAGACCACTGAAAAGAGCTATTCAGAAATACATTGAAGATTTATTGGCAGAAATGCTCGTAAACAAACAATTAACTGAAGGCGAAACGGTTGTTTTGGATTTGAATGAAGCTAAAGACGGCTTAGAAGGTAAAACTTCAAAACCTAAAAAATCATCTGCTGAAAAGTCACAGTCTTAATTAAATAACTAAACTATAAAAAGAAAGCATCGGGAATCTCTCGATGCTTTTTTGATTATAAAAATTAAAGGTAATTAACTAAAGACCCACTACAAATCCCACCGTTGGAATCAGTCCGCCGGAAAAAACACTTCTGTTTTCATCATAAAGTACATTGTACATAACGCCAAGCTGCAGAAAAGAATTATTTCCAATCTGCTGCATATATCCTCCGCCTAAGTACAAAGCTGTTTCCTGCTGATTATTTTTAAAATCATAAAACTTATCCTCATAATTCACAAAAAAATGCTGCAGATTTCCGCTTACAAAAAATGATCTTCCAAAATAATAATTGGCAAAAGGACCAAAACCAAACATAGAAGATTTGTAAAAATCTGAAGTCTGCCAGGAAATATTTCCCATGAAACCGACTTCAAAATCGTTGGTAAGCTTATATCCCACTCTCGGTGCAAACTGAAGGTTGAAGTAAGAATTGCTTCCAAAACCCACGCCTAAACCTCCTCCAAATGTCCAGTTTGAGGATTTTTCGTTTTGATAATTATTTTCTACCTGTGCGTTCAGGGCAATAGCAGAAAAAAGAAAAACTGATAATACTGTTTTTTTCATCATAATTAATTTATCAATTATTCAAATTTAAAGCATTTATTTTACAATTAAGATCTTGTTGAATAAAGTCGTAATTTTGCCCCGTCAAACTAAGGACTCCCGTTAAGAGTTTCGTAAAATTGAAATAACATGAAAGTAGTAGTAGGATTATCCGGAGGTGTGGATTCCAGTGTTACAGCGTATCTGCTGCAACAGCAAGGTCATGAAGTCGTGGCTTTGTTTATGAGAAACTGGAACGATGCTTCGGTAACGCTGGAAGATGAATGTCCGTGGATCGAGGACAGTAATGATGCCTTAATGGTGGCTCAAAAACTTGGAATTCCGTTTCAGGTAATTGATATGAGCGATCTGTACAAGGAAAGAATCGTAGATTATATGTTCGACGAATATCAGAAAGGAAGAACTCCGAATCCTGATGTTCTGTGCAACAGAGAAGTAAAATTCGATGTTTTTATGAAGACGGCAATGTCTCTGGGTGCAGATAAAGTAGCAACCGGACATTACGCCAGAGTCGATTCAACCATTGATGAAAACGGAAAGGAAATTTTCCATTTACTTGCCGGGAAAGATAACAATAAAGATCAGTCCTACTTTTTATGTCAGTTAAGTCAGGATCAGTTGTCCAAAGCATTATTTCCGATTGGGGAACTTACAAAGCCTCAGGTTCGGGAAATCGCTAAAGAAATTGGCTTGGTAACAGCAGATAAAAAAGATTCTCAAGGATTATGTTTTATCGGAAAAGTAAGTTTACCACAGTTTTTACAGCAGCAATTGATTCCAAAAGAAGGTGAAATTGTAGAAATTTTCAAAGATTCTCCCCTTTTTGCTGAAGAAATGCCCGAATTTTCATCAAAACAGGAAGAATTGGAATACCTCAGCCGAAAGATCAATTATAAAAAAACAGACGGTAAAGTCATCGGAAAACATCAGGGAGCTCAGTTTTTCACGATCGGACAAAGTAAAGGACTTGGAATCGGCGGACATAAAGAAAGTTGTTTTATTATCTCCAGAGACATGGAAAACAATATACTTTTCGTAGGAGAAGGTCATCAGTTTCCGGGATTGCTTAAAAGAGCTTTAAAAATTGATAACTCTGAACTGCACTGGGTTCGTGAAGATTTAAGGTTAAAAAACGGAGAATCGATGGAAGTAATGGCAAGATTCAGATACCGACAGCCATTGCAAAAAGCAACTTTATATCAGTTTGAAGAAGGATTCTATATAGAGTTTGAAGAACCGCAGTCAGCGATTGCAGAAGGGCAGTTTGCAGCTTGGTACATCGGTGAAGAGCTGATCGGAAGCGGTGTAATTTCTTAAAAGAATTTTATCTGAATAATAATCCCGAAGCATTTTTGTTTTGGGTTTTTGTTTTTTCTATATTATCTTTCATCTCAAATCAACTTACCAACCAGTCTTTAAAATCTTTCACGCGGTCGCGGCTTACAGTAATTTCTTCCTGTGGCTGAAATTCTAATTCAACCTTATAATTGGGCGAGGTGTGAATATTTTTAATATAATCTGAATTGATGATGAACTGCCGGTTTACGCGAAAGAATTTCTTTTCATCCAGCACCTCTTCCAGTTCATCCAGTGTGAAATCTGAAGGATATGTTCTTTCCTGAGTCTGCAGATAAACAATTTTATTTTCGCTGAAAAAACAGCTTACTTCGTGGGTCTGAACAATTTTAAGGTTATAGCCTATTTTCACCAGAATTCTGGAAAGTATTGTTTTTTCTTTTTTTATGAGTTGTTTGATATCCTGAGAATTAACCGCCTGATCTGATGGAATGAATGACTTAAACTTTTCCACAGCTCCTGCAAGATCTTCTTCCATTATCGGCTTCAAAAGATAATCTATACTGTTGAGCTTAAAGGCTTTTAAGGTATACTGGTCGAAAGCTGTTGTATAAATAATGAACGCTCTGGTTGAAATTTTATCAAAAATATCAAACGAAAGACCGTCGCCCAAAACAATATCCGAAAAAATAAGCTGCGGATGCTCATTTGCAGCAAACCATTCTACAGCAGCTTCCACAGAATCAAGATTGGCAACTATCTCTAAATCAAGAAATAAACCTAACATTCTTTCAAGCTTTCTTGCAGCCGGTTTTTCATCTTCAATTATGACAGTTTTGATCATTCTGAGGTATAATTTTAATGTTGAATCTGATGCTAAAATTAAATAAATATTTCGGTATAAAAAGCTACTGCTTTCTCAGATTATTCATTTCATCTTTAATGGCATTCTGCTCCCATTCAGAATTCAGAATGAATAATTTTACGGCTTTTACCAAGAGGATAATTGCCCAAACTGTCAGAATTATTGATCCGTGAAAGGTATAATCGGTGGTCATCCATTTAATAAAATTTCTTCCTAAAATAATTACTGCCACAATACCAAACCATATACAGTTTGTATAAAATGATTTAAGGTCTTTTACTCTTTGCTGGGTTAATGTATGATTCATGATAACAAATGATTAATAATGATTAATTAAAGTGATTTTGATTTACTTTTTTCCTGTTCGATCAGTTGGTTTATTTTTCTTTCTTCCCATTCTTTTCCGATTCCAAAAGTGTTTAAACCATGAATGGTTAAACCCAATCCCCATCCTAACATTGGCCAGTAAAACCATAAATGTTCCGGTGATGTAAGCAGATTGATGATAAGTAAAAAAGGAATGACCAAACAGTATGAGATCAAATTTCCATAAAAGCTCTTTAAATCTTTTACCCTCTTTGCCGCTTTTTCGTACGCTAAATTTTCTTTGTTGAATGATAAATTTTCCATGATGTTTTGTTTTACAATTAATTTGCTTGTTTTTGTTGAGACAAATGTATGTCAGAAAAGTATCCTCAATCAACTTTATGTGACTGAATGGTAGAAAAACAGAACTGAATGGAAGTAATCAGGATATATAAACAAAATCCCTCGTAAAATTGCGGTGGGTTTATTTTTATCCGCTCAAAGTCGGGAGACTTTGCGCAGCGGGGTATATAAATATAAAAAAACCTCGCATTTTCCGAGGTTTTGTTTTTATCCGCTCAAAGTCACAGACTTTGCGTAGCGGAGGGATTTTAAAAACAGACAATCTTATTCTTTATAAAACAAAAACCTCGCATTTTGCGAGGTTTTTTTATTATCAGCTCAAAGTTACAAACTTCGCAGAGCGGGGCGGTCATTTGGAAGGTTGATATGAACAATTTCGGAATATAGGATAAATCATTTTTAACTTATCCCCAAAATTATTCTCTTCATCTTGGTATTGACTTATTTTTCCTTTTTCCACAACCCACCATCTATCATAACCATCATAGTACATTGTGTCATTTCCTTTATTATTATATAATACAAAAGCAAAATCTACATTATTATAATATTCCGGATCATTGTTACCGATAAATTTAAATGTTTTAATTTTCGTATTAATTTCTAAATAATTTGCTTTAGAAAATTTTTGCATAATAAAAGAATTTTCATCAGAATTAATTTTCCAAAACAATTTCTTTTCAAAGCTAAATGATGCATCGTTTGCAGAAGTTGACTGTTTGTAAAGAATGACTTCTTCATTACTATCCTTTCTTATTGAACACGAAAAAATTATTGCAAAACACATAAATAAAATAACTAATCTAATCATAACCTACTTTGCTTTATTACTTGTTACAGATTCTGTTGGTATTTTAATACCCCAATAAACTTGACGTTGTGGTTCATTTAATGCTTCATTCACTTGGTTGGAGAGAATAGTTGTTCTTATTTCTTCATTATTAGTAAAACCATTTTTATCTACATTTTTAAACGGTTCTTGTCTTTGAAAATAATTAGCATTATCCAATAAAAAATTTCCAGCGTGTATTATTTCATGTCCTAGCCCTGCAGTTGGAGAATTTATTTTATCATCTTTGCTAAATTTACCACTTTGATATCTTGATATTAAGCCTTTTCTATTCGCATCGTTATCCTCAGAATTATTGAATAGAATTCCTTTTTTACTATTAAATGTAATTTTACCTATATCAATAGGATCTTTTGTATTCCAATGTTTATACTTTTCGTTATAAGATAGCCCCATATAAAATCTTGTAGTTTCACCTTCAACTACACTGAGAACTCTTTTGTCATCAATTATTTTTTGTAAGTAATTTGTATCTTTTTTCCCGTCTCCGTTTGTATCTAAATTTAATGCATCAGATGTATAAAGCTTATCTAAACCTGCAATTGCATTATCAAGAAATTCATTACCTGTTGTTTTCCTATTCTTAGAATATGAATAACTCCATTGTTTTTGTCTACCATCTTCTGTCTGGTAATAAATTATAATCTCTTTTCCATTGGGATCTTTAAAAAATATCGGATTATTAAAGGCATAATGGTAGGGACTGGCTTTAATATATCTTTCCGCCAGCGGATCCACCACACCCCAACGTCCAATATCCGGCATATAGAATCTTGCGCCATAATCATACATTCCGGTCTCTTGTAGCTCCTTGCCGTTGTACTTGTATTGATAGGGATTATAAAAATTATAAAACATCATGTTCTTATGCATCATTCCAAAGGGATAGTAATCGGTGACTTCCTCAATATCTCCCATTATAATTCCTGGCATACACGGCTGATCAGGAGGTGAATTATCACAATTTTTAATACCATCTCCCTTAACTATTCCATCTCCATCTGAATCACTATAATTTATCCTTACGTTACCTAAGTGATCAGTATAATTATAATAATATGTGGCTCTTAATGAATCGTAAAAACCTTCTGATGTCGGAATAAAGCTTAATTTCATTCCATTATTTGCTGCATTTCCATACGGATCTACCCAATATCTATATTGAAAACCATCTAAATAATTTGTCTCTAAACCATCAAAGAGCTTCTTTATTTTCACTCCATCCGCTCGATAAGTATAATTGGTTATCTCCGAATTCTGAGTGATCTGCTTTGGTAAATTTAGAAAATTATACTGAATTGATGAAATGCCTTTATCTACAAATGAGGTCATATTTCCATTTATGTCATATGCTATATCTGTTGGTGCAGCCTTGTAAGGATAACCATATGTTGTAGTAACGGCATCTGTTATTTTCTGCAAACGGTTGCTTGTATTGTTGTTTTCGTACTGATAGGAAAGATTATCAATGAGCATAGCGGTAGTTCCAAATCTATGAGCAGTTCTCTTCATAGTCTTTATATTCCCATTGAGATCATAGGTTACTTTTTCATAATATTCCCTGATTGATGGATTCATTGAGTTCTGATAAAATCCTGCTGATAAACGGCTGAGTCCATCATACACATATCCATATCTTTTGAGAGGATCATTTTCATTCCCAGTTCTCCAGTCAACTTCAGCAATATTCCCATTGTACCTTGGAAGAACCTGTAAACTTGGATCAGATGCATCAGGAGTTTGCAGACCTTCAACCTGATTATATTTTATCTTATATCCAAAAAGATCATTTCCCAAATTGTTAGGATCATTAATTCCCGTCATCCAGCCACGAATATTGTAAGTGTAATCAACATTTTGAAGCCCACTTCCTGAAATTTTCCCACCAACTTTCTTGGTTTTGAGCTGTGAGAGCTCGTTGTATTCGTTCTGAGCGAGATATTCAACAGGATTATTGTCAACCTGATGGGTATGGGTTTTTAGTCTGTTCTGATGATCATACGTAAAGTTTTCGGTAATTACTTTTTCGGTATCAGAATTAAGCCTTTTATGACGGGTAACGGCTTGTTTGGTTACCCCGGCAAAGTCAAGCTGAGATTCTGTTTTGGTGTAGCCTCCGAGGTGATTGATGGAGTGGGTGCCAATGGCTCTTCCTCTCTGGTCGTACCACGTATAGTTTTTTGTCCAGTTATCGTCTTCGATGTTTTTGACATACGAAGCGGTTGGAAGAGATTTGGTGCTGATATTGGAGTTCTGGGCATCTTGTGTCAAAACATTCTGACCTAAAATCTGTGTAGGAAGAGTTGGGCTTCCCTGTGGATAGGTGTCGTAATAGTTGATAGAAAATACTTTTTCCAGATAAGGGAACATTACATTGGAATAATAAATCTGCATTCCGTTCTTTGTAAAACCTGCTGTATCCCTGTTTTCTGTAATCACCAGATCTCCAATCATATTCTGCATTGGAGATCTCTCAGTAGTTCCTTCAACAAGGCCTGTGAGAATTACTCTTCCAAAACGATCATATTTGGTGAAAAGCCATTTTCCGGTAGGTCGCATTACTGCATCCTGGGTAAAGATCAGCCGGTCTGCTTTATCATACACCATATATTCCCAGCCTTTCCCGGGAAGCTTCTTTTCAACTAGACGGTTTCTGCCGTCATAACGATATTGATAGCAGAGATTGTTTAATATGTCATCAGGTATCTCATCATCGCTTCCTGCTCCATATTCATTATAAAAGCTAAAAGAGGCTTTTGGAGGGATAACCAATGCCAGTTGATTATATTCGTTATACACATAGTAGGTATCTGCATTTTCAGTTGCGCTTAAAACTTTTCTTACCAGTAAAACTTGCCCTTCACCGTTTTTAAATTCGATGGTTTTGTTGCCGTCTTCGTCGGTAACAGTATTTTTATATAACTGCCCATTTCCATAGTACAAGCTGCTTGCTGCTCTAACAGAAGTTTTTGTAGCATTATTTAACCAAGTGGTTGTTGGAACAAATTGCCCTACCTGATCATTGGTATTACTTGCATCATAAGTGAATTGTATAGGCTTATTGTTCCATGCATTTCCCACCTGCTTTTGCTGGAGTAACCGATCCAGTGGAGAATTTTCGAGGATTTTTTCTGAATAGATTTTCTCAGAACCATAGATCGCAGGGTTTGAAGCGTAATCCAACGGCGCAGTAAAAATGCTGCCGTTGGCTGTAAAAGTTTGCGGAACAGGAAGATAATCTCTCACCTGTCTTCCAAAGCCATCATATTCGATATGCGTAACAACATCCCTTCCCAGTGGTGATGCTTTTACATTCACCACCTGTTTTGGTCTTCCTAAACCATCGAAATACTGAACGGTTTCTGAGGTTTTAGGATTGGAAAGTGTAGGATCGGAGAGATAGGTCTTCGAATATACATAGTTTTCAGTATTGGTCAGCTGTGCCTGAAAAAAGCCTGACACGAGCAAAGCACTAATGGGAATTAATATTTTTTTCATTTGGGTTTTATGGTTTATAGTTGTATTTGAATTCTTTTAATACTTTACCGTTGATATCTACAATCTTCTCCAGTCTGTTGGCTGCATCGTATTTGTAGACTTCCCTGATTCCCGATGGCGGAGTGATGCTCGTGACGCCAATTAAAGGATCGTAGGTGTAAGTAGTAATAGGATATCTGTAGTTACTCTTTCTAAAATTATCAAGAGTGTTAATAAAATTTGATTCAGATGATGAATCAACATCCGATGTTGATTCAAGTATTATATTTGAAAAATCAACCAGACCGGTTGTCCCATCATAATCTATACCTTCAACCATAGCTATAACTTTCGTATTATTATATCCCCAAATCAAACTCACCGGTATTCCACCTTTCATTGTGTATTGCAACAAATTACCTTTCGAATCGTATCTATCATATGTAACTTCTGTTTCCATATTATTGATCGAAAAATTTCGGGACATGACAGATGAAGGTAAATAGTTTTGTAAGTTATCATACTTGGTTTCTACGTGGCTTATTAAAATATTTGAATTAACGGTTCCCTTGTAAGTCTCAATACTCAACGGTATTCCTGTCATACCCTTATTAACTAATCTGGTATTGTTTACATCAGCAGCATAATCATAGTCTGTCTCTATAATTTCACCATCACTTGTTGTTGCTTTACTAGTAGCTACTTCACCGGAGTTGGTATAAGTAAATTCTGTTTCTTTTATTAAAGTTTTATTACCAAAATATGAGATATCCGTAGTCTTCATAAGTCTTCTCTTTCCGGTAATTAAAGGGTTAAAAATAAAATGATATTTTGAAACTGGATCTTGATTAATAACAGTTGCTCCTGTATAAGATATACCGACTTCCCAATTTCCTCCACTACCACAACCTAATAATAAGGCTGGGTAAGTAGTATACGTCGGATCATAAGGGCCGGTTGATGTATTAACTATATAAAATTGTGGATATACTGCATAGGTGTTGGGTAGATTTGAGTAGAAATAGTTTGTTTTAAAAACTTTATTTTGATTCTGATCGTATTTTTCAACATATAAACCTTCACCATTTGTTGTAATATCTCTTTTAGGAAGCCCTTTATAAGAATATATAAAAGATAGATAATCTTCATTACTAAAACCATATTTTGTTGACCCCTTAGTTGTGCCATCAAATATATTTATGTCGGTTTCGGTAACTTCACTATATCCAAAAGGTTTATTTCCACCAGTTCCAAAATCGTTGGAATTCACAGACAGCTCGTTAAAAATTGATATTTGATATTCCATAAAACAGCCGCCATCCTGCATTGTCGGCTGAGATTTATATGTTGATGCTCTTACTACGCCAATTGGTTCAAATTTGTAGATAAGCTTACCATCCGAATAATTATACGCCTTATGAGATAATAAAGTATTATTCTCATAATTTTTAATAGATTTAATTCTTACACCATGACCATATGAAACCGACTTATCAATTGCTCCGTCATCATTATATTCAAAATCACAAGAAACTACGGCGAAATGGATTCCGTCATTGGCATTATACTGAATTCCGTTTTCAACATAAACATAATATTCTGTTGTAGGGTCACTATCAAATGGCAGAACATAATCTTCATTCCATTGTTGTTGATGAGTCTGCTCAAATACGCTGCCTGCCACATCAATTTTCCACTCTTTTAATAATACCTCGGGTTGGGAAGCTTTCCGTTTATACAATTTTATCTTGCACTTTACCATTTCCGAATATGGATAATGTGTCTGTGGATATACGGAGCCCATATATCCATCAAAAATGGTATTCTTAAACTTTATTGTAACAGTTTGTGAAGGCTTAAATACCTGACTGACTAAAAAATAATATCCCCCAGGAACTGTTGAAGCTCCACGATGAGTTATACTTTCTGATCTACGTATTGCGTCAACCTGACTCCTTGTTGGAATAAATTGATTGTTAAATGTATTTGATTCGTATTCAAATTCTGTTCTTGCCTTAGTAGGATAGGTTATTTTTTTTAAAATATTTGTTGGAACATATGACTGATTTACATATCTGGAAGTTGGAGAATATGGATATGTAACATTCATATTGTAATTTTTATACGGATTAGTATTAAGGTAGTCAAAATAATTTAAATCAGGCAGTAAAGAAAGGCTATTATTACCATTATTGTATCCGTAAAAATCTGAACTTGAAATTTTAGAGGGCATCACGTAAGATAAATCGTATTCAAACAGGTAGGGTGGAGTATTCTGAATTGCCACTCCTGAACTGTTATAATTTATTTCCTGAACAGAGTTTAATTTTAATCTCTTATGTCTGTAGCCTTCTTCGACTGTTTGGATTTGAATTGTTGGAAAATAATCGGTATTAAAAACAAAACTTTTTATCATCTTATTTGGAAATTTCGATTTTATATCAATAGAAGCTAATTTTTTTATTGGAACGGCTGAAGAGTTAGGTTTAATATCTTCTCTGTTAGCTAAATTAAAATCAATTTTTGTATCTTCTGTTTCGATAGAAACTAATGTTTTTTTATCGTTGATTGTTGCATTGTTACTTGTTGTAACCTGTTCACTTTGGGACAAATGAAAACTGGGGAAACGAGCTACTTGTGCAGGATACAACTGGTAGGTTTTTTCGTCTTGATATGTGAAATTAATTGTCTTTCCAGTAGTTAATGTAATTTTTGATATTTTAAAGGTAATCCCAATGTCTGTATAATCTGTTTGGTCTGTTCTTGATTTTTCAACAACATAAAAGAAAAATTTGTCCCCTTTATTTGTTGTTGCCAGCCAACCGTCAAAATTTCTGACAAACTTAACATCTTCATTACTTTCTATAAAAAGTATTTCATTAACATCTTCAGGGTTGTAAAAAAACTTACCTGAATATCCGTAAAAATTATAGGTAAAAATGTCTGGCTGCCCTTTTTTTGCTTTTAAATCAATAATTACATCATAAGCATCATCATTCGGTTGTGGTAAGATAGACGATAATCCATCATTTGTTTCTTGCCTGCCTTGTTGTAATCTATAAGATGGGGTCTCTGAATTAAGTGTTGCAAAATTATTCTTAAATGCATTGTACCCACTATTATTAGAAAATCCATCTCCTCCATAAGGATTGTCTTCTTTACCCCTGATTTCCTGCGTTATCGTTCCTTCAGGCATAAAGCTCCATCCTAATCCTACCCATGTAGCTTCATCCGCCACTTTTATACCTGAAGTATGATAGTTTAAGGCCAAGGGTATTTCAATGTTATCTACTTTAAGATTATACAAGGGAACTGATACGGAAGCTGTCCCAGTATAGTGTCCCACCGGAATGTCACCAAACCTTCCTAGAAGAGCGACTTCGGGAGAAGTTGGAACATTAGTTTTGCTTGGATTAAACTGACTTTGATTGCCAGAATTATTCTGACCAAATATTTTACTAATGTTTGCTAGTAATATTATTGATATTAAAATTTTTCTCATTTGTATTTATTTTTTTATAATTTTCGCACTCGCCGTTTTATTATCATTGGTTTTCACCACCACCAGATACGCTCCCTGAATGAGGTTCTGGGTGTTGATCCTGGTGATTTTGTTTTTAGTTTTCAGGCTTTGCAGCTGTCTTCCGCCCATGTCGTACACCGTAATGTCCGCTTCAGCTTTCCCATCACCCAGCTTCCAGCTTGCGGATTCCATTCCAATCTCCACATAACAGTAATCACTCACCGGATTCGGATAGATTCTGATGTCCTGCTTCTCAATCAGTTGGTCAATCTGACTGTCACCCAGCTTCACGATCTTCCAGTTTTCTTTGCCCAGTTCTTCAGCACTTGTTCCTGCCAAAACAATCGACCCGTCACGATTCAGTCTGAGGTCTGAAAGTCTTTCCTCTCTTTGTCTGCTTTCTCCTTTCACGTATTTCCGCCACTGCTCGTTGCCGTTCTGGTCGAGATAGAGCATCCAGAATGTTTCGTCATTGGCTTCCATTCTGCCTTCCGCCTGCGTATAACCGCCCAGCAAAATGCCTTTGGTTAAGTCTTTATTCTTTTCTCTTTCATCTTTTCTCTGAATCACGTTCATTCCCATCAACACATCACGGTTTCCGAAATTGTAAGACTTCTGCCAGAGTTCTTCGCCACTGCTGTTCAAAGAGATGAGCCATACATCTGTTCCTTCATCAATTCCTACAGTTTTATTGCCTGATCTTTCCGATCTGGAGCTTCCCCCGATAATGTACCCGGATGAAGTAAACGCCAGAGTGGTTAAATGATCATCACCTTTCCCTCCGAAATTCTTTTCCCATTCCACCCTTCCGTCTTTATTAAGCTTAATGATCCAGTAATCACCCTCTCCTTCGTTACCTGTGGACTTGGAGTAACGTTCTTCGGGATTCGAGGTTCCACTTGTACTCTGTATCCCGGAACTCTTACCAGAACCCGCATCCCGTACCTCGGAACTTCTGGAATACACTCCCAATAACGCCCCTCCGTCCGGAGTAGGAATCATTTTCTCTACTTCATCCAGTCCTTTTCCGCCTAAAATAATCTGTGAAATTTCTTTTCCGTTTTTGTCGAGCTTAATGACTGTTACATCTTTTGAACCGAAACCTTTGGGTGAATTTTTCACGCTTCCTGCCACCAGAAATCCGAAGTCCATGGTCTGGATAACAGCTTTTGCCTCCTCATCCTGAGCGGTTCCGATGGTTTTCTGCCAAAGCTCATCACCAAATTCGTTCAGTCTTATAACCCAAATGTCTGATCCGCCTTTGGAAGCGTCTTTCTTATCTAGTCCGGTCGTGGAAAATGAAGTTCCCACTACTGCAAAACCTCCGTCCTGCGTACTGATCGTTGACTGAATGTAATCGTGGTTGTTTCCGGCAAAATATTTTTCCCAAACCTGTTCGCCCTGCTGGTTGAGCTTTACCAAATGGAAATCGTAACCGTTGTTTTGCTTACTGCCTTCAGCTTGCAGCTTACTGCTTTGAATACTGCTTCCGGTAATAAGGTGCTGCTGATCAATGGTTGTGGTCACCTGCGAGAGAAAATCCTGGGTATTGGAAAGGATGTCTTTCTGCCATATTACTTCCTGAGCCTGCAATACAGCCATGGTGCATACAAGAAATGCACCCGAGTAGAGTTTTTTCATAGCTGCGTTTTTTTAATAGTTTATTTTTTAATTTTTCAAATATAAATGAATTTTTTGAATGTATAATTCACCATGTTTTAAAAAAATAAAATTCATGGTTTTTTTATTTATCTTCATATTGTATTAATATTTAATTTATTCCGGATGATAGTATTTCACGCAAAGATTTAATTCAAAACGTTTAATTTTAATATGCAAAGGCAATTAAATTGCATCGCAAAGCGTGAAAATACCGCTTCATCAATCAACTTGTTGAGTCAACTTTGCTCTTTAGATCTAATTATTTTATTAAAAAAAATTTACTGTTGGTTAGATTTTTTTCACGCAAAGATTTATTTTCAAAATGTTTAATTTTAAGATGCAAAGGCAATTAAATTGCATCGCAAAGCGTGAAATATCGCTTCATCAATAACTGTGATTCATCTTTGTTCCTTATATAAGATTATTTTGATTCAACTTTGCGTTAAATATGCGTCAAATATTCTTGTAATAAGTTTGTTGTTAATTTTTACGCAAAGATTTATTTTCAAAACGTTTTATTTTAAGATACAAAGGCAATTAAATTGCTTCGCAAAGCGTGAAAATATCGCTTCATCAATCAACCTGTTGATTCAACTTTGCTCCTTATATGTAAGGTTATTTTAATAAAACTTTGCGTTTAAATATGCGCAAATTTTTATGTAATAGTTTTTTTGTTATTTCTGCAAAGCTAAATCGCTAATGCGACAAAACTTGTCGTGTTATAAAATTAATATACAAGTAAACTGTTAAATCTAAAAAAAGGCAAATCAAATTTTAAAAGCAATTTTTTTTCCGAAAAGAAAAGGAGACGTATTATCATCTCCTTTAATTTCAATTTGAATTATTAAATCTTTAGTAAACAAACGGAATCAGCATTTTAGTTCTCTTTTTATACTTAATATATTCTTCACCAAATTTTTCTATAAGTGCCTTTTCTTCAATCTTAATACGATACAGAAAGGCAATAAATGTCGGGACAAAAGCAAGAAATAAAGAAATCCAGTTATTGAGGAAAATCCCAAGACCTAAAAAAGTAAGAAGCGCAAAAGTATAAGAAGGATGCCTGATGTATTTATAAAATCCTTCCTGCTTTATTTTATGATCTTCTTTGATAGAGACATCTACCGTAAAATATTTTCCCAAGGATCTGATAATGATCCAGCGAAAAAAAATTCCGGTCACAATAAAAAATTCACCAATGTATAACGTAAGATATTGATTTTTAATAGGAAAATAAGTGATTTTAGAAATCAAAACAGCACAAAAAACAGACGGTAAAATTACTATCCATAAAATATTGAGTGTGGACTGATCTTTTTTCTGATCTTTTTCTCCAGATTTCAGCATTTTTTTATAATACAGTTCGCTGAAAAGCCAGAGCGCAACAGATGCATAAAAAACAAGATAAAGTGCATTCATATTATTTATTTTTTTCCATTAATTCTCTTATTTTCTTTTCTTCCCAGTTTTTACCCAAGATAAATGCCGGCAGAAATACACTCAGACCATGAGCAGCAACACCAATTCCCCATAATGAAGGCAAAATGAGCAAATCCCATTCCCAAAATTTTGCTCCAGGTTTTGCTATAACAGCTTCAGAAACAATGCTAAAAATATTCACAAAAAAATATACCATAAGATGGATATAAAAGCCTTTAATTTTTTTTACTTTTTTTTCAGCTTCACGGTAGCGCATGCTGCGCTGTATATTATTTTCCATAACTGTTGTTTTCTTTTTCTAAAATTTCCCTGATTTTTCTTTCTTCCCAGTTTCTTCCGATGGAAAATACACTCAATCCGTGTGCTGCCACACCCATTCCCCATCCAAGCATGGGCCAGTAAAACCACAAATGCTGCGGTGTTGATATCATATTAATAATAACCAAAACCGGTATCACTACAATGTAGGAGATAAGATTACTGTAAAAAGATTTAATTTCTTTTACCCGTTTCAATGCTCTTTCGTAAACCACATCATCATCAGAAACAACACTATTGACAACATTTGGTTTCTCAATTAACACAGGAAGTTTTACTTTAAAATAATCATCAGATCTTTCTATAAAAACATTTCGGCTGGTAAGCAAAGCGTAACGCTGCACAATATTTGCCAAGCCGATTCCTGCACTTTCTTTAATCTGTTCACGGATCTGGAGGTTATTTTCGATACACAGACTCTCTCCTTCTGTAAAAATTTTAATTAAAAGAGGTTTTGAAGAAGTAGCAAGATTATGTTTAATACAATTCTCCAAAAGAAGTTGCAGAGAAAGCGGAACAACAAATTTCTTTATATCTTCTTTTTTAATATCAAAAATAAAATTCACACTGTCTTCAAATCTTGTTTTAAGCAATTCGCAATAGATTTTCGCAAATTCAATTTCGTCTTCTACCGTAACGAGTTCTTTATCCTTCTGCTCAAGGACATAGCGGTAAATCTTAGACATTGAAGCCGTAAATTTCTGTGCCTGAATGGGATTTTCATCTATCAGTGAGCTCAAAACATTCAAAGAATTAAACAAAAAGTGAGGATCAAGCTGATTTTTCAGGCTTTCAAACTGTGCATTGGCAGATTTTGCAATAAGCTTCTGCTCCACCACTTCTTTTTTGGAAGCTTTTTTGAGTTCTTCCATAAAGCCTTTCGCATGAAGAAATGCTGAAATCAATAAAGCAATATTGATGGTAAACCAATTGATAAAATTATATTTCCCAAGAAAGTATTCTTCCGTAGTGGCTGATTTCTGAAAAATGACAAAATTGATGTAGTTACAGAAATAAACCAGGATAATATTGGTAATTAAGATGGTAACAATACTGATGACCGCACGCTTTGTGGTAGCTTCAGACCACGGAAATTTCTTGTTGAGAAAATCATTGACAAGCCCGTTTCCGCCACCTAAAACAAATGAGTACATAGACGAAACAAGAATCGTCAGCAAAAAATTTTTAATGGTCTTTTCAGTCGTAAACAGAAAGAAAAAGAACATTGATGTTGCGAAAGAAACCCAGGCAAGAGTTATCAGATTTTTGCGTGTCATAAGGTATTGTGTATTCAAATTTAGGCAATAAACTGTTTTTGCCGTAATTTTTGTTATTTAGATACAGATTATTTTCCGGACTGGCTGATAAAATATTCGGCTTCAGATTGTCCCCAGTTAGGATCTAAAGAAGTTTTAGGCTTGAAAGATTTATACTTCTCCAGAGCAGACTTAAAAAGTTCCATTCCCTTGGATTTGCTTCCGCCATATTGTTCGGGAGTAAAATAAGTATCTTCAGCTTTAATCAAAACCACTCGCGGATTTGCAGGATCCAGCTGTTCTGCTTTTTTAAGTGCTTCTTCAGCTTTTGCTCCGAATGTCATGTATCTTTCCATAGGATTGACCATCATCTTGAGCGAATAAATCATTTTTTGAAGCAAGTGAATTTCAGAATTGCTTTTTTCTACAGATTCTGCTGCATCTACATACTTCTGAGCCTGATCTGCCGCCTCATCCAAATTCTGCATTTTTCCTTCTCTCATCAAAACCCTTCCTTTCTGAATGTAAGAAAACGCAGTATAATAATTGGGCTGCCATTTTCCTTTTTCTTTGTCGGCAATTCTCTGAAAATCGTTGGCAAGAGCCTGGAAGTCTTCCGGAGTTTTGCATATTTCCAGTTTGCTGATCTTTTCAGTCATTATTTTTTCGTAATTGGATTGAGCATAAGATACTAAACTCATACAAACTAAAGCAAAGCTTAAAAGATATTTTTTCATGATTTCTAAATTTTTAAAATTATTGTTATTAAAGATTATTATTGATTGCATCCTGTGTTCTGTCGACTCCGAAGCTGATAAAAGCTCCAACAAAAACAAAGGTATTTACAGGTGGAACCACCGCAGAACTCTGCATTCCGTTTCTGGAAAAATTATACCCGTAAATGTTTTTATTTCCTAAAATATTGGAAATACTTAACACAAGTACAACAAATGACTTCGCATCTTTTTTTCCTAAATTCGGAAGATAATTAAAACTAAAATTAAGTGAACTGAAATCTTTCAGCCTTCCTTCATTCCTGATGATATTTTCCCCGTTTTGCGAAACAATATCGTAGAAAGGTCTTCCTTTAGCATAAGTATAAGAAAGATTGGTTCCGAATTTCAGCTCAGGGAAAAATCTTTTAGCAACTGCGGAAATAGTGTGTTCTGAGGCAAAATTGGGTCTTAAACTAAAAGGATAATTTAAAAAATCTCTTTTAGAATCCAGAAAAGAATAGCTTATCCAGTAATCAATATTCTGAAAGGTCTTTTTGTCTCTCCAGAAAAATTCAAGACCTTTGGCAAAACCATTTCCGTTATTATTTATGGCTGTCTGCACAGGCGGAGACTGGCTGTTTATTTCGCTGATATTTAAAACTTTAACTAAATCGTCATACTTTTTATAAAAAGCTTCCAGCCTCAAACTTCTCCCTTCAGAAGCTCTCTGAATCTGAAAAATATAATGCTGTGACTGCTGAAAATCTAACTTCACCGGCGAATTGATGTAACGGCTTTCCGGATTCTGGTAAAACAATCCGTAAGCGAAAGAGGCTGTCCATTCTTTTGCTAATCTGTAAGCCAAAGCAAAACGCGGAGCCACATTAAACCGGTTCAGAAAAGAAGAATGTTCCGAGCGAACGCCGATTTTAGCAGAAAAATGATTGCTGAATCCCAAATCCGTTTCCACGAAAGCAGAAGAGATCAAATCTTTGTAATTTTTATTAAAATCTGTAACGGTAAGTTCTTCACTGGTATTATTCAACTCAAAACCTCCTCTCAATGCACTGATTTTATTCAGTTTTCTTTCTAAAACGGTTTTAAAGTTAAAGTAATTCCCATGATTCAAAACCTGAGTATTTCCTGATTCTATTTCCTGCTTTTCGGTTGAGAAATTAAGATCAGACTCGTTAAAAGAATAAGAAGTTCCTATATTCAAAAGGTATTTTCCGAATTTTTGTCTGAAAGAAAGATTGTGATACATATTTTCTCCTTTCAGTTTCACCAGAGCAAAATCGTATTCCGGTTCCAGACTTTCTGTTTTTACACCCATTCTGTCGGTACTATACATTCCGTAATATTTGAAAAAACCTCCGGATTTAGTTTTAAATCTGAAATTTGCATCTCCGTTAAAACCTTGCGGTCCGTCTGTAAAATCAGTATTAAAATTAAAAATTTTACGCATTGGTGTCAGCAAAGAATATCCCGCACTCGCTCCGTAAGAATGATTTTTATCTTCGCCTAATCTCTGAAAGCCTGCATTTAAAAATATCGGAGAAACGCCAATGTCATAAGAGCTTTGATCCGGAAGATCTACGCTTTCCAGCATCAGAACACCAGAAAGAGCCTGCCCGTATAACGCTGAATAGCCGCCGCTGGAAAAAATATTTCCTTTGAAAAGAGAAGTGTTGAAGCGGTCTCGTCCTGCAATTCCCGGAACAGAATTAGAAAAATAATTGTTGATAAGACTTCCGTCCATAAAGATTTTGGCTTCGGTACCGGTTCCGCCACGGATAAAAAGACCTTCCGTTTCGCCTACTTTCTGCACACCCGGAAGATACGTGAGCGCAGAAGAAACCTGCCCGTCTGCTCCGGCAATCGTATAAATATCTATGGGTGTAAGTAAAGCTGTAGCACGTTTTTTATCGCTGGCTTCTATAGCTCCTGCGGAAATTACCACTGCTTCAATTTCACTCACCTGTTCTTTAATTTCGCTATTTACGGTTATGTTTTCATTTCCTATCAAAATATTTTTCTCTACTTCAATATATTTAGGATGCGAAAATGTAAGAACCTGATTTCCTTTCTCGGTTGTTTCAAAAGAAAAAATGCCGTCTTTGTCTGTTGTGGCACCGTCATAAGTATCTTTCAGTGTAACATTTACTTCACTGATTCCCTTATTTTTAAAGGTAACTTTCCCTGAAATTTTAATCTGAGAAAAAGAAAAAGTAAAGCTGAGCATCAAAAGAAAGCCAACCACTTTCTGAAATATCGTTTTCATGTCTGTTTTAATTTTCCGTAAAATTATCTCTAAAACTTTACAGAAAAATATTTTTCTGACTGAACGGTAGTTTTTGAATACTGAGTTGTATTTCTTATTTGATTTGCGTTTCTATAAAATAAAAAACCACCAATTTTCGTTGATGGCTTGTAAAATTTTATTGTTTTGATTTCATGTCGGCAATAATATTCATCGCTTCCTGAAGGTAAGAATCTTTCTGGAGATTTTTAATCCATATTTCCGATTTCTTCTTAAAGACCTCATCTTTCTTCTCTCTTTCAATTTCCGCAGGATACATTGCAAACTTCAATCCGTTATTGAATTTAGAAAGCTTTTTGAACTTCTCAATCTGTGCTTTTCTCTGCTTCATCAGTTCATTAAACTTGTTAATATTCAAAGTTATTGTTTCTTCTTTATTAAGCTGCTCTCTCCATTGGGCAGATTCCAGAAGCAATTGATAATTAGGATTTTTTGCCATTCTTTCGCTGCTTGCTTTTTCTAAAGCCTTCACATCAAGATTATTCATTCTCTGGAAGTTAGCACTCGGAATTTTATCCCAAGCTAAAGCAAAATCATCATATCTTTCTCCGATTTCCGCAAAAGTGAAGAAATCTTTCATCTGAATATCCGACACAATTCCTTTTCTTTGGTTTGATTCTCCTGTCACTCTGTAGAACTTCTGAATCGTTAGTTTTAAAGATCCGAAATCATCTTCAGTATTTAGAAATCTGTTAAGATCAACAAAAGTCTGCACCGTACCTTTCCCAAATGACTGTGGAGATCCTACTACAATTGCTCTTCCATAGTCCTGCATTGCCCCTGCTAAAATTTCCGAAGCAGAAGCGGAAAGCTCGTTTTGCATAATTACCAACGGACCATTCCAGATTGGAGATTCCTGCTTATTTTTCAAAGTCTGAATTTTTCCGTTTCCGTCTTTTACCTGAACGTAAGGACCTGCATTCATAAACAATCCCATAATATCACCCACTTCGGTTAAAGAACCTCCGCCATTATTTCTCAGATCAAGAACGATTCCTTCAATTCCCTGCGCTTTCAGTTTGATGATTTCATTTTTAATGTCATCAGAAGCATTTCTGCCTTTTTCATCCTCAAAATCGGCATTGAAGCTTGGAAGATTGATGAATCCGTACTTTTTGCCATTCGGTGAATTTACGATAATGCTTTTCGCAAACGTATCTTCAATGGCAACTTCCTCGCGAATCATGGTTACATCTCTGATCGTACCATCTTTTTTCTGAACCGTTAAAGTTACCGGAGTTCCTTTTTCACCTCTGATCAGTCTCACCGCTTCATCAGAAAGCATTCCTACTACATTTACAGCATCTTCTTTTGGTTTAGATTTCACTTTCAGAATTTTATCCCCTTCAGAAAGCTGTTTAGATTTCCAGGCAGGAGCACCGATTGTTAATGCGCCCAAATAAAGATTTCCTTTTTTCTCCTGAATTAAAGCACCGATTCCGATCACTTTTCCTTTAAACTGGGTATCAAAATCTTCTTTATCTTTTGGAGAATAATAATTGGTGTGCGGATCAAAAACTTCTGTATAAGCATTCATATAGACCGTAAACCAATCCATTTTCTTTCTTTTTTTGAATCTTGTAAAAGTTTCCTTTACCAGATCCTTTACCTCATCTGTTGCTTTTGTCAGTTTTTGCTGAGGCGTAAGAATTTCAAGTTTTATCGTGTCTTTCAGCTTAAATTTCTGTACAGAATCTTTTTTCTCTTTTTGGGTTTCCTCTTTGCTGTTCATCGACTCAATTTCCTGAAGAATATTGTATTTGATGAATTTTTTCCACTCGTTATACTGTTCCTGTTTGTTTGCAGGAGTTTTTTTAAGTTTAGGCTCAAGAATCAGTGTTTCATCTTCTTCAAGATTGATTGGTTTCGTAAAAATATCCTGCGTCATCTTATCAATTTCATCTACTCTTTGGTACAATCTATCAATAGTCAGTTTGTAAAATGTAAGGTCTCCCTGATTGATGTAATCATCCAGCTTGGTTTCATGCTTAGCAAATTCATCCATATCAGACTGAAGAAAATATCTTTTTGCAGGATCTGCCAATTCAAAATAATGCTTATAAACATCTTTAGAATAAGCATCGTTGATGGGTTTTGGGCTGTAATGTAAGTAAGAAAGAGTATTTTTAACACTCACCATGATCGTCTGCATCTTTTCATCATCATTTTGAGGTGAATTGAAACAAAACATAAGACTTGTCAATGGTATGAGGAGTAAAAATTTATTCAGTTTAAAATTTTTCCACATAAATCTATAATATATTTTATTAATTTTTTAGAATTGTTTTTAATTAGTATTGATAATTAAATTTCCGTTACAAACTATCAAAATTAATACCTTCTTTAGAATTATCAATTAGTTTTAAGTATTTTTGTTAAAATTAAATTTTTTATATGGAAAAACCACTTATTCTGGTAACAAATGACGACGGAATTACAGCTCCGGGTATCAGAAATCTTGTAGAATTTATGAATGAGATAGGAGAAGTGATTGTGGTGGCTCCCAATTCTCCTCAAAGCGGAAAAGGTCATGCAATTACCATCAATTCTACTTTAAGCTATGAAGAAGTACATTTGGACGGACCTCAACGGGATTTTTCCTGCAGTGGAACTCCGGTAGACTGTGTGAAAATGGCTTTGGATAAAATTCTTCCGAGAAGACCGGATATTGTAGTATCAGGAATCAACCACGGAGCTAATTCTTCCATCAACGTTATTTACTCGGGAACAATGTCTGCTGCTGTGGAAGGCGGTGTAGAAGGACTTCCTTCGATTGGCTTTTCTTTGTTGGATTTCAGCTGGGAAGCAGATTTCACACAGGCTAAAGAATACATCCAGGGAATTGTAAAAAAGGTGATTGATAACCCAATGCCAAAAGGTGTTGTGCTGAATGTCAACATCCCGAAACTTACGAAAGAAGAAATAAAAGGCGTAAAAATCTGCAAACAGGCGAATGCAAAGTGGGAAGAAAGCTTTGATGAGCGCATCAATCCGCATGGAAAAAAATATTACTGGCTTACAGGATATTTCAACAATATGGATGAATCTGAAGATGCAGATGAAACAGCATTGGCAAACGGATATATTTCTATTGTTCCTGTGAAATTTGACCTTACTGCGTACGAATACATGAATGAATTGAATGAAATTATGAAGTTTAATTAAAACTCTTTGATCTCTTTTTAAGACAGATTTCTGCAAATCTTAATGCAGAAATCTGTCTTTTATTTTTTATTTTTCTCTTCAATCCAGCGGCTCATGTATTTGGTTGAGTTTAACTGATGATGCTGAAGAATGATTCCCAGAAAATTTCCTGTTCGATGATTTTGAAGGTTTTCCTTGATGTCTGCAATTTTTTCCCAAAATTGGTCAACGTAAAGCTGTTTATCAAAAACTTGTTTCAAAATCTCCTCTGCATTTTTGTTTGCCTGATTCCAGACTGTTTCATTTTGATATAGCTCAACAGCTTTATTGATAAAATTTTCGTCAGAATCTTTAATAAATCCGTTCCAGGGAAGATTTTTATGCATCGCTTCTGCTCCAACCGAACTGGTAACATTCGGCAAGCTAAATTTCATGCTTTCCCAGAGTTTTCCTTTCAAGCCCGCACCAAAAGGAATGGGAGCGAGTAAAACACGGTATTGTCTGAAAACAGACTCTGCAGACTCTGCCCTTCCTTTCACGATAAAACCTTCATTCTCATTATTCAGCTGAAAAACTTTTTCTGTCGCATAAGCTCCGTAAATATGAAGTTCCGCATCCGGAATTTGCTTACGAATTGATTTCCAGATTGTTTTCAGCTTAATAACAGTCTGCCAATTGGGTTCATGTAAAAAATTTCCGATACTTACGAAATGTTCGCGCTCTGAAAAAGAAGGCTTATTTTCTTGCTTTTCTTCTGTCAGAAACGGAATATAAAAGAGAATCTCAGGATTAATTTTGAATTTTTTTATCAGCAAATTCATTTCGAATTCAGAGATGATTAACGATAAATCACACCGCAAAATGGAAGCAATTTCTCTTTTAAAAATTTCATTGATGAAATCCTGATCGTTTACTTCTCTCTTTTCAGCAAAAGCTTTTCTGCGTGCTTCCCTCAAGAAATGAAGGTCTTCCGTATCAAGAATTTTAATCGCATCCGGACAATTTTCAGAAATACGCCAACCTAACTGTTCTTCGGTAACATATCGGTCAAAAAGAACAATATCAGGATTCAGAACTTTAATTTTTTCGTCAAAACTTTTGCTGTTGATTTCAATTTTTTCAACATCAATTTTCTCCGAAAACTCAATATTGTTAGCCGATGTAAGAAAAGTGACTTTGTAATTTTTTTTACTGAACAATTCAATAAGCTGCATCATTCTTTGACCAGCTGCCGTAGAAGCAGGCTCAGGAATAACGAGACCGATAATAACGAGATGTTTCACAAATGCAAAATTAGGACTAAATTTTCCAAATCATTGATTAAAGTAGTCTGCATTTATAGCTAAAATAAAACCCTGTCATCTTTTCGCAATTCTTCCAGGTATTTGATTTTATCATCACGATAAAACAAATTCATTGTCTCAAAAGGAATAAGTTTTAAATTTTTGCTGACAATGTGTACGCATGATTTTTTCACAGCCCGCACGTCAAAATCGTGTGCATCCATAAAATTCATAATAATAATTCTGAATAAATTATCATAATCAAGATTCGGAGCCGAAACTTCAGGAAGACAGCATAATAGCTGATTGACTTTAGGTTTTACTTTATCAACCGAAATACCCGTACTGAAAATATCTAAAAGCTGCATCTGCAATCCGGTATCCTGTTCGTAGACGATTGTATTTTTGGTTTCATTATTCAGCAAATCGGCGGGATTGATGTATCTGGTTAAAGGAATTGTCTCGCCTTCCAGTTTTAAAATATATCCCATTGCCAAAGCATCCGGGTTACATGGGACCGGAATCAGATCATCTGAGTTCAAAAGCGGAAACTGGTTTAAAATTTCTTGTCTTACTTCCGTTAAAGTAATTTTTTCATGTGCCGAATCTTCTCTGTTCCGCCCTGCAATTTCGACAGGCTGAAAAGTAATTCCGCGAACACATTTTTGTTTTAAGGCAAACTCAATAATTTTTCCGATTTCATCAACATTTTTTCCTTTTTGCAGAACAATAACGAGCGTCGTAGAAAGATTTAATTCATTTAATTTTTCTAAAGCTTTCATTCTTACATCCGTTAAGTCTTTACCCCTGAAGTCTTCTAAAACCTCCGGCTTGAAGGAATCAAACTGCAGATAAACTTCAAATTCCGGAGCATAGGATGCTAATTTTTCGGCAAAGCCGGGATCATTGGCAATTCTTACGCCATTGGTATTCAGCATTAAATGTTTGATCGGTTTCGTTTTCGCAATATCCATTATTTTGAAAAATTCAGGATGAATTGTAGGTTCTCCTCCACTGATCTGAACAACATCCGGTTCACCTTCATTTTTTACAATAATATCAAACATTGCTTCAATTTCCTGTAAGCTTCTATGACTTCCGTAATGCGGAGAAGACATGGCATAGCAAGTCGGACAAGTGAGATTACAGCGATCTGTCACTTCCACGATAGAAAGGCAGCTATGCTGCTCATGATCAACACATAAACCACAATCGTAAGGACAGCCATACTCTACATCGGTTCCGAAATGAACAGGTGTTTCTGATGCTTTATTATAGTTTCGTATGTTTTTATAGTATTGAACGTCAGAAGCAATTTTAGTTTTAAAAAAGCCATGATCGGGACATCTTTTGGTCATGAAAACCGATTCATCCTCAATGATAATTTTTGCTCCTACCCTTTTCAGGCATTCCGGACAAAGACTTATCGTATAATCGTAATAGGTATAGTTTCTTACTGGCATATTTTATATTTACATTCCACCACAAATAAAACCACTGATCAACCCGCCAATAAGCATCGATATCAAAACGGTTCTCCAGAACTGTCCGCTGGTAAATTTATTTTCGTTATTCCATTCATAAATCACTTTTGTAATAGCGGCAATCACCAGAGAAACTACAAAAAGTATAACCAAAATAAGCCCTATAATCATTACAAGAAAAGCTTCAAGACCACCAACTTCAAGGATTGTTAAATTTTTCATGATGTGATATTTTCAGGTGAAGTTAAAGAATTTATTTTTCTCAGTTTCAAGAAATAATAAAAAATGACACAAAGACAGGTAATCTGAATTGTTCCTAAATTTCCGACAATTTCTATTTTCGGTTTTATAAAATCCAGCATAAACCTAAAGCTGAAATAACTCAACATAAATATCTGAAAAACAAAACCTGACGGATATATTTTTTTATCCTGAATAGTTTTTAAAATAATCCATAAGACTATAAGAAAAGTAATTTCGTAAAGCGCAACAGGATGCCGAAGATATTCATCTCCTAAATGCATTCCGAAAATAAAATCTGTAGGAATTCCATACGTTTCTTCGTGAATTCCTGTCAGAAAACATCCGATTCTACCAATAATCATTGCGAGGATTAATGGAAAAACAATCAGATCTCCTGTGCTTTCTTTATGACCGACAATTTTTTTTGCCCATTCTACACCGATTAAACCAAAAGCCAGTCCGCCGACGATGGTATTGTTTGTCCAGAATCTTTTAAAATCAAAATCATTAAAAAATACATACGGATTTTCTAAATTCCCTATAAGCTTTGAACCCAATAATGCTCCTGCCGTAGCTCCGATTAAAACCGCAGCAGAGATGTTGAATGACAGTTTTTCTTTTGATTTCCGTTTTAAATAAAAATAATACCGCATTCCGATGAAAACCCCAATCGTTTCAAGAACAGGATGTGCAAGGATTGTATGACCAAAAATCTGAAAAGTAACAGGAAAATCCATGAAATCAAAAATAGGATATTTCAAAAGATGATGACACCAATTATAAGAATTAAATTCTAAATCACTCATAAATATTCTATAAAATCCTCTCCTTTCGATGTTTCTAAAAATCTTTTCCATACTTTTATTTAAAATATCTTCCAAATTATGAGAATAGAATATGATATAAAGCTGGGCTTTAAAGATGTAATGTTTCGTCCTAAACGTTCAACCTTAAAATCGCGCTCCGAGGTTAACTTAGAAAGAGAATTCACATTCCTCCACACTCAGAAAAAATGGAAAGGCACTCCTATTATCGCAGCCAATATGGATACGGTAGGAACTTTCGAAATGGCAGTTGAACTCGCAAAAGACAAAATAATTACTGCTGTACACAAACATTACTCTGTAACAGAATGGGCTGATTTCCTGCAGGATAAGAATGATGAAATCTATCAGTACATCGCATTGAGCACCGGAACCGGAACAGCAGATGAAGAAAAAATAAAAACCATTCTCACGCAACATCCAAAAATTGAGTTTCTCTGCATAGATGTCGCCAATGGTTATTCTGAGCATTTCGTACAGTTTGTGAAGAAAGCCAGACAGAATTTTCCTGATAAGATTATCATTGCAGGGAATGTAGTAACAGGCGAAATGGTAGAAGAGTTACTTTTAGTTGGTGCCGATATTATTAAAGTCGGAATCGGCCCAGGTTCGGTCTGTACGACAAGAGTAAAAACCGGTGTTGGTTATCCTCAACTTTCAGCCATTATAGAATGTTCTGATGCCGCTCACGGATTGAAAGGGCACATTATTGCAGACGGAGGATGTAAAGTTCCGGGAGATGTGGCAAAAGCTTTTGGCGGAGGTGCAGATTTTGTGATGCTCGGCGGAATGTTTGCCGGTCACGATGAAAGCGGTGGTGAAATGGTGGAAGAAAACGGAAAAAAATATAAGCTCTTCTACGGAATGAGTTCTAAAACAGCAATGGATAAACATTCCGGAGGTGTGGCAGAATACAGAGCTTCCGAAGGAAAAACGGTGAAAGTAGAATATAAAGGTCCGGTTGCGGAAACGGTAAAAGATATTTTAGGCGGCGTACGTTCTACCTGTACTTATGTTGGTGCTTCCACACTGAAGGAATTGTCAAAAAGAACTACTTTTATACGAGTTCAGGAACAGGAAAACCAGGTCTTTAAGGATTAATTTCATCTAAGTGTAATTGATATAAATATCAATCCTCATTAATAAAGAATTCTTTTATTCTAAATTAATGAGGGTTTTATTTTTATTTATTTCCCATTTTTTTTCATTAAAAATTTTTAATAAACAATGAAAAATTTTAATTGTTAGCTTTCATAACATCATATATTTCATATTAACACAATAATAAACATTTATAGATGCGTATTATGCTTGTAGATTTTTATCTACAAACAGCTTATTATCAGCAAATTAATTAAAATTTAATTTAACTTTGCTGAATTAAAGGCTATTCCAATCAACAATTTTATCTCACATATTGATAATTTGATATTAAACCCAATTTTTTCACAAAGAAAATATTGGAAAATTTTATTGTTGCCTTTTTTGTTATTTTATGTGAAATCTTATTCACAAGAAAACGACAGTTTGAGCGAACGCTCTTCTAATACAATTTTTTTGAAGGGAGAAGCAGCAATTTACTCATCTGATGATAATTTTAATTATCAGATTGCTGAAAGATCTATTGTAATCAAAGGTAATTCGATACAATACACAAAAAACTCAGGGAAATCATTAATAATAATTGCCAGTTCTTCTGACTATGTAAGCACAAGTAGGGATTTAAAAAACAATAAAAAAAATTTAGTTAAGAGAATTAAAAATGATGATATAAAATCAAAAAAAATAATTGATGAATACCAATCAAAACTAAAGTATCATATCATCAGAAAATTTGAAAATCACCACTCAGAAGAAAGATTTTCAAATCTAAAAAATCAAACATTATATTATTTACTTCCTGAATCTGGTTTGAAGAAAAAAATAAAAAAAGCTTGTTTAAGTTTTTTAACTTTCTTCTCTTATTTGTCATGTTTGTTTTTGCTTGTGCTGTTATCCGATTGGTACAACAAACAATTCATAGATTATCATTATTCAAGAGTTTTTAATATAAGACCGCCTCCATCTTTGTTGAGTTTTATCAAATTCTAATCTATTAATTAGTTGAATACTCGTTTTTATTCAACGAATATATGGTATTTGATAAACAATGGGTTTGATAAGTATATTTGAAATTGATTCTTACACCGTTGATAATTACTATTACAAAATCTTTCAGCAGTTTACAATCAACATCTTTAACACAAATAATATAAAATGGTAAAAAATAATAATTTTTTTAAGTTATTCACTATGCTTTTAATTATACTTGGAAGCTGTAGTGAAATACAAGCTCAATTGTATGGAAGTTTTCCATACAGTGAAAGTTTTACGTCTGGAAGTCAGCCAAGTGAAATAACCCTTATGACACCTCAAACCGGAATAAACTCTACAACATTTACTACCAATGGTATGCGTCTTACATCAGCAGTAAACAATCAGTTTGGTGCAGTATATATTAATAATAAACAATTCTCTTCTCTGAACGGTATCAAAATAGAGTTTGAATACGGAATGTATGGTGGTACAGGTGCAGATGGATTATCAGTATTTTTGTTTGACGCATCAGTTGCTTCACCTGTAGTTGGTGCAAACGGAGCGGGTTTAGGCTATGGGTACAACAGGGCTCATAATACCTTTGCTTCAAACAGGCAAACGGGACTTTCCGGAGCTTATTTAGGAATAGGTATTGATGCTTTTGGTAACTTCAAAAGACAAGTTTATCAGGGTGATCAAAGAAGCAATGGTGTAAGAGCTACTTTTGCACAAAATGGCAGCCAGGTGACACTTAGAGGAAAGAGAGGAACACTGAATCTTTCGAATGGTTTGGGATTGGGCTATACTGGATATCCCACTCTAATCACACAATCAACACTTGCTTCTGCGGGAATAGCATCTGCTACTATCAATCCGGCTACGGGTGCTTATACTACCGGAGTAGGTTTACCAGCTAATTTTAATCTAAGAACAACTACATTCACTACAAATCCGGCTAATGCTGATTATAGAAAAGCGTTTATTGAACTAATTCCAAATGCCTTAGGCGGATTTAATGTTACGGTAAAAATACAACACGGATCTACAGTATCTACAGTGATTAACAATTACTGGTATAGAACTTCGTATGTGTATAATGAAAACGCAAACCCTGTTTCAACTGATTTTAATACTTCAGATGTGCAGGGCGCTGACGCAACTTACACCTTAGATACAAGTCCGCCGGCAAACTTTAGAATTGGTTTCGGAGCTTCTAATGGCGGACTGAATGACATTCATCTTATCCGTGGACTGAAAGTTACCCTTCCTTATTCTGCAGTTTCCAGTGATGACTCTTTTTCTACGTGCAAAAACTCTTCTGCAACGATAGCCCCTTTAACAAATGATATAGCGTATTCCGGACCCATAACAGGGACACCAACTTCTTCATCCTCTAATATAGATGCTAATTCATTTCAGTTTATTGATGTAGCGGGAACACCTCAAGGAATTTCCTATACTCAGAGCGGTGTAGGTACTTGGACCTATTCTGCATCTACTAAGCTGGTTACTTTTTCGCCGGCGACGGGATACACAGGTACGGCAACTATCAGATATAATATCAAAGGTCTTACTGCTCCATACAATGATGACGGCTATCGCAGTGAGCCTTCAACTATTACAGCTACCGTAAATAATTGCTTTGGCTGTACATCTAAATTATATCTTTCTCAGGCAAATTCGCTTTATGAAGTTGTTACATCAAGCAATCCACTTACTTATCCTCTCATAGGCACAGCATCTGTAAATTACAATTCTACAGCGATAAATCCTTTGAATGGTGTTATGTACGGAATTCAGACTCCTACGTCTAATGTTCTGGTAGCCATCAATGCAGACGGAACATCTGTTAATTTGGGAGCAGTAAGCGGTTTACCTACAGGAGTAACATTTAATTCCGGAGAAATTGATAATCTTGGAAATTATTATGTAAAAGTAAATACCAATAATAATCAGATTTACAGAATCAACCTTTCCACTTTAACTGCTACATTAATAACATTAAATACAAGTGTAAATTTACCCGATATGGCATTTAATATTACAAATGGTTTATTGTATGGGGTAAACTCTACCAACGGGCAGCTTGTATCCGTAAATCCATCTACAGGAGCCGTTGTTGGAATAGGCATTACTCCGGGAGCAGTAAATTTTGGGGCTATGTTTGCTTCCAGCACAGGTGAGATGTACGGAGCTGATAATGCAGGAGGCTTTTATCAGTTTAATCTTACCACCGGACAGAGAGTATTGATTTCTAATTCTCCTGCAAGTAACGGAAATGATGGTGCACATTGTGTAACAGCTCCAATCAGCTTCGGTTCAAATTTATCTGTAACTAAAACAGACGGAAAAACCGAATATATTCCGGGAACTACAAATACCTATACCATTGTTGTAAGCAATTCAGGGCCGTTTGGTGTACTCAACGCAACGGTAAGTGATCCCGTTCCTGCAGGAATTCCTGCCGCAAACGTTTCTTATACAGCTGTAGCATCATCAGGAAGCACAACCAGTATTGTAGGAACACAGGTGGGAGCTATCAACGATTTGGTTTCAGTTCCGGTAAATGGTACAATTACCTATACCGTAAATATCAATGTGCCTCTTACTTTTACGGGTAACCTTGTAAACATCGTTACAGTAACACCTCCTGCAAACTCTACAGATTCTAATCTTGCAGACAATACGGCTACAGATACAGATAGCAATGGTGTCTGTTATAAACCCGCCGTTACCGATGGTAATACTTACCCTACTCAACATGGTATTACAGCACTTTCAAGAGCGGGTAATGACAACAGCAACTGGCCAATGGTAAGACAGAGCGGATGGACTGCTTTAGAAGCAAAAACAAAAGGATTTGTCATCAACAGAATTGCAACAACAGCAGCCGTAAATGCAATCCCAAATCCTGTAGAAGGAATGATTGTGTTTGACATACAGGCAGACTGTTTGAAAATTAATACAACCGGTACATCTGCAGGCTGGAAATGTATAAATACTCAGACGTGTCCTTAAAAATTATAGTTGATGGCTGTAGTATACTCAAGCTTTGCTAAAGTTTAATTTAAAAAAAATTACAATGAAAAAAATAATCATCATAATAACCATACTTATTGCTAATCTGGCATTTTCCCAAATAGCAATTGGTAAAGCTGCAATAAGCACACTGGCTGACAATGTAACTCCTAATCCTAATATTTCATTAGAATTCGGAACGGGTAATAAAGGAATTATTTTACCTTGGGTAACCTCTGCTGCAGGAGTAACTTCAGCAGTTCCGGGAACGATAATTTTCGACACTACAGATTATAAAATAAAAGTGAAACTAGCCGCTTCATGGAAAGATCTGACAATAGATACAAACGGAGCAGCAGATACATCACTGCAGAATAGTCTCACAGATCAAAACACAGCGAAAACGGTGATAGGATCGAACGCAGGTACAGATAATACGCCGGGTATTTTAGTCCTTACAGATACGGATAAAGCCATGATACTTCCTAAAATGGCAAGTCCTCATCTTAATATCAAAAACCCGGCTCCGGGAATGATGGCTTACGATACTTCAACGAAGCAGCTTGCTGTTTTCAACGGAACTGTCTGGAGTTTTTGGAAATAGAATTATTGTATACTTAATTATTCCAATTCCGAGTAACAAAAACCCTTTCATAGCAGCTATGAAAGGGTTTTTATATTAATTTAAATTTACTTTTAAGTCAGCATTCCACCGTCCACGTTCAGAACCTGTCCGGAAATATAAGAAGACATTTCGCTTCCTAAAAAAACACATGCATTAGCTACATCTTCAGGCTGTCCTCCTCTTTTCAAAGGAATTCCGTCTCTCCATCCCTGAACTGTTTTTTCGTCTAAAGCTGCCGTCATTTCAGTTTCAATAAATCCCGGAGCAATAGCATTACAACGAATGTTTCTGGATCCTAATTCAAGCGCAATAGATTTGGTAAATCCAATAACACCTGCCTTAGAAGCTGCATAGTTTGCCTGTCCTGCATTTCCTTTTACTCCCACTACAGAAGTCATATTGATGATAGAACCAGATTTTACCTTCATCATTGGCTTGATTACCGCTTTGGTAAGGTTGAATACAGAATCCAGATTTACTTTGATAATTGTATCCCAATCATCTTTTGACATTCTCATCAGAAGATTATCTTTTGTAATTCCGGCGTTATTCACCAAAATATCAATTTTTCCAAATTCAGCCATTACCTCATCAACCAATTTCTGAGCCGCATCAAAATCTGAAGCATCAGACTGATAACCTTTAATTTGAGTTACAGAACTTAAAGCAGTTTCTAATTCTTTAGCTTTTTCTACAGAGCCAGCGTAAGTAAATGCTACTTTCGCTCCCTGTTGAGCAAAAATTTCTGCAATTCCTTTTCCGATTCCTCTTGTAGCTCCGGTAATTAGCGCTACTTTTCCTTCCAATAGTTTCATATAATGATTATTTATTTTAAACTTAAATAATTTGTTTGGTGTAAATTATTAGTCTGCAAAGATATTATAATTTGCTGTCTGCAATATATGCAAAGCACAATTTCTTTCTTTATTTCAGCGAATTATTCACAATCAGAACAATTTCCCCTTTCAGAGTTTTACTTTTTGAAAATTCAATCAATTCATCAATTGTCCCACGCTTAGTTTCTTCAAATCTTTTCGAAATCTCCCGGCTTAAGCTGGCTTTGGTTTCAGCTCCGAAAAATTCTTTAATCTGCTCTAGAGTCGTATTAATCTTATGGGGACTTTCGTACAAAACAATCGTTTTTTTCTCTTCTGCTAATTGTTTCAGCTTGGTTTGCCGTCCTTTTTTCTGTGGTAGAAAACCTGCAAAAAGAAATTCGTTATTAGGCAGACCGGAAACTACCAAAGCAGGAATTAAAGCTGTTGCTCCGGGAAGGCAGATCATCTCAATATTATGATCCGAACCTGCTTTTGCCAATAAATAACCCGGATCTGAAATTCCCGGTGTTCCTGCATCAGTAATAATCGCAATGTTTTGTCCGTTCTTAAGATCAGCAATTACTTTTTCTGTAGCTTGATGTTCATTATGTAAATGATAGGATTTCAGAGGTTTAGCTATTTCAAAGTGTTTCAGGAGAATTCCCGAAGTTCGGGTATCTTCACAAAGAATATAATCTACTTCTTTAAGGATTTTTATTGCCCTGAAAGTCATATCATCCAGATTTCCTACTGGAGTAGGTACAAAGTATAGGATTCCGCTCATTAATTTAAGTATTTGAATCCAAACAAACCTTTGTCATAAAGAACATTTACAGTGTCTCCATGCTTTATCTGAATTAAAATTTTTTGCTGGTTCAATTTTCTTTTTTTATCTATTTTCTCTATAAAATTATTCTGGATAATAAATTCCTGACTATTCGTGTTATGTAATGAGACTATTTTATCATAATTAAACAGCTGATAAACAACATTTTCCTTATTAAGAGACTTCATTTGATTTAAAAACATAACATTTGTTGTTATGAAACCTCTGAAAAATGTATAAAAAAGAATAACAAATAAAAACCAACCCAATATTAACATTCCCATTTGCTCTTTACTTTTTTCAATTTTAAAAAAACCAAATAAGAGTATAAAAATACTAATTGCCAGATAAATTTTCCAGAAATAATTATTTTCAAAATATTTAATATCACTATCCAAATATTTATCTTTTACAAATGGTTTTTCAATAAAACTATAAATAGAAAGAACCAAAATTAAAATTATTGAAGTCAGAAGCTTGCTAATTGATATTTGATTTCCTAAAACATTGATATTTCGATCCATGTAGATTTTACATAAATTTATTTTCTACCAACAGCCAAAGTCTCTGTGCATATTCATCTACCTTATCCCATTTTTTATCGTAATAGAGATCACTGAGATACTCTTTCGCTTCTTCAAGATTTTTACATCTGTTAAGCTCAGAAATAGCATTATTTAAATCTGTCTGGCTGCCTCCGAAAAGCACTTTTGTAAAAGCAAGTCTGTCATTCAGATCCAATCTGAACTCAGGTCTTGGTTTTGCAGCCTCCATAAAATCAGTCGGAATATTGCTTTTTATCAAACTTCCCGGATCTTCTTTTACAACCGGATCTTCAGATTTTTCTTCTTTTTCTCTTTCCAGAGGATCATCATCAAACAAAGTCTGAATAGATTTCAGCCCTCTTATATTCGCAAGTTTAATTTTCTTTTCGTTTTTATAAGCTTCGATATTTTCAAAGCTCTGATCCGATAGCGGTGTACCTTCTACTGTTTCAGAAGCTGGCTTTTCAATATCCATGATTTTGCTTCTATCAGATTCATCCGATGTATCTTCATCATAATGAGAATCTTTTTTTATTTCTTCTAAAACAGTTTCTACATTAGAATTTTCAGTAATTATTTCTTCCTGATTCAGTTTTACAGCATCTGAAACATCTTGATTTTCTGTTTCTTCAATCAGAATATCATCTTCTTGGTAATGATCAGCATCAAAAATATCGGCAATTTTTTCTGAAATTTCCGGTTGGCTTTGTTCCTGAATATCAGCTTCGCTCAATTGTTCCGTAGAAGCGTTTTCTTCGGTCTTATCACCATAAAAAGCTTCATCTTCTTCTACGAAATCATCTTCGGGTTCAGCATTTTCCAGAATTCTTTCTTCGTCTACAAAACTCAGGACAAGATTTTTATTTTCCGGATATTCCTCGTCAATTTCATTCAGCTCGTTATTAAATACAGCTTCCTCCTCAAGATGATCTGATATTTCATCAGAAACAAAGTCTACAGCTGCTTCGGGTTTGTGTTCTTCAACAAAATTAACCAGTTCCTCATGCAGATCACTCTCGATAATCTCATTGATTTTCTGGTTAAAAATAGCTTCCTCTTCTTTTACTTCAAAGCTGTCTTCAGATTCTGACTGATAATTGCTTCCAATTTCGTTCAGCTCATTATTAAAAATAGCTTCTTCTTCAAGATATTCGTTAGTACTACTATATTCTGCCTTTTCAGAATACGGCAGATTCTCAAAATTTCTCAGATTTTTGTTCAACAGCTTCAAAAAAGTGATCTTCTCTGCGAGATCATCAGCAAGACTGTGCTTTGAAATCAGCTCTTCGACATTATTTATGCCGCTTAGAATATGAATGATATTCCGGGATTCGGAAAAAATCTTATCCTTTAAATCTTGAATGTTCTGCATCGTAGATCTTATTAAATTTGCTTACTTTTGATGATAAAATATTACGGCTAATTTAACAAATGTTTTTAGAAAATACAATTAATCATTCCAAACAGAGCGGTTGGATGGAAGTTATTTGTGGCTCAATGTTTTCCGGAAAAACCGAAGAGTTGATCCGAAGACTGAGAAGAGCCGAAATGGCGGGGCAGAATGTGGAGATTTTTAAACCTAAAATTGATGTACGGTATTCCGAAGATGATGTAATTTCACATAATCAGACTAAAATACGGAGTACACCGGTGGAAAATCCCAACGAAATTCTTCTTTTGGCTTCCAATTGTGCGGTAGTGGGAATAGATGAAGCTCAGTTTTTTGATGAAAGTATTGTAGATGTAGCCAATCAGCTTGCAAACAGCGGTGTAAGAGTTGTCATTGCCGGTCTGGATATGGATTTTCTGGGAAGACCTTTCGGACCAATGCCGAATCTTATGGCAACCGCAGAATACGTTACAAAAGTACATGCTATCTGCAGGAGAACCGGAAATCTTGCCAACTATTCTATGAGAACTTCTGCAGGGAAAGATCTTGTAGAACTCGGAGAGACAGAAGCTTATGACGCAGTCAGCAGAAGAGTTTTTGTAGACGAAGTTTTAAATAAAAAATAATTTAATATCAAATTAATTATTATTTTTGTTTAAATATTAATAGTAAAAACTATCATAAAATGATATTGGAAATCAAAAACTATATCAAAATCAGTAATTCTATTGATGAAATTCTGAAGAACTCTCCGTTTAAGATGAAATATATCATTGAGAAAAGCGGTATTTCTGAGCCTACTTTTTTTAGAAAAATGAAGGAAAAAAAATTTCTTCCCGAAGAATTATTAAAAATTGCTGAGATTATTGAACCGGAAAAGTCTTTTTTACATTCTTTGGAAGAAGCTGAAAAAGATTTTGAAAGTGGAATTTACCATTCTCATGACGAAGTAACGAAAATTACTGAAGAACGTTTTCTGAAAAAGTATGGAAATAAGGTGGTCTAAATTCGCTTTAAAAGATCTTGAGCAGATAGAAGATTATATCGGAAACCGATTTACTTTCAGAGAATATCAGAACTTTATGAATACTCTTAATCATAATATAACCATAATTCTTGATAAAAAAGTGACATTCCAAAAACTGGGAAAATTTCCTGATTATAATAAGCAATTAATTACAGAACAAACAACTCTGATTTACAAACTAGAGCCAAAATATCTGAAAATATTACGTTTATACAATAATTTTCAGGATGATCACAAAAAATTTATAATAGACGATTTATAAATGAATTATACAGTAGAAGATATCGCAAAGATCACCAATGCAAAAATCATTGGTGATAAAGAATTAATCAAAAATATTGCTTTCGACAGCAGAACGATTTATTCTACTAAAAATACAGCGTTTATAGCGATCAATACTCCAAAAAATTCAGGAGAAAAATTCATTGAATCTGCGGTCGACCGTGGAATAAAAGTCATCATTTCCGAACATCATTATCCTCAGTTTGAAAATATCACATGGATTATTGTTGACAATTCTGTGGAATTTCTTCGGAAATTGGCAAAATTTCATTTTGAAAATTCTCACATAAAATCTGTAGGAATTACAGGGAGCAACGGGAAAACCATTTTAAAAGAATGGCTGTATCAATGTCTCTGGAATGAATTTCCTACGGTAAAAAGCCCAAAAAGTTTTAATTCTCAGATTGGTCTTCCGCTTTCTCTTCTCCAGATCAATGATTCTCATAAGCTTGGAATCTTTGAAGTAGGTATTTCGGAACCTGATGAAATGGAAAAACAGGAAAATATTTTTCATCCTCAAATTGGTTTGTTAACCCATATCGGAACTGCTCATCTTGCGAATTTTAAATCTGAAGAAGAATTGATTGATGAAAAAATCAAACTTTTCAGAAATTCAGAAGTTATTATTTATAATGGCAATAACCTATTGGTTGACAAAAAGATAAAAGAACTTTATTCAAGTAAAAAATTAATTTCATACGGTTTTAAAGATCACAATCAGGTATACTACAAAAACAATACTTCTAAAAATGAAGATGTTGTTGTACAGTATTTGGATGAAGAAATGTCATTTCCGATACAACAAAGAGATGAAGCCACTTTAAGCAATGCTCTGGCTTTGATAACGGTATTAAAGGAGCTAGGAGTAGAAACTCAAAAGATCATCGAAAAAATCAATGCGTTGAAAGCTGTTGAAATGAGACTTGAAGCCATTGAGGGAATTAAAGATAATATAATCATCAATGATTCTTTCAATCTTGATCTTGACTCACTGAAAACGGCTCTTCAGTTTCTGAATGAATATAACAAGTCAAAAAAATCTTTGGTTTTAACGGATATTATTGGTGTAAATGCCAACTCAAAGGCACTTTATGAGGAAGTTTCAGATCTTGTGAATGAACAAAAATTTGAATCTGTTTTTCTGATCGGTACAGAAATAACACAATTTTCAGCACTTTTCAAATATAAAACTTTTACTTTTATTGATACAAAGGAACTCATTGATAGTAAATATCTTAATGAAATAGAAAATCAGATTATTTTATTGAAAGGAGCAAGAAAATTTGAAATTGAAAAACTTAAAGATATTCTTGAGCTCAGAAAACATGATACAGTGCTGGAAATTAATCTGAATGCTATTCTTCACAATATTAATTACCATAAATCTTTACTGAAACCATCCACAAAAATGATGGCAATGGTGAAAGCAAATGCGTATGGATTGGGAAGTTATGAGATTTCAGAATTCTTACAGCATCATCATATTGATTATCTCGGCGTTGCTTTTGTAGATGAAGGAGTAGAACTCCGAAAAAAAGGGATAACAGTACCTATTATTGTGATGAATCCTGAACAGCACAGCTATGAAGCGGTGATTGAGTATAATCTTGAACCTGAAATCTACAGTTTCAGAGTTTTAGAATTGTTTTATGAAGCTGTACAAAAATCAGGACATGATAAAAAATATCCAATTCACATTAAACTGGAAACCGGTATGCACCGTCTTGGTTTCAAAGATCATGAGCTGGATGAACTCAGTAATGCTTTAGTCAATAAAAATCTGAAAGTTCAAAGTATTTTCAGCCATCTTTCGTCTTCAGATATACCTGACGAAAGAGAATTTACTCTCAATCAGCTAAAAACTTTTGAAAAAAATTCAGCTTATTTGATAGAAAAATTGGGATATACTCCTATCAGACATATACTCAATTCATCAGGAATTACAAATTATACCGATCATCAACATGATATGGTGAGAATTGGTATTGGAATGCTTGGTGAATCTTCAGATTCTGAAATACAAAAACAATTACGCTCTGTTGTAAGCTTCAAAACGGTCATTTCCCAGATTTCTGTAGTAGAAAATGGAGAATCAGTAGGTTACAGCAGGAGATTTAAAGCACAACATCCGACTAAAATTGCTACAATACCTGTAGGCTATGCAGACGGAATACCAAGACTGATTGGGAATCAGATAGGAAATGTGGGCATCAGCAAAACCTTAGCTCCTATTGTAGGAAGTATTTGCATGGATATGATGATGATCAATATAGATCACATTCCCCATGTAAAAGAAGGAGATAAGGTTACTATTTTCAATGCAAAACCCAGTTTAAAAGAATTTGCATCCTATTGCAAAACAATAACTTACGAAGTTTTAACATCCATTTCGCCACGAGTGAAAAAAATTTATGTAAAAGATTAAGCCTATGAGAAAGTTTCTGATTTTACTTTTCATATTACAGATAGTTTTCATTAACGCTCAGGTTAAGAAAAATCTTGTGATTCCGAAAAATCCCAAAATAGGACTTTCTTTAGCTGGTGGCGGAGCTAAAGGCTTTTCTCATATCGGAGTTCTCAAAGTTTTAGATTCTTTAGGTGTAAAAGTCGATTACATTTCCGGAACAAGTATGGGAGCTATCGTTGGTGGATTATATGCAGCAGGATACACTGGTAAAGATATCGAAAAAATTGTCATGGATACCGATTTTTACTCTCTCATCAGAGATCCGAAATCAAGAAAGGAAAGTACCTTTTTTAATAAATCTGTTGATAAGTATCTGCTTACCATTCCACTTCAGAACGGCAAAATTACTTTACCTTCTTCCATCAGTTCCGGACAAAAAAATGTTTATCTTTTGAAAGAACTATTTAAAAATGTCTCCAATATTGATGATTTTTCTAAGCTTCCTATTCCTTTTATGTGCGTGGCGACCAATCTGGAAAGCGGTAATATGGAAATTTTTGAAAAAGGAGATTTAGTACAGTCTATCATGGCAAGCTCAGCATTTCCTTCTTTGATGGATCCCGTAAAAATTGGTGACAGCATTTATATTGACGGAGCAATGACCGTTAATTATCCGTCAAAACCTTTAAAAGATAAGGGAATTGATATTGTTATAGGTGTAGATCTTAATCAGGATTTATCCAAGAGAGAAGATTTAAACAACATTATCTCTATTCTGAACCAGATTATAGATTTTGGAATAAAAAAAGATACAAGAAGACAGTACAGGTTTACAGATATCAATATTAAGCCAAATCTTACAGGAATGACTGCTACAAGCTATGATGATAAGAAAAAAATTCTAGACAGCGGTTTTGTAGAAGGACTTAAATATGCTGAAACTCTGGATCAGCTTCCAAAAAGAAATTTTGACCGTCTTAGACAGCCCGTAAATCCAATATTTTCTAATGTATATAAGATAGACAGCATACAGATAGATGGCGGAAAAATATACGGAAAAAACTATGTCTTAGGGAAAATGGGACTACGGCTTCCATCAATGCAAACCTACGGAAGTATCAATCGGGGGATAGATAAACTTATTGCAACCAATAATTATCGCTTTATCAACTATGATATTATCTCGGGTAACAGCTCCAATTATCTTAAGCTTTACGTAAATGAAGATGAAACAAGACATTTCTTAAAAGTCGGTTTGCATTATGATGAAATTTTTAAAACAGGATTACTGATGAATTATTCAGCAAAGAGGCTTTTATTCAAAAACTCCAATTTATCTGTAGATGTTGTCGTAGGAGATAAGCCAAGATATTATTTAAACTATTTTATAGATAACGGATATATTCCCGGATTTGGAATTTATTCTTCGGGAATGAGCTTCGATATAAAAGACATGAATAATTATAATATAGAACGATGGGAATGGCTCAGAAATGAAGCGTATATACAATCTGTCTGGAGAGATAAATTTGCTATTGGAGGAGGTTTAAGCTATGATTATTTTGAAGCAGAATCAAATGGAATAAACAAAAGATACAACAGATTTTTAAATCCCTATGTATTTCTAAAAAGTGATACGCAAAATGACAAAGATTTCGCAACACAGGGAATTTACATTAATGCTGAAGGTAAAGTGATAGATTTACTCAAATCTGAAGTCGAAAAAAGAATTGTCCAGGTGAAAGCTGATATAAAAATTAACATTCCCCTTTCAAGACAATTTGCTTATAAGCTTAATCTTTATGGAGGGATTACCATAGGAGAAAATACTCCTCAATTTTATAAATACAGATTGGGAGGAATTTTTGAGCAGAACATGATTAATTTCAAATCTTTCTCCGGCTTTTATTTTGCTCAGTTAAACTCAAATAATACTGTTTTAATATCCAATGATCTTCAATTTAAATTCAACAAAAATTATTTTTTAACAGGTAATTTCTCTTTTGCAAATTTATCTGATGACATCAGTTTTGAAGATGCTGTAAAACTCAATTACAGTTCTGCCGGTATTTCTGCAGGATACAAATCCCCTTTCGGACAGATAAAAATAAATTTCAGTCATTCACTCAAAACTAACCAAAAAGGAATATTCAGTGTGATTTTAGGACACTGGTTTTAAAGTATGATACAATATTTTTACGAAAACATTACAAAAACTGTAGACCAGAATTATAAAATTTGGCTTCAGGAAATAATTATTTCAGAACAAAAAAAGATTGGCGTGATCAACTACATATTTTGTGATGACGAATATATTCTTAAAGTAAATCAAGATTATCTTCAGCATGATTACTACACCGACATTATTACATTCGATTACGTAAAAGGCAAAACCATAAGCGGTGAGATTTTTGTATCTTTGCAACGCATTTCGGATAACGCTTCTACCCTTTTGAAAAATTATGAAGACGAATTGAGAAGAGTTTTAGCTCACGGGATTCTGCATCTCTGCGGTTATAAAGACAAGTCTGAGGAAGAAGAAAAAGAAATGCGAAACAAAGAAGATTTTTATTTGAATAAATATTCAAAATAAGATCTTTTTTATTAGGAGCTAGATCCCGCTCTCCGCACTCGCTATTTTTCTTTTCAAGAAAAATGAGCTTAAACAATTGCTTCGATCGGGGCTAAAACAGCCATTTTAAAGGCTTTTTAAGCCTTCTAAATAAGAATGTTTCACGTGAAACATTAAGGATAGAAAATAAAAAAAATAAGCTTTAAATAAGCAATATAAAATGATTTCAGAAATATATGACGTAATTGTCGTAGGCGCTGGTCACGCAGGATGTGAAGCAGCAGCAGCAGCAGCAAATTTAGGATCGAAAACCCTGCTTATTACGATGAATATGCAGACTATCGGACAAATGAGCTGCAACCCTGCAATGGGAGGAATCGCGAAGGGACAAATTGTGCGCGAGATTGATGCAATGGGCGGCTATTCAGGGATTATAGCTGATAAATCTGCTATTCAATTCAAAATGCTTAACCTTTCAAAAGGTCCTGCAATGTGGTCTCCGAGAACGCAAAATGACAGAATGCTTTTTGCAGAAGAATGGCGTTTAGCTTTAGAAAATACACCTAATCTTGATTTCTTTCAGGATATGGTAAAACAGCTGATTATTGAAAATAATAAAGTTACAGGTGTTGTTACTTCATTGGGTATTGAAATTAAAGGACAGTCAGTAGTATTAACAAACGGAACTTTCCTTAACGGACTAATCCACGTTGGCGACAAGCAGTTAGGAGGCGGAAGAATGGGGGAACCGAGAGCTTTTGGAATTACAGAACAGCTCGTGTCTTTAGGATTTGAAGCAGGAAGAATGAAGACCGGTACTCCACCAAGAGTCGATGGAAGAAGTCTTGATTACTCTAAAATGGAAGAACAGAAAGGTGACGAAAAACCACAAAAATTCAGCTATCTTAATACTCCTAAATTAACAAAGCAATTAAGCTGTCATATTGTTTATACCAACGAAACAGTACATGATATTTTACGTGAAGGTTTTGACAGAAGTCCTATGTTCAACGGAACTATTCAAAGTTTAGGACCAAGATACTGTCCCTCAATCGAAGATAAAATCAACCGTTTTGCAGAACGAAACAGACATCAGTTGTTTGTAGAACCAGAAGGCTGGAAAACAGTAGAAATATACGTAAACGGATTCAGCTCTTCCCTACCTGAAGATGTTCAGATCAAGGCAATGAAACATATTCCGGGATTTGAAAATGTAAAGGTATTCCGTCCTGGTTATGCTATTGAATATGACTACTTTTCTCCTACTCAGTTAAAACATACTTTAGAAACTAAATTAGTTGAAAATTTATATTTCGCAGGTCAGATTAACGGTACAACAGGTTATGAGGAAGCTGCTGGACAGGGTTTGATTGCTGGTATCAATGCTCATAACAAGGTAAAAGAAAAAGAAGAATTTATTTTAAACCGAGATGAAGCTTATATTGGCGTTTTGATAGATGATCTCATCACAAAAGGAACAGAAGAGCCTTACAGAATGTTTACTTCCAGAGCAGAATACAGGCTGCTTTTAAGACAGGATAATGCAGATATCCGCTTAACTCAAAAAGCTTTTGATTTAGGATTAGCTTCACGAGAAAGATTGGAAAGAGTACATGAAAAAGTGTCTAAAAGTGAGGAACTTGAAAACTTTCTTCGAGAAACTTCTTTAAAACCAGGCATGATCAATCCGATTTTAGAAAGTATCGAAAGCAGTCCGGTAGATCAGGCTTACAGAGCTGCCCAGATTTTAACCAGACCTCACATGAATTTAAATAAACTTGAAGAACTTGATTTCATCAAAGAAGTTTCTTCTCAATATAATGATGAAGTAAGAGAACAGGCTGAAGTGAACATTAAATATAAAGGGTATATTGAAAAAGAAAAAGAAAATGTAGCCAAGCTGAATCGTCTGGAAAATGTAAAAATCCCTGAAGATTTTGATTACCTGCAAATTTCCAGTTTATCTTCTGAAGCCAAACAAAAAATGAATAAACTTAAACCAAAAACTGTTGCACAGGCAGGTAGAATAAGTGGTGTATCTCCTGCAGATATCAACGTATTGCTTGTTTATTTAGCTAAATAATCCTAAATGTTTCACGTGAAACATTTTATAATAAAGCTGAAATATTAGGCTTAAATAAATCTAATTTTCAATCTTGAATGTTTTAAAATTTATGAAAATAAAAGACCATTTTCTCACTCAGGAAGAATTTGAAATTGTAGAGACTCCTACAAAAGGCGTGTATAAAACCTACCCTATTCCATCTGATCTTTCAAAATATTATGAGAGTGAAGACTACATATCGCATCATCAGGATTCCGGAAGTATTAAGGAAAAACTATATAAATTTTTACAGTCTTTTAATTTAAAGTATAAAAAAACAATTCTTTTAGATAGAGTAAATAGAGGATCAAGAGTTTTAGACTATGGTTGCGGAGCAGGCGAATTTGTAAAATATATAGAAAATGACTTTAATACATTTGGTTTTGAACCGAATGCTGATGCAAGAAATGCAGCTCAAAATAAAATTTCAAGAGCAGTTATTTTGGATGATATTCAATCTATAGAGGATAACAGTTTAGATGCAATTACATTATGGCACGTTTTTGAGCACATAGAAAATCAGGACGAAATACTTGAAGTTTTTAATAAAAAATTAAAAGAAAAAGGTCTTCTGATCATTGCCGTACCCAATCCCACTTCTTACGATGCCAAACATTATAAAGAATATTGGGCAGCTTATGATGTTCCGAGACACGTTTATCATTTTTCAAAAAAAGGTATGGAAACATTGATTTCAAAAAAGCCAAATTGGAAAATGAGAAAAATAAAACCTTTGGTCTTGGATTCATTTTATATCTCCATGTTGAGCGAAAAATATAAAAAATCTCCGCTTTTTTGGCTTAAAGCAATCATTCATGGAACAATTTCTGACGTAAAAGCACTTTTTTCTAACGAATTTTCAAGTTTGATATACATTATCGAAAAAAAGTAGAAAATAGATTTTTGAGCTATTTATGAAGGTCAATTTTTAGAATTTTGGAATAATTTTATTAAAAAATAAAATTTAGTAATTAAGATTTCGGATTTTTAAAAAGGAGATTAATAAAACTCTTTATGAAAAATAATATTTTGCTCATCATTTTATTCTTACAAATTTCATGTAATAAAAAGGAAAAGGAAAAATTCGGAGATGAATGGAAAACTATTGTGGTAAATTATGAAATTAAAAATAATATCAATTTCAAAAAGTTTAATGATGAAAAAGAATTTTCTTTTTTATTTGACAATGCTACTCTACAGAAAAAAACAAATAATATAATTTTCTTACAAGATGAAAAAATCGATCTGAAAGATACTTTGGAAAAGAATGACATGTTTCTTAGAAATATAACCTGCGCAGCAAATTTTTATAATTCTGACACACTTTCAATTCATGTCATGAATAGTAACGGATATACAGGAAATGGTTTTAAAATTTCAGTATTTAAAAAGAAATATAAAGTCACCTATTCATCTTTTTCAGATGCAGGACCCACTTATCAAAACTCAAGTTTAAAATTTATCTTCAGCAAGTTGATTTTAAATAAAAAGACATATAAGAAAAATGACAGTATTTTCGGGTATGTAGAATTCAAATGTACAGATGAAAAAACCTATTTAAAACCTGTAGAATATTATGCAAAAGGTTATTTCAAAACGAGAATTGAAAAAATCAAGTAAAAACCTCCGAAAAATCGGAGGTCTTATTTAAATATAGGAATTCTAATTATTGATTGCCGAAACACCTGGAAGTTCAAGTCCTTCCAAACTTTCCAGCATTGCTCCTCCTCCGGTAGAAACATAGCTTACTTTATCACCGTAACCAAACTGTTTTACAAAAGCAACGCTATCCCCTCCTCCAACTAAAGAAAATGCACCTAACTTAGTGGCTTCTGCAATACTTTCACCAAGTGCAACAGTTCCGGCTGCAAAATTTGACATCTCAAATACACCGATAGGACCATTCCATAAAATAGTTCTTGAATTTAAGAGTACGTCATTAAACTGCTCTCTTGATTGGGTTCCAGCATCAAGTCCCATCCAACCTTCCGGAATTTCGTAGATATTCACCTCTTTTCTTTCAGCATCGTTATTGAAACTTTCAGCAATTATCGTATCTGAAGGAAGATATACCTTAACATTATTTTCTTTTGCTTTTTCCAAAATTTCCAATGCTAAACTGAGTTTGTCATCCTCTACCAAAGATGTTCCTATTTTTCCGCCTAAAGCTTTGATGAATGTGAATGCCATTCCTCCGCCAATAATCAAATTATCAACTGCTGGAAGAATATTTTCAATAATTGTAATTTTAGTAGAAACTTTAGAACCTCCAAGAATAGCAGTTACAGGTTTTTCACCTGATTTTAAGACTTTATCAATGGCTTTAAGTTCATTCGTCATCAAAATACCGAAAAATTTAGTTGAAGGAAAAAACTGAGCGATTACAGCCGTTGAAGCATGTGCTCTGTGAGCTGTACCGAATGCATCATTTACATACGCATCTCCAAGTTTAGACAATTGTTCTGCAAATTTTACATCTCCTTTCTCTTCTTCATTATGAAATCTGAGATTCTCAAGCAAAAGAATTTCACCAGGCTGCAGTTCAGCTGCAGCTTTTACAGCATTTTCACCAATACAGTCTTCTGCAAATTTTACTTTATTACCCAACACATCAGAAATTTCATCTACAATATGTTTTAAAGAAAACTCATCCTTAGCTTCTCCTTTTGGTCTTCCCAGATGCGCCATCAAGATAACAGAACCTCCATCCGAAAGAATCTTATCTATAGTAGGCTTTACCGCTGCAATTCTCGTATTATCGGTTACTTTAAGCTGATCATCCTGCGGAACATTAAAATCTACTCTTACCAGAGCTTTCTTTCCTTGAAAATTGTAATCTTTGATTGTTTTCATATTGTTTAAAATATTGTAAGGGTTATCATATTAGACTAAAAGAACTCATGTTATTCATGCGCGGTTCTTTTAAATTTTACTTTCACAAATGTAAGATTTTAAATTTTCGGAGGAAACGGAAACATCTAAAAGTTTTCAAAAAAAAATGAGAAACCCGTTCATTCAATAATCAACATTAATTTCTTTTTTTTAAATAAAAGAATGAGTAATGTTGTTGAGTGATGTGAATTTCGGGGATAAGTTTTCTCATAAAACTTCATCACATAAAAATGATCTGAAACTCATAGTTAATCCACAATTTAATTATCTGTAAATGTGATTATTTCTGGTTTTACCAACAATTATGGATAACTTTCTAGATATCATCTTTCTTAATAAACGGAATATGGAAAAAAATAATAATACCTGAAAAAAGTTTTGAAAAAGTTTTGAAATTTTTTTTGGAAGAATATTTCATTACGAATTTTAATGAAGCAAAAAAACATTATTTTCAACAAAGTTTTCCACACTTATTCACATTGCTCTTAACAATTTATACTGGTTTAATTAACAATTGTGGAATACACAGCTTTACAAGAAAATAGAATCATATTATAACTTGACAATCAATTACTTATTATATAGATAGATTGAAATGAATACTTATTCTGAAAATTAATTCTTATAAGCAATTCCAAAATGGGTTAATTCTGGTATATGTATGTGTAAAATATTAAAATGAGGAGTTATACCAATTTTTGGCAAATATTGCCTTACTAACTAAAAATTTAGTTAAATAAAAATAATATAATATCTTAGATTTACAGTAACTTTGTAAGATAAATCTAGTATTAAGTTAAAATGAAAAGAAAAATCGCTATCGCAGCAGATCACGCAGGTTTTGAATATAAAGAATATCTGAAACAGCAGCTTCAGGATGAATTTGAAATTCAGGATTTTGGAACTCATTCTCTGGAAAGTGTAGATTATCCGGATTTTGTACATCCAGCTGCAACTTCGGTTGAAAATGGAGAAAACGAATTAGGAATTTTAGTTTGCGGAAGCGGACAAGGCGTTCAGCTTTCTGCCAATAAACATCAGGGAATTCGTTGTGCATTAGCATGGATGCCGGAAATTGCGGCATTATCTAAGCAACATAATAATGCCAATATGGTTGCTTTACCGGCAAGATTTGTAGCAAAAGAGTTTGCTTTGGAGATTGCAAAAACATTTCTGAATACAGAATTTGAAGGTGGAAGACACCAAAACAGAGTTGACAAAATTGCATTTTGCTAAATTGATAAAGGCTTGAAAATCATTTTTCAGGCCTTTTATTTTTTATTGTATATTTGCAATTCAAAACAGAACTTATCAGACTGTTGATTCCATTAAAATTTTTGATCATCTTTTAGAACATCAAAAAGTTTTCCTCGCACTTCTCCATATTTATTATAAATTTATAGAAAGATTATCACAAGATTCTATCTTGATATTAATAAATATTCGATGATGAAATCTGTTTCAATTTTCTTCATATTCATTTCTGCAGCTCAGACAGAAATTATTGGCAAGAAAAATGATGAATTTTAATGAGAATAAATAGAATTCATATTTACAACTGTATATTCAGGATAAAATCGGAATATATTTGAATAATTAATTAAAAATGGCAAAAAAGAAAAAATATATAAGTCAGAAAAATGATCATAAACTCATGGAAATCGGAAAGCTGATTATGAGATTTATGAATCAGAATCAAACAAAGCTGTACAATTACAAGCAAATCTCAGACGGGATAGATTATAAAAATCCGAGACAGCGTGAGATGGTGATTCAGGCTTTGCACAAATTATTAGCAAACCAGAGAATAAAAGAAACCGAAAAAGGAAAATTCAGTATTAATCTTAATATTGAAGGTACTTTAACAGGAACCATAGATTTCAACCAAAGCGGAAATGCTTATGTTACCGTGGAAAATTTAAAAGACGATATTTTCATTCATTCAAAGAATGTAAAAGATGCTTTGCAGGGTGACACGGTACTCATTGTAACTTACAATTTCAAAGGGAAAAAGCTGGAAGGTTCCGTTTTGGAAGTTTTAGAAAGAAAAAGAACAGAATTTGTGGGTACTTTTCAGCTGGTTCCGCATAAAGAGTTTGGTTTTGTGGTTTGTGATAAAAAGACGATCAACACCGATATTTTCATTCCGAAAAATAAAATTAACGGTGCTGAAAACGGCAATAAAGTCATCGTAAAAATGACCGAATGGAAACCTGGAGACAAAAATCCTGAAGGTGAAATTCTACAGGTTCTTGGAAATCCTGGGGAACATGAAACGGAGATCCACTCTATTCTCGCTGAATATGGTTTACCATACAATTTCCCTGAAGAGGTGGAAATAGATGCTGATAAAATAGACCGAAGAATTACAGATGAAGAGGCAGCAAAACGCTGGGATATGCGTGATGTACTTACTTTTACAATAGATCCTAAAGATGCAAAAGATTTTGATGATGCATTATCAATCAGAAAATTAGAGAACGGCAACTGGGAAGTTGGGGTTCATATTGCAGATGTTTCTCACTATGTAGTTCCGGGAACAATTCTGGATGATGAAGCGTACCAAAGAGCAACATCCGTGTATTTGGTAGACCGTGTTGTACCGATGCTTCCTGAAGTTTTAAGCAATGATGTCTGTTCACTTCGTCCGAACGAGGATAAATACACATTTTCTGCTGTTTTTGAACTGAATGATAAAGCAGAAGTTAAAAAAGAATGGTTCGGAAGAACGGTTATTCATTCCGACAGAAGATTTACGTATGAAGAAGCTCAGGAAAGAATCGAAACCAAAGAAGGTGATTTGCAGGAAGAAATCAATGTTTTGGATGGTTTAGCTAAAATTATGCGCGGAGAACGTATCAGAAATGGCGCAATTACTTTCGACAGAAGCGAAGTCCGGTTTAATTTGGATGAAAACAATCAGCCGATTGGTGTTTATTTTAAAATCAGTAAAGATTCAAACCACCTGATTGAAGAATTTATGCTTTTGGCTAATAGAAAAGTTTCGGAATTTGTATCGCTGAAAAAAGGAAGACCGAATGGAAATACCTTTATTTACAGAGTTCACGATGATCCGGATCCTGCAAAGCTGGAAGCTTTACGAGATTTTGTTTCCACTTTCGGATACAAAATGGATTTGGCAAATACCAAAAAAGTCGCTGAATCTTTGAATAATTTATTAAAAGATGTAAAAGGAAAAGGCGAAGAGAATATGATCGAAACTCTGGCAATGCGAAGCATGAGCAAAGCCATCTACTCTACCGAACCGATCGGTCACTATGGTTTAGGATTCGATTATTACTCACACTTCACCTCTCCTATCCGCCGTTATCCGGATTTGCTTGCGCACAGACTGCTTCAGCATTATCTTGATGGAGGAAAATCTCCAGACAGAAACGAACTGGAAGAAAAAGCAAAACACTGCAGCGCCATGGAGCGTTTAGCGGCAGATGCAGAAAGAGATTCAATCAAGTTCATGCAGGTGAAATTTATGGAAAAACATTTAGGAGAAACTTTCACCGGGGTTATTTCAGGAGTTGCAGAATTTGGTTTCTGGGTTGAAATTCCTGAAAACGGAGCGGAAGGTTTAATAAAACTCCGTGATTTGATGGATGATTCTTACACCTACGATAAATCTACTCATGCAGTTTACGGAAACCGTACAGGAAACCGCTATCAGTTGGGAGATCAGGTAAAAATTAAAGTAGTAAAAGCTAACTTAATTGCAAAACAGTTGGATTTTAAAATCATTAATTAGTTTTTTTATATTTTTAAACCTTAAATTATCAGAATGGCTAAGAAAAAACAAATTAATGTAGATAATTTACCAATTTCAATTTTAGATATTAATGATAGTGATTATATATGTCTCACTGATATGACGTCTAATCAAGAAGAAGGTAGCAAGCTGATTGAAAAATGGTTGACAAATAAAAACACAATTGAATTTTTAGGTATTTGGGAACAACTAAATAATCCAAATTTTAATTCCCCCGAATTCGGGGGAATTATGTCAGAAGCTGGAACTAATAGGTTTTATATGTCTGTAAAACAATGGGTAACAAAAACTAATTCTATTGGTATTCTAGCTAAAAGTGGAAAGTTCGGAGGAACATATGCTCATAAGGATATTGCCTTTAATTTTGGATTATATATAAGTCCTTTATTTAATCTCTTACTTATAAAGGAATTTCAAAGGCTTAAAGAAATTGAAAGCAATCAATACGGTCTTGAATGGAATGTAAAAAGAATTCTAAGTAAAGCTAATTATCAAATACAAACAGATGCGGTAAAAAAATACATAATTCCAAAAGCAAATTTTTCTCAGGCTAAAGAGTGGCTCTTATATGCTGATGAAGCAGATCTATTAAATATTGTTTTATTTGGTTGTACAGCAAGACAATGGAGAGAGTCAAACCCGCAAAGGGTTTTAAAAGGAGAAAATATAAGAGATATGGCAAGTATTAATGAACTAGCAATTTTAACTAATATTGAAAGCTTAAATGCTACTCTAATTAAAAATAATTTAAGTAAAAAAGATAGATTTAAGATACTACTAGAAACAGCAAAAGAACAAAGAGAAACTTTAGATAAGATAGATTATTTAAAATCTATCAAAAAATTAACTGATTCTACATTTATAGATAAGATAGAGGATGATACTCAAAAATAAAAATAAAATCTTCTATTATGTTTGAACTCATACTTTCTGCCATTGGTTTAGGTTTTATGCTGAGTCTCGTTTTTATCGGGCCAATCTTTTTTCTCTTAATTGAAACCAGTTTTTCCCGTGGTCCGAAACATGCTTTAGCACTAGATTTTGGGGTAATTACTGCAGATTTACTTTGTATCATTGCAGCTTATTACGCCAGTGCAGATATTGTTGATCTTATCGACAAACATCCCGGGTTTTATAGAATTACTTCCATTCTTATCCTTACTTATGGAATTATAATGCTGGTAACCAAGACCAAAATGAGGATGCCCGGAGAAGAAAAACTCATCAGTCAGAATTATTTTAAAACTTTTATCAACGGATTTTTATTAAATCTTTTGAATGTAGGTGTAATACTGTTCTGGCTCGTCACAGTAATTGGAGTGAGAAATCAGTATCCGGATACCGAAAGCGTAATTTTATATTTGGGAATCGTGATCGCAACGTATCTGGCAATAGATTTTCTTAAAATTTTTCTGGCAAAGCAATTTCATGACAAACTGACTCAAAAGCTCGCCAACAATATCAGAAAAGGAGTTGGTGTAGTTTTAATTATATTCAGTTTTTTCATTTTCCTCCAAAGTTTTAAAATGTTTAACCAGTTTGAAAAACAGCTTGAGGAAGCAGAAAAAAAGGAATTAAAATACAAAAAAACAGATAAAATTTAAAGACATAATAATTCTTATCATAAATCCAACCTTGCTGAGAAACGTACTTGCGAAAAAAAAATCATTTCGCACATTGCGTAAAAAAAAGTTTTGAACATTAATTTAAATAAAAACGACATCTGATAATGAAAATATTTCCCAAAGCCCTTAAAAAAGGTGATAAAATAGCAATCATTTCTCCTGCAGGTTCTGTTGAGCCTGCTCAATTGGAAAAAGGTTTAGAGATGATTAAATCTAAAGGTTATGAACCTGTTTTAGGTGAAAATCTTTACACAAAATTTTCCAACGGCTACAATTACGCAGGAACTGAGTCAGAAAGATTAAAAGATCTCAACTGGGCATTAAATGACAGCGAGATTTCTGCAATCTGGGCTTCAAGAGGCGGTTACGGATGTCAGCATTTATTAGAAGGTTTAAACTTAAAGGAATTTGCTAAAAACCCTAAATGGTACATCGGGTATTCTGATAATACAGCTATTCAAAGTTATTTACTGAAAAAAGGTTTCGTTTCCATTAACGGACAAACCATCAAAACGTCAAGTTTTGGGGTTACTACAGAAAGTTATGATCTTATTTTTGATATTTTAAAAGGAAAAAGACCAGAATATAGTTTAAAATCTCATCAGCTTAATAAGCTGGGAAATAATATTGAAGGAGAATTGATCGGAGGAAATTTAGCATTAGTTTATGCGCTTTTAGGAACGAAATATTCATTTGATTTTAATGACAAAATTTTATTCATAGAAGAAATTGGTGAAAAATTTTATGCGCTCGATCGGATGATGATGAGTCTGGAACTGGCGGGAGTTTTCAAAAAAATCAAAGGTTTAATTATTGGTGGAATGACCAATATGGGGGATAAAAAAGATAACAGCCAATACGAAGAAAGTTTCGATGAATTTGCTTTTAAACTTATTTCAGACCGAATTTCAAAATATCATTTTCCGGTAGTTTTTGGTTTTCCGAATGGTCATATTAAAAACAACCGACCATTGATTATCGGAAGCGAAATTAAGATGAAGATTGATGATAAAGTAAAGATTGAGTTTTAATTAAAAACTATTAATAGCCGGACTCTCCCACTCTCAAAAACTCATCCAATGGCAGATCATAACGAATTAGGCAAAAAAGCAGAAGACTTGGCAGCTGAATATTTAGTAAAAAACGGGTACAAAATTCTTGTCAGAAACTTCCGCTTTCAAAAATCTGAAATTGATATTATTGCCGAAAAAGATCATCTGATTGTTGTGGTTGAAGTAAAAGCGCGTTCCACTGATATTTTTATTCTTCCTCAGGAAGCGGTTACAAAAGCAAAGATCAAATCTATTGTTTTGGCAGCCAATCATTTTATGGAAGAGTTCAATAAAAATCAGGAAGTAAGATTTGATATTATTTCCGTACTCCCCGATAAAACCGGAAAATTAGAAATAGAACATATTGAAGATGCTTTTGAAGCATTCGATGCGAATTAATCAATGTAATAATGTGGCAATTTACCAGTGTAAAAATGATTGTTACATTGCTAAATTATTACATTGTTACATTTAAAAATTGAAAATTTTTATGAAAACAATACTCATCACGGGAGCTACTTCCGGAATCGGAAAAGCAACAGCAGAACTTTTAGCAAAACAGGGAAACAGAATCATCATCTGCGGAAGACGTGCAGAAGTTTTAGAAAAGGTAAAATCAGAATTATCAGAATCAACTGAAGTTTTCAGTTTACAATTTGATGTTCGCAATTTACAAGAGGTTGAAAATGCCATTTCATCGCTTCCCGAAGAATGGAAAAATGTGGATGTTCTTATCAATAATGCTGGAAATGCACATGGTTTAGAGCCGCTTTCAGCAGGAAGTACAGATGATTGGGATAATATGATTGATGGAAATGTAAAAGGACTTTTATACGTTTCTAAAACCCTGATTCCGATGATGAAAGAAAGAAATTCGGGGCAGATTATCAACATCAGTTCAGTTGCTGCGAGACAGACGTATGCAAACGGTGTTGTTTACTGCGCAACAAAAAAAGCGGTTGATGTCATTTCCGAAGGAATGAGAATTGAACTGACAGAATTTGGAATTCGGGTGACCAATATTCAACCCGGAGCTGTAGCAACAGATTTTTCTTTAATCCGGTTTAAAGGAGATCAGGAAAGAGCTGCAACAGTTTATGCTGGTTATGAAGCCTTAAGAGCCGAAGATATTGCCGATGCGATTGCCTATTGCATCAACGCTCCGCAACATGTCACAGTTTCGGATATGACCATTTATCCGAGCGCGCAGAGCGAACCGAGAACGATTTACAGAAAAGGATAATCTCAATCTAAGAATGAATTAATCTGAGAATTGGAAAATGAGGTTGTTCCCTATCCTACTTTTGTTTTGTTTTGCTTTGGGATTTTCTCAGAAGTATTCAAAACAGGAAAGACAATTGCTTTCCCAAACAGAAAAACTGGATTATTTGATGCAGAATAATGATTCCGGGATTATAGATTTGTTTGAAAAGGATGTTTCTTTCGGTCATTCCAATGGCTGGATTCAGAATCTGGATGATTTTAAAAAAGATTTTTTGTCCAAAAAAGTTATTTATAAAGAAATCAGGCAGACAGAAATTTCCGAAATTAAGAAATTCAACAATACATTCAGCATCCGAAGAAAAATAAACGTCTCGGGTTTGTATAAAAATCAGGAATTTAAAATGACTTTATCACTTCTGGAAATTTGGATCAAAAAGAATTCCGGCTGGAAACTGTGGAGCCGACAAAGTGTGGAAATAAAGCCATAAATTTGCGTGATTAGAAAAAGATAAATTATTTTAAAATTTAGTCTAAATGAAAATCCTATACCTTGAAACCTCGTCCAAAAACTGTTCAGTTGCCATTTCTGATGGTGATAAATTGTTATGTGTATGCGAAGAAGTTTCAGAAAACTATAAACAATCAGAATCGCTTCACACATTTGTAGAATGGGCTTTAGAAGGCGCAAAACTTTCTATGAAAGATATTGAGGCGGTTTCTTTAGGAAAAGGACCCGGTTCTTACACAGGTTTGAGAATTGGTGCAGCTTCGGCAAAAGGATTTTGTTATGGTCTGAAAATACCTTTGGTTGCTGTTAATTCTATGGAAAGCATGATTGAGCCGTTTTTAGGGCAAAACTATGATTTGGTTATCCCTTTAGTCGATGCGAGACGAATGGAGGTTTATACGGCCGCTTATGATGGAAATTCAGGTGAAGAAATCTTACCGACAGAAGCAAAAATTTTAGATGAATATGCTTTTGAAGAATTTAAAGATAAAAAAATTCTTTTCGTAGGAGACGGAGCTGCAAAGGCAAAAGATATTCTAAAACTTTCGAATGCCGAATTTAAAACGGATATCTATCCTTCTGCACAGTATTTAGTCAAAAAAACTTTAGAAAAAATACAAAATAAGGAATTTGAGGATATTGCTTATTTTGAACCTTTTTATCTGAAAGATTTTCATGGAGTTAAAAAGAAAAAGGCAGAATAACATCATTAAAAAAGCGAAGAAAATAATCTTCGCTTTTATATTTTATTTCCCGAAAGGATTTGCCGGAACAGCATTGGGCACTGTCTGAAGTTCATTTTCTTGCGGTTTTTTGGGAACACCATTTTTCTGATTATTCATTGGCTGCATATTCTTATTCTGCTGAATTTGATTTTGCTGCTGCTGATTGATCTTATTCTGAGGAATATTTCCTGCCTGATTGTTTTGATTACCTACCATCTGCTGATTATTCTGAATCGCATTTCCTTTATTATCCGTTGCCTGAAACTTCAGATCACTTTTCAGGTAATTCAGCATTTCTTTGGCTTTAATGCCTTCCGGAGTTTTGGCGTAATTCAGAACCAGTTGTTCAAGCTGCAGAATCATTACTTCTTTGCCATTGGTTTTTCCGGCATTGAAAGCATTTAGAAGACTTAGTTTAGGAACCAGCGCATCTTTCGGATATTTGAGGATAATCTCTTCTATTTTACCTTGGCTTTGCGAAAATTTTTCAGATTCATACAATGAATATGCAGTTTTATATGCATTTTCTACTTCATCGGATGATTTTACAAAATTGCTGTTTTTAGGATTTCTGGCAAATTCAGCGTACGATGTGTAAGGATAATCTGTCAGTAAAATCTGTTTTGCTCTTGCAGCAATCTGAGGATTTTTCTCGTAATTCATTGTAAAAATTTCATACAAAGCCTGCAGCATTACTTTTTCTTCGGGTTTCACATCTACCAGGTCGTATAATGTTTTGGTAGCTAAAGGAGTATTGGTAAAATAATTCTGATACATTACGCCCAGTCCCAGAGAAGCTGTATCTCTGTCTTTTTTCAGCTGTGAAAGTCTGGCTGCGTCTGTAGGAATCTGCTCAATGTAGAAAGCCGGCTCAAAACGTCTGGGATTAGGAGCTGTGTTTACGCCCAGAGCTTCATTTTTCAAATCCTCAAGAGAAGCCATTTTTTTAGAATAACGCCAATTGTCTGACAACGCACGGTCGCCCCAAACCTGCTTAAAGGTTGCAGAACCTTTACTTACCGTATTGTTGTTGCTGAAATAAAAGCCTTTCGCAGCTACCCCGAAATCCTCAAAACTTCCGCCTCCGTTGGCAAAAATAGAGTTGGCGTTATAATCTCCGGAATCAAAACCTTTGCTTCTTTCGGCTCTTCTTCTCTCCAGTTCTTCTTTTTCTTCTTTAATTTTTAGTTTTTCGATGTATTTGGCAAAATATTCATTTTTTTGCGGTTCTGTCATTTTAGCCAAAGAAAGAATACTGTCGTTTTTCTTGATCAGGTAATAATTTTTTGAGATTTTTTTGATGTAATTAGACTGATCCTGCAGTAAAATTTTTGAAGGTTCGTACGTCATCGCTACCAATGCAGAATCATAATAAGCTCCTGCTCCGATGTAATCATTCTTTTCCAGATAGCTCTTCCCTATTTCATAATAAGCCAACCCTCTTACCTGCGAATCGGACACTTTTTCCAGTAAAGATTTTCTGAAAAATTCCTGTGCCTCTGTCTTTTTGCCGGCTTTATTTGCCATTAATCCGAGTGCATAGTAAAATTCATTTTTTCTTGATCCGTAAGTTCCTTTTTTGCTTATTTTTTCAAGATAATCTTTTGCGCCTTCATAATTTCCTTTTCCGTTGAATGTCTTTGCGATTTCGATCTGAGATTTTACTTCAAACTCAAAATCATTGGCATATTTATAGGCAGAAAGAAAACTTTCTCTTGCAAGATCAGATTTTCCTTGTTCCTGTAATACCTGTCCTCTTAAAAAAGCGATTCTGCTTTTCAGTTTTCTGTTGCCGTTAAGATCAAATGCACGGTCTAATTCTTTTACTGCTTCTTCTTTTTTTCCGGCATCCAGAAGAGATTCTGCATAGTAAATACTCAGAATTTTTTCGTGGTCTTTACTTATTTTTTCACTTTTAAGCTGAGCAAATATTTCTTCAGATTTATGAAAGTTTTTCATCTGAGCATACGCCAAGGCCTCATACACATGAGCCAGAGGAAGTCTTTTATCCTCTTTCATGTGGGTAAAAACATAATTCAGCGCATCTAAAGCAGGAAGATATTTTCCCTGATAAATTCTGGACTGTGCCAGAATAATATAAGCATCAAAAATGGTTTTGTTCTGCTCCTCTCCTTTCCGGATAACAGAATATTTATTAATGGCTTTCAGAGCTTTTGCTTCGGCAATTTCTAGAACGGAAGCTCCGGGATTTTCGGTTCCGTCTGCATTTTGAGACATAGGATTATTTCCCGGCATTCCTGGTGGCATTCCCGGAGCACTTCTTTTGCTTGCAGACCGATTAACTTCCGCCATTTTCATTGAATTTTCTGCAAATGCTGCAGATTGACCCAAATCACTCCCCAAAGGTTGCTCTTCATAAGTAAGAATAGGAATATATGGCGCATAAAAGTTATCCTTATGCTCTTTATCTCTGGCTGTAAACTCACTGTTTAAGGCATCTTTGGCATTAAACAATGTATTGTAGTATGTGGAAAAACCTTTCAAAAACTTTGATCTCGCTTCCGGCTTTTTCACTTTTGTGGAACAGGAAACGATAGCAATTGCTGCTAAAAGGAATATGATCTTCTTTTTCATTATTTCAATATAACTCGCTAATTTACTTTTTATTATCAGCAGTTTGATGATTTTGTAAAAATAATAAAAAATTATTTTGGAAATTCCTGCAATTGCTTCAGTATTTTATTCACCAAATGAGTAGGCAGTCCCATGATGGTATAGAAACTTCCTTTGATGCTTTTTATTTTAGCCATTCCTAGCCATTCCTGTATTCCGTAGCTTCCGGCTTTATCGAAAGGCTGATAATTTTTAATATAAAAATCTATTTCATCATCAGATATTTCATCAAATTCTACATTGGCAACATCAGTTTCTGTGATGGTTGTATCTGTAGTTTTAATAGTTATTCCTGTAAAAACCTGATGAATTTTTCCGGATAAAAGGCGAAGCATTTTTTTTGCTTCCTGCTGATCTTTTGGCTTTCCGAGAATTTGGCTGTCAATAGCAACTACAGTATCTGCGGTGAGTAAAATTTCATTTCCAGAAAGATTTTGATAAGCTTTTGCTTTGAGTTCTGAGAGGTATGCAGCCGAATCTTCGATGGCAATGTTTTCAGGCAAAATTTCGTCACAATCAATTTTTACGACCTCAAACTCTAAACCCAGCCCGGATAACAGTTCTTTTCTTCTTGGAGATTGCGAAGCTAAAAGTAATTTCATTGTAAAAAGTTTTTTAAACTGATTGTGTATTGTCATCATGCCATTTTCCCTGTACTTTCATCACCTGTTCAACTACATCGCGTACAGCTCCGCTCCCACCCTTTTTAGACGAAATATAATCAGCAATATTTTTAATTTCCGGAACGGCATTTTCTGGACATGCAGCAATCACAGAGTTTTGCATCATATTCAGATCAGGAATATCGTCTCCCATGGTAAGAATTTCTTCATTTTTAAGATTGTATTTCTCCTTAAAATTTTCAAAATCAATCATTTTGTCGTGAGATTTTGCATAATAATCTTCTATTCCCAGATAATTGAGACGGTGTCTTACCATCTCGTCATTTCCCCCGGTAATCACACCGATTCGGTAGTCATTTTTAAGGGCTTTTACAATGGCATAACCGTCAAGCACATTCATCACTCTGCACATATTTCCGCCGGGCATCAGATAAACGCTACCGTCTGTGAAAACACCGTCTACATCAAATACAAATGCTTTTATATTTTTTAAATTTTCTTTATAACTCATACATTTTTTTAATAGAATTGTTGATAGTCTTGTAGATTGTAAGACTTTCATCTTTTAATAATTGTTCGTGTAACTGCAAAACTCTCTGATCATTTCTTACAGCAGGTCCGGTCTGTGCATATTTAGGCTCAATTTCATGAATTTTCTGAATGGTTTCATCAATCAACGGCAAAAAATAGTCAAAAGGAATATCCTGCGAATCTGAAATTTCTTTGGCTCTAGCAAAAAGATGATTCACAAAATTACAGGCAAAAACTGCGGTGAGATGAATATATTTTCTTTTTTCATGAGTACTTTCCATCACATTTGCTGAAATTCTGGAAGCGAGTTCTATCAAAAGTTGCTGATCTTCAATATTTTCGGTTTCAATAAAGAAAGGAATTTTTCTGTAGTCCAGAGATTTAGATTTAGAAAAAGTCTGCAAAGGATAAAAGCTTGATTTTCTGTACTCTCCTGCTAATATTTCTTTAGGTAAAGAACCCGAAGTATGCGCAACAAGACAGTTTTTTTTAGAAATGATTCTGGAAACTTCTTCAATAGACTGGTCACTTACGGAAATAATATATAAATCAGCATCTTCCAGTTTCTGAGTAGAATACGGAATATCTAACTCGTCTGAAATCTTCTGAAGTTCATTTTCATTTCTTCCAAAAATTTGTGATAAAGGAATGTTATTCTGTGTAAAAGCTTTAGCAAGATGATAAGCCACATTCCCCGAACCTATAATGACTGTTTGCATCTAACAAAGATAATAGTTTTTGTTTTGGATTTGAAATCAATCCGGAGGCAAATCGGAAGTTTTATCTATATTTATCAAAAGAAGTTTTAAAAATTTAATTTATTGGACTAAAAATTGAATGATTAATTTAACTTTTAAATATTTTTGTAATCCAAACAATGAAAGCATCACATGAAGAGTAAAGACGCAGAGATTATTGCGCTTATGCAAAACTCACGAACACTTGATAAAGGGATTCGTGTGATGATGGATGCTTATCAGAGTAGATTGTATTGGCACATCAGACGTATTATTGTAGATGGAGATCTTGCTCAGGACATACTGCAGGAAACTTTTATAAAAGCATATCAGAACTTTCATCAGTTTAAAAATGACAGCCAGCTGTATACCTGGTTATACAGAATTGCAACGAATGAGGCTTTGCAGCAGATCAATAAGCTTAAGAGAATGCAGAAGACCGATGAAGATCCGGAATATTATATGCAGAATATAGTTGCTGATAATACGGAAGGAGATGCCGAAGAAATACAGGTTCTGTTACAGAAAGCAATACAAAGCCTTCCGGAAAAGCAGAAGCTAGTATTTACGATGAGGTATTATGATGATTTGCCCTATGAAGAAATATCTAAAATTGTGGATATGTCTGTAGGAACTCTGAAGACAAATTATCATTACGCAAAACAAAAAATAGAAGAGTACATCAAAGAAAATTATGAAAAATAATTTTTGAGAAAAAAACCAGACATGAAAGATTTTAATCTAAATAATTTAGAACGCAAAAACATTTATAAAGTTCCTGAAAATATGTTTGACAATATTCAGGAAAAGGTGTTGAGCGGAGTGAAAGATTTTGATCTTGATAAACTAGAACGCAAAAACATTTATAAAGTTCAGGATGATTTATTTTCTACCGTTCAGAATAATGTTTTAAAAGAGATTTCAGGAAATAAGAAAACGCCGATATTCAACCTAAATTGGGGTTATGCAGCAGCAGCTTCCTTAGCACTTATTTTTGGATCGACTTTTATTTTTAGTAATAATGAAGCTAATGTTGTTGAAACAGAAAACAGCATCACAAAATCTGACACTCAGATTAATGAAAGCCAGATTGCTTATCAAACTTTGAAAGATGATTTAACTTCAGTTGAAAATATCAATCAAAAAGCTATAAGTCAGAAAGATGCGAAAGTTTCCGTTGTTAAAAGTGAAGTTACCCAGAATACAAATAAAGCAAACCTGCCCAAGAAAGTTTCAGCAGAGACCAGAATGAATGAGTATCTGGATTCTTTTACCAGCTCGGAAATTGCGGAATTAGCCAATAATTCTAATCAGGATGTCTATTTAGACTTGTATAATTAAAGAGGATGAAGAAAATATTATTTACACTTTTAATGATCTCTGGGTTTGGACTAAATGCCCAAGTTAAAGATTATGACTGGAAGAAAATGAATCCGGAGCAGAGAAAGGAGATAATAAACAATCTTTCGCCGGAAGAGAGAAAAAATCTTCTTACTCAGTTCAGAAATAATATGATGATTGAAATGCTGAACGTTCCGGCACAGGACAAAGATGAGTTTACCAGAATGTATACTGAGTACATTGAAAGTCAGAACAAGATAAAAAGTAAATTCGACTCAGATTTTGATCCGGATAAACTGTCAGAAGAAGAGGCAAAACAAAAACTTCAGCAAAGTTTTGATGTAGGACAGCAGTTGTTTGAAAACAGAAAAAAGTATGCAGAAAAGATGCAGACTGTAATTCCTTGCCAGAAAGTACTTAAGCTTTTCCAGTCTGAGGGAATGATGAGAGATAAAATGAATGAAAGAAAACCTCACGGAAGAAATAAAGCTTCGGGAAAAAAGCAAAGCCCATAATAGTTTATTTTTTTAATGTTGGACGACCCTTGCAATCTATTGTGAGGGTCGTTTAATTTTATCTTAAACAATAAAAAAGTTATGATAAATCTGTAAGCTAAAATAAATGATATTACACGATTTTTAAAAAATTTACCTTAATAATCACAAAATAATACATACTATAACATTAAGAGAGACGAATTGTCTCTCTTTTTTTTATCTTTGCAAATTACATAGTTCTTAAATGAAAAACATACGAAATTTTTGCATAATCGCCCATATCGACCACGGTAAATCTACTTTGGCAGACCGTCTTTTGGAGTACACTAATACTGTGACTCAGAGAGAATTACAATCTCAGACGCTTGATGATATGGATTTGGAAAAAGAACGTGGGATTACGATAAAATCTCACGCCATCCAGATGGATTATGAGCTTAATGGCGAAAAATATATTTTAAACCTAATCGATACACCTGGACACGTAGATTTTTCTTACGAAGTTTCCCGTTCTATTGCTGCCTGTGAAGGTGCGCTTCTCATTGTAGATGCTGCACAAAGTATTCAAGCACAAACAATTAGTAATTTGTATTTGGCTTTGGAAAACGATCTGGAAATTATTCCGATTTTGAATAAAATAGATCTTCCGTCTGCAAATCCTGAGGAGGTTACCGACGAAATTATGGGGCTTTTAGGTTGTAAATATGAAGATGTTCTTCGAGTTTCAGGGAAAACAGGAGAAGGCGTTCATGATTTGCTTGAGCAGATTGTAAAAAGAGTTCCGCCACCAGTAGGAGATCCGAAAGCACCACTTCAGGCGTTAATTTTTGATTCAGTTTACAATCCGTTCCGGGGAATTGAAGCTTATTTCAAAGTCGTAAACGGAAGTATTTCTAAAAATGAAAAAATTAAATTCTTCGCAACAGGAAAAGAATACGGTGCAGATGAGGTAGGAACACTGAAACTGAAACAAGTACCTAAAAAAACTATTGAATGCGGTGATGTGGGCTATATTATTTCCGGGATTAAAGATGCCCGAGAAGTAAAAGTAGGAGATACCATTACTTCTTTTGTAAATCCGGCTGCTGCTGCAATTGATGGGTTTGAGGAAGTAAAACCAATGGTTTTTGCCGGAATTTATCCAATTGAATCTGAAGATTTTGAAGAATTGAGATTCTCTTTAGAAAAATTAAGACTGAATGATGCTTCTTTGGTTTTTGAACCAGAAAGTTCTGCTGCACTTGGTTTTGGTTTCCGTTGCGGATTCTTAGGAATGCTGCATATGGAAATCGTTCAGGAGCGTTTGGATAGAGAATTTAATATGGATGTGATTACGACGGTTCCCAACGTGTCTTATCACGGCTATTCCAAAAAAGATCCAGAAACAGCAATTCTCATCAATAATCCGTCTGAAATGATTGATCCGAATCTTTTAGACAGAGTAGAAGAACCTTACATTAAAGCGGCAATTATTACTAAATCTGATTTCGTAGGTGCCGTAATGACTTTGTGTATTGAAAAAAGAGGTGAAATTGTTAATCAAAGTTATTTAACCGCGGATAGAGTAGAATTAACCTTCAATATGCCTTTGGCAGAAGTTGTTTTTGATTTTTACGACAGACTAAAATCGATTTCAAAAGGTTATGCTTCATTTGATTATTCGCCAATCGGAATGCGTGCTTCTAAGCTGGTAAAAATGGATATTTTGATTAATGGAGATATGGTTGATGCTTTATCATCATTGATTCACGATTCTAACGCTTATCACATCGGTAAAAAAATGTGTGAAAAATTGCGCGAACTGATTCCGAGACAACAGTTTGATATTGCAGTTCAGGCAGCTTTGGGAGCGAAAGTTATCGCAAGAGAAACTATTAAAGCTTTAAGAAAAGATGTTACCGCAAAATGTTACGGAGGAGATATTTCCCGTAAGAGAAAACTTCTTGAAAAGCAGAAAGAAGGTAAAAAGAAAATGAAACAAATCGGTAGAGTGGAAGTGCCACAAACAGCATTTATGGCAGTTTTGAAACTGAATGACTAGGAAGTTAATGAGCAAAAGATAAAAACGAAATCCGCAGAAATTTTCTGCGGATTTTTTTATTGAGATTAATGTTTTTATTTTTTCGTAAACTTGATTTCCATTGTTTTAAATTCTTTTCCTGTTTTAGAATCTGGTCCGTACATTTCCATTTTTTGGGTATTATCATCTACGAAAGTGAAAACTTCTCTTACATTACAGTCTTTTCCGGATCTTGACGGATCTGTCATTTTTCCTTTAAATTCAATAGATTTTGTTGACGGATTCCAATCGCCTTCCATATTCATAATTCCTGTTCCCATATTGTCGATCCATGTACTTACAAATTTCTTTTTAGAGTTGTCATAAGCCAGAATGCTCATTCCTTCAAAAGGCATTCCCATCATATTTCCCTTATGACTGCTCATTTGATAGCGCCCGTCAAACATCATTTTGTTTGTTGCTTCAGATTTGCTTGTTATGGGTTGTCCGCCATCTTCCATCCACATGGTAGTTTCCCCAGTCCAGTTTCCATCAGATTTTGCTAACATTTTGTGTATTTCTCCGGGAGTTGCATAATCCATCCAGGCTTTGGTTGCGGTTGCAGAATCTACAGGCTTCCATTCTTCATTGGTTAATGAATCTGTTTTATCTGAATCTGTTTTTGCAGCAGTTTTAGCTTTATCACAGGATGCAAGAAGAAAAAAAGTACAGGCAGTAAAAAATAAATTTTTCATAATAGTTTAGTTTTAAGTTGATTATAAATTTAATAAAAAAATTCATGTAAAAAATAATAATCTTTATGTTGATATTAATGATTCTAAATTGTAGCTTTGTGTATTCGTAACGCAAATTAGAACAATGGAGTCTCCAAAAAAATTACAGGATATAAAAGTGGCTGTAGATGCAGTAATTTTCGGATATTTTGATAAGAAAGATCTTCAGATTCTTCTCATTAAAAGAAACATTGAGCCTTTCAAAGGAGGCTGGGCGCTTCCCGGAGGTCTGGTTTTGGATGATGAAAACCTGGATGATGCCGTAAAACGCGAACTCCATGAAGAAGCAGGAATAAAGCCCGATTTTTTGGAGCAGCTTTACACTTTCGGAAACGTCGGTCGCGATCCTCGAAACCGTGTGGTTTCCATCGCTTATTTAGGACTTGTCAATCCATCCTACCATGAATTGTTTGCTGATTCTGATGCGGAAGATGCACAATGGTTCAGCTTGAATCAGCTTCCGAAACTGGCTTTTGATCATCAATCCATTATTGATATTGCATTAAAAAGACTTCGTACAAAACTCCAGTATCAGCCGATTGGTTTTAATCTTTTAAACGATGAATTTGCCTTTTCAGATCTTGAAAACCTTTACAAAACCATCATCGGAAAAGAAATAGACCGCCGTAATTTCCGCAAAAAGATCATGAGCTACGGATTGCTTAATGAAACCAATAATCTTAAAAAAGAAGGCAGCGGAAGACCCGGAAAACTCTTTACCTTCAATCAGGAAAAATATAAGGAACTGGAAGAGCAGGGATTTTATTTCGAAATCAAATAGTTTTTCTTAAACACTAATAGCACAAATATTTACACTAATTTTCACGAATGATTCTGTTGTGTTCGCTGTCATTCAGAATGAAGCGAAATGAAGAATCTTTTAACTTAAACTAAACATAACAATAGATTCATCCTTCATCAGAATGATACAAAGTGTGTATATTTTATTCTCTATATTAATTTTAAGATCAAGTTTTAGAGTTATAAGTACTGAACATTAGTCCGTTTTTTCATTTAATATCCCCAAATTAGATTTCACCTAAATGTAATAATAATTAAATATTGTCTCCTTTATCAAAGACATTTGCGCCATTCGTGTTTCAATAAAATAAATTTTTAATACTGAAAATCAACCAATTAAAGTATTTAGCGTAAAAATAACACAAATAAATTTGGAAGATAAAATCAGATTCCTTTAAATTTGTGTAAAAATAACGCAATCATGAAATATACATTAAATAATACCATCGAAAGATTCCATCAAAAAGAAAATCCGGAATTTCTTTTCTTTTGGGGACATACCGTGAAAGATGAAATTACAAAAGCCTGTTTCAGTCAGTGGTTTCCTTTTGAGTTTAAAGAAAACGGAATCATTTATAAAACAGCAGAACATTATATGATGGGCGGAAAAGCGAGATTATTTAATGATCATGAAATTTTAGAGCAAATTTTAAAAGCAGAAACTCCGAATCAGGCAAAAAATTTAGGCAGAAAAGTCAGAAATTTTGATCCTCAAATTTGGGACGAGCATAAATATGAAATTGTAAAACAGGGAAATCTATTAAAGTTTTCTCAAAACGAAAAGTTTAAAGAATTCCTGCTTTCAACAGGCGATAGAATTTTAGTAGAGGCAAGTCCGTACGATAAAATCTGGGGAATCGGGATGCTGGAAACCAATGCAAAAGCAAAAGATCCTTCAAAATGGAATGGTGAAAATTTATTAGGATTTGCTTTAATGGAAGTAAGAGACGAATTAAGAGGGTAAAAACACAATAACCGTAAACAAATTAGGAATCATGAGAAAAACAGAACTTCATCCTCAAATATTTGTGATAGAAAACTTTCTTTCCGACCAAGAATGCGATCATTATATTGAAATGACTCAGGACAAAGTATTTGAGGAAGCAAAAATCAATATGAGAGGTCGACAGGTGATGAGCAAAGGAATCCGAAACAACGACAGATTAATGATTTTCGATGAAAACTTAGCCGAAAATCTTTATGAAAGAGCCATCGAATTTCTTCCTCAGATTCATGATAACTATGAAGTTTCGGGCTTTAATGAAATGTTCAGGATTTATAAATATTCTCCGGGACAGCAGTTTAAAATGCACCACGACGGAAGCTACATCAGAAATGAGAATGAAAAAAGCTTTTACACTTTTTTAATCTATCTGAATGATGATTTTGAAGGCGGAGAAACAGAGTTTGAACATCTGTTCACTGTAGCTCCGAAGAAAGGTTCAGCATTGGTTTTCTATCATCCTTTGAGACACGAAGGAAAAACATTGATCAGCAGACAGAAATATGTTTTAAGAACAGATGTAATGTATTTAAAGACTTAAAAATGAAAAAGATCTATGTATCAGGAAACGGAAATGTGTCCTGGGAGAAATTTCAGCAGTTTTATATCGAACTGTTAAAGAAATTCAATCTTGATGAGTGTGAATTTATCATCGGGGATTTTTCGGGAACCGATACATTAATGATGGAATTTTTAAAAGATAAAACAGAGAATGTAACCATTCTTCATGTTGGAAAAAGACCGAGATATTTTGCCAATTCTTTTAAAACAAAGGCAGAAAAATGGAAAATTATAGGAGGATTTACTTCAAATTATGAAAGAGATACGTTTGGAATTGATCTATGCACTCATTTTCTGGCGGTTGATTTCAATACCGATGAAAAAAGAAAAAGCGGAACATTAAAAAACATCGAAAAGTGTTTTGCTTTAAATAAAATAAAAGTGTAAAAAATTTTACCCATAATTTGCTTAAAAAAACACGAAAATTAACAAATTGTTTCACTAAAAATCATAAAGCTATGTTTGGATTTACACACATCAAATTTGATTCTATGACGTACGTTCTTCATTTTAAAAATGGAAAGATTGCCAAAGAAGGAAGAGGTTTATCGTTCTTTTATTTCGCTCCCAATTCGTCTATTGTGGCGATTCCGTTGGGAAGCAACGATCTGCCGTTTATCTTTAATGAAAACACGAACGATTATCAGACCGTGAAAATTCAGGGACAGATCAGCTATAAAGTGACCGATCCTAAAGCACTTTCCAACACGCTGGATTTTACCGTGGACGGAGAAGGAGTTTACAAAAAGAATGATATTGAAAAGCTGAACCAGAGAATCATTAATCTTGCACAGACAGCGACTTCTTCTTTTGTACACAATCTTAGTTTAAAAGAAGCAATCCGTTCTGCCAAACAGATTGAAGATCATATTCTGAAAGGATTAATAGATTCCGAATCCATTAAAAGCATGGGAATTGAAATTCTGGGAGCCAATATTTTAGCCGTTCAGACCACTCCGGAAATGGCAAGAGCCCTGGAAACGGAAACCCGGGAAAAACTGCAACAGCAAGCCGATGAAGCGATTTATGAAAGAAGAAATTTTGCGGTGGAACAGGAAAGAAAAATCAAGGAATCTGAACTAAATACGGAAATTGCTGTTGAAGAAAAGCAAAAGCAGATTGAAGAAAAAAGAATGGAAACCGAAGTTCAGCAGGAAGAAAACAACAGAATCCTTCGTGAAATGAAAATTGCCGCCGATATTTCTGTAGAAAACCAGAGAAAAAAACTGATCGAGCAAAAAACAGAAAACGACAGAAAAGAGCAGAGACTCAAGGTTATATTCTGGAAACTTCCTTAAAGCCATACAAAGAAATCGACTGGAAAGTACTGACTGCTTTGAGCGGAAGACAGGATGCGAGAAACAACATCGCCTTAGCATTCAGAGAATTGGCAGAAAATGCCGGAAAAATCGGAAACCTGAATATCAGTCCGGATTTGCTGGATACTATTTTGAAAAAGTAAAGGAATTTTAAACTAAATTCTAGTTTCTAACCTCTAACTTCTAATGCAATGAAAATCGAATACGCCATCATCATTAAAAATAAAACCCGCCTCGAGTCTTTGGTCGAAAGATTCAACACGCAGGCTCAGGCGAAGTTTTATATTGAAAGTTCCGGAGGAAATTTTAAGGAATATGTGGATGAACACGAAAAATTCGGTCAGTCATTTGTGGAAGTTCAGACACAGCTTTCCAAAATCATTAAAAATAAAGTGATTGAAAGGGAGTTTGTTCCTTCTTATATTTTCTCTGAAAACAACCTGATTGTGGTGGTCGGACAGGACGGTTTGGTAGCCAATGTTGCCAAATACTCCAAACACATTCCGATCATTGCGGTGAATCCCGATCCCGAAAGATATGACGGCGTTTTGCTTCCATTCACCGCAAAAAACTTTTTAAAAGGAGTGCAAGCTGTGATGAACGGAAATTTTAGTTCAAAAAAAATGAAGTTTGCCGAAGCAGTGCTGAATGACGGACAAAAATTACGGGCAGTGAATGATTTATTTGTAGGAATTTCTTCCCATTCTTCCGCGAGATACAAAATTATGCTGAACGGAAAACAAGAAACCCATTCTTCCAGCGGAATCATAGTTTCCACAAAAACAGGAAGTACAGGTTGGCTGAGTTCCATTTTCAATATGGCATTTGGAATTTTAGGCGAAACCGGATTAAAATATCCGCAGCTCAATGAAGAAGATTTGTATTTTGCAGTAAGAGAACCTTTCAAAAGCATCCGAACGCAGACCGATATCTGCAGCGGAAAACTGAAAAAAGGAAACAAATTAATCATCGAATCACTAATGCCGAATAATGGTTTTATATTTAGCGACGGAATTGAGCAGGATTTTCTACAGTTCAACAGCGGAGCAACAGCCGAAATCAGGCTTTCTGACGATGAAGCTGTTTTAGTTTTAAATTAAATAATAACCATGAAAACTATACTATATTTAAAAGGCGACGCAACAACCCTCAAGTTGAAGAGAATAAATCATTATTCTATAGTAGAACTCTGAGATCTTAGCTGAGTAGAACGCCTTTGCGAACTTAAACACAGTTAGTAATAAATAAAACCTTTGCGGTCTTTGCGTTAAAAAAATAAAACAATCATGAAAACAACAACTTTATACAGACCCGTCGGAGAAAAAGAAATGCTCTTAATCATCGAAAGCAATTACAGAAAATTCCCTCCAAGACTAAACTGGCAACCCATTTTCTACCCCGTTCTGAATGAAGAATACGCTTCCGAAATCGCAGAAAAATGGAACACACGAGACGAAGCCGGAAATTATCTCGGTTTTGTTACGAAGTTTGAAGTTTCTGAGGAAGTTGTCAGCAAATATCCCTCACAAAACGTAGGAGCAAGAAATCACAACGAACTCTGGATTCCTTCCGAAGAACTTGAAGAATTTAATCAAGCCATTATCGGAAGGATCGAAGTACCGAAAGTTTTCATTGGAAAAGATTTTAAAAAGGCGGCAAATAAAGAGATAGAAAATTTATTATTAAAAATTAACAATGAAAATCAATTTAAAAAAATATAAAGAACAGCTACAGGATTGGCCGGAAAAAGGCTATCATATCATGTCTCAGTATGATGAAGATAAAATTATTGTCTACCAGTCGTATCGGAAAGAAATAGGTCAATTTGCCGTTAAAAATCAATACTTTGGCGGAGCATTCAGTCTGGAAAGAATGACGTGGATAAAACCGAATTTTCTTTGGATGATGTTCCGAAACGGTTGGGGAACAAAAGAAGGGCAGGAATCTGTTCTCGCCATTCATTTGAAGATGGATGCTTTTAAAAATTATCTGAAAAATGCAGTCTATTCTTCATACAACGAGAAATTAGGAATTTCAAGGGAAGAATGGCAGAATCAGGTGAAAGAATCTTCTGTGAGACTGCAATGGGATCCGGATCACGATCCTTTCGGAAACAAACTGGAAAGAAGAGCGATTCAGATTGGTTTGAGAAATGACTTCATTAAATCCTTTGCTAAAGAAGACCTCCTTTTGATTGAAGATATTTCAGATTTTGTTAAAGAACAGCACCAGTTTGTTTTGAATGATGATTTAGACAATTTAGTTCTTCCGGAAGAAAAACCGTTATTGTTTGATGATGAAGATTTAAATAAGAAATTAAGGTTAAAATAATGCTTATCCAAATTTCATGTCATGAAAAGCTCTCTGTGAACTTAGTTAAGTGAAACGGCTTTGCGAACTTAAAAGCATATAGTAGTAACAAAAAATTTTGCGGACTTTGTGTTAAAAACTAAAACAAAATAAACACAACGATGGAAATTGAATTAATAAAAGGTGACATCACTAAAATAAATACGGAAGCCATTGTGAATGCAGCCAATTCTTCATTATTGGGAGGAGGTGGAGTAGACGGAGCCATTCATCGGGCAGGAGGAAAAAAGATTCTTGATGAGTGTTTAGAAATCCGAAAACGACAGGGCAAATGCAAAACAGGAGAAGCCGTTGTTACAACCGGTGGAAATCTCCCTGCGAAATACGTCATTCATACCGTTGGTCCGGTCTGGAATGGAGATGAAGAAAAAGGGTCGAAATTATTGGCAAACTGTTATTATAATTCATTGAAATTAGCAGAAAGTCTGAATGTTAAAACCATTGCTTTTCCCAACATCAGTACAGGAATTTATCGGTTCCCAAAAGAATTGGCTGCTAAAATTGCCATAGATGAGGTGAAAAACTCTACATCGGAGATCATTGAAAAAGTTATTTTCGTATGTTTTGATGATGAAAATGAGGAAATTTACAGAACACTGTTAAAAGAATAATACAGAATAATAGTTTTTGTAAGCTTCGCTAAGTGAAACGGCTTTGCGAACTAAAAACGTTTAGTAGTAACAAAAAAACTTTGTGGTCTTTGCGTTAAAAATAATACAAAAACAATGAAAAACTAAAACAAATGAAAAAACTAACCATATTAACCGGCGCCGGAATCAGTGCCGAAAGCGGAATAAAAACTTTCAGAGACGGAGACGGTCTTTGGGAAAATCATAGCATCACAGATGTGGCAAGTCCGGAAGGATGGCGAAAAGACAGAGCTTTGGTTCTTGAGTTTTACAACCAGAGACGAAGACAGCTTCACGAAGTCGAGCCGAATGATGCACACCGATTATTGGCAGAACTGGAAAAACATTTTGAAGTTCAGATCATTACCCAGAATATTGATGATCTGCATGAAAGAGCAGGTTCAACCAATATTTTACATTTACACGGCGAATTATTCAAATCCTGTTCCTGCAACAATAAAAACCTGATTTACGAGCAGAAAGACGACATTAACATCGGCGATAAAGCAGAAGACGGAGCGCAGCTAAGACCATTTATTGTCTGGTTCGGAGAAGATGTTCCGCTGATGAAAGAAGCTACGAAAATGGCAAAAGAAGCAGATATTTTTATTGTTATCGGAACTTCTTTACAGGTGTATCCTGCAGCGGGATTGCTACATAATATCAAGGATGACTGTCTTTTAATCGTGATCAATCCCAACGAAACAGGTTTCGGATACGGACAAAGAGCTGTTGTGATGAAAGAAACCGCAACGCAGGGAATGAAACTGCTTTTTGACAAACTCGTAAATCTTGCATAATGGAAAATATTGTAAAAGCTGGAATTTTCGGCGTTTGTGTGGGTGATGCGTTGGGCGTTCCTGTAGAATTTAAAAGCAGAGAAAATTTAAAAGTGTTTCCCGTTGAAAATATGCGGGAATTCGGATCGTGGAACCAGCCGAAAGGAACATGGAGCGACGACAGTTCGTTAACGCTTTGCATTGCAGACGAACTCACAAAAGGCTATGATCTGGAAAAAATAGGACAAAGCTTTGTGAAGTGGGTAAAATACGGACATTGGACGGCTCACGGAAGATTATTCGATATTGGAGGAACAACAAGGCATTCTATCGCAAGATTAATAAAAGGAGAAAGCGCAAAATTTTCGGGAAATATTTTCGAAGAAGATAACGGAAACGGTTCCTTAATGAGAACACTTCCGTTGGCGTTCTATCTTAAAGACGAAGAAAATATTGAAAAACTTTATCAGACAGTAAAAGAAGTCTCTGCAATCACACACGGACATTTTCGTTCAGTGTTTGCCTGCTTTGTTTATGTAATTTTTGCCATTGAATTAATCAAAGGAAAAGATAAAAAAGAAGCGTATCAATATACTCAGAAATTGGTGTTGCAATTTTCAGAAATTCAAGGTTTTAACCCAAAAGAGATACAGCTTTTTGACAGGGTTTTAAAGAATGATATTTCAGAATATCATGAAGATTCCATCAGTTCGGGAGGCTACGTTCTTCACAGTCTGGAAGCTTCATTATGGTGTTTTCTGAACTCTGAAAATTATGCTGAAGCCGTTTTAAAAGCCGTCAATCTGGGAGAAGATACCGACACAACCGGCGCCATAACAGGTGGAATTGCCGGAATATATTACGGTTTTGAAAGTATTCCGAAAGAGTGGATTGATGTTTTGGCGAGAAAGGAGGATATTGAGACATTGTGTGAGAGATTAGAAAATAAATTAAAAATTAAACCATGAACGAAATACAAAAGAAGAAAATAAGCAAATACCTAAGCTTGGTGCTTAGACACAAACCCGAAGTTATCGGGCTGAATTTAGACGAAAACGGATGGGCAGATGTGGAAGAACTACAGGAAAAATGTGCAAAACAAAATCGCGCTTTTACACTGGAAGAATTGGATGAGTTGGTGGAAACCAACGATAAAAAACGCTTTATTTTAAACGAAGATAAAACCAGAATTCGTGCAAATCAGGGACATTCTATTAATGTCGATTTAGCTTTAAAGCCGCAACAGCCGCCGAAATTTTTGTACCACGGAACTTCAGAAGCCAATCTTGCATCCATCTTTGAAAAAGGAATTGAAAAGAGAAACAGACAGCACGTTCATCTAAGTCAGGACAAAGAAACCGCAACCAAAGTCGGAATGCGCCATGGAAAGCCTGTTATTTTAACCATTGAAACCGGGAAAATGCATGAATATGGAATGGTATTCTATCTTTCTGAAAATAATGTTTGGCTGACTGATTTTATAGATGCAGAATATATTTTGCGATAAAAATACTCTTATAAGTTATCCACAAAAATTAAACACGACAAGTTTTGTCGCATTAAGAATATATATTTGTGGTAGAAACTTCTAAGAATGAAAAAAGATTTTTACCTCACGAGATACGCACTGATTATTAAAAAATTAGAATCTGCACCTTCTACCTATTCCCAGATAGAAGAATATCTGCTCAATTCTTTTGAATTTCAGGATGCAGAAATCAAAAGCTATTCTATGCGGACGCTGCAAAGAGACATCCGGGAAATTTCCAATCTTTTTAATCTCACCATTCATAATAAAAAAAGGAGGGACAACCGGTACTATATCGACAGCCGCCCCATGATGGAAGTTGATGAATATAACCAAAAATTGCTTGAGTCTTTTCAGGTAAGCAATGCATTAAATCTTCATCCCGATTTTTCAGATTTTATTTTTTTTGAAAGCAGAAAGCCTACAGGATTAGAACATTTTTACGATCTTTTTTTTGCCATCAGAAACAAAAGAATTGTTCTGTTTGAGCATTATAATTACAAAAATAAAAAGATGACATCAAGGAAAGTTCATCCCTTAGCGCTCAAAGAATCCAAAGACAGATGGTATCTGATTGCGGTTGACACAAAAGATAAAACCTTAAAATCATTTGGATTAGACCGGATAAATCATCTTTCGGTAACTCCGCAGAAATTCAGAGAAAAATATAAATACAATTTTAGAGAGCATTTTAAAAATGCTTTTGGAGTGATGAATCTTACTGAGCAAAATCCGCAGAAGATTGTTCTGAAATGCAGCAGGCATCAGGGTGAATATATCAGAAGCTTTCCGCTTCACCAGTCTCAAAAAGAGGTAAAAGAAACACCGGATGATATTTATTTCGAGTTTTTTCTTCATCCGACTTATGATTTCAGACAAGAAATTTTATCTTACGGAAAAGAGGTAAAAGTAATGGAACCCGAAAGCCTGATCAGAGAAATCAGAGAGAGTTTATCAGATTCTCTGCAGGCATATTCTGAAGACTAATGTAAACTGCACTCTTTTTGATTATATTTACATCTACAACCAGCATCTTTTGAAAACGATTTACTTTTTTTTTCTTTTAGCATCTTCGTTTTGCTTTTCGCAGCAGAATGAAGATTTCAAAATGATAAAAACCTACTACAATCAGCACCGCACGATGCTGAATAATGAGTTTCGGAAAAAATTTGATAAGGAAAGCAATCCGCTTTTTAAAGCTGCCGTTAAGAATGATTTTCTTTTTTTTATGAAGAAAATGGATAGCATTGAAAATGTTGCGCTTATCGGAGCTTTACTCAAAGTTAAAAATCTGGAAGATCTCAAAAAAATTAAAGCTCATCCCGTTATTGTTTCTGATCAGAATAATGCAGATCATGACCGTGAAGATAATCTTACAGTGAATGTAGAAAAAACAGCAGATTATCCCGGAGGAATCAATGCTTTGAGAAAAGAAGTTGCCGATTTATTTTATGCTGAAGGGGTATATTCTGAAAATCCCAGTCTGAAAACAGTTGTCGTATTTGTTGTTGAAAAAGACGGAACCATCAGCAACGTAAAAGCAGAAGGAGAAAATTTTACGTTTAACAGGCAGGCAGAAATAGCTGTTTACTCAATCTCCGGCAGGTTTTCTCCGGCTTACATTAACGGTATTCCTGTAAGATACAGGTTTCGTTTTCCTTTGGCAATGAACTTTGAATAATTTTTCACAAGTTGTTGTTTTATTATTTATATTTGAATCAAATTTTTCTGGGAGATATTTAATCATTTAAGATATTGAAAGCGGGGAAATTTGTATTAAAAACTGAATATATTTTAAAGTATAAGCTTAAACCTGATACGGTTTAAGTTATTGAAAACTACTGAAAACGATAAATAAACTGAATATGAGAAAAATCTTTCTGGCATTATTTCTTACCGCCGGACTTTGCTCTGCACAGACTGCAGATGTTGCAGAAAAACAAAGGAAAAACGATATCGTTGCCGATCCTGTTTTGTTGATTGCAGTTCCGCTTGCCAATATTTCGTATGAAAGGCTGATTTCTGAAAACAAAGGAGTGGGTATCAATGCAATGATGCTTCTGGATCGTAAGGAAGACAGGTTTACCCAGTTTTCTGCATACTACAGAATGTATTTCGGAAAAAAATATGCTTCCGGATTTTTTCTTGAAGGTTTTATTCCTGCTACCACAAATTCCAATGATGATTATAATTATGTTTATGAGGAAACTACGGGCTTTTACTATACTTCATCTGTGAATAAAAGAAATATTACTACCGTAGGAATCGGATTTGGAGTAGGAGGAAAGTGGGTTCTGAGAAATAATCTGGTTATTGAAGCGAGTGGGGGATTGGCAAGGAGGTTTGGCGACCGGGATAACTACTCTTTTGAAGAAGTTACCGGAAAAATCATGGGCGGCATCGGATACCGGTTCTAAAAATATAAAATTTGATGATGAAAAGCTTAGTTTTGTACTAAGCTTATTTTTTTATGTTTACCGATGAATATTATATGAAACTTGCGCTGCAGGAAGCGCAGGAAGCTTTTGAGAAAGATGAGGTTCCCGTTGGCTGTGTAATCGTTTCAAACAACCGTGTGATTGCAAGATCTCATAATCTTACCGAAACGCTGAATGACGTAACGGCGCACGCAGAAATGCAGGCAATAACGTCTGCTGCTAATTTTCTCGGAGGGAAATATCTCATCAACTGTACTTTGTATGTGACTTTAGAACCTTGTGTAATGTGTTGCGGGGCTTTATCATGGTCACAAATCTCCAGAGTTGTGATAGGAGCAAGAGACGTGCAACGGGGATTTATCAATAAAAATCTTCAGCTTCATCCCAAAACAGAAATTATTACCGGAATTTTGGAAAACGAATGTTCTTCGATAGTAAAAGAATTTTTTAAAACAAAAAGATAAAACAATCTCAAGGCTTAATTTGAATAATAATCCTGTACTTTTATTCTCTTCCCAGAAAATAAAGTCCTTTCAGCGTGTGAAGCCGATCTGTAATATGAATTTTATTGGTCAAAGGTTTGTAAACGTGAGAAACTCCTCCGGTAGCTATCACAAAGCATTCATCATCTACTTCATTATTAATGCGGTCTATAAAGCCTTCTACCATACCCAAAAACCCGTAAACCATTCCGCTTTGCATACAGGTTATGGTGTCTAATCCCAAAACAGTTTTTGGCTTTACCAGTTCTATTTCCGGGAGCTGTGCAGTCTGGCTGATTAAAGAATTAAGAGAAGTAATAATTCCGGGTGCGATGATAACGCCCAAAGTTTCGCCATCTTCTGCAACACAGCTTGCTGTAAGTGCGGTGCCAAAGTCAAGGACAATTTTTTTTCTGTCGGGATATAAATTATGAGCAGCAACCAGATTGGCATAAATATCTGTTCCCATCTGCTTAGATTTTGCCTGTACAGCAGAGAAAGTGGTGCGGTCAACAACAACAGGTTCTTTACCGTGAATTTTTCGGATGGCTGAGCTCATAACTTTCGTAAGCTGCGGAACAACAGAACCCATAATTACTTTCTCGATATTTTGAGGATCAACCTTATAGGTTTGGTAAAGCATAAGAATCTGCACATACAATTCGTCAGCAGTTCTGTAAGGTTTAGTATTGATTACCCAGGAAATATCACAGTTGTCATCATCGAAAAGGCCAAATCTGATATTGCTGTTTCCAACATTGATTACAATTGAATTCATTAAAATGATTTTTCAGCCAGAAACTATCATACTACTTAAAAAGAGCGATAAAATTCCTGCAATTTTTACAGGGTAAAAATAATACTTTCGTAACAATTATTATAGAAAGTACATTCTTTAAATATCATTATCCTTGCGGAAGTTATGTCATAATTTATAATAACAAATATCGCAGTTATTTTGGAGAATATTCTAAAGACCAAATTTACAAAGATTTAAGAAAAATTTTAAAATAAAAAAAACTTCTGATTTCTCAAAAGTTTTAAAATTTTATTTTAAATAATCTTAATAATTATCTTCTTCACCTTTCATTTTTTCGGCGTTTTCTGCCATAATTACGGCATCAATCATTTCAGAAATATCACCATTCATGTAGGCATCAAGATTATATATAGATTTGTTGATTCTGTGATCAGTAACTCTTCCCTGCGGATAATTGTAGGTTTTAATCTTTGCAGAACGGTCTCCGGTAGAAACCATTGTTTTTCTCTGTGCCGCAATATCTCCCTGAACTTCCTGTAATTTAATATCATATAGCTTTGCACGAAGCATTTCCATTGCCAGTTCACGGTTTGCAAGCTGCGAACGGGCTTGTTGACATACAACTACCAATCCGGAAGGTTTATGCGTAAGCTGAACTTTTGTTTCAACCTTGTTTACGTTCTGTCCTCCTGCTCCTCCGGAACGTGAAGTCTGCATTTCGATATCAGCAGGGTTGATTTCTACATCCACTTCTTCAGCTTCCGGTAAAACAGCAACCGTAATAGCAGAAGTGTGAACTCTTCCCTGAGATTCGGTTTCAGGAACACGCTGCACACGGTGAACACCGGACTCAAATTTCATGATTCCGTAGACTCCTTCTCCCTCCACTTTCATGATGAGTTCTTTATATCCTTTTGCAGCTTCGTTGGAATCAGTTACCTCATGTCTCCATCCTTTTGCTTTAAAATACATAGAGTACATTCTGTAAATATCTTCCACAAAAATAGCCGCTTCGTCTCCGCCGGTTCCTGCACGAAGTTCTACGATAATATTCTTATCATCAGCAGGATCTTTGGGAATCAAAAGAACTTTGAGCTGTTCTTCAAGCCCCGGAATTTTTTCCAGTGCTTCGTTTTTTTCAATTTTTGCCAGATCTACGAAGTCTTTATCAGATCCGTCGGCGATAATTTCATCAGATTCTTCAATGGTGTTTAAAGCGCCTTTGTACTGATCATATACTGATACAATTTTGCCCAAATCACTGTATTCTTTATTGAGAGAAGAATATCTTTTCTGGTCTGAAATTACATCAGGCTGAATAATAAGGTCTGCAACCTCATTATATCTTTGTTTAATCGCTTCTAATTTCGGAATTAAAGATTTAGACATAGTGAAAATTTAGTGTGCAAAGATACGGAATTGATAGTGAAGAACAAAAGCTCATTTTCATGAGCTTTCGTTAGTATTTATTTGATAATCATTTTTTGAATGGCTGTTCCGGTGTCAGATTTTAAATGGACAAGATAAGTTCCTGCCGGATAATCCGCTTTCAGTTCATGCATTCCCGTCTCATTTTTCAGCCTGAAGGAATCCTGCTTTTTTCCACTTATATCGTAAATGGTGATTTCCCCATTTTTAGCTTTGGTGTACATAAGCTTTGCAACACCGTTTTTCACGGGATTATCTGCAATTTGCAGAGAAAGCCTGTTCTCGGAATTTACTTCAGATGTTCCTAATGTTCCGTTTGTACTTCCCAAAATTCTAAATTCACCGGGCTGTAGTGTAATGGGAGCTATTGTTGAAGTAATATTCAATGTTGTATTATCCATCAGATTTTGCCATTGTCCGGTATAAGGGAAGTATGGAACAACATTTCTGGCGGTAATGCCGTAATTGGCAAGAACGACAATGTTTTTCAGGTTTCCTGCAGGAAGAGAATTATCATACACATAGATGCGGGTAATAAGACCATCCGGATCATTCGCAAGGTTGTTAGATTCTACCGTATACGTTTTAGATTTAAAAACCGGATGCAAATTTCTGATATTAATAATTTGTGCCCAGGTATTATAAATTGCCTTTCTGTTGACGTTTGTGTCGTATCCTAGCGTAAAAGCAATAGGTTTTTCATCAGTTCTGCAAGCGTTGTTGATAGATCCGTCCGGACATCTGTTGATGCTGAATTCATATCCAAGCTCTCCAAACTGCCAGATCATTTTAGGACCAGGAATGGTAAAAAATGCAGCTCCGAAAGTTTTCATTCTCTCTAAGGCGGTATTTAGCGTTTGCACATTATAAGTTCCGTTGGACGCTCCATAAGCCAGATTTTTAAACATTAATCTTTCCTCATCATGACTTTCACCAAATCCTACTGCGTGCATATTGGTAAATCCGTGAAGCTCATGATCCATTCTGTCATAGTTACTGTTGTCCTTATATCCCATAGTATTTTGGTTGTAAGGATCTGTCTGCTTGTTCCAAAGCATGACGCCTTTTCCTTCATTTACTCTGTAATTTGCCCACTGCTGCTCTTCTGCATCTGTTCCTAAATGTTCGAAGATGATATAAGAAGTAGGATCTGCTGCCCATTGTTTGTCTGCATAATATTTCAGAACATCTACTCTGTCCTGTTGATACGCATTGGTACAGGTTTCATCATTCGCAGAACAGTTTTGTGTAAATCCTTTGGTAAGATCCCATCGGAATCCGTCAATCTTATATTCTGAAATCCAGTGCTGTATTGTACGTTCTACGTAATATTTTGTAGCATTGCTGGAATGATTGAAATCATTGAAAACATTGTATGAATGTTTAGGAACCTGATTAAAGTAAGGATTATTTGCCGCCACATCTCCAAAACCGTCTCCATCAGGATCTATATTCCAAAGTCTTACCAAGGGCGATCTCCCTGTTGCATGATTGAATGCAATGTCTAAAATTACGGCAATTCCGTTTTGGTGACACAGATCTACAAATTCTTTGAATTTTTCCGGGGTTCCGTAAGCTTTATCTAAAGCATAATGAAAGGATGTGTTATAACCCCATGAAAGATTGCCTTCAAACTCCATTATAGGCATCAGTTCAATAGCATTGATGTTGAGATTTTTAAGATAATTAATTTTATTAATAAGTGACTGCCAGTTTTTTTCCTGTGTAAAATCTCTCAACAGCAATTCATAGATAACAAGATTTTCTTTATTAGGTTTCTGAAAAGAGGTAACCTGCCAGTTATAAGGTGTCTGTCCCGTTTTAAATGTAGAAACTTCAAAACCTTGTCCTGCAGGAAATGCCGGAAGATTAGGATAAGTAGCTGCTGAAATCCACTGGTCATCATAGGAAGACAATATTTGGGGAGAAAAAGGATCTGCTACTTTTTTCAGATCATTTGTTCTGTACTGAAATGTGTATAATTGCTGGGGTGTGAGTCCGCTTAATTCAATCCAGTATAAATCAGGGTTTGCAGTATCTCTTTTCATGAGATAAGTATCATTTACCGTCCAATTATTAAAGCTTCCGATGACATGGACGAAATTTTTATGCGGTGCGTAAAGAGCCAGACCTACTTTTGTCTGGTCTGCTGGATGATAATTAATTCCCTGTCTGATCCATGTCGGAATTGCCTGAGAAACCACATTTCTAGGAATCTGGAGCATAAATGCAGCATTTTTTGTCGTCGAACCGGAAGTAGCAACCAGTTCCATATCAGCATCTTGAGTAACAGTATAGCTGTAAACATACGAAGTAGATGGAGTAGAAGTAGAGTTTACTACAATACCATTGGCTTTTAGCTGAAAAGTTGCATTAATATTGGTGATTGCTGTAATGTTAATAGAATTTCCTGCAGCGATTGAGGTTAGGCTGTTTGCTGCCGGATTCGTCATATTCAGGTTTAATGTTCCGACATTAACCAGGTTGTCAGAAGTTTGATGTGACCCCGTTTTATTCTTCAGCAAGAATCCAAAACGCCCGATTCCTGTTCTGTTAAAAAAAGTAGTTGGAGTAAAAGTTAAAGAATAACTGTCGGAAGCTGAGTTGTAAGCCAGTCTGTTTGCCTCGCTTGAATTAGTCCAGCTTCCGTTGGTTGGGCAATCCTGGCTGTTAGCAAAGTTCTGATCCAAAGACCACGACCAGATATAGACAGCATTATTGACAACTCCCCATGCAGTTTCATCAATTTGGTTTCCCGGAACGGTTAAAGTAATTTGATCTGTTTCATTAAAAGGATTAGGTGTAATAGTGTAGCTTATTTGTCCGAATATTACGGTCATTACAAAAAGCAGTAATGCAGAATAATTTTTTTTCATATACAGGGATTTATTGTATTAATTTGGCATATTGAATGTTGAAACCATTTTTATAGCAGATTTATGTAAGTAAATTTTATTTAAGTAGTTAATTATTACGAATTTAATTTATTTTTTTTGAAATTACACTTACTTTTATATTGTTACAAACAATAAAAAACTATGCAAAGAATATCTTTTTTTTGGTAAGGCGAATATTATGTTAAACAAAAAAACCACTTAGAAAACTAAGTGGTTTTAATATATGTTGTTTTGCTTTGATAGTCCTTTTTCAGAATTCAGGTGAAAAAGAACTGACAGTCAATTAATGATGTCCGTGATCGTGACCATGGCTGTCATGAATGAAAGGACCATGACCTTTTGGAGAATTATAAATAACTTCAACTCCTTCCTGCTCTGTCAAAAGCTTGCTTCTGATTTGTTCCGGGTCGAATGGCTTTACCTTACCGAAATATTCTTTCAGACCTTCTGTTAACCACAAAGGAATAACAAATCCGAAAAACATAAAGATACACCAGAAACCTACAAGGAACATTGTAATGAAATAAACTGTCCAAAGGAACTGATAAAACGGCCAAAATGCTGATAAAATCATTTTTTATTCTTAAAGATTAGGGCAAAAATATAACATTTTTCTTTTTCAGACAAAAGATCAAAGCTGATTTTTGCTATTTATTTTAAATTTAAACTAATTAATGCGCAAGATTAGCAAAGAAATCATTTCCCTTATCGTCAGTAATGATGAATGCAGGGAAGTCTTTCACTTCAATTTTTCTTACCGCTTCCATTCCCAATTCCGGGAAATCTACCACTTCAACTGACAAAATATTGTCTTTCGCCAAAATTGCAGCAGGTCCTCCGATCGAACCAATATAGAAACCTCCGTATTTATGACAGGCATTGGTAACATCTGCCGTTCTGTTCCCTTTTGCCAACATGACCATGCTTCCGCCATGACTCTGGAATTCATCTACATAAACATCCATTCTTCCTGCCGTTGTCGGTCCGAAACTTCCCGAAGCCATTCCTTCCGGAGTTTTTGCAGGTCCTGCGTAATAAATCGGGTGATTTTTGAAATATTCAGGCATTGGTTGTCCTGCATCCAACAATTCTTTAATTTTTGCATGAGCAATATCTCTTGCAACGATCAGAGTTCCGTTTAATTTCAATCTTGTTTTGATCGGATATTTTGAAAGTTCGGCTAAAATTTCCGGCATTGGTTTATTTAAGTCGATTTCAACTGCTTCTTCTAAATGTGGAGGTGTTTCAGGTAAAAACCTTTTCGGATTTTGTTCCAGTTGCTCAAGGAAGATTCCTTCTTTTGTAATTTTTCCTTTAATATTTCGGTCTGCAGAACAGGAAACTCCCATTCCTACAGGACACGAAGCCGCATGACGAGGCAATCTGATTACTCTAACATCATGTGTTAAATATTTTCCGCCAAACTGAGCTCCGATGGCACTTTCCTGACAGATTTTCTGAACTTTAGCTTCCCATTCCAGATCTCTGAAAGCCTGCCCTGCTTCATTCCCTTCTGTAGGAAGATTGTCATAATATTTTGCAGATGCTTTTTTTACGGCAGCTAAATTTGCTTCAGCAGAAGTTCCACCAATCACCAAAGCCAGATGATAAGGCGGACAAGCTGCCGTTCCCAAATCTGAAATTCTTTCTTTTACAAAAGCTTCAAGAGACTTTTCATTTAATAAAGATTTTGTTTTCTGATACAAAAACGTTTTGTTGGCGGAACCTCCTCCTTTCGTTAAAAATAAAAATTCGTAGTAATCTCCTTTTTTAGCATAAATATCAATCTGTGCCGGGAGATTTGAACCAGAATTTTTCTCATCAAACATCGTCAACGGAACAACCTGAGAATATCTTAAATTCCTTTTTTGATACGTATTATAAATTCCTTTGCTTAAATATTCACCATCATCAACACCTGTGTAAACATTTTCACCTTTTTTACCCATCACAATCGCAGTTCCTGTATCCTGACAAGAAGGTAAAGCTCCTTCTACGGCAACTGCAGCATTCTGTAATAGATTATATGCAACAAATCTGTCATTATCAGTTGCTTCAGGATCATCAATAATTCTTCTTAAACTTCCTAAATGTGAAGAACGAAGCATGAAAGAAACATCTGCCATTGCTTCTTCAGCCAAAAGTTCAAGACCTTTTGGATCGATGGTCAAAATTTCTCTTTCTCCTAGCTTTTCAACTTTTACATAATCTGAAGTCAATTTTTTATAAACCGTATCGTCTTTTAGAATTGGGTACGGATCCTGATATTTAAATTCCATTTACTTTTTATTTTCGGTGCAAAAATACAGCTTACTCAAAAAAGCGTAATTAAAAATCATTCATTGAAATTGATATTTATAATGATTATAAATTGCGAGGTTTTTATGCATTACTTAACTTTAGAGAAACTTTAACCACAAAAGTTTTAACACATTAGTTCCTGAAGTTTAATAAATAATTTAAAAGCACACATTAGTTTGGAAACCTCTTCGAGATTTCATTTTGTGAACTGTACAGCAAAATAATTAAGCTTAAAACTTCCAACTAAATATTTTTTGTCTTTTGTGGTTAAAAAAATTAAAAAAATCTCAATCACAATGAATTACAGAATAGAAAAAGACACCATGGGTGAAGTGCAGGTTCCGGCAGATAAATTTTGGGGAGCACAAACAGAAAGATCTAGAAATAATTTTAAAATAGGTCCGGAAGGCTCAATGCCTCACGAAATTATCGAAGCTTTTGCTTATTTAAAAAAAGCCGCCGCATTTACTAATTCGGATTTGGGAGTTTTAGCTCCGGAGAAAAGAGACATGATTGCCCAGGTTTGCGATGAAATTTTAGAAGGTAAACTCAACGATCAGTTTCCTTTGGTAATTTGGCAGACTGGCTCAGGAACGCAGTCGAATATGAATGTGAATGAAGTGATTGCCAATCGGGCGCATTTCAATTCAGGAGGGAATTTAGGTGATAAAACAGAAGTTCATCCTAATGATGATGTGAACAAGTCTCAATCTTCCAATGACACTTACCCGACAGCAATGCATATTGCGGCTTATAAAAAAGTGGTTGAAACCACGATTCCTGCTGTTGAAAAACTAAGAGATACGTTAAAAGAGAAATCCGAAGCATTTAAAGAAATAGTTAAAATCGGAAGAACGCATTTAATGGATGCAACGCCTTTAACTTTAGGTCAGGAATTTTCAGGATATGTCGCCCAATTGAATTACGGCATTAAAGCTTTAAAAAATACATTACCACATCTTTCCGAGCTTGCTTTGGGAGGAACGGCGGTTGGAACCGGCTTAAATACACCTCAAGGTTATGATGTAAAAGTGGCAGAATATATTTCTAAATTCACCAATCTTCCTTTTGTAACTGCAGAAAATAAATTTGAAGCTTTGGCCGCTCACGATGCGATTGTGGAATCTCATGGTGCTTTAAAACAACTGGCAGTTTCTTTATATAAAATTGCTCAGGACATCAGATTACTGGCTTCCGGTCCACGTTCTGGAATCGGAGAAATTCACATTCCGGAAAATGAGCCCGGTTCTTCGATTATGCCCGGAAAAGTAAATCCTACTCAAAATGAAGCAATGACAATGGTTTGCGCTCAGGTTTTAGGAAATGACACCACGATTTCTTTTGCCGGAACGCAGGGAAATTATGAACTGAATGTTTTTAAGCCTGTGATGGCTTATAACTTCCTTCAATCTGCACAATTAATTGCAGATGCCTGTATTTCGTTTAATGATCATTGCGCAGTCGGAATTGAACCCAACCATGAAAGAATCAAAGAATTGGTAGATAAATCTCTAATGTTGGTAACTGCTCTGAACACGCACATCGGTTATGAAAACGCTGCAAAAATTGCAAAAACTGCACATAAAAACGGAACAACTTTAAAAGAAGAAGCTGTGAATCTTGGACTTTTAACAGCCGAACAATTCGATAAGTGGGTAAAACCTGAAGATATGGTAGGAAGTTTGAAATAATCCTAAACATAAAACAAAACACTCCGCAGAATATTCTACAGAGTGTTTTGTTTGTTAATGTTAATGTTAATTTTTATTATTCAATTCTTATACCAAATTGAATTTCGGCTATTTTGTCATATTTTGTATCAATTATTTAACCTCAGTTCGGGATAAGAAATAAATTAAATAATTGATTTATAGCATCATATTAATTTATCGCAAAGAAAAAAAAAAGATTTTTTACTTTTTGAAAATTTTAAGCTAAACAAAGGCACTTCGTTTATTGAAAAAAGACAAAAATGGTATTATTTTGATAAGTTTATCCCGAACTCAGGTTATTCAGGTAATTAACTACCATCCCAAAGTAAGTCCGAAAACCAAAGCTTTATCATTTTCAAAATATCCGTCTTTAAAGAAATTGCTGAAATCTTTTTTCACAAAAAGACTGATGTTATCGTATGAAACGGTAAACTGAGCTCCGTAAACGAAAGGGTTTACCTGATAATTGGAACGGTCTCTGATGCTCTGGCTGTCACTTTTGATGATATTATTGGTAGACATTCTTATTCCTCCGTAAGCATTTGCACCAACTCTGAATCCTTCCGAATAAGGTCTGTACTGAATGTCCATTCCTGCATTTTTCAGTTTTGAAAAATTATACTGAAATCCCAGAGGAACCATGATATAGCCGGTTCTTAACTTAGCTTTATCCAGATTTCCATCATATTTGCTTAAAATAACATCAGAATCCTGCTTTGCAAAAATCATATTGTTATCTGGTCTTACCGTTCTCCATGAAAAACCGATTCCAGAGATTAATCCCCACGGACTCGTTCTGCTGAACTGATAATTAAATTTTAAGCCAAATTCCAGATTATTGGCGTAACCTAAATTTCTGTCTAAGTCATTATCTGGTCTGTCATTCGTTAAAGTCATGATTCCGTAAGAAAAATATCCGTCAAAACTTTTTGTAGGACGAAATTTTTTCATCAGGTTTTGCTTCATTTCTTCATTTGAAGTTACATCTGAATTGAGAAGAGAATATCTTACCTGTTTCTGGATTACCTGATCCAGGTCAAAACCCAAAGCTTCAATTCTGGTGTCTATTTTTTGAGAATATTGGTCTGCAATCTGAGCTTTTTGTCTGTCAAATTCTGCTTTATCCAGATTTTTTTCCTGCAGAAACTTTAGCTCGGTTTCCATCTGTTTTTTTTCTTCCTGGATGATACCATTTATTTTCGCAGCATATTCTTCAACTTTCTCTTTTACAATCGGGCTTACTGTTGTGTCTTCTTTAGGCTGAAGATTTAAGCTCAATGCTTTTTTTTGCGCATTCATAGAGATGGCGACAAAGCACAGCATTCCTGAGATGATAAATTTCTTAATCATTTTTATTATTTTTTAAAGTTAAATTAAATAATTATTTAGCGTTGAGATCTATTTTAGCAACATTGCTACCATCTTTGGTTTTCTCAATAGCATCTTTGTGTTCTACCGAAAAAAGCAGGGTAGAAGGATCTACATATCTTTTTTTCTTGGGTGATCTTATAGAGTCAGCCTTTGCGATAATTTTTGACGGTTGACTCTGAATTATTTGTGATGCAACCTCAGTAGGGTTTTCCTTGATCAATGGAAGATCAGTATTGACAGGAATTTCTTTTTCATTTTTTAATCCGGGAGAATTTTTGATTTGAGTAAATTTTTCCTGTTTTGGTGTTACAATAGCGTTCTGAGAAAAAGTTGTTGCGGGCTGTAAAACAATATCTTCTTTTTGAGTAGATGACTTTTCTGTTTCTGCGATTTGTATTTTGGGTTCAGTTTCATTGGTTAAAAACAAAACGGTTCCTAAGCCAAACAGCAGTACAAAACAAGCAGCCAGTAAAATCGGGTTAAGATTAGATTTTTTTGAATAAGTATTTTCGGTCTGAGCCTGAATCTCTGACCATAAATCTCTTGACGGGCTGATTTCTCTGCCGGAAATCTGCTCTTTTATCTGATGATCCAAATTATTTTTATACGAGTTCATTTTTCAGTTTTTTTTGTTGTTGAAAGTAGATCTTTCTCAGTTTTTCTTTAGCTCTGAAGAGTTGCGTCTTGCTTACTGCAGTAGAAATATTCAATGTATCTGCAATTTCCTGATGGGAATATTCTTCCAGTACATAGAGATTAAAAACCATTCTGTAGGAATCCGGAAGCTGATCCAGAAGTTCCTGTGCATTAAAATCGAAAACAATTTCCTCCTCATGAATTTCCTCCAGAACAGAAGCGTGAACATCATCCAGATAAAAAACCGTTTTGTGACTTTTAATAAAATTAAGACATTCGTTCACCACTATTTTTCTCGCCCAGCCATCAAAGTTTCCTTCACCACGATAGCTTTCTATGTGTTTGAAAATTTTGCAGAAAGCTTTGATAACGCAGTCTTCTGCCTGATACAAATCACTGATGTAGCCTCTCGCCGTACCGAGATATTTTTTCACATTCTGATCATAAAATATTTTCTGGGCAGCGGGATCATGTTTTTTAAGCCGGCTCAGCAAATCTTCTTTTTTATTTCCAAACAAAAGCTTCATGGTTGTATGCTGTTTCTATATAAAAGACAGAGAAAGTTTAAAATGGTTACAGAAAACTTTGAAAAATTATTACACAACAATGTAAATAACTGATTTTCATAGTGTAAAATTTAATTTTGTTTTGCTTTTTATTTGCAGTATAAGAAAAACCGCAGCGTTACTGCGGTTTGGTTGGTTATCTTTTCAGATCTTCTTTAAGTTTTTTAGCACCGTCTTCTACTTTTTGTGCTCCTTTTGCGGCGGCATCTTTTGCATCACGGCTCACCTCCTGTACTCCTTTTTTGAGGTCTTGACCTACAGCATTAATATCCTGTTTGGCTTTCTCTGCACTGTTATCAATCTTTTGTCCGGCATTATCTACGGTATTTTTAATGTCATTTTTAGCCTGATTGATTTTTGATGAGTCTACAAGTCCGGTTGTAGTTTCAGTAGTTGTTGTGGTGGTTACAGATCCGTCAGGATTTTCAACTGTTTCGGTTTTAGTAGTGGATTCTTTGCAAGAAATAATCATTGATGTTGCTGCAAAAGCGGCTAAAATGTGTTTTTTCATTGTGTGAATTTTTTTAATGTATATAAAATTATTGATTAGGATCTTTCAACGGTTTTTCCTTCAGTTTATTTTCTTCCTCGGCTTTCTTTTTTTCTTTATCCAGCTCTTCTTTTATCCGCTTTTCTTCCTGCTGCATTTTTAAAACTTCCTTCAAAGAATCCTGGTATTTTTGCGAAGACATTCTGATTTGTCTTGCGACATCAACAGAAACAGCACCATCTGAAAAAGAATCTATCGCAGTAGTGTCATAATGTGGCTGTAATACTTCGGTACTGCTTTCTGCAAGAGGTTTGTTTTTTGAACACGCTGTCAAAAACGCTCCCAAAAGAGCTGAACCGAAAATTATTCTTTTCATGTGATAATTTCTTGTTTTTCTTATTTTCAAAAAACTAATTTATAATAAATTCAGCAATTACGGCATAATGGTCTGATAATTTTACAGAATAATCTACCTTGTAGCTTATGGCTTTAATGTTTTTAGATGTAAAAATATAGTCTAGCCTTAATGGAAATTTAAAATCATGAAATGTAGTGGAGCTCCCGCAGCCTGATTGCAGAAAAGCATCATCAAGATTTTTCCCTAAATTGTAATATTCCCAAGAATTGGGAACCGCATTGAAATCTCCAGCCAGAATTACCGGATATGGAGAATTCTCAACAGCAGTTCGTATTTTTTTAATCTGATTTTCGTGTGCCTTAAAAGTTTCTGTTAAACGGCAGAATAGTGTCAAAATACTGTGTTTTTCTTTGGAAGGATTGTCATCGTCTTTCATTCCGATCATACTTTTTGTGACTCTGAAGGGTTCCAGATATACATTCACAACACGGATTGTCTCGCCCTTTATTTCGAGATCTGCAAAAAAGGAACTTCCTTTTGACGTATCTTTCAGCAGATCCTGCTGATTCAGAATTTTATGTTTTGTCTTTAAAATTGCTGCAGGATATTTTACAAGATCTTCTCTGAAATTTCTGTTGGTATCTTTTTCCTGAACCAGAATAACATCAGCATCATGGCTTCTGATATATTTTCTGACGTTTTCCCATCCTTTGCTCCCATATTTTACATTGTAAGTGATTATTTTAACAGATTTATTTTCTGATAAATTTTCTTTAGGTGATGCAGAAATATTTATCCATCTTCGGATAGGTTGTATAAAGATGATGGTGCTCATCAAAAAAAGAAGAGCTGTTTTTTTTGCCTTAAAAAACCAGATGGTAATAAGAAGTAAATGAGTGATAATTAAATACGGAAAAAGCAGAGACAGAAAATTAAGAGATCCAAATAGACTTGGTGCAACCCATTGATTTGCCATGGTTGCCACTAAAAGCAATAGAACTAAAAAGTGAAGAACAAAAAGTAATGAAACTTTCCTCATCAGGATATATTTAATACGGCTTCCATGAATCAAAAACACAGCCAAAGCGATGCATTAAAATCATAAAATCTATTAAATTATCATTCTATTTTGAAGCTGGCAATTACAGGAAAATGGTCAGAAAGATGTACTGAGTGATCTACATAATAACTCACAGGCTGAATAGATTTTGAAGTAAAAATATAGTCTATTCTTAAAGGGTATCTGAAGTCATGAAAGCTGGTTCCGCTTCCTTTTCCGACCTCGTAAAAAGGATCTTTCAACACATCAGATATATGATAGTACTCATAGGAATTGGGAACAGCGTTGAAATCTCCGGCAACAATCACGGGATAAGGAGACTGCTCAATACTTTTTCTGATAAGCTGCACCTGCTCCTGATGGCTTTTAAAAGTAGGAATAAGCCTTTTAACCAGATCCTTCATTTTCTTTTCGTCCTCATTACCGTTCCCGTCAAGTTTTACCATATCTTTTACAACACCAAAAGATTGAAGGTGTACGTTGAAGACACGATAGGTTTTCCCATTGATTTTAAGATCAATCTGCTCACACTGAGAAGTGATATCACCATCGGAGAGATGTTCAAAAACATTTTTTCTAGCAAGAATTGTGTATTTTGAATAAAAACAAATGACAGGTAAGGTATATTCTCCTTTGAGGTTATCCAATTCATAATCAGGACCGGATTCTTGAAGAAAAACAATATCTGCCTTTTGCTCATTGATATAATCCTGAATTTCTTTTTGACCTAATTTTCCGCCTTTTGTATTGAATGTGACAATTTTCAGATTCGGAATTTCTTTTTTCTCTGATGAATAATTAAGCCATCTTTTTGCAGGATTAAAAAAAAACAATCCTAAAAACATAAAAGCAAACGCTCTTTTTTTCCAGCTGAAAATCCAGAAAAAAGTAATAAAAATGTAAAGAATAAACATTACCGGAAAGCCCAAAGACAAAAAATTGAAACCCCAGAAAGCTTTTGGCGGAATATAAGCATTCAGCAAAACTCCGAGTAAGAGAAAAAGCAATGCTAAATGTGCAATGAAAAGAAGGGTGCGGAATACTTTCACAGCGATTAATTGAATCTGTATAAATGTTTTTTCCAGATTTTGGCTAAAATATATCCGACAATAGCTCCTCCCACGTGAGCTAAATGAGCAATACCACCAACATTTCCTGTAACTCCTAAAATAACCGAACCTACAATAATGATAGGAAGCAGAATTTTTACCTTTATCGGAACCGGGATAAACATAATTCCAATTTTTGCATCAGGATAGAGTGTAGCAAATGCGGCAACCACTCCAAATATAGCTCCGGAAGCTCCAAGCATTGGAGATCTTAAGCTAATTAGAAGTTTTCTTGATAATTCAAAAATTTCTGGTGTTTTATTGTTTAAAAGAATTTGTTCTGAAAAATTTATGTCAGATTGTCTGTATATTTCAAATACATCAACGCCTAAATTTTGCAGATTAGCTGTAATCTGCTGAATTTCAATAAAATTCCAAAGGTTGAATAGGAAAAATGCTCCAAAACCACTTAAAAAATACAGAATTATATATTTATTTCTTTTTAAATTATACTCTAAAATAGGTCCAAAACTATACAAGGTAAACATATTAAAAAGGATATGCATTATTCCGCTTGGTTCTTTAAAAGGAGCATGCATAAACATATGTGTAATAATTTGCCAAGATTTAAAATTAGGTGAAAAAGGATAAAATGCAGATAGTGTATTGTATAGATCAAAAAAAACAAAATTTGCAATGATATAAACAACAATATTCAAAATGATAATATTCTTGGTGATTGGCGGTATATTATTAAACATTTACTTAAAATTTATTTTTAAAATCATTAAACGGAACTTCAAAATAGCATCTTTTTCCGTTGGGTAAAAACTCAGGAAATCCTAGAGCTGTAAAATCTTTAATGACCTGTTCCGCATCAATTTTATAGATAAAATCGAAACGTGATTTGCTCTGCATTTTGTTCCATTGGTTTTGATAATACTGCAAAAACTCGTCCTCTGTTCTGTATTCCAGAATTTCAAACAGATTTTCCAGAAATTTCATTACCTGAGATTCTTTCAGACCTTCAGGAACGGCATCTATCCTCAAAACACTCTCATGAGCAATTGTCATTTCAAAACCCAGCTCCGGAAGATATTTTTTGATGGATCTGTATTTGTTTTTTTCAATTTCATTCATGTGATATTCCAGAGAAAACAAAAGAGACTGGCTGTTGACGGCTCCTTTTTTTACTGTTTTATTATGATCTGAAACTACAAGCCTGTGCATTCTTCCCAAATCCAGCATCAAAGTACGGTCACCTTTATTGAAAAGCCAGTATCCATTCGGAAGCCTCATCAAATCCTCATCAAAATCTTCGTCTTCAAAAAGATTAATTTTTGATGGCTCCGGAGTGATGTTTTGCTGGTACATTTCCGTGAGATTGTGAATTTCGGTTTTAGAAACTGTTTTTTCTTCCAAAAAAGGATTGTAATCTCTGTCAACAATAATCTCGGGCATTTTGAAACTTGCCGAATTGCTTTTGCTTGGAAAGCTTTTCTGCATTATCTCATCAAGCTGCGGATCTCGCTCAAAATCAAGGCTTGGAGCAATATTGTAAATTCCCAGAGAGCGTTTGATAGTAGATCGAAGCAATGCAAAAATAAGGTGCTCATCTTCGAACTTCACTTCTGTTTTCTGCGGATGAATGTTGACATCTATTTTCTCAGGATCCAACTCAAGAAAAAGAAAGAAAGTCGGGATATATCCCGGCAGAAGCAAGCCTTCAAAAGCTTCCTGAACCGCTTTATTAAAATAAGGACTTTTAAAAAACCTTCCGTTAACAAAAAGAAACTGTTCGCCGCGTGTTTTTTTGGCCCCTTCAGGTTTAGCAACGAAACCGTGAAGCTGACACCATACAATATCTTCTTTAATAGGAATGAGCTGAGGCTGAAGTTTTCTTCCGAAAATATCAACAATTCTCTGCATCTGGGTTCCTTTTCTGAGTCTGAAGACAGGCTCATCATCATGAAACAGGCAAAACTCTAAATTTTCGTGAGCCAGTGCCACCCTTTGGAACTCATCAATAACGTGACGAAATTCAATATTGTTATTCTTGAGAAACTTTCTCCTTGCAGGAACATTGTAAAATAAATTTTTAACCAAAAAATTGGATCCTTCTGCGGTCTGTATCGGCTCCTGAAACTGAAAGACTCCGCCTTCAATGTAGATATTGGTTCCCAAAGGGGCTTCATGACGTTTTGTTTTCAGCTCCACCTGTGCAACAGCAGCAATGGAAGCCAGAGCTTCGCCGCGGAATCCTTTGGTGGCGATTTTGAAAATATCTTCAGTTCCTCTTATTTTAGATGTAGCGTGTCGCTCAAAAGCCATTCTTGCATCAGTTTCAGACATTCCTTTTCCGTCATCCACTACCTGAATAAGGTTTTTCCCGGCATCACGTACAATCAGCTCAATTTTTGTGGCTCCTGCATCAATAGAGTTTTCCAGAAGCTCTTTTACAATAGATGCGGGCCGCTGAACGACTTCACCTGCTGCAATCTGGTTGGCTACATGATCGGGTAAAAGCTGAATAATATCTGACATACATGAATAATGAACTTACAAAAATAGGTAAAGCAATTAAGATTTAAAATAATAATCCACTGAATTACAAATTTAGTTATCCTCAGGTTACTCACGATAGAAAATAAAAAGCTCCCATCATTTTTCAATAAATGGAAGCCAAACTAAGTAAACTATGATTGTCTTGTGTTTAAAAATTTATTACGTCATTTTTTCTTCTAAAACGAGTTTAGATTTCTCTGTCCTTTTTCTTTCAATTTTTTCACCGTTTCCATGTATTTTATCGTACAGAAAGGCCAATGGATTAGGCTTTTTGTATATTCTGGAATATCTGTATTGCGTATTAAAATGTCTTACATGAATTTTATAAAAATCATATCCAATTACGACAACAAGACAGGTGCTGATTACATAAAACACACTGAATTCCAGATAATAATATGTAAGACCTGAGAAAACGGCTCCCAAAACATAAGAAATCATGATGCTGACCAGCAGTTTTGCTCTTGCCTTAAGCTCGGGATTTTTCCTGTATCTTTTCTGAGTAAACATAGACGCTAAAATTCCCAGATCAGTGGTCGTTCCGGTAAGGTGGGTTGTTTTTACCAAAAAATTGGAGATACTCGCCGTTAAACCATTCTGAAGACCTGTTGCAAACAACATAAGCGCTACCATAACCTGTGCTTCTTCTATGGTTTTCTGATAGTAAAGATGTCCGTAAATTCCTACTGTCAAGAGACAGATAATTTCTAGAACGAGCGGAAATGCGTGGGCAAAATATTTACTTTTTTTATTGAAATTAATGACCGAAAAGTTAGCAGTAAAACTTCCGAAAAAGAAAAGAAAAATCCATGCTCCTATTACAGCTACCTGTGTCCAGTTTCCTTTGCTTATTTCTGCTGAAAAAACAGCATAATGTCCTGTAACATTGGATGTAAAAGACAGAAAAATAAGCAGTGAGGCAACATTTATAGTTCCTGCCGTAAAGGCGGTCAGCGTTCCCAGTCTTATATTGTCTCCCAACGTTCTGCTGTTACTATAATTCCTTAACATTTTTTTTAAATTTAAAAGTGAATTTGTATTAAACTTCTGCGAAAACTTCCGCAAGCCTGCCTTTTTCAGGCATTACTTTAGGAGTTTCCAGTACCAGCTCGAAAGAAGGCAGCTCTTTGCATTTTCTGATATAAGGAGCCAGATCAAACTTTCCTTTTGTATTCATGTCTTTCAATGACGGAGAATAATAAGCTTCTGTGATATTTTCCGCTTTCACATAATTGTTGAATGCTCTTTGCATGCTTCCGGTAAAAATGTCGCATACGATTTTATCTACCAGATGAGAATATTTGTTGGCAATAATAGCATAAGCTTCACAAAACTCTTTAGCTCTTATTTTGTTGAAAACGGTAGCTTTTGTATTGAATAGCAGATCTCTGATAGAATCTCCCATGTCATAACCAGATACCATGAGAATTTTGTACTTCGTATCCTGCTCAGCATTATTTTTTTCTTTAAGTACTTTTTTTAAAATATTTAATGATTCAAGAGAATAATCTGTTGCTATTAAAATGGTTGTGCTCATATCTTTCAGATTTAGAAGTGTAACATTTTTGATATTACAAAACTATCGCTGCCAAATTAAAAGCTCTTTGGAAAGAAATTAAAATGTAATTAAAGAGATTAAAATGAGATTAGAATTGATGTTAGTTTTAAAAAAACGTATTTTATTCTAAGTGAAAAATTGAACTGAATTAAGAATTTTCTTCCTTTTTTAAAATCCCGTAAATGGTGGGAAATCGCATTTGTACTGTAGTTCCTTCGTTTTCCTGTGAACTTACCAGAAGTTCGCCGTTGTGCATTCTTACAATATTTCTGGCAAGCGGAAGACCAATTCCGTAACCTTCATAGTTTCGGGTATTTGAAGCTCTGAAGAAAGGATCGTAAATTTTGTTCATTTCAGATTCAGGAATCCCGATTCCAATATCTTTTACGATGATATACAGGTCGTTATCTGTAGCGCCTAAAGAGACCTTTACTTTTTGAAAATCAGAGTATTTGCAGCCATTGCTGATGATGTTGGCTACTGCGAGATGAAGCAGTTGCTCGTTCCCCTGAACTTTCAGTTTTTTAGGATTATCCGGAAGCATGCTGATATCAAGGTAAATGTTATTTCTGGAATCTATTTTCCTTAATGTTTCAATGACATCCCATAGAAGCTGATCCATTCTTACACGATCTATTTTTTGAATTTTTCCGTCAAAACCCGTCTGTGCAATGAGAAGAAGCGCTTTTATTTTTTTATCTAATTTTTCGGCTTCATCTAATATGATACCCAGTGTTTCTTTATATTCTTCGGCAGTACGGTTGATGGAAAGTGCAACATCGGCTTCTCCCATAATGGAAGTAAGGGGCGTTCGCAGCTCATGAGAAACATTTCCGATAAGATGATTTTGTGTTTCAAAGGAGGTTTCTATTCTGGTCAGCATGGTGTTGAAAGTTTCTACCAGTTCGTTAAGCTCTTTGTTTCCCGGTTGAGGTTCCAGCCTTAAGTGAAGATTTTCTGAGCTGATTTCTTTTACCTTCCCTGTAATTTTTAAGATAGGCTTAAAAAGTGTTTTAGAAAGATAAAAAGAAAAAATCATGCTGAAGAATATTGAGAGAATCATACACGTAATTAATGTACGTTTCAGAAAACCAAGATAATGAACTACATAATGGTTTTTAGCAGAAGCAATAGCAATATAATCTTTGTTGCGGTGTTTAAAAGACTGACCGATGTAATAGAACTCCGAGTCATTAAAGTTGGCTTCACCTTTTTTCAGAATATTTTTTAAAAAGGAGCTTGGAATATGTATTTTATTGGAAATATCTGTGAAGTTGGAATCAGAAGGAACTGCAAAAACATAGTCTCTTTCCATGGGCAGCTCTTCATCGTTGTTGCTGTTGAGTACATAGTTTTCCGGCAGATCCAGAAGATCTTTGTTTTTCTCTATCTGAACAATTGTTGTCGTTCTGATTTTAAGTAATTCATAGAACCTCTGATGTGAAAAATTAACGATAGAAAAGTAAACCGAACCTCCAAAAATGAGAATGACGGTTGTAAAAACAGCCATCAGAAGAATCATCGTTTTGGTTTGATTGGTAATTACTCTATTGAACATATTCTAAGGTTTTTTCAGCACATAACCCATTCCTATTACCGTATGTATGAGTTTTTTATCTTCCTGATTATCAATTTTTTTCCGCAGATAATTTACGTATACATCTACCACATTGGTTCCCAGCTCATAGTTTACTCCCCATACAGCATCTAAAATTTCTGCTCTTGAAATTACTTTTTCCGGGTTATTGAGAAAATACATAAGGAGTTTGTATTCTGTGGAGGTAAGAGAAACCTCTTCACCTGCACGGGTTACTTTTTTGGTATAATCGTTTACGATAAGATCAGAAAACTGATAAATATGTTTACTGTCGGTGCTTTCTTCCGGAATTTCTTCCACTTTTCCTGAACTGCTTCTTCTGAGAAGGGATTTGATCCTTGCCACAAGTTCAATAAATTTAAAGGGTTTTACCAGATAATCATCACCGCCATTTTCAAGTCCCAAAACAATATTTTCTGAAGTTCCTAATGCAGTAAGAAATAGAATAGGAACGCTTTTGTTGGTTTTCCGGATTTCTTTGCAGACTTCCAGACCATTCATCTCAGGAAGCATGATATCTAAGATGACAAGATCAAAATCGTTTTCCTGCACAAGATTTACTCCGGTGCGACCGTCGAAAGCCACAGAAATTTCATACCCTTTTTCCTGAAGTCCTTTTTTTATAAAAGAAACAACGCTGGTTTCATCTTCAATCAGAACAATTTTTTTCATATCAGTAACCAATAACACAAAAATAGGCAAAAGAATATTAATGAAAACGAACCTGTAAAAAAGAAAAAAAGCAGAATGTTCCGCTTTTTTTCCAAATATATATATTGAGTGTTTTTATTTTTTTGAAGGCATCATAGCGTTCAGAATTACCGGCTCCAGATTAGAAGGTAAATCTGCTGACTTGATCTGATATTTTTTTATTTTCATTTCTCTAAACCAGTTTTCCCAGTATTCTTTGATGACATCAGCTTCAAAAGGATTTCCTTTTACAGGATTAATTCCCAAAACAATCACTTCCAGATCTTCAAGATTTTCATTAGCTTTCACAAAGCCAAGGTTTTTATCCTGTATTGCAGATTTAAAACCGGAAGAATTAAGATTTAAAGATTTTATCAGCTCAGGAGTAAGATAAGATGTCTTTTGACCTTCCGAAAACTTGGAGTCTTTATGATACATATACCCGTCTGTAAGAATATAAAGAATATTTTTGTGATCATCTTTTACACAGTAATCATTCACTTTATTCTTGAAAAATTCCCAAATATCCGACCCTACATATTTTTTGTCTTTTATTGCTGACTGATAAATGGCTAAAGGTAATTGTGAATATTTCTTTTCAACCAGACTGATGTTTTCTTTCGTTGTATTTTTATCGAAAGAAACTTTTAATTCTTTGGTAAGCTCATTCATTTTCGGATCTGAAGGTTCAGGATTGAAGAAAACCTGCATCTGATCGTTGAGCTGAATTACTTTTTTGCTTTTAATGTGATCTAAAAATCCTTTTTCTATCGCTTTAATGTATTCTGTATCTCTCTGGAAATATTCCATCGTAGGATTGGGATTTTTTTCTGGATCTATTCTATCGGAAAGATCGATTAATACACTTACATTCAGATTTTTTGCCGAGTTATTTGGCGTAACTGGATTTTCTGAAACTTTTTCCTTCGGTTTTCCGCATTGGATAAAAAATACAGAAGCTATAATGAGGTAGAATATTTTTTTCATAATTAAAATTTTAAAGAACAGACATATAAACAGAGTTTTGACTGTCAGAATTTGCACCAACTTTGTTGAGATTGTAGTTGTATTGTTTTTTACATTCTTCAATCATATCCTGTTTTACCGGGTAGGAAACGGCAAGCTTTTCACCGATAAACGTAATCCATCCCTGCATATATTCCGAAGCATATGATTTATAATCTTTGGTGGGAATGATAACCCCATCAATGATATTCTGCAATTCTTCCACCCTTCCTTTGGCTTTGGCAATCAGTTCTTTAATGCTTCCTATGCTGTTTCTTATCTCTTCCTTTTGTTTTTCAAAGTCAACAATTTTTTCTTGGTGTACTAAGATATTTTTTTGTCTTATTATCTGTTCATTTTTAATTTTATCTTTCTCTTTATGCTCTTTCATTACAAAATCAAACACAAGTCCCCAAATGATATACACGATAAATCCTGCGAAAATAATTCCCCAGAACTGATTTTTTGTAAACGCAACAGATAGATCGAATGGAGCAGAGCTGAAAGTCTTGTTTAGTTCGTAAAGTTTTGACTCAATTTCGTACGCCAGAATAGCATCGAAAACGAATGTAATAATGAATAGCAAGGCAATTTTTGAATAATTGATCCAGTTTTTATTCTCTCCAAACATATGAATCAAATATCCCAGACCCAAAAATACAAAAGGAATTAATGTTACAAAAGCACCTTCCAACGGACCTTCTTCCCATGCTTTATTGAAAGCCTGTGCATCTAGAACGCTTTGAATAATATTGCCGTTGGCATCAAAATTTTTGAAAAATGCAGAGTAAGATGTTGAAATATAAAATGTAAACAGGTATAAACTGATAGGTAAAAGCAGAAAAAGACCGATCCAGAATTTTGTAGAAGCCCCTTTTGTGGCTTTTACGCTATATGCTTCCGGATTTCTGGGCAGATCATTAATTTCAAATTTAATAGTTTCAATTATACTCTGCACATTTTTAATTTCTCCATCAATATTAACCAGTTTTTCCTCTTTATTATCTAAAGAAACGGTTAAACCTTTAATTTCGGTTTCCTTGTTTTTCTGCTCATTCAGATAAGGTTCTTTGAGCTTGTTCTGCTTATCAACAAGTTCTTTTTCTTCGTTTTGAAATTTGGAGTAAATGGCATCCAGACAGATGGATAAAGCAGTATGGTTGCCACTATTTCGAGAGCTGTCTCTGTAACCGGATTCATGATAAGTACGCTTTCTGCTTTCTTCACTGGCTTCTTCTGACAGCTTTTCGGTCTGAGCCGCAGATGTTATATTTTCTTCTGATGAAACGGGCTTCAGCCGAAAAAGATTCTTAATATTCGAGGTCATGGTGTTCATGATTTAATTATTTAAGGCATTAATAATTTCAGTTTTGGTTTTTCCGTTTTTTACCGCTTCAATGAAATAATCTACAATGTCATTTACATTTTCTTCCAAAAAGCCAAACATTAATACATATTTCTGAAGCGCAGAATACTCATTGGGACTTACTATTCCATCTGCCCAGATCATTGCAGTAAGATCATAGAGATATTCTACTTTTTCGTCAAGATTTTCAGGGATTAAGTTTTTGGAATTGATAGGATTAAGAAGAATTTCGTCTAGATTTTTTTGTGAAATTCCTCTTTCTTCTGCAGATTTATACAACATTTTCAGTTCAAGCGGACTAAAATCTTCGTCGCATATCGCCATTTGATACAATCTTAAAAAATGTGCTTTAAGATTTTCAGGTATTTGTGTGGTTTCCATATTTTTATTTAATTATTCTGTCTCTGGTTCGAGGGATTTCTATGTGATTAGTATTGATGGTTTCTGGTTCTTTTGTTTTTTTCTTCGGGATTAGCGTGTAGAAATAGTAGAGTAATAAAAGTCCTACAATGCAGTCTATGATAATCCAAAATGGCTTTAAATAAAGGTAAATCGGCACAATTGGATTGAAAAGAATAAAGATTAAAACAAAAGTGATAAACCAAAATCTTCTGCTTCTGAATTCATTCACAATAATGACAAATGCCATGAATGAAACGATGATCCGAAGAAAAGTGTAATAGCCAATCGGTAAATCGATAATGCCGATAAAACAGCATAGTGAAGCTATGATGATGAGGTATTTCATGGTTATTTTAGTTTTACTGCCTCAATTTTTTTAATTAAATAATTAGGAAGTACTTTGTCATAGGAACTTACATATCTAAAACTTCTACTGATTTTGTCTTTACTGATTCTCCATCCATAATTTGAAACTAAGTCTAAAGCGTCTTGAGGAGTTAAATTATTTTTATTGAAAGAATGATTTACCTCATCAAATGCCCAATCATCAATTATGTTTTTTGAAATAGGGCAAATATCTATGACCTTATCATTGTAATAGAGAACTGATAAATAAATAATATTACCATCTTCCGTCTCAAAATCAGAATTTTGAATAGAAATTAAATTTGATTTCTCAATTCTATCTCCATTATAATTAGATGTAGAAGCTAAATAGTCACCAGAAGATGTTTTTTTAGATTTAGAGTAGCTTTCATCAGAACTTGATGAATAAGATGGTGAGCTTTGATAACTACTGGATGAATAGCTGCTTCCTGAATTGTAACTTCTTGTATGTGGTCTTACATAAGTTCCATCTTTTCTTGTATAGCCTTTTACACTTGTAGTTCTTCTTTGTGCTTCAATTTGTGTAAGAAAAGAAAATGAGAAAATTATTAAAAGTAAAAATTTGAGTTTCATAATTATTTTTTATTAGTTACAATTAGAACAATACGATCTGTCTACATATTCTTTACTATTTCCGGAATAGTAATAACAACCTCCTCTCGGACCAACAATTAATTCGTGCCCGTTGTAAGTACAACCTCTTTTTGCTGTTGATCTTGATCTTTTCGCTTTGCTTCTTTTACTTTTTGCGCTTTTTCTGCTTTTCTTTTTCTTTCCTTTGGAGAAAGACACTTCTTTTGCTGAAGCTGTGCTGTTATCAGAAGCTGAAATAGCTGTAGGTAATAATAAGGCTAAACCTAAAAGGCTTGTAAGTAGTAATTTTTTCATAGTGATTGTTTAAATGTTATAATTTTCTAAAGTCTGATGAAGCTGATTTCTGAAATTGTAGATTTCATCGAGATTATTGAGCAAAACTTTTTCTCCCGCTTCTTTTCCGTTGTGAAACGTTTCCAGATACTTGTTTGCCGTGTTGAAATGAAATCTGCAAAGTGGCTTTCTGTTGTTGTCATCGAGCAGAACTCCGAAATACGACAGCGTGTCTCTGTGTGCAATTCTTTCAGATGGAATTTTTTCCCGCAAGATGGCTTTTACAATTTGAAAAGCTTCCAGTTCTTCTTCTGTGGTAACGATTTTAGATTCGTTGTTGTCGTCAATAGGAGAAGAGGTGACTATTTTTTCTTCCTGCTTTTCTATTTGTTCGTTGATGCTTAATGCCGATTTTAATCTAAAACTAATAGATTCGTTGATGGATGTTGTCAACGCTTTTTTAGTATATTCTTTAAAGGCAATCATTCGGTTTGCGATAAGTGGCTTATTGAAAAATCGGCTGACCAACATTTTTACCATTTCGTCGGAAGGATTTTCAATTTCTTTTTCAAATTCTTTTCGAATGGCTTTTATGTATTTTAATGCTTCTGCAGAATCTAAAATAGTTTCAAGATTGTACTCTTTCTTGGTAAAGCTTTCCAGAATTTTGATAGAACTGTCTTTGATGTCTTCAATATTAATGGTAAAGAAAGGTTTTTCGTCCATAATATTCGGTTTCTCCAAATCTGTGTAAAAATTATAGACAATTCCGTTGGTAAGAACTCCAAACCTGGATTTTGAAACATGAAAATAACGGTGAAGCTGAGAATTGTGAGCATCGGCATTTTCTTTCCAGTGTTTGCATTCGATGATAATAATGGGTTCGTCATTTTTCTTGATGACATAGTCTATTTTCTCCCCTTTTTTCGTTCCGATATCACAGATGTGTTCCGGAATAACCTCAGTCGGATTAAAAATATCATATCCCAAAATCTGAATAAAAGGCATTACGAAAGCATTCTTTGTGGCTTCTTCTGTTCCGATCTGATCTTTCAGTCCAACAACTTTTTGATGCAGCTGTTCTAGTTTTATTTTAAGATCCATGGTTTTTGGTTTAAATGGTTTCGTCAACAGTTTCTGCTGTCGGAGCGTTGGCTTTTACTGATGCAATCCCGGTTTCCATAGCAGATTTTGAACTGTAATACTGACTTTTACCTATGATTTCTCCGTTTCTTGCTTTCAGCACAAAATAATCTTTGTTGTTAACGGTCATTCGTCTGTCGTATCTGGAATCGTCCTGCGAATTGTTTTTCACAGATTCTATCCCTTTAAGACAAGATGATTTCTGAACGCAGCCTTCACTCATTAAAATGATTTCTCCGTTGCCGGCTTTCAGATTAAACTGATACTCGTTGTTTACTCTTTGAGTGATTACAAATTTTCCCATGATTTTAGTTTTTGCAGCCGTTTTTATCGCATGTTATTTTATCGGAAGTATTTGTCCAGTGGTCTGAATGAACATTTGTATTGGTTCCACAACCAGTTGTTCCTCCTTTTTGCCCTTTATGTACAATTTCTGTTGGTGTATGTTTTACATTCATAATAAATATTTTTTTAAATTGTTTTTAATACTCCAAAAGTATAACCCTTTAGAAACCAATCCTTACGGGAAACCGTAAAACGAAAAAACCTTTCAAAAAAATTGAAAGGTTCGTATGAATGTTTTATGAAAATAAGATTAAATAATTCCCCAATCTTTGCAAAGAGCAATCAGTTGTTCGTTATTACCTACTCCTAAAGATTCTTTCATATTGTTGAGACATTTTTCTACACTGCTCAAGCTGGATGGTTTGATGTTGTTTTCCTTTAAATATTCAGGGATGTTTTTCTGCATCATGCCTTCTGAAAGTAATTTTACAAGAATAATTTCAAATCTTGTGAAATCATAAGAATTTTTCGTTTTTATCGAATTTTTAATATTGGTTGAAATATATTTTTGATTATTAAATACAGCTTTTATAGCTTGTTTTAGTTCTTTAAGATCTTCCCGACCTTTGGAAACGAAACCATTGATTTCGTGTGTTTTGAATAGGTCGTCAACAATTTCGGCTCTGTCTTCTATGGAGAAAGCGATTATTTTGATACTTGGAGATTCATTTTTTATAATATTGATTAAATCGCGACCATTTGTTATATTTTGCTCTCTGTGATCACTTACAAACGAAAGATCGGTAATCAGCAGATCATAAGGTTTTTTTTCACGAATACTTTTTTTGATCTTCATAAATGCATCGTCGCAATACTGAACATTATCTATGATTTCAATTTTTAATTCTTCAAGGGCTTTTTGTACAGAGGAGTTGTAACTCTCGAAATCTTCTGCTATCAGTGTTTTTTTAAACATAATTATTAATTTTTTGCTGGAAATGAAAGGGTTATTTTCAAACCATTTTCTGTTTTCGTGTCAAAATTAATTGTTCCACCAATAGAATTTATACGGGATTCCGTATTTTGCACACCATTTTTTGGAGAAAATTCCGAAATTCCTATTCCGTTATCAGAATATACAATATTTATCAAGTCATTTTCGCGTGAAAAATCAAGAAGAACTTTATCTGCTTTGCTGTGTTTTTTCATATTGGTCATCAGTTCCTGTAAAATATAAAAAACTTCAACCTTCGAATGATCTCCAACATCTTCCCACAAAGATTCTTCGTTACCAATAATCGGAACTTTGATATTTTCTGATGAGTAAGATTTTAGCATTTGAGATAAATGTTGTGAAAAATTATGCTCAAGAACGACATCATTTTTTTCATAAGATATATCTCTTGAAATTTGATAAATCCCATCAAGTTTGTACAGTAAAACTTCTTTGTTCATGTTTTCAGTATTCTCTACTTCAGACATGACATGATAAACTTTGTTGGCTACTTTATCATGTACTTTTTTAGAATACCGAAGCTCTGTGTTTTTTACTTCGAGTTCTTTTTCCTGCTTTAGCCTTATTTGTCTTTTTCTCAAAAAAACAATAACCAAAATTGATAATAGTAAGCTTCCAAAAAGAATTAATATTTTGTTTTCATCTTCAAGCTTCTGAAGTTTTAAATTTTTGTTTTCGGCATTTTTCTGTTCAACATCATATCTTACGACAGCAAATTGATTTTTAGCTTTATTTCTGGCGGTTTGTATGCTGTCATTAAGTTTTTGAAATCGATTAAAATATTTTAAATAATTCTTTTCATCTAAGTTGATGATTTTTTGTAATGCTTCAAGCTGATCATCGGGACTTTTATTTTTTATTGCTCTGTCTAACATCAACTTTGCATAGAATAATGACTGGTTTTTATCTTTATTCATAAAAAAATCTGCAAGGGTGGCAAAGCTGGAATTTAATCCTAAAGAATCTTGTTTTGCTTTTCTAATTAGTAGGGCTTTTTCTAATTCTGGAATTGCGTTATATTCTGTATTACTTAGGAATTTAGCTTTTGCTAAATTATTCAAAACGCGTGCATAGTTGATGCTGTCTTTTGTTTTTGAAAGTCTCTGTAAAAGCTTTATTGCTGATTCGGTTTTGTTTTGAAGAATTAAAGCATCACTTATATTATTTTTAATAACTGATTTGTACTCCTCTTTGTCAGTTGTTTGTAAAGCATTTTGATAATACTTTTCAGCATCATTATAATTTTTTAATGATTTTGATGATATTGCGAGGTTATTGTAATTTGATGAATAAAGATTGTTTACAAAATCATTCTTCGCAGCAGTTTTTAAATATTTATCAGCTTCCAGAGAAGTTTCAATGCTACCATAAAAATCTCCTGTGTCAGACTGTATAATAGCCATATTTATTAAAGATCTTGCGGCTCCTACAGAATCATTTACGTTAAGAAAATCATTTTTGGCAATATTAAAATATATAAATGCTGAATCTACATTTAGATTTTTGAGTTTTTTTGCTTTTTCAAAATTAGAATTTGATGTAACGCCAGAAGCTTCTGTGTTGTGTTTTTTACAGTGATGTAATAAGCAAACTAATAAAATAGCGGTTAAAAAATTTTTCATGTTAATAGTTTCCCGCAAAATAAGAAAAAAAGGACAGATTACTAAAATCTGTCCGTTTATAATTTATGGTTTTGGTAAGGGTGGAGGTAATTGTCCTGTATTTCCACCTGTTCCTCCATCATCTCCTCCTCCTGTTCCGCTTCCCGGATCAAAGCCCGTTCCTGGGTTGTTTTGAGTGGTTACTGTATTTCCATTATTACAATTTGTTGTGTTTGCTGTATTGTTTCCGAATGCTAAGCCAAGTAGCATTAAAAGTAATTGTATCATTTTGTCAAAAAATTTATTGTTAAAGCATTCGTGTTCTTCCCTGCGAAACAGATCACAGATAGTTTTACACGATTAAAAAAATTGAAGCGCTTCTAAATTTTTTGGGAAGTGGACCTTCAAAAACGGAAGAGAAACATCTGCTTCCCAACCCGGAGTTTTCTTCCGTTTTATCAGGTAGTCTAGAAATCAGATTAAATGTTTGTTTTTATAATTTTTAGTTTGTCACTGATTTCTATGGCAAAGATGCATCAGAAAATGAGGTAAGGGTTAGACAGATCTTAGACAGCGGTAGACAACGGGACGGAAATTTGTATTACGGAAAACCATAATGCTATATGGTTGAAAATCATTTAATTTGTAGTAAACTAAATAATCATGTCCAAGAAAAAGTTGCTTATCAAGGAAATGTTTAATAAGGCTAAAGAAGAAACAGGCAAGAAAACTAAAAATGCTTTAGCATCTTACTTGTGGTCTTACTTTGATGAGAGATTTCCCAAATGTATTTCTGACAGGACGCTGTCAAGATATTATGACGCATTCATAGATGAGACCAGGGATGAAATTGAAGTGGAAGATTTTATGCTTGATAGATTCAGTGAGTATGTAGGTTTTAAAAACTTCACCGATTTTTCAAGAACATTCATTAAGAAAGATGAGGCTGCTAATAAAACAATGGTAAAAATAAGTGTTGGTGAGGATGAAGAATCTCTAACTGAAAAACTTTCCAATATCATCATTAATATTACCAATGAGCAAAACTTTAAAATTCCTGATTTTATCAAAAAAAACGGATTGGGTATTTTAGAAATGACTTTTGTATTGCTTCTGGTTACAGGAGGCGTCATGTTTTCTAATAAAAAAACACCCGAACCTTTCAATTGGATGTCTGGTTGGGGTTCTCCCGCTATTGATAAGCCCTATATGTATTGGGAAAATGATAGATATATGGCAACAGACAGCAGTTATTTGGGACCGCAAATTAATGTTGTCCCAATGAATCCTAGTACGTTTACATATCTTAAAAAAATTACAAGACCAGATACCCTTAATATTAATAATTTCAGAGGGAAAGTCTGGTATGATAAAAGTAATAATAGAGTGGATTTTTTTACGAGTTTTGGACGACATCCTGAGAATGGAAAAACTTTAAAAGAAGCCACTGATCGTATTATTGAAAACTATGCAGGATCAGATAATGAAAATCAGGACTGATATCCTAATAATTTCCTGATCTGATAAAAAAACCGTTCTATTAATCTTAAATCCTGTGTAACAATTTCTGCATTTCCACGGAGTTCTTTGTCGAACTTAAGGATTTTATTGTAAGAAGTTTGCAAACCTTTCGGAAGAACAACATCTACATAATAATTTCCTTTGTCATCGGGTGTAAGAGAGATATTCTGTACTTTTCCTTCGATGATTCCGTATTCCTGAAAACGGTAATTATCCAGTTTGATCAGAACTTTTTCTCCCGCAATTATTTTTCCTGAATTAACAGCAGGAACAGACATTCTGCCTACCAATTGTTCTGTATGATCGGGTAGAATAGAGATGATAGGATCTCCTGCTTTTACAAACTGATTTTCACCAAAAAACTGCTGAAAGCTCGCCATTCCGTTAGTAGAAGAAACGATGAGATATGTCTGTTCCCATTGTTTTAGAGATTTTCTGAGATTTTCAAAAAGCTGTAAAGTCTGAGAAGAGTAGGTAATTTTATCCTTCTCTGTGTTGATTGCCGTTCCGCTTTTTGTTTTATTAAGATTGGTTATGTTTTCCTGTAACTGTGACAAAGAAATATTGATGTTTTCGAGGTTTTGCTGAGCCTGGAGGAATTTTATTTTTTCATTTTCCAGCTCCATCGCTGCAATAACTCCCTGATTGAATAATTCCTGAGAACGCTGATAATTTTTTTTGGTAAGCTCGTATTTTGTAATCTCCAGATTTTTCTGCTGCATTAAATTAGCAATTCTTATTCTCGCTTCTGTCATGCTTTGATTGGCAGCAAGGTTTTCCGGAGCATACGGCTGTAATCTGGTGAATAAATTTTCGTCCTGAAAAGCTTTTGCAAAACTGTTGTAATCACCCTGCAGTTCGCCCAGTTTGAAATTGGAAACTTTACTCAACGGGAATGAAAGCAGCTCATCAGATTTTATAGAATCAACAATTGTCTTAAGTTCCAAAACATCCTGATAGTTTGCGGTAGACTGTAAAACCATCATTACATCACCTTTTTTTACTTTCTGATGATCTTTAATAAAGATTTTTTCTATTTTTGAATTACTTCTCGCTTCAATTTTTTCCGGCGGATTCTGGGAGGTCACAATAATCGGAGCGGGAACAAATTCCGGATATTTGATGATGTAACTCATCACCATAATCATAATCAAAATAATAAAAATAACCGTGTTTCCCCATCTGATCATCCAGTGAGGAGGCTGTGTAAGAATATCCTGAACGCTTTCTGAGCGGAGTTCTATGTTATCTAAAATATCTTTCATTTTAATTAGCAATTAGCAGTTAGTACGTAGCAATTAATAGTTAGCAATTAGTTGTTAGTTAGTTTATACTTACTAATTTCTAAATACTACCAAAACCAACCTATTTTGATTTTAATGTTTTTGTTATTGAGATTAATAGCTTCAGTAATTCTGTTGCATCTTTTGATATAGAATTGAATTCTTTTGTTGACAGAAAGTTGGTTTCATACAAAAGATCAAGCCAATATAAGGTTTCATTTGCTTCTTTTAATGCAATGTATAATTTGTTTAAAAAATCTTTATCACTTTGTGCGAATTTACTTTCTGCAATTAATGCTCCTATAGCAGTTCCGCTTCTCAGAAGCTGTTTAGAGAGAATAAATTCTCTCATACTATCCGTCAAAAATTTGTAACAATGAATAATACGTATTGCAAATTTCTTTGATTTATCATGGAGTACATTATCTTTTTTCATTTGATCAATTAGTAGAAATAATTATCAATCGGGTTGAACTAAAATACTAATTACTACTTACTAAATACTACTTAATTACCAAGTTCTAACTGATTTTTAACAAGTCTGTAATATTCACCTTTTAAAGTAACCAATTCTGCATGATTACCTTCTTCTACCACTTTACCTTTATCTAAAACAATAATTTTATCGGCATGTTTCACGGTTGATAATCTGTGTGCAATCACAATTGCCGTTTTGCCTTTGAAGAACTGTTCAAGATTTTCCATGATTACTTTTTCGTTGTTGGCATCCAAAGCACTTGTAGCTTCATCAAAGAAAATGTATTCCGGAGATTTATACACTGCTCTTGCAATGAACAGCCTTTGTTTTTGTCCGCCACTGATCCCAATGCCTTCGTTTCCGATTTTCGTATTGTAGCTTAATGGCAATTCTTCAATGAAATCTTTAATATTGGCAATTTCTACTGCTTTTCTCAGTTTATTTTTATCTACATAATCTTCTCCTACCGCAATATTATTGGCAATGGTATCATTGAATACATAACCTTCCTGCATCACAACACCGCATTGATCTCTCCAGAATCTTGGAGAAATATTCTTCATCTGAGTATTACCGATTTTTATTTCCCCTTCATTGGGTTCATAAAATTTCATTAAAAGTTTTAGCAATGTAGTTTTTCCGCTTCCGCTGGCTCCGACAATAGCGGTAGTTTTCTGAAATGGAATATTTAAGCTTAAATTTTCAAAAACGAACTGGTCAGAACCAATATATCTGAAAGACATATTGTTGATTTCAATATCTTTTTCAGGAATCTCATTGGCATATTGTTCGTTTTTATTTTCTTCATCTTCTTTATCATGAATTTCGCCTAATCTTTCTAATGAAATCTTGGCATCCTGCGTTTGTTTAATAAAATCAATTAATTGTAAAAGAGGACTGTTGAGCTGTCCAATAATATATTGAACCGAAAGCATCATCCCTAAAGTAAGATTTCCTTCCAAAACCAATTTAGCGGAAAGAAAACTCACCAAAATATCTTTCATCTGATTGATGAAATTTCCGCCAACCGATTGCCATTGCTCTAACGAAAGCGATTTTATTCTCAATTTAAACAATTTGACTTGCAGAAATTCCCAATCCCAACGTTTTTGTTTTTCGGCATTGTGCATTTTGATTTCCTGCATACCATTAATGAGTTCAATCACTTTGCTTTGTTCCTGAGAAACCTGTGAGAATCTTTTATAGTCAAGTTCTTTTCTTTTATTAAGAAAAAAAGTAATCCATCCGACATACAGAACAGCTCCAACCAAATAGACAACAAACAATCTGTAATCATAAAACAGCAAAACGATACTAAAAATAATCAGGTTGACTAACGAAAATAAAGTGTTTAGTGATGAGTTGGTGAGAAGTTGCTCAATCCTGTGATGATCGTTGATTCTCTGCATGATATCTCCGGTCATCCTCGTGTCAAAGAAACTGATTGGAAGTTTCATCAGTTTGATAAAGAAATCAGAGATAATGGAAATATTGATTCTTGTGGAAAGATGAAGCAATATCCAGCTTCGGATGACTTCAATTCCCATTCTGCCGAGAAAAAGCATCACCTGTGCAAGGAGCACAAGATAAATAAAATTAATGTCCTGATTCTGAATCCCGATATCCACTATGCTTTGGGTAAGAAACGGCATTATAAGGGAAAGCAAACTTCCTGCAAGCAAACCTACCGCTAACTGAAAAATAAGCGATTTATATTTCAGTAGATATTTTGAAAGAAAAGAAAAACTTGCTTTGCTTTCTTCATCATCAAATTCCGTTTGAAAAAACGCAGGTGTGGTTTCCAGAATAAGAGCAATACCTTCTTCCGTATTTTCATTAGCGTTTTCACCGATCCAGAATTTGATAAATTCTTCTCTTGCGTAGGTTATCAATCCATAACTTGGATCAGAGATATAAACATTATTATTCTTATCAATTTTATAAACGACAACAAAATGCTGCTTATTCCAGTGTACAATACACGGAAAAGGAACTTCAGAGGCAAGTGTATTAAAATCAATCTGAACACCCAATGAACGGAAACCTAAGTCTTCAGCTGCATCGCTCAACCCTAATAAACTGCTTCCTTCACGAGTCGTCTCCGAAAGATTACGAATTTGCTGCAAAGAAATGCTTTTGCCGTAATGTTTACTGATGATTCTGAGACATGTGGGACCGCAGTCTTTGGCATCGGGTTGAAGGTAAAAGGGAAATTTTTTTTTCAACGGTTTTATATTTTCTTCATTATTTCTTCATCCTCCAAAAGATCATCTATAAAATAGAAAATATCATCTCTTTCATATTTATCTGGAAACTGATACCCATTAATAATAAAAATTGGAGTGAAATTAAGTTGAGCTTCTATGTTTTCTACAGTATTCTGAATAATGTCAGTTAAATCTTCACTCACCTTCGATTTCGTTTTTTTACTGATTTCTTCTTCATCTCTATTTTCAAACCAAGAGTCAATAGCTTTTAGAAACTCTTGTTGAGATTTGTTTTTATAAATATTTAGGAAACCCGAGATTAACTGCGTGTATTTTTCTTCAACATTTCCTCCTAAATAATTAAACCTTAATTGTGCAGAAATTTTATCAGGATATTTTGATAGTAAATCTTCTAATATTTTATGGGCGTCTTTGCAAAAACCACAATAAGGATTAGAAATAACGGATATATGGAGTTTTGCATTTTTATTTCCTAAGAAAAAGATATTTTCATCTGAAAACTCAATTTTATCTTTACTTAAAAGCTCGCGTTTAAACAATTCATAATTTCTTTTAAATCTAAGATTTTTTGCATTCAAAACTTTTAGAGTTTCTTTTTCTTTTATAATTGTGTTTATATATGCAACAGTAAAAAATAAAGTAACAAATAAAACAATTCCGATAAAAATAAAATTGATGGAGAAATTAAAATTTAAGTAAATCAGACTTATGGTTAAATTAGACAATAAAATGAAAATAATTATTAGGCATACTCTACACAGTGTTTTTTCTAAAAAAAACTGAACATACAATGAGTATATAATAATAAATACTGAAGTTATTGCCGCAATTTTTAAAATAATCTCTGCCTGAGGAAAAAGAGTTCCTACGATAGTAATTCCTAAAAAGTAAATTAGGCTAAAGTCAGATAATTTTAGTCCTAATATATCTATTTTATCTGAAGAAAATACCCTTTTACAGGAACTTTGTAAATTGTTATTTGAAGTAACTCCACAAATGCTATTTACTATTAAAGAGTCATGACCAAATTTTTGACTAAATAATTCTAAAGAAATAAACAAGCCCAATAATGACAGCATATTGAACAAACTTTTATACCAATCAAGCTGAAATATAGAATACATTATTAGAAAGAAAATAACGAAGTAAATAGAATACTTAAAATTAAAATCTGATTTTGTGGTATTCTGCTTTATATTTTTTTCTAATATAAAAACAAGATTATTGGTTTTTTCGTGCAACTCTTCTTTAGTAAGACTTTCTATTTTATCAGAATATATTATAAACTCATTATTTTTTTTCTGAACAAACGAAAAGGAATTATCAAGAAATGTAATAAATTCGTCAGGAAGTTCATCCCAATATTCTTTGTCCAACTCATAAGCATCATTTTTTATTCCCATAAACCTTAAAGTATCACTAAAAGCTAAAGCTGATGGATAACTAGGATGTGATTGAAATTGAAAGAGATACTCTTCTTTTGAAATTTTTATTTTATTACAAAAAGCTATCATAAATTACTTTTTTAGCAACTCTATTAGTTCTTTTTCGTTTGATAAACCGGTAGTTTTTGAAAGTATTTTGTTGTTGCTGTCTATTAGGACAGTATATGGTATTGCTTGGTCAAGTTTATAATTTATTTGTAGGGCTTCATAGTCTGTGATATTTTTTTTGTTTACAATAAGCTGTTTCCATGTCATATTTTCAAGAGCTAAAGCCTCTTTCCACGACTTTTTATCTTCGTCTAAAGAAATTGAAATGAACTCTACCTTATCTTTATATTGAGAATGGATTTTCTTTAAAATAGGAATTTCCTGTCTACATGGACCACACCAACTTGCCCAGAAAACAATCAGATGCTTTTTGTATTTTTTATTTATTATTTCAGTTTTTTTCCCTGTGTTATCTTCAAGTAATGGAAGGACGACAGTTTTTTCATTAAATCTTTTATCGTTATATGCTTTCAGGTTTTTATATGTTTCGCTTTTACGAATATCACCTTTAAAAGAGTCTAAAAGAGAGACTAACTGTTTTGCTGAGAAACTATTTTTAGTTTCGTTAATTTTATATAATAAGTGATATGAATAAGGATAAATTTTTATTTTTTCTTTTATAATCTCAACTTTTCCATTACTAATTTGATCAAATATGTCATTATCAATATTGTAAAAAGCAAGTGTTTGCTTTCCAGCAACAATTTTTTGTGTCGTTACAAATTTAAAATTATCAGGTAGTTTTAAATCTTTAAGTTCAAAATCAATTATTTTTCCAGTAATTTTAATAATTGAATCGGATAAAAAATTAGGAGAGTTCCAGCCAGCCCCTAAATATTTAGATTCAGTAGGAAAATTAAATGCTCTTGTGACTTTTTTTTTATCAACATGATCTAGACCTAAATAAACAGGTTCACTATCATTCCATATATAATTAAAATTAAACTTGCCATTTTTTACAATTGTGCTATCAATTCGGTTATTTACATTGTCCTTATATAAGTACATTTTTCCATCAGGCAAATTATTAATATCTCCTGAAATTAAGGTATGCTTGGTTTCTGTACACGATAAAGTACAAAGAATCAAAAAATAAGAATAATATTTTTTCATAAAGTTTTAAGGAGGCTAAAAAACCTCCTTATTTTGATTTAGTACATTAACAACGAGATCTTCCACCATTTGATGTTACATTTACTTGCCCTAAACCTGTTTCACAATAACTTGTAAAAGTAGGAATGGTAAGTTCGCCAACATGTATTAATTCCATCTTTTTTTCACAAGTCCCAGTTCTGGTTACCCATTGTCCATTTGATCCTTGAATTGATAATGTACAAGCTTGTCCACCCAGTATATTACCTAAATCATTTCTTGAAAGTTTTTTAAGATTTTTCATTTTAAAAAAATTTTATTTAATAATAATTTTTGCCGTACAAACCCCGACATGGGTTTTTTGCTGATCAGCGTTTTCATTTATAATTTTGCTGTGCGCACAAACAAAATATAAACATTTGTGTTTTGTTGAAGCAAAGATGCGGTAGTGCTGGGAAATAGACAAACAAGAGATGTCGAAATTGGTAAGTTTTGGGGTCGAAATTGATAAAAATCGAAAATGTTATTTTTTGTAAATTATATAAAGTCAATTGATTATATGTTAATCTTGAAACCCCTATTAAATTCTAAAAAAATTGTAGTTTTGTAAGATGAAAATACAAATGCTTCGTTCTTATTTTATAATTTTGGCATTATTAAATTATACATTGATTTCTTCACAAAGTATAAAGGGATTTAAAATCCCAGATACTTTAAAAAATAAAAACTATGAAGAATTGGTTAAAGCATATAATGAAGTATTTCAAATTGATAATTCTAAAGCAGAAATATATGCCAATACCATTTTAAGCAAAGGCAAGAAAGCTAGAAAAAATGACCTTATATATGATGGGTATTACAAAATTGCGCATTCAAAAGGTTTAAAACCAAGGGAAGGTCAGCCTTATGCAGATTCGCTTTTAATTATTACAAAAGATGTTTACACAAAAGAGTATCCTGCTAAAGCCCATATTATAAAAGGTATATTAGATTACAAAGAATTTAATTATAAAAGCGCATTAGATCATTATATAACAGCACAAACTTTATCAAAAGACAGGAATCCCGACCAGTTTTATTACATCAAGAAACTTATTGGTATATTAAAAACAGCAACCGACGAAAATGAAGATGCACTACAACTTTTTATTGAGTATTATAAATACCAAAGGCAAAAACTGAACTCTAACACAAAAGATGTAAAAAGCTATATTGGTTCTGTTTTTTCAGTATCAAACGCTTACAATAAAACAAAAAATTATTCTCAAAGTAAAGTCTTTAACAAAATTGGAATTTCGGAGTGTAAGAAGTATAATGATTATTCTCATTTTGTTTATTTTTTGATGTCTGAAGGTATTGCTGACTATCATTTAAGGAGTTACGACAATGCCGTCAGGAATCTTTTAACGGTAGAAGAAAAGCTAAAGAAAAATGAAGATCAGCCCAATCTGGCAATTGTCTATTATTTTTTAGGTAAAATTAATCATGAAAAAAAGAATCAATTAAAATCAATTAGTTATTTTAAAAAGTCAGATTCACTTTCTTTTATTTCTAACGAATTTCTTCCGGTAACAAGAGATGGTTACGAAATTCTGATAGACTATTACAAATCCATTGGGGATAAAGAAAATCAACTTACTTACATCAATAAGTTATTTCATGCAGATAGCATTATAAATAATAGTAAGCAATATCTCTCAAAGGATATTTATAAAAAATACGATACACCCATACTGTTACAAGAAAAAGAACAGTTAATCTCTGATTTAAATAATAAAAATTCTATTCTGTATTGTTCTTTGGGATTAGGCAGCACTGTTATTTTAATACTGTTCTTTTTATTTATTAAGAATATAAGGAAAGTAAAAGAATATAAAAAACAGGCAAAAATTTTACTAACCCACCGGATAAATGAGTCTGAACCTAAATTTCCAAATCCTATCTCTACTACAAATGAAAAAATTGAGGATAATACTGTAAATATTGAGAAACCTAAATATACGGTACCCAATAATATCTTAAAAGAAATAAATCTAAAGTTAGAACACTTTGAGACTAGTAAAGGTTTCCTTCAAAAAAACATTACAATTGATGCATTAGCAAAAGATTTGGGAACTAATCGTGATTATCTTTCCAAATCTATTAATGAACTTAAAGAGAAGAACTTTTCAAAATATTTGAATGAATTGCGTATCAACTATATAATAAAAGAATTACAAGATAACAAAAAACTTAGAAAATTTACAATTTCAGCTATTGCAGACCAAGCAGGTTTCAATAATTCAGAATCATTTTCTAATGCTTTTAAAAAAATTACAGGGACATTGCCTTCGTATTATATAAAAGTATTACAAGAAAGAAATTAGGATAATATTCTGAAAATATGATATTTGTAAAAATGATGAATAAGAAATTGGTAAATTTCGAGATTAATTTCTTTGATAACCCTTTTAAAGGAACTTATTTTGTACCGTTTATTAAGATTTAATTTATTGCAATGAGAAAGGTAAAAAACAATCAAAAAAAGCTTTCATTAAATAAGCTAAAAATGGTTAAAATTCAAAATGGATTAAACACTATTATGGGAGGTAGTGCTGTTGCAGGAGGTATTGGAGGAGATAATCAGACTGTTTTGGACAATACCGACAACCCGGGAGGCGTCAACGGACCTCTTCAACCTAGAACAAATAGGTAAAACAAGATGAGGCTGTTAAAAGTTTACAGCCTCAATTTTAAATCTAAGTTATGAGCATTTTATAATACTCTTTCGCTAGTAAATTTCGCTACAGATATAATGAAAAACATTCTAATTATTTGTTTTCTTACTTTTTTCAATTTTATTTTTTGTCAAAAAATAAATGTAAAAGGAGTTACGACCTCGAATCCAGAAAATCTTGTAAAATATTTAGCAACTCAACTTAAAGATAAATATTCAGAAAAAGAGCCATCAACTTTTTATGAGAATGCTTTCAGGATTAATATGATTAATGAAGATTATGATTTATCACTTTCTCAATTGGAATCAATTCGAGATATTTATCGGTCTGACTATCCCATTGAAGCGTCTGCAATGGGAACGCAGTTTGAAATTTACATGAATACTATAAAAAGAGCAAAAAACACTGATGAGTTAAAAAAAATATATGAGGAGGAGTTTGTAAAAAAATATAAAAAACTACCCGTGAAGTCACAAATTATCCTCCCTGAATATTTTGATTTTGATCTCGCAGATATTGAAAAATACATTAGTGAAACCATTCAAACTAAAATAAAAAATGACAGTATTGAAATAACTGATGCAGTACAGCTTTGCAGAGAATACAACTCGCTTAATGTTGCCAGAAAAACCTTCCATTTTGCAAAGCCATTATTAAAACAACTGGATCAAGAAAATTACACAGTATATGATAGTGTGAAAATTGTTACTAAAGATAATGTTGATCTTACACTAAGTATCGTAGTAAATAATAAAACGTCCAAACCCTTAAATACTATTTTAATAAATACAATTTATTCAAGTGCAGCAAATATTAATGAAGCTAAAGAATACGCTTCAGAAGGTTATGCTTGTGTTATCTTAAATACACGTGGTAAATATTTGAGTAGTAACAAAATAGAGCCATTTGAGAATGAGACAGAAGATATCAACAAAGTCATAGACTGGATTGTGAAGCAGCCATGGAGTAACGGAAAAATAGGGATGATGGGCGGAAGCTATTTAGGGTTTAGTCAATGGGCAGCAACAAAAAACCTACATCCTGCATTAAAAACAATAATACCGCAAGCTCCTGTAGGAATTGGAACAATGGATTTTCCTATGAATAATAATATTTTTTCATCTTATGCGCTAAGATGGCTAAACTATGTCACTAACAACAAAATGATTAGCTACAAGGATTTTGAAGAGAAAAAATGGAATCCAATTTATAAAAAATGGTATGAAACAGGTAAATCTTTCAAAAAATTAGATTCATTAAGTGGAAAAACGGATGTTATTTTTCAAAGATGGCTTACACATCCCGCATACGATAATTACTGGAAAAGTATGGTGCCTTATAAAAAGGAATTTTCTAAAATAAACATCCCTGTTCTGACAATGACAGGATATTACGATTCAGATCAGTTAGGAGCATTATATTATCTAAAGCAGCATTATAAATATAATAAAAAAGCTGAGCATTATTTAATCATTGGTCCATACGATCATTCGGGTGCTCAGGGGAATATCAAGAAAAAACTAAGAGGTTACACAATAGATAAAGTCGCTGATATAGATTTGAATAAAATTTGTATTGATTGGTTCGATTATATTTTAAAAGATAAAGAAAAGCCGACATTTATAAAAGATAGAATCAATTATCAGGTGATGGGTTCAAATCAGTGGAAAAGTACAAATTCCATTCATAACTTTGAGGAGAATAAAGTGAAGTTCTATTTAGAAAGTGAAAAAAAGAACTTATCTGCCTCAAAAAATAAGACCACAAATTTTTCCTCACTTAAAATAGATTTTAGAGATAGATCTGATGCAGACGAATTACTTGCATTAAAGTATGATGTAATTGAAAAAACAATTTATGAAAAAAATAATTTAATTTTTTCTACAGATGCTTTCGATAAAACCTTTGAATTTTCAGGTAATTTTTCAGGAAAACTTAAATTTTCAATTAATAAAAAAGATGTAGACATCTATGTCAATTTATATGAACTTTTGCCAGATGGTAAATACTTTTTATTGTCAAGCTATTTGGGGAGAGCAAGTTATTCACAAAACCACGAGAAAAGAAATTTACTTGTTCCAAATAAAAAAGAATCCCTGCTTATCTCTAACAATGAATTTGTAAGTAAGAAAATCGAAAAAGGAAATAAACTTGTTTTAATAGTTGGTGTTAATAAAAATCCTTTGTGGCAAGTTAATTATGGAACAGGAAAAGATGTAAGCGAAGAAACAATAGATGATGCTAAAGAGCCTCTTGAAATAAAGTTTTATAACGACAGTTATATTGAAATTCCTGTTTCAGAAAACAAATAAATGCCCCAGTTCCCATATCAGTTTTTTCAGGAGTTTGCAGTGCGTACTCCACATTATTCGCAGAAAGATTTTCATAAAAAAATCTCAAAAGAGAAATTATCAGAGTCAGATTTTCGTGAAATCTGTATTAATCCTATTTTTCAGGAAGCCATTTATCTTGCTTCACCGGAATTATATAAGAAAATGTCTCAATGGCTGCTTTCGGAAAAAGATTTTGCTTTCAAAAATGTGCAAAAGCTTCATCATACCATTCTGAAATATTATATCAGAATGAGTACAAGAGCAACTCCGTTTGGTTTATTTTCAGGAATTGGTTTGGGCTCTTTTGACAAGTCCGATCTGAAAACTTCAGTTTCAAGAAAATTAAGAGATACTAAACTGGATATGCATTTCCTTGTATCTTTAGGCAGAAAACTAGGGAATACGAAAGAAATCAGAAGACAATTGATATATTTTCCCAATAATAGTATCTATAAGGTTGGAAAAAGAATAAGGTACATAGAGTACGAATATGTAAACAGAAAAAGAGATTATATTATTTCCTCTGCACCGTTTTCGGAAGAGCTTTTTCATTTATTAGCTTTTTCAAAGAAAGGAAAAACAATACAACAGATTGCACAATCATTAGTTGCAGAAGAAATTTCTTATACAGAAGCCGAAGAATTTGTTGAAGAATTAATTGAAAATCAGGTCTTAGTAAGCGAATTGGAACCTGTGGTATCAGGTGAAAATTATTTCGATCATATCATTTCAATTTTAGATAAGGTTGAAACTTCAAGGGAAACAAAAATTTTAAAAGAGATTAAAGAAAAACTCTTACAACTGGATCAGGCAATAGGAAACCCTATTTCAGAATATCAGAAAATTGAGAGTTTAATTCAGTTTCTAAATACTGAATATGAGCAAAAATATCTCTTTCAGACCGATCTGTATTTTCAAAATAAATTTTATGTTTGTCCCGACACGAAAAAGAAAATTAAAGAGGGGATTATATTTTTAAATAAAATTAATTCTTATAATAAAAATACTTACATTGAAGAGTTTAAAAAAGCGTTTGCTGAACGTTATGAATCTGAGGAAATATCTTTATCTCTTGTTTTGGATACTGAAATAGGAATTGGATACAGACAAAATACTCAAACTAGAGGAGTGCATTCTTACCTTGAAGAGCTAAAAATTCCAAGGTCTCGAAATAAAGACGAACTTGAATTTACTCTGACCCCTTTCCAAGAAGTTCTTAATCAAAAAATACAAAAAGCATCTCTAGAAAACCAACTCATTATTGAATTTTCCGACGAAGATGTAAAAGATTTTGAAGAAAAATGGGAAGATTTACCCAAAACTTTTTCCGTAATGGCGGAGCTGATTTCCGAAAATAACAAAGAAAAATTATCTCTCGGAGGCATTGGAGGAAGCAGTGCTGCAAATCTGCTTGGCAGATTCTGCTCCGAAAAAAGTAAAGTACAGGATTTAACTAAAAAGATTACAGATAAGGAAGAACAATTGCAAACTGACAATAATGTAATCTTAGCAGAAATAATTCATCTTCCTGATTCCAGAATTGGAAATATCATCAGAAGACCTACTTTAAGAAAATACGAAATTACTTATCTGGCGCAGTCTGTTGTATCAGAAGAAAGACGGGTTTTTGTGAATGATCTTTATATTTCATTACAAAATGATCACCTTATTTTAAGATCGAAAAAACTTAACAAGAAAGTTATCCCTTTTCTAACCAACGCACACAATTATCAAAATAGTTCTTCGCTTCCCGTATATAATTTTTTATGCGATTTAAGTTCACAGAACAAACGGCGAAGTCTACATTTTAACTGGGGAGCATTAAGCCGGCTTTATCGGTTTTTACCGAGAGTTGAATATAAAAATATTATTTTATCTAAAGCTAAATGGAGTATTACAGAGCAGGAAATACAATCTTTACAAATATTTGATAATAAAGAAGAGAAGAAAATCGTATCTGAAATACAAAACTGGAGAATTAAAAGAAATATTCCACAGTGGATTGAGTGGGTGCAGTCTGATAATATTTTGCCGATCAATCTGGGAAATTCAGATATGATCAAAATCTTTCTGGAGATTATCCTGAAACATAAATCTGTCACAGTAGAAGAATATTTGTATCACGGCAGAGAAGATCTCAAAAAAGAGTTTGTTTTTCCAATGTTTAAAATATAATATGTCAGCAAAAAGAAAATTTTTTCCGGGAAGTGAGTGGCTGTATTTTAAAGTTTATACAGGAATAAAGACCGCAGATCTGGTCTTAGAAGAATTAATGCCTTTAATTGACAGCCTTGAAGAAAGAAATCAAATCTCAAAATGGTTTTTTATACGGTATAATGATCCGAAACCCCATTTAAGAATTCGCTTTAATTTAGCTGAAAAAGAGTTTTTTCAGTCGGTTGTGCAGGAGATAAATAACGGTTTGGAAAGTTTTTTGGAAAGTGGCGAAATATCAGACATATCCGTCAATACATATACCAGAGAACTGGAAAGATATGGTTATAATACCATAGAAAACGCAGAAAGTTTTTTCTTTATCAACAGCAAGATTACTTTAGAATGGCTGGAGTATGATGATGAAGAAAAGTTATTGGTCAGCATTTTTTATATCGAATGTTTGTTAAATCTGCTTAAACTTTCTATAACCGAAAAATCAGAATGGATAAAGCGTTTTAATGATGCGTTCAAAGCAGAATTTAATGCTGACAAAAATCTTAATTCACAGCTTGATAAAAAATACAGGACATTTAAGCTGAAATATATTGAGTTTCTGCATTCTCCTGAATTTTCGTCAGAAAGAAATCAGATTGTATCAAATCTTTTTAATATAGAAAGTGATATTCAGGTTATTTTAAGTAAAAATAAAACGAATAGCCTTGATGTCAATCTACCATCATTTTTTCAAAGCATTTTTCATATGAATATCAACCGCCTTTTTGTTTCAGACCAAAGGCTTTTTGAAATGGTTGTTTACGATTTTTTAAACAGGCATTGTAAAAGCCTTCTATATCTTAACTCTAAAACAACCTCAGCTGCTGCTCCTTTGTCCCCGTAAAGCCATCCGTTGAAAGCTTCGGAAACTCTTTTCCATCAAAGAATTTTTTTCTGCCGATTTTAAAAGTATTGTGAATCATTTCGGCAATATTTCCTTTACCTTTCTGTCGGTCAAAGTATCTTTTTTCGCCCAGTTTTCCGCCATGCATAGACTTTATTAAATTTAAAACCTTTTGTGCACGATCAGGAAATGCATTTTCAATCCATTGTACAAAAACAGGTTCTACCGTATCGTTCAGCCTTACCAATGTGTAACCAAAACTTTGTGCGCCTGCTTCTGAAATAGCTTTTAAAATAGCTAAAGGCTCATCACTGTTAAGTCCCGGAATGATTGGTGCTACCATAACATGCGTGGGAATTCCGTTTTCTGACAGAATCTCAATTGCCTTCAGTTTATTTTTCGCAGAACTCGTTCGTGGTTCCATCTTTCTGCGCAGATCCTCGTTTATGGTCGGAATACTAAGAGATACAGAAACTAAATTCTGTTCTGCCATCGGTTTTAAAATATCCAAATCCCGCAGCACCAAAGCATTTTTCGTTAAAACATTGACAGGATGTCGGTAATCAAGACAAACCTGTAAAAGCTGTCTGGTAATTTCAAATTGTCTTTCGGCAGGTTGATAGCAGTCTGTATTTCCGGAAAGCAGAATCGGAAAAGGTTGGTACCCTCTTTTCTTGAAAAATTTCTCCAGCAATTCCGGAGCATTTTTCTTTACCATTATTTTTCTTTCAAAATCAATTCCTGCACTGTAACCCCAATATTCGTGGGTGGGTCTTGCAAAACAGTAGGAACAGCCGTGTTCACAGCCTTGATAAGGATTCATGGAATATTCCATAGGTAAATCTTCACTTTTTACCTTATTGACAATCGTTTTAGGAAAAATCTCCGTGAAAGTAGTTTTTATGGATTCTAAATCTTCATCATCAGGTTCATAGGTAAATCTGTCGAAACGGTTATTAACATTCCGTTGCGCTCCCTGACCTTTTTTGAAATTTTCGTTCTGCATATTTTTATAAACGTAAAAATAGGCTTAGAAGTATTGAAAATAATAAGTTTTAACAGGATAGTTTTCCACAAAAAATCCGAAATCAAAAAATGATTCCGGATTTTAAAAAATTATATTCTTACTATTTCTTACGGGTCGCTACTTAAGGGCATAAAATTCTATTCCATGATCATCATCAGAATTTTTGTTGTCAAAATGTCTGTGATAATCAGAGTAATAGTCGTTATATTTTCTATTTTTCTTAGATAATATTTTTTTTACGCCAAAAAAACTCAAAACTGCCAAAAGTCCTACGCCTCCTGCCAGTAAAACTCCTACTTCTTTTTTCATATGTAGATATTATTTAATGTTCCAAGATCAATAAGATTTAAAGAAATATTACCGATCTGTTTCAAACTATATCAAATAATATACCTTTTTGTTTTTTAATTAATGATAAATTTTGTTAATTATCAAAATAATGCTTTCAGTGTTTTATGGTTTAAAAATTGTACTAAACATAAAAAAATATTATTATGGAAAGTTCAGAAAACATAGACAGAATGACAACGCTTACCGGTGTCATGGAAACTTTAAGACAAAGAGGAATTCACAGAGAATTCAGAATGAATGAAGACTGCGAAATGAAATATGAAGGATCAGACAAAAACTATAAGCCGGAGGAGCTTAGAATTGTAAAAACATACAGGTTTGAAGGTCCGAGTAATCCTGATGATAATGCTGTTTTGTATGTAGTGCAGGATGCCGAAAAAAACATAGGAATCATTCTTGATTCTTATGGAGCAGACAGCAATTATCCGGGTCAGGAATTTGATGCTTTCCTAAGAGATATTCCTATTGAAGAAAGCGATGAGTACTAATTTTTAATTCATATTAGCATAAAAGAACATCCCGAAATATTCACTTTCGGGATGTTTTATTTTAAACTTTTCTACGGTATAATTCAGGTTTTAGCTATTTTTATTTTTTTGAAGACTCATTTTTCGTATTGTTTTTAGCTTTATCGGGATTGATTCCTAATAAAGTTTTTTTCAAACCACTTTCCACACCTTTCCAAAACATATTGAAAAAAGATTTTGTAGGATCTCTTTCCACACCTTCTACGATCACAGATTCGGGAAACTGACCGGAGTCTGTTTTAATAAAGATATTGGCAACCGCACTTAGGAGATTCTTTTTTTCTTTGCTTTTTTTGTCTAAAACAGAGATCTTTAAATCTTTGTGTTTGATATTGAATGTTCCACCGATTCCCTCCGGATTGCCTTTAAAGTTAAAAAGCATTTGCTGAATAGATCCTGTTGCCGAAACACTCATATAAGGAACAATAAACGAATTTAGTGCGACAGCCGGAATATTGTCTAAATTTCCTGAAATCGCAAAACGGTCACTCTGATCAGCAGTATTAAAAGTCCAGTTTACCGCCAACGGCGATGTATTCATAAACTTACAGTCAATCTTTATACTAACCTGAGTGGGTTTCCCCTTCATTTTTGCTGAATTGAGATTATTAACATTCATATTAAAATTACTGAAAGTCAATTTTCCAGGGCCACTGCTTTTCGGAGTGTCTTCTTCATATTCTAAAGTCGAATTTTTAAGTTGAAGATTAGTGACAAACATGGGAATTTTAATGGTTCGCAATAACTTTGAATATAAAGGCTTTATTTTCGGATCATCTTCCGGAATTTTACTTCTGAAAATATTGGCATTTGCAGACTGAATGATAACTTGTGATGCATAAAATGATTTATTTTCGGAAAATAAATCCCAGTTGCCCTGCGCGGATATCTGATCTGCTTTAATATCATACAGATCCTGTTCTACAGGAATCATTCTTATAAATTCCGCTCTTGATACAAGCGGAATCATTGCAAAACGATTGATCTGAAGTTTATTTTGATCTAAACTCAATGCGGCCGTTTTCATCTGATAGAACTTAGTTTTGTAACTGAAATCGTTTGCAGTAATATGATAATTTTTTACTTTCACAGCCATTCCGTCTTTTGCAGAATTATCTGTTAGTTCAAGATTTTCAATAGAAGCATTAAGATTATTGAGACTTAAAGGTTGCTGGTTACTCTCATAAGTAATATTGGAATTTTTAAGATCAATTTTTCCAATTTTAATGGGAAAATTAATTCCTTTTGCTGAATTTTTCTTTTTTTGTGACGTTTTTGAAGAGGCTATTTTACCGTTTACGCCATCAATAAAAATATCATTTACATCCAGATTGAGTTTTTTATTTTTAAAATCAAACGTATTGATGTTGAATTTTATCAGGTTGGTTTTAAAATCCATTACCAGATCAGAGTTTGTAGGTTTGGCGATAATGTTTTTAATATGACCGCTTTTGGGTGTTAAACTGAAACTTTCTGCATACAGATTCTGTTGGTCATTGTAATAGATTCCGTTTCCCGAAATTTTGAAATCTTTATATAAAACAGGAATCACTTCTTCCGAACTCTCTTTAGTCATCTGCAATTCGGAAATGTCCATATTCAGATCCTGTGCAAAAAAGAAATCTTTTGCATTCGTTTTCACCATCTGTATTTTTGCATGGCTCACTTTTACATTTTTCAGATCAAGTTCAAAACTTTTTTCCTTTACTGCCTTTTTAACCGAGACACCGGTGTCATAAGTTCTTATAAATGGGTTTACAAAGATGGCGTTGGCGAGAGAAACTTTATTTTTTTTGAGAAAAATATCCTTGAAAGTCATTTTGGGAACCATAAACTGAAACATTTTAGATTTTTCAGGATATGTTTTCTTAAACTGCTCAAATGAAATCAGCGGTTGAAGATGAAAATTCTCAACAGAAATTTGACCGTTGGTGGTTGCAATTTTAGCAATTTTAAGCTCATAAATATCATCGGGCTGAAAAAAGAAATTTTTTCCCTTAATTTTATACTGGTCAAAAATTACAGGAAGTTTTTCTTCAACAGATTCTTCCGTTAATTGAAGGTTTTCCACATAGAGATTAAGCTCTTCCACACCAACGAATTTTTGTCTGGTATGACGGAAAACAGCAATAGTTCCGTCATTGATTCTGATGTTTTCAAATTTAACCGGATTGGGCTTTTTACCTGTTTTTTTATCAATAGGTTTTGCAAGAATAATATTTAAGTTGGGTTTAGAAAGCAAAAGATCATTGGAGCTTATTATTTTATTAAACACAGCATCGTAGATCCCAAAACGACTGACTTTTAGTGTATCAATCGTTCCCTGAAGTCCTATAACCGAAGTATTTGTCGGGTTTTTATTATTAACAGTAACTCCGGTTGCAAGAATATTTCCTGTTCCCAAGTCTACATTCAAAGATTTATAAGTTACTCGGTAAACCGTATTTTTCTTAATATAGTCTGGAAGTTGGGTTTTGAGCCAGATATTTAAGCCAAAATTTGCCAGTAAAATTATTCCCAGCAATATGCCAAAGCCAATAAGAAGCTTCTTAACCCAAGGTTTTTTCATGATTATATCTTGTTTTTCATTAAATTATTAGATTTTCAATTCTACTAAATATCCTTCATGTCCTCTTACATTCATGAAATTTCCGCCTTCAAAAGCTAAATACTGCCCTTTTATTCCGGTAAGTCTTCCTATAAATTCAGGGTTTTTATCCAGTGTAAAAGAAGTTACTTTTTCAGGTTTGTCAAACGGATAATCAAACTTCCAGAGATTTTCTCCTTCCGAATAAAATTTTTGGAAATCTTCAGGAAAGTATTCTTTAATCTTCTGCTGAAAATCTGCTAAATCCATTTCGCCTTCAAAATCATCCTGAAGCATTTTTTTCCAGCTTGTTTTATCTGCAACATGTTGTTTTAGGGCGACTTCTATCATGCCTGCTTCATAGCGGTTTTCTGTTCTGGCAATAGGAAGAGCAAAAGTCGCTCCCTGATCAATCCATCGTGTCGGAATTTGGGTGTTTCTTGTTACTCCTACTTTCACATCACCTGTGTAAGCCAGATATACGGTATGTGGCTGCAGTTGGATTTCTTTCTCAACATTCAAATCCCGTTCCGCAATTCCAAGATGTGCAGTAGAAAGTTCAGGACGAATGATCGTATCACTTGCATAAGGGCTTTCAAAAAAGCAGTTTTTGCAGAATCCCATTCTGTAAACTGTTTTGTCTAATCCGCAATTGACGCATTGGTAACCAATATGTCTTATGGTTAATTCTTTGCCGAACAGCTCATTCATGTGAATCAAATCATTGGAAAGATTAAGATAATACTGAATAGGCTCATCATTGAAGCTCGTCATTTTTAAAATTTGTCCCTGAAACTGCATGTTTTAAAATTTTAAATAAATATAGAAATTAAAATTTACTTTGATTTGTTCTATTTCACATAAAATAACATGGTAATCCCAAGCTAAAATTTTAAGGGATTGAGAATAAATCTTTTTTAGAGTAGGTTTTATGTTAAAATATCAGTTAAATACTTTTGGTTTTTGTTCTCATATTAATGTATAGAAAGTTCTTTTTATAAGTTAATTTTATTGCGTTTAAGTTGTAAATGGTTGTTTTTCAATATTTTAATTGTTGTATATTAAATGTATATATATAAGATTTATGAACTAATTGTTAACATTTTTAAATTAGGCATGTTAAGATTCTTAAAGAATAATATGACAGCGCTTATTTAAGACAGCATAATAAAACTTAAAAAAATTATATAAATCATGAGAAGAATATTACTTTTTTTAGTTTGTTTAAGCACTCATATCTATTACTCCCAATCTCAAAAAGTGGAAGTAGTAAATGACTTAAACGGACAAAAATTAGAAGTCAACGGGAAGCCTTTTATTGTAAATGGTATGAATTGGGATTACTTCCCGGTAGGAACTAATTATAATTATTCATTCTGGACTCAGTCAGATGATTTCATCAGGAAAGCATTGGATGATGAAATGTCATTGCTGAAAAATATGAATGTAAATGCAATCCGTGTATATACAGGAATTCCCAAAAAATGGATTACCTATATTTATGAAAACTATGGCATTTATACGATGCTCAATCACTCCTTCGGAAGATACGGACTTACTATTGACGGTGTTTGGACACCCGTTACCCATTATGATGATGCTAAAACTCAAGAGCTTCTAATAAAGGAAGTGAAACAACTGGCGTCTCAATACAAGAATACACCAGGCTTATTACTCTATTTATTAGGAAACGAAAATAACTATGGTTTATTTTGGCAAGGTGCAGAAACTGAAGATTTTCCAGATGATGAAGAACAGAAAAAATTTGTTGGAGAAAAAAGAGGACGGCCTATGTATCGTTTGATGAACGATGCAGCTAAAGAAATGAAATCGTTGGACGGAAATGTTCCGGTGGCGATTTGTAATGGCGATTTATTGTTCCTAAACATTATTAATGATGAATGTAAAGATGTTGATATCCTCGGAATCAATTCTTACCGTGGTGTTTCTTTTACCGATTTATTTGACAGAGTAAAAAAGGAATACGGAAAACCGGTACTTTTTACAGAGTTCGGAGCAGATGCCTTCAACGAACTTTCTCAGCAGGAAGATCAGGATGCACAAGCCTACTATCTTAAGGGGAATTGGCAGGAAATCTACGAAAATGCAGCGGGAATGGGAAAAGCTGGAAACTCCATAGGCGGTTTTACGTTCCAGTTTAGCGATGGATGGTGGAAGTACAAACAAACCGAAAATCTGGAAGTTCATGATTCTAATGCTTCTTGGAGTAACGGCGGCTATATCAAAGATTTCAAACAGGGACAAAACAATATGAACGAAGAATGGTTCGGTATCTGTGCCAAAGGGAAAACCGATGCTACGGGTCATTACCAACTCTACCCAAGAGCGGCGTATTATACTTTGAAGGAAATCCATCAGTTTAATCCTTACAACACTAGTGCTTCCAGATCTGGAAATCCTGTGCAGTCTTATTTTGGAAATGTAAATACTGCCGATGCTCAACTTCGTGCGAGAGGAGACAAAGCCGCTTTAAAAGGGGAAAGTACTGATTTGATTAGAATTAGCCAGCTTAGAGCAGATTTCACCACGTTTAATACAGGCGGAAGTCTTACAGAAACACCAAAAGACAAATCAGACGCATATACCAAATATCCTAACAAACAAGGTTTTGACCATATGCAATCGTATTTTGTAGGAATTGAAGGAAATCCTGCACCCAATATGAGAGCCAATGTCAATTTCAACATTTTAGGAAATGTAGCAGAAAATCCTATCGATCAGATTTTCTACGAAAACCGAGGCAGACCTATCAAAGTAATGAATGCCGACGGAACCATTACCGAAATGAGAGACCTGAACAGGTTACAAGTCTATAGCGCAAGTTACAACTGGAATCACAAAAATTTCGACTTGCACGGTTTCTACAGAACAGGTCATTATCATTGGGCTTATGAAGGAGATTTCTTTAACCTATATCCTGAAGCCAACTATGGGCAAATGATTGATATCTACAATGGTGAAGCTCCTTTTGGTTTTGAATTCACAGGTAAAAAAGAACTAAACGGTCTAAAGATCGCTTTCGGGCCAGAATTGTGGTGGGGAGCTAACCCAGCGTTTTTGGTAAAATATTCTAAAAATTTAGGCAAATTCAATTTTACAGGGATTTTCCACGAAGATATAGACCAAAGAGGAGATTCTCAGAGTTCTTTTGCTGTTCCTCAACCCAAAACCAGAAGAGCAACTTTAGCCTTACAAAGAAAATTAGGAAAATTTGCAGTAGATTTAGGAGGTATTTGGGCAGGTCAGCCGCTTAATGGAAGAGATTTCCAATTATACAGAGACGGAAATATCTACCAAGACCAAATCAATGGTAATGACAACTGGGGAGGAAAAGCAAAACTTACCTACACTGGAGGAAAATTCAACTGGTACGCACAAGGTTCTGCAATGGGATTGGTTGCTAACGGAGGTTGGGATCAAACACAGACCTTCACCGGTTGGAGACTAAAAGATACCGGAAGCGGTAACCAATACAATTTCCTTACAGGTTTTACCTACAAAATAGGAAACTTTGAAATTGCACCCAATTTCCTTTGGCAAGAACCCATCGAAGGGCCAATTCCTGCCACAGCAGCAGCTCCGGGAAGACCAAGAAACATTCTTCAAGATCCTTTTGTAGTAAGAGTGAATAGAAAACAAACCGCAGGAGAAATTTTGTTTACTTATGATCCTACTCCTGCAACGTGGATGTACGCTTGGGATAGCGACAGAACAGAAGATGCACCATTTGCATTCAGTGCGGGGTTTGTGTACAGACATTTACCAACCACTCAAGATGCTGCTATCGGTATTTTAGGAGACGGAAGATCGTTATTTGCGTTTCCAGGTGCAGCTCCAGCTGCAGATCTTTGGGAAGCCAATGCCAGAATTGTTTCCAAAATATCGCACGATTTCGGGGTAATTGCTAACATTTATGGAGGAACAGGTCAGGCAAACGGAAGCGACCCTCGAAAAGTAGAACGATTCGGTCTAGACCTAAGAACCATCTACAAAAAAATGAAATTTATTTCTGGAATTAAATTCAACGATTGGGGACCATACGATTTCCACAGAGACTTCAATCAGACATTCCCGATGCAGTTAATGGGAGATTTATCTCTTGAAATCGGAAAACCGGATTGGTGGATTCTTCCTGGAACGAGAATCGGAATCAGAGGAACCTACAGAACGCTAGACCAATACTCTCCAAGATACAACCCGACACAAACAATTGACGGTGCAGGAAACTGGGTTCCTGATCCAACTGCAATTGGCTTTCCCAACGGAAATGAATGGGAAATCAGAACGTACATTCAAATTAATATAGGTAAATAAATCAGAATTTTCAGGGCAGCTTTATCCGCCTTCCGCTCCCAATCTTTTTGTTTCGCTTTGCTCCACAAAAAGGATTTCCGCTTAAGTCGGGCTGCAACATTCAACCTTAAAATTTAGAATTAAAAAAAATCAAAATGAAAAATATATTTAAAAATAGAATCATAAAATCCGTATTAGGATTATCCATGCTGTTGGTTTTGGGTTGTCAGCGTGATCTGAATGAATTAGAAGAAGCCAGCTATCCTAAAAATCCCGAGATTTTTATAGATGGTTTCAGTTCAGGACTCAATTATGCTGCATTTGGAGGCTCTGCTCCTAAAGCATTTCAGGTAGATAATGAAGTAAAATATGCCGGAACAGCATCTATGCGTTTTGAAGTTCCGGATTTTGGAAGTCCGGAAGGAGCTTATGCAGGCGGAAGTTTCTTTACATCTGTCGGCAGAGATTTATCAGACTACAATGCATTAACATTTTGGGTAAAAGCGACCCAATCTGCAAACATTGATATTATCGGATTCGGTAACGATTTAGGAGAAAACAAATATCAGGTTTCTATCAGTGCATTAGCTGTAAACACCAATTGGAAAAAAGTCTATATTCCGATTCCGGATGCAAGCAAACTCATTGCTGAAAAAGGAATGTTTTTCTATTCCGAAGGTCCGGAAAACAACAACGGATACACTTTCTGGATTGATGAGGTGAAGTTTGAAAAAGTTCCGGGTGTTGCTCAGGGAACAGCAGGAATTCTAAACGGGGATGCAAAAACAGTCACTTCTTTTGTGGGAGTAAACCAAAATGTTGACGGTTTAATTTCCACATTCAGCCTTCCGAACGGAATCAATCAGGTGGTGAATCTTACTCCGTATTATTTTAATTTTTCATCTTCCAATCCTTCGGTTGCGACAGTAAATACTCTGGGAAATGTAGCTACAGTTTCAGGAGGTTCTGCGGTAATTACAGCAACTTTGGGTGGAAAACCAGCTTCTGGTAGTTTAACAATCAACTCTCAGGGGAATTTTCTGGCAGCTCCAACACCTACACTTCCTGCAGATAAAGTAATTTAGGTTTTCAGTGACGCATATACGAATGTTCCGGTAGATTATTACAACGGATATTGGGCGCCTTATCAGACGACACAATCTGCAGATTTTACAGTAAACGGAAACAATGTGCTCAATTATTATAATTTTAATTTTGTAGGAATACAGTCTGCCGCCAACCCAATTAATGCTTCTGCAACTTCGCATTTTCACGCAGATATTTACCTTCCAAATGCATTAGCAGCGGGAGCAAATTTCAAAGTAAATATTGTAGATTTTGGACCAAATGGAGCTTTTGGAGGAAATGATGACAGCAATCACGTTACAACCATTACCGCACCTGCTTTGCAGGGGCAAAACTGGGTAAGTATCAACATTCCTTTTAGTGCGATGACAGGTTTAACTTCCAGAAGCAAAATCGGACAGATTATTTTTGAAGGTACCAATATTCCGGCTTTCTACGCAGACAATATATATTTCTACAATGACGGAAGCATTATCCCATCTACACCAGCTACAGCTGCACCAGCACCTTCTCATCCGGCTTCTGGAGTTCTTTCGGTTTTCAGTGATGCGTATACAAATGTTGCCGGAACAGATTTTAATCCAAACTGGGGACAAAATACGGTAGTTTCCCAACTTCTGATTGCGGGAAATAATACTTTGAAATATGCAGGTCTTAATTATCAAGGAACACAATTCGCAAGTCCGCTTAATGTATCTTCTTATGGTTTTGTTCATTTGGATTATTACTCTGCCAATTCTACCAGCCTAAAGTTCTATTTAATCAGTCCCGGACCGGTTGAGAAAGTGTACACTTTGTCTGTACCTTCAGGTATTGGAACTAATACAAATGGATGGAAGAGCATCAGTATTCCACTCTCTGCATTTTCAGGAGTGAATTTGAGCAATATTATTCAGTTCAAAGTAGATGGGAACGGAGATGTTTTCTTTGATAATATGTATTTCCACAATTAAAATCAAAAAGAAGAATTATGAAATTTTTAAATCAACATAAATTTTTAATGTTTACATCGCTTGTTGCTTTTGCATTTTTTGCAGTTTCTTGCGAAGAAGAATCGGTTCAGACGTTACCCGAAAGAAGCTGGGAGCTTACCTGGAGCGATGAGTTTGATGGTGTGGCGGGAACTTTACCTGATGCTGCCAAATGGTCTTATGATATCGGTACCGGAAGTGGTGGCTGGGGAAATCAGGAGTTACAATATTATACCAACCGTCCTGAAAACGTTTCGCTGGACGGAAACGGAAATCTTGTCATCACAGCCAGAAAAGAAAATTATAATGGCTCAGCATTTACATCTGCAAGAATCAAAACCAAAGGGCTTTTCGACCAGCAATACGGAAGATTCGAAGCAAGATTAAAAACGCCTTACGGACCTGGATTATGGCCGGCTTTCTGGATGCTGGGTGCAAACATAGACACTGTTCAGTGGCCTCAATGTGGTGAAATTGATATTATGGAATTACGTGGACAGGAACCGCACATAGCTCACGGAACTCTTCATGGACCAGGTTATTCTGCTGGAAATGCAATTACAAAAGCTTATGCATTAAAAGACGGAAGATTTGATGTTGATTTTCATCTTTTCGCAGTAGAATGGGACGCAGACAAAATTGATTTTTTTGTAGATGATTATCTGTATCAACGTTTGACCCGCGATGAAGTAGAAAAAAAAGGTCAATGGGTGTATAATTCACCGTTCTTTATGATTCTAAATGTCGCTGTTGGAGGAAATTATGTTGGCTTCCCGGTGGATGGAACGCCTTTCCCACAAAAAATGACTATAGATTATGTAAGAGTTTACAAAACAAAATAAATTTTCAAAAATCTTAAACCTTATAGTTTTCAAAACCTATAAGGTTTCACTATAAAACAACATTTTTCAGACCATTACATCCGAGGATCTTTTTTCCTTCGGAAGGGTTTTACAACCAATTTTAAAATTAATTTATCAAAATTTCAATAATGCAATCCACGATTTCCCATATCGAATCCTCTATAGAAACTGTAAAAATCAACCACGAAGTTTTTTTTAAAATCTCCGATGCAGAAACCTTGCGTCCGTTTTTTATGACCATCGTGAGCGACTCCAATCATTGGATGTTCGTGTCCAGCAATGGCGGACTTTCCGCAGGAAGAAAAAACTCAGAATTTGCCCTTTTTCCGTATTACACCGATGACAAAATCACCGAATCGGCAGAAATTACCGGAAGCAAAACAATGGTTCAGGTGCATAAAAATGGGGAAACACTAGTTTGGGAACCTTTTTCCGTTCGCAACGAAGCACAATTTCGCACCAGCAGAAATGTGTACAAAAACGAATTTGGAAACAAGATTATTTTTGAAGAAATCAACCACGATTTAGCCCTCGCTTTTTCTTATGAATGGAATAACAGCAGCGAATTTGGCTTCATCAAAAAATCAAAAATCAAAAATTTAGCCTCCGATAATCAAAACGTTACTGTTTTAGATGGACTGCAAAACATTTTACCGTACGGAATCGGCAGCGATTTGCAAATGAGGGTTAGCAATTTGGGCGATGCCTACAAACGTACCGAACTCGATGCAACATCAGGACTCGGAATTTTCGCATTGAGTGCCATTATCGTGGATAAAGCCGAACCTAGCGAAGCTTTGAAAGCAAACACCGTTTTCTCCATCGGAACAGAAAATCCAACGTATTTGCTGTCTTCGCTTCAATTGAAAAATTTCAGAAAAGGCAAAAAAGTAAGTCAGGAAGCCGACATCAAAGGCGAAAAAGGAGCGTATTTCGTTCAACAGGAATTAGCATTAAACACCAACGATGAAAAAAATTGGTGGTTTGTAGCCAATGTGAATCAGTCGCAATCGAATGTTATTAACTGGATTGAACGCATTAAAACCGAAAAAAATCTTGCTTCAAGCATTCAAAAAGATATTGATTTAGGCACCGAAAATCTTAAAAAATTAGTGGCTGCTGCCGATGGTTTGCAGTTTACCAACGACGATTTGCGAGACAGCCGTCATTTCTCCAACACGCTGTTCAACATTATGCGTGGCGGAATTTTCGATGACAATTACACCATCGAAAAGTGGGATTTTTCCAAATATATGGAGAAAGCCAACCAACAAGTTTTAAAAAATTCAGCAGCCATCATCAACCAACTTCCAGAGAAATTTTCTTTGTTTGAGTTGATAGCAGCGCTAGAGAATGCTGATGATGCCGATTTTATCCGATTGGCAAAAGAATATCTACCGCTCAAATTTTCCCGCCGTCACGGCGATCCTTCCCGTCCGTGGAACAAATTTTCCATCAACACCAGAAGTGAAGTGGACGGCTCTAAAATTCTCGATTACGAAGGAAACTGGAGAGATATTTTCCAAAATTGGGAAGCTTTGGCGCATTCCTATCCGTATTTTATCGAAGGAATGATTTTTAAATTCCTGAATGCGACAACCTTTGACGGGTACAATCCGTATCGGGTAACCAAAGACGGTTTCGATTGGGAAACCATTGAAGAAGACGACCCTTGGAGCTACATCGGTTATTGGGGTGATCATCAGATTATTTATTTACAGAAATTTTTAGAATTTACCGAAAATTATTTCCCTAATTCGTTAGAAAATCTGTTGGACCAAGAACTTTTTGTGTACGCCAACGTACCGTACAAAATAAAATCGTACGAAGAAATCCTGAAAAATCCGAAAGATACCATCGACTTTGATTTTGAATTGGATTCAACAATTCGTGAAAGAAGAAAAGAAATGGGAGCAGACGGCGCTTTACTTACCGATGAAAACGGAGATGTCTTGAAAGTGAATTTCATAGAAAAAATATTGGCAACTGTTTTAGCAAAACTGTCCAATTTCATTTTGGAAGGCGGTATTTGGATGAATACGCAACGACCAGAATGGAACGATGCCAACAACGCTTTGGTAGGAAACGGCGTTTCGATGGTGACGCTGTATTATTTGCGACGAATGATGCAATTTTTCCAAGGTATTTTTGAAAATTCGGTTTTGGAAAATGTAAAAGTTTCTACCGAATTGGTGGATTTTTACAAAAAAATACGAGAAGGTTTTCAGGAAAATCTTCACTTACTCGAAGGAACTATTAGCAACGAAGACCGCAAAAAAATCCTCGATGTTTTTGGCGAAGCGGCTTCGGAATACCGAAATCACGTGTACACCAAAGGTTTTTGGGGTAAAAAACGTACCGTTTCTCTGGAAGGGTTGAGAAGATTTACCAACCTTTCGTTGCAGTTTTTGGAGCATTCCATCAAAGCCAACGAAAGAAAGGACGGTTTATATCACGCCTATAATCTGATGACTTCCAACGAAAAATATGTTACGATTTCATACCTGAGCGAAATGTTGGAAGGACAAGTTGCGGTGTTGAGTTCTCAGTTCCTCACTTCCGAAGAAGCATTGAAAGTGTTGGATGCGTTGAAAAATTCGGCTTTGTTCCGAGAAGACCAATACAGCTATTTACTCTATCCTAACAAGCAACTGAAAGGCTTTTTGGAAAGAAACAGCATTCCTGAAAATTTAGTTCAGCAATCAGCATTGCTTCAGCAATTAGTTGCTGAAAAAAATACACAAATCATTGAAGTAGATGTGTTAGGAAATTATCATTTTAATGGAAATTTCAAAAATGCAGGCGATTTAGAAGTAGGTTTAGATGCTTTAAAGGTTGAAAATCAAGAAAAAATCTTGATTTCAGAAATCTTTGAAGCCGTTTTCAATCACAAAGAATTTACCGGAAGAAGCGGCACTTTCTACGGGTACGAAGGTTTAGGCTCTATTTATTGGCATATGGTTTCCAAATTATTGTTAGCCGTGATGGAAGTTTGCCAAAAAGCCATCAACGAAAATGCTTCGCCCGAAACAGTGGGAAGATTATTGGAGCATTTCTACGAAATCAACGCAGGAATTGGCGTTCACAAATCTCCGGAATTGTACGGCGCATTCCCAACCGATGCGTATTCGCACACACCATTTACCAAAGGCGCACAACAACCAGGAATGACGGGACAGGTAAAAGAAGATTTGCTGAGCCGTTTTGGAGAACTGGGAATGATTGTGAAAAACGGACAATTGCAGTTCAAACCCGATTTATTGAGAAAAGAAGAATTTTTGGCGGAAGAAAAAACCATCGAATATTTTGATGTACAATCCAATGCTTCATCGTTGAAATTACCCGAAAATTCATTGTTTTTCACCAAATGCGAAGTTCCAGTAATTTATGAAATTTCGGAAACCGAAAGCGTAGAAGTTTTTAATGAACAGTGCGAAGCAAAAATAGAGAACAGTTTAACCATTAATAAAGAAGACTCTGAAAACATTTTTAAAAGAAACGGAAAAGTGTCTTTGATTAAAGTTAAAATCAGAAAAGAGCAGTTGAAATAATAATCAGTAGGAACGGGCTTTAGCCCGTTTACAAATATCAAAATCGATTGAACTTTAGCCAAAACCTAAAAATGAATGAATACAGTTTCAATAACGAATGAAATTATTCAGCTTAATATCATCCTTTTTTTTGACCTTTTTAATGTCGTGTAACAGTATGCAAAACACAATTAAACATAAAAGCGCAGCCGAAATTTTGGGAAATCCCAATTATTTAGCGATGTCTTACGGCGGTTACCGAACCAACTCCAGAAGAGTGCAACCTACCGTTTCGCAGTTGAAAGAAGATATGAAAATTCTTTCAGCGATGGGCGTGAAAATCATCAGAACGTACAACGTGCATCTTCCGGAATCGGTAAATGTGCTGAAAGCAATTAAAGAACTGCGTCAGGAAAATCCTGAATTTGAAATGTATGTGATGCTTGGAGCGTGGATCGACTGCAAAAATGCTTGGACAGGTTTTGAACCCAATCACAACGAAGAAAGTGAAAGAAACGCCGCCGAAATTGCACACGCTGTAGAATTGGCAAACGAATATCCGGAAATCATCAAGGTGATTGCCGTAGGAAATGAAGCGATGGTAAAATGGGCAACAGCTTATTACGTGCAGCCTTCTGTGATTTTGAAATGGGTGAATCATTTGCAGGATTTAAAGAAAAAAGGAGAATTGCCAAAAGATTTGTGGATAACCACTTCCGACAATTTTGCAAGTTGGGGCGGTGGTGACAAAGAATATCACACGAAAGAACTCAATGAATTGATTAAAGCCGTGGATTACATTTCGATGCACACCTATCCGATGCACGACACACATTACAACCCGATTTTTTGGGGAATTTCAGAGGATGAATTTCAGTTTTCCAAAGAAAAACAATTGGATCTGGCGATGAATCGCTCCGTGAATTATGCAAAATCGCAGTACAATGCGGTAAAAAAATATATGCAGAGTCTGGGCGTAGAAAAACCAATTCACATTGGCGAAACCGGTTGGGCAACTTTTTCTAATGAATTGTACGGAAGCAATGATTCCAAAGCAGTGGACGAATACAAAGCCGGCATTTTCTACCATAAAATGCGCAATTGGACGAACGAGGCGGGAATTTCGTGTTTTTATTTTGAAGCCTTCGATGAACCTTGGAAAGATGCCGGAAATGCAGGCGGTTCGGAAAATCATTTCGGATTGTTTACCGTAGATGGAAATGCCAAATATGCGATTTGGGATTTGGTAGATGAAGGTGCTTTCAGAAAACTGAAAAGAGACGGAAATACCATTCAGAAAACCTTTAACGGAAATTTGAAACGATTGTTAGACAGCGTAGAAATGCCGCCACATCGGGAGTTTGAGAAACAATTGATGGAAACGAAGTAAACTCTCGCAGATTGAGCTAATTAGGCAGATTTTATTTGGTTCTTAAATCTGCGAAATCTGCACAATCAGCGAGATAAAAAATATTTGGAAATTAACTCCAAAAGATATGAAAACAAAAAATTTACATATTGCCTTAATAACCAGTTTGATGATGAGTTGTACTGCACAAAAATCGTGGAAAGCCAATATCTACGAAACTTCGGCAAGCGGAAATCAATTAACTAAAATTGATGCGAGAAATGCTGTTGAAAATTCAATTAAAATAAACATTAAACCCGAAGAAAAATTCCAAAAAATTACGGGATTTGGTGGCGCTTTTACCGAAAGTTCAGCGTATTTATTGAATAAATTAAGCCCCAAAAATCGGGAAAAAGTATTGCAATTGTACTTTGGCGAAGAAGGTGCGAATTATTCTTTAACCCGCACCACGATTGCTTCTTGCGATTTTTCTTTGAACAATTACACCTACGCTCCGGTTGCCGATGATAAAGAACTGAAACATTTTTCGGTAAAGGAAGATATGGACGATTTGGTGCCGATGATTAAAGACGCACAAAAAATTTCCAAAGATGGTTTTAAAATTTTGGCTTCACCTTGGACTTCACCACCGTGGATGAAGGACAACAACTCTTGGATCAACGGAAAATTATTGCCGCAATACAACGAAACTTTTGCACTTTATTTTTCCAAATATTTAACCGAATATAAAAAATTAGGCATTCCGATTTGGGGAATTACCGTGGTGAACGAACCTCACGGAAACGGCGGAAATTGGGAAAGTATGCTCTTCACGCCTAAAGAAATGACGGATTTTGTAGAAAATTTCCTCGGGCCAAAATTAGAAAAAGACGGCTACGGAAACGTGAAAATTTTTGGGTACGACCAAAACCGAGCGGAACTCAAAAATTGGGTGGACGAAATGTACCGCTCCGAAAAATCGTCGAAATATTTCGCAGGAACGGCCATTCATTGGTACGAAAGCACTTGGAAAGTGTTTGAAGATGAGTTGCAATACGCACACAAAAAAAATCCAACTAAGCATCTCATCCAAACCGAAGCCTGCATTGATGGCGATATTCCGAAATGGAAAGACGATTCTTGGTATTGGAGTCCTGAAGCTACCGATTGGGGTTGTGATTGGGCAAAAGAAGAAGAAAAATATTTGCACCCGAAATACGTTCCGGTGTTCCGTTATGCAGGAGATATTATTGGTTGTTTGAACAATCAAGTCGATGGTTGGATTGATTGGAATATGGTTTTAGACAAAAACGGCGGTCCAAACTGGTTCAAAAACTGGTGTGGCGCTCCGATTTTGGTTGATCCCGAAACCGATGAAGTGTATGTAACGCCTTTGTTCTACACGATGGCACATTTCAGCAAATTTATTCGTCCCGAAGCGGTACGAATTGGTTTTGAAAATCCTGATAAAGAAGTGCAAGTAACCGCTGCTAAAAATCCCGACGGTTCGGTGGCGGTAGTGATCTTCAATCCATCGGAACAAGCAAAAAATATCGAAATTTTTGTAGAAAATCAAACCATATCCACCAATATCAATGCGAAAGCATTACAAACGGTTCATTTAACTTTTTAAACAATTAAAAGTATATGTCACAATCAGTAATTTCAAAAAATAAAGTTCCACTAGGACAGAAAATAGCTTTCGGTTTGGGAATGTTGGCGAACCAAATGTTTCCTGCAGCACTAGGAATCTTCATCGTAGTATTGGTGCAGAATTTAGGATTTTCTGGTTGGATGTTAGGATTAATTTATTTTATTCCAAAGTTATTTGATGCCATTACTGATCCATTGATGGGGTTTATATCGGATAATACCAAGTCGAAATGGGGCAGAAGAAGGCAATATGTTATCATTGGTGGCATCATTACAGGGATTGCGTTTGCATTAATGTTTCAATTATATTCTTCTAATTCGCCAACGTTCAATTTCTTTTATTTTTTACTGATTTCATTAGTTTTCTTTTTGGGAATTACCATATTTAGTGTTCCGTATGTGGCAATGGGTTATGAAATGAGTGATGATTTCCACGAACGAACCAATATTATGGCGGTGTCACAATTAATCGGACAATTGGCTTGGGTTATTGCGCCTTGGTTTTGGGTGATTATGTACGATCCCGATTTTTTCCCTACCGCAGAAATAGCCACCAGAACTTTGGCCATTTATGTTGCCATCGGTTGTACGATATTGGCTGTTATTCCGGGTATTTTTATCAAAAGTAAATCAACGCTCAACGAAAATTATGAACCCTTAAATTTAAAAAACGCGAGTAGAAGTTTTGATTTAATCATCGAAGGATTTAAAGAAGCTTTAAAAATAAAGCCGTTTAAAAAACTATGTATTGCTACTTTTTTAATTTTTAATGCATTTAATACGGTTGCAAGCTTTACATTTTTTGTAATTGTTTATCATTTATTTAATGGAAGTCCAGCTGATGCTGGTATTTGGCCTACGCTTTTTGGCTGTTTGGGAGCAACCTCTACAACGCTTTTTGTAATACCCATTGTGAGATGGATGGCCAATAAATATGGCAAAAAGAACGCTTTTATCATCTCTCAAAGCATTTCTATTTTAGGGTACATTTTACTTTGGTTTTTATTAGTTCCAGGCAAACCCTATTTGTTTATTATTGCATTGCCTTTTTTCTCCTTTGGTATAGGAAGTTTGTTTACCATTATGATGTCGATGACCTCCGATGTGATTGATATTGACGAACTCAATACCGGAAAAAGAAGAGAAGGAATATTTGGCGCTATTTATTGGTGGATGGTAAAATTTGGCGCTGCTATTGCGGGTGGATTAAGTGGTTTAATTCTAACTTGGGTAGGCTTCAAAGAAGGGATTTCTACAACACAACAAGAAGGGGCAATTTCTATGTTGCATATTCTTTTCTCGGTAATTCCAATTGCAGGTACATTAATAGCCATTTGGGTAATGTGGGATTATGATGTGTCAGAAGAAAAAGCCAAAGAAATAAGTGCAGAATTAGCCAGAAGAAAAGCACCAAAACCGTCTGGATACGGTGCCAACAATGTTTTGAAAGGAATGAATTTGGCTGGACTTTCCCGACTGCAACTGCAACAGCAATTCCCGCAGTATTATTTCCCAACGTTTGATTACACCAATGTTGAAGGCATAAAAACTGAATTTTACAATGTTTTCAAAGCAGGAATGAGCGGCATTTGTTTCAGTGCATTCACCGAAAAACAATTTCCGGGAGATTACATCACCGAAGAACAAATCCGAAAACGCCTTGAAGTGCTGCAACATCATACACAATGGATCAGAGTCTTTTCTTCCACGCACGGACACGAAAATATCCCGAAAATCGCCAAAGAAATGGGCTTCAACGTATTAATGGGAGCTTGGATTGGCAAAGATGAAACCGAAAACCAACAAGAAATTCAGGCTTTAATTCAGTTAATCAAAGAAGGAAATGTAGATATGGCAGCCGTTGGAAACGAAGTATTGTTCCGTGGCGACCAAAACGAAGAAACATTGTTGAGCTACATTCAGCAGGTTAAGAGTCAAACGATTGATGTTCCTGTAACGTATATTGATGTGTATTACGAAATCATCAATCACCCGAAATTGGCATCAGCAACCGATAAAATTTTAATCAACTGTTATCCGTTCTGGGAAGGTGCTTCTATAGACAACGCTGGAATGTATTTGCAGGAAATGCATCATCAAACCAAAAAAATTGCGGGTGGAAAAGAAATCATCATCGCAGAAACCGGTTGGCCAAGTAAAGGCGAAGCCGTACAAAATGCCGTTCCTTCTTCCGAAAACCTGATGAGATATTATGTAGAAGCACAAAAATGGGCATCGAAAGAAAACGTAACGCTGTTTTATTTCTCTTCTTTTGACGAATCTTGGAAAATCCATTTCGAAGGTTGGGCAGGAACTTCGTGGGGATTATGGGATGCCAACGAAAAATTCAAATTTTAAAGAAAGACACAAGACACGAGATGTTAGACACAAGACTTTTTTTATCATCAATCATCTTTTATCATTCATCATTCATCACTTTAATTTAAGAATATGTCATACAGAGCAGAGCAATATTTATCCTTACCCAAACTCAATCAGGATAATTATATCATAGGAAAAACCGAAACCGAAAAAAGAGATTTGTTTCGGGAAATTCTCAACAATGGCGTTCACGGCTTTTGTTTCAGTTTGTATGAAGACGGACAAAAACCCGGCGACATCATTTCCGAGGAACAAGTTCGCCGAAGAATGGAAATCCTGAAACCGCACACATCGTGGGTTCGCTCGTTTTCTTGCACCGAAGGCAACGAACACATCCCGAAAATCGCCAAAGAATTCGGAATGAAAACCTTGGTGGGAGCGTGGCTCGGCGACGATCCCGAAATCAACGAAAGAGAAGTAGAAGGATTGATAAAACTTGCCAAAGAAGGTTATGTGGACATTGCAGCGGTAGGAAATGAAGTGATGTACCGCAAAGATTTAACCGAAGACGAGTTGTTGGATTTCATCCACCGTGTAAAAAAAGAAATCCCCGAAATTCCGGTAGGTTATGTAGATGCCTATTACGAATTTATCATAAAACCAAGAATTACAGAAGTTTGCGACGTTATTTTGGCGAACTGTTATCCGTTTTGGGAAAGTTGCCCTGCAGAACATTCGCTCAATTATATGAAGCAAATGTATTGGCAAGCCAAAAACGCAGCTGGCGAAAAACCCGTCATCATTTCCGAAACCGGTTGGCCAAGTAAAGGCGAAGATTTGAAGGGCGCATTTCCGTCCAGAGAAAACGCTTTGAATTACTTCATCAACACCCAATTGTGGTGTATGGACGAGCAAATCGACTGTTTCTATTTTTCCTCCTTCGACGAAAGTTGGAAAGTAGGTCCCGAAGGCGAAGTCGGCGCACATTGGGGAATTTGGGACAAGCACGAGAAGTTGAAGTATTGAGAAGAATTACGAGTTACGAGATGCAAGTTGCGAGTTTTTTTTGGGCAGCTTAATCCGCCTTCCGTTCCCGCTTTTTTTATTTTTTTTTGCCCCTCTAACTCCCCAAAGGGGAGAACCAAAAAAAATAAAAAATAGCTCCACTCAAGTCGGGCTGCGAGAGATTCAACGCAAAAACCTTGTCAGGGTTTCACACCCTGACAAGGTTGAAAAAAAATAAAAAAATAAAAATTTTTAAAAAAAATAAATGACATAAGGAAACGGAGGCGTTAACAAAACGAAGTTTCGCTGATTCCATTGAAACATTAAAAATGGTGAAGCAAATTTTAAAAGATTTCCGTTAAGAAATTTCCACTGTTTGAGTGGCGGCAAAAAATGAAATAAAAAAACTAAATGTTCTTTCCGCCCGAGTTTTGGAAATTTTAGGAAATGTTTTAAAATTTTAGCCGAGTTTCCAAGTCTTTAACTTTTGGTTCTTTTGTTTGACTTCGTCGAATCTTCGATTTCAAGACAAAAGAACATTAATAAAAAAAAATAGTATGATCAAAAAATTACACCATATCGTTCTACTCCTTTTCAGCACACTCTATTTGGCGCAGGTCGATGTTGTGTACAATGATTTGGTTTGGTCCGACGAATTTTCCACCAACGGTGCGGTGGATAATGCAAAATGGCACCATCAAACCCAATTACCAAGTGGCGGAAGTTGGTACAATGGAGAACAACAACATTACACCAATCTCATTACGAATTCTTTCGCCAACAACGGCGAACTGAATATTGTGGCCAAAAAAGAAACGTTTATCGACCAAGGATTCACAAAAAATTACACTTCCGCACGATTGAATTCAAAATTTGCCTTTACATACGGAAGAGTAGACGTTCGTGCAAAAGTTCCAAAAAACCAAGGAACGTGGCCTGCAATTTGGCTTTTGGGCAGAAACATTAATGAACCGGGCGGATTTTTCGCTTCCACTTACGGAACCACCAATTGGCCGGCTTGCGGAGAAATCGATATGATGGAATACGGAATTTTCCCATCTGCTCCCGATAATTTTATTCAGAGTACATTGCACACACCATCTTCGTCTGGAAATTCGGTGAATCACGGCGGAATGTTGGCTTCATCGGATATTACGGATAATTATCACATTTATTCGATGAACTGGTCGCCGAATCAGATTACCTTTTTGTTGGATGGAGTTGCCTATTACACCTACAATCCTTCCGTAAAAAATGCATCAACCTGGCCTTTTGATAAAGAGCAATATCTACTTCTAAACATTGCAATGGGCGGTGTTGCAGGAACTATTCCGTCTACTTTTACAGAAGCTTCAATGGTAATAGATTATGTAAGATTATATCAAAACACCACTCCGGATACGGTTGCACCAACCAATTTTACGGCAAATGTAGGAACAGTAACCAGCGATTCTGTAGAATTATTACTGAATGCGACGGACAATTTTGGTGCGATTACCTATCAGATTTCTGGTGGTGCTACGCAAACGGTTTACGGAACTTCGGGCGTCCAAAAATCGGTCATCATTTCAGGATTAAGTCCTACCACAACGTACAATTTTACCATAACAGCAAGCGATGCCGCAGGAAATACGGCCGCCAATAATCCCATTGCATTAAGTGCAACCACACTTTCCAATATCAATACTGCCTGCAACGGAACATCTACATTAGCTTCACAAGGCGCATTTTCTACGGGATACAAATATGGTTTTCAAACCATTGGAACAGATGTAAAAGTAACGTTTGAATTGTTAGACACCGATAAAACGGGCGTTGTTGCCTATTTGTGGAAACAAACACCTTTCACCGAAATCGCAATGACGAATACTTCTGGAAAGATTTTTACTCAAACTTTAACAGGGCAAACGTTGGGATCTACCATCAATTACGCCGTTAAATTTGCGTATGCAGGTGGAATGTCGGTAACGAAATATTATTCTTATGTGGTAGGAGATGCGTGTACATTGGGAGTAGAAAACTTTTCTGCTTCGCAGGAATTCATTTACCCCAATCCGGTGGAAAATGTATTGAACTTAAAATTATCCGAAAATAAAAATGCGATTACTCTTTACGATTTTTCGGGGAAGAAAGTACTTGAGAAAAATATAATAGCCAATTCTGAAATAGATATGACTTCTTATCCTTCAGGGAATTATTTAATTAAAATTGAAAACTCAAAAGGAACAAATACTCATAAATTCATAAAAAAATAGTTGTTAAAAGATCAACTAAAAATATTATTAACCTTTAAATTTTTATAAAATGAAAAATTTCTCTCTTTTTTTAATGCTGTTGGCATTTACGTTTGGCTTTTCTCAGCCAACAACCAATGCACCAACACCGACACACTTGCCGGCTAATGTAATTTCGATATTTAGTGATGCATATACTAATGTTGTCACTAATTATAATCCAAACTGGGGGCAGTCAGGAACAGTAAATCCTACATTTATTCCTGTTTTTGGTTCTGGAAACAATGTTCTGGTTTATTCTAATTTTAATTATCAAGGAACGGAGCTTACAACACAAAATGCAGCTTCAATGGAGTTTTTGCATATTGATGTTTGGTCTAATACTTCCGGTGCAATTCTGAAAGTTTCTCCAATCAATAACGGAACAGGAGCAGGGGAATTTTTGGTTAATGTACCATTAACCGCAGGTAGCTGGAATAGTGTGAATTTGCCAAAATCAGCTTTCACCGGAATGACATGGAACTCTGTTTTCCAGTTGAAGTTTGATGGTCAGTCGGGAACGACACCATCAACTGTTTATTTAGATAATATCTACTTTTGGAAAAACCCTGTAGATCCTACTGCCGATGCTACTTTAAGTGACTTGAAAGTTAATGGAACAACTGTTGCCGGATTCAGTTCTGCAATTACTACTTATTCTGTACAGTTTCCGCAGGGAACTACTGCTATTCCACAAATTACCGCAGCTATAACAAGCAATACAAACGCAACAAGAGTAATTACGCAAGCTGCTTCTATTCCTGGAACAGCAACAGTTGCTGTAACGGCTCAAAACGGCACAACGACGAGAATATATACGATAAATTATACGGTTTCGGGTCCCTCAACAGCCGCTCCAAATCCACCTGCAAGAGCTGCTGCTGATGTAATATCTTTCTTTAGTGAGGCATATACTAATGTTCCTGTTTCTGAATGGTCTACTTCTTGGGATGATTCTACAATTCAGGATGTTACAGTGGCAGGAAATGCTGTGAAAAAGATTACATTTACCAACTTTCTTGGTGTACAGCTTGCTAATTATATAAATGCTACTGCAATGACGCATTTTCATATGGATTATTTTATAGATGCAGGAACAGACTTAGTAGGAAAAGTATTCAATCCAAAATGGTCAAATCATGCTTCTCAGGCTGGGGAAACTTCATCATTTTTATTGAATCATTTACCTTCAACAACAGGAACATGGGTTTCGATTGATGTTCCGATCAGCGATTTTAACATTCCAGGAGGACAAATCAGAAACTCTTTGTATCAATTCCTAATTTCGAGTAATCTTGGAAGTGTTTATGTAGACAACATCTATTTTTATAAAAACGGAACTTTAGGAGTAAAAGATATTCAAAACAAAAAAGAAGCAAGAATATATCCAAATCCTGTAAAAGCAGGGGAAACTGTGACGGTTGATGGTAAAGTGAAATCTTTGGAGATTTATAATATGGCTGGTCAGAAAGTGAAAAATTCAGTAGATAATACCGTAGCTACTGATGGTCTTTCTAAAGGGCTTTATATCATCAAAACCACCAACGAAAAAGGAGAAACACAATCTTCTAAGCTTGTTGTTAACTAAATTATGTTATTTTTTTTAAAAGCCCGTCATATTTGGCGGGCTTTTTCATTTTAATTCGTTATTTTTGATTTGATGGTGAAAAGACTTCTTAGCTGTATATTGTGTTTATTGTTTGCTTTAATATACTCACAAAGCATTCAGAATATAGGTTTGCCTTTTATTCAGAATTATCTGCCTAAAGATTATGGCAACCATGGTAAAATCTGGGAAATAAAAGCAGCAGACAATGGGATGGTTTATATGGCAGCGGAAAATGGTGTTTTGGAGTTTGATGGTCAAAACTGGAACAGATTTAGGAATTATAAAGGATATACGAGATCTCTTCACATTGCAAATGCTTCTACCATATATGTTGGCGCAGATATGGATTTCGGCGTTTACGAAAAAGACAAATTTCAAAAGTTTTCTTACACTTCGCTTTATCCTTACCGAAAAAATAACAACGGCGTTACAGAAGAATTTTGGGGAGCGTATCAGGTAAAAGATAAGATTGTTTTTATTTCGCATCAGAATTTATACACTTTTTATCGGGGGGAAGTTTCAAAAATATCAGCTCCGGTAAGATTCACAGACAGCTTTTTAGTAAACGGATTACTTTACCTTGCTGACGACAGGAAGGGATTGCTGCAATTTGATGGAAAAAATTTGAATTTAATCTGTTCTTATCCTGAGAACAGCCAATTAGAAATAGCTGGAGTGTTCAAAATAGCTAAAGAACTTAGAATTGTCACTAAAAACCATGGGATTTTTCAGGTTTCAGAAAAGAAAATGACACCCGCTATTTCGGAGGTCAATTCTATTCTCGAAAAAAATAAAGTTTTCAGTTTTACTTCAATTGATGATAAATATTTAGCTTTTGGAACGATTACCGATGGACTGTATATTACAGATCTAAACGGAAAAATTGTTCAGCATATTAATAAAAACAAAGGCTTATCCAATAATACTGTTCTTTCTCTTTTTTATCAAAAAAATGGCAAATTGTGGCTTGGTTTGGATTATGGAATTGCCTCTGTAGACATAAGCAGCAGTATTTCTTACTTTTACAGTGTCAACGGTAATTTTGGGACAGGATATACAGCCCTTATTAATGAAAGTAAATTATTTTTAGGTTCCAATCAGGGATTATATTATACAGACTGGAATAATTTTAGAAATAATCAGAAAAATCCACTTTTTAATCTTATCAAAGGTTCGGACGGGCAGGTTTGGACTTTAGAAACAATTGAAGGAAATATTTATTGCGGTCATGATAGAGGATTGTTTCTAGTAAAAGATAATATATTTCAGAAAATCAACGATGAGTATGGTGTTTCCCAAATAATTCCTTTTAGAAATAACTATGTATTAACCGGTAATTATAAAGGAATTTCTATTTATAAAAAAGAATTTGGCGGATTGAGATTTGTGAAAAATATGAAATACATTCTCGGAGCAGTAAGCCAGATTCAAATCGAAAGCAACCAGACCATCTGGATCAATATTCCTAATTACGGAGTTATAATAACCGATTTGGATGTAAATCTTAACCCGGTGAACAGAAAAATTTTTCTGGATTCTGAATTTGAAGGAAATTCTCCTCAAATCTATAAAAATGATGGAGAGATCATGATTGTCACCGCAACTCATGCATACAAATATATTTCGGCTGACAAAAAATTCAGATTGATGAATGATAAAATCGGCGCAGCAGTCATCAAAGAAGTGCTTCCCGGTTTTTATTTTCCTAAGAAAATTTCGCCAGAATATAACTTTTATCCTGTTTACAATGGTTTTGCGCTGGAAAAAACACCAAACCAGAAAGTAAATTTTCTTGCAGATTTAGTTTTCAGAAAAGCTAAGGCGTTTAATAATCATAATGAAACAGCAATACATCATCAGCAAAGCATCAGCTATAAATATAATAACTTTCATTTTAGCTTTATAGCTCCTAACGAAGAAGGAGTGGAATATCAGTATTATTTAAAGGGTTTTTCAGATAAATGGTCGCCTTGGAGTACTAAAAATGAAGTAAATTTTTTAAACCTCAAAGAAGGCGATTATACACTTCACATTAAAGCAAGAAAAGAAAATTTTTTATCGGAAACGAAAAAAATTAATTTTACGGTAAAAGCACCTTGGTACAGAACAATATACAGCTATGTTCTATATGGACTAATCATAATTGCTTCATTTTACTTTTTGAGGAAGCATCATCAAAACAGACTTAAAAAACAAGCTTTTGATTTCCTGCAAAAACAACGGGAATTTCTTAGAGAGCAGTCCGAAAAACACCGTGAGGAAATTCTGATTGCAAAGCAAAAACAGATGGAAACAGAACAGCAAAACCTGAGAGAGGAAATCCGAAGGAAAACCATTGAGCTGGCTACTAAAGCAAAAGATGATGAAGACAAAAACAGAATACTTTCTATCATTAACTGCAAAATAAAAGAAATAGAAGATACCCCAAATATTTCTAAAATTAGGTTGGGAGAAATCCGCAGAATGCTCAGCCAGTATCTTCATACAGAAGATCACACGTTTGAAATTCAAATGGATGAGCTGCATCAGGAATTTTTCAAATCTATGAAAGTCAGGTTTCCCAATCTTTCTATTTATGAATTGCGGCTTTGTGCCTATCTTCGAATAGGCTTAAACTCAAAAGAAATGGCGGATATTTTCCAAGTGCTTCCGTCAAGCATTAATGTAAGCAGATCCCGACTAAGAAAAAAACTCGGACTAAAGCCAGAAGATGATCTTTACAACTTTCTTAATGGATTTTAAATATTTATTCTCTTTTATTTTAAGATATTGTATTGATTCTCATTAAAAAAAAGTGTAAAAATCAGTTATAATGAGTGCTAATTAATACGTTTCTTATAAAAAGATGTGTGAATAGGTTGTTCTCATCAGCTTAAAGTATGAAACAAAATCCAGGCAATGTTAAATAGATTTGCCATTGTTCTTTTTTAAATTAAGAATACTGATATATACTCGGTCAACTTAATTTTTATAAATTTGTGATTCTTCAAACACTTATGAAAAATACACTTTACCTGTTCTTTATTTTATATACATTAATTTTCAAAGCTCAATCTTTGAAAACAGTTTCAGTTTTCGATTCTGAAGAAAATAAACCAGTTCCTAATGCAAAAATTCTTACAGAAACAAGGGTTTATTATACCAATGAAGATGGTAAGGTTTTAATTCCTGAAAATATTAAAGAGATTGAGATTTCTGCACCTCTTTATGAAAATAAAAAAACCGGCATTTCTGCTCAAATTTTTCTGAAACCTCTTTTTAAAGAAATTGAAGAGGTAACAATTACAAATATTGATTTAAAAAAACTATTCCAAGACTTAATTGATAATTACAAAACAGTTTACTATTCAAGCCCTTCACTTTATTCAGGAACCATAAAACAAAAGTCATTCGTTGATGGAAAAATTTCACATCTTTTGGTAGCAGATGTTAATATCTGGACTAAATTTAATTTTTTTAACTTCAGTGCATCGAAAGACGCCGACAGCTTTTTCAATATTGGTCTTAACAATATTAGGTTTTACAAAACAATAAAGCTGGACGAAAAATATCCTTTTCAATCTGTTCCGAATTTACAACCGGAAGATTTTGTAGGAACTTTCTTCATGAATCGTCAGATTGTGGGAATGCTGAATGTTTTTAAGGATACAAAAATAAAAACTTCATTACTATACGAAAATGCAGGTATTCAGAAACTCCGTTTTGAAACTGAAAAAAATGAGAAATTAGGAGTGAAATTTGCCGGCTTTATAACGTATAATAAAAATGACCGTGCAATTGTAAATATGCAGGTGGATATTGATCAAAACAATGTTGAAACAGAAAAAAAAGCAAAAAACGGCGAACTTTACAATAGTAATACGACTAAGGCAAACGTGTTTTTTGACTTTTACAAAAGAAACAACAAGTATTTGCCATCACTTATTACAGTTACAGGAGAAGGGTATTGTGAATTTAAAAACAGAAAAATACCATTTGCTGCTTATCAGGAAATAAAGCTGGAAAATTTCGTTGAAGGAAATAAAAGAGGTTTAAAAGAAAAAATAGACCTCTCCAAGCCTTTTGTAGAAAATATTCCCGATAAAAAGATCAATGAAACTAGCACATTGCTCTCTAAAGAAGAACAGAATTTTATTGATACAAAACAATAATATAAAACAGCAAATGATATATCTCGTTACCGGAGGAAGCGGTTTCATAGGTTCCCATCTTATAGAAAATTTATTAAAAAAAGGACATTCTGTCATTAATGTTGACAATTTTGATGATTTTTATGATTATAAAATAAAAATCGAAAATACTTTGGAGTCTTTAAACATAATTCAGCAATTTGAATTTGCAGATAAGAAAAAAGATATCGAAAGACTTTCTGCCCTTACAAAATCCCCACAGTATCAGTTGTTTTTTCAGGACATCCGGGATAAATCTGGGCTGGAAAAAATTTTCAGTGAAAATACAATAGATATGGTAATTCATCTGGCTGCTCTTGCCGGAGTCCGCCCTTCTATTGAAAGACCTCTGGAATATGAAGAAGTAAATGTCCGCGGAACGATGAATCTTCTGGAACTTTGCTGTCAGTTTCACGTTAAAAAAATTGTCTGTGCATCTTCATCCAGCGTTTATGGAAACAACCAGAAAGTTCCTTTCTCTGAAAACGATAATGTAGATAATCCTATATCGCCTTATGCTGCAACCAAAAAATGTGTAGAGATTTTAGGTCATGTGTACCATGATTTATATAAAATTGATATGATTCAATTAAGGTTCTTTACCGTGTACGGACCGAGGCAAAGGCCCGATCTTGCCATTTGCAAATTCACTAAATTAATTTCTGAAGACAAAGAAATTCCCTTCTATGGTGATGGCAATACGGCAAGAGACTATACGTATATTGATGATATTATTGATGGGATTTTAAAGTCTGCCTCTTATCTTGAAAATAATTCAGATGTTTACGAGATCATTAATTTGGGAGAAAACGAAGTTATTACATTATCTGAGATGCTTTCTGAAATTGAAAAAAATCTTGGTAAAACTGCCATCCGGAAAAATCTGCCATTACAACCGGGTGATGTATTGAAAACCAATGCAGATATAGCAAAAGCAAGACACTTAATAGACTATCATCCTGCCACAAACTTCCAAAATGGCATAAAAAAATTTGTGGAATGGTTTTTGAGAAAATGACAGCAATACGCCGGAAAAACTTTGGTAGCAATACTTTAAAGTTTTCAGCAGTAAATATTTTATTAAAAGAATTGAAAATCAAGTCATAAAAAAGTTTATAATATAACCTATTTTTATACTTTTGCAAAAAAAATAAAAATTATGTACTGGACATTAGAATTAGCTTCTTATTTAAGCGACGCACCTTGGCCGATGACAAAAGCAGAACTTATCGACTATGCGATCAGAACTGGTGCACCAATGGAAGTAGTGGAAAACCTTCAGGCAATTGAGGACGAAGGCGAAATCTACGATGCAATTGATGAAATCTGGAGCGATTATCCTACAGATGAAGATTATCTTTGGAACGAAGACGAATATTAATAAGCACCTAAGCTTTAGGCATCACGCTTAAAGCTTTTTTGCCTTTTCTACATATCAATTTACACGTTAAGTGTTATTAAAACGCTTAAAGCATTTCGCTTAAAGCATAAAGCAAAAATTTATGAGTTTTTTAAACAAAGTTCTTAAAGGGTTTTTGGGAGACAAAAAAGCGCAGGACCTAAAAGAAGTAAAAAAAGTTGTAACAAAAATCAAAGCCGTTGAACCAACGATTCAGCAATTGTCTGATGATGGTTTGAGAGAGAAAACTGCGGAGTTTAAATCTAAAATAAAAGAGGCAACAAGCAGCATTTCGGCTCAGATAGAACAAATTAAAGAGCAGATCAAAAACTCCAAGAATGTAGATGAAAAAGAAGCTCTTTTTTCTAGAATCGAGACTTTAAAGAAAGATTCTTACGAAATTGAAGAAAAAGTACTTGCTCAGGTATTGCCGGAAGCTTTTGCCTTAATTAAAGAAACATCCAGAAGATGGGCTCAGAATGGTGAGATCCGTGTAACAGCGACAGATTGGGACAGACAATTGGCGGCTGCAGGAAAAGATTTCATCGAAATTCAGGGCGACCAGGCTGTATGGAAAAATTCATGGAACGCTGCAGGAACTCCTGTAGTATGGGACATGGTGCATTATGATGTTCAGTTTATTGGCGGGGTAATTCTTCACAGCGGAAAAATTGCCGAAATGGCAACAGGTGAAGGTAAAACGTTAGTAGGAACACTTCCGATTTACTTAAATGCGCTTCCGGAAAGAGGGGTACACGTAGTAACCGTTAACGATTATCTTGCAAAAAGAGACTCGGCATGGATGGGACCATTGTATCAGTTCCACGGAATGTCTATTGACTGTATTGACAACCATCAGCCAAATTCTGACGGAAGAAGAAAAGCATACAATTCGGATATTACTTACGGAACCAATAATGAATTCGGTTTTGATTACCTTAGAGATAATATGGTGACTTCACCTACTGAATTGGTTCAGAGAGAGTTGAATTTTGCCATAGTTGATGAGGTTGACTCCGTATTGGTGGATGATGCAAGAACGCCATTAATTATTTCTGGTCCTGTGCCGCAGGGAGACAGACAGGAATTTGATGTTTTAAAACCTTCTATCGACAGAATCGTTGAGGTTCAGAAAAAAACAGTTTCTGCAATCTTTAATGAAGCTAAAAAATTAATTGCAGCAGGAAATACTAAAGAAGGTGGTTTCAAATTGCTTCAGGCTTACAGAGGTCTTCCAAAAAACAGACAGTTAATTAAATTTTTATCGGAGAGCGGAAACCGTGCATTGCTTCAGAAAGTAGAAGCGCAGTATATGCAGGACAACAACCGTGATATGCCGATTGTAGATAAAGATCTTTACTTCGTGATTGAAGAAAAGAATAATCAGGTGGATTTGACCGATAAAGGAGTTGAATACATGTCTCAGGGGAATTCGGATCCTAACTTTTTCGTACTTCCGGATATCGGGACAGAAATTGCAGAAGTTGAAGCTAAAAATTTATCTAAAGAAGAGGAATTTGAAGCTAAAGAAAAACTTTTTTCAGAATTTGCCGAGAAATCTGAGCGTGTGCATACAATGAGCCAGTTGTTGAAGGCATATACTTTATTTGAGAAAGATGACGAATATGTCGTTATTGACGGGGAAGTAAAAATCGTTGACGAACAGACAGGTCGTATCATGGAAGGAAGACGTTATTCAGACGGTCTTCACCAGGCAATTGAGGCTAAAGAAAATGTAAAAATTGAAGCAGCTACTCAAACTTTTGCAACAGTTACCCTTCAGAATTACTTCCGTATGTACAACAAATTGGCGGGGATGACGGGTACAGCAGAAACTGAAGCGGGAGAATTGTGGCAAATTTATAAGCTGGATGTAGTGGTAATCCCTACCAACAGACCAATTCAGAGACATGATAAACAGGATTTGGTGTATAAAACCAATCGTGAAAAATACAATGCAGTAATTGAAGAAATAGAAAGACTTACCGCAGCAGGAAGACCTGTTTTGGTGGGTACAACTTCGGTTGAGATTTCACAGTTATTGTCAAAGGCACTACAGCTTAGAAAAATTCAGCATCAGGTTTTGAATGCGAAACTTCACAAAAAAGAAGCGGAAATTGTAGCTGGAGCAGGACAACCGGGAGTTGTAACCATTGCAACCAATATGGCGGGTCGTGGTACCGATATTAAGCTTTCTAAAGAAGTAAAAGAAGCAGGAGGTTTAGCAATTATCGGTACAGAAAGACATGATTCCAGACGTGTTGACAGACAGCTAAGAGGTAGAGCAGGAAGACAGGGAGATCCTGGAAGCTCACAGTTTTATGTTTCTTTGGAAGATAATCTGATGCGTTTATTTGGTTCTGAAAGAATTGCCAAAATGATGGATAGAATGGGGCATAAAGAAGGTGAGGTAATTCAGCATTCTATGATTTCTAAATCTATCGAAAGAGCGCAGAAAAAAGTAGAGGAAAACAACTTCGGAGTAAGAAAAAGATTGTTGGAGTATGATGATGTGATGAATAAGCAGCGTGACGTAATCTATAAGAGAAGAAAGAATGCATTATTCGGAGATCATTTGAAATACGATATTACCAACATGATTTTTGATGTGGCAAACTCTATAGTTTCTAAAGGGAAAGTATCCGGAAATTATAAAGATTTTGAGTTTGAAGTCATTAAGAATTTCACAATGGAATCTCCGGTTTCTGAAAATGATTTTAAATCAAAACAAATTCCTGAGCTTACCAATATTCTTTTCAAAGCTGCTCAGGAAGATTATAATATGAAGCTTAATCTTCTGAAAGAGAAATCATTCCCGATTATAGAAAATGTATACCAGAATCAGGGTTCTATGTTCAAAATGATTCAGGTTCCTTTTACAGATGGAACAAAGACATTAACTATTGTTACTGATCTGAAAGAAGCTTATGAAACACAATGTGACAGCTTGATTAATGATTTTGAAAAGAATATTACTTTATCCATTATTGATGAAAACTGGAAACTTCACCTTCGTGAGATGGACGATTTAAGAAGATCTTCTCAAGGTGCGGTTTATGAGCAGAAAGATCCTTTGGTAATTTACAAACAGGAATCTTTCCATCTTTTCAGTGAAATGGTAGATAAAATGAATAAAGAAATCATTTCATTCTTATACAGAGGAGAAATTCCTGCGTAAGATTTAATTTTTAAAATAGAAAAGTCCTGTTGATGATCCGACAGGACTTTTTATTTGGAATAAATCTTAACAAGCTGACAAAAATCACTCAATTGATTAATTTAGAATAATTAAAAACAATATATTTGCAAAAAGTTTTTAATATTATGAAGAAAGTTTTGGTGTGTGTATCTATTTTGGGTACAGTTGCAGCAACTGCACAGGAAAAAGATTCTGTAAATGCAAAGAATATTGATGAAGTAGTTGTTACCGGATATTTGTCAAAAGACAGCCAGTCTGCCAACAAAATGCCTTTGAAAGATATTGAGAATCCGCAGGTTTACAATACTGTAAATAAAAATGTAATCAAAGAGCAGGTGGTGACCAATTTTAATGATGCCTTGAAGAATGTTACCGGAATTACAAGGCTTTGGGAGTCTACAGGAAGAGGCAACGACGGAGGAGAATTTTATTCAATGAGGGGATTTTCTTTACAGCCCAACCTTATCAATGGAATGCCGGCTTTTAATAACGGAACACTAGATCCTGCCGGAATTGAAATAATTGAAGCTATAAAAGGACCTTCAGGTACATTGTATGGCGGAAGCGTAATTTCTTATGGCGGTCTTCTGAATGTTATTACTAAAAAACCGTATCATTATTTCGGGGGAGAAGTAGGCTACGTTACCGGAACTTATGGTCTGAATCGTGTAACAGCAGATGTGAATGCTCCCGTTGCAAAAAATATGTTTGCAAGAGTAAATGCAGCGTATCAAAAACAAAATTCTTTTCAGGATGCAGGATACAGCGAATCATTTTATGTAAATCCTTCCTTGAAGTTTATTGCTAATGATAGACTTACTTTCTTTATCAATACTGAGATTAAAAAATCTGATGCAGCCAATGCTCCCATGATTTTCTTAAGCAGATACAGTCCGTTATCATTTAATTCTATTGATGTATTTGAGCAGAATTACAAAAAATCGTATACTTCAAATGATCTGAATATCAAAAACTCTACTTTCAATATTCAGGCACAGGCTCAATATAAAATATCCGATAACTGGACGTCAAGTACCATACTTTCCAGAGGAAATACTAAAACAGATGGTTACTACCAATATTTATGGGATTCTTCCAACGGGAATGAGTTTACAAGATTTATCACGAAGGCTTACGGAGAAACCAATACAACAGGAATTCAGCAGAATTTTGTAGGAAACTTCAATATCGGAAGCGTAAAAAACAAACTTTTATTCGGATTAGATTACTTGCAAAGAGAATTTTTGATTGGAGGAACGGGCTGGACAGGTTTCGGAACAATTTCTTTAATAAACCAAACCGATACGTCTTTTCAAAAGTTAAATAAATCTGCTGTAGATAATGCACTTGCAGGAACCAATCAGGAAATAAATACAATGACGGCACAGATTTACAGTGCGTACGTTTCAGATGTTGTGAATATACTTCCTAATTTATCTGCAATGTTAAGTTTAAGACTTGATCATTTTACAGGAAACCCTACAGCATTTGCTACGGAAGAATCTGAGCCTACTACCACTTTGTCTCCAAAATTAGGATTGGTTTATCAGCCGATAAAAGATAAGGTTTCAGTTTTTGCAAACTACATGAACGGATTCCAGAATGTTGAGCCGCAACTGGTTCAGTTTACAGATCAAACCGGAAATGTTACCGGACAGGAAGTCCGCTATTTTACTCCGGAACAGGCGAATCAGTGGGAAGTGGGAACTAAAGCAAGCTTAATCAAAGATAAACTATCTATTACAGCGAGTTACTACGATATTAAAGTTAAAAACAAATTGATGGGAACAGGTCCTGATATAAGTCAGGGAGGAGAGGTAGAAAGTAAAGGTTTCGAAATAAGTGTTGTTGGTAGCCCGATTGAAGGATTAAATGTTATTGCAGGATTCAGTTCAAATGACAGCAAAGTGGTTGCAGGAGATGATACTTATGTAGGGTACAGACCTGAAGAAGCTGGACCAAGAAATATTTTTAACTTTTGGACTAACTATAAAATCCAGCAGGGAGTTCTGAAAAATGTAGGAATTGGTTTTGGAGCCAATTCTGCAAGCGAATTATATACATTAAACAGAGCGGCAGTCGGTACTTTTGCAATTCCTAGTTATGCTGTTTTCAATGCGGCATTGTCTTATAATGCTGAAAAATATTCAGTAATAATGAAACTGGACAATATTGCCAATAAAAAATACTTTACAGGATGGTCTACAGTAACTCCGCAAAGACTAAGAACATTATCTCTAAGTTTAAATTATAAATTTTAGAACAAAAATACTTTGAGTAAAAGAAGTTTTTTATAAAATACATTCTGAGCCAGGCTTTTTACAGCTTGGCTTTGTGCGTTTAATTCAATAGTAGAAATGAGAAAAAAACATCATCATCAAAAAAAGAAGCCGACACTTTTCAAGAAATGGACGGGAAAGCTGCATCTCTGGTTCGGGCTTTCTATCGGGCTTATTATATTTGTTGTTTCGGTGACAGGAGCTTTATACGTCTTTAAAGACGAAATAGAAAACTATACCCGTAAAGATGTTGTTTATCATAACGAAAAAAATATTGAGCAAAAGCAGACTCTTCCTATTCGTGTTTTAGAAAAAGCGGTAGAAACTCAGGTTCCGGAAAAATATAAGATTCATTGGGTAAATGTTCCGATTGATAAAAAAATGTCTTATCAGTTTTACTGGTATGAGCATGATACGGAAGGAACCTGGAACTATTTTGATGAGATTCCTATTTTCAAAGTAGCGTATGTAAATCCATATACAGGTGATGTTATTCGGGTTTACGATGAGAAAAACGGCTTCTTCCAGATCGTTAAGATGATTCACTGGAGTTTTTTACTCAAACAGGATTGGGGAAAATATGTTGTGGGAATACCGGTCATCATTTTTATCATTATGCTGATTTCAGGAATTATTCTGTGGTGGCCAAAAAACAGAGCAGCCCGCAAGCAAAGATTTTCCTTTAACTGGAAAAATGTTAAAAGCTGGAAAAGAAAAAATTATGATTTACACAACGTTTTAGGTTTTTATACATCCGTTTTTGGATTAATTTTTGCCATTACAGGGCTTTTTTATGCTTTTTTTGTAGTTCAGACTATGATATACGTAGTTTTTTCCGGCGGAAATACTGTTTACCCGGACTTTTCTCATATTACTACAAAAGCTCCTATCGAAATGCGTAATGAGACAACTCTAGATAAAGTAATGGCAACTGTAGAACAAAAATATCCCGATTCTTACGGATATTCTATTGATTTGGGACATCCGCATATGGATGATCATGAGCATCCTAATTTTTCAGTTTTTGTGAAACATCTTTCTTATTCTTATCATAAAAACAGCAGCCTTATTTTTGATGAAAACTCAGGTGAGCTTCTTCATACACATGATCATGATAACAAAAATCTTGGTGAAAAAGCAATTGCTGCCAATTACGATGTTCATGTAGGTTCTATTTTGGGACTTCCTACCAAGATTATCGCATTTGTTGTAAGTCTTATGTGTGCATCCTTGCCTGTAACTGGTTTTCTGATTTGGTGGGGTAGGAGGAAAAAGCAGAAAAAAGCTGTAATATCATTCAAAAAATAAAGAATTATTTCTATTAATAAAGATTAAATCAATCTTTTTTATAAATTTATTGCTTCTAAATTATACAATAATAAAAATGTCAGTAATAGATTTGTCAAAACAGGTTGCATTAGGGATAGATATTGGTGGAACAAATACCAAGTTCGGACTGGTTAATCACAGAGGTGAAATTATAGTTAAAGGTTCTATCTCTACCGATCAGTATGAGACAGCAGAAACTTTTGTGGATGCTTTATACGAAACCATTAAGCCATTGATAGATAAGCATTGTGACGGAAAAATAATGGAAGGTATCGGAGTAGGTGCGCCGAATGCAAACTATTACACCGGAACTATCGAACACGCACCCAACCTTCCATGGAAAGGAGTGATAAATTTTGCTGAATTGATGTCTGCAAAATTTGGAAGCCCTTGTAAAATGACCAATGATGCCAATGCTGCTGCTCTGGGAGAGATGATGTACGGAGCTGCACGTGGGATGAAAGATTTTATCATGATTACTTTAGGAACCGGTGTAGGAAGCGGAATTGTTTCGGGAGGTCATCTGATCTACGGACATGATGGTTTTGCCGGAGAATTGGGACATACCATTGTAAAGCCGGGAGGAAGAAAACATTGGAGTACAGGCTCTGAAGGCAGTCTTGAAGCGTATGCTTCTGCAACAGGAATTTCTATTACCGCTAAAAAAATGAGAGCAGAATTTCCAGATTCTATGCTCAATAGCTATCCTGAAGATGCCATTAATTCTAAAACAGTTTACGAATGTGCAGAAAAAGGAGACGCTGTCGCTATTGAAGTATTCAGATATACAGGTCAGAAGTTAGGAGAAGCTTTGGCAAATTTTGTTATGTTTTCCTCACCACAGGCAATACTCTTGTTCGGAGGCGTTATTAAAGCAGGAGATTTTATTTTAAAGCCTGCAAAGCTCCACATGGAAAGAAATCTTCTTCCTATCTTCAGAAATAAAGTAAAACTTGTCTTTAGTGAACTTGATGAGGCTGATGCTGCAATTTTAGGAGCAAGCGCATTGGTTTGGGAAAAGTAAAATTGAATAATTTATATACAAAAATAAAGCATCCGAAAAAATGGATGCTTTTGCTTTTATATTTAGGTTAAATTGATTCTGAAAACTGCTTTAAAAGATCAGTCAGTGTATTCACATCATGTACTCCGCTTTGCTTGTACAGCAATTCACCGTTTTTGAAAACAGCTAAGGTTGGAACTCCTCTTACGCCTACCTGAGCTGCAATATCTGGGTATTGGTCTACATCCAACATCATAATTCTTGCAGACTCTCCTACATTTTCTTTTACTTTTGTTAAAACTGAAGACTGTACTTTACAAGGCTGACACCATGTTGCGAAAAAATCAATAAGAACCGGACGTTCAGAGTTGATAACTTCCTGAAATTTTTTAGACATTTAGATCAAATTTAAAGGACTTTAGACTGACAAACAAAATCCGAAACCGGAAGTTTTTCTGTTTTTTTAATTCCGTTGAATCCTCCTTCTATTTCCGTGAAATTTCTGATTCCGTGAGAGTTAAGAATACTGGCTGCGATCATGCTGCGGTAGCCTCCCGCACAGTGTAAAAAGAAATGTTCAGAATCATCAATCGCAGAAACCCATTCGCTGATGATATCTAGAGGTCTGTTATACGCATTGTCAATATGTTCTGCGGAATATTCTGAAATTTTTCTTACATCAATTACTTTTGAATTTGCAGTAAACTGTTCAGCAAATTCAGCAGGAGAAATCCTTTTTACTTCGTCAATTTCTTTGCTGGATTTTTTCCAAGCATCAAATCCTCCTTTCAGATATCCCAAAACATTGTCGAAACCAACTCTGCTCAATCGCATAATTACTTCTTCTTCAGTTCCTTCATCAGAAACCAATATAATAGGTTGCTGAACATCTACTACCAATGTTCCTACCCAAGGTGCAAAGTCTCCTTTTAGACCAATATTGATCGAATTAGGAATAAAACCTTTGTGAAAATCTGCTGGATTTCGGGTGTCTAAAATTAAAGCGCCCGTTTCTTCTGCAAAGCTTTCAAAGTCTTCAACAGAAATAGGATTAAGCCCTTTATTCATGACAACTTCCAGACTTTCGTAACCACCTTTATTAAGTGCAACATTCATCCCGAAATATTTCGGAGGAGCAGTTAACCCATCCAACACTTCTCTTATAAAAGATTCTTTATCCGGCTGATTGAGTGCGTAGTTTGTTTTTTTCTGATTTCCAAGAATATCAACAGTTTCTTTCTGCATATTTTTTCCGCAGGCAGATCCGGCTCCATGTGCCGGATAAACAGTAATGCTGTCATCCAAAGGCATGATTTTCGACTGTAAACTGTCATAAAGAATTCCTGCCAAATCTTCTTGCGTAAGATTGGTTGCTTTTTGGGCAAGGTCAGGTCTTCCGACGTCACCTAAAAATAAAGTATCTCCGGTAAAAATAGCAGTTTCGATACCATTTTCGTCAATTAAAAGATACGTTGTGCTTTCCATAGTGTGACCGGGCGTGTGAAGAGTCTTTATTTTGATTTTTCCAATTTCAAAAATTTGACCATCTTCTGCAATGATTGCCTCAAACTGAGGTTCTGCAGTGGGACCGTACACGATAGAAGCATTTGTTTTTTTACTTAAATCCAAATGACCCGAGACGAAATCTGCATGAAAATGAGTTTCAAATATATATTTTAGAGTAACGTTATCTTTTTCTAATCGATCCAGATAAGGTTTCACCTCTCTCAATGGATCTATGATTGCTGATTCATTTTCTGATACGATATAATATGCACCTTGTGCTAAACAGCCTGTATATATTTGCTCAATTTTCATTTGGGATTGATAATTTGTCTTTAATGTACAAAAATCGGATATTATTTTCTAAAAAGCCAGTAAAATGAATATCTGTTATGATAGAATAAATCTATAAAGTTTCATTTAGTTTAAAATCGTAGAATAATTTGTAGTAAGTATCATCTAGCTCCTCAGAAATCTTATGGTTTTTTTTAAACTCTATATAGGATGTTTTATAAGTCTCACCTTCAGGATAATCAATTACTCCCATGTTTCTGTTATAGAGATAATGTTTAATGAGTTTATTATCAGAAATTACAATCAGATCTTCAAAATATTTTTTTGTTTCAGGAGTTTGTTCCCAATTGTTTTTGTTTGTTTTGTAAAATTCCAGCATCTTTTCTGTAGCATAAACTTCAGATTCAATTTGCATATCATTAAAGCCTGTTAAAATATCTTTTATATCCAGATTTTTTTTCAGCCATTCTATTTTGGCTTCTGCAGCGACGAGGGTTGCTTTCGTCATCATAGAATCTCTTTTTACGATAGGAGAAAAGAGAATGTCCGGAGAATCGTTCACCGGTAATGTTTTTGTTGCGGCAATATCCAAAACACTGAAATAGCTTTCTGTTTTCTGTTTCAGATCAAGTAATTGTTCGTTGGTCATTTCGTCGCTTGAGACTCTTATTTTAAATGTCCATCCGCCACTTTCATAGATTGCAAGCAGAGAATTTTTTTCAACAGGTCTTATTCCATTGAAGAAGTCGGCTTCAACCATTGAGTTTTTGAACAGTGAATAAATATAATGTACATTGAGCTGATCACCCGAAATTTTTCCGAATAAAGGTTTCATCTCAACATGGGTTTGTGAGTTTTTATTAATGGCAACCCAATAGCTCAAAAACTCATCTCTGAGAGTCTGATTATTAATTTCTTCTTTCGGATAAATGTAAATGGTAAGGACGGTTTTATTTTTCTTAGATTGTTTTTGTATATAACTGATTCCTATATTTTTATTTTTAGAATCGTATGATCGCACTGTTTCTCTCTCAAAGCCTGCCCATAGTTTCGGGAAAACGGTTTTTGTCCATTGATGGGTAAAGTCTTCTTTTACTTTAAGATCAACGGGTTTTTGATTTTGCTGTGAGAAAATAATAACTGAAATAAAACAAAAGGAAAAAAACAGACTCTTTCTAAACATAATTAAGGTATTCTGACTGCTAAATTAAATTTATTTTATTAAAGTGGTGGTGTAGTCTAATAAGTAAAAGAGATTATTAAAACTTTTTACAAAAAACTTTATCTTTAGATGTTAAAAAAATCAAATGAGAGACAAAACAAAATTTATTGATGAACTTACTGCAAGATATACTCCGAAAGGGGAACATATCATTTTAGGCAAAGGAATGTTGGATGGCGATGTCGTGACGGAAGTGAATGTTACCATTCCTTTAAAAACAATCAACCGTCATGGTCTTATTGCCGGAGCTACAGGAACCGGAAAAACAAAAACACTTCAGGTTTTTGCAGAGCAGCTTTCGCATGCAGGAGTTCCGTCTTTAGTTTTAGATATTAAAGGGGATTTTTCGGGTATTGCAGAAGCCGGAAAAATGAATTCTGTTATTGAAGAGCGATACGCAAAAACACAACTTTCTTACAATCCGCAGGCTTTTCCTGTTGAGCTGATGAGTATTTCGGGCGGAAAAGGTGTGAAATTACGTGCTACAGTTACCGAATTTGGTCCTGTTTTATTAAGTAAGATTTTACAGCTGAATGATACTCAGCAAAGTATCATGTCGATTGTTTTCAAATATTGTGATGATAAAGGGCTGCCTTTAATAGACTTAAATGACCTCAAGAAAGTTCTGCAATATGTTACAGATAATCCGCAGGGAAAAGCAGAATTGTCAGCCAATTACGGCTCTATTGCCTCTGCATCTTTAGGTGCAATTTTGAGATCCATCGTTGCTTTGGAACAGCAGGGAGCATCAGATTTTTTTGGAGAGCTGAGTTTTGATGTTCATGATTTACTGGAAACACGAGATGGAAAAGGCGTTGTTAATATTTTACGGGTTGCAGATATTCAAAGTAAACCGCAATTGTTTTCTACGTTTATGCTTTCGCTTTTTGCTGAAATCTATATGACGTTTCCGGAAGAAGGCGACAGCGGAAAACCTAAACTGGTTCTTTTCATTGATGAAGCGCATCTGATTTTTGATGAATCTTCCAAAGCTTTAATTTCACAAATTGAAACGATGGTGAAATTGATCCGTTCTAAAGGTGTTGGGATTTATTTTATCACTCAGATTCCAGGTGATGTACCGGAAAATGTGCTTTCTCAGTTAGGTTTAAAGATTCAGCATGCATTGAGAGGTTTTACGGCAAAAGATAAAAAAGAAATTTCAAAAGCAGTTGAAAATTATCCTTCAACGGAATTTTATAATGCCTCAGAGCTAATTCAGAATTTGGGAATTGGTGAAGCTTTCATCACCGCTTTAGACGAAAAAGGAATTCCGACGCCTTTGGTTCATACTTATCTGATTTCTCCGGAATCCAGAATGGATGTTTTGAATGATGCGGAAGTTTCAGATCTGGTTTCAAGATCTGCACTGGTTGCTAAATATGAAAAACCGATTGATAGCGAATCTGCCTACGAAATCTTAGTGCAAAGAATGGAGCAGGCTGTTGAAAATTCGGCTTCTGCACAAAAAACAAAACCTGTAAAAGAAGAACCGGGAATGTTTGAAAAGGTTTTAAACAGTCGGCAAGGAAGAACTTTTACAAATACTTTGCTGCGTGAAGGTGCAAAAGCGATTTTAGGAATGCTCGGTTTAGGAGGTAGAAAAAGAAGGTAACTGCAAGTTTCTGGAATTTTATTATTTTAGCAGAATTGCGTTTTAACAACAGACGATTAAAAGGTTTGGTTTTTGATTGCTGAATTTGTAAAGTAAGATTAGAAATAAATGTATTCAATTATAGATATAGAAAGTAATGGTGCAGGTTTCAGAAAAGAATGCATTATAGATATTGCCATTTATCGCTATGATGGTCAGAAAATTGTAGACCAGTTTATCTCTTTGGTAAATCCTGAGAGTGATATTACCCCTTTTGTGCAAAAACTGACCGGAATTACTCCAAAAATGGTAAAAACTGCTCCAAAATTTCATGAATTGGCAAAAAGAGTTGTAGAAATCACACAGAATACCACATTGGTGGGTCATAATATTGATTTTGATTACAGAATGCTCCGTCAATCATTCAGTCGACTTGGGTATGATTTCAAAATCAATACTTTAGATACGATACCCCTGGCTAAAAAGCTGATTCCTGATGAGGTAAGTTATTCACTTCAAAAATTGGTTAAATCTCTCGGTATTCCGCTTTCTAATGCTCATAGGGCGGAAGGTGACGCAAGAGCTACTTTAGAACTGTTCAAGCTTTTAATCTCAAAAGATACAGAAAACGAGATTATTCAGAAACAGCACGAAGAGACTAATGCTAAAAATTATATCAACAAAATCAGAGAGTTAACTCAGGATCTGCCTAACGAAAAAGGATTTGTATACTTTCAGAACGGAGACGGAAAAATTATTTTTTCGGATTACGTGCAGGACATCAATAAGTTTTCTAAAAAGCTGTTTAATTCCAAATCCAAAAAATGGGAAATAATACAGCGGGATGTGGAACAGATTCATTTTGAACTTACAGGCTCGGATATTATTGCCAAATTGATTCTAAATTCTAAAGGAATTAAAAAAAGGGAAGTGTTTCCATTCGGACTGTATTTCAGAAATCAAAAGTATATTGTAGAGAAAAATAATTTAAACAAAACCGAAAAACCGATTCTCAGATTCAAAGCATTTACGCAAGGCACAAAAGCTGTTCAGTTTATTAAGCTTCTTGAAGAATGGAAAGATCCTGAAAATCTTAAATCTAAAATTGATTTCAGAAAAAGAAACGAACTTTGGCTGGGAACGGGCAGAAAGCTTGGCGAAAAATTATTTATCATCGTAGAAAACGGAAAGCCTGTTTCGTATGGTTTTTATGAACTTTTTACCCAGATTCAGACGATGAGCAAAATTTCAAAACTGAAAATTGATCTGCCGCTTCCCGTCACAGATCTTATCAATGACCTGCAGCTCGCTTTGCTTCGCAGTGATTTTGAAACACTTCCGCTGCCAAAATAACGAGGCTTCTTCAGAACCTTTTTTCTCAATGTAAAAAAGAAATAGTATTTTTGCAGAAATTAAACAGAGCAATGCAGAATTTTAAACAAAATAAAACCGGAAAAAAGGGAACTGTAAAGTTCTCTAAGGTTTGGAATATTTAAAAGAGTAGCTTGCATAAAATAATCATTGCGGCAGACTCTTTTTTAAGAATCTGTCGTTTTTTATGTCAAAAAATAAAATTATGAATTCAAAAGATTTACTTAAAATTGCCAATGAATTTGGTACACCGTTGTATGTATACAATGCAGACTCGATAAAAGCACAATACGAAACACTTTCTTCGTCATTTTTAAAACACACCAAGTTTTTTTATGCTGCCAAAGCTTTAACGAATATCAATATATTAAAGTACATCAAAAATTTAGGAGCTTCGTTGGATTGTGTATCCATCAATGAAGTAAAATTGGGTTTAAAGGCAGGATTTCCAAAAGAAAAAATTCTTTTCACGCCCAACTGTGTAGATCTTGCTGAGATTGAAGAAGCGATGCAGTATGGCGTTCACATCAACATCGACAATATCTCTATTCTGGAGCAGTTCGGGAACAAATACGGAAATTCTTATCCGATTTTTGTCAGAATCAATCCGCATATTTATGCCGGTGGAAACCACAAAATTTCTACAGGACATATTGATTCAAAATTTGGTATTTCAATTCACCAGATGCGTCATATTGAAAGAGTGATGAAATCAACCAATCTGAATGTAGAAGGGCTTCATATGCATACCGGAAGTGAGATTAAAGATCCGGAAGTTTTCATTCAGGCATTGGAAATTATGCTGGATCTGGCTGAACATTTTCCGAATCTGAAATATCTTGATATGGGAAGCGGATTCAAAATTCCTTATCAGGACAGTGAAATGGAAACAGACGTAAAAACTTTAGGAAAGAAAGTAGAAAAAGTACTCTCCGAATATGCCAAAACAGCCGGAAGAAAATTTGAGCTATGGTTTGAGCCCGGAAAATTTTTGGTGGGAAAGAGCGGATATCTTCTGGTAAAAGCAAATGTTATCAAACAGACCACCGCAACCGTTTTTGTAGGAGTAAACTCAGGATTCAATCATCTGATCCGTCCTATGTTTTATGATTCTTACCATGAAATTGAGAATTTATCCAATCCGAAAGGGGCCGAAAGAATTTATACTGTTGTAGGAAATATTTGTGAAACCGATACTTTTGCATGGGACCGAAAACTGAATGAGGTAAGAGAAGGTGATATTCTGGCTTTCCATACTGCGGGAGCCTATGGTTTTGAGATGAGTTCTAATTTTAATTCAAGACTTAAGCCTGCGGAAGTTTTATTTTTGGATGACAAAGCACATTTAATCAGAAAAAGAGACGAGTTTGAAGACTTACTGAGAAATCAGATTGAAGTCTTATAACTTAAACTTAAATAAAAAAAGGAAACTTCACTTTTGTCGTGGAGTTTCTTTTTTTTGGCTCAATTTTTACTGTGAAATTTAATGATTAGCTTTTATGTAATACAGCTCTATTAATTCTAAAATTACGCACATGAAAACATTAACATTTTTACTAGCCTTAATCACTGCCAATCTTACTTATTCTCAGGTTTTAGATGAAAGAGACGATTCTTTTATGATGGAAAATAATAAAAATTTGCTGAAAATTGATATCAAAGAACCTTTCATGCAGGTTGCCATAAAAGGATGTTCCGATTTCAAACCGGCGAGTTTTGAAGGTGGAGCAGCCGCATACAAAGAGATATTGAGAAAATACATGTATACATTTCTGAATTCCGATTTTTATACATTAACGGGCGATTTTACTTTTACACTTACTATTGATGCGATGGGCAAAGTGATTGATATTGCAGGAGATCCAAAGGTGCTGAACAGTGAAATTTTTTTTGATGACATGCAATATGTTGTAAGAAGAATTAAAACAAATTGGACACCCGCAATGTGTAACGGAGAACCTGTAAAATCTGAAATGAAATTAAAAATGAATTTCTCATCTTTGTCATCTGATATGTAAAGATGATAAAGTACTTTGTGATGATATGTTTTCTGTTAGGCTTTAAAAGTTATTCGCAGGAAACAAGGGTAGACTCTGAAAATTCTGTAACATATAAAAGTGCAGAGTTTCCGGGAGGTGACGGTGCATTTTCGAAAGAGTTTTTAAAAATGATTCATGCATATATTGACTTGGGTTTGTATGCGGTGAACGGTAAATTTGTTTTCACGTTTGATGTTGATGAAAATGGAAAAGTAATCAATCTCAAAGTTTTACCTAAAGTTAAAAACAGTGAAATGTTCATAGAAGATATGCAGTTTGCAATGAAGAAAGTAAAGAAGAAATGGAAACCGGCTATCAGAAATGGGAAGCCTGTACTATCACAAAAAATAATCAGTATTTATTTTACGTCAGATTATTTTGATCATGGAGATTAATCTTTTATCTTTTTAATAAAAAATCCTATTTTAGCTGTTGTTAATTTAGAATAGCTATTTTTTTGATATGAATAAATTTTTTGTTTTAGTTGGTCTGTCTATTACATCATTTTTTAATACTCAGGTTTTATATGATGATAATATTAAAGGATATGAAGGAGGCTCTGAACAGTTCTATGCTGATTTGAATGATGCTTTAGTTAAAAATGGTTTTGAAAAATGTAATAATAGGATGTCTGAAATGTTTGTGGCAAAAGTTGAAATTATCGAAGGTATTGCTAGAATAAACAACAAGAATATTCTAGATGATTGCGCAACACAATGGTTTATTAAAGGATTTAATAATATCAATAAATTAAAAAAATGGAGGTATGCAGATGGAAATTTAAATAAATTTTCTATAACATTTTATCCAATTGATTACGGAAAAAATTTTATGAAAGGCTATACTCCAGAAAAGCTTGTAAAAAATGCTGAGTTTCCCAGTGGAACGATTGCTTTTAGAAATGCACTATTTGAAAAATTAAGAAATCAGAATATTAATCTTAAAGATTTACAAATTGTTGTCACTTTTACCATTAACAAAGAAGGAGATTTAAATAATATCATTGTAGAAAAACCACAAAATTTAGGATTAGATTTAAAAAGTAAAATTATCAAATCGATAGAACAAATTAATACGAAATGGAAACCGCAATCTTTTCGAAATATTCCAGTGTCCTCAAGATTCAGAATTCCAATAACATTCAAAGGTTAATTAAAAACACTCCTGACATTCTGTCACAATATTTTGTATCTTTGCAAATTCAATAAGTTCAGAATTTAATATTTTGAGTTCAAATCTTTATGTGTAGAACCTAGACGTTAAATTTTAAACCTTAAATAAGATTATCGTGCAGGAAAAATATATAGACGAAACAAAACAGGGAGAAGCTTTCGCCATTGCGGAAAAAGCAGAAAACTCAAAGAAACTGTTCCTGGAGAGCTACGGTTGTCAGATGAATTTCTCTGACTCTGAAATTGTTGCATCCATACTTAATGAGCAGGGTTACAATACAACATTAAAGGTTGAAGAAGCAGACCTTATCCTTTTAAATACCTGTTCCATCCGTGAAAAAGCCGAGCAGACCGTAAGAATGCGTCTGTCTCAGTTCAAAAACCTGAAAAAAGAAAAGCCGAATATGACGGTTGGTGTTCTGGGCTGCATGGCAGAAAGATTAAAAACCAAATTCTTGGAAGAAGAACAGTTGGTGGATCTTGTGGTTGGTCCCGATGCATACAGAGATTTACCCAATCTTTTAAAAGAAACCGAAGACGGAAGAGATGCAATCAACGTAATTCTTTCGAAAGAAGAGACTTATGCAGATATCAATCCGGTTCGTTTGGGCGGAAATGGGGTTACAGCTTATGTAACTATTACAAGAGGCTGCGACAATATGTGTACATTCTGCGTCGTTCCTTTCACGAGAGGGCGAGAAAGAAGCCGTGATCCGCATTCTATTCTTGATGAGTGCAAAAGCCTGTGGGAAAATGGGTATAAAGAAATTACCTTATTGGGGCAGAACGTAGATTCCTACCTTTGGTATGGAGGCGGTCCTAAAAAAGATTTTGCCAAAGCATCTGAAATGCAGAAAGCTACAGCTGTAAATTTTGCACAGTTGCTTGATCTGGTTGCGAAAGCCGTTCCTGAAATGAGAATCCGTTTCTCCACTTCCAATCCGCAGGATATGAGTCTGGATGTATTCAGAATGATGGCAAAACACGATAATATCTGTAAATATGTTCACCTTCCGGTTCAGAGCGGAAGCAACAATATGCTGGAAGCCATGAACAGACAGCACACCCGTGAAGAATACTTAGATTTAATTAAAAAAGCAAAAGAAATCGTTCCCGCAGTTGCTTTTTCTCAGGATATGATCGTTGGTTTCTGCAACGAAACAGAGGAAGATCATCAGGATACATTAAGCTTAATGAGAGAAGTGGAATATGACTACGGTTATATGTTCGCTTATTCAGAAAGACCGGGAACTCCTGCTCACAAAAAGATGGAAGACAATATTCCTGCGGACGTTAAACAGAGACGTTTGGCGGAAGTTATTGCTTTACAGGGAGAACTGTCCAGAAAAAGAATGAAATCTTATGTAGGAAGAGTTCACCAGATTTTAATTGAAGGAACTTCCAAAAAGAACGAAAACCAGTGGAAAGGAAGAAACTCCCAGAATGCGGTTTGCGTTTTCGATAAACTGGAAGGGCAGAAAATTGGTGACATTGTGGACGTTTTTGTTTTTGATAATACACAAGGTACACTTTTAGGGGAAACGGTAAATAAATAATTTAAAATTTTTATGGCAGCTTTATCCGCCCTCCGTTCCCGCTTTTTTGCTCGTCGTTCCTCCTCGCAAAAAGAGCTCCACTCAGGTCGGGCTGCGAAGTGAGGTTTCAAAACAAGATTTATCGTTAAATGAAAGATTTACAAAATACACCACTTTTAAATACGATTTCTGCATTATTAGAAAATGCCAGAAAGAGTGTTGTTGTTGCTGTAAATCAAACAATGGTTCTGACCTATTTTGAAATTGGAAAAACAATTGTAGAAGACGAGCAAAATGGAGAATACCGTGCAGAATACGGAAAAACGCTCCTAAAAGATTTGTCTTTACATCTTACGGAAAGATTTGGAAAAGGGTTCTCGGTAGAAAACCTTGATAGAATGCGATTTTTCTATAAAACTTATTCTGAACAAATTTCGTCAACACTGTTGACGAATTCTTCAAATACAATTTCCCAGACACTGTCTGTAAAATTCAATCTTTCATGGTCTCACTATTTAAAATTAATGAGAATAAAAGACCCTAATGAAAGAAAATTCTACGAAATTGAAAGTTATAAAAATAACATAAACAAGATTTTATTAACATTTTAAACTCAGACAATGGAAAAATTTCATAAATATTGCCTAAGTGTATTGTTGGTAATAATCTGCAGCAATATTTCGGCACAAATTTCCAATGGAACAGCCGAAAGTGAAGACTGTAAACAGTTGTATGAACTTTATAACCGGATTTTAAATCAGGGTTGTGAAGATTTACAGGAAATTGGGGTAAAAGAAGATCTTGTGCATAAGATAACGATAAATCAAAAGCAGTACGCAATTGATATTATCGGTAAAATTTTTCCTAATAAACAAAAGAACAATTTTCATCAAAATATAACGAGAGCAGATTTTTCTGAAAAAGAAAAACACAGTCTTCTCCTGAAAAACTTTGAAAACAATAGTAGAGAAAATCTCTTCGCTGAAATTTTATATTTTAAAACCAAGGTTTCAAAAGTCAGAAATAAAGATTATTTAGACGTTGTAAGTTAAATTTAAATCCAATTATTTTTAAACTAACTAACAGATTTACACTTATTAATGTAAGTCATATTCAAATCAATAATCTAAAAATTTACTTATGAGCAACGAGCTTCAAAATATAAAAAACCGTTTCGGAATTATCGGAAATTTTCCGGCATTGAATCGTGCATTAGAAAAATCTATACAAGTAGCACCTACCGATATTTCTGTTTTAGTAATCGGGGAAAGTGGAGTGGGGAAAGAATTTATTCCGAAAATCATCCATTCAGAATCTAAAAGAAAACATCAGCCTTATATTGTCGTTAATTGTGGTGCAATTCCGGAAGGAACGATTGATTCCGAATTGTTCGGACACGAAAAAGGGGCATTTACAGGAGCCACAGCAACCAGAAAAGGTTATTTTGAAGTTGCTGATGGCGGAACGATCTTTCTGGATGAGGTAGGAGAACTTCCTTTGCAGACGCAGGTTCGTTTACTTCGAGTTTTGGAAAGCGGCGAATTTATGAAAGTAGGTTCTTCGCAGGTTCAGAAAACGAATGTAAGAATTGTTGCCGCAACGAACGTGAATATGATGAAGGCAATTCAGGACGGAAGATTTCGTGAAGATTTGTTCTATCGTTTGAACACCGTTCAGATTGATATGCCTGCTTTGAGAGAGCGGAAAGGTGATATTCATCTGCTGTTCAGAAAATTTGCCATTGATTTTGCAGAAAAATACAGAATGCCTGAATTGGAGCTTGAGCCAAGCGCAGTTCATTATATCGAAAATTACACTTTTCCCGGAAATGTACGCCAGCTGAGAAATTTGGTAGAACAAATGACCGTAGTGGAAAGAGAAAGAAAAATATCAGTAGAAAAACTGACAGAATATATTCCGATGGATGCCCATCTTCCAATGGTTGTCAATCAGCCGAATACACAAAAGCAAAGTGATTTTGGAAGTGAAAGAGAAATTATGTACAAAATTCTCTTCGATATGAGAAACGATATTAATGATCTGAAATCCTTAACTTCGGAACTGATTAAAAACAGGGGAAACTCGGATCTGAGTAATCAGGAAAAAAATCTTATCAACAGAATTTACACTTCAGAAACCCAACAGTCGGCAAATCCGAATTCTCTTTTGTTTTTTGAAAATAATAATAGCTCAGGACAAAATAATATTCAGAATCCTACAATTATATCTAATTCCGATGATAATTTTGATGATTTTGAAGACGTGGAAATTGAAGACAATAAACCGGAATCTCTTTCACTACAGAATAATGAAAAAGATCTGATTGTGAAAGCTTTAGAAAAGCACAACGGAAGAAGAAACAGAGCAGCAGATGAACTGGGAATTTCTCAGAGAACGCTTTACCGTAAGATTAAACAGTATAATCTGGAAGATTAAATATTTAACCCGAAACACCAATAAATGAATAAGCTCACAAATCTTTTTATTTTGATATTATCAGTAGGATTGCTCAATTCTTGCTATACATTTACCGGCTCTTCTCTGAAAGATGAGAAAACAGTCCAGATCAATGAGTTTCCTAATAATGCAGCTTTAGTAAACCCAACACTTTCTCAGCAGTTTTCGACGGATATTCAAAACAGATTCCTGCAGCGAACTACTTTGAAAGGAACAAAAACCAATCCGGATATTTTAATTGAAGGAGAGATTATAGATTATGCCATCACGCCGACAACCATTAGTTCGTCAACACAGCAGACAAGCGCTGGAGCAATTCAACAGTCTCAGAATAAGCTTACGATCACTGTGAAAGTGCGTTACGAAAACAAACTTCATCCTGATGTGAGCTTTGAAAGAAATTATTCTGATGAAGCCGTTTTCAACAGTGATTTGTCGCAGAGTCAGATTGAAACATCACAGGTAAGACTGGTAACAGAGAGAATTATTAATAAGATTTTTAACGATATTGTAGCTAATTGGTAAAGTGATGAATAACAGAGTTTTAGAATTATTAAAAAATCCGAAAATTATTCAGTCAGAAGATTTAAGTCTTTTGAAAGAGGAAATTAATTCTTCCCCGTATATTCAGAATATCCGCGCACTTCACCTTTATGGAGTTCATCTTTTTGACAGAGAAAATTATCAGAAAGAATTATCTACTACAGCGGCTTATACCACTGATAAAAAAATCCTTTACCAGCTGATTAACGGTAAATTACAGCAGCAGCCATCAATTCCGAAAATAGACGAAGAAACTAAAACTGTTGAAAAAGAAAATGTAAGAGAGAAAGTAAAACATGATTACGAAGCTGTCTCACAGGATCTTATTGCTCCCAAACCGGAGATTAAGCATGTTTTGGTAAACGGAGAACGAAACAGGATTTTATATGAAGGAGAGGAGAATTTCCTGACTGATGAAAACTCTGAAACAATTGATCTGGAATCTACATTAGAATCCGGAGTAATTGTAATTCAAAAAAGAGAAATATCTACAGAAACTCAAAATACAGAAGAAAAAAATCTTCAGGAAACTGATTTAGATGAAAAACAGACCGCTTCCAGCTCTTTAGATTCGGAAATGCCTGGAACTTTACTGTCTGACAAAGATAATACACAAGAAATTCAGGAAAAAGTTCATATTTCAGAGCCTGGAATTGAGCCAGTTGCAGGAAATCTGAATGTTGAAACGGTTATTAGTGAAGATAAAATTGATTCTGAAAAGGTTTCCGACAAAGTAAATGATGAATCAGAACTTAGTTTCCTGAAAATTGAATCTTTTGAACCCGAAAGTGGAACAGAAGAAATTCAGAATCAAAGTACTGTTTCAGAGCCTGAAATTGAGCCAGTTGCAGAAAATCTGAATGTTGAAGCGGTTATTAATGAAGATAAAATTGACTCTGAGAAAGTTTCCGACAAAGTAAATGATGAATCAGAACTTAGTTTCCTTAAAATTGAATCTTTTGAACCTGAAAGTGAAGTAAATGCAGGAAGCTTGCCTGAAAGAGAAGATCATCAGGAGGAATCAAAGGTGACTCTAAATCCTGAAACCATCATTAATGAAGACCGGATTGAAACACCTAAGATTGCGGAACAGATAAAAGATGATGCTCAACTAAGTTTTCATGGAACAGAATCTTTTCTCCCTGAAATAAGAATTGAAACTTCTCATTCTGAAGCTCAAACAAAAATTAATAGTCCTAAATCTTCTGTAAATAAATATGAAGAAGAGATGAGACGCCTGATTGAAGAAGTTGAAAAAAGGATGAAAACGGAGAAGAAAGCAAATACTGCTGAAACGCCAAAAGATGATGATCATCCAGGAAATGAGATCAGTTTCGCAGAAACACAGGATTTTGTGATTGATACTAAAGAAGAAAAAGAAAATTTAACTTCAGATAATCAAAAAAATATTTCGGACGAAATAAATAATGAAGAGGAGGAAAATAAGATTGTAAACTCGAGCTGGAAGCCGATGAGTTTTGAAAGTAACCTTCCCGATGCTTTATTAAACAAAAAAAATGAAAGTAAGGAAATCTCAGCAGAAGAAACAGAAATTGTAAAAATACAGGAAGATAAATCTAATCTTGAAGAACCAAAAACATTTTCTGAAACTGAAATGAATGATGAATTTGAAATTGAAGAAAGCAAAATAATAACAGATGATGAAAGCGAAAGTGGGGAAGTTCCTGTAATGAATGTGTCATTCTTTGGATCAGAAATTTCAAGTCTGCTGATTAATCAGGACCACAATAAGCCAAAGGAGAAAACACAGCAAGTACCAATTGCTGCTGAACCACTAAAAAAACAAGCTGCTGACAGTAATATTCCCGGTTTTATCAATACATGGCAAAGCTGGCTGAAAATTGACCGGACAGAAGAGATTCTGAAAGAAAAGGCTATAACTAAAACTAAAGTTATTGAATCTTTCATTGAAAACAACCCTAAAATCAGTCAGCTGAAAGATGAAGTAAATTTTGTGGTAAAGGAAAAAACTGACGATATTTCGCATTTGATGACAGAAACTCTTGCTAATTTGTACATTGAGCAAAAGCTTTACACAAAGGCAATTAATGCATTTCAGATTTTAATTGGGAAACATCCTGACAAGAAAGATTATTTTGAAGCCAAAATTCAGGAAATAAAAGATAACAGAGGAAAAAATTAATAAATTTAAGATGGATAATGTGAAACAAATTACCTTTGGTGGCGGGTGTTTTTGGTGTGTTGAAAGCTGTTTTAATATGCTTAACGGTGTAATTTCTGCCGTTTCAGGATATTCAGGAGGTCATAAAGATCATCCGACATATGAGGAGGTTTGTACAGGAGAAACAGGTCACGCAGAGGTCGTTCAGATTACTTATGATGCGGATGTGATCTCTTACGAACAACTGATGGATGTTTTCTTTTTTCTGCATGATCCAACACAGCTCAACAGACAGGGAAATGATATAGGAACCCAGTATCGTTCAGTAATTTTTTATAAAGATGAAGAGGAAAAAACAAAAGCGGAAGAAGCTGTTGAAGCATCAAAAAAATCGGGAAGATGGGAAGGAACTTATGTGACCGAACTTTCAAAACTGGAAAAATTTTGGGCTGCTGAACAGTATCATCAGGGATATTATAACGAGAATCCGTTACAGCCTTATTGCAGCGCTGTTGTAGGACCTAAAATTCAGAAGTTTAAAAAGTATTTCGGGGAGCTCGGAATACTCAAAAATGAAGCTTAATAAGTTCGTACTATAAACATATAATGAAGCCCGAAAATAACTTTCGGGCTTCTTTAATCAAATCGATATGCAAAGGTTGAATATCCGTAGTGTGTTGCGAGATACTTGGCTGGAGATAATATTTGCGAGATTAAACCCGAAATTTTAAACCCAAACCCTGAACTCTATGAAAGCAGCTTTTTTGCCATCTCGGAAATACTTTTCCCGTCAGATTTTCCGGCTAAATTTTTAGATGCTATTCCCATAACTTTACCTAAATCTTTTATAGATTCGGCACCAGTTTCTGCAATAATAGCCTTCATTTCGGCTTCCAGCTCTTCTGAAGAAAGCTGTTTAGGCAAAAACTGTTCTATAATTTTCATCTGAGCTTCTTCTACTTCTGCCAAGTCATTTCTTCCCTGTGCAGAAAACTGGTCGTAAGAATCCTTACGCTGCTTCACCATTCTCTGAAGAATGGCAATTTCCTGCTCCGGAGAAACTTCTTTTCCCAAAGCTTCAGTTTTCAGTAATAATATTTGTGCTTTCACAGCGCGAAGAGAATCTAAAGCTACTTTATCTTTAGCTCTCATTGCTGTTTTTATCGCTTCAGTGATTGTATTTTCTAAACTCATATTATTTAATTTAACAATGTATCAATGTAACAGTTTATCAATAGATTCTTCGACAGGCTCAGCATGACAATTCGAGATTGTTACATTGGTACATTTCTACATTGTTATATTATTTTAATCTACATCTTTATTCAAAAATCTGTTTTCTCTGATCTGCATGTTTCCGTTGTTATCAGAAAGATAGGTGTTGATATTTTGGTCTGATGCATTGCTTCCGTCAATCGAAATATTTTTTCTCTTGAAAGCAGGAACAGATTCAAACTCATTAGCCATATCAAAATTCTGGTAACGGGAATTGAACTCTTTCAGCTTATTTCTTCTTTCCATTACACGCTCCTGATCTGCGGGTTTGCTGACAAAAGTAAATTCGCTTTCTGTCTGTCTTGGCATTTCAGTTTTTGGCTCTGTAATATTTTTTCGCTCTTCTTTTACTTCAAATATATTCTGAGCTTTTGGAGCGGTTTCTTCTGCCGTTTTTGTGAAAGTTTCTACTTCGTTTTTTGGCTGTCCGAAATCTGCTTTTGGTTCGTTTACCGGTTCATTTACCGTAAAACTAAATTCTACAGGCTTTTCATCAGCATACTTTCTTGTAAATGTATCGTTGTCTGACTCTTCTTTTTTGTTTTCAAAATCAAATGAAAAAGACTGAATTTCCAGATCATTATCGCCCTCATCGTCAAAAGAGAAAAGATTGTATGCATCATCCTGAGATTCTTCACTGTTTTTCCAGCTCTGAACAGGGTTGTCAATCGTATCTTGCTCTCTATCAGAGAATTTTATTTCGGTTTTAACATCTTCATCCTCAATAATCATTTTTTTTTCAGTAGAGGAAACTTTAAACTGAGGCGTATCCTGATCTTCATCATCTAATCTGAAAAGATTTTTACCTCCAAAATCATATCCATGCTCTGGTGTAGTTTCTCTTTCTTCCTTTGTTTTGAAAGGTGAAGCTTTCGGAGTATCTAAAGCATCATTCAAACCAATTCTGATTTTCTCTGTAGGACCGGCAAATTTTTTGTTATCGTTAGAAAAACCGGTTGCAATAACCAAAACACTTACTGCATCGCCCAATTCTTCATCTGCACCAACTCCAAAGATAATATCTGCAGTATTTCCTGCCTCTTTCTGGATATAATCCATGATAATTCCGATTTCATCCATCGTAGCTTCTTCTGCACCACTTCGGATAAGCAAAAGTACATTTCTCGCTCCGGTAATTTTATTGTCATTCAATAACGGAGAATCCAATGCTTTTTTCACTGCTTCTTCTGCTTTGTTTTCGCCTGAAGCCATACCTGTTGACATCAATGCTGTTCCGGAATTTTGAAGAACAGATTTGGCATCACGGAAGTCAATATTTACATCAAAGTAACCCGTAATTACTTCTGCCATTCCTTTAGCTGCGTTGGTTAGTACCTCATCAGCTTTAGAAAATCCTTGTTTGAAGCCTAAATTTCCAAACTGCTGTCTCAATTTATCATTATTGATAACAATTAAAGAATCAACATTATTTCTCAGCTTTTCAAGACCATTTTCTGCCTGTTCCAGTCTTCTTTTTCCTTCAAAGCTGAAAGGTACGGTAACAATTCCTACAGTAAGAATTCCCATATCTTTGGCTACTTTAGCAATAACGGGAGCAGCTCCGGTTCCTGTACCACCACCCATTCCGGCAGTAATAAAAACCATTTTCGTATTTTGTCCCATGGCTGCTTTAATGTCTTCAATACTTTCGATAGCAGCTTTTTCTCCTACTTCTGGGTCTGCACCGGCACCAAGACCTTCGGTAATGGTAACACCCAACTGTACTTTGTTGGATACCGGATTGTTGTCTAAAGTCTGAGCATCGGTATTACAGATCACGAAATCTACTCCGTGAATTCCTTTTTCGTACATGTGCTTTAATGCGTTGTTACCGCCGCCGCCAACACCGATTACTTTTATAATTGATGAATTTCCTTTTGGCAAATCAAATGAAAATCCTTGTGAACCTATATTTTCCATGTTTAATTTTTTTATAATTGATAATCGACTCTGATAATTGATGAGAAAATCATTCATCGCTTACCATTCATCATTTATTTTTATTCTACTTCTTCAAAGAATTTTTTTACTTTTTCCATCAAAGATTGCCCGAAAGTCGGCTTTGACTGTTTTGCAGGCTGTGCCTTTACCTCTTCCTGTACCTGTTGAGGCATCATCGCCGGCTGGGAATCTTCAGTTTCAGTTTCAGATGTGTGCTTTTCTTCAGTTTTCGTTTCTGCTTTATTTTCAATAGTTTCTTCTGCAACGACAGTTTTTTTGTCACGGATTTTCAAGCTTTCCATTAATAATCCGATGGAAGTAGCAAATTCCGGTCCCTTAAGATACTGATTTTTATCGTTTGCAATATACTCATTGGCAAAACCGATTCTGCTGTCGAATCCTGTCGTATAATTTGCCAATTGACGAAGATGTTTCAGGTTTGAACCACCTCCAGTCAAAACGATTCCTGCAATCAGTTTTTTCTTCTGTTCAAATGCGCCGTACGCCTTTAGTTCTGTATTTACCATTTCCAGAATTTCTTCTACTCTTGCATTGATAATCTGCGCTAAAGTTTTAAGCGAAATTTCTTTATCCGGTCTTCCGTGAAGTCCGGGAATGGTTACAAATGTACTGTCTTTTTCCAATTCAGGAACTGCAGAACCAAACTTAACCTTTAATTGCTCGGCATGCTTTTCTATAATTGAACATCCTTCTTTAATGTCTTCTGTGATAATACCACCCCCGTAAGGAATTACACAGGTATGACGGATGATATTATCTTTAAAAATAGCAATATCTGTAGTTCCGCCACCGATGTCTACAATGGCAACTCCTGCTTCTTTCTCTTCTTTGGTAAGAACAGCTTCGGAAGATGCTAAAGGCTCAAGAGTAAGTGCTTCCATCTCCAAACCGGCTTCTCTTACGCATCTCGCAATGTTTCTGATGCTTCCCATTTGTCCTACTACCACATGAAAATTGGCTTCCAGACGTTTTCCGTGCATTCCGACAGGCTCCTGAATTTCTCCTTCAGAATCAACTTTATATTCCTGCGGAAGAACGTGGATAATTTCTTCACCCGGAAGCATGACCAGTTTTTTTACCTGATCCTTCAATGCTTCAATATCATCATCCGTAATAAATTTATCAGGATGTTCACGCATAATGTAATCGGAATGCTGTAAAGAGCGAATGTGCTTACCTGCAATTCCTACTGTTACCTTTTTGATAGGAACTCCTGCGCTGGATTGTGCTTCCGAAACAGCTGCTTTGATTGAATTGATCGTCTGCGAAATATTATTCACAATACCTTTGTGAACCCCAAGACTTTTGGCTTTCCCAACACCGAGAACTTCTATTTTCCCGTGTGCATTCCTCCTTCCGACAATGGCGACAATTTTGGTTGTCCCAATGTCCAGACCTACTGAATACTCTTGATTTTCCATTGTTTATATCGATTTGATTTTTTATCTATTTTTACTTTGCCTTCGTTTTCTGCTTTGCTGCTGTTGTTTTTTTCTCTGTTTTCCTGACTTCTGACTTTGCTGTCTGAGTTTTTACGGAGGCTGTTTTTTTAGTTTCAGAGACCTTTGCCACTGGCTGTTTTTCTTTTTTTAAGGAAGTGTTTTCTGAAATTTTTGCCAGATCTTTTCCTCTTGCTTTCAGTAAACTGTCATTTTCCTTAAAATAAGGATTCAAAGTAGTAACAATCTGATTCTGATACTTCACCGAAATCATACTGTATTTTTGTGAATCCTGGTAAACAAGATATTTTTCTACAAAGGTTTTGAATCCTTTTACTTTGAAATCTATATTGTCTAAATCTCCAATTTCCACTTTATAGTTCCCCTCACTTGTAAGGAGATTGTAGTCATTGTTTCTGTCTTTTGAAATTCCTATAAAATATCTTTTACTGAAATCATCTTTGTCTATTTTTTCGACGAGTTCGGCAAGCTTTTGATATTCATCTTTTTTTACATCTCCGGTAACCAGCATACATGGATGAGAATATGTTTTGGAAATCGGAAACTCTACTCCTTTTTCATCCACATAAAAATCTTTTCCGTCTTTATTTAATCTGAAAACCGGTACCCTCTGTTTGATATCTAAATTTAATTTTCCATTCAGATTTAAATAAACATTTGCGCTGTCAACAGCCGGAAGCGCGTTGATTTTCTTTTCCAGTTCAGGAATATTTAAATCTCCTACCTTTCTGGAAGGATTTTCTTTATTGACGATCTCCCGAATGTCTTTTTCATCAATAAAATAAACCGGTGTTTTCTCGTTCATCTTCACAGAAATCTTATTGTCTGTAATCTTTTGTCCGCTGAATTTCTTCAAAGAGAAACTCAACAGGAAACCAAGAATGATTACTGTGATGACAATTTTTAAAATTCTGTATTTGTTTTTCATTTTTGTTCTATTTGAACACGAAGTTCACAAAGTTTTTCTTTTTTTAGTTTCACAAAGTCGCTTCGCTTATATAAGCTTACATTTTATTTTATATATCCGTTTATTACTCTTTGAATTCCGGTTTTAAAGAGTTTAGAATTAAAATTTAATAATAAACCCAATCTGTAGTTTCCTAATTTTAAATAATTTAATAATTGAGCATTGTGAAATTTATCTAATGCTTCCTGAGCTTTAATCTCTACAACTACTTTACTTTCAACTAGTAAATCAATTTTAAAAGCATTCTCAACTTTTAATTTTTCGTACTGAATTGAAAGAAATTTCTGTCTTTCAACAACTAATCCTCTGTTTTTTAATTCATATTCCATACACTGCTCATAAACTGTTTCATATAAACCTGATCCCAAGGTTCTATGAATTTTTAATCCTGCGTCTACAATAATAGCCGAAACTTCATTTTCATTCATTGTGTGTTTTATCTTTTGGAACACTAAGTTCACCAAGCTTTTTTTATAATACTATTCATCTGTTTCACAAAGCCGCTTCGCTTGTATGAGGAATTGCAATTTATAATTTCATTTTTTTACTTTTATAAGCGAAGCGGCTTCGTGAAACCTCATTCGCATTAAAAAATTCTCTGTTACACTTTGTGTTCAATTAATACTTTGCAACCATTCACAAATCGGATCATACAGCGTATCTATATTCCCTGCACCAACCGTGAGCAAAATGTCAAAATCCTTTTCTTTTATTTTATCAAAAGCTTTATCTAATGTTGAAACTTCTTTTTTACCTAAATTCACTTTTTCCAATAGCCAATCTGAAGTAATTCCTTCAAAATTTTCCTGAAGTTCTCTGGCAGGATAAATATCAAGCAGAATCAGTTCGTCAGACTTGCTTAAGCTTTCTGCAAAACCATCCGCAAAATCTTTGGTTCTGCTGAATAAATGCGGCTGAAAAACCACCAGAAGCTTTTTGTCTGGGTTAAATGTTCTCACCGAATCTATTACTGCGTTAAGTTCTGTCGGGTGGTGGGCATAATCATCAATGTAGATTTTACCACTCTCAAAAATATGTTTGGTATACCTTCTTTTTATTCCTTTAAAAGAGGAAATTGCTTTTTTCAGGGTTTCAAAATCGACTCCTAAATGATGCAGAATAGCAATAGCTACTGTTGCATTTTCTACATTATGCGTTCCGGGAATCAGCCAGACGAATTCTTCTTTCTGATCATTATGGTAAAAGTCAAACATCATCCTGCCATCAACAATACGGAGATTGTCTGAATAATAATCAGCTTCTTCGTTTACAGCGTACGTGAGGTGAGGTCTTCCGATTTCGATTCCTTTTCTTACAAAAAGCTGTTTGTCTTCCGGAACTAAAGCCGCAAACTCTCTGAATCCTTCTTCAATGGTATTTTTATCTCCATAAATGTCCAGATGATCAGCATCTGTAGAAGTAATCACTGCCCAATCCGGAGAAAGATTAAGAAAACTTCTGTCATATTCGTCTGCTTCTACAACTGAGTATTTATTGCCGTTATACAGAAAGTTGGATTTAAAATTCTCAGAAATCCCGCCTAGAAAACAAGAAAACGGTAAATCTGCTTCTTTACACAAATGAGAAACCAATGTTGATGTCGTGGTCTTCCCATGTGTGCCCGCAATGGCAATGCAGTTTGTATTTTCTGTAATTAGACCTAAAACTTTTGCACGTTTTAAAACTTCAAATCCATTTTCATTAAAATAGTCTAAAATTCCCAGCTTTTTAATGGCAGGAGTATAAATGACCAATGTATCAGCTTTCTTAATTGAAGTGATTTTCTCATCAGCAATATCTTCAAAAACAATATCAATTCCTTCGCTGATCAGAGCTTGCGTGAGTTTGGTATTGGTTTTATCATATCCCAACACATTCTTGCCTGAAGCATGAAAGTAGCGCGCCAAAGCACTCATTCCGATACCTCCGATTCCCACGAAGTAAAAATTTTGATATGTATTTAAATTCTTCATTCTTTTTGTATTGCTGTATTCATGTAAATGTATAAATGGCACATTAATACATTTTACAATTATACATTTTACAGTTTATTTAAAATCGCATCTACAATCTCTTTTGCTGCATTAGGCTTGGCAAAATATTTCAGATTGTCTGACATTTCTTTTCTTAAATTTTCATCTTCACATACTTCTGAAAGTGTATTCCAGAATTTTTCTTTCATTTCAGAATCTTTCACCATTCTCGCGGCATTCTTTTCAACCAGATTCATTGCATTCTTGGTCTGGTGATCTTCCGCTGCAAACGGAAACGGAACCAAAATTACAGGCTTTTGTGCCACTGCTAATTCTGAAATCGCTATAGCCCCTGCTCTTGAAACGATTATATCCGCAGCAGAATAAGCTGTTTCCATCTCTTTGATGAATTCTTTAATTTGAATCTGGTTGTTGGTTGTTGGTTTTTGGTTGTCGGAATTTCCATCAACTGATAACTGAAAACTATCAACAATTTCTTTATAATCCAATTTTCCGGTTTGCCAGATTAGCTGATATCCTTTTTCTTTCAGATTTTCAAGATTGTCTTTCCAGCCATTGTTTAAGGTTCTTGAACCTAAAGATCCTCCAACAGAAAGAATCGTCAATTTATTTTTATCTAAACCTAATTTCTCTTTTGCCTGAGAAGATTCCTGCATTCCTGAAATAATGTTTTCACGAATAGGATTTCCAAGGAAAAATACTTTGGAATTTTGAAAAAATTTGTCCATATCCGGATAAGCGGTGAAAATAGCTTTAGCTTTTTTCCCATTGGCTGTATTGGTTTTTCCGGGAAGAGAATTCTGCTCCTGAATAAAAGTCGGAATTCCCATTTTTGCAGCCATAAACAAAGCCGGTCCGCTTGCAAACCCCCCTGTTCCTATTGCAAAATCCGGTTTAAATTCTTTTATAATTTTTTTAGCTTTAAGCAAACTCGAAATAAGTTTGAACGGCAAGCCTATATTCTTAAGCAAATTTCCTCTGTCGAATCCTGCAATATTTAATCCTTCAATCTTGTAGCCGGACTGCGGAACTTTTTCCATCTCCATTTTTCCGTTGGCTCCGATGAACAAAAACTCTGCATCAGGAAATCTTCTTTTGATTTCGTCTGCAATAGCAATGGCAGGAAAGATGTGTCCTCCTGTTCCGCCGCCGCTTAGTAAAACTTTTAATTTCTTGTTCATACTTATTTATTATTGATAAACGATGAGTGATAAGCGATATGAAAATCAGTTATAAATTATCATTCATCATTTATATTTATGCAATGTCATTTATCTCTGCAATGCTTTGTTTTTTTCCTAATCCTTCTTCATCGTAAATCTGTATTCTGGAACTTATATTTAAAATAATTCCTAGCTGGATGTAGGTTACCAGCATAGAAGTTCCTCCATAACTAATCAGCGGCAATGGCTGCCCGGTAACCGGAATGAGATTTACGGCAACGGCAATATTTACTGCCAACTGAATAAAAATCATTACTCCGAGGCTCAAAACCAGCAACGAGCCGAAAAATGCGGGCATTTTACTGGCAATCATCACAATCCGGACAATCATAATCAAATACATGCTGATTAAAAATCCGGCTCCTATTAAACCATATTCTTCCACAATTACCGCGAAAATAAAATCGGATGCAGATTGAGGAAGCATTTGCTTTAATGCAGACTTTCCTGGTCCCATTCCGGTTATTCCTCCGTGAACGATGGCTGCTTTCGCCTGCATCACCTGGTAATTTTTTGCTTTTAAACTTTCATCATCAACATCGGCTGTTTTTGCTTTGCTTGATGTAAAGGTTTCGATACGGCTCATCCATGTATGAACACGGTTTCCGCCAATTAAATTTGTATTTAAAGCAATCAGTAAAAACAAAACAATCGCAATAAATGATGCAGAAATAAATCCTGCGATATATTTCCAGTGAAGTTGCCCGATAACCAGTACAATCACAGAAACCATTAAGATCATCAAAGCTGTAGAACCGTTATCTTTTGCAACCAATACGAAAACCAGTAAAATAGGTCCGAAAATGTACATCACATTCTCAATCGGAAGCCTTTCTCTCGTTATTTTCTTGGTTAAATATCTGCACAGATAGATAATCAACATTAAAAAAGCAAAAGATGAAGGCTGAAATGAAATCGGTGTTCCGGGGATTTTCAACCATCTTGAGGCACTTGCGCCGTCGATCGTCTGCCCGGTAAATATGGTGACAATCAGCAAAATAATCATTAATCCCAGCATGATGCTGCTGAGTTTTCCCATGTATTCATATTTTACTGTTCCCACTAATCTCATGATTCCCAGTCCCAGAACTACAAAAAACATATGTTTCATTACGTGACCGGTAGTGGTTCCGTTATTTACAATATATTCCAGATTTGAACTTGCAGAGTATACCGGGAAAATAGAGAAAATGGAGATCACAAGAATGACCATCCAAAGCACTTTATCGCCCTTTAGAAATTCAAATCTGCTTTCTGTAATCTGTTCGTTCATATTGTATGCGGCTAACTGCCTTTAGCTTTTAGTACTTGTTCTTTAAACTGTTTTCCTCGGTCTTCGTAGCTTTTAAATAAATCAAAACTTGCACAGCATGGCGAAAGTAAGACTGTATCTCCTTTTTTGGCAATAGATTTTGACATTTCTACTGCGCTTTCCATACTTGAAGTGTTGTAAATAAAGTCTTTTTTATCTTTGAAAAAATCAATAATCTTCTGGTTATCAATTCCTAGACAAACAATTGCTTTTACTTTTCTTTTAACTAAATCTTCTATTTCGGTATAGTCATTTCCCTTATCAACTCCGCCTACAATCCATACCGTTGGATTTTTCATGCTTTCTAAAGCGTAGTATGCAGCATTTACATTGGTTGCTTTGCTGTCGTTGATGTATTTCACGCCGTCTATTTCAGTAACAAATTCCAATCTGTGTTCAACTGCCTGAAAAGTCATCAATGAATTTCTTATGCTTTCGTTGTTGATTTCCAATATTTTACCTGCAATTGATGCCGCCAAACTGTTAGCAACATTATGATTTCCCAATAGAGACAGCTCATCAATCTTCATTGATAATTCATCCTTTAGCTTAATCACAATTTTATCTTCTTGAATAAAACCTCCTTCCGCTAATTTTTCATGTGTTGAAAAAGGAATCATTTTAGCCTTTACTTCAAACTTTTCGAGAATATTTTTACTCATTTCGTCATCTTTGTTGTAGATGAAAAAATTGTCATTTTCCTGATTTTCAGTAATTCTGAATTTGGCTAATGCATACTCTTCGTAGTTGTAATTGTACTGATCCAAATGATCTTTAGACAAATTAAGCAACATAGAGATATATGGTCTGAAGTTCTGAATATCATCTAATTGAAAAGAGCTTACTTCCAAAACATAATATTCATAGTTTTCATCAGCAACCTGCTTTGCAAAACTATAGCCAATGTTTCCGCCAAGACCTACATTTAATCCGTCATTTTTCAGGATATAATAGATCAGGGATGTTGTTGTTGTTTTTCCGTTGCTTCCTGTGATGGCAATGATCTTAGCATCCGTAAATTCAGAGGCAAATTCAATTTCGGAAGAAAGTCTGATTCCTTTCTCATGAATTTTATGGATGATGTCTGCTTTTTTCGGAATTCCCGGGCTTTTTACAATCCAGTCTGCATTCAGAATTCTTTCTTCGTCATGATTTTCCTCTTCAAATTCAATTTCATTTTCCAACAAAAATTGTCTGTAGTGATCTTTAATGGCAGATCTGTCTGAAAGAAAAACTTCCAAACCTTTCTTTTTAGCCAGATAAGCAGCACCACAACCACTTTCTCCTCCTCCTAAAACAACTATTTTCATAAATAATCTTTTTGTAAAAATGTAAAATGTAAAACGTAAGATGTAATTCTAGCTGTTTTACTTTTCACAAGATTCTATCTCATCTTCAATGTAATGAGACACACAATTGCCAACATAACTCCTATGATAATCATTCTGTTAACGATTTTACTTTCGTGAAAACCGTCTTTCTGATAATGATGGTGTAAAGGTGACATTTTAAACAATCTGTTGTTCTGGGCGTATTCCAGCCCGAATTTTCTTTTTCTGTATTTAAAAACCGCTACCTGAAGCATTACTGAAATATTTTCTATCAGAAAAATTCCACAAAGCACAGGAATCATCAGTTCTTTTCTTAATATAATAGCTAAAACGGCGATTACCCCTCCCAACATAAGACTTCCGGTATCCCCCATAAAAACCTGAGCCGGATACGTATTATACCAAAAAAAGCCAATCACTGCACCCACCATTGCTACTGCAAAAATGGTAGTTTCACCCATATTCGGGAGAAACATGATATTCAGATAATCTGCAAAAATGATATTTCCAGAAACATAAGCAAAGAAAGCCAATGCCAAAAGGATAATTGTGCTGGTTCCTGCAGCCAATCCATCAATTCCGTCGGTAATATTAGCTCCATTGGAAACTGCTGTAACAATAAAAATCACAATCGGAATAAATACCACCCAAGCCCACTCGTGAGCATCTTCATCATTCATCCAAAATAGAAATCCGCTGTAATCGAATTCATTATTTTTAGCGAAAGGAACTGTAGAAACTGTAATATTCTCAGTTGGCATAAAATTTTGCTCAACATTGTTTCTGTTGACCACTTTAGCATCTGCATATTTCCTCTTTACTGTAATGTCTGAGTGAAAATACATGGTTACTCCCACAATCAGTCCCAATCCAACCTGACCTACAATCTTAAATTTGCCACTTAATCCGTCTTTGTTTTTTTTGATTTTCTTTAAATAATCATCTAAAAAACCAATAGCTCCCATCCACAAAACTGTTACAAGTAAAAGGATGATATAAATATTGGTAATTCTTGTAAACAGCAAAACCGGAATAATGGTCGCCAAAATAATGATGAGTCCTCCCATTGTAGGAGTTCCTTCTTTTTGTTTTTGCCCGTCTAAACCTAAATCACGAACCAATTCGCCCATCTGTTTTGCTCTGAGATAATTGATGATTCTCTTTCCGTATACTAAAGCAATAGTAAGGGAGAGCAAAACTGCCATTCCTGCACGGAAAGAGATATATCTCAGCATTCCGAGACCGGGAACGTGGATTCCGTGATTGGTTAAATATTCATATAGGTAGTATAGCATTTCTTTTATTTCAGTTCTTAAAGATTATACATTTTTGTAAAAATGTTATTTCTGTGTCTGCATAACGAATCAATATTTTTCTCGGGATTTTCAATTTTTAGTCTAATCCCTCCAAAAGGCTCATTATATAACTTTAAAATTTTTTTTATATTTTTTATCTTTACTCTCAAGATATTTTTCACAAAGGCAAATTGCTACATCAACTTTTGCATTTGATTCTGATACCTCTAAATAACCAAGCTTTGGCTTGTTAAGTTCATAAGTTTGTTCACAATCTAAAATCTTAATTTTCTTTTTAGAATTATTTAAAAGAAAACTATTAACAATCCCAATCCAAAAACTGCGGAAATTATTAATATGATTTTAGAGGTTTTCATTTATTTAAATTAAATATCTTTTATTTTGACATTAATTTCCAAAGCTCATTAATTACTTCTTTGTCGTCAAAATGATGTTTTACACCATTGATTTCCTGATAATTTTCGTGACCTTTTCCGGCAACGAGGATAATATCTTTTGGCTCGGCAAATTTTATTGCCATTTTTATCGCTTCTTTTCTGTCGGGAATTGAAGTGTATTTGCTGAAGTTTTGAGGCTCAACACCAGTTTCAATATCTTTTATAATTGCATTGGGGTCTTCCGATCGGGGATTATCTGAAGTGATGATCGCCAATGTTGATTTTTTCGTGGCAATATTTCCCATTTCAGGTCTTTTTGCATGATCTCTGTCGCCGCCGCAGCCAAAAACAGTGATCAGTCTTTCGTTTTTTGTTCTGATATCATTGATACTGTCTAAAACATTTTCCAATGCATCCGGAGTATGAGCATAATCTACAATAAAGAAAATTCCGCCGTCTGATTTGAAGGTTTCAAACCTGCCATTTACTCTTTTTAGTGTGCTGATTGCCTGAAGAATTTCATCATGTTCAAAACCCAATTCAGAAGCAATCCCAAAAACCAACAAAAGATTATATATATTGAATTTCCCGGTTAATGTAGTCCAGAATTCCCTTCCATTAAAATTCAGGAGCATTCCGTTGAAGTCGACTTCTAAAAGTTTTCCGTGATAATCTGCCAATTTTTTCAAAGCATAAGATCTTTTCTGTGCTTTTGTGTTCTGAAGCATCACATTTCCGTTTTTGTCATCAATGTTGGTGATAGCAACAGCTTCATCATTTAATTCATCAAAAAATCTTTTTTTAGTTTTAAGATATTCATCAAAAGTTTTATGATAATCTAAATGATCGTGTGTAAGATTCGTAAATCCTGCAATTTTGAAATGTAAACCTTCAATTCTGTTTTGGGCAATTCCGTGAGAACTTACTTCCATAAAGGCGAATTCACAACCTTCTTCAACCGCCTGCGCCAAAATTTTATTGATGGTAATTACATCCGGAGTAGTGTGTGTTGCTGGAATTATTTTCTCTCCGATTCTGATTTCAACTGTGGAAAGCAAAGCAGAATCGTAACCTAAATTTTTAAAGACATCAAAAAGTAAAGTAGAAACAGACGTTTTTCCGTTGGTTCCGGTCACGCCAATTAATTTTAAATTTTCAGAAGGATTTCCGTAAAAATTAGAAGCCAGCCTTCCTAATATTTTAGAAGAATCTTTAACTTTTACATAAGTTACATTTTCGTCTAAATTTTCAGGAAACTCTTCACAAACAACCGTTTTTGCTCCTTTCTCAATAGAAGATGCGATAAATGAATGTCCATCCGCAAGCGTTCCTCTCATTGCTATGTACAAAGAGTCTTTCGCCACCTTTCTGCTGTCGAAAACCAAATCGGAAACCTCACGGTTGTGATTACCATGAATTTCTATTACCGGAATTCTGCTTAATAAATCATTTAACTGCATTTTCTTATGCTTTATTTAGTTTTGGAGAGATAAATAAATTCTCTGGTTTTTACTTATACTTGTTCCTTCCAGCGGAAACTGCTCTTTTATTCTGCCAACACCTTTAAAATCTATTCTATAGCCTAAATTTTCAAGCTGCGGAATTACATTTTTTCCAATTAATCCCACCACATTTGGCATCTTTTTATTCTGCACAGTCACTTTTACGTTAGGTTCTACCAGTTTATTCAGGTTAACTTTCTTATCGACAAGCATTTCTTTTTCAATATTTTGCGGTGTTTTTAGGAAGGTTTTACCTGCTATTTCTTTAAAAACCGGTGCTGATACGGTTCCTCCGTAAAATCCTTTGGAAACATTAGGCTCGCTGATCATTACATAGCAAGTGTATTTAGGATTATCAGCCGGATAAAAACCAGCAAATGAGGCTCTGTATTTCATAGGACCGGGAAGCCAGTATTCAAACCTTGCGGTTCCCGTTTTTCCAGCCATTCTCAGATTGGGTGTGAAAATACTTTTTGCGGTTCCCTTTTCTACAGCTTTTGTAAGAGCACTGGTCATCATTTTTATGGCTTTTTCGGATGCCATTTTGTTAACCATTACCTCTGGTTTTGCATCATACAATACTTTCCCGTCCTTCATTATTTTGTCAATAAACAAAGGCTTAAGCATTTTACCTCCATTCGCTACTCCGTTGTAAAAAGTAGTAAGCTGCAAAAGGTTGAAATTGCTTGCATATCCAAAAGATGTAGAGGCAAAAGTTCCCTTGCTCCATTTTTTATGCTCCGGAGTGTATACAAATGGTTTTGTAATGCCAGGAAGCTCAATATTCATTTTGTCGAGCATTTTCCATCTTTTTAAATGATCAAGAAAGATACTTGGTTTATCACCATAGAATTTTGTAATTAATTTAGCTGTTCCTACGTTGCTGGATTTTGCTAAAACATCACTAATGTCATACGTTCCATGTCCGTGTCCATCACTGATTCTTTGTCCGGCATATACCCAAACTCCGTTTCCGATATCTACTGTTGTATTCTCGTCAATAAATCCGTCATCCATTGCTGCTAAAAGCGAAACCGTTTTAAAAGTCGATCCCGGTTCAATGCCATCTTTTAGTGCATAATTATAGGAGTCTGTGTAACTTCCGTCTTCGGTTTTGGTTAAATTAACCAATGCTCTGACCTTGCCTGTTGATACTTCCATTACGATAACGGTTCCGTGCTTTGCTTCGAAATTGATCAGCTGTTTTTCTAATGCAGAATGAGCTATATCCTGAATCCTGAGATCTAGAGTTGTATAAACATCCTGTCCGTCTGTGGGTTCGTTTACTTTCCAGTAATCAATTGGTTTCCATTGAGAAGAATTGACCCTCTGTTCCAATCTGCTTCCGTCGGTACCAGTAAGATATTTTGAGAAAGCACCTTCAAGACCTGAGCTGTATTTCCCATGATCCATCCCGATAGTTCCGGCTCCGATTTCTGTGGTTGCAAGTTCACGCTTATAATTCCGGTCAACAATAAAGCCTCCTTTATTTTTTCCTTTTTTGAAAATCGGAAAATTTCTGATCCTGTCATATTGGTCAAAATCAAGACCTTTTACCAAAGTATAATATTGGTTTTTTTTCTTTCTCTGCTCGTCAAATCTTTTTCTGAACTCAGCTCGTGACTTTCCGAACATTTTGCTTAAAGAATCTGTAAGAGCGCCGATATTATTGCTGTAAACGGTATCTTTTATGGTTTTAAAATCAAGATAAATATCATATCGCATTACGGTTGTTGCCAGGATAGAACCATCTGATGCGTATAAATTTCCTCTTGCTGCCTTCAAAGTTGCTGTCCGGTAATTATTGTTGATATAATCATCTTTAATTTCCTGAACATTAGTGTTTTGAAGAATAATGATTCTTCCCAAAAACATTACAAAAACGCATAAAGCAACCACTGCAAAGAGGTAGCCCCATCGCAGCGTTTTTTTTCGCTTGTTATCGTAATCATTTTGTTTTTGCATCAGTACTGTCTAATTTTATTAACAATTTGTGCGGATGGCTTTCCAACGGCATTAATGAATCTGCTGCTACTTCTTTTCCCAGCTGAGATTCCATTTTTACTTTAATTAATTTACTCTGTGCAAATGCATTTCTGGATTTGTATTCTTCTGTCTGTTCCTTCAGTGCATTTACAATTTTTATTTTTTTATTTACCAGATGATTGCTGTAAATCATTGCCATCATTAATACAAAAAGCAGCAGGAAGTACTTGTAGTACATCTTTAGCTCATCCCGATTGAGGAAATTTCCCTTTACAATATCTATAAAGGTGAGTTTCTTTTGGGGTTTGTATGTTGTTCTTTTTGCCACAGCTTTTTTAATATCAATTTGCTTTTGCAGTGAATTTGCTTTGTTGTCAATTATCAATTTTAAAAATCACCGCTGACAATTCACTCGTTCACGTTTATACTTTTATTCCTGTTCTCATTTTTGCACTTCTGGCTCTTGAGTTTTCTTCAATTTCTTTATTATCAGGAATGATTGCTTTGCTTTTTACCAGTTCAAATGCTTTTTTATAATTTCCGAAAATATCTCTTTCCGGCTCACCTTCAAACATACCGTTCTTCAAAAATCTTTTTACAAGACGGTCTTCAAGAGAGTGATAAGAAATTACGACAAGCCTTCCTCCCGGCTTTAAAATATTATATGACTGAACCAGCATTTCTTTTAAGACCTCCAGTTCCTGGTTTACCTCAATTCTAATTGCCTGAAACAACTGTGCGTAAAATTTATTTACTTTATGCGGTGGGAGGTAACTGAAGAGTTTTTTCAGATCTTCGGTGGTTTCTATGGTTTTGGATTTCCTGTGATGAACGATGTCCCGCGCCAGTTTTCTGGCTTCTCTGAGTTCGCCGTAATAATAAAAAATGTCTGCCAAAGCCTCTTCATCATATTCATTGATGACTTTTTTCGCATCAAGACTCTGCATTACATTCATCCTCATATCAAGCGGAGCATCGCTTCTGGTAGAAAAACCTCTTTCTGCTTCGTCAAACTGGTGTGATGAGACACCGAGATCAGCCAAAATTCCGTCTACCTTAGAAACTCCGTACATCAGGAGAGAATTTTCTAAAAACCTGAAGTTTTGGTTAATAAGTGTGAATCTTTCGTCGTTAAAAGAATTTTCAAGCGCATCAAGGTCTTGGTCAAAGGCGTATAATTTTCCTTTTTCGGAAAGTCGGCTTACAATTTCACGGGAATGTCCACCACCACCAAACGTGCAGTCCACATAAATTCCGTCAGGATTCGTCACCAAATCATCCACACTTTGCTTCAATAAAACGGGGTTGTGATACATTCTGTATTTGTGTTTACATTAATTATTCTTCATCAAAAGCTCCCATTACATCTTCTGCCAGATTGGCAAAATCTTCTTCGTTGGTTGCGATTACTTTTTCATAAGCTTCTTTATCCCAGATCTCAAAAAGTTCTCCGGCACTTGTGACAACCACATCTTTCGTAAGCTGGGCAAAAGTGGTAAGGTCTTTAGAGATCTGCAGTCTTCCGGCAGTATCAAGCTCTACGGTCTTTACGCCTGCGGTAAACATGCGGATAAAATCTGCATTTTTTTTGATGAATCTATTCAGTTTGTTAATCTTTTCCATCAGTTTGTCCCAGGCTTTCATAGGATAAACTTCAAGACATGGTTGGAACACGGAGCGTTTTACCACAAAGGTTTTATCCTCAAAGTTCTCCATCTGCTTGATAAGCGATGAAGGTACTTTCAGGCGACCCTTGTCGTCTATTTTACACTCATATGTTCCAATGAAATTTCTCATTTGGGACAAAATTAGAAATATTTTTCCGAAATTTCCCACTTTTTCCCACTTTTTGACTTAATGTTAATAAGTTTTGATATTTGTTGATTATCAGCGAGATAAATATTTTTGCTTATTAATCTTTGAAAGCTTTATTCACCGCATAGGAAAAAGAATTTCAAATTTCTTTTCAGAAGTGGGTGAATATATTATTTTTAGTTTAAATTAGAGACATCAAAACAATTTTGGTGTTTAATTTGTATTTTTGCAAGGCTTATACAGGCACTTTATGAGATTTAGTACAAAAAAAGAAAAGAAATATAACTTTATAGAAGCGGGAGAAGGTCATCCGCTTGTGCTTTTGCACGGGCTTATGGGTGGTTTGAGTAATTTTGATAAAATGGTGAATTTTTTTTCAGAGAAAGGATTTAAGGTGTATGTGCCTCAATTGCCGATTTATGATTTGCCGGTACTCAATACCAATCTTACGACCATTGCAAAATACGTTATCAAGTTTATTGAAACCAATATCGGGAAACCCGTAACCATTGTAGGAAACTCTATGGGTGGTCATGTAGGTCTTATTTTAACACTTGCAAGACCAGATCTGGTGCAGAATCTCGTTCTTACCGGAAGTTCAGGATTGTATGAAAGAGCTTTTGGTGACAGTTTTCCGAGAAAAAATGACCGCTCTTATATCAGGAAAAAAGCTGAGGAGGTTTTTTATGATCCTGCAGTTGCTACGGAAGATCTGGTAGATGAGGTCTTCAGTGTTGTAAATGATCGGATGAAAGGAATCAAAACCGTCATGCTGGCAAGAAGCGCGATTAAACACAATATGCTGAATGATCTGCCCAAAATATCCAGACCTACATGTCTGATTTGGGGAAAGCAGGATAATGTAACACCTCCGGAAGTAGCAGAAGATATGCATAAATTTATTCCGAACTCAGATTTATTCTGGATTGATAAGTGCGGACATGCTGCGATGATGGAAAAACCGGACGAATTCAACGAAATTCTTTACAACTGGGTAAAAGATAAAGTATAAAACAATAGCCATTAAGAGAGTTCTTAATGGTTTATTTTTCTAAATAAAAATCAGATCAATGGTTATTAAAACAGCAACTTTTGTAAAAAGCAGCGGCAAATGGCAGGAATGTCCTGAGCCGAATATGCCTGAATATGCTTTTATCGGGAGATCAAATGTAGGAAAGTCTTCGCTTATCAATGCGATGATGAATCATAAAGATTTAGCAAAAACTTCGGGTACGCCGGGAAAAACCCAGCTTATCAATCATTTTTTAGTAAACGAAAACTGGTATCTTACCGATTTGCCGGGATATGGATATGCAAAGGTTTCAAAAGTTATCAGAAAAGATTTTGAAAAGCTCATTACCAATTATATTTTAAACAGGAGGAACCTGGTCAACCTTTTTGTGTTGGTAGATTCGCGTCACAGTCCGCAGAAAATAGATCTGGAATTTATCCAGTGGTGCGGAGAAAGCGGTGTTCCGTTTTCAATAGTATTTACAAAAGCGGATAAACTTAAACCTAATGTTGCACTCCAGAATGTTGAAAATTATAAAGCTGAACTTCTTAAAACATGGGAAGATCTGCCGGAATTGTATCTGACATCAGCGGAAAAAAAAGAAGGCTGTGAGCAAATTTTACATTTCATTCAGAAAACCAATGAATTTTTAGCCAACAATAGTGTAAGTTTTGATGAGTAATATAATCTGGAAAGTAAAGAGCTTTGAAGAAATAACGACTTCTGAACTTTATGAAGTGATCAAAGCGAGAGTAGATGTATTTGTAGTTGAACAAAACTGTCCTTATCCTGATCTGGATAATTATGACAGAAAAGCCCTGCATTTGTGGGCGGAAGAAGATCATACCGTTCTAGCTTACTGCAGGATTTTTGATAAAGAAATTAAATATCCTGAATGTTCCATCGGGAGAGTTTTGACCTCGGAAAAAGGGCGCGGAAAAAATTTAGGAAAACAGTTGATACAATATGCTGTTGAAATTATTGAAAACCGCTTCAGAACTTCAGAAATAAGAATCTCTGCACAAGATTATCTGTTAAGGTTTTATTCCTATTTCGGATTTGAAGATACGGGTAAAAAGTATCTTGAAGATAATATTCCGCATTCGGAAATGTTCAGAAAGTAAGATGTTGCTAACCTTACGAATGGCAAATAAATAAACCGGACTTTTTAAATCCGGTTTTGTTTTTTGGTATTATTGAGTTCATTCTTTTTTGAAATTGACTAATCCTTTACGAATTGGGATCAATAAATCGGTCAATCCGTTCAGTTTTATTTCATAAATCGTAGCAAGCTGCATCCCCAATTTTCCTTTTGGCATTCCCTGTCTCTGAAACCATTCCAGATAACTAATCGGAAGATCTGCCAATACGGTATTCTGATATTTTCCGAAAGGCATTTTTACGGTACATATTTCCTGTAAAATCTCAGGATTGATTCCATTCTCCATTTTTTATACCATTAAATCTATTTTTTCTTCCAGTTCATCATCTTTGTCGGGAAGCTGAAGCTCTGGCGTTTCATCATCTGAAAATTCATTTCTGTATACCTGAATCAACAGTAGGGTAAATGAAACCAGAATAGGACCAAAAACCAATCCCATAAATCCAAATAGTTTCATCCCCATGATGATCCCGAAAACGGTGTTAAGCGGATGAATATCTTCCAGCTTTTTAAGAAGAGTAAAGCGAAGAACATTATCAGTAAGACCTACTACAACCATACAGTATGCCCCCAAACCTAATCCTGCACCTGTGTTTCCTTCCGCAATCATAAAAATACATATCGGAACATATATAATCGCAGCTCCTACAATAGGAATCATCGAAGCTACTGCGGTTAAAGCAAAAAGCAAGATCGGACTTGGCGCTCCAAAAATGAAGTAACCAACCAATGCAACAATTCCCTGTCCTAAAGCTACAACTGGAATTCCAATAGCATTTGCCATAATGAGTTTTCTCATTTTTTCTCCAATCATAGATACGTTCGATCTTTTCAAAGGAGCGGCAGATGTAAGAATGCGCTCAAAAAGTCTTGGCTTTTCAAACATAAAGTAAAGAATAAAATACATTGAAGCGATTACGGTCAGCGTATTAAAGGTACTGCTCAGTGCAGTTGTAGAATATTTTCCGGCAAAATCTTTCAGCTTCGTCATGTTTTCTTTACTCAGAATGTCGAAATTGGTTTTAGAATAAACAAAATCATGAATCTTATCTATAAAAATATTGAACTTTTCCATGTAAGCCTGCGCATTTCCCAGCTTTTCGATCAGCAGGTCAGCAATGAAATAAATTGGAAGGATGATGATGATCAAACTTGCGAACATCAATGCAAGAGAAGATGCCCAAGGTTTCCATTTTCTCTCTTCCTGAAGATAGAAATTGTATTTTCTGCATACTACATAGATCGTAATTGCTCCTAAAACAGACGGAATAAACAAGGCAAGATTAAAGCAGATAAGAACTGCCAAAATCAGAATAATTGCAAGAAGGGAGACCTGTTTTATTTTAATACTGCTGATTTGATTTTCTTTGTGTAACATTTAGTGGTTTGTTATTTGTCTTGGTTTTCCTAAAAATGCACAGTAAGTAGAATACATTACGATGTTGATGAATGGTAAACTAAAAATTATACCAACACAGCAAAAAAGTAATCCTGAAAGACTGATTATCCCTCCCAATAGTGCCGTAAGTAAAAAAACAGCATAATTTTCTTTAGCAATATTAAATGTCTTGTTGAGAGCATCCATTGCGGTGGCATTTTCAAACAATAAAATAGGATATCCCATTAAAAATAAAGGATATACAAAAAGGAAAGGCAGTCCGCACAACATTAATGATACAAAATAAATGATGGTAGTGATAAGCCCGTAAAGCAATATATTACCGAGATTTTGCCGATAACCAATAAAAAGATCAGAAAACTGAATTGGAATTTTGGTGTTAAATTTATTGGTGATATAGATTAAACCAACACTGAGTGGTGCAAGCAGGATGCCCCAAAGTCCTGAAAAAGAATAATAAACCCGTGATTCAGGTCTTTCCCAAATTGACGAATTGGAAGAGAGTTCGCTGAAATTTCCATAATCGAAATCCTGCCATATTGTAAATCCCGTTAATGTTTGGATGATGCTGTCACCAATGATATAAATAATCATGTATAAGATGACATACAGAAATACACCCTTATACATTTCAAAAGCGTGAGAGATAATAGAGCCTGTTTCTCTTGCAGGAACAGAACCCTGCTCATCAAATTCGTTAAATTCTGACATAGTTTAATATTTTTATGATTACTCAAATTTAATTTTTTTGAGTCATTAAACCATGAAAGATTCAGTATTTTATGATTTTTCTGAAAAAATAATCTTGTAAAGAGAATAAATCATGGCGTTCCAAAAAGGAAAAGTGAAAAGTGCACCCACGAAAAATACTCCAAAACCGATGTATTTGAAGATGAAAGCAATCAGAATACAAACAAAAATTTCAATAAAGTAATTTTTCATTGCTTTGAAGCTTAACGAAAGTCCCTCAAAAATGGTTTTGTTCTGGAAAAACATCAAAGGTGCAATAAATAAGGTAACAGCAATCCAGAATACCGGAAAAATGACTGTTCCTAAAAGTTGTGAGTAAGGTAAGATCCAAAACAGAAAATAAGAACCGTATCTGAAAAAATTGGAACCATTATATCCTACAAACAGATCAGAAAGACCGATTTCTTCATTCAGATCCATCTTTCTGTAGATTTGGAAAAAGCCCAGATTTAAAGGATAAAGAAAAATGATGGTTCCTAAGAAAGAGTACATAAACATTCTTGAACTTTCGGTCTGCGAAAGAGCCTGAGCTTTCTCCAGATAAGCTTCTGTACTTGTTTTATACGCTTCGATCAATGCCTGATTCTGTTCCCATATTCCGAATTTTGTGGCAAAGAAAAATAGGGAGGTAAAAAAGATGGAAAAATAGATAATGGAAAACATCAGTTGATAGATCAACGTTTTATTCCAGTAGAAAAACGCCTGCTTAACTATAAAATCTATTCCCGGTTTTTGTGGATAATTCTCCTGCATTGAAATTTTTTATGCAAAAGTAAACATCAATAACTATTTTTGCGGAATGTTTTCTGTAAATACTCAAAAATTTTTGGAAATGGACGAACTTTCACAGCAGAAAGTTCCTTTTTTCTTCATGATTGATTTTTTGGCAGACCATATTGAAGTGTTTAAAGAGAATGAGTTGAAAGAAAAAGGCTTGTTAGTTGATTTTCAATTGTTTTCTAATGCTTCTGAAAAGCCTGAATTAAATAAAATTCCCGAATTGCATTCTTATCCCGAAACGCTCGAAAGTTTCAGAAAGGGCTTTGAACATGTTCAGAAAAATATTCGTTTAGGCAATTCCTATCTTACCAATTATACCAGAAAAACCAAAATTGAAACAAATCTAAGCCTTGAAGAGATTTTTTATCATTCTAAGGCTAAATATAAAGTATTATATCCGGATTTTTTCGTATTTTTTTCTCCCGAAACATTTGTAAAGATCATTAACGGAGAAATTTTCACTTATCCGATGAAAGGCACTATTGATGCTTCTGTAGAAAATGCCGCCGAAGTGCTTAAAAATGATAAGAAAGAAAAAGCAGAACATTATACAGTTGTGGATCTTTTAAGAAATGATCTCAGCAGAGTGGCAGATGATGTAAAGGTGGATAAATTTCAGTACATTGATTTTTTAAAAACCCACCAGAAAGATTTGTACGCAATGAGTTCTGAAATTTCGGGAATAATAAAGCCTGAATATGTTGGGAAAATCGGAAGTGTAATGCGGAAACTTCTTCCTGCCGGTTCTATTCTGGGTGCGCCAAAACCCAAAACTCTGGAAATTATTCTGGAGGCAGAAAACTACAACAGAGGGTTGTACACAGGCATTTGTGGCTGGTTTGATGGTGAGAATCTCGACAGCTGCGTGATGATAAGATTTATTGAAAAAGAAAATGATACGCTATACTTCAAAAGCGGCGGTGGAATTACCCACATGAGCAAACTGGAAGACGAGTATCAGGAAATGAAAAATAAGATTTATGTTCCAATTCATTGAAAGTATTAAAGTAGAAGATCAGGAAATTTTCCTTTTGGAGCTTCATCAAAAGCGTATAAATCAGACCTTTGCCAATTTTGGTAAGGAAGGTTCTATTGATCTGGAAAAAATTTTTAAGAATCTGAATCATGATGAAGATGGTTTGTATAAACTAAAAATTACCTACGATTTAGACAAACGTTTCCGTACAATGATGATTCCTTATGCTATTCCGGAAATTCATGATTTTCAGTTGGTTGAAAACAATAGCTACGATTATTCGTTCAAGTTTGAAGACCGGAAAGAACTGGAAAGAATGAAGATGAAAGCTAAAGCTGAAGAAATCATTATTGTAAAAAATAATCATATTACCGACACTTCATTTTCTAATCTGCTTTTTCTAAAAGGTAAAGAATGGTTTACACCGACAACCTACCTTCTGAACGGTGTACAGAGACAGAATCTTCTGAAAAAAAAGAAAATCAAAGAAATGGAAATCACCCTTCAGAATATTAAGGAGTTTTCTCATTTTCAGTTGATTAATGCGCTGAATGACTTTGATGATATGTTTATCTACCCGATTCACAAAATCAGCAATCTTCCCGGAAACAACGATTATCTGGATTTTTAATTGAATTGTTTCAGCACAGATTATGTTTCATAGCAAAAAGCACAAGTCCGACTCTGTTTTTGATTTCTAATTTGATGAAAACAGAATCTCTGTAGCCGTCAACAGTTTTTGGGCTTACAAACATTTTGTCAGCAATTTCTTTATAGGTCAGTTCACTGCATGCCCATTTAATAAATTCGAGTTCTCTACCTTTTAATTCTGAAAGTAAAGATTCGGTTTTAAGATCTTCGGTTTTCACCTTTAGTAATTTTTGTGCGACGAAATCGGTATAAAAGCTGCCCTTTTCGTATACCGTATCAATTGCCTGAAATAAAATGGAAGGCTGCATATCTTTCAGCAAATATCCTTTGGCTCCGGCTTTCAGCATTTTGATCAGAATTTTTTCATCATCTTCCATGGTAAGTGCAATGACTTTAATTTCCGGGTGATTTTTAGAGAGCCATTCCGTGGTTTCGATTCCATTTTTAAAGGGCATATTAATATCCATGAGAACAACTGCGGGAAGTTCTTCTGATTTCTGCAGTGCTTCAATAAAGTCTTCACCGTTCGGCTGATTCATCACCACACGATAATTGGGGTTTTCCACGATCATATTTTCCAGCGCTTTAGACATCAAGGTATGATCGTCAACAATGGCAATGGGAATTGTTTTCATAGGTATTTTTTTAGGGTAATCAGTTTTTATGATAGATTATGGTTGTCTGTGTTCCTTTTTCCAATTGAGAACTGATGGAAAAGTCTGCCTGAATGATTTTTGCGCGAAGCTGCATATTTTTTAGTCCCGAACCGTCATTTTCTGTGGCAGTATCAAACCCTTTTCCGTTATCTGAAATCGTAATGGAAAGAATGGATGGCGTTTCATCAATCGTAATTTCTACTTTCTTAGCTCTTGAATGTTTCAGAATATTGTTGATGCTTTCCTGAATAATTCTGAAAAGAATAAGACCATTTTTCGGAGAAATATCAATGTCATGCTTTTGTGAAATGATTTCAATATCCAAAAGTCTCAGCTTTCTGATTTTCAGAATCTCACGCTCCAGAGATTCCATCAGTCCGAAATGGATAACCTGCTCTGTGATGAGTGTTTTTGATAAATTTCTGATGTCCTGAATGCACTCACCCAGCAATTCGCTCAATTCTGTAAGCTCTTCCTTCTCTACAGTATTTATTTTGCTGATGAGCTGATTCTGCCTTAATCTTACTACTGAAAGTTTTTGACCAAGATCGTCATGAAGTTCCTGACCGATGTAATTGAGCGTCTGTTCTTTTATTTCAATCTGAGAAGTCGTTAATTCTTTTTCAAAACGCATATCTTTCTCTTTCTGCTGAATCAGTAATATTGTTTTTTTCTGAAGAAAAATTACATAAACGAAAATCATCGTCAGAACAACGATCAGTAAGGTAATGGTAAAAATGATAACCAGATTATTCAGTTCCATACGCTGATTTCAATTTATGTTTTTTCGGGTTTGTTCAGAATAAGACCAAAAATAATAATGGCGTTATTGATAAGATTCAATAAAAATAAAATAAAAAAATAAATGTTGAGAGAAACGGTATTCCGGAAAAAAATAATAGGAATGATTCCGATATAGAAAATCAGACAGGCAACAGAAATCCAGAAAGGCAGATAATTTTTTATTCTGAATATTTTATCAGAATTGAACGTTTGGTATAAAAATAAAATAACCGAAAAAGTGAGCAAAAGGATGTTAACGTAAAATATACTAAAAGAAAAATGCCCAAAAAAATTAGGATTAAAAAACATCATTACCCCAATATTTACCCAGAAAACCATCAGAAATAAAAGTTGCGTTTTTTTAAGAAAAGGGATGTAAAACAGACGGTAATAATATAGTAAATAAAGAAAAAAAGCACCGAAAATGCCTAAAATATAAAAGGTATCGGTTGGCTTCTTTGTTGTTTTAAAATAGAAATAGCAAAAAAGATCAATGGCAGAGAGTAAAATAAATCCTGAAAAAAAATACATATTTACTTTCTGGATTTTTTTATAATTCCAGAAAATTATCATCAAAACGATCACCAGCATGATCATTGACACTTTTTTGCTTATTTCTACATCCCAATTCATTTTGCTGATTTTTAGTTCATGGAATTGGTTAAAGAGTTAGGCGGCGGTGCAAGATTGGTCATATTCAGTGGCTGAATAGACTGTACATCTTCGTTTTCGTCCATCGTTTGTGCTCTTTTAAGTGTTGTATTGTCTTCTTTTTCTGCTTTTGCAGTTGGCATTAAAAAAATGGTCTGGTAGCCGGCGTATTCAGGTTTTGCCATTTTACCGGCAGGATGATTTTCCGGATATTTGCCTAAATAAATTCTAATTCCGGGGTTTTTCAGATTTTGTTTTTTAGCATTTTCTTTTACGTACTTGATGTAGCCTTCCATATCTTCCAGGGAAAACCAATACCAGCGGGAATCGGGATTTCCGTTTCTTGATTGGGCGAGAATCTGATTGTTGGTTCTGGAGTATTCGTCAAACAAAACCCTGCTTTCCTCATAGGTAATGAGTTTCTTTTTGTAGCTGTCGCTTACGGGTTCTTCGGGCGGAGGCGGAGTGCATCTTACAGTAAAGACTGCAATAAAAGCAAATACAATCAGGCTCAAAATTGCACCTGAATTTCTGAACAAAAATTTAGTTTTCATGTTTTACTATTTTTTTATAAGGTTGTGTAACAAAGTTAGTTATATGCTTCCTTACAAAAAAGGGGTAAAACACCGTTTTTTAAACCAAAAAAAAATATTGAAGAAAGTTTATCCTTTCAAAGCAGCAATCTCGTCACGCAATTTGGCAGCTTTTATAAAATCTAAATTTTTAGCAGCCGCTTCCATTTCTTTTTGTTTCTGAGCGATAATTTTCTCTACATCTGCTGATGAATAATTGGCTTTAGTTTCTGCAACTTTTTGTACAATTTCTTTCTGAGTGTACCTTTCATCAGGGAAATCCTTGCTTCTTCCTACCAGATTTTCGGATATTTTTTTATTTAATGCAGTCGGAACTTTGCCATGTTTCTCGTTATATGCTATTTGTTTAGCTCGGCGGTATTCGGTTTCATCCAGTGTATTCTGCATAGATTTTGTGATTTTATCTGCATACATAATCGCTCTTCCGTTCACGTTTCTCGCTGCACGTCCTACAGTCTGAATCATAGACCTTCGGCTTCTGAGCATTCCTTCTTTATCAGCGTCCAAAATGGCAACCAATGAAACTTCGGGTAAATCTAAACCTTCTCTGAGTAAATTTACTCCAATCAATACATCAAATAGTCCCAAACGCAGATCCTGCATAATCTGAATACGCTCCAGAGTTTCTACATCAGAATGAATATATCTTGTTCTGATTCCAAATTTTGTAAAATATTTGGTGAGTTCTTCCGCCATTTTCTTAGTTAAAGTGGTCACAAGAACCCGTTCGTCAATTTCTGCGCGCTTCCGGATTTCTTCCATTAAATCATCAATCTGATTGATAGTCGGGCGGATTTCAATAATCGGATCTAAAAGTCCGGTTGGGCGGATAATTTGTTCAATATATTCACCGCCTGTTTTTTCAAGCTCATAATCTGCAGGAGTTGCCGAAACGTAAATGACCTGATTCTGAATTGCTTCAAATTCTTCAAACTTTAAAGGTCTGTTGTCCATCGCAGCAGGAAGTCGGAAACCGTATTCTACCAAAGCTTCCTTACGGCTTCTGTCGCCGCCATACATGGCATGCACCTGCGGAACGGTAACGTGGCTTTCGTCAATGACCATCAAAAAATCTTTAGGAAAATAATCTAAAAGGCAGAATGGCCTTGATCCGGGAATTCTTCCGTCCAGATATCGGGAATAATTTTCAATTCCTGAGCAGTAACCTAGTTCCTTAATCATTTCAAGATCAAGTTCGGTACGTTCCTGAAGCCTTTTAGCTTCAAGCGGTTTTTCGATAGAACTGAAAAAATCAACTTGTTTTACCAGGTCATCCTGTATGTTTCTTATGGCTCCGTTTAATGTTTCTTTTGAAGTAACAAAAAGATTGGCAGGATAGATCTGAATCTGTTCAAAATTAGATGTTACATTTCCTGAGGCCGGATCAAAGCTTTGGATTTTTTCTATTTCATCACCAAAAAACTGAATTCTTACTCCATTATCTGCATAGGCAGGAAAGACATCTACTACATCACCTTTTACCCTGAATGTACCTCTTTGGAAGTCTCCCAATGTTCTGGAATATAACGCATTAACCAAAGAATGAAGAAGGGAGGTCCTTGTAGTTTTTTCACCAATTGCCAGTGAAATCAAAGATTTATGAAACTCTGACGGATTTCCGATACCGTAAATGCATGAAACAGAGGCAACAATCAGTACATCTCTTCTCCCTGAAAGTAAACTTGCCGTTGCTGAAAGTCTTAATTTTTCCACCTCTTCATTGATGCTGAGGTCTTTTTCTATATAGGTTCCGGAACTCGCAATGTATGCTTCAGGCTGATAATAATCGTAATAACTGACGAAATACTCTACCGCGTTTTCAGGAAAAAATTCTTTAAATTCCATAAAAAGCTGAGCTGCCAAAGTTTTGTTGTGAGCCAAAACCAAAGTCGGTTTTTGTACATTGTTCACCACATTGGCAACGGTAAAGGTTTTTCCCGAACCTGTCACTCCGAGTAAAGTCTGATATTTTTCACCGATTTCTACGCCTTTTGTCAGCTTTTCAATGGCTTGAGGCTGGTCTCCGGTTGGCTTATATTCTGATTGAAGCTTGAATTTCATAGAACAAATTTAGGAAATAAAAAAGAGTCCGAATCGGACTCCTGAATATATTTATTGTGTTTTTTTAGGTTTTTCAAAATGCAGGCTTATCGGTATGCTAAATGCCGTTTTTACTGGTTTTCCTGCATTGGTTGCAGGCTTCCACAATGTTTCTCCTAATGCTAGTTTTACAGACCTTTCTGCCTCCTTATTAAAATCTTCCTGAATTCCTGTGCTAACTACTTTTTCTACTTTTCCGGTTTCATCAATAGAAATATATACTACAGATTGTAAAATTTCCTTGTCATCTTTAATATTAGCAGGATTAAAGACTTCTGCTGCTTTTTTTCTAATATTAGATGCTCCGCCAGGAAATTCTGCCTGTACAAAACTTGATGATGGAGGCGGAGGCGCCGGAATGGAAGAGTCATTGCTTTTATGGTTTTCTTCTGCTTTTATATTGTTCTTTTCTTGAGGTTTTATTGTGTCTTTTTCTGGATATGATAAGAAGTCGTTTTTATCATTGTCTTTAAATGTGACGCCGATATCTTTTTTTTCATCATTATTGATCTTTTGATAAACTTCAGAATGATCAGTTGATTGTTTTTTAGTATCTGTTGTTATTTTTGAATCAGCAGCTTTTGTATTTTCATTCGCATATACTTTTTCAGCAAATACAAATGCAAGTACAATAAAAGCGGGTAATGCCAGATAGTTCTTGGTAGTTGCAAATTTTGAATTTTTCTTTGTCATCATAATAAATCTTTTTTTAGTGTTGTTAAAATTAAATTGGTGTATTAAAGCTATATTTTGCTGCTTTAGAACTTCCTGTAAAATCAGTTCCTGATAAACTTTTATATTTTTATTTTCTGCAATTACAGCTTCATCAGCGAGAAATTCATGATTGTTGATAATTGCTTTTTTATAGAAATATATGAAAGGATTAAACCAAAAAACAGCTTTTATAATTTCTATAAAGAATATATCTGCTGTGTGTTTTTGCGTTATGTGAATATTCTCATGCAGAAAAATAGTTTCATCAATCCTTGAGTCTTTAAAATAGTTTTCTGAGAGATAAATTGTATCCCAAAAACTGAATGGAGCAAAATCTTTCTGTAGGAGAACAATTTTTCGGTCTTGGTAGATGGTTCTTTTTCCTTTTAATCTTTTTATTTTTAATACTGAGTAGATAAGTTTTAAAAGTAAAAGTCCCGTAATAATGATATTTGCAATCAGAAAAGTTTTTATATAATCAAAACTTTTTTGCTGAACATCCGGATTTTGTAAAACGGTCTGTGAAATTTCTCCCACTGAAACTGTTTTTGGAGTTACTTCTTCAATTTGTTTTGTTTCTATCGTTACAAAAGGAATTGATAGTGAGAATATTAAAGCTGAAAGTAGATAAAAACGATTGAATACAAAAGTTTTTTCTTTTGCTAGAAATATATGATAAAAACCCAACAACATTCCTGAGCATAAGATAGTTTTCAAAAGAATGATTTCCATAACTAATCTTTTATTTCTTTATCAATAATATCACGGAGTTCTTTCAGTTGTTTTTGAGTCAATTTTGAATTGGAGGTAAAAAATGAAGCAAATTGTGTCACAGAGCTGTTAAAAAAACGGTCAATCATAGTATTCATTTCCTCTTTGAAATATTCGGTTTTTGCTACTTTCGGGAAGTATTCACGCGAATTCCCATATACCTTAAATCCTACAAGATCTTTGTTATGCATTCTTTTTAGAAGCGTTGCAACGGTAGTTGCTGCTGGCTTCGGGTCGGGATAAGCTTCCAGAATATCTTTCATAAAAGCTTTTTCTTTTTCCCAGAGAATTTCCATCAGGCTTTTTTCTGAATTGGTAAGTTTTATTTCATTCATGTTCTACAAAATTTAATATTGTTCTACAAATGTAGAAATTAATTTTAATTGTGCAAAATTATTGTGGCATTATTTTTCCACTTATAGGAAATTGAACCTTTAAATATTATTATGAAAAAATTACTCTTACCTATTTTACTGGCTTCTGCTACAGGCTTAGTTTCCTGTCAGGGAAAAGGAAAGCCAAGTGAACCATCCGCAAAAGAAGAAAAGCCGAACACCAACTACAAGCCTGCTTTTGGAGGACAAACAAGGATTACTCCAATAAAAACCTCAACTCCATATAAGGTAGAAGTCCTTAATACATCTTTAGGCAGACCTTGGGGAATTATCAATCTTCCTGACGGCCGTTTTTTAATTACTGAAAAATCAGGTTATATGAATGTGGTTTCTGCTGACGGAAAACAGGTTTCTAAAATTGAAGGATTTCCTAAAGTAGATTCAAAAGGACAAGGCGGTATGCTTGATGTTGCTCTGGATCCAGATTTCAAAACTAATAATATGATCTTTTTTGTTTTTTCTGAGCCTTATGGCGAAGGAAATTTGACATCTGTTGCCAAAGGAAAGCTTTCTGAGGATATGAAGAATATTTCTGATGTAAAAGTAATTTTCCGTGCCACTCCTTCTTATGACGGAGATAAACATTACGGAAGCCGTCTTGTTTTTGATAAAGATGGTAATCTTTTTGTAAGTACTGGAGAAAGATCTGATAAGGTGACAAGAGTATATGCTCAGAAAACAGATAACTATTTAGGAAAAATCCTGAAAATAACAAAGGATGGAAAACCTGCTCAGGGAAATCCATTCATTGGTAAAGATGGTTATAAGCCTGAAATCTATGCTTTTGGAATCCGCAGTCCGCAAGGTATTGCGCTGGATGAAAAAGGGCAGCTTTGGGATATTGAAATGGGACCGAGAGGTGGTGATGAAATCAATTTAATTCAACCGGGGAAAAATTACGGTTGGGGCGATGTAAGCTATGGAATTGAATACAATGGTGATAAAATAAACAATGGAACCACCCAAAAGGCAGGGACTGAACAGCCGGTTTATTATTGGGACCCAGTAGTTTCTCCGAGTGGCGTGACATTCTATAACGGAAATATTGAGGAATGGAAAAATAATCTTTTTATTGCGTGTCTCAGCGGACAACATATTAACAGAATTGTCCTGAAAGACAATAAAGTAGTAGGTGAGGAGCGTCTTCTTTTAGATCAGAAAGAAAGATTCCGTGATGTTTTGAGTGCAACGGATGGAAATCTGTACGGAATTACCGACAGTGGAAAATTATATAAAATTTCCAGAAAATAAATTACTGATTAATCAAATTGATATGTAATTCCAGTGTAAAGTAAATAATTTTGCACAGGAAAATAAAATATCCCTTTCAAAAAAATGAAAGGGATATTTATTTAAGGCTCTTTAATAAATTATAGAATTAATTAATTGGTTTCCAATCAACAACTGCTCTGATAAAAGCTTCTGCGTTTTCCACAGGAATATTGGGTAAAATTCCGTGTCCGAGATTGGCGATGTATCGGTCTTTTCCGAAACGGTTGATCATTTCAGTAACCATTTTTTTAATAGTTTCAGGACTTGAATGTAGTCTTGCCGGATCAAAATTTCCCTGCAATGTGATTGAATTATTGGTGAGCTTTCTTGCTATTTCCGGACTTACTGTCCAGTCTACACCTAATGCGGAAGCATTAGAATTTGTCATATCTTCTAAAGCAAACCAACATCCTTTTCCGAAAACGACAACGTGAGTTAGCGGGCTTAAAGCTTCTACGATTTGATTGATATACTGCCATGAAAATTCCTGATAATCAGCAGGAGAAAGCATCCCGCCCCAGGAATCAAAAACCTGAACGGCAGAAACACCTTTTTCAACCTTTCTCTTTAGATAAGCAATTGTGGTATCGGTGATTTTTTGAAGCAACAAATGTGCGGCTTCCGGCTGCTGGAAACAGAAAGATTTTGCAATATCAAATGCTTTGCTTCCTTTTCCTTCCACACAATAGCATAGAATTGTCCATGGAGAGCCTGCAAAACCAATCAGAGGAATCTCGTTGTCTAATTTCTGCAAAGTAAGTTCTATCGCATCAAAAACATATCCTAAAGTATCATTCACATCGGGAACAACAACATTCTGTACATCTTCCATAGTTCTGATCGGATTATCCAGCCATGGACCAACAGATTCTTTCATCTTAAAATCTATTCCCATCGCCTGCGGAACTACCAGAATATCAGAAAATAAAATCGCAGCATCTAAAGGAAATCTTCTGATCGGCTGTACCGTGATTTCGGACGCCAATTCAGGAGTCTGACATCTTGTAAAAAAATCATACTGATCACGAAGTGCAATAAATTCCGGCAAATATCTTCCTGCCTGTCTCATCATCCAAACCGGAGGTCTTTCTACGGTTTCTCCACGAAGTGCTTTTAAGTATAGGTCGTTTTTAATCATAATTATAGTTGATGGTTGTTGGATTTCACTAAGCACTTTACAGGCTAAATCTTTTTTAAATTGTTTCGGATAATCGACAGCAGATTTAATAAAGTATTTTGCTTACTTGTGAAAATCTCAGATTTTGTATGTTTCTTTAATTCTTTTGAGGTGGTTTCTCCAATAGAAAAAAGGATGGCACCTTCTAAAGAATTATTTTTTGCAAAACTACGAACTCCGCTTGGGCTAAAAAAAACTATTGCGTGATATTTCTCATTTATTACAGGATAAAGTGGTTCTGTTTCATAAACAGTAATTTTTTTATACTCAATATTCTGCAGCGGGAGTTCTCGGTCTAGTACATCTAACGCTAAATTTCCGCAAAAATGAATAAACTTTTCATGCGCGCAGTTTTCGATAATAAAATGAGAGAGTGTTTCTGCATTTTTTAAAACCTTAAAGGTTCCGAAACCGTTTTTACGAAGTTCTTTTTTCGTTTTTTCTCCTACACAGTAGATTTTATTGTAGTTTTTGGCTGTGAAATCTTCGTTTGGCTGAAATTTGTTTTCAAAAAATGCCTTTACCCCGTTTGAACTGGTGAAGATTAAAGATTTATCTTTTAAATCGAAACTTTTTACGGAAAGTGATTTTGTTTTTATTACCTCAATGCATTCAGCCGTAATATCATCTCCCAATTTTTCGGAGATGTATTTTAGGTCTAAATTTTTGGTAAATAAAATGTTCATTATTTAAATTGTATAATTTTTACGTAAAGGTCGCAAAGATTACTTTTAAGTTATTGAGGATATTTTCGTTCATAAATGCGTTACACTCAGCAAAGAGCGTAAAGTTTTTAATATTAATTATGGTTTGTCTTTTAATTTTAGATCAATGACCTGAAGTCTTACTTTATTCATAAAATCTTTTCCCGGATCTTCTTTGCCGGTGAAATAGTTCGGGTCTGATTCTTTCCACAGTTTAGAATTTCTGAAAACGCCATATTCCGAATGACCGATGAGGTATTCTATTTTATATTTTTGAGCTAAATATCTTACTAACTGTGCGTTTGCAGTAACTTGTTTCTCTGTAAGAGGCTGCTTTTTGCTTCCTATATTTTCAACTCCGATGGCACAGTAGTTTAAGCCTATTGTGTGTCTCGCAAACATATTCGGTTCCATCAGCTGATAAATCGTTCCGTCTCTGTCTATGATAAATTGCGATGAAACATTCAGTGTACTTTGCTTTTTTAAAGTATTTCTGGTGTTTTCCAGATGTGTTTTATTGAAATATTTAAAGTTGCTTTCAACTGTTCCGCCTGCAGTGTAATGCAAAACAATCATTTTAGGAATAATGACCGGATTTTTTTGTACTAAGCCATGATGATCCTTCAGATATTCCAGGCTTAACCGCACTCTTTCCTCGTTGTAGCTGATTGGTTTACTGATGATTTTAATTTCACTTTTCTGTGCTGTTGAAAAGCTGCCAATCAACAAAAACAGAAAATAGATCAAGTTTTTCATATCCTTTTATTTCTGATATTGATAATGTCCAGTAATGGTAAAATTGAACAGGCAATCTTCAATTACTTGTCCGCCACCAATATTATGAACAATTAAATATCTTTTTCCGTCTGCAGATTTTTTGTTGACCACAATTCCGATATGCGTTAAATTTCCAGGAAGAAGCCATATCACAATATCTCCGGGAACATATAATGCAGGATTTTTTTCAATAGGTTTAGATTTACCGAACTTGGCAAAGAATACCTGCAGATTGGGCACTCTTCTGTGATCAATATTCGTATCTGGTTTTTTCAGACCATATTTTTTAGGATATTTAGAAAAATTTTTCTTCATATCTTCATGTACTTCTTTCTGAAGATCTATTCCGAGCTTTCTGTAGGCACGGATGACAACATCTGTACAAACACCCTTGTCTGCAGCTATATCTCCATTAGGATATTTAATTGAGTAATAAGCAGGATCGTAAGTGACTTTATCTTTAGTTAAGCTTAAAGCAGCATCAGACAGTTTTTGTGCAAACGTATTTTGAGCATTTACAGTAAAAACAAAAAACAAGAAAATAAATACGGAAAAATACTTTTTCATTGGCTTAATTTTGATCGAAAGAATTGGAAAGCTCAAAAGTCTTTAATCTTTATTGATCCATTATTAATCGTAATCTTTTTTAACGCAAAAGGTCGCAAAGATTCTTTTATATAACAACTGTTTTTAAGTTTCAAAGGCGTTTGACTCAATAAAGAACTCAAAGGGTTTTCAATTATGACAAATTACGGATAACCTTAAATCTTTATAAAAAACTTTTTATAAACAATAAATCTTGAAATATCAGATCTGGTTTTTAATTTCAGCCATTAATTCCTTTCCTCCGTTTTCCAAAACTATATTGGCAAATTTTTCACCAAAATTTTCTTCTTCGTTATATTCAAAACTTTCGTCTGTGGCGATGTAATTTTTTCCGTCTAATGAGCAAAGTGCTGCTTTAAAGCGAATCTGGTTCTCTATAATTTCTGCAAAAGCACCAATAGGCGCAGTACAGCCACCTTCGAGTGTACTAAGGAAATTTCTTTCGATCTCTACACAGATTTGTGTTTCTTTATGAGAAATTTGCTTCAGAATATCGTTAATCTCCTTTTTGTCAGAATGTCCGGCAACAGCAATTACACCTTGTGAAGGTGCAGGAATCATCAAAGGGAGCATTTCGTAATCAATATCCATATTCATTCTTTTGATTCCTGCCAATGATAAAAGCGTTGCATCAAAATCCTGTTCTTCAAGTTTTTGGAGACGGGTCTGTATGTTTCCTCTGATGTCTGAAAATTCAGCATCCGGATAATGTTTAAGCCAGAAAGCTCTTCTTCTTAAACTGCTGGTTGCTAATTTAAGCTCGTGAAAGTCTTTATTTTCGGCAGATTTCCTTCTGATGAGAACATCCTGCGGATAATCTCTTTCAAGATAGGCGATCAGCTCGATATTTTCCGGAAGTTTAGTCGGAACATCTTTCAGTGAATGAACTGCAATGTCTATTTCGTCATTCAGCAAAGCCGTATCCAGATCTCTTGTAAAAACACCTGTAATTCCTAAAGAATATAAAGGCTGATTGAGATTTTTGTCTCCGGAAGAAACAATCGGGATGATTTCTGTGAGATAATTGAGGTTTTGTAGATGTCTTGCCACTTCTCTTGCCTGCCAAAGTGCAAGTGCCGAATTTCGGGTTCCTATTCTAATGCTTTTCATTGAATTCTTTATTGGGTTGTTCAACTAAAATTTCGTGCATTAATTTACTAATTTCTTCGGCTTTTAAAGGATTATCAATAATATATTTTGCAAATCGGCTAGTAATTTTCTGAATCATCTTGTCAGAAAGCTCCATATCGTTGATATTGACGTATTTATTTTTTCGGTAGAAGTTGTGCATTTCGTTGCGCTCCATATTTTTCAGCACCGCTTTGAAGTGATGAATGTTCGGTGCAAGTTTTCTCTTTTTTTCCCATTCCAGAAAGTCTTTTGCCATTTCTTTAATGATTTTTTCGGCTTTCGGGATTTCTTTTTCTCTTTGCTGAATGGTTTCCTGAATCTGCTTGGAAAGTTCGTCCACATCAATCAATGTGACATTCTCAAGTTCCGAAACGGCTTTGTCAACATTATTCGGAATCGAAAGATCAATGACCAGAATTTCCTTCCCGTTTCTAAGGTGAGTCTGGTTGATGATTGGTGTTTTTGCTCCGGTTGCCACGATAAGGATATCTGTGTCTTGGAGTTCTTTCTCAAAATTTCCGTAATCAATATTCGGGATGTTGTATTTTTCGGAAATTTTTGCTGCTTTCTCCTGAGTCCGGTTGGCAATTTTGATTTTTGGCTGATAGACATGTTTTACCAGATTTTCCACTGTGTTCTGCCCGATCTCACCAACTCCGAGGAGAAGAATATTTTTTTCGGTAATTCTTTTCTGATTATTTAAAATATAGTGCACCGCGGCATAAGATACAGAAGCGGCACCGTTGGAAATTCCGGTTTCGTTTTTTATTTTTTTGGAAATCTGAATGGCAGAATTGATAGATCTCTCTAAAAACGGATTGGAGTTTTTCCTTTCTTTTTTGAATCGGGCATAGGCTTTTTTGATCTGTCCGATGATTTCAAAATCTCCAATAATCTGACTTTCTAATCCGGCTGCAACCCTGAAAAGATGATTCAGTGCTTCTTCTTTCGTTAAAATATTGGCAAACTGGAGAAAATCTGAAAGATTGACACCAATGGTTTTGCAGTATTCTTCTGCCACGAAAAGATAATTGGAAGTAGTGGTATAAATCTCGGTTCTGTTGCATGTGGAAACTACAAATGCATCTCCCAGATTTTCCTGATGGATTCTTTCAACAAAATTTTTAATATTATCATCAAAAAAAGCAAATTTTCCCCGTGTTTCCACATCTGCCTTTTCGTAGCTGATGGATAAAACAGCAAAATTTGATGTCTGATGAATATTATTATACTGTGTCATAATCAGGGGCAAATTTACATAATTTTTGGGGAATTGTCCTCTGATTGTCTGTATGATAATTATCGTAAAAACCTATGAATTTGAAAATGATTTTTATGGAAGTGTATTAATATTATACTAATGGAAATTGTTATTAAAAGAGCCATGTTATTGTAGAATTTGTAATTTCTGCTCATCTTTATGTTTTAATAAAGATAGAAAATTTTAGAAAGTTTGTAAAATAAAAAGCCACACGAAGGGATTCGTGCGGCAGCGGAGGGGGATAAGTTAATTTTTTGAAATGTAATTTTGACTCATTATTATTTTTTATAAGATAAAAATAATACAATTGTGAGAATTATGTTTAAAAAAAGCCACACGATAGAATCGTGCGGCAGTGTGCTAATATATTTTTTTATTATCTATTTGTCAAAGCATAATTTCCATTTTTATCTAAATTAATCTTAAGCTCTTCGAAAGAAATCAATAAAGATATAGGTGTTTTATCCTTATCACTTATTGTGATTATGTAATTTTCATATATTTCATTAGGCAGAAAACCTTTTGAATAGTCGTACCATCCAGCCCAATAATCCATATTAAATCTATTATCCTTATCCTCTTTCTTCCAAAAAATTAGTCTTATAGGGTATTGATCATTATGATCCAATTTTAAATCTTTATAAACCTTTGCTATGATTTTTTTTATCTGATCTTCTGTATGTTTCATAATTATTTAATCTGAATATTTTAAAATTAACTTTTCCATTTCTTGATTTTCCAAAAAGGGTTGCTTATTCTCTTTGAAAAAATATTTAACATATTTGTAAGCACTGACTAATTCTTCTTCTCGGTATTTATTTTTGGTTTTGTAAATTTCTTCCCAAACATTCCATTCCAACTCCCAAGGTTTTTCAGCAACCATTTTTCTATAGTTTTTTCTACCTAATTTTAATAAGTCATCGATATGAACATTTTCATGAAACCATGCCATTTTAGGACAGTTTTTTCTTATCAGAAGTTTAATAGGACCACTCTCATATACCATAACTCTACCTTTTAATCCCGTAAGATACATGTTATGTGTTTCATCTATCCAAACTATTTCAAGTTTTAAGTTATGTTTTAACATTTTCAAATCAAGCTCACGAATGTATTTTTTTAACAGATTTGAAGATAAGACTTCAAACTGACTTCCTCCAGGAAATAAATCAACTTGCCTCATGTCAAGTTCTGCAGCTTTAGTTAATTCGTCAATAGCTTCATCGGCTTGTCTGCGAGAAAGCTGTCCGTTTTCAACTAAATCATCAAGTTGTTTTTCCAGCTCGGCTGCATCTTCCGGTTTTTCTACCAGTTTTTTAGCACTTTTCCTCAACCCATTGTGAATTGCGACTGTAAGTTCACCCGATAAAGATAATAATTCCAGCCAAAATAGATATTCAGATAATGCTTTACCCCCGCTACCGCACGAATCCTTTCGTGTGGTCATCTTTAAATCTCCAATAAGGTTTTTGACCCTCTATGCTTCGAAAAACTAAATGTCTATGACTTGACATGATACACCATGTATTTCTAATCCTTTATTCTTTTGGCAAAATCTTAAACTTTCAAGAAAAATATCTTTGTATTCATTCTAACAAATACATCCAACCAGCCTACAACTGCAAAACTTATAAAATATAATCCTTCGGGATTGTGGAATTTGTAATTTCTGCTCATCTTTATGTTTTAATAAAGATAGAAAATTTTAGAAAGTTTGTAAAATAAAAAGCCACACGAAGGGATTCGTGCGGCAGCGGAGGATAAATATGATCTTGAAACTCCACTAAGAAGAAAAATAGTGGAGGAATCGATAGAAATTTACAACGAATTGCGTCCTCATTTTTCAAACCATTATCTTACTCCCAACCAAATGCATAACCAGTCAGAATTGAAAATGAAAACCGATAAAACAAAAAACACTCGCAAAAACGTTTTTGCAAGTGTTTAATTAATTATTTTTGTCTAATAAATCTGTATCGGATTTTCAGGACTCGTCAATCTATTTAACAGGCCATCGTCCTGCTTCGTATTCTCCCATATAATATTCTTCAGACCTGTTTGTACCAAAGTCTATTATATTTCCTTTTTCATATTCTATTAAAAAAGGGGCATTACCAACTAAAGTATTGTCTTTATCATCTCTTGATTCATAATATTTCTTTGTATTATAAAAGAAAACAATCCCGTATGGTTTTTTTATAGATAAATCGTGTAAAATAGCTAATTCTATTTTTTCTTCACCTACTAATTTTTTTAAATAGTCATTAGCAATTTCTAAAATTAATTCTTCTGTTAACATATTAATTTGTTTTTAAATATTTAAATGATTTGTATTCTGATAAAAGATTCATTTCTTGCGAATGAGATTGCCCATCTTTAAACAGCAATTTTCCATCTTTTTTAATAATGTTTAAAACGTGAGAAAGTTTTCCTTGACCTCTCTGACATAATAATATTCCTCTTTCTCCTTCTTTCATTACTTTGGACAATGTTGAAAAATTATATGAAAGAAAAGATTTAGCATATACTTTTTCTAAAACAAAATAATTTTGTGCTTTAGAAACAGGAGCTTTACTAATTTTTCCCGTTTTCAAAAATTCATCTAAAACTTTTACCACTTCAACACAATTTCTATCAGAAATTTGAACAATTTTTCCATTAACAATATGATGGTTAAAATATATCATTGTCTTATCTAGATACTTCATTGCATTTTTAGCAGTAATATTAGCTTTTTGTAGTGCTTTATAACCTTCTTCAAATTCTTCCAGAGTCATTTTAATTCCCGTAGAAATATCTTCAGCCATTCCAGCTTTCTTATTCTTCAAAAACCAATCTGCAATTTTTTTCCAAACATCATCTACAAAATCTTGTAGCTTTTGTCCGCCTTTGGTAAGCATTTCCAGCAGTTCTTGTAAGGCTTTGCTTACGGTTTGGTAGGCTTCTGCAGATTTTATCCTGACAAATTTAGCACTTTGAAAAATTGTTTTGCCCACTTCTTTATTTATTTTGGCTAAAATCTCGCCTACTTTTCCTACTTCGCCTATTTTGGCAAGATCTGCAATGGGGATAAAGAATGTCCCAATGAAAGAAATGGTAAACCCACCAACGTAGTGGATTCGCACCCAATTTATATCATCTGCGTTTTTGCTTTTCAGGTATTTTACCATTTTTGTCATTCCTGCAGAGATGGCATTTTCAAGGTTTTCCCAAAGCGTACCTTCGGTATACATTTGCCTAAAGTTGTCAATCATTTCCAAAACCTGTTGGAAATCTTTAGTAATGTAAAAGGGAGCTTCCAGCAGCATCCCAAGAAACTTGAAAATAGAAGAGACAAAATCTACCAAGCCGTTCCAGATTCCGCAGATGAGAGCGACTTTTTCGGCAATATTTTCTATTTGTTTTTGCATTTGAGGATCTTCCAGTGTGATAAAGATTTCTTCAAATTTATGTTTTACATAGTTGTTGTATTGTCCTACAAAAGATTCTATTACAGTTATCTGGTTCAAAATAATGTCATCCAACATCTGTGGCGTGAAATCAGCAAGGTTAAAACCTTTTTTATCGGTGAAAAGATCTTTTAGAAGTTTGGTTTTTTCCGTAGAAATGCTCAGATTTTCTATCAGATTTTCTTTTTTGAACAGATAGTTTTCATTTTCGGTATCCCAAAATTCATCGGATATTTTTAGAAAATCTATGCCACTTCCAAGTTTATTCATCACCCATCCTAATGCTTTTGAAGGAGCAGATGTGGCGAGAAGTACATATTTTAATCCTGTAAAAAAACTAGTTGAAATACTTTTATCTTCAATATAACCTTGGAGTAAAAGCTCTTCAATTATGTCTTTGTTTGCCGGTTCTAAATATTTTTGAATGGTCTCTATGATATCTCCCTCAAAGAAAGTGCTGTATAATCTTCCTGTAGTGGTATCTACATAAGTTTGTCTTACTTTTTCAGAGATTCTGCCATAAAGCTTTTGTTTACTTAGTGTGTCTTCATCAGCTTCTAAAAAAAGGATGATTTCGTCATGAGCGGGCTTTATTACCTCATAGCATTCTTTTACTTTATTTCCGTCTGTAGACACAAAAATCAAAAGTTTAAAGATAATCTGTTCATCTGCATCTTTAATTCCGTTTTCGTTTTTGTCAAAATAGAAATCGTGTACATTAAACTTGAAACCTTTCCGTATGACAAGATCAACATCTTCTATTATTGTTATATTTCCTTTTGAGGTATCGTTGCCGTCAATAAAATATTTATTAAAAATCTCATCAGAAGTCTGATTATGAAACTTAAAAGCTGCTAAAGGACTTACGTTTTTCATGCCTCTAATATTTCTACCTATCTGAAAAGATTTACTAGCAATTTCCTGCAACGGATTTTTATTTCCTTCAAAGCCTTTGTTTACTTCCTCAAAAGACAATATTTTATATCCGGATAAATCTCCGAATTCGTAATCAAATTTTTCCATTTTCTTTGTTTTTATTCATTAAACATTCTAATTCATTCAAAGGAAAAAGTTGCTTAGTAGTCATATTTTCGGTGAATTTTTCGGTTTGGCTTTCGTCCAACACCAAAAGATCCAAATGATATTCTTCATCTAACAGAACTCTTGCATTTTTCAGTTTACACATGGCTTGTACCAAAACATCCCAGTCTTTCCCTTCCAGTTCGTTCCAGCTTTCCAAAGGAAGCCTTCCTCTGCTCCCGAAAAGAAGAATCTTTTCTACAGCAGTAATCTCATTAATCTTGTCTTTCAGACGCGTGAGGATATAAGGCAGCACACTTTCGTGCTGCCAAATAGCCTCGGGTTTTATCCGGCTCATTGATTGTAGATTTTGGCTTTTGGCTCGTGGCTGCCAGCAATTGCCCACCGCCAGTTGCCAAAGGCAGATGATTAAATTAAGAATTTGCTCAACGGAACTTTATCCAAGTATTCTGCGGGTGGAATTACTTGTCCGTTTTTGTCTAGAATCCTCTCGCCTCCGTAATTGCCGTATTCTGGAGAATGTATTTTTAGAGTTGAAGTATCAAAATCTACAGAGAATTTGAAGACATCGTGTCCGCCTAATGAATCGTGTCCACCTGGTTTTGTGAATGTAAAGTTCTTTATTTTGCTTATATTAATTTTAAAAGCAATACCTCTTTTCATTGAAAAGGTTTCCAATCCTTCAATCTGAGAAAGCTCGTCTGATAATGCTTTATATATTACAGCTAAAGAATCCGATGGTTGCCATGTCGCATCTCTGTCAACAGTGATTTCGTTTCCTAAGCATCTATATTTTCTTGGGAAAGCGTTTACTGCATCTACTTCTTCTATAGTAGTAAAATTATCCATCTCATCAAAACTAATCTCAATCCACTTATCTCCAGACTGCCCAATTTGATTATTATTCAATTCAAAATTAGTTGTGCACATTTCACCCAACTGATCGTCAAATTTCACTCCTGGTTCGCAATGGCAAGGCAAAGCCTTTTCTACTTTTAAGCCGATAGAATCTGCCTGAAGAATGGTAAGCGAAGTCGGGATTTTCTCTCTCCATGGTTCACCCTGTTTTTTGCCTACTGCAGCACGCATTTCGTCTACAATAGATAAGAATAACGGATCGTCGATCACCGGTACTTCACCGCCGCTCCAGATTTGTCCGGTTGCCATAAAGTGTCTTACGGCTTCTTCAAAACCAGGTCTTACGGTAACTATTACTCTCGCCATACCAGATTGCATAAACGCTCTGAAGGTAGGATCGTTATCATCAAACTGATACATATCTGACCATTTGTTTCTGTCTCCCCAATAAAAAGGGTAGAAGTAATAGCTCATAATGTCCCATTCAAAAGCCTGTTCCATGAATTTCACGAACGCTGCGTACTGATCTAAGGAAGAATCTACTTTTATATCGGTGTTTAGGAAGGTTTCAGCTCCGGAAGTAAACCCGTTATTGTGATATTTTCTTTTACCGAAAGTAAGTTCTGTAAAAGGGTTCTGACTGATCATATAAGAAATACAATTCTTTCTTAAAATGGTATTCTCAATCTTTCTGTAGAAGCCTGGGTTTGAACCTTTAATCTGTACACCTAAAGCTTTTGCTTCTGCTAAAGCTTGGTTGTATTTGTCTAATTCAATCTCGTAGGCTTCAATGATTTTATTGAAGGTTTTTTGATACCAAGTATCTTTCGCATCTTGAGTTAGCTGGCATTGAATACTTATATTTACACTTGATACTAAAAGACCTAATTGCGAATATGAAATAGGTATTTTTCCTATAAATGAATTGATTGGGGTGTATACATTCCCAACTAAGGTATTTCCAACTAAAACTTTAGCATCAGACCAAATAGGATTATGAGAATCAAAACGATCATCTGAATCTCCGGTAACCGCAAGTGCAGAAACGGTCTTATACCCCATAGGAATTTCTATATCTGTAGATTCTGCAGCGAGTTCCCAAGGATTACCTTTCGGCTCTGGTGCTTTGTAACTAAAGCTTTTTCCAACATAAATTATATCTTCTGGCTTTTTGTCTATCTCAACATTATATTTACTGATCCAGTATTTCAAAACGGTATCACCTAATAAACTGTCTGATATTGATATAAAATTTTCCATTTTATTAATCAATGATTCTCTCGGATCTACGGGTTTAACCAATTTTTCCGATTCATCAATCATTTTGATTCCTAAATTGTGAAGCTTGGCAGGTTCAGGAATCATAAACTCAAACATCATGCGTTTACCATAATTGTAGATTTGGTTTTTTACCACCTTATCTACCCATCGGTAAACTCCGACAACGTGATTGCTTCCTTTCGTATTGTCGAAACCATGTTTATTGTTTTCTTCGTATTCTTCAAGAATTTTATCAATACGTTCTTCTTTTACTTTGGTAACGATTCTGTCTAAAGCTCTTGCTGTAATGTCTTTGGCTTCTGTTACCGCCTGTCGGTTACTTTCTTCTTTTGAATTGTGAGTAGCGTAACTTGCGTTGGCGGTAATTCCAAATTTGTTATCTCCCATTCCCCAATTTGCATAAGCTCCGGCTTGCGCAGAAAAGTCTTTCGATTCCTGTAAAATTTTAGAAATCTCGCTTTGCATTTCATGCCTTTCGGTCGTGGTGGTGTCTGTCAGTTTTTCTTTTTCAGACTCTGAAGATTTTGTGGTTTGAGATTCGCTTCTTTTTAATCTTCTGGTTGCACGTTCTTTGTATTCGCGCGCCATGATATTTTCAATATGAGCAACGTCTCCTTCTACATAGCAATAGGTGCTTTGCTCAACCTTTAGATAGTCTGCAACCCCGATATTTTTCATTCCGAATCCGGAAGGGATAAAAGTTTCAATAGTCGGATCTACAGGCGGGTTTTCTGTTTCACCCGGATTTCCTTTTGGCGGATTTTCGGGAGGGAGGCATCCGTCTGCGCCACGGAAATGATACTGTTTGGTCATTCTGTCTAAATCATTAGGATCAACAAACAGAGTAACATTAAAATCGTACACAGTGCCATTGGCTGATGTAAACTTCCCTTCTACAACAAACTGCTCAACTACTGTAGTTTGAGAAACTAAAATTTTAGGTATATCAAATAAAAGATATGATCCTCCGCCTAAAGAAGAAAAACTTGTTGAGGAAATTTCGGTATTGTTTACTGTTGCTTTATATTGTGCGGAAATCAAATCTATATGATCGTTAAATGCCAATATAAGACTCCATTCTGTTGCGCTTCTGGCAAATGTTTTAATACTGAAAGGAATATATCCTGATGAGGATGAATTGGCAGTAACCGGAATTACAACACCTCCTACTTTGGCAGAAACCTGGTGATTGATCACCGTATTGTTCAGTATAGTCTGCTGTAAAACCTGATTATTCTGATGGATGTTATCATGAAGCTCCTGAAATGTACTAATTCCTGATAAAGCTTGCGCAACTGTAGAAGTTCCGAATACTCTGCATAAAGCATTTTGCTCTTGCTGACCGAGCGCTCTTCCTATTTCAGAGGGATCAATTTGCGGAGTTTCATAATTAAATTCAAATTCAGGGATTTCAGTATCAGACACGGTAATTTCCATGATTTCTTCCTTGATGCGGTGAAGTTCCATTTCAAGCTCGCTGTTGGCATAGAACTTTTCCGGATCTGCTACGCTCAGCTGTGTAAGATAATTGATTCTGTTTTCCAGAATCTGTTTTCTTCTGTCGGCTTCAGTCGCTTCCTTTTGTATTTCTCTCAAAAGAGGTTTTATGTTCCGCTGATAATCGTTATAGGCTGACTTTTGAGCTTCATCATATTGTGTTCTGTATTTTTTTTCCAGCTTAGATATAGAATCGGCGAGTTTTTGAGTTTCCTTCAGTTGCTGTGTAGCTTCAGCAAATTTCATTGCAGTGCTGTTGAAGGTGGTTCTCTGAGAGTAATTTGTGGAAATTCCTGTAGAATTTGTGGAAGGAATTGTAAATAATTCTTTTGGTAAAACAACTTTTGCTTTCCTTAGGTCTTCAAATGCTTCTTCTGTGCCGTCATAATTTTCAAGAATATGATTCACATGAAGAAACTGCATCAATGTTTCTTTTGCATAAAAATCTTTTTGTGTAACTACCTGATAAATTAAATTATCCCAAATCAGTTTCATATCGGCAATATAAGGGAACGTATTTGAAGCTTTGTAATCATTGATTTTAGTATCAAATTCAGTTTTTGATACTGTTGATTTATTTCTTGCAACCCATACAGCCAGATCGTGAAAAGCGGGATTGATTGATATTAAATTATCTTCTGAATACATCGTGATAAGCTGCTGCTCATCTATTCTTCTGCAGACAGCCTGTAATGTTTTGTCTGTTGAGATGTGCTCATCGAAAACTCCTTTATGAATTTCTTTTCTGAATACAAATCTTCTTTTTTTGTTTTTAGGATCGGATAATTCCGGGTTTCTCATCGCTGCAAACCTGAAAAGAGTTTGTGAAGAATTGTTTGTGTTTAAATCTGTTGACATTTTAAAATTGTTTTGGTTTTTAAGATTAAAATTTTTTGGAAAGTTCTTTTTAGCAGAAAATTTCCGGGCATAGCTTTATTTTTTAAAGTGGTTTCAGGCTAGATGATGTCCACTGATTTTCTTATTCATCTGTAAAGTTTTATTATTGCAATAGTAGGGGTGCGAAGCGACAAAACTTGACGCATTATAACTCCGAATTAAATTTTTTTTAATTTAAAAAAGCTGCAGAATGATAAGAGCCTTTTTTAATTAATCTCCTTTCAGCAGTAATGTAATATTCTGTGGTTTCTCCTGTACGTATTGTATTAATAGAATGATCTTCTCTTCTTACATTAATCTCAAAAGGAGCGAGATTGGTTACAGTTATCTGTCTTTCAGGGATGAGTTCGGCTTCAAGTTCCAGATATTCTTTTGTATATTCTTCTGTAATAATTACAGTGTTTATTTTACACGAAGCACTTATAGGATAGTCGGGATTGATGAATTCTGCGGTGATTTGTGCCATGCTTTCATTTACGAAATCAGAAGTTGCATAACCTGCTGCAGCGTGATTGCCCCATCCGAAAGCAGAGTTCCAGTTGTTGATTTGGGCAGTATTAACTCCGTTGACAGGATGGCTTATTGGTATTGCATCAGTTATCCCATAACCGGATAAAGTTGTAGGTTTAGAAGTTATTGACGAAAAAGTGTGGGTGTGGCTTGCTAATGAATAATTTAAAGGATTAAAATTACCACTATGATAAATCTCATTCCAGCTTCCAAATGTTGAATTTTCCTCAGTTACAAAATATAACTTATTATTTCTAGCACCTAAAGAAAAACCATAAGTTTGATTAGATGCATTATATGGTGTGAAATTAACTACTGCACTATTAAGATTATTAGGTCTGTTTGATGCAGTTGCCCAAGCAGAAGCATTTCTAACACCAAAGGCATCTGTTCCAATTAAATTCTGTGTTGGTAACCCATTTCCTTTAATTTTAAAAATACTTTCAGTATCAAAATTACCGGTATGTAATATTTCTCTCCATGGATTTCTTATACCTGAATTATTATAACTTCCTAAAAACCATTTTTCTTGAGCTGCATTATGAAATAATGAAAAGTCTCTATTATAGGAAGAGTTGTTATTACCTAAACCTGATGAAAATTCAATAGCAAAACCTGATGTATTTGGGAAATTAGTAAATGTTCCTGATGTTAATCTACCTATACCCCATTGAGAACCAAAGTTCTTACTTGCATCAACATTAAGATTATTAATATCAGCAATTGCACCTATTTCATCTAATGACCATGATGCATTTCCTGAACCATTTACAGATTTGGACGTATTACCAATAGTAATATTTCTTGAAGTACCCCAGTTAGCTGTAGTAATATTTCCAGTACCATCAAATAAAGTACCATTAATAAGTCTTTGATTTGTTAATTTTATGGCACTATTAGCACTTTCCGTTCCAGTTAAATTATTTAAGTATGTACCATGAAGGTTTAAAGGACTTCCCTCAGATGTGATTAGATTAATTATAGGTGGATTAGTTTTAATTGCTTCTCTATTTACATTAAGTAATCCTCTTATGCTTATTTCAGTCCAGTTACCCCAATTAGTTGCTAAGTCACCTATATAAATATGTCTTTCAGCATTATTATCAGTTCCAATTGAAACATATCTTACTCCAACATTGTTTGGATTTTTTCCAATAAAAGTTACTGAATTACTTCCAGCAAAATTTATTGATGATCCATAAAATGTATAAAACTGACAAACAAATGTACCAACCAATGCACCATAAGTGAAAACATCAATATAAAATACACCCATCACATTAATATTTGGTAATGTAATATCAATAATTCCTGTACCTTGTATTGTTCTTGATGCTAAATTATGTATAAGATTTCCTGTAGTTAATCTACCAGCAGTTTCAAAATTTCTTGTATTTAGATTTACATTTGATGTTGCACCTGTATAAGGAATAAATTTAGTATCTGATTCAGTTTTAGTATAATAATTAGTAGCTATACCATACGATGCTATTTTACTATTAAACCATTCTTTCGTAATTAATGTTTTATTGGTTGTATCTGCATCAATAGTATTGACTGTAGATTGTGGCATTAAAAATTCACCACCTGATATAATATTTTGAAATGATTTAGTTGGTTCAAAACCACTTCCAAATATGTTGATAGTAGAGTAAACTAATTGAGCATTAAACTTATGTCCAGTACCTGTACCTACATTAGTTATACTATGTGTATGTCTAAAATAACCGTTAGGTAAAGTTTCAGAAAATCTTATTGTATTTCCGTCAACTATTTTAACTTGAATAATATCTCCATCATTAATACCAGTAATAGGTGAACTACCTTGTGTGAATTTTAAATTTACATAAGCATTAGTTGCACCAAATCCATGTGCAGGTAAATTAATTGTTTTATTGATTAAATCTATATCAGTTGAATCAAAATTCTTAAAATGATTAAGATTTTCTTTAAATGTATAATTTGAACTTTGTCCAAATACATTTACATTATTAGCTTGGTTATATCTATTTACACCACCACCAAATGAATTTACAAATAGACCAGTATTTAAGTGACCTGCATTTGCACCTAAATGATTTACATAACCACTAGCATTAAATGCACCTGCATTATAACCTAAATTATTTGAGTAAACTCCTAAATTAGTTCTTCCTGCAAGAAATCCTAAATTATTTGAATTAGCACCCGTATTAAATTGTCCGGCATATAATCCTAAATTATTAACCCAATTTGCAGAATTATACATTCCTGAAAATTGTCCTAAATTAAGGACTGATAATCCTGAATTAAATTGTCCGGCAGACCTTCCAATGTTAATTGTTTCTACACCTGTTGAAGAAGTTCCTGCAAGAAAACCAATATTTATATTTGGGTACGTTGTCGATTGAAATGAACTACCATTCCAATAGTGGGTTTGGTATGAAAATATAGTTTCGTTTGAATTATTTTTTATATAATTTAAAAATCTACCTACATTAGCTACCTCAATAGTATCAGGATTTAATCTTAAACCTTTTGAGATTGTAGTATCTGTTCCATTATCAATAATATTAGAATTACCTATTACGTTTGATCCTGTAAATTTTGGAATTGTGTTTATTGTACCTGATATACTACTAATCAAAATATACTCAGAACCGCTCCATCTGTATTGAGAATTATCGTTGGTGGTGATATAAATTTTGCTTTTTTCTCCGGGATTGGGTAAACTTTCCAAAGAATTAAATTCTAAAACATCATCCACATAACTTGGGAGTTGAGAAGACGGGATTTTACCATCAATGAGATCTGCTTTCTTACTTAGCTTTTGGTCTGTACCTTGAGGAAACTGCCTGTTTGCGTTCCAGTAAGCGTCCAGTCCGTTCCAGAACGTATTCGTGTCCGGAATGTTGTCTGGATCGAAATCGAAATTAAGTTCTTCATTTTCTGCCATTTTTTATTATTTTTGTTAAGGTTTTTAAGATTAAAATTTTTGAAGTTTCTTTTTAGTAGAAAGCTTCATATTTTAGCCTTTATTTTTTAAGGTGGTGTCCGGCAAAGGATATCCACCTTTATTTTTAATGAGCAAAATCATTGTAAAATCGTTTAGGATTAGACGTATTTATTTCTGCCCGGCATTTATAAGGATGCTGAGTTTTAATAAATATTCGAAAAATTTAGCTGTAATTATTTAATTATGAATCAGGCTGGATTAATCGTCATCTTCAAGAATATCATTTTCAAAATCCTCTTTGAAAAAACTTTCAATCTCGCTCAGATAATTTTCATAATCCGGTTCTTCATTTTCAATCTCGTTCCAGGTAATAGTATAGGTAGTATCTTGTATCGACACTTCAGAATTGTAATTATTGTTTTCCATATTTGATAAGTTTTTTTGAAAATATTTTTTCGTCAGTTTAATAGATTGTTTGTGTTTAAACTGTTGGTTTCAAAAGTAAAATGGCAATACGACAAAACTTGACGTGTTATAATTTATTTGTAGAAAAATTTTAGATTCTCATGTATAAGTCTTTTGCCTTATTTAAGTGTATTATAAGCAAAAAAGATTATATTTTGTTTTTAATCAGTTTTTGTACAATTTGATTTAAGGTTTCTTTATGATCATCTATATAGCTCAATCCTGCCTGTACAAGACTTTCTATATTTGATCTCCTTACATTATCCATAGCAGGTGAAGCGTTCTTCAACGAAGGATTTAGTCGGTAATAATTTTTTTGGTTTCTTAATCCTAATGTCTGAAACATTTGTGTAAGCTGATAATCTACCGTTTCAGCGTTCGCAGACATCAGAATGTCAATGATAGGGTTTACCCAGCCAATTTTTCCGGCTTTCTCTAGTTTTTTAAATGAATAGGATTTTGCTTCAATTCCAGTTCCTATTGAAACAATAATCATGTCTTTTACGGTCGGATAATTAGCCTTTTGATGATTTTTCAGAAATTCTGCAAAAGGAATTTTTCTTGCTTCAGCATAAGCACACAAAGCAGGATTATTGGCAAACATTCCGCCGTCAATGAGACTGAAAATTTGTCCGTACATTGATTTGATCTGTACTGGCGTGAAGTAAGTAGGAGCTGCTGAAGTAGCCCTGCAAACATCTTTTACATAAAAATTATCAGTATTTACCCTTGCTTTCCAGGAATTGAAAAGTTTGGCTCTCCGGTTTTCAATATCGTAACTTGTAATTAAGCAGGGCTTTATTAATTCCTTTAGTTCCAGATTTCCAAAAAAATCATTAAGGTTTTTTTCTAAAGCTTCCTGAGAAATTTTTTCGTTTAAAAGACCAAAAGGATTTACCAGTTTTTCCCAAAAGGAAACCTGAAATATGTCGCCGCCTTTTTCGGAGTAAAGTTCCAATCCTTTCTGGATGGAATATTTCGCTTTTCTATGTTCATCAGGACAAAGAATAATGGAGGCAATCAGTGCTCCGGTACTGCTTCCTGCAACAAGATCAAAGTAATCACCGAGTTTTGCGTCTGGTTTGTCGTATATCTGAAGCTGCTCTTCGATATAACGCAGAATGATGCACGTTATAATTCCCCGAATGCCGCCGCCGTCTAATGAAAGTAATGTTGTCTTTTTCATTTTTTCTACTTTTTGGTAAAGCAAAAGTAGGAGCGTGAAGCGACAAAACTTGACGTGTTTAAAATAATTTTGAAAAATAAAAAGAAACCCTCTTAAGGATCAATTATTTGTCTGTGAGAGGGTTGTGTGGAGGTTTTAAGAAAATTTCTTAAAGATGAGTGTTGCATTATGTCCGCCAAATCCAAAGGCATTACTTAAGGCATAATTGATGTTTTTTTCTTTCGCTTCACCAAAAACAATATGAATATCTTTAGGAATATTTTCGTCTATCGTATGAAGATTTATGGTTGGCGGAATTATTCCGTTTTCAATAGCTTTAATAGAAAGAATAGCTTCAGCTGCTCCGGCTGCTCCTAATAAATGTCCGGTCATAGATTTCGTAGCACTGATGTCAAGATTTTTACTTCCTTTGAATAATTTATTTATTCCATTCAGCTCAACCAGATCTCCTAATGGAGTAGATGTAGCATGAGGGTTTATATAGTCAATATCTTCAGTATTAATTTGCGCTTCTTTCAGGGCTAGCTGCATTGCTTTGATGGCTCCGGTTCCTTCAGGATGAGGTGCTGTCATGTGATACGCATCGGCGGTCATCGCCGCACCCGCCAATTCTGCATAAATTTTTGCGCCTCTTGCTTTTGCGTGTTCGTATTCTTCCAAAATTAATGCTCCTGCGCCTTCTCCCATTACAAAACCGTCTCTGTCTTTATCATAAGGCCGGCTTGCTGTGGCAAAATCATCATTTCTTACAGACATCGCCTTCATTACTGAAAAACCACCTATAGAAGCTGGAGTAATCGCTGCTTCAGATCCTCCGCTTACAATCACTTTAGCTTTTCCTAATCTGATGTAATTGAAGGCATCCATCAGAGAAGTATTTCCCGTTGCGCAGGCTGAAATGGTTGTATAATTGATTCCCTGAAGCCCGAATTTCATAGAAATCATTCCCGAAGCCATATTGGCAATAAACTTAGGGACAAAAAAAGGATTAAACCTTGGGGTTCCGTCTCCTTTAGTGAATTCCATTACCTCGCTTTCAAAAGTCCACATTCCTCCCTGTCCGGTTCCCCAGATAACTCCAATATCAAAAGGATCCATCTTTTCAACTTCAAGACCGGAATCTTTCAAAGCTTCAGCAGTAGAGTACATAGCGTATTGTGAAAAAAGATCACTTCTTTTGATCTCTTGATGAGTTAAATGAACTTTCGGATCAAATTTTTTAACTTCACAGGCAAATTTTACTTTAAATTTTTCGGTATCGAAATGGGTTATTGTATTGGCACCGCTTACCCCGTTAATACTGTTTTGCCAAAATTCTTCTACATTGTTTCCTAAAGGCGTTACTGCACCCAAACCTGTAATGACAACTCTTTTCATTAATTATTGATTTTAAATAAATTTGAGGTTCCTCTTGCAATGATGCGTGTTTTATCTGCATTCCAGATTTCACATTCGGCATTTACAAACTGTTTGCCTCTTTTGATGATTTTTGTTTCTGCTATAATATGATCATGTTCTTTGGCTGTTGAGAAGTAATCTATATTGTTGTTGATGGTTACAATAAAGTTTTTTTCGTTAAGTGAAAACATAGTGGCTCCGATAACATCGTCAAAAATTGCCGCTGTAACTCCGCCGTGAAGATTTCCCATCGGATTTAGCCATTCATGTCTTACGGTATAGCGAAATTCCAGATGCCCTTCTTCAGCCAAAATCACAATAGGATTCAGCCATTTCATAAATGGGGAAGGAGATTCGGTAAACTCTTTTCCGACAGATTTCTGTAATATTTTTAATTTATCCATAGTATTTTATGAATGTATTTTAAGTTCTTGCTCTATAATTTTTGAAACTTTATCTAAAGTAAAATGAAGATATTTTTCATTTTCCATTGTTTTGGCTAAAAGAATACCGCCTTCAATCATCATAATAAATAGAGAAGCATATTCTTCGGCAACGATTTCAGAATTAAATTCATGGATGTTCTGCCCTTTTTTGATGATCTCTGAAATGGTTCTTATCCAGTCGCTAAATGAAATCTGTACCTGCTTTTTCAATTCTGGAAAGGTGTCGTCACATTCCGTAGCAGCATTCAGTAAAGGACAGCCACCATTTTGAAAAACTGTTGTCCAGTTGTTTCGGTAAAAGGATAGAAAAGCGTTAAGTTTTTCCGTCATGTTCAGAAATTCTTTATCCAGAGACTGAGCTACATTTTTTTTAAGATTAGAAGCATTATAATGATAGACTTCAAGGGCAACCTGATCTTTGTTTTTAAAATTACCGTAGATACTTCCCTTGGTTAGACCGGTCGCAGTACTAATGTCTGAAAGGGATGTAGAAGCATACCCTTTGATATTAAACAAAGTGGATGTTTTTTCAATGATGAACTGTTTGGTCTTTTCTGCTTTTGACATTTTTGCTGAACTGATGCAAAGATACAAAAATATACCAATCGGTATTTTTTTATTTTAAATATATCTGAAAGATAGAATTCGGATCATTTTATAGAAAAATGATGATGAATAGGATAAAAAATCCCACTCCGGATGAAGTGGGATTTGTCTGGAATAATAATTTGAAAAAGAACTCCGAAAGAGTTCAATTAATATTTAAGCTAAAGCAGCATTCAAAGTAATTTCAAAATTAAAAGCAGCACTCACAGGGCAGCCTTCTTCTGCAATTTTCGCATATTTTTGAAACTCTTCCTCTGTAATTCCCGGAACTTTTGCGGTTAAAGTCAGTTCAGATTTTGTAATTTTCCCAACACTCGGATCTAAAGTAATAACGGACTTTGTAGTTAGTTCTTTCGGAGTAAAACCTGCCTGAGAAAGTTCTGCACTCAGTTTCATAGTAAAACATCCGGCGTGGGCTGCTGCAAGAAGTTCTTCAGGATTGGTTCCTACACCTTCCTCAAATCTGCTGCTGAATGAATACTGTGTCTGATTCAAAGTTGTGCTTTGAGTAGTTAAATGGCCTTTTCCTTCTTTTACGGTACCGTTCCAAACGGCTGTTGCATTGCGTTTCATATATAATATTAGGTTTAAAATTAAACTAAGATACGAAAAAGCATGATTTCATTATTATTAAATTATTGAAACCATGCCTTTTTAATTTGAAAAGTAATTTGAAAATTTATATAAAATTTCAAGATTAAATCTTAGTCTCAACCTTAAAATGTTACATCAAAGCCGACATAAAAATTAGCTTTCATAATCGGTGCATATACCATTCCGCCATCAAAATAATTCCCAAAAGGATTTCTGAAATCAACAATCGCATTTTTCTGTGAATAAGATGTTAAATTTTCTCCTCCCAAATAAGCTCTGATTTTTTTGTTGAAATTTCTCGAAATCTGTGCATTGAGTACAGCGTAAGATTCTGAATAAGCAGGAATTTGAAATTCAGCAGGATTGGTTGAGGTGATAGGTAATCGCTGTTTTCCAACCAGATTTAATGTTGTATCAAAACTCCAGAAACCTTCTTTAGTATTTTTATTGGTTGAATACGCTAAATTTACAAACCCACGATGTTTCGCCATAAACGGAACTTGTCTTCTTCCCTCCATATAATCTGCCTGAACATCATAATATTTATATGCTAATCTTACATCAAAATTCTTCAGCGGAGTGAAATCCCACTGTGTCTGAAATGAGTTAGCGAAAGATTTTCCGTCCAGATTATAGAATGTCAGCTGCTGAGGCGAACGATCCAGATCTACCACTACCTGATCCTGAAAATCTGTTCTGAAAAAATCTGCAACGACTGTAGATTTCCTTCCGAAAATTTTGAACTCCTGTTGTAAGCTTGCGCCGTAGTTCCATGCAATTTCGGGTTTTAAGCCATAAATACTTCCATTGTTCTGCAGAACCTGAATGTTTCTGTTTGAGGCGAAATACTGTTGGTTTTCTGCAAATATATTGGCTGTTCGGAAACCTCTGCCGGCGGAAAGTCTTACAATAGTCTGTGGAGTAAAATCATATTTGAAATTTAATCTCGGTGTAAACTGAGTTCCTGCTAAATTATGGAAATCTGCTCTGGCTCCAGCAACCAATGTATATTTTAAACCAGTTAAAGTATATTCAGCAAAAATTCCGGGAACAGTTTCTGTTCTTTTAAAACGATTCATCAGATAAGTTTCGTCATATCCGTCATACAGGAAACTTGCTCCTGTTTTATATTTATGATTGGTGTTGCCGATAATGCTTTCAAAAATTAAGTTAGAATAATACGTATGCTGATTTCCCGAATAATTTCTCAATCCGAAAAAGCTGTCCTGCTGATGATAAGTGTATTGATTCATCCAGCCTAAACTCTGATAAGGTTTCCCTTTAAAAACATAGCCGGTTTTGTTCCAGACCTGAAATCTGGAAATATCTATTCCAACACCATAAAGATTTTGTTGACTTTGCGGTATTTTTTTGTCAAAGCCGATTTGTCCCGCAGTTCTTTCATCCTTAATAAAGTTGATTCCGAAATGTGAGCCAAAACCTGAGTGTTCTAAATCATTGAAATTTAATAAATAAGCAGCATTGATCTGAGTTCCTTTGGGTCTGTCCAGAAAACTGTCGTTATTCATATCGGTATCTCCGAAAGTTCCGTTTCCATGAAGAAGGAAAGTCTGAGTCCAGTGATCGTTAATGGGTTCCACATGGGTAATGTTGGCTTCTGCTCTTCCGTTGAAATCCGCAAAAAGGTTGAGCGAAGTTTCCGATTTTTCCGAATGTTTGATTAATTCGGTATTGATCTGACCTGTAATGCTTTCATAGCCGTTGGTAACGGTGCTTCCGCCTTTGGTAAGCTGAATGTTTTCAATCCATCTTCCGGGTATAAAATTCAGTCCGTATGCAGAAGCCAGTCCTCTGATTTCCGGAAGCAACTCTTTAGTCAGGCTTGTGTATTTTTGGTCTAAACCCAACATTTTGAGCTGTTTCGTTCCGGTTACTGCGTTGCTGAAAGATACATCAACCGTTGCGTTGGTCTCAAAGCTTTCAGACAAATTGCAGCAGGCTGCTTTCAGCAGTTCTTTTTTATCAATATTAAAAACCAGTCCGGCGTCGTTTTTATTAATTGAAGTGGCAGCTTTTGAGCCTGTAATATTCACTTGCTCAATTTTTTTTTCTGAACCGGAATGTGAAGTGTGATCTTCTGAATCATTATGATTGATGTGATTTTGTTTTTGGGATTCTTCTTCAAAATGAACTTTAGGATTGGTCTCCCCAAAAGCAATATTGCGGTCATAAAGACAGCAGCCGGGGAGTTTTTTATACACTTCATCTGTGGTTTTGTACATCTCGTTATCATGACCAACATCAGCAATTTTCTTTAGAATTTTGTCTGCTGAAGTTTTTGATGAATCAAAATGTAAGATAACGCTTTGTTTTTCAGCATTCCATTCGGCTGAATCGGCTCCGGCATCCTGAGCGGCTTTTTCAATTCTTGCTTTACAAGAACCGCAGTTCCCTTTTACGAAAAATTCGTTCTCACTTTTTTTATGTTCAGAATGCGGCATTTCCAAAACGGAAGATTGTGTAGATCTCTCATAATGACAACATGCAGGAAGATTTTTGTAAACGTTATCATCAGCCTTATATTTTTCGTTGTCGTGACCGGCTTCTGCTACTTTTGACAGAATCTGGTCTGCTGAAATATTTTCTTTGGTTTCAAAACTCAACGTTTGCGAATCTATTGAGTATACAGCCGATTTGGCGCCAGCTTTTTTTGCAGTACTTTCAATTCTTTCTTTACACATTCCACAGTTTCCTTTCACCATAAACTGATGTTTGGTAAGATTTTGTGCAGAAATAGATATGGATAAAAATAACAGGAATGTTCCCAGAAATGTCCGGGTAATATATGATTTCATAAGTTTTCTAAATTAAATTAAATAAAATAGCTGTTCATTACATGCGTAATAAACCTGTGAATTGTTATTTAAGCTAATTTAGGCGGCTGCCAGATTTCCTTTAAACTGTCTGAAATAAAAGGGTCAATATACTGAACCTGTATTTTGGTAATGGTAGGAAAAGAAGTAAATTCTCCGAAGTTGTCTTTTGTGAAATTATTTTCCAGAAATGTATGACAGGTCATACAGAAAGAACAGCAGTCATCATTGCAGGATTGATGTTCTTTTTTTGATTCCTTAGAATGGTCACCTTCTGTATCGCAGCATGATTTTGTCTTCGATTCTGTTTTACAGCAATTTTCCTGCGAAACCTGCGCGTAGAAATTATCTTTAGGAATCAGAAAAATTCCTAAACATAAGATAATGAATAAAAAGCGGATGGGTTTCACAGTGCAAATTTAAGAAAAATTGTTTAAAGTGCTTCACCAACTTTTTTAGCACAGTCATGCCAAGGCTCACCGTGTGCAGGATTGAGTTTTGGTTTTGGTCCTGTATTGGCAACAGCAGGTTGCGGAGCAGGAACGGGAACTACTTGCGGAGCATTTTGTACAGGCGTGTTGCTTGGTGCAGGTTGAGCAGCAGGCTTGCTGTTTAAAGGCTGACCGACAGGAATATCACATCGGTGTCCCGGTTGTCCGTGAGGCGGATTCATTCCCGGCGCTGTTTTTACCTGTTTTCCATTATTGTCTATGGCAATTTTCCCCGGACTTACGGCATTGGGATCTATTTGTACCGAACCATTAGGGGAAACATTAATATTTTGTGCTGAAGAATTTGCAGGCTGAGCTGCGCTTCCATTGAGTGGCTGTCCTACAGGAATGTCACATCGGTGACCAGGTTCTCCGTGTGGAGGATTCATTCCGGGAGCTGTAACCATGGTTGATCCGGCTTGAGTATTAGATTTTATACCTGCCTGATCCATCAACGTTGTCTGAGGCTTGCTGAACGCTACATTAGGCTGTTGTGCAACTCCCTCTTCTTTTATATAAGTTGGCTTTTCGTCTTTTTTACATGAAACAGCAACAAACGAAGCTGCAAAAATTCCTAAAAGTAAATTTCTCATATCAAATCTCTTCATAAAAACAAAATTAGCAAAACATTTTGAATTGTTTTGCTAATTTAGAATTTATATAGTTTTTACTTTAATTTTTCACCAAAAGTCTAAAACCTTCTCCGTGGACGTTGATGATTTCCAACCCTTCATCATCTTTCAGAAGCTTACGCAGTTTGGCAATGTAAACATCCATACTTCTTGCGGTAAAATAATTTTCTTTTTTCCAGATTTTTCTTAATGCGAGATCTCTTGGCATAAAGTCATTTCTGTGGAGACACAGCAATTTTAAAAGCTCATTTTCTTTCGGAGAAAGTTTGTATTCTTTATCACCTACTCTTAGCTGTCTCAGCATAGAGTCAAAGAAAATATTGCTGATTTTAAACTGCTCCTGCTCTTCATTTTCAAGAGTGGAACTTCTTTGAAGGATTGCCTTTATTTTATACAAAAGCAGCTCAGTATCAAACGGTTTTGTGATGTAATCATCTGCTCCGAGCTGATAACCTTTCAGTATATCTTCCCTCATATTTCTTGCAGTAAGGAAAATGATGGGTGTATTTTTATCAATTTTTTTTACGTCTTCTGCTAAAGAAAATCCATCTTTTTTAGGCATCATCACATCGAAAATGCAGATGTCGAACTCATTTTCAGTAAATTCTTTCAACCCCTGTTCTCCGTCTACGGCAAGGGTAACTTCAAAATTATTGATGGTGAGATAATCTTTCAGTACTGCACCGAAACTCTGATCGTCTTCTACTAATAATATTCTGTTGCTCATATTTATATTTTTTAATTTATTATTTGATTTTAAGCCATTGGAAGTTTTATGATAAACTTGCTTCCTTTATCTTTCTGAGATTCTACAATAATCTGACCTTTATGAAGTTCTACGATTTTTTTCACGTAAGACAACCCTAATCCCTGACCTTTTACATTGTGGATGTTTCCTGTTTCTTCACGGAAAAATTTTTCAAAAATCTTGGTTTTATTTTGGGTTTCCATTCCCATTCCTTTGTCTGAAACTTCAAGAACGTAGAAGTTGCCTTCATTTCTCGTTTCTATTTTTATTTCCGGTGTGTTGGGTGAATATTTGTTGGCATTATCCAAAAGATTGACCAGCATATTGGAGATATGAAATTCATCAATTTTAAACTGATATTTTTCAGCATGGAAGTTCTGGGTAAGAATTCCATTCCGTTGCGCGACAATCAGTCCGAAAGATTCTGTTGTTTTCTTTATTAATTCCCGTACGTTGGTTTCTTTTAAAAATAATTTCACCTCATTTCGTTCAAGCTTAGACATGTTAAGAACATTTTCAACCTGTTTTTTCATTCTTAGGTTTTCCTGTTTGATGAGGTTTGAATAGTACTTTACCTTATCAGGGTTGGTTGCGATTTTATCATTAGCAAGAGAGTCTGTAGCTACAGAAATTGTTGCCAGAGGAGTTTTGAACTCGTGAGACATATTGTTGATAAAATCTGTTTTTACCTCTGCCAGTTTTTTCTGTCTCATCATGTAATTGATGGAAATGATATAAATTCCCAAAATGGTAAGAAGCGATAAAAAAGTTCCCAAAAGCATCGGCCAGTTATTCATTGCAAGAGAGTACTCTTTTTTAGGAAAGACCAAAGCCAGTGTATAAAGTGTTCTGTCTTTTGTATCGGTAAAAAGTGGATAGGAATACGAGTTGCTGTCCTTTTTTTCTTTAAATATTTTATTGGCAATATTCGTTAGTTTGTTGTTTCGGTCAGACACTCCATATCCAAAATCGGAGTTAATTCCTTTCATTCGAAGTTCTTTGGTGATGACAGAATCAAGAGTTTTCAAATCTACCCTTTTGCTGATGGGACGATTGGTGCCGGCTACTCTTACGAATTCTTTAAGCTCGTAGTCGCCACTTTCAATATCACTGTTGATTTCCGAAGTAAGAATCTCTCTTTTGGTTGTGTCTTTTTTTACTTTGTAAGCGGCGTCATCCGAATACATTGTGGTAAGACGTATAGAGTCTCCCAAAGAAGAAAGAGGGAGCTGTTTGGTTTCGATGATGTTTCTGTAATAAATGATTGATTTTTGTGTACCCGAATCCTGAGTCTGCTGAATGGTAGTAAGCGAAGGTTTATCTGAATTGGCTTTGATATTATCACGAAAATTAGAATAATATTCATTCAACAATTTATCAGCTTCTATTTTTGCAACATTATCTGACGTATTTTCCAAAGCGGAATACACTTTGTTGGAAAATTCCTGCTCTAAAGCTACATAGTAACCTTTAAGCCAATAAAACTGCAGAGTGACAAAGACAATTAATGAAATTGTCATAAAAACAGAGATTATAGGAATGAATTTGTTATTCATTGCATATTTTAATTAAAATTATAAATGTTAAAATTAAGCATTTTAAGATTTAGTAAACAAAATATAAGCCAAATTATTGTATTATTTTTCTTAAAAATATGGTTTTTAACATTTAATTATAAATATTGTTCGTTAACCTTAACGTATATTGTGAATTACTTATCTTAAAGATCTCAAAAATTTAATTTAAAATAAATCAATATGAATTCAGAAATTACTTTTACTCCAGATTTTGATTCTTCAAGCGTTTATGTGATGAAAGTTTATCAGCAGAATGTCACCACCATCTGGAGTCACTTCACCCAATCAGATTTACTTGCTTTGTGGTGGGCGCCAAAACCCTGGAAATGCGAAACCGTAAAACAGGAATTTTCTGAAAACGGAACATGGTTATACATAATGCTCGGTCCAAATGGGGAAAAACATTTTGCTAAAGCTCAGTATGGAGAGATCAAACCCAATAGAAGCTTTGACTGGACTGATGCTTTTTGCGATGAAAACGGTGTCATCAATGAAGAACTTCCTAAAGCAAAATGGTTGTTTGGTTTTACCGGTGTTGAAGAAGGAACTAAGGTTACCATCAATATTCATTTTGATTCGGAGGAAGAAATGAGATCAGTTTTGGATATGGGCTTTGAAGAAGGTTTCAAAATGGGACTTTTACAATTGGAAGAAGTTCTTCAGAAGTAATTATCTTTGCACTGGAAGAAGCAAAATTTTCTTCATTAAAAATGATTGGAGAGCAGATTGTATACGAAGACAACCACCTTTTGGTAATCAATAAAAAAGTAGGACAGCTTGTACAGGGTGACAAAACAGGCGATGAATCTTTATTGGAAGCCATCAAAAATTTCATCAAAAAAAGAGATAATAAGCCAGGAAATGTGTTTCTTGGTCTGGTTCATCGTATCGACAGACCCACTTCTGGTTTGGTCATTTATGCTAAAACATCCAAAGCTCTGTCACGCCTCACTCAAATGGTTAAAAATCGTGAAATCAAAAAAACATATTGGGCAGTTGTGGCAAAAGAGATGATTCCAAGAACGCAAAAACTGGTGCATTATCTGAAAAAAAATGAAAAAAATAATAAAGCCATAGTTTTCCCAAAAGCAACTGATGGCGCAAAAGAAGCTATTCTAACTTACAATGTGATCAAAAATTTAGATAATTATCTTCTTTTGGAAATTGATCTTGAAACAGGAAGACATCATCAGATTCGCGCTCAGTTATCAAAAACAGGAGTTCCTATTAAAGGAGACTTGAAATATGGTTCGCCACGCTCCAATCCAGATGGCGGAATTAATCTGCATGCCAGAAAACTTGAATTCATACACCCAGTTACTAAAGAAAAAATTGAAATCACAGCTCCGGTACCTCATAATGATGCGGTTTGGAGAGCTTGTGAAGAGTAGTAATCAGTCTTCTATTAAATCAATAAATAATACGAAACCGACACTTTTAATTAAAAGTTTTGGAAGAGAGATAGTAAATGTTAAAATTTTATATATTGCAAATAGTTAGCATTAATTGTGATTAATTTTATTAATGTCTCATTTTTTAATTGGTTAAATTGTGATATTGTTAATTTTAATATTGTGTGTTAAATAATAAATTCATACATTTATCAAAATTTAATCCATATTTATGAAACATTATTACAATTTCTTTACTTATCGGAAAAAAATAAAGAGTATTCATAGCTCTTTCATTTTGTTTGTTTTTTTCTTAATTGCATCGGTTCAGTTTTTTTCTGCACAATTGTATCAGGTTGCCGGTACATGTGCCAGTTTAGGAACAACCACTTATGCACTTAACAGCTCTACCAATGCTTCTGCTACTAATAGAATTGCGGTAATTTACCCTGCAAGTCAGCTTACCGGGATAGCTAATCAGCAGCTTACTGCTTTGTATCTGAAGAAATACACTTCTACAGATCTTGGCGGAACACCTAATTTGAAAATTTACCTTAAAGAAACATCAAATTTGGATTTTGGCACAGGTGCAATAGACTGGTCTTCTACAATAACTGGAGCAACTTTACTGTATGATTCAAATCCTGCAAGTGCAACAGCAGGAGCTGCGGGATATAAACCGTTACAGTTTTCTAATAGTTTTATGTATTCTGGAACCAGCAATCTTATGCTTCTAATGGAATACGTGAATACCGGAAATAGCACCAGTGTAACCTGGCAATATGAATACAGTACTGGTTGCGTGGATACAGGTAATGATAACACAACGAAATATATAAATACTACCAATGGAACATTGGGAGCGTCTTTGTCTTCAAGTAATTACAGAAGACCGGTCATAGGCTTTGATTATACAGTGACTTGTCCTGCAACAAGTGTTCCCACAATTTCAAACATAACAACTAATAGTGCTACTGGTACATGGGTTGCGGGTGGCTCTGAAAGTAATTGGGATTATGCGGTTTTGCCATCTTCAGCAGGTCTGCCTACTACATGGACCAATACAACAGCTACAACAGTTAACCTTTCCTTAAATCCTCAAACAGAGTATATATTTTACGTGAGAGCAAATTGCGGAGGAACAAACGGAGAAAGTGTGTGGAAAGCTAGTTTACCTTTTTATACTTTATGTGTACCTGTGGCTACGATGTTTGAGAATTTTGATTCTTACGCTACAGGAAGTATTGTACCTGTTTGCTGGGATAGAATTATTACCACTAATGGAAGTCAGACTATTAGTTCTACTACTCCGGCATCGGGAACCAGAAATATTTACCAATACAGTACTACTGCTCAAAACCCGACAGCGGTTGTTTTGCCTGAATTCAGTAATGTGAATGCCGGAACTCATTGGTTGAGATTTAAAGCCAGAGTAAGCTCCGCTACAGGAACATTGAATGTAGGTTATGTTACAGATCCTACAAATGCGAGTACATTTACTCTTATTCAGGCATTAACGATTGCCAATACGGCTTACGATTCTACATCAGAATATACGGTTATAATACCATCAACAATTCCGGCTAATGCAAGATTGGCAATAATGAATACGCCAGACGGCAAATCTTATTATTGGGATGATGTTTACTGGGAGGCTGTGCCAAGCTGTTTTGCCCCTTCTTCAGTCACGGTTTCTGGTATTACTCAAAACGATGCCTTGGTAAGCTGGGTTGCGCCTGCTACAGCGCCTGCTAATGGTTATGAAATTTATTATTCAAGTTCCAGTACGCCGCCTACATCCTCTACAGTGCCTAGCTTAACAGGAATTACAAGTCTTTCAGCTAATATAGCACCATTACAGCCGTCAACCAATTATTATGTTTGGGTAAGATCTGTGTGTTCTTCATCAGATAAAAGTAACTGGTCTGCTGAAGTAAGTTTTGCAACACTTTGTGGAGCTATTACAGGTGCTTATTTTGAAGATTTTGAAGGTTATCCGGGCGTTACTAATGGTAATACAGGTGGAGTACTGCCAAATTGCTGGACTAACCTTGGAACAGCTAACGGAGGTCATATCTCTAACAGTACTACAATTAGTGGAAACAATACTTTGTATTTATGGACTTCGGGAGCTCGTATTGCTTTTGTTGCATTGCCGGTAATGAGTACGCTGCAATCTGGCGATTATAGACTAAAATTTGATGCAAAAGCTTCTGTAACTGCAGGAGGTATTCTTGAAATTGGATATTTAGATACAGCTAATGCTTTCGTAACATTAACAACATTCAGTGTTAGTGCAGTTAATACTACTTTTCCTTTTTCTTTTGATATTCCTGTTCTTCCTGCCGGAGTTACGCAATTGGCGATTAAGAATCCTGGAACTCCTGCTAATAGTTTATCAATTGACAATGTTTCTTATGAACTTAAAACATTATCTACTTCTGAAACCGTAGTGAAAAATACTGTTAAGATTTATCCTAATCCTTTCACAGATATTATAAATATTGATAAGCCGGAATTGGTAAACTCAATTAAAATAATTGATTTATCTGGTAAACTGGTAAGAAATAATCTAAAGGCAGAATCTGTTTTAAGATTAAATGATCTTTCTCAAGGAATGTACATTCTAATTCTTGAAATGAAAGACGGGTCACGACAATCAATAAAAGTAATTAAAAAATAGAGTTTTAAATTTGATATTTTATAAAAGGCTTCAGAAATGAAGTCTTTTTTATTTATAATATAATTAAGTTCGTTATTTATAATAAATTTCTCAACATATAGTATATATGGATATTAAATGTTATATTTAATAATTATTTAATCTATATTCTATGAAAAAAATCTATCAGTTTTTCTTTTGTGAAAGAAAAAGAAAATTAAACCTCCTGACAGCTCTTATACTGTCATTTATATTGAGTTGTGAAAGTCTAAATGCACAAGTAAGTGCATATAGTTTTAGTCAGTCTTCCGGAACCTTTACTGCAATATCTGGTGGCACCGTTTTAGGGGCAGCAACTGGTAATACTGCTTCTACTAATCTTGGAAGTGGTATTTTCCCTGTTACTCTGCCATTTAATTTTAATTTCAACGGTATTTCTCACAATTCTATCAACGTTTCTGCTAATGGTTTTATATCATTTGGATCAGTTGTGCCAACTACAGGTTACTCTTCTCCTATTTCTGGAACCACAGCTTATGATGGTGCTGTAGCTGCATGGGGAAGAAGTATAAGCAGTTTTTTTGATGTAAATGGAAGAACAGGAAGTATTTCTTGGGCAACAGAAGGAACTGCTCCTAATCGGGAAGTTGTTATTCAGTGGTCTAATTTTAGGACTAATTCTGCGACGGCAGTTACAAGTGTTTATTCATTCTCATTTCAAATACGTCTCCAAGAAACATCCAATACTGTAAAGGTGGTATACGATTCAGGAAGTTTCCTAGTAGGAAGCACTGCTGTCTCAGGATCTGCACAGGTGGGTTTAAGGGGTAGTTCTAATTCTGATTTTAATAACAGATTAAACAGTACAACAACAGAGTTTTTTAATTCTGTAACAGGAACGGCGAACAATAGTGGTCAGGCTTTCAATACTTCCAATTCTGTTCCTGGGATGCCACCTGCGGGACTTACCTATACCTGGATTCCGCCTACCTGCTATATTCCTTTAGGATTTTCGGTGGTTTCTACTTCTACAAACACAGCTGATCTGGCATGGTCTGTTTCACCGTCATCACCTAATACATATGATATTTATTACAGTACAAGTAATACACCTCCAACATCCTCTACATCACCAACGATCCCAAATATATCGGGAACAAGTTATCAGATAACAGGATTAACTCCTTTAACGACTTATTATGTTTGGATAAGATCTAATTGTGGATCTGGAAATACAAGTGTATGGTATCCCGAAACTGTATTTTTTACAACAACATGTCTTCCTCCAAATGTACAGAGTTCTACGGGAGCAACAGTTTGTCCCAATCAGACAGCAACACTTTCTGCAACAGCTAATGCCGGAATTAATTTAAATTGGTATGATGCTCAGACCGGCGGAAATTTGCTTACCACCGGGAATACTTTTACCACGCCGGTGTTGACTAATACGACCAATTATTATGTAAGCGCATCATCTGGAAGCAGTGGTATCCAGACGGGAAAAGCAACTTATAACCCCTCTCCTTCAAGTGGTGCAGGAACTACAAATTTTGGTCTTGTATTTGATGCTTTAGGATTTTTTATTCTTGAAAGTGTTACAGTTTATCCGGTGAGTGCAAGTGGAGGCTCTGGTACACTTACAATTGATGTAATCAATTCAAATGGGGTAGTTGTGAATACAAAGACAGTAAATGTTACGGGTGCGCCAACAAGTGCCCCTGTTGCCCAGGTAATTACTCTTGATTTTCCGATATTTCCGGGTTCAAATTATAAAATACGTCCGGGTAGTTACACTGGTATTTCAGGTTTATTGTTTGATCCTTCTGCAAATGCACCGGCAGGAAATTATGGTTACCCATATACTGTGCAAAATTTAGTAACAATTCAAACCAGTACATTAACAGCAGCACCTACAAACACTGCAAGAAATGATTTGTACTATTATTTTTACGACTGGAAAATAGGAACTAAATGTGAATCTCCAAGAACAATGGTTACAGCAACTGTAGATTCTGCAGGCTGTCTTTCAACATCAGAAACGGCTAAGAAAGATGTTATTGCTGTATATCCTAATCCTTTTACGGATGTTGTAAATATAGATGGACCGGAGGTGATAAATTCAATACAAATAACTGATTTGTCTGGTAAACTTATAAAAAACAATTTGAAAGCCGAATCTGTTCTAAGTTTAAATGATCTTTCTCAAGGAATGTACATTCTAATTCTTGAAATGAAAGACGGGTCGCGACAATCCATAAAAATAATTAAAAAATAAAATTTGACAAACAAATAAACAGGCTCTCAATTCATGAGAGCCTGTTTTTATATCTATACTAAGGACCTATTGTCCGGTCTGTAATATCTCATTGCTTTCCTCTTTTTTACTGTTTAGAATATTAGAATCTTCTCTGGCAAGCTTATTTTTTGTAGGAATTTTATAATTGAGCGACAATCCAAAATTCCGGGTGTCATATTTTGTTCTTAGAAAAACATTATTTCCTCCGTCCGGATTATTGGTTCTGATCTGCATAACCTGACCGTTCAGAATATCATTACCAAATACAGAAACCGTTAAGCGGTTATCCATAAATTTTTTTGATAAGGTAATATCTAAAGAATTATTGAAAGGTTTTTCTGCCGTGAAATAAAAATATCCTGCTCTCGGTGTAAGATAGCTGTAATTAGCAGTCATTTTGATGTCTTTTGGCAAAAGAATCTGAGTCATTACGTTGAAAATCCAGAAGCCGTTATTCTTAAGATTATTTATGTCATGTTTCTGGTAACCTGCATACAAATACATAAAGTTGATTTTATCAGGATTAAAATCAAACTTCATGATTTCGCTAAGCGGCTTGGTGAAAATCATAAACGGAATAGGTAATCCAACATTAAAGTTGTGGATTTTCATTTCAGAAATATTCACCTGCTCGTTAAAAATGTTTTTACCTTCTCTACGGATAATCTGCGCAACTTGATTTTTGGCATTGCTTACGCTGTAACCAATAAAAGCATAATCAAAAGCTGAAATTTTCAGTTCAAAATTATCGAAAATGGTAGGCTGAAGGAAAGGGTTTCCGTTTACCTGCGTGTTTGGTCCCTGAAACGTATTATTGTTCGGGTTTAATGCAGAAATACTCGGCAGATTGATTTTCTTATTGTAATTAGCAAGCGCATATACCTGATTCATCACATTATACTGCACACTTGCGTTAGGAAAAAGCTTGAATTTGTTAAACGGAATTAAATCGTCTTCGATAATACTATTTCCCTTTTCAATTCTGGTAATCCCGGAAATGTCATAATTCTCTGCTCTTGCACCGGCAATAAAATCAAATTTCTTGTATTTTGCCTGAAATTCCAGATATGTTGAAGCTGTTTGTCTTTGATATTCCAGATTGGTTAAACCCTTACTTTCCGTATCAAAATTTTGTTTTTCATACAAACCGCCCAAACTTACTTTTCCTTCATCAAGTATTTTTAAAGGTTGGGAATAGTCTATTCTGAAATTGGCAATTCTCATGTCTGAACTGTTCTCCAGAACATTTCCGGCAGTAAAGTTGAAAGGTTCTCCGATAGGTGAATCTGTAAAGATTCCTTTTCTGAAAATATTATTCTGACCAAACTTACTGTCTGCTCTAGTATACCCAAACTGAAAGTCTAGTTTTTTATTTTTATCATCCGAAAAGCGTTTCTGGTAAGTTGCTACAGCTTCCTGTCTCAGATTATTGGTGTTTGCGGCATCAAAAGCATCAAAAGTAATTTCTCTGAAAAAATTCGGATTCTGTGATACTAAAATATCTGCTAAACCATTACTGGAAGTGTAATTACTGTTTTTGTTGTGATAAATATCGTAGTTGAGCAATAATCTGTCTTCGCCCAAATCAAAAGTCACTCCGGATTTTGCAAAATATCCTCTCCCGATTCTGTCGGTATTGGCAAACATTAGGTTGTCCTGATTAGAATTGAGCATACTTTCGCGGTAGTTTTGCCCAACACTCAGCTGCCACCCGAAAAGTTTATTTCTTGCATTCAGATTCAGTGAGTTACTGGTTCTGCTTCTGAATTTATCATAATTTGAAAAATTGTAGTTTCCGGAATAAGTTGCAGAAAGATATTTATTAGCATTTTTATTAGTAATAATATTCATAATTGCACCGCCTGACGTTGCGGGAAATTCTGCTCCTGGCTGCGTAATGACTTCAATTTTTTCAACAGAATTTGCAGGCATTCCTTCCAGAAAAGAATTGAGTTCGTTGCTGGAAATGTTTAATGGTCTTCCGTTAAGGTAAACATCCAATATCTTTCCTTGATACATCATTCCGGCAATATCTGTAGAAACCAGACCGGGAAGTTTTTTTATTCCTTCCAAAACATTTCCGTTGTTGAGGTGCGGCTGTTCGGAAAAGTCAAAAATCGTACGATCTGCTTTTTGTTCAACGGCTTTTTTAGTTTTTGTGATAACAACGCCTTCGATATCCTTTTCTTTTACTTTGAAATTTGTACTGTCTTTGGTGTTCTGTGCAAAATAAACTACAGAACTTAAAATAGAAACAGCAAATATGGTTTTCTTCATTACGTGAGTAAGTATACTTTGTTAGACGACGAAAAATCTTTTTTGTTACAGAATAAAATCTGAATCAGCTTAAAACATTACGTGTAAGAAAAGTCACCCTAACATCCGAACATGAAATTCCGATAGGTGAGAGTTACAGAATTAATTTTTTTAATAAAATAAAATAAAATAAGCAGCCTCCGAAGAAGCTGCTTTATTATATTCATTAATCTAACAATATATTAGTTTTCCTGTTGTTTGATTAAGTTTAGCGCAGACCCTGCTTTGAACCACTCAATCTGCTGATTGTTATATGTATGATTGGCGATAACGATATCTTTGGTTCCGTCTGTATGGATAAACTCCAAAGTCAATTGTTTTCCCGGAGCAAAGTCTTCTAGATCAAGGAAATTTACAATATCATCTTCCTGAATCTTATCATAATCTGATTCATTAGCAAATGTTAGCCCGAGCATACCTTGTTTTTTAAGGTTGGTTTCGTGAATTCTTGCAAATGATTTTACCAAAACAGCTTTTACTCCCAAATGTCTCGGCTCCATTGCAGCGTGTTCTCTGGAAGAGCCCTCACCGTAGTTTTGGTCTCCAACCACAATAGACGGAATTCCTGCAGCCTTATAAGCTCTTTGCACGGCAGGAACTTCACCGTAAGAACCATCCAGCTGATTTTTAACCTTATTGGTCTCCATATTGTAAGCATTCACAGCTCCAATCAGCATATTGTTTGAAATATTATCTAAGTGACCTCTGTATTTCAGCCACGGTCCAGCCATAGAAATATGGTCGGTTGTACATTTACCAAAAGCTTTAATTAAAACTCTTGCACCGTTAATATTTTTACCATCCCAAGCCGGAAATTCTTCCAGCAGCTGAAGTCTGTCAGAATTAGGATCTACCGCAACCTGAACTTTAGAGCCGTCTTCTGATGGAGCCTGATAACCGTTGTCTTCTACAGCAAATCCTTTTGCAGGTAGTTCAGAACCTTTTGGTTCGTCTAATTTTATCTGTTCACCCGCTTCGTTGGTTAAAGTATCTGTGATAGGATTAAAATCAAGCCTTCCTGAAATTGCTACAGCAGCTACCATTTCCGGTGAAGCTACAAAAGCGTGTGTATTTGGATTTCCGTCTGCTCTTTTGGCAAAGTTTCTGTTGAAAGAGTGGATGATTGAATTTTTTTCACCTTTCTCAGCACCCTCTCTGTCCCATTGCCCGATGCAAGGTCCGCAAGCGTTGGTGAAAATTCTCGCATTTTCAAATTTTCTGAATGAATCTAAAAATCCGTCTCTTTCTGCGGTAAACTTTACCTGTTCAGAACCAGGATTGATCCCTAAGATTGCTTTAGGTTTTACTCCTTTTGCAACGGCATCTTCTACAATAGATGCAGCTCTTGATAAATCTTCGTAAGAGGAGTTGGTACAAGACCCTATTAATGCCCATTCCACTTCAATAGGCCATCCGTTTGCTTCGGCTTTCGCTCTGAATTCAGCTACCGGAGTAGCCAGATCCGGTGTAAAAGGACCATTAAGATGAGGAGTGAGTTCAGAAAGATTAATTTCAATCAGCTGATCAAAATATTGTTCAGGATTTGCATACACTTCAGGATCGCCTGTCAAATGTTCTGCAATCTGATCTGCCGCATCTACAACATCCTGTCTTCCTGTAGCAGTTAAATATCTTCTCATAGAATCATCATACCCGAAAGTAGAGGTAGTGGCTCCAATTTCAGCTCCCATATTACAGATCGTTCCTTTTCCGGTAGCGGAAAGAGACTCTGCACCTTCGCCGAAATATTCTACAATGCAGCCTGTTCCTCCTTTTACGGTAAGAATTCCTGCAACTTTCAGGATAACATCTTTTGCGGAAGTCCATCCGTTCATTTTGCCCGTTAGTTTGATCCCGATTAATTTAGGCATTTTCAGTTCCCAGGGCATTCCTGCCATTACATCAACCGCATCTGCACCTCCAACTCCGATGGCAACCATTCCGAGACCTCCGGCATTTACGGTATGAGAGTCGGTCCCGATCATCATTCCGCCCGGAAATGCATAATTTTCGAGAACAACCTGATGGATGATTCCGGCTCCCGGTTTCCAGAAGCCTATTCCGTATTTGTCACAGACTGAACTTAAAAAATTGAAAACTTCTGAATTTTTGTTGATACCTTCCTGCAAATCTGCTTCTGCACCTACTCTTGCCTGAATAAGGTGGTCTGCATGAGCGGTAGAAGGAACTGCAACTTTGGCTTTACCAGCCTGCATAAACTGTAAAAGTGCCATTTGTGCAGTAGCATCCTGCATAGCAACCCTGTCCGGAGCAAAATCCACATAAGAATTTCCTCTTTCGTGTTCCTGTGTTGCATTGCCTTCCCATAAATGGGTGTAAAGAATTTTTTCTGAAAGTGTCAACGGCTTTCCTGTAATTTGTCTTGCAGCTGCAATTCTTTCAGGATAGCGTTCGTACACTTTTTTGATCATGTCAATGTCGAAAGTCATATCTGTTGTTATTTTTTCTTTTTGATTAATAACTGCTGTAGATTTATTTCAATAAAAGCAGAAATTCTCGTCAATATGCATCAAATTTCGTTCCTCAGAATCGACTTGATGATAAATATAATATATGACAGAGATTATTTATAATGATGAAGTTAAGGAAAAATAAATTTTTAGTGATTGATTTACATCAAAATAATTAAGATAGACCTAAAATAGAAATATTCTAAACAAGAAAAACAAAAGATTCTAATCCTGAGACTAAAATCTTTTGTTTTATACTGAAAAAGTCTTTCGACTGATGTTATGCTTTATTAGTGAGCACTTGTACTTGTTAACTCTTTGATTGGAGGTACAAATGTAGTCAGGTTAATTCCTTCTACAGCAGCTTTGTATTCTTCAATGTTTGGAATTCTTCCCATGATGGCTGATAATACTACTACCGGAGTTGATGCCAGCAAAGATTCACCTTTTTTACGTTCAGAATCTTCCACAACTCTTCCCTGGAAAAGACGGGTAGAAGTTGCTAAAACAGTATCTCCTTTTGCTGCTTTTTCCTGATTCCCCATACAAAGGTTACATCCCGGTCTTTCAAGGTACATCATGTTTTTATATTCAACACGTGCTTCACCTTTTGGAGCGTTGTCGTCAAACTCAAAACCTGAATATTTTTCTAAAAATTCCCAGTCGCCTTCCGCTTTAAGTTCATCAATGATGTTGTAAGTTGGAGCGGCAACAACAAGAGGTGCTTTAAATTCAACCGTTCCGTTTTGTCTTTCGATATTTTTAAGCATTTGAGAAACAATTTTCAAGTCTCCTTTGTGAACCATGCAAGATCCTACGAAGCCAAGATCAACTTTTTTCTCACCTCCGTAATACGTTAAATCTCTGATGGTATCGTGCGTATATCTTTTAGAAACATCTTCATTGTTTACATCCGGATCTGCGATCATTGGTTCTACAATCGCATCAAGATCAACAACTACTTCAGCGTAATATTTAGCATTAGCATCCGGAGTCAGAGCAGGTTTTTCACCTGATTTAATCTCAGTAATTCTCTTATTTGCTTTGTTGATTAATCCTTGAAGAACCTGATTGTGATTGTCCATTCCTTTGTCGATCATGATCTGGATTCTGGATTTTGCAATCTCTAAAGACTCTATCAAAGTATCATCCTGAGAAATACAGATAGATGCTTTAGCTTTCATCTCGGCAGTCCAGTCTGTAAATGTAAATGCCTGATCTGCAGGAAGAGTTCCAATGTGAACCTCAATAATTCTGCCTTGAAAGACATTTTCTCCACCAAACTGTTTCAGCATTTGAGCCTGAGTTGCATGTACAACATCACGGAAATCCATGTGCTCTTTCATATCGCCTTTGAAGGTCACTTTTACAGATTCAGGAATAGGCATTGAAGCTTCACCTGTTGCCAAAGCCAGAGCAACTGTCCCGGAATCAGCTCCGAAAGCAACACCTTTAGACATTCTTGTATGAGAATCTCCGCCAATAATAATTGCCCATTCGTCTATGGTAATATCATTCAGAACTTTATGAATAACATCCGTCATTGCGTGGTATTCTCCTTTAGGATCACGCGCGGTAATCAAACCGAAATCATTCATAAATTTCATCAGCTTAGGAATATTTGCCTGAGCTTTTTTGTCCCAAACGGAAGCGGTATGACAACCCGACTGGTAAGCACCATCAACAATTGGAGAAATGACGGTTGCTGCCATTGATTCTAATTCCTGAGCGGTCATCAAACCTGTAGTGTCCTGAGAACCAACAATGTTAACTTCTACACGTACATCAGAACCAGCGTGTAGAACTTTTCCTGGAGCCAAGCCAACTGCATTTCTGTTGAAGATTTTTTCAACTGCAGTAAGACCCTGTCCTTCGATAGAAACTTCTTTTGAAGGAGCGAAAACAGTTGGGATTTCAACCCCTAAAATCTGTGCCGCAATAGTTTGTATTTTTTTACCAAAAACGATGGCGTAAGAACCTCCCGCTTTGATAAATTCCATTTTTTGAGGAGTGAATGATCTACTAAGATCAATCAGTTCTGTATCTCCGTTATATAATTTTTTCTTTTTTGTATTGATGGTCAATACAGTTCCTGTTGCTACTGAGTAAGCCTGCTCAAGAACAACCTCGCCGTTTTCGTTACGTATAGGATCTCCGTATTCGTCAACTTTTTTCACCCAGTTTTTAAGGTCAATACCTATTCCTCCTGTCACATCCACTGTTGTAAGGAAGATAGGAGAAATGCCGTTTGTTCCGCCAACAATAGGAGCAATATTAACAAATGGAATATATGGGCTTGCTGGTTTTCCTGTCCAGAGAGCTACATTGTTTACTCCCGACATTCTGGATGAACCTACACCCATCGTTCCTTTTTCTGCAATCAGCATTACACTTGCATCAGGATGCTGAACCTGCAAAGCTTTGATTTCTGCCTGAGCTTCAGGAGTGATCATGCATTTTCCATGTAACTCCCGGTCTGATCTTGAGTGTGCCTGATTTCCAGGAGATAACAAATCTGTTGAAATGTCTCCTTCCCCGGCAATAAAAGTAACTACTTTAATTTCTTCAGGAACTTCAGGTAATTTGGTGAAGAATTCTGCTTTTACGTAGCTTTCCAGAATATCTCTGGCGATTGGATTGTTATTTTTAAAAGCTTCTCTTAAACGGTCTGTGTCTGCATCATAAAGAAAAACCTGTGTTTTAAGAACTTCGGCTGCCTGTTTTGCAGTATCTTCATTATTTCCTAATGCTAAATCAAGCAGAACTTCAATAGAAGGACCGCCTTTCATGTGAGATAAAAGCTCAAAAGCAAAAGTAGGACTGATCTCCTCTACAGAAGATTCTCCAAGAATAATTTCTTTTAAAAATTTTGCTTTAGCACCGGCAGCACTTGTAGTTCCGGGCAGAGTGTTGTAAATAAAAAAATTAAGCGAATCAGCTCTGTTTTCGTTAGCATGATCTTTAATTTGTGTAATAATTTCGCTTAATAGTTCAGCACTGTCAATTGGTTTTGGGTGCAGACCCTGAATTTTTCTTTCTTCAATCTCCTGGAGATAATCCTGATAAATACTCATATACTCTTTTCTTTTTTATACATTAGATTATACTTAATAATTTGATAAAACCGCATAATCTACATTTTCAATATCTGGAACTGCTTTTCGCTGATAAAATTTTGCTTAAAAAAAATCTTCAGCTTGCGTTTAGAATGGTTATTGATAATTTGAAATCAATAGTTTATCCTTACAGGCATTACATTACCAGACATTTAAAAATGATCCCAAAATTACAAAAAATTAGAATTTTGTAAGAATTAAATTATTTAGATTGTTTATAAATATGAATTTTTTATTTTATATTTTTGGCAAAAAATAATAATGAAGCTGGTGAAAAAAATTAAAATTTTAGTTATCGTGCTGTTTTCGGCAACAGCTTTTTGCCAGAACAGGCAAACTACCAAAAAGATAGTGAAAAAAGCAAGCGGACAGAATAATACAGCCACTTTACAAACAAAAAATACCGGTCTTCCTGTTGTTAACGAAAATATCCCATTATTAATTCCTAAAAAACTAAACGGAAAATCGGGTTTTGTCAATCAGAAGGGGAAATTTGTAATTGCGCCTGAGTATGATCTTGCCATGTTTTTTGGTGAAGATTGTAACCTTTTAAATTCACCAAATGAAAAGATAAAGCATTTTGGCAGCGAACTTTATGCAACTGTAGAGAAAAACGGTATAGCTTTCAGGATCAATAAAGCCGGAAAACGTGTTTATCAGTATAAAAATGATGATTTGGGAAGATGCAAATCTGACCTGAAAAAAGCTTTGTTTCATGCTTATATTCTGAATGGTAAATATGGCATCATTGAAGATGCTAAGTTTAAAAATCCTTCGGATCATTCTCAGTTTAAGATTTATCCGAAATATCAATATTTATATGTTCTGGAAGGAGATGATACCGCCAATCCTATGATTATTGCAACTCACAATGATAAATTTGGAGTGATTGATGTGGATAATAAAATTGTGATCCCGTTTGAGTATTCAGATATAAAAAGAAATTATAGCTGGAAACTGGGCAAAATGTTTGAAGTAACCAAAGACGATAAAAATTATTACTTCATCGATTCTTACAACCGGTCATACTGATAAAAATTTTATTTTAATTTAATTGTAAAAAGTTGTACTTTTGCCGCTGAAATAAAGGGGTGCTCCTGTCGGGGCTGAGATTATACCCAATGAACCTGGAACAGGTAATGCTGTTTAGGGAATTTTGTAAGTGTACCAATGTATCAGTTTATCAATGTTTTGGCATTGCTGCATTGTTAAATTTTCAAATTGTTACATTTTTTTAATCGCCCCTTTTATTCCATTAAATTTTAAAAATTTATAAGAATGAAAGGATTATTTTTTTTAGGGCTTACCGCAGGCTCGCTGAGTTTTTTACAAGCTCAGAATTCAGACTCTCTTAAGATAAGAGAAATTGAAACCGTCAGTTTTACCAAAAGGCTACCGGTTGCAAAAGAGATTATCAGCGTTCAGAAAGATCTAGACAGTAGAAATCTGGGGCAGGATCTGCCGATTCTTCTCAAAAATCAGACTTCAATTATTTCAACATCAGATGCAGGAAATGGAGTAGGGTACACCGGCTTCAGGATTCGTGGTGTTGCAGGAAGAGGGATTAATGTCATGATGAATGGTGTTCCGTTTAATGATTCCGAAAGCCAGGGAACTTTTTTCGTGAATGTTCCGGATTTAACGAGTTCCGCATCACAAATTGTCATTCAGAGAGGAGTCGGAACTTCCAATAATGGTGTTTCCGCATTCGGAGCAAGCATCAATGTAATTTCAAAAGAACCGGAAGAAAAATTTTATTTCAAAACTGATGACAGTTACGGATCTTTTAATACCTACAAATATTCAGCAGAAATAGGCTCCGGAAAATTCTGGAAAGACCGATTGTCGGTTATGGGAAGATATTCTCATATTCACTCTGACGGATATATCGACAGGGCGTTTTCAGATCTTAATTCGTACAACTTTACCGCTTTATTTGAAGAAGGGAAAACCAAGCTTCGTCTGATGGCATTCGGAGGGAAAGAAAAAACATATCAGGCTTGGAACGGAGTCGACAGAAAGACATGGGAAACCAATCCCAGGTATAATTTTTCAGGAGCAATTTACGATGCCAGCTGGGAAAATATTGTAGGGTTTTACGATAATGAAACGGATAATTACAGACAAAACCATTATCAGCTTTTGTGGGAACAGGGGCTGAATGAACGATGGAATCTTGAAACAACACTTCATTATACCAAAGGAAGAGGATATTATGAAAATTACAAACAGGGAGATCCTTATGCAAGATACAATCTGCCTGATTTTAACGGTGAAGAATATTCGGACTTTATCAGAAAAAAATGGCTCAACAATGATTTTTACGGGATAGTCTCTACTTTGTACGGAAAATTTGATAACATAGATCTGAATTTTGGTCTTGTCGGAAATCAGTATTTTGGCAGACATTACGGGAACGTGAAAGATGTTTTTGTTCCTCAGATACCGCAGCATGAGTATTACCGAAACCGATCTGTAAAAAATGAAGTTGCCGGATTTGCTAAAGCTTTGGTGAAAATTAATGACTTTGAACTTTTTGGAGATCTACAGCTTAGAAATATTGATTATGATACCAAAATTCTTTTGCAGGGTGACGATGAAGGCGCAGATTTGAAAAGAAACTGGCTTTTCTTTAATCCAAAAGCAGGAGTAAATTACAGATTAAACAACGGAAAAGTATTCCTTTCGTATGCTCATGCACAGCGCGAGCCCAATCGTGACGACCTCATCTCCAATAATAACGTGAAGGCAGAGAAGCTTCATGATTTTGAAGCCGGAATTGAAAAGCGTTTTGGTGCGGTTGAGTTTACTGCCAATCTTTATTATATGTATTATATCAATCAGTTGGTTTTAAACGGACAGATCAGTAATATCGGAGAATTTATCAGAACTAACTCAGGGAAAAGCTACCGAAGAGGAATTGAGGTTGGAGCTTTGACAAAATTAGGAAAACAATGGGAAGTTTCCGGTAATGTAAGTTTAAGTCAGAACAGAAATTTGGACTTCCGCATTGAAAACCAAAACGGCATCAACAATTTAGGAAACACGGAGATTTCTTTCTCTCCTAATGTTATTACCAATCTAAGCCTGAAATATAATCCGACTAAGAATTTTCAGTTTGCGCTGATCAATCAATATGTTGGCAAGCAATATCTTGATAATACAGAAACTCCGGATTTACAGTTGAAAGACTATTTTCTTACTGATTTTAATGCACAATATCAGTTTAAGATCAATAAGCATGATGTTGCACTGAAGCTTCTGGTTAATAATATTTTTGATCAGAAATATGTAAACAATGGTTACGTGTATGACGGACCAATTTACTTTGCTCAGGCAGGAATCAATTTTATGTTTGGAATCAGCTGGAAAATTCAATAATCATAAGAACACTGCTTCACACTTATATCATAGTTACATTAATTTTTTTTAAAGACTGTTGAGGCAGTCTTTTTTTATTTTAATAACTCAAAGCATTGATAAATTAAATATTTTCAGATCATTTTTACCAATAATTAAGAAACCAACTTACAGAGAAACATTTAAAAAAGTCATGAAAAAATCATAAATTTGCTGCCAAATGAATATTTCAGCATACATTTTAGAATATCTGAAGCAATTCGGAACCGTTATTGTTCCGCAGTTTGGTGTATTCACTCTGGAAAACTCCAAAGCAGTTATCAATTCTGAAAACGGAAGTATTCTTCCGCCTTCCAGCAAAATCGCTTTTCAGCCGGATTATCAGATTCAGCATGATGATTTTATCAGCTTTTTGAGCCGTCAGAAAGACATTTCAAAAGCTTCAGCAGAAAGAGAACTGGAGCTGCAGGTGGATTTCTGGAAGAAAAGAATGCAGTCTGACAAAACTTTAGAAATTTCCGGTCTTGGAACCGCTTTTATAGAAGACGGAAAAATTTTATTCAAAGGAAATCGCTTAGAATCAGATTATCCGGATTTTTATGGTTTGGAAGAAATCCGCTTTTCAGATATTAATGATAAGCCCGCTGAAGTTTCAGAAAATAAATCTGAGAAAGATTACAGGTTCAATAAATCAGTGTTATGGATATTTTTATTCATCATTCCGGTTTTAGGAATACTATATTTTGCTTACACTCAGCAGGAATTGCTTTTTGGCAAAAAATCTTTTGATGATCTTTCTGTACAGACAAAAACACAGAGAATTGAGAAAAAAGCTCCTGTAAAAATAGATTCTGCCCAGATGAGACGGCAGGATTCTATAAAAGCTTTTAAAGCAGATTCATTAAAGCAGGACTCTGTAAAAAAGCAGGCTGCAAAAAACTGGAAAGCAACTTCATATAAAAGAAAGTCACGATGGCAAAAATAAAAAAAGCGTCAGAATCTCTTACGGTAATGACTAATATTGTTCTTCCGAACGATACCAATCAGCTCAGAAATCTTTTCGGAGGAGAGCTTTTGGCAAGAATGGACAGATGTGCTTCTATTTCTGCAACAAGACATTGTGAAAGAAGAGTCGTTACAGCATCTGTAAATCATGTTTCGTTTGATCATCCTATTCCGGAAGGCGGAATTGTGGTGATGGAATCTAAAGTATCCCGCGCATTTTCAACATCCATGGAAATCTATGTGGATGTCTGGCTGGATGATCCTATCAACCGCAAAAAAATTCAGACCAATAAAGGAATCTATACTTTTGTGGCTGTAGACGAATTCAACAGACCTATACCGATTCCTGAGATGGAACCTGAAACGGATCTTGAAAAAGAAAGATATGCAGCTGCACTAAGAAGAAAAGAACTCTCTCTGATTCTTTCCGGAAGAATGAAGCCGGTAGACTCTGTGGAACTGAAAAAGCTTTTTCAGGAGTCGCAGGAAAAATAATTCTGAAAAATCCCCAAAGTACATGAGTCATAAAATTGCCATTACAGGAATGGGCATCATTTCCGCTATTGGAAACAATGTGGAAGAAAATCTGAATTCTTTAAAAGCCGGACAACACGGAATTTCCGACATCACTCTGTTTGAAACACGCCATAAAGGAAATATTAAAACGGGCGAAATCAAATTATCTAATGACGAACTTGCAGAAAAACTTCACCTGAATGAAGATCATCATGCTACGAGAACCGCTCTGTTGGGAATGGTGGCTGCAAAAGAAGCGATAGAAAGTTCCGGAATTTCGGATATTAACGAATATAAAACAGGACTGATTTCTTCAACCAGTGTTGGAGGAATGGATGTTACCGAAAAATATTTCTACACTTACGAAGACTTTCCTGAAAAACAACAATATATTCATTCTCATGATGCAGGAAATTCATCCTTGCTGATTGCTGATTATCTGGGACTAAAAGGCATGGTTTCCACCATCAGTACCGCCTGTTCATCGGCTGCCAATGCAATAATGATGGGCGCAAAATTAATCAGAAGTGGAGTTTTAGACCGTGTAATTGTGGGCGGAACAGATTCTCTTTCAAAATTTACATTGAATGGTTTCAATACACTGATGATTTTAACGGATTCTTACAACACCCCTTTCGATAACGACAGAAAAGGTCTGAATCTGGGTGAAGCAGCCGCTTTCATTGTTCTGGAATCTGATGAAATTGTAAAAAAGGAAAATAAAAAAGTTCTGGGTTATCTTTCCGGATACGGAAATGCCAATGATGCGCATCATCAGACTGCTTCTTCAGAAAATGGACAAGGTGCGTTTTTAGCCATGGAAAAAGCTTTAAAAGTTTCGGGCTTAAATAAAGAAAATATCGATTATATCAATGTTCACGGAACAGCAACCCCAAATAACGATTTGTCTGAAGGAATTGCGATGATCCGGATTTTCGGGGAAGGCAATGTTCCGGAATTCAGTTCTACAAAAGCTTTTACTGGTCACACACTGGCTGCAGCGGCAGGAATTGAAGCGGTGTATTCTCTTTTGGCAATTCAGCACAATCTTATTTTCCCGAATCTGAATTTTAAAAGTAAAATGGCAGAATTTGATTTAACTCCTGTAACGGAACTTAAAGAGAAAAATATCAACCACGTTCTATCCAATTCGTTTGGTTTTGGAGGAAATTGTTCAACTTTAATTTTCTCAAAATCATGAGTGCCGTTTACATCAACAGTGCAGCTTGTATTTCGGCTCAGGACACTTTAAACGAAAATTTTTTCTATCATTTAAAGCCGGAAAATTCATCTCAGGTTTTAAAAGCGATTGAACCCAATTATAAAGAATTCATTCCGCCTGCGGCGAGCAGAAGAATGTCTAAAACAGTTAAAATGAGTTCCGTAGCTTCACAATACGCTTTGAAAGAAGCCGGAATTGAAAATCCTGATGCCATTATTGTCGGAACAGGAATGGGATGTTCCCAGGATTCTGAAAAATTTCTGAAAAATGTATTGGATAACCATGAAGAGTTTCTGACTCCAACTTTTTTTATTCAGTCGACACATAATACCGTTGCGGGACAAATTGCTCTGGGATTACAATGTCATGCGTACAATTTTACGTATGTTAATACCTCTTCTTCATTAGAGTTTTCTTTTTTGGATGCAAAATTACAGATCAATGATGGTGAAGCAAAAAATGTTTTGGTTGGTTCCACAGACGAACAGACCGAAAGAGTGATGGAACTTTACAAACTGAATAAAACCATTAAAAAAGAAAAAAACCTTCCTATTGATTATCTGAATTCTGAAACAGAAGGGGTAATTTGGGGAGAAGGAGCAAGTTTTTTTGTTTTAGGAAAAGAGAAAACAGAGCATTCTTACGCTCAATTAAAAGATATTCAAATCAGCAGCCGATTGGATTTGGAAGAAACTCAACAGTTTATTGAAGATTTTTTAGCTAAAAATGATTTAACGAATAAGAATATTGATGCCGTAATTTTAGGATTCAGCGGAGATGCAAAATCGGATATTTATTACAAAAATGCAATGGGTTTGTTTGAAAATTCGGTTTTACTCTATTACAAACATTTAAGCGGCGAATTCAATACGGCAAGTGGATTTTCAACATTTATGGCTTGTCATATTCTTAAAAATCAGGAGATTCCGGAAGCAATGATGATTAATTCAGTGAAGAAGGACGAAGTGAAAAATGTTTTGCTTTATAATCATTTAAGAGGAAACGATCACAGTCTGGTTTTGCTGGAGAAGGCTTGATTATTAAGCTAAATGTAAATTGCTTTGTCATTCTGGAAGAATCTAAACAATATTTTCCTTTTAACCATTGAGATTCCTCCGGAATGACAAACATACTTTCAGAAATCAGTTAACAGCTTAAGGTAAATTTGAAATACTAAAATATGAAACATTATCAGTTTATCATTTTTTATATTTTCCTGAACCTTATTATTTATGTATTTCAAGGTACGATTTGGGTGTATGTTTTCTGTTTTATCCTATTTTCGGGAGTGGTTATTTGGGGTTCTTTTGATATTACTTTAAGATATTTTGTCAATTCACTTACACACAAAAGAACCAAAATAAAAGAAGTCGCTCTGACTTTTGATGATGGTCCGACGGAATTCACGCCGAAATTTTTAGATCTGTTAAAAGAAAACAGTGTAAAAGCAACGTTTTTCTGCATTGGAAAACAGATTCAAAAATATCCGGAAATCTTTCAAAGAATTATTTCTGAAGGTCACACCATTGGAAATCACACTTATTCTCATTCTAAAAATACAGGGTTTTTATCAACTTCAAAAATGATTGAGGAAATTGAAAAATGTGATGAAGTAATGCTAAAAATCGGAAATATAAAAACAAATTTATATCGACCACCTTTCGGAGTTACCAATCCGAATATTGCAAAAGCCATCAAAAAAACAAAGAAAAATAGCATTGGTTGGAATGTTCGATCTTTGGATACTGTAATTATTGATGAGAAAAAAATATTGAGAAGAGTAACGAAAGACTTAAAAAGAGGAAGTATTATTCTGCTTCACGATACTTCGGAAAAGACGTACCAGGTTTTGTTAGAATTATTGTTATTTTTGGAACGTGAAAAATATTCAACTTTTACAGTTGATTCTTTGATTAAATTAAAAAAATAATGTTAAAAAATATAACTTTTGTAGCATTTCTGTTGATTTCAAGCTTAGTTTTTGCTCAGAATACAGCAATGACGAGCAACGAATCTAAAGCATTCGTTACAAAAATATCATCCGAAAGTCAGCAGATCAAAACCCTGCAAAGTGATTTTGTTCAAACAAAAAAAATGGATTTTCTGGATAAAAATATTGTTACACAGGGTAAAATGTCATTGAAGTCTCCCAATACTTTAAGCTGGAAGTACACTAAACCTTATCAGTACAGCATTATTTTTAAGGATAATAAGATTTTCATCAACGATCAGGGCAAAAAGTCTTCTGTGGATGCAAAAAGCAAAACATTTGAAAAAATCAATAAACTGATTGTCGGAAGCTCAAACGGGCAGATGTTTGGTGATCCTGAATTTATTGTGCGGTATTTCAAAAATGAAAATTACAACATCGCCAGATTTATTCCCAAATCTTCCCAGCTGCTGAAATACATTAAGGAAATAGAACTTTATTTTCCTAAAAATCAGTCAACGGTTTCTCAGGTCAATATGACAGAAGCTTCGGGAGATACGACGAATATTGTTTTTAAAAATACCAAGATCAATGCGCCGATTGCTGCTTCGGAATTTAGTTTATAGCCTGATTTTCATATTGTTTGTTTCGTGTAGAACATACAAACTGAAAGATGTACAACCATTGCCACTTCACAAAAGTTTCAAAACCGAAAATCTTTTTTTCACCTCACCTCAAGATTACATTTATAAATGCCAAATGGAGGTTTATGGAAATAATATCAGCGGAATCATAATCATTAAAAAAATAAACAAAAATACACACAGAGTTGTTCTTACAACAGATTTCGGGAATAAGATGATTGATTTTGAAATTTCGGATAATGATTTTAAACTCAATTATGTTCTGCCAGATTTAGATAAAAAAATGGTGATTAATTTTCTTAAAAATGATTTTCAGGAATTGTTAAGACAAAAATACATTCTGACCGAGAGATTTGAAAACAATGAGTCTATTATTGACATTTCAAAAGACGAAAACAAAACGTATTATTTATTTTACGGAAAAAAAACTGAAATGTTGACACAAATTGTTTACACTAAAAAAAATAAGGAAAAGATCAATTTTACATTTGAGGCAAAATCACCTACTTTTGCTGACAAGATTGAGATTCAGCACAAAGATTTTAAAATCAATATTCAATTATTACAAATTACAGAAAACGAAACTGAATAAAATGCAGACCATACTTACAGATTTTTATACTTTAGACAGCTATGAAATGGCAGGAAACGGCAGTTATACTGCGAAAATCAGACTAAATAAAGACCATGATATTTTCAAAGGACATTTTCCTGGGAATCCTGTTACACCGGGAGTTTGTATGATGCAGATCGTAAAAGAACTGACCGAAGAATTTACGGGTAAAAAATTGTTTTTGAAATCTGCGTCTAATGTAAAGTTTATGGCAATTATCAATCCTTTTGAAACTCCGGAACTCACCATGAGTCTGGATATCAGTGAAAACGAAAATGATATTAAAGTAAAAAACACGACAGTTTTTGGCGAGACTATTGCATTGAAAATGTCTGTAAATTATACCAATATATGAAGCTTTTAATTTCTTTATTTTCAATAGTATTTTTGTTTTTTCAAAATGGTGATCTTGAAGCGTTGAGAAACGCCTATTCAAAGGCAAATTCTTCTAATGAAGGAGCAAAAAACTTTATTGAGCTTGCTGATAAGAAAAATTCTTCAGATCCTATAACTTCTGCATACAAAGCAGCAGCGCAAATTCTTGAAGCCAAAATAACAACAGATAAGAATAAAAGAAAATCTTTTGTAAAAACAGGGGCAACTTCATTAGAATCTGTGATTAAAAATAATCCTAACAATATCGAACTGAGAGTTATCAGAATGAGTGTACAGGAAAATATCCCGAAAATTGTTGGTTATTCTAAAAATCTACAGGATGATAAAGCGTTCATTATCAGTAATTATTCTACTCAAAATAAAGCTTTGAAAACATACATCCGCAAATTTGCTATGCAGTCTAAAACGATGACTGCAGCTGAAAAAAATTCATTAAGATAATGACACTTTCTGAAATCAGGAATGCAATTTCGGATAAGAAAATCTGCGTTCTTGTACCTACTTACAACAATCATAAAACTTTAAGAAGAGTACTTGACGGGGTCTTAGATTATACAGAAAACATTATTGTTATCAATGACGGTTCTACAGATTCTACTTTAGAAATTTTAGAAAGCTATTCTAAGATTTTAACCATTAATCTTCCTGAAAATAAAGGTAAAGGAAATGCACTAAAGACAGGTTTCAGAAAAGCAAAAGAAAACGGGTTTGATTTTGCCATTACAATTGATTCTGACGGACAGCATTATCCAAATGATATTCCTGTATTTGTAGATGCCTTACTTGCTGAGAAACAAGATGTTTTGCTGATTGGAAACCGAAATATGTCTCAGGATGGAATTCCTAAAAAGAGCAGCTTCGGGAACAGGTTTTCCAATTTCTGGTTTTGGTTTGAGACAGGGATTAAGCTGGAAGATACACAGTCCGGCTACAGATTGTATCCGTTGCATAAAATTCCTAAGAAATATTATACTCCAAAGTTTGAATTTGAAATTGAAATTATCGTAAGAACAGCTTGGAGGCATATTCCGGTAAAGAATGTTCCGGTAAAGGTATTATATGATCCGGCTGAGAGAGTTTCACATTTCAGACCTTTCAAAGATTTTACGAGAATCAGTATTCTGAATACGATTTTGGTTGTCATTACCTTAGTTTATATCATTCCGAGGAATTTTATTAATAATTTCAAAAAAAAAAGCTTTAAAAAATTCATCCAGGAAGATGTATTGGAAAGCGAGGGCAGCAACAGAATAAAATCATTTTCAATTGCTTTAGGCGTGTTCATTGGTCTGACTCCGCTTTGGGGATTTCATACATTATTGGTCATATCGCTTTCAGTTTTGTTTAAACTCAATAAGGTTTTAGCATTTATCGCTTCCAATGTGAGCTTGCCGCCGTTTATTCCGTTTATTATTATTGCTTCTCTTATACTGGGATCTCCTTTTGTAAGCGGTGAAAGTGATCTTATACATCAGGAATGGAATTTTGATCTTGTAAAAAACAATATTCTCCAATATGCAATCGGAAGTTTTATTCTCGCATGCATGATGTCGGTTATTTCAGGAGTTGCAGTTTTTTTATTTTTAAACAAAGTAAGTCCTGATAATAAATAAAATTTGATAGTTCTATTATTAAGCTAAGGCTCCTACAAACTCTGCCTGACATAGCTAAATCAAGCGTTTAGTAGTAGAGTTGTCACACTGAGCTTGTCTAAGTATCTATTATAATCTCTGATTTTTCAGACTATAAAATAGTGTCAGTTTATTTTCGGGCAATTAGTAAATAAAGAAATTATATAAAAAAAACACTCTGTAAAGAGTGCTTTTTGTTTTATTTTTTGATGTATTCTTTCTGAACAATCGAAACAGCAGGGAAATGGTCGCTGTATCCTCCGGTAAATCTGTCACCGTCCCAGGATCTGAAAGGGTAGCCTTTCCATTGTCCTTCTTTATTGATCAAATAAGACGGAGCAAAAACCTCAGCCTTGAAAATGGTATAAGTAGGAGTGATTTTTTCGTCTGAATATAGGTTTTTAGAAACAATAATCTGATCAAATAAATTTGGAGAATCTCTGTAAGCTAATGAAGCAACTCCGGCTTTGAACAGTTTATACATCAGATTATAATATGGTGTTTTTTCTGATAATTCTGACGGGCTTGCTACTGCTCCCAGATGTTTTTTGAGACTCGGACTCACCGGATCATCATTGAAATCTCCCATTGCAAACATTTTAATGCCAGGATTTTCTGCTGCAATTTTATCCATTTCATTTTTCAAAACTGTAGCAGCAGCATTTCTTTTGGGTTGAGATACTGCTTCACCACCTCTTCTCGAAGGCCAGTGATTCATAAAAACTGCAGTTTTTTCGCCATCCAGATAGCCAATTGCAACCAAAACATCTCTTGTGTATTCTCTTCTTCCTTCTTCATTGTAGTTTTTAATTTCTTTGGTATAAGATTCTTCAAGTACAAATCTATTTTTCTGATAGATCATGGCAATGTCTATTCCTCGGGCATCATAAGAATTATAATGTACAATTCCGTAATTGCTTTTTGCCAGTACAGGCTGTTTGATAAGATCTTCAATTACCTGACGGTTTTCAACTTCAATCAGTCCGCAGATTACAGGGTTATCATTGGTATATTGCCTCCCAAGTTCAGAAATTACCTTGGCTTCGTTTGCCAGTTTTTGGTTGTAGTACTTGGAACCCCATCTTTTGGGGCTGTTTGGTGTAAAATCATCTGCAAGTACCTGTTTTCTTATTACTTTTTTGCCTACAAGAAGCTCGTTGCTCCATTCTCCTTTGTAATCTTCAGTTGTTTCAAGGTACTTCAGAGAATCTACAGGTACACTTCTGTGAAATTTTGGATTAGAAAAAGGCAGAGTACCGTCTATGTAATCTGCAGAAATGATGGTATCCCATAAGTTTTCAACATTCAGGAAACCAACTGCAGCTCTTTTCACTTGTTTCTGCTGGGAAAATCCTACAGTAAAACATAATATTGCGAAAATTGATAAGAATTTTTTCATGATATTTATTAAATTCAAAAAATTGAGGCGCTAAAATTACACATTTTTAAAATAACTGAAGATTAAATTATCCTTAATAAACCTTTTTTTGATTTCAATCATAAAAAGGCGTGTTTATTAAGATAATTATTAAGTGTTAAGATTATTTAATAGAATAAAGCATTAAAAATGTTTGAGTTAATGAAAATAATACTAAATTTGTTGCCCCTTAAATAAAGAAGGTGCTAAAATAAGTTTATTATGATTAAAAAACTATCCCTAATCTCTTTGTTTACTTTGCTTCCTGCATCGTATTACTATGCGCAAACTACTGTTTATGCGTATGTTAAAGGTCAGGACGGTAAACCTGTGGAGAGAGCAGAGGTTGATCTTGAACAATCTGTAAATGACGTTACCGCAGACAAAATTGGTTATTTTCAGTTTGTAGATTTAATGCCCGGACATTATCTTATTACGATTTCAAAACCAAACTTCGAATCTAAAACATTAGAATTTGATGTTACGGCTAACGAAAAAAGAAAAGATTTAGGTGTAATTGTATTAAACAACAGCGTTGGAAATGATGCCGGTGTTGTTGTGATTGATGATTCTCAGGGAGATTCAGAAGACGGAGGCTCTGCGATGCAGCCTACAGTTGGTCTTTTGAGTTCGGGTAGAGATGCATTTCAGAATGTTTCTGCGTTTGAACTGGGTGCTTACTGGTTCAGACCCAGAGGTGTTGATAACCGTTTTGAAGATGTTGTTTTCAATGGAGTTTCTATGTCTAAAAATGATGACGGGAGAATTGATTTCAGCAACTGGGGTGGCTTGAATGATGTAACGAGATATCCTTACGAAAACGTAGATAATCTTACGCCTTCAGAATATACTTTCGGTAATCTTGGAGGGGTTGTTTATTATAATACCAGAGCATCATCTTACAGAAAGCAGACTTCTCTTGCTTACTCATTTACCAATAGAAGTTACCTGCACAGAGCAATGGCAACTTACTCTACCGGAATGAGCAAAAAAGGTTGGGCATTCACATTCTCAGGAAGCAGAAGATGGGGAGATCAGGCAATCATAGATGGTGTTTATCAGGATTCTTATGCTTACTTTGCTGCTGTAGAAAAGAAATTCAGTGATAGGCACTCTATTAACTTTACAGGCTTTGGATCACCAACTTACAGAGCATCTAACTCGCCAAACACACAGGAAGTGTATGATATTATGGGGAAAAACTATAATTCATTCTGGGGATGGCAAGATGGTGAACAAAGAAACTCAAGAATCAGAAAAGTTTTTGAGCCGATGTTTATGTTGACAGACTATCTTAAAATAGGTAAAAATTCAAACTGGATCAATACGGTTTCTTATCAGATAGGCAGCGATGCACGAAGCAGATTAGACTGGTTCAGAGCTAAAGATCCGAATCCTACTTATTACAGAAATCTTCCAAGTTTTGGTAATTTTACAGTAGATGAGTTTAAACAGAATTCACAGATTAACTGGTTAGATTTATACAGTCAAAACAACAATATTATAGAAGGAACATATAATATTGGGTTTGATGCTCAGGGAAATCCTATTCAAGTAAAAGGAAAGAGAGCTGCTTATAGTTTGGTGGAAGATGTGAATCAAGATAAAACATTTAATTTCGCCTCACATTTTGATACAAGATTAAAAGATAACTGGAAATTAAATATTAATTTTAATTATCAGAATTTAAAATCTGATAACTTCAGAAGAGTAAAAGATCTATTGGGTGCCGATTTTGCATTTAACTTAAATCCTTTTAATAATGATTTACAATACAATGCAGATGATCCTAATTATCTTGTAAGAGTTGGAGACAGAACGCAATATTCTTATGAGTTTACAAGAAATCATTATTCATTAAATGTTTCTTCGGAAGTAGATTTCAATAAATTTAATGTAGTTGCATCCATTTTCAGTTCTTACTCAGAATCACAGAGAGACGGACATTATAGAAGCGGAATCACCAGATTTGCGAATAATTCAAAAGGTAAAAGTGCCATTTATGATGCTTTGGATGCCGGGATGAAAGCAAAGGTTACTTATAAAATCAACGGTAAAAACTTTATTGTTTATAACGGTGCATTTTTTAGCCTGGCTCCGACCCTTAATGAGATTTATATCAATCCAAGAATGGTTGATTATGTAACTCCGGGAGTTAAAAATCAGATTATCAATTCTAATGACCTGAGTTACATTACAAGAGGTCAGGTTGTAAAGTTAAGATTAACCGGTTTTTACACCACGATCAGTAATTCCACAGAAATCGCAAGATATTATGCTGATGTGACGGATGCTATCGGAACTTCTTTAAACACTTTAGTAAATGAAGCGATGACAGGTGTGAACAAGAGATATATGGGAGTGGAATTGGGATATGATATTAAAATTACCCCAACTTTGAACGCCATAGGTGCTGCAAGTATCGGAGAATATAAATTTACTTCTAATGCTGATGTTTCTACCTTTGATGATCTTAATGGTTTCAGGGGAGAAGAATTCTGGAAAGGACAGGCAAATATCAAAAATTATAAGGTAGCCGGAACTCCTCAAAAAGCGTTTTCATTCGGGTTGAAGTACAATTCACCTAAATATTGGTGGGTTGGAGCCTCTGCTAACTATCTGATGGATCAATATCTGGATTTTTCAGCGTTAAATAAAACTCCATATATGTATATCAATCCGGCAACAAATGATCCTTACGAAGGGGTAACGCCGGAACTTATTCAGCAGCTTACAGCTCAGAAGAAATTTGATGATCAGTTTATGCTGAATGCCAATGCAGGAAAATCTTTCCTTATCGGAAAATACAGAATGGGAATCAGCGTATCTGTAAACAACATTCTAAACAACAGAAATTATGTAACAGGAGGATTTGAGCAAGGTAGAAATGTGAGATTTCCTGATGCTCTTGAAGACGGACAAAGACAATATCCATATTTTGCACCAAAATTATGGTATGACAGAGGAACAACATTCTTCACAAATGTTTATTTAAGATTCTAATATATAGTAAAATGAAAAAATATCAGTCCATTTTAAAATATTTCTTCGTGATGATTGCAGCTATGATTATTTCTGGTTGTGTACACGATGATAAGTATGATGAGCCAAATCTTGAAGGCGTACAATGTATTCAGGATTTCACTGCAAATACGACACTAAAGCAGTTAAGAGAAAAATATACATTAAACAACCCTACGGGTGCTGCATATGTTTTTCCTGCAGATACAACACCCAATGATTCTTCAGACGATCTTTACATACAAGGATACGTAAGTTCAACAGATGAAACGGGGAACATTTATAAAACCATTTACATTCAGGATGCTCTTGAAAATCCTACGCATGGTTTTACAATCAGCGTAGACGCAGTAAGCAATTATACTAAATTTCCACAAGGAAGCAAGATTTATGTAAAACTTAATGGTCTTGCAGTAGGAGTTTATGGAGGTGTGGTACAATTGGGAATGAAAACAGGAGCAGAAACTCAAAATGGTGCTGTATCTCGTATACCAGAAAAAATGGTACCGTTCAGCATTTTCAGATCTTGTAATATCATTGGAAAAATTGTTCCTAAGATTATGACTTCTGCTCAAATGATTTCTACAAATGATCAATTTATTGGTTGTTTAATTCAAATGAATAATGCAGAATTTGACAGCAGAATCCTGTGTACTAACTTTGCTCCAAACGGAGTTACTGTAGACAGAACAATCAGAGATAACACATCATCAACAGCTAGAGTTGTAAGAAACAGCGGTTACGCATCATTTGCTAGTCAGATTCTTCCTTCAGGAAATGGTAAATTTGTAGGTATCTACAGTAAGTTCAACAGTACTTATCAGATGTATATTAATAAGGTTACTGATCTTGAAATGAATAATTTCCCTAGATTAGACGGCATTGCATCAAATCCTTGTGAGTATAGTGATAATGGTTTAACGCAGAAAACGGTTGCTGAGGTTAAGCAATTGGCAACCAATCCTCTTACATTAATTACCGGAGATTTTGTTTTAAAAGCGAAAGTAATTGCTAATGACAAAACAGGAAATCTATTCAAATATATTTATGTAGAAGACGCAACCGGAGGTATCAGAGTAAATATTGACAAGAATGATATGTTTAATGATTCTAGATTTGTAGTTGGGAAAGAGGTTTATATAAAACTTAAAAATCTTTATGTTGGAGCGGTTTCTGGAGAGATTCAGTTAGGAAGTCCGTTTAACGGTGCGGTTGGAAGAATTGCCGAAGCAGATGTTTACAAGTACTTCTTTGATTCTAAAAAACCAACAACTGCGGTTATACCTACAGAAAGAACAATTACTCAAATTAGTATGGCAGATGTTGGTAGATGGGTAAAAATTAGAAATCTTCAGTTTATTGAAGGAGATTTGGAAAAAGTATATGCTGCATCAGCTGCTACCAACAGAACTCTAGAAGATTGTTCTGGCAATAAAATTTTTCTTAGAACAAGTAATTTTGCTGATTTTGCCGGTCAGGTTATAGAATCAGGAAAAGGTGATGTGTATGGTGTTCTAAGCGTTTTCAACGGAACTTATCAGCTTTGGATTACAGATCTTTTAGGTGCAGATTTAGATAATCCAAGATGTGATGGTTCAGTATATGTTCCACTTCCTGTTTTATACAGTGAAAACTTTGCAGCTGGAGGATTTAATGCAGACTGGACAACAGTAAATGTTTCAGGAGCTCAGGTATGGACTACTTCTAACCAAGGGAACGGAACAAATTACTATGCAGTAATGAACGGTTTTGCAGGAGGTAACAATGTAAATGAAGACTGGCTGATTTCTAAATCTGTAAGTTTGGTTGGGAAGACTAAAGCAGCCGTAAGCTTTACAAGTGATGTAAGATACAACGGTAATCCTTTACAGGTGTATGCAACAGAAAACTATACAGGAAACCCTGCTACAACAAACTGGGTGCTTTTACCGGCAACATTAGATACCAACAGCGGTGCATTTGGAGACTGGGTAAGTTCTGGTAATGTAGACTTGTCAGCATTTTTAGGAAAAAATGTGAGAATTGCATTCAAATATACTTCTACAACCTCAGGAGCTCCAACCTGGGAAATTGATGATTTTAAAATCAAAGGTGAATAACCATCAGTAAAAGTTATAAAGAAGAGTCCGTCTCACAACTAGTGTAGACGGACTTTTTTTATGATTTCTATTGATCTACAGTCTTGTAATGGTTTTGTATCAAGATTTTCAATTTACATCATCTAGCTGTGAAACCAACTCTTTTTTAATTTAATCTGAGTTTGGAATAAGTTTTCTTAAACATAATGTTAAACAGAGAGATTCAATTATTAAAAACTTTCAAGAAGTAAAAAATCTTTTGTTTTTCTTTGCTATAAGTTAATATGATGCGATAAATCAATTATTTAAATTTATTTCTTATCCCGAACTGAGGTTAATGTAAAAGATAAAGTGTTGTGCTTTCACAAAGAATAATTTCAAAACAGCCATTAGAATTGTTATTAAATAACAGCTTAAGCATTTAATGACAAGTTTCAGGATTATGTTGATGATTGGGATCTGTATTCGTACAGTTTATATCGTGACCGGGAGATATTTTCATTGCTTCCTTTTTTGGGGAAACGTACGGAATTCCCAGTTCCAGACCTCGTACAATAAAAAGACCGCCTAAAATAATCATCACCACCGGAACTACTTTAAGTACTTTTATCCTAAATGTCTGGCTCATCAGATTACCCACCAATACAACCGTAAACATAAAAGGAAGAGTTCCCAATCCGAATAAGCTCATGTAAAAAGCTCCCTGCCAAATGCCGCCACTTGCCAGACTTGCTGTGAGTGCCATATAAACCATTCCGCATGGCAAAAATCCGTTCAAAATTCCGGTTGTAAATCTTGACCGGTAATCTGCTTTTTGGAGTAATTTTCCTAGGTTAGATTTTACTTTAAAAAGAAATTTCGAAATAAACGGAATCTTTGATGCGAAATCTTTTCCGCCAAACGAAAATAAAGCCATAATGATAAGCAAAACTCCAACACCAATGGTAAGATAGCGTTGGAATCCTGCCATTTCAAATCCTTCGCCTATAATACCCAGAATACCGCCGAGTAGAGTATAGGTAAAAATCCTTCCAAACTGATAGGTCAGATTCTGAAGATAATAATTAGTTGCTTGTTTCTTGGTCAAACCCATTGATAGCGCAATAGGGCCGCACATTCCGATACAGTGGAATCCTGATGCGAAGCCTAAGCCCACTGCAGATATAATCAATGCTATTTCCATATCACGTCATAGTCCAGTCGATAGTCGGTTTTATCTTTTGTCCAGCTCAGTCTCAAAGTGTAGTTTCCTTTAATTAAGACAGCCGCAGGGATCGTGAAAGAATTGTCTGACTCAAGCTGAACAGTTTTTTTTATATCTAAATTCTGATCATCTGATCTGTTTAATACAAAACTGACTGTTGAATTGGAGTTATTGATTTCCAAAGGAAATGTAATGGTAATTCCTTTTGTTGATTGGGAATACACTGGTTTTTCTTCCAGTTTATCCGCACGGTTTTTTGCATCAATTACCGATTGATACTGAAGCTCTTCTTCATAATAATGCTCAGTAACCATTTCCGAATTTTTTTGACCGTTCGGAAAAAGAAACAGCATTGACAAAATAAATATAATAAATGAGGCAAGTGCTAAAACAATACCGTGCCCCCAAGTGAAATTTTTCATAATTTTTTTCTTTAAAACTGTAATTTAAAAGGTCCTTCAAAATAAGTCTGGTACGAATCAATGAGCTTGCCGTTCATGTCATACACCCCAATGGTAATATTTTGTTTAGATAAATTCATTTCTGCTTCCGGGAAACTGATGCTGATGGTTCCTTTGGCTATTTTATCACGTTCAACCGTAATTTTACTGGAGCCGCTGAAACCTATTTCTGCATGAGAAGGCTCAATAACTTTTATAGTAACAATTTTTTTATCGTTAGTCTTATTGAGAAATGTATAATTATATGTATTGGTAATTTTTCCTTCTCTTACGAAGAATGTACTTCCTGCTGGTTTGATGAATTTTGCTTCCATTTCGCCGCGGTTATAAAGTAAGAAACCTAAAAATCCTATCAATAACATCAGTACCACAGAAAAGCCTTTCATTCTTCCCGTGAATTTGAAAGGAATCTGTTTTTCTATTTCGTTTTCCGAAGCATATCTTATCAATCCTTTTGGCAAGCCTACTTTTTCCATCACTTCATCGCATGCATCAATACACGCTGTGCAGTTCACGCATTCCAGCTGTTGACCGTCACGGATATCAATTCCTGTCGGGCACACTACAACACACTGAAAACAGTCGATACAATCTCCTTTTCCCGCAGCTTTTCTGTCTTCGCCTTTTCTCCATTTAGAACGGTTTTCGCCTCTTTTAAAATCGTAAAAAACATTGATGGTGTCTTTATCAATCAAAACTCCCTGCAATCTTCCGTACGGACAGACTAAGGTACAAACCTGTTCTCTGAACCATGCAAAAACAAAATAAAATGCAGCTGTAAACAGGATCATTACCATGAAATTGGTAGGATTGGCAAAAGGTCCCTGTGAAATAATATTGAAAACTTCCTCATATCCCACAATATACATAAACATGAAGTGTGTGATAATTAAGGAAATGATAATGTATATCGACCACTTTAAACTTCTTTTCCAGATTTTTTCACTGTTCCATTCCTGTCTGTCCAGCTTCATTTGCTTATTACGGTCTCCTTCAATAGCATATTCAATTTTACGAAATATAGACTCTAAAAAAATTGTCTGAGGACATATCCACCCGCAGAAAATTCTTCCGAATGCAATTGTAAAAACGATAATGAAAATAAGTGAAGCAATAGCACCCAGCGTAAGAATAAAAAAATCTTGAGGATAAAAAGGCTGTCCGATAATAAAAAATTCTCTGTCGATGACATTGAACATGAAAAACGGATTACCGTTAATTTTAATAAATGGAATTGAAAAATAAATCAGCAACAAAATAAAGCTTACTAAATTTCTGTAGTTGGTATACTTTCCTTTAGGTTTTCTGGGGAAAACCCATTTTCTTTTACCAGACTGTTCCATTGTGCCTATAGAATCTCTATAGGTTTCAGGATCTAATACCTGACCCTGTCCGCCGCGAACGGCTTCATTCTCTATTTTTGACATTTTTGGTATATTTTAAAAACGAAAAAAACATAATCCGTTACTATTTTTATCTAATAACAAATTATGTTTTTTCATATATTTTTAAATTTAATTACTGTTTTTCCCAATTCGCTTCATCCCCGTAAGGAGGAGCTCCGCCTTCTGCCGGAGTAATCGGCTTTTTAAGCTGATTGATTGAGTAAACATATGCCGCAACATTCTGAATGTCTGTACCTGTAAGAACTCCGTTTTTACCCCAAGCCTGCATCGCAGTTCCGGTAACTCCGTTTTCTACGATATGGAAAACATTTTTAAAGAGTTTTTTCTCAGGTTGGTTTTTCCAGAAGTTATCGGTTAGGTTAGGACCAATTCCACCTCTTCCCCCTTCAGAGTGACAAGACACACAGTTAGTTTTGAATACTTCTTCTCCTGCTGCAATATTATCTTCAGAAAATTCTGCGCTTTCAAGAGTCACAGGCGGCTGATCTGCTAAATATGCAGCAACGCTTGCTTCCTGTTCCTTATATTCTTTTTCGTATTCCTTAATCGGACTTGCAAAATCTGTGAAAGAAAAAGCAAATACATAGACGATACAAAAGGCAGTTCCGAACCAGAATAATCCAACCCACCATTTAGGAAGCTGGTTGTCTAGCTCCATAATGCCATCAAAGCCGTGGTCAATAAGAATATCTTTTTCTTCAGTTTCAGATTGCTTTTTAAATGCAGCCATATACTGTCTCTTTAGAAAAGGTATTTTCTTTTCAGCGAGATATGTCGCTTTTTCTTCATCTGATAGTTTCCCAAACTTCTTGTTTTCGATTAAATCTCCGATTGCACTGTGTATGTACGCCAATATTCCGCCAATGATTACAGTACCCCAGAAATAAAGGGATGAAAAAAACGAATAACTTTGTACAAACAGATAATAAAAAACAATTAAAAGTCCTGTTATAATTAAAATGTTTACAAAAACCGGTGTTCTTTGTTTCATAATAAGTAGTTTAATTTTTTAAATTAAAATCATCCTCGTCATCCCCAAGCGGTGCATGTTCTTCCTCTTTGTAATATTTTTTGGGTCTGCTGAACACATATATTACAAGAGCTACGAAAAACAGCATAAAGAATATCAGCGCCAGAGTCTGATAAAAACCAGCATTATCAGTATTGGATAATATGTCTTTAAAGTTTTGAGGAATCATCAGTAACTTTTAATATTTTAGTTATTACTCGCTGTTTTTATTTCAGTCGTTTTAATATCTGTACCTAATCTTTGCAGGTAAGCAATCAAAGCAACAATTTCTTTCTTCTCAAGTTCACCTTGTGGTCTTTTCGCATATTCGTTTTTCAAATCTGCTGCTTCCACAAAGATGTCTTTTACAATACTCGCAGCCTGATTATCTGCCCATTTATCAGCAGAATCAATTTGAGCTTTTGTATAAGGCACATCATATACTTGCTTCATAAAAACAATTTTGTCTACCATTTTTGAACGGTCTAAATTGTTTGAAATCAACCAAGGATAACGAGGCATGATAGAACCCGCTGATGTAGATCTTGGGTTGTACATATGCTTATAATGCCAAGAACTTGGGTTTTTACCACCTTCTCTGTGCAAATCCGGCCCTGTTCTTTTAGAACCCCAAAGGAAAGGTCTGTCGTATACAAACTCTCCGGCTTTGGAATATTGTCCGTTTTTACCGTTAAATCTTACAATTTCATCTCTGAATGGTCTTACCATTTGTGAGTGACAGGCATTACATCCTTCACGGATATATAGATCTCTACCTTCAAGTTCAAGCGGAGAATAAGGTTTTACCGCTGATATTGTTGGTACACTTTTCTTTAATGAAAGGGTCGGAATAATCTCAACCATACTTCCTATAGAAATTGCTACGAAAGATAAGATACCCAATAATAAAGGCATTCTTTCCAGCCAAAGGTGAGTACCTTCTCCCTCTTTTCTCTTGTTGCTGATATTAGCTAACGCAGGAGCTTCTGCAGGAACTTCTTTTTGGAATGATCCTTTTTTGACGGTCATATAAGCATTAACAACCATTAAAAGTCCTCCTGAAAGATATAAAAGTCCTCCTACAAATCTCATTTTATAATATGGAACGATAGCTGTAACAGTATCTAACCAGTTTTTCCATAAAAGAGTTCCGTCCGGATTAAACTGTTTCCACATCAGACCTTGCGTAAATCCTGCAATATACATTGGTACCGCATAGAAAATAATACCTAATGTTCCTAACCAGAAATGCCAGTTTGCTAATTTTACAGACCATAGTTTTGTTCTCCACATGATCGGGATCAGATAGTAGATAACACCAAACGCCATAAAACCATTCCATCCTAAAGCACCTAAGTGTACGTGTCCAATTACCCAGTCAGTAAAGTGACCAATCTTATTGATGTTTTTAGTAGCTAAAAGCGGACCTTCAAAAGTTGCCATTCCGTAACATGTAACGGCTACAACAAAGAATTTAAGAATAGGATTTTCTCTTACTTTATCCCAGGCTCCTCTTAAGGTTAACAAACCGTTGAGCATTCCACCCCATGATGGTGCAATAAGCATAATGGAGAACCCTGTTCCCACCGCCTGAGCCCATGCCGGCAAAGCAGTATACTGAAGGTGGTGAGGTCCTGCCCAAATATAAACAAAGATCAATGACCAGAAGTGAATGATTGATAATTTGTATGAAAATACTGGTCTGTCTGCTGCTTTTGGCAAGAAATAATACATCAAACCAAGAACCGGTGTTGTCAGTACAAATGCAACAGCATTGTGACCGTACCACCATTGTACAATCGCATCTTTTACTCCTGCGTATGCTGAATAGGATTTCCATCCTGCGAAAGACAACGGAACTTCAAGGTTATTGAAGATATGAAGCATGGCAACCGCAATCCACGTACCGATATAAAACCAAATCGCAACATACAAATGGCGCACTCTTCTCTTTCCGATGGTTAAAAACATATTAATTCCGAAAACAATCCATGAGAATGCAATCAAAATATCAATTGGCCATTCGTGTTCAGCATATTCTTTAGAAGTGTTGATCCCCATAAAGAATGTGATGAAAGTTGCTACAATCATGATTTGCCATGTCCAGAAATGAATCCATGAAAGGGTATCACTGTACATTCTGGTTTTAAGCAATCTTTGTAGCGAGTAGTAAACTCCTACATAAACGATATTACAAACAAATGCAAAAATTACCGTTGTGGTGTGAAGCATTCTGATTCTTCCAAAACCTAGCGCACCGTTGGTATTTATTAAGCCTTGTATGTTTCCTGACGCCAGACTTTTGATTGTTTCGTCATCGGTCCCGAACAAAAATTCAGGAAGCTCAGGATAGAAAAGCATCAATGCTGCCGTAAGCCCGAATACGAAACCGATAATTCCAAAAACTATGGTTGCGTATAGGAATGCACGAACAATACTGTTGTCATAACTAAACTTTTGTGTCTCCATATTAACTATTCACTTTTTTCTTCAAATTTATTACTATCACCTTTTTTCTTTTCGCTGTCGCTGCTCGAAAGGTCTTCTGTTTCCTTGATTTCTTCATTATCAAAGAGGATTCTCACAGCAGGAGATTCATCATCTTCAAACTGTCCTTTTCGGGCATACACTATAAATACGACCAGAAAAACAGCAGCCAAAGAAACGCTGCACAGGATCATTAAATATAGAATATCCATCTGACAACAAAATTAACCTATTTTCGGGTTTCAAATTTAGTGAAAAATAATGACTTTCGTCACGAAATACGGGTTTTGGTTAATTTAAAACCAGTCTAAATAAGCGTTTTTTATGCTGCTTTTTTAAAATGTTTTCTGCCTAAAATCCATGTGGAAATTGTAGTAAAAGTGATCACGGTAATAGAACTTATGGGCATGATGATGGCGGCGAAAAGCGGACTCATGTTTCCGGTTACGGCAAAGCTGAGACCTACAATATTGTAAAGAAAACTGATTACGAATGTTAATTTGACAATGGTAATAGATCCCTTGCAGACATTAAGGTAATGATTAAGCTGCGTCACTTTTTCTCCATTCATGATCACATCTGAGGACGGTGTAAAGCTATTGCTGTCGTCTGAAATTGCAATTCCTACGTTGCTTTGTTTCAATGCACCGGCGTCATTCAGTCCGTCACCGAGCATGATTACTTTAGAGCCTTGATTCTGAAGGTTTTGGATGTAATTTAATTTGTCTTCAGGGCTTTGATTAAAAGCCATAGAGCTGCAATTCGGAATAATTTCTTTCAATTGGTTTTCTTCTGATGAATTATCGCCGCTCAGAATATAAATTTTATACTGAGTAAGTTTTGTAAATAAGTTTTTGAGGTTGTCGCGATATTCATTTTTGAAAATATATTTCCCTAAAAACTGATTGTTTTTGCTGATGTAAACCGCTGTTTCTAGGTTTTTTGACTCCTGATTGTTGTATTTTGCCGAGCCAATTTTGTATAAATTTCCTCTGATGTATGCTTCGTATCCTTTTCCGGAAATTTCCTCGAAATTTTCTACGGGATAATATTCGTCGGGAACATTCAGATAGTCATACAGAGATTTGGATAACGGATGATTTGAATTTTTAACCAGGCTTTTAATGTTCAATAGATCAAATTCCTGAATATCAGCTCCTTCGTATTTTAAATTTGATTTTTTTCTGTGCGTAATTGTTCCTGTTTTATCAAAGACAAGAGTATCAACTTTAGCAATTTTTTCTATAGTTAAGGTGTCTTTTACATAAAATTTATTTTTGCCCAAAATCCGCATGATATGTCCAAAAGTGAAAGGAGAGGATAGCGCTAAAGCACATGGGCAGGCAATAATGAGAATGGCAGAAACAACCTGAAACATTTTTTCAAGATCAATAAAATACCAATATGTTCCTGCAACAACAGCAATGCCTAAAATAATGAATGTGAAGTATTTACTAATGTTGTTGATGAGTGTGTCAAGTCCCGTTTCATGTTTTTTAAACGCTTCTTTGTTCCATAGCTGGGTGAGATAACTCTGATCCACATTTTTGATAACTTCAAGCTCAAGAGAGGAACCAATCTGTTTTCCTCCGGCGAAAATTTTATCCCCGGGATTTTTAGAAATACTTACGCTTTCACCCGTAATAAAACTGTTGTCGATATTACCTTTTCCGCTGATTAGGATTGCGTCTACCGGAATGATTTCCTGATTCCTTACAAGAATTCTGTCTCCAATTTTAATTTCAGAAAGCAGAATGTTTTCCTGTTTCCCGTTAAAATCAACTTTTGTTACCGCAATTGGATAGAATGATTTATAATCTCTGTCATAGGATAGTGAGCTGTAAGTTCTTTTTTGGAAAATTTTTCCCAAAAGCATAAAAAACAACAGTCCGCATAAAGTGTCAAAATATCCGGGACCGTAATCGGTTGCAATTTCATAAATACTTCTTCCAAACAGGACGAAAATTCCTAATACAATCGGAACGTCAATATTAACAATTCTGTTTTTTAAGCCATACCAAGCTGATTTGTAATAATCTGACGCAGAGTAAAAAACGACAGGTACAGACAAAAGAAACATTAAAATTCTGAATAAACCTTTGTAATGCTGCATCCAGAAATCTTCGCCACCAATGTACTCTGGGAACGCCAGAAACATTCCGTTTCCGAAAGCAAAGCCGGCAACGGCAAGCTTCACCAGCAAAGATTTATCTAGGTTTTCTTCATTTTTATCTGCTGTTTCCAGATTTATGGCTGGTCTATAGCCAAGATTGGTGAGGAATTTAGCAAGTTCGCTCAGCTTCAGCTGGTTATGGTCAAAAGAAATCTGTAGCGTTTTTCTGGTGAAATTTACCTGAGAGTATTTAATATCTTTGTGTAAAGTATGAAGGCTTTCTAAGAGCCAAATGCATGAAGAGCAATGAATTACAGGAATTCTAAACGTCACGAGACTGGTATTGCCTTCAGAGAAATCAGTTATTCTGTCAAAAATTTCCTGAGTGTCTAAATAATCAAACTGAGATGAATCGTCTTCTGAAGGTCGGATTCCTGCTTTTTTATTAAGCTCGTAAAAATTACTTAGATTGTTGGTATTCAGAATTTCATAAACAGATTTGCAGCCTGTACAGCAGAAAATTTTTTCATCGAAAGAAATTCTCTCCTTTTCTATCTCTTGCCCGCAATGAAAACAGTTCTCGCTCACCTTCATAAATTATTGACTTACAAAATTATAACAATTTTTTTTGTTTATCGGATTAAAATGTTCTATTTTTGTGATAAATGTCATATAAAATGTCGCAGGAACAACAAATTGCCATTGAAGAAAGATTTGCAAGAGTTTTCAATGATAATTCATTCAAAGAAAGGCTCAGCAGTGCAGATTTTGAAAGATATATTAGAGCTAAAAAAAAGCTGACTTTCGGTAAGCATGATATCATTTTTGAAGACGGAGAAGCACCGAAAGGTGTTTTCGTTTTAGAAAAAGGAGCAGCAAAACTTTCAAAATCCGGAGCGTTCGGGAAAGATCAGATTCTGAGATTCATCAAAGAAGGCGATATTATTGGATACCGATCTTTGCTTTGTGGTGAAAATTTTCAGGCTAAAGCAGAGGCAATGACCGACATTGAAGCTACTTTTTTACCTGCAGATGTTTTTATGTATCTCCTTGAAGTAGATTCTCAACTTTCATTTGTAATGCTGCAGAAGATTTCTTACGAACTGGGAGAATCTTCTAATACCATTACTTTTTTAGCACAAAAAACAGTGAGAGAAAGACTTGCTGAAATATTGCTGCTTCTTGAGCAAAAACTAGGAACTGATCCTGAAGGTTTTATCAAAATTTCTTTAACCAGAGAAGAAATAGCCAATATTATTGGTACTGCAACAGAAAGTGCCATCAGATTGATTTCCGAATTTAAAGGAGATCATCTCATTGAAGTGGATGGCAGAAACATTAAAATCCTGAATCACGAAAAACTGATGAAACTGGGGCACGTTGTTTTATAAAGAACAGAGATGATTGATTGCTGATAAATCAATCATCATTTTTTTTGCTCAAAACTTCTGACGAATAATCTTTCATCACTTATTATCTATCACTCATCATTAATTATTATGTCTGTACATTCTGAAATAAAAAAAGTTACGACTGAAACCTTACGAAAAATGAAATTCGATAAGGAAAAAATCACAATGCTCACCGCTTACGATTTTACCACTGCAAAAATGGTAGATGCAGGCGGAATAGATGCTGTACTTATCGGTGATTCGGCGGCAAATGTAATGGCTGGTTTCGAAACAACGCTTCCCATAACACTGGATCAGATGATTTATCATACACAAAGTGTTGTAAGAGGTATAGACAGGGCATTAATTGTGGCGGATCTTCCGTTCGGAACTTACCAAAGCAATCCGGATAAAGCACTGGAATCTGCTGTAAGAATGATGAAAGAAGGTGGTGCTCATGCTGTTAAAATTGAAGGAGGAAAAGAGATTTCAAAGTCTATCAAAAAGATCATCAATGCCGGTATTCCAATTATGGGACATTTGGGATTGACTCCACAATCTATTTATCAGTTTGGAACCTACAAAGTAAGAGCTAAAGAAGATGCTGAAGCAGAAAAACTGATCAGTGATGCAAAACTCTTGGAAGAATTAGGATGTTTTGCGGTTGTTTTAGAAAAAATTCCTGCTGATCTGGCTAAAAAAGTTACAGAGAGCATCACAATTCCTACCATCGGAATTGGAGCAGGACCCGACTGTGATGGTCAGGTTTTGGTGTACCATGACATGATCGGTATGAACAAAGGTTTTTCGCCCAAATTTTTGAGAAGATATCTTGATCTGTATACGGAAATTACCGGGGCTGTTTCACAGTTTGTAAAAGATGTAAAAACATCAGATTTTCCAAATAAAAATGAAAGCTATTAATGAGAAATAATTTACAGGCAGCTCAGGGAATTTTGTCGATTTTAGCCATCATCTGTATTGCTGTAGGATGGTTTAATCTTTTTTCGGAGGATATCAATTCTTTTCTCTCCAGAAGATTGTTCTATATTCTGATAGGTCTAAGCTTTATTTTGCAGGCTCCGACTTTAATCAACAATAAATTTACTTATCCGATGTATGCGGCAGCTGCATTATGTATTGTCGGTGCTTTTTTACCATTGGATTCTCCCTTTGCCTCCATCAAAACACTTGGTCTTTTAGGGGGAATTGTTATTTCGTTTACCAATAGGTCGCAGTATAACAAATAAACAAAAACCAAATAAAATATTTTAATCCATTAAAGTTATTACAGAAACTTTAATGGATTTTTTAAATCAGTTCTTCATCCTGAAAATACTGAATGATTGCTTTTTTCATCAGAAGCTGCTGTTCGTTGGGCTTTAATTCAGGCAGTTTTTCTACTTCCTCAAAATGAGGATAGCCATCATCGTCATAATGCGAGAATTTGAAATATCCGAAAGGTTCAAGCAAACGGCATACTGCTATATGAAGAAGATTTACTTTGTCGTCTTTGGTGTATTTTTGCTGTCCGCTTCCTAATTCCTGTACTCCGATTAAAAAAAGATAGGTTTCTATCGGTGCATTTTTCTCAGTATCAAAATTTTCACTGAAAAACTGTTCTACTTTTTGCCAGTATTCTGATTCGTTGATCATAATTTTTATCAATTAATTGTCATTTTCATTCGCCTTATCATTCTCTGAGTTTTGCTCATCCTGTTTTCTGGCAAGATCAAGCAATTCGTTAAATTTCTGATTTTTTCTTTCCTGTATGTATTCCTGTTTTTCAATTCTTCTTATTTTACTTTTTTGAAAAAGATAATATGAAATAAAAAGGCAAAGAAAGATAATTGCAAATGTCATCGGTTTCTATTGTTTGTCAATTTTTAATAGAAATGCGTATTCCAGCGCATCTTCCTTTAAAGATTCAAATCTTCCGCTTGCTCCTCCGTGTCCGGAACTCATATCAGTTTTGAAAATCAGGATGTTATCATCTGTTTTCAATTCTCTCAGTTTTGCCGTCCATTTTGCAGGTTCCCAGTATTGCACCTGAGAGTCGTGAAAACCTGTAGTGATCAGAATATTCGGATAATCTTTAGCTTCCACATTGTCGTAAGGCGAATATTCTTTCATGTAATGGTAGTATTCCTCATCATTTGGATTTCCCCACTCGTCGTATTCTCCGGTTGTTAAAGGGATGGTTTCGTCAAGCATTGTGGTTACAACATCTACGAAAGGAACCTGTGCTATAATACCGTTGAATAAAGAGGGTTCGTAATTCATCACCGCACCTACCAAAAGTCCACCTGCGCTTCCACCCATAGCATACAAATGTTTTGAGGAAGTATAATTTTGCTTAATCAAAAACTTTCCGGCATCTATAAAATCAAAAAAAGTATTTTTTTTGAATAACATTTTTCCGTCTTCGTACCATTCTCTTCCCAGATATTCTCCGCCTCTGATATGGGCAATGGCATAAATAAATCCTCTGTCGAGAATTGATAGCCTTACATTAGAGAAACTTGCATCAACGGTATGGCCATAACTTCCGTATCCATATAAAAGAAGCGGAGTTTCGGCTGATTTTTTTGTGTCTTTATGATACACCAGAGAGATAGGTATCCTTGTTTCTCCATCTCGGGAATCTGCCCAGATTCTTTCAGAAATATAATTTTCCGGATTAAATTTTCCACCTAAAACTTCCTGCTGCTTCAGCATTTTGGTCGTTTGATCTTTCATATTATACTCAAACGTTGTGCTTGGTTGGGTGAGTGAAGTATAACCGTAGCGGAGAACTTCCGTATCAAACTCAAGATTAATGCCGATGTAAGCGGTGTAAGTAGGATCTGTAAAGCTGAGATAATGAGATTCCTGATTTTTTTCGTCGATAATTTTAATCCGGAGTAAACCTTGTTCTCTTTCTTCTAATACAAGATAATTTTTAAAAATCTCAAAACCTTCCAGTAAAATTTCAGGGCGGTGAGGAATCACATCCACCCAGTTTTCCATACCGCAGTTATTGATTTTTGTTTTTACCAGCTTAAAATTGGTAGCATCATCAGCATTGGTAATTATATAAAACTCATCTTCATAATGTTCCACAGAATATTCCAGATTATCTATTCTTGGCTGAATGACTTTCCAATCAGCAAAAACATTATCTGCGGGAATAAAACGATGCTCATCTGAAATTGTGCTGGAACTCGCCATGAAAATATATTCCATAGATTTTGTCTTGAACACGTTTACGTCAAAAGTTTCGTCCTCCTCATGAAAAATCAAAACGTCTTCAGCAGCATCTGTTCCTAATTGATGTCTGAAAACCTGAAATGCACGCAGGCTTTCATCTTTACGGATGTAAAATACATGCACATTATCATTCGCCCAGACTGCTTTTCCTGTGGTGTTTTCTATTACATCAGAAAGAATTTCACCGGTTTTTAAATCTTTAAAATTGAGCGTATAAATTCTTCTTCCTACATTATCAGAGGAAAAAGAAGCTAATTGATTATTGGGACTCACCGCAACATTGGCTACTTCAAAAAATTCTTCTCCTTCTGCGAGGATATTTACATCAAGTATAATTTCTTCTTCATGGTCAAGACTTTTATATTTTCTGCAGAAAATAGGATATTCTTTACCCTCTTCGTAACGAACGATATACCAATAGCCATTAAAAAAATAAGGCAGTGACTCATCATCCTTTTTATATCGTGCTTTCATTTCCTCGAAAAGTTCTTCCTGAAGCTGTTCGGTATCTTTCATTATAAAATCCGAATAGGCATTCTCCGCTTCTAGGTATTGTATCACTTCGGGATTCTCTCTTTCATTCATCCAGAAATAAGCATCTGTTCTCTTATCTCCGTGTATTTCAAGTGTTTTTTCTATTTTTTTTGCCTGTGGAGCTTTCATCTGATCTAATTCTTGTTCAAATGTAGTTAAAAAAAAACCATCTTACCTGCTATGAGGAAGACGGTCTTGTCGTGTAAAGATTTTAACTTATTTGTGTAAAACTTTAATGTATTTTTCCAATGCCATTGTCATGGACGGAGTTTCTTTAGTTGGTGCCATTAAATCTACTTTCAGTCCTGCTTCTTCGGCAGCGGCAGATGTTGTAGGACCAAAAACGCCTATTTTGGTATCTTCCTGCTTAAAATCCGGAAAGTTTTGCTGTAAAGATTTGATTCCCTGCGGACTGAAGAAAATCAGCATATCGTAATCTTTTATAGTGATATCCGTAAGGTCACTGCAGACAGTTCGGTACATGATTGCTCTTTTCCAGTCTACATTAGATGCCTCCATTGTTTTTACAATATCCGGACTTAGAAGGTCTGAAGATGGGAGCAAATATTTTTCTGAGGGAAATTTTTTAAAAAGCGGTAAAAGGTCCGAAAAATTCTTTTCGCCAAAGCTTATTTTTCTCTTTCTGTAAACAATGTGCTTTTGGAGATAATTGGCAATTGCTTCCGACTGACAGATGTATCTCATCGTATCCGGAACTGCAAACCTCAATTCTTCTGCAAGCCTGAAATAATGGTCAATAGCATTCTTACTGGTAAAAATAATACCGGTATACTGTGTAAGGTCTATTTTTTGTGTTCTGAGTTCTTTGTTGTCTACACCTTCTACGTGGATAAACGGGCGGAAGTCAATCTTTATTTTTTCCTTCTTCGCAATTTCCAGATAAGGAGAAGACTCACTCGGCGCTGGTTGAGAAACCAATATTGATTTTATTCTCATCATGTACTCTATTAAATAAATAATAACTTCCATAGCATCAGAATTGGTGCCATTTGGAGCGTGCAAATATACAAAAATTTATAATACCATTTTTGGGGTAAGATGTTGTTTCTGTGAAACAAATAGAAAAATACCTTGAAAATGAATGTGAAACAAAAAAAACTGAGATAATATACAAATGCTTCATTTCTGTCGATCGGGAAATAATAATGCGCTATGCACAAAATAATCAGCAGAATAGAAAAGATGAAATAAAATTTGGTTGACGTAAAATAAAAAATGCTCCACTTTTTCCCGTCACCAATAGATTGGTAAAAAAGATATCCGAGTACAGCTCTTGTGATATAAAAAAGAGATACAATAATTACGGTGTAGCCAATTTTATTCAGTTGGTATCCAAATGGCTGAATGTCTGCAATATATTTCGGAACAAAAGGAATGTACTGCGAAACCAAGACACTCATGCAAAGTGCCGTTACTATAGAGGTAATGATCCAGCTCGGGAGATTATTGCTTGCATCATAATATTTCTGAAGCAGAAAGTCTTTGAGATTTGCATCACGTTCCACCACATTCATCATAAAAATGTATAGAAAGATACATACAATAAGGGTGAAAACAACCCAATCATTATTTTCGGGTATTCTTACGTGGTTCACAAAATTATGGATTGATGGCAAGAGAATATTTTTTTGCAAAATTATAGATTATTTTGTATAAAATAAAAAGGTTAAATAAACTATCTTTGCAAACTGAAATGAAAAAACTGGTCATCATTCCGACTTACAACGAAAAAGAAAATATTACCAATATTATTTCTGCAGTTTTTGCGTTGAATGAAGACTTTCATATTTTAGTGGTTGATGATTCTTCGCCTGATAAAACAGCGGATATCGTAAAAGATCTTCAGACAAAGTTTCCTCATCACCTGCATCTTTCTGTGAGACACGTGAAAGACGGATTGGGAAAAGCTTACATTCATGGATTCAAATGGGCACTTCAGAATCAGTATGATTATATATTTGAAATGGATGCTGATTTTTCACATGATCCGAAAGATCTTCCCAGACTTTTTGAAGCTTGTAAAAATGCAGATATGGCGGTCGGATCTCGCTATTCTAAAGGAGTAAATGTAGTCAACTGGCCAATGGGAAGAGTTTTGCTTTCTTATTTCGCTTCAAAATACGTAAGGTTTATTTTGGGGCTTCCGATTCACGATACAACAGCGGGTTTCGTTTGTTTTTCAAGAAAGGTGCTGGAAGAAATAGGATTGGATAATGTGAAATTAAAAGGATATGGTTTTCAGATTGAAATGAAATTCAGAACTTTCAAAAAAGGATTTAAAATTGTAGAAGTTCCTATTATTTTTACCAACAGAATTTTAGGCGAAAGTAAAATGAATGGCGGAATTATTCATGAAGCCGTTTTCGGAGTTTTAAACTTAAAGTGGAAATCTTTAATCAACAGGTTGTAAAATCAGAATTGTTCACAAACTATTATAATTGAGATACAATTTCTTTAATACAAATATATATATGAAAAAGCTTATAGGATTTTTTACTTTTCTGTTGGTTTTTTCCTGTACGGAATATATAGATAAGCCCAAAAATCTTATTGATCAGGATAAGATGGCAGAGATTATTGCAGAAATGGCTATCAACGATCAGATAGTTTTTCTTTATCCGGACAAAAATCTGGAAAGCGGAACGAGATATATTCTTAAATCTTATAATATTAAAGCAGATGACTTTGTTGAAAGCTATAAATATTATGTTATTAAACAAAAGATGAAAGGCATCGTAGAAGATGCTCAGGAAATTCTTAAAGAAAAAGATCCAAAAGCTGTAGAGAAAGTAAAGAAAGAATCTGAACAGGTCATTAAGGATGTTCCCAGGCTTGAGCGCAGATAATTTTTCACCATCATTGAGAAATACGGATCGTATTAAATGTTATATAATGAATTTTTTTAATATAGAAAAAACCTCAGAAGGGAAAGCAAGAGCGGGTGTTTTGTCTACTGATCACGGAAATATTCAGACTCCTATCTTTATGCCGGTAGGAACAGTTGCAAGTGTAAAGACGGTGCATCAGAGAGAGATTAAAGAAGATATAAAGGCGCAGATTATCCTTGGAAATACCTATCATCTATATCTTCGTCCGGGAATGGAAGTCATGCAGGAAGCCGGAGGTTTGCACAAATTTATGAATTGGGATCTTCCCATTCTTACAGATTCAGGAGGTTTTCAGGTGTTTTCGCTTTCAGGAAGCAGAAAAATGTCTGAAGAAGGTGTGAAATTCAAATCTCATATCGACGGAAGCTATCATTTATTTACTCCGGAGAAGTCTATGGAAATTCAGAGACAGATCGGAGCAGACATATTTATGGCATTTGACGAGTGTGTTGCCTATCCGTGTGATTACAATCAGGTAAAATTATCAATGGAGATGACGCACCGCTGGCTGAAAAGATGTATTGACTGGAACGAAAAAAATCCTGAGCTTTATGGTTATAAACAACGGTTTTTTCCGATTGTTCAGGGTTCTACATATTCAGATTTAAGAAAAATTTCGGCAGAAGTAATTGCCGAAGCCGGTGCTGAAGGAAATGCAATTGGCGGTCTTTCCGTTGGGGAGCCGGAAGAAGAAATGTACAGAATCACGGATGAGGTTACGGATATTTTGCCTAAAGAAAAACCTAGATATCTGATGGGAGTAGGAACACCGTGGAATATTCTGGAATCTATCGGTCTCGGAATTGATATGATGGATTGCGTGATGCCAACCAGAAATGCAAGAAACGGGATGCTTTTTACATGGCAGGGTGTCATCAATATGAAAAATGAAAAATGGAAGAAAGATTTTTCGCCATTGGATGAGTTTGGGACAAGTTTTGTAGATCAGGAATATTCAAAAGCCTACGTAAGGCATTTATTTGTATCTAAAGAATACCTTGCAAAGCAGATTGCTTCTATTCATAACCTTGCATTTTATCTTGATTTGGTAAAAGTGGCGAGAGAGCATATCTTAGCAGGAGATTTTTATCAATGGAAAGATTCTGTAGTTCCTGTATTGAGACAAAGACTTTAAACATTATTTATGCTTAAAATAATAGACGGATATATCGTTAAAAAATACCTCGGAACCTTCGGGTTTATGTTGGTATTGCTGTCTATTGTCGTTTTGGTAATTGATGTACAGCAAAAAATTCCGCGAATAGAAAGAGCTACAGAAATAGATCCAAAGCTGGATGTTAGTTATTTTTTGGTTAATTTCTATCCGTTCTGGATTATAAACCTTGTTGTTACATTTTTGGCAATTCTTGTTTTTATTTCGGTTATTTATTTTACGTCAAGAATGGCAAATAATACCGAAATTGTTGCCATAATAAGCAGCGGTGCAAGCTTTCACAGATTTGCCAGACCATACCTGTTGACTTCATTGTTCATTGCGGTTGTCTCATTGGCAATCAATCATTTTGTGTTACCGTGGGCGAATATCAAGAAAAATCAACTGGAAGCCTATACTTACAACACCGCAAATAAAGAAAAAATTCTTGGTACAGCTGCTGTTTCTGCTCAGCTGAGCAAAATGGAGTATATTTTTGTCAATTCCTGGAACAAAAGAGAAAAAAGAGGGTATGGCTTTCTTTATCAGAAATTTGATAAAAACAGAAAGCTGATTTACGAGCTAAAGTCTACCGATGTTTTCTGGGAGCAGGAGAAAAAGAATTTTGTACTCAACAGTTATCTGGAAAAGACCATTAATAAAGACGATTCCGAGAAATTGGGGCAAGGTTTTGAGATAAGAAAAAATTTCGGACAGGATCCTGAAGAATTATTTCCAAATGAGCTTTTAGGGCAGAATAAGACTACTCCGGAACTTATTAAATTCATCGAAAGGGAAAAAGAAAAAGGAAACAGCAATCTCAACTCTCACCTGAACGAGTTTCACCAGCGTACTTCAATGCCGGTTTCTATTATCATATTAACGTTTCTTGCGCTTTCGCTTTCTTCACAAAAGAAAAGGGGAGGTTTGGGAATCAATCTGGCTATAGGTATTTCTCTGGCTTTCGTTTTTGTATTTTCTTTTGAAGCCTTAAAGGTGGTTTCAGAAAACAAAAGTATGTCTCCGGTACTGGCAATGTGGTTTCCAAATATCGTATTTTTTCCGGTTACTTTGTTTTTGTATCTGAAGAGGGCTAATCAGTAAAGAAGCTTGATCTCTTTCAGATAGAAAGCCTGCAGTCCTGTTTCCAGTTCAATGCAGATTTTTCCGTTTTTTTCTGCACTTCTTATGATGCCATTTTGTTTTGATCCTCCTATTTCAAAAACAGAAATTTGATCTTTACGGAACAGATGGTAGTTCAGATGAATCATAATTTCGTCTTCCGAAGGAATATTTTTTAATTTTTCAATGAAATATTTATGGAAGTTTTCAATGAAGTTTTTCAGATTAAATTTTTGTCCGGTCTGGGTTAAAATGGATCCGGCATTAGATATTTTATCGAAGTTTTCCTGTAAGATATTAATTCCGATTCCGGTAATGAAATAAGCCGTTTGGCTAATATTCTTTTTTTCAATCAAAATCCCGGCAATTTTCTTTTTGTTTAAAATAATATCATTGGGCCATTTAATCTGTACCTGTTTTCCTGTCAGGTTGGCAATATAAGTCTGTACGCAAATTGCGGTATAATAATTGAACAGAAAGTCGGAGTGATGAAAAGCTGATTTTTTTACTGCTAATGTGTAAGCCAGATTCTTTTCCGAAGACGAAACCCATTGTTTGCCGTATTGTCCTCTGCCGTTTGTCTGACAGAAAGTGTAAAGGGCTTTAAAATCTGAAGTATTATAAAGTAAAATACCGCTTATTTCGTCATTAGTAGAAGAACATTCATTTACATAAAAAAGGTCATCCATTTAAGAAAACTTTAAGACTTTAAACGGCTAAAAATAAGGCTAAAGTGAAAGAAAAACAATAAATTTGCAGATTATATATATATTAATGAGTAAAACAGCAGAAAAGCAGGCACTAATAGATAAAATTATCGAGGCTATCCAAGATGTGAAAGGAGAAGATATCATGATTTTTGACCTTACCAATATCGAAAATTCAGTAGCAGAAACATTCATTATCTGCAGCGGAAATTCAAATACACAGGTTTCGGCATTAGCGGGAAATGTTGAGAAGAAAGTAAGAAACGAACTTCACGACAGACCTTGGCATGTAGAAGGTACGGAAAATGCTATGTGGGTTTTGGTAGATTATGTTTCGGTGGTAGTACATATTTTTCAGAAGCAGACCAGAGAATATTATGATATTGAAGAACTTTGGGGTGATGCTAAAATCACAAGAATTGAAAACGCAATATAAATTTTAAAAGTAATAAATGAATAATAAAGGATTTAACTGGTTTTTCCCAATAATGATTATAGCTCTTTTGCTATTTTTTGTTGCTAATTCGTTTGGTGACAGCGGTGCAAAATCTATGGACGAAGATACATTCTTCAGAACAATGCAGGCGGGAAAGATTCAGAAAGTTTTAATAGACAAACAGGCGCAGAAGGCTGATGTATATTTAACGAAAGAAGCAAAAACAGAAACTGTACAGGCTAATAAAGACAAAGCACCTGCTGCATTCCCTTCTTTCGGGATGTCACCAAAGCCAGACTATACATTGAAGTATGGAGACTTACAGTTGTTTCTCTCAAAGTTTGAAACGCTGAAATCTGAAAATCCAGCTATAAAAACAACCAAAGATTATGCAGAAGGTGAAAGCCCGCTGATGGGATTTCTTATTCAGGCATTAGTATGGATCGGTATTTTGGGGCTTTTTTATTTCATCCTTTTCAGAAAAATGGGAAGTGGCGGTGGTCCCGGTGGACAGATTTTCTCAATCGGTAAATCTAAGGCTAAACTTTTTGATGAAAAAGAAAGAATTCAGGTGACATTCAAAGATGTTGCAGGTTTAGAAGGAGCAAAAGAAGAAGTACAGGAAGTTGTAGATTTTCTTAAAAATTCTGAAAAATATACAAAACTGGGAGGCAAGATTCCTAAAGGAGTACTCTTGGTTGGTCCTCCGGGAACGGGTAAAACATTATTGGCAAAAGCAGTAGCTGGTGAAGCGAAGGTTCCTTTCTTCTCGCTTTCAGGTTCAGATTTTGTGGAGATGTTTGTTGGTGTAGGAGCTTCCAGAGTAAGAGATCTATTCGCTCAGGCAAAAGCCAAGTCTCCGGCAATTATTTTCATTGATGAGATTGATGCCATCGGAAGAGCAAGAGGAAAAAATAACTTCTCGGGCGGAAATGATGAAAGAGAAAACACTCTGAATCAGCTTTTAACAGAAATGGATGGTTTCGGAACAGATACCAATGTAATTGTAATGGCAGCAACCAACAGAGCAGATATTTTAGATAAGGCTTTGATGAGAGCCGGTCGTTTTGACCGTTCGATTTATGTGGATTTGCCGGAACTTCATGAAAGAAGACAAATTTTCGATGTTCATTTGAGCAAGATTAAAATGGATGATACTGTAGACAGAGAGTTTTTAGCTAAACAGACGCCTGGTTTCAGTGGTGCAGACATAGCAAATGTTTGTAACGAAGCTGCTCTTATTGCAGCAAGAAACAATCATGAAGCTGTTACTAAACAGGATTTCCTTGATGCGGTTGACAGAATTATCGGTGGTCTTGAGAAAAAGAATAAAGCAATCAAGCCTTCGGAAAAGAAAAGAGTGGCTTATCACGAAGCGGGACATGCAACAATTTCTTGGTTGGTAGAACATGCTTCTCCGCTATTGAAAGTAACAATTGTTCCGAGAGGGCGTTCTTTAGGAGCGGCTTGGTATCTTCCGGAAGAAAGGCAGTTAACTACCACAGAACAAATGCTGGACGAAATGTGTGCAACATTGGGCGGAAGAGCTGCAGAGCAGGTGATATTCAACAATATTTCCACAGGTGCGCTTTCTGACCTTGAAAGTGTAACGAAAAGAGCTCAGGCTATGGTGACCATTTATGGTTTGAGTCCAAATATCGGAAACATATCCTACTATGACAGTTCAGGACAATCTGAATATTCTTTCGGGAAACCTTATTCTGAAGAAACAGCGAAGAAAATTGATGTTGAGATCAAAGGAATTATTGAAAATCAATACGATAGAGCAGTTCAGATTTTAACAGAAAATAAAGATAAGCTTGATGCTTTGGCAAGTAAGCTTTTGGAAAAAGAAGTTATTTTCCGTGAGGATCTTGAAGAGATTTTCGGAAAAAGAGCGTGGGATCCTGAATTAACAGAAAAGCCGGTTACCAATACAATTCCGGAAAACAGACTGGAGCCAAATAATGACGAAGGCAATATAGCAGAAGGTGAAATTAAGGCACCGGAAAGCCCTACACAGATTTAAAAAACTGGTTAATATTGTACAGAATTCCCGATAAATAAATATTTGTCGGGAATTTTTTGTTTTTAAGTCATATTATTGGATTCTTTAAGATTATATTTTCTATTTTTGTACTAAGTTGACTAAAAATATACTAAGTTGAGTTTATTTAAAAGAATTGTAAGCAAACTTACCAATCAGCCTGAAGATGAGGAGAAGCAAAGCCTGGAAAAACTTGGAGATTCGCTGAAAAACGCCGATCTTGATTACAAGTTTGCACAGTTGTTTACTCATTCGGGTGGGTTTTTCAACTACTGTGCAGATGAGGCCGAAGCATTGCAGACTTTGAACCAGATTATTAAAATTGAGGGAATCAGCTCAATGTTTTGTTGTGATAAGGATTTACAGGGTTTTCTGAATGTTTTGAAAACAAACTATAATGCAGAGCTTCAGCAGTCGAATGATGCAGCATTTATTACGTGTGAGTATTTAATTGCTTATGACGGAAGGATTATGCTTTCTCATAATAACATTTTGCACTACCATTCTTCCAGGCTTCCCGGTAAGATTATCATTATGGCAAATGTTTCCCAGATTGTAAATAATCTGAATGATGCAATGGGCAAAATAAAGCGCACCGGGAATATTAAAAATCTTACATCAATCAGCGGAAATCATTCTAAACTGGATGCAGCTGCCAATAACAATACGAAGCTTTTTTTACTTCTATTGGAAGACTAACAAGCAGATTAAATTTTAAATTTTGGACAAAAATCTTATTCAGAGAACACTTTCGGGGCTTGTTTATGTAGCAGTAATTTTTCTTTGTACAACTCCGTTCGGAGCGCAGCTTCTGGATGGAATTGTAAAGCAGCAGTATCTGTTTTATGGCTTGATGAGTTTCTTTTTGCTCGCAGGAACTTGGGAATGCATCAGGATCATGCAGTTTGGTAAAGGATACGAAAAATGGATTGTTTTTCCGATTGTATTATTCATCTTTTACACTTTTTCCAAAAGATTTTTCCATCATGATTTTTACTTTAATTTCAGGTTATACGAAATTCTTGCGTTATCATTGGTTTTAATCGCTGTCGTTACTTTATTTAAATTTTCAAGTGAATTGTATTTTGACAGCGGAAAACTCATTTTTACCGTTATTTATGTAGGATTGCCGTTTTCATTAGCTTTGGGTCTGCCTAAATTTTCAAATTTTGATGATACTTTTACTCTGGAAGTATTTTTTCTTTTTCTCCTGATATGGAGCAGCGATACTTTTGCGTATTTAACAGGAAAATTTTTTGGAAAACATAAAATGGCACCTAAAATTTCACCTAAAAAAACGTGGGAAGGTTATGCAGGTGGAGTAGTTCTAACTTTAGTGCTGTCTTACTTTGTGGAATTGTATCAGCCACAGCTCCGCGGGAACTGGATGGCCGTAGGTTTTCTGATTGCAGCATTTGCGCCTTTGGGAGATCTTGTGGAAAGCCAGCTGAAGAGAAATTTCGGGGTGAAAGACAGCGGAAATATTATTCCGGGACACGGGGGAATTTTAGACAGGCTTGATAGTTTTATCATTTGCGTTCCTGTCGTATATTTGTACTTTATTTTAGAAAAATTTATTTAATCGTAAAAGATCATCATCGACTTATAAAAATCTACACATGAAACTACATAAGGAATCAAAAGGAACAATTGCAGTTGCAACCATACTCTTTGCCATCATTGCAGCAGTCTCTATCTATTATCTGGAAATGTTTTCCTTGTTGATTATTGTGCCTTTGCTGGTAGTTTACAGTCTGGTTTTCTGGTTTTTCAGAGTTCCTAACCGGGATATTCTGGATCATGTTGAAAACGTAATTGCCCCAGTGGACGGAAAAGTCGTTATGATTAAAGAAGTAGAAGAATCAGAATTTTTAAACGAAAAAGCAATTCAGGTTTCTATTTTTATGTCACCTCTTAATGTCCATATTTGCAGATTTCCGGTTTCTGGAAAAGTTATTTATAAAAAATATCATCCGGGAAAATATTTGGTGGCATGGCACGAAAAATCTTCTACAGAAAACGAAAGAACAACGGTTGCCGTAGAGAGTTTAACCAATCATAAGGTCGTTTTCAGACAAATTGCAGGATATGTTGCCAGAAGAATTGTATTTTACTGTAATGAAGGAGATAATGCAAAGGCAGGACACGAATTCGGGTTCATCAAATTCGGGTCAAGAATGGATATATTTTTACCTTTAGATACAGAAATCATCTGCAAGATTGGGGATAAGACTAAAGGCGGAATTGATGTGATTGCTAAAATGAGAGATTGATTTTATAAAAGATACATTTGAAAAAGCCTTGTCAAAACTTCAAACTTTGACAAGGCTTTTTTTGTATAATATCGCACTCTTTCTATTTTTCCGAAAACTTCTTGCAGGGATGGAATGACTTTTCGGATGTTTCCGAAAACCTCTTGCAGGGGTGCGACAAGCTTTCGGACGTTCCCGAAAGTCTGTTGCACGGGTGCAGGAGCCTCTGCGGAAGAGTGTTTTATGAGTTGCTGTCCTGCGACCGGCTTTTCCAGAATTCTACCTGCTCTTTCAGCTCTTTGATGCGTTCTTCGTATTGCTCAATCAGTTTTTCCGATGTATTGATTGTGGCATAATTCTGTGCTATGGCGATCTCATTATCATTTTGATTAACTGTAATATTATCACCACTCAGAAAATCGAGTACGCTGGTCTGCAGTGCCTGTGCAATGCTTTCTACCTGCTGAAAATCGGGCTTGCTTTTATCGTTCTCAAAATTGGAGTAGGTCTTTTGCGAAACCTGCAGCAGATCGGCAAGGTATTCCTGCGTAAAGTTTTTGCTGATTCTCGCTTTTTTCAGTTTTTCCCCTAATGTCATAGCACCATGTATTTTTTTCAAAAGTACATAAATTTTCTTTTAGTAAAATAATACGGAAACCAGTAATTTTCTTCCGTTTGTTTTTTAGATTTTTGTCACAGAGTAATAAAATTATTATATATTTAAACCTTTAAAAACTACAAAGCATGAAGAAAAAATTATTTCTCAGGCTCTGCCTGATGCTCTTAGTCGGTGTCTCGGCATTCTCCTGCCGCACCGAAGAATTTCACAACGAAGAAGAAGCGCACGGCAACACGGGCTTGCTACTGACTTCCAAAAGAATTTCCCTAAGCGAAGCTAAACACAGAACCCAGCTTGTACCTGAGCTTCAAAAAGCAGAGATTGGGATTAAAGCCTTTGCACAGAAAAATGCAAAAAGTAAAATTAATTACGCCAACGGAGTATCTATTGATACCGATCAGGTAACGTACATTGAGAACGGTCCCAACTTTCACACCTACACTTTTCATCTTAGCCGTCAAAACGCTTTGCCTACAGATCCTGTAGAAAATCTTGTGCTGTTTCCCACTACAGACGGAACCTACAAAGAGCTTCTGGTAAGCTATGCTCTTAGCGTAACGGAAAAAGAGACCCTTAAAAATGGTGGTTTTGTTGATACAAAAGGAAAAATGAGCATTACGGAATTAGCCTCTGGGACTTACAATCCGTTATCAAAAGGGATGACCGCCTGCGGATGGCAGGAAGAAAACACCTTTGTAACGGTATGCAGTGAAAACCAGCACGGGATGTGGAATACGGAATCGTGGGGAAGCTGTAGTGCAGACCGTAAACCGGGTTGGCATACGACAATGGTGTATAAATGTGATTTTATTTATACCGGGAATGAGACGGGTGGTACCGGCTGGTGGGCAGGTCCGGGAGGCGGAACAGACAACGGAGGTGGAGAGCCTTGCCCTACCTGTCCTACCGATCCTACACAGCAGCCCTGCAACGGGAATGGAGTATCAACAGGTTTAATAGACCCCAATACCAATATTGGTGAAGGAGGTTGTGCGGGGATTCCTACGGTGATAGAGGTGCCTTTATTTAGTTCGTGTGGAAAAATTAAAGGAGTTACAGATAATTCTTTTTTTAAAGATAATGTTACAGATCTTCAGAGTAAAACTTGGGAGAATCGTGAGTGGGGATATACATTAGGGAATCCTGTACAGGGAACTTCGCAAACCGGTGTACAAAATCAGCTTCTCGAAAGCAAGTTTGGATCTAAGTCTGTAAAGTTTACTTTTCACTACAGTACATTTGCATTTATGCATACCCATTATAAAGGAATTTATCCTATCTTTTCTCCGGGAGATGTGATTGAATTTAACAACTGGCTTATCTGGGCAAAAAACTGGAATGCAAACCCAGCAAATGCCAATAAGCAAATAGATTTAAGCAAACTTAGCTATACTGTAGTAACGGATGACGGAAATTATATGATGACCTTCGACGGTACAGATATTGTTCCTTTTCCAAATTACACTAAACAAGATATTGAGAATTTAAATGTTGAGTATCAAAAAAATTTAGCTTCTAGCTACACAGTAGGTGCTTCGGGACCAATATACAATATGGACAAGCTGGAATTAGAATTTATGAAGTTTTTGCGAGATAAACTCAATATGACAGGCTTGAAGCTTTATAAAATTGAGAGTGATGCCAATTATGAGCTCTATCTTCAAAACGGAAGCAGAAAAAAAGTAAAATGCAGATAATTAAAAAACAACAATGAAAAATAAATTAATAATTTTAGTAATGTCTTTAGTGGCTCAATTATTCCTTTCACAGGAATATCCATTAAATACGACTCCCAGCGATGTACCTAATAATGCATATATAAAAGATATGTTCGGAGAATTAGATAAATATGTAGGATTGTGGAAAGGAAACTGGAATGGAAAAATTGTTTATATAGAATTCAAAAAAGTCAAATTTTACAATTCAATAACAGGGGCAACACATACTTATTATTCAGATGATATTTTTGGAGAAAGAAAAATCATTAGTTCTAATGGTATTATAGAAGTAGATAGAATAAGTAATTTTGGTATTGACGGTGCGGAATTTCGTGGAATTTTTAAAAGCTTAAAGTACCCTGGAAAAGAGACAATAAGCTTTTTTCCAAAAAATATGTGTGGAAAAACAGCAACTATACACATAACGAGCTTTACCACAAATCAAATGACCTTACATTTAGAATATGACCCAAGCTTTTGGAAAGAAGATTGTATTCATAATGCCTACGTTGATCAATATGACGATTGGCCGATAAATTTTCCTAAAGATATTGTTTTGACAAAGCAGTAAAGTGTGAAAAATATCTTAATTATATTCGTTTTAAGTTTTATTAGCTGTAAAGCATAGCAGCAAATTTTACCACTAGAAACACGGAGAATTCCTATCGAAGGAGCATATTATAAAGATCTAAATAATGAGTTAGCTCTTTACATAGGAACTTGGAAAGGAACTTTTGAAAATAAGACTTTTACCATCACGTTTACAAAATATAAGGACCTTGGTGGATTATAAAACTTTTATAAAGACCGCTTAGCAGGAAAGTATACGATGCTTGACAGTAATGGAAATATCTTGTACTCTACCTATAATCTGCTGATGAAGATGCTAAAGTCAGCAGTTTAGGTTTTGTTGAAAATACTAATCATACAAAACTGAGATTTCAGTTTTCAGATTTATGTATTGATGGTGAGATTCATATCAGCTTCAACAATATACAGAAAACGCAGATTTACTGGAAGTATTTTACGTATCAGGAGTTTGTTACTGATGATTCCGGGTGTGCTCCTTACAACGAAATGCCAAGAGGTGAGTTTGTGTTGACAAAACAGTAGAAAATGCACAACCTATGCAAAAAAATATCTTCTATATAGTTTGTATCTTTTTAATTAGTTGTAATTCTAATAAGAAAATCTTAGAATCCAATTTTTACGAAGAAAATAAAAATATCAATTTATATTGCTTTGTAGGTGAGAGAGTATCTGTAGAATATTTTGATCCTAATGTCAATTATAAAAAAAAGGTTAAAGATCCTACATCGGGTGACTCAATTATTGTAACCGAATATTATATGGATGAAGCTTTTTTATGCAAATATATTGTTCGTCAAAATGTATTTAATAAAATAGATCATGATACAATTCATTTTGAGGCTTACGACCATTATGGAACTCCTGAATTCAAAAACTATAAATATGCTCTACTTTATTTGTCGAAAAATGATAAGGGTGAGTTTATTCATATGAAATATCAATTTGATGCCATAAAAAATACCAAAAAGGCTTCAAAGGAAGAAATGGAAAAAGTATTAAAAGATTATTTTTAGATAAAAAGAAAACTTATTTAAAGAAAGAGAGACATCTTTTTTAGAAATTAATAACCTTTACAATAAATCTGCTAAAATCTATGGTATTCCTGTCAATCAGCAGTTTGATATTAGTATTTTGTTAAGTAAAAGAAATGCTTAAATGAGATAAAAGAACAAATCCTCCCGAAAATTTCAGGAGGATTTGTCTTAACGTGTATGCTTTTTTACTTCCTCAACAATATTCAAAATCAGCTCCACAGGCAAATCGGCATTTTCATCAATTAAAAGGATTTTAAACTTTTTTCTTCCTTCACTGATGAGTTCAGGATAGTCCAGCCGATCACCGTGATAAAAACTGATATAATGTTTTTTGTGCTTTTTGCTGAAATAAAAATAACAGAGCATCTTCTTTTTATACTTGAAAAAAGGAAGACCAAAGCTGAATGTCTCGGTAATGTTGTCAGGATCAGATTCCAGAATTTTCTTTCTTAAAAACAAAAGAATACTTCTTTCAGGTTCACTGATTTTGTAGAAGTATTCTTGTATAAGGTTCATTTAAACGTAAAGAAATTGATTAATCGAAATTCTGAAGTTCCACCAATTTATGGTAAACGCCTTTTTGAGCCATTAGCTCTTGATGACTTCCCTGTTCCACGATGTCGCCTTTTTCCATTACGACAATCCAGTCAGCTTTCTGAATGGTTGAAAGGCGATGGGCAATAACCAGTGACGTACGGTTTTCCATCATTTTTTCCAGGGCATCCTGCACAAATTTTTCAGATTCTGTATCCAAAGCAGAAGTTGCTTCATCCAAAATCATAATCGGTGGATTTTTAAGAACAGCTCTTGCGATAGAAACCCTTTGCTTCTGTCCGCCGGAAAGCTTCCCGCCATCATCTCCGATATTGGTTTCGTAACCATTAGGAAGCTGTGAGATAAAAGTATCCGCATTCGCAATTTTAGCAGCAGCAATCACTTCATCTCTTGTAGCCTCGGGTTTTCCCATCAGAATATTGTTGTACACCGTATCGTTGAATAAAACAGATTCCTGAGTAACCATACCTAAAAGCTTTCTGTATTCTTTAAGCTTCAAATGTTTGATGTCGGTCTCATCAATCAGAATCTGACCTTCTGAAACATCATAAAATCTTGCAAGAAGATTGGCAATAGTTGTTTTTCCGCTTCCGCTTTGTCCCACAAGAGCAACTGTTTTTCCTTTAGGAATTGTAAGATTAAAGTTCTTTAAAATTAAATTAGATTTATCATAGTAGAACCCGATATTTTTAAACTCAATATGGTTATTCAGTGTAGAAATAGAAACAGGTTCGGCGATTTCTTCAATCTTTACATCAGCTTCCAGAATTTCCAATACTCTTTTGAGTGAAGCTTCGCCTTTCTGTACATTAGAAATAGATGAAGATAATGTTTTTACAGGAGGTAAAATCTGGAAGAAAATTCCTAAAAAAACAAGGAAATCTGCTGGAGAAATACTTTGATCTACAATAATTTGTTTTCCTCCGTACCACGCAATAATCAGGAAGGTTACAGAACCCAGAAACTCGCTCATAGGAGAGGCTAATTCTTTCTTTCTTCCTAATCTTATAGAACTGTTGATCCACTTCTGCATTGAACCCATAAACCTGGTATTCATTATCTTTTCTGCACTGAAAATTTTTATCACCTTTGATGATTTTAAAGTTTCATCTACAATAGAAAATATGGTTCCCATTTCGTGTTGAGCTTCATGCGAATCTTTTTTCAGGCTTTTACCAATCAAAGCAATTAAAGTTCCCATTACCGGTAAAACCAAAAGAGAAAAAAGTGTCATTTCGGGACTTAACCAAAATAAAGTTATCAGCGTACTTATCAGCATAAAAGGAGCATTAATAAGTTCCACTAAGCTTCCTAGTATATTACCTTCTACGTCGCCAACGTCATTTGACATTCTAGACATCATGTCGCCTTTTCTGCTGTCGGTGAAGAAAGAAACAGGAAGAGACAAAACTTTCCTATACATTTCGCCACGAAGATCTTTAGTAACTCCTACACGATAATTAATCAAAAGAAAAGATCCCAAATATCTGAATACATTTCTCAGAAAAAACATAAATGCAGTAACGATGCAAAGCCATGCCAGAACTTTAAGAGATCCGTAATCTGCTACTAAAGTCTGGATGTAGTAGTTGGAATAGTCTTTCAGATATGAAAATAAATCCAGAACATTACCTGAATAAACAGGAGCAGAGTCGTACTTTTCTGGTTTTATGGTGCCAAACAGCATCCCTAAAACTGGCAGAATTGTACCTAAAGATGCAATCTGAAATACCGAATACAAGAGATTGAAGAACAAACTTCCGTAGATGTATTTTTGATGAGGTTTTGCGAATTTTAATATTTTTCTATATTCGTTCATTCAATAAAATTGGATAGCAAAATTACTTAAAATATAATGATTAGACGTTTTTAATCAAACTTTACTTTATTGTTGTATTTCGGGCTGAAGTTTTTAGGGGTAAGCTTCTCAACCGTTTTTGAAAAGTTGTTGATAATCTGCGCCATGTTGGTGAAATTTACAATACTTAAGTCATCATTCGGTTGATGATAATGCTTGGCTTTCGTCATATCTACTGTGGAAATAGAATGGGCGATAATTTTCTTTTTTACATAGCTTACATTGTCGGAGCGATAAAATAATTGCTGTTTAGCATACGGATCAGGATGAATTTTTAAACCGTCTACAGCATATTTGTTAAAAAGCTCGTCCAAATCAGAGAATTCATCACCGGTAATAAAGACCGCATTTTTTCCGAATTGAGATTCTGTAGCAACCATTTCAAAATTAAATAGGGCAGCAATGTTTTCATTAATGCGATTCATGTTGTCGTCTTCTGAAATTGCTTTAGAACCCAACATTCCCTTTTCTTCTCCGTTAAATGCCATAAAAACCATAGAAAATTCTGGATCCTTATCTTTGAAATAATCTGAAATACCCACTAATGCGGTAATTCCGCTTGCATTGTCATCTGCTCCGTTATAAATATTGTCACCGCCAGATTTATTTTTTGTGCTGATATGATCAAAATGTCCGGAAAATCCTAAAACTTTTTCTGATTTTCCTCTCTTTATTCCACATACATTGTAAGCAGTTTTGCCTTTGTAGTCAAATGGGATTAAATAAGAATTTCCTGTACAGTATTCCAGATTATTTTTCTCAAAAAGTTCTGCGATATATTGTGCAGATTTGTCGTTTTCCGGAGTTCCGATTTCGCGGCCTTTCATTTCGTCTGAAGCCAAAACTGAAATGATGGTTTTTATTCTTTCTTCAGACACCTCTTGTGCAAAAGTAGATATACTGAAAAATGAAAGTAATACAAAGGTTAATTTTTTCATGTTAATTTTTGCTTTTAATTTATTTAATCTGTATATGTCGCAAATTTCAGCAAATTGTTTCTGAGATATAAAAATAAATATTATTTATTTAAAGTTGATGCAGCCAACGCTGAATATTAAAAAAACAGCTCCTAATAAAGAAGCTGTTCTCACTCAAAAAATCGTTGTTAGGTTATCGGAGTCTGTCTACAGATTTTACGAGCCTCTCATCTTTTCTGATAAAAATATTTGCCATAAGCAAGCAGATTATCGAAATAAATGGAAAAACCGGCTCAATACCCTTCTCAGGAAAATCTATTCCTCCGGATAAATTTTGCAGCCAATACACCAAAATACCAATCAACAAAGCGTTTATAATCATGCTGGCTGTATTAAGCATGATTTGTCTTTTTCTGTTTTTATAACTGAATAAACTGAATGCTCCAATTAAAACAAGAACTACTGAAGAAGCATCAATCACCGGGAAACTTCCGAAAACATCAACATCCTGTCCTGTTATAAAAAGAAATACTGCGCCTAAAACCGCAAGTAAAATCCAAACCGTCTGTATTCTTTGTAGCATAGAATTTAAAATTCAGAAGCAAAAATAATATAAATTTTGCACAATTCAAAAATAAGTGTAGATTTGCAATATACAATGTACTTGAAAACAAAAGTCACCGGACTTACTTTTCTTACTCACAATTAATTACATTTTTACATAAAATATGTTTAACATAGAAACGTTAAGGTCAAAATCCGTTACGGAATTGACTAAAATCTTGAAAGATTTAGGCGTGAAGGTTGCAAGAACAAGCAATGAAAACGATAAAATCTTTGCTATTTTAGATTTTCAGGCTTCCAATCCAAAAGTGACGAAAGAGTATTTCAACTCTACGGAAGTTTCTGAGAATAAAGAAGAACCACTGCCGGAAAAACCGGCAAAAACAACCTCCCGAAAAACAACAGCTCCTAAAAAAACTGCTAAAAAGGTACTGCCTGAAGCTGAAGCTGAAAAAAAGGAAGAACAGGAAACTCCTGAAAAGGAAATCAAAAAAGAAGAAATTCTCTCTCCTGAAGCTGCTGAAGAGGATAAAGTAAAGGAGGTTGCTGAAGAAAAGCCAGCAAGCGCACCCAAACAAAAAAGAAAAAGAGTTTCTGCAGCACCTAAAACAGAAACCGAAATACAGGAGAAAACAGAAGCTCCGGTGAATACAGATTCTCAGCCTGTTCAGGCAAAAGAAGAAAGACCTAAAAGACCGCAGGGTCAGCCTCAGAATACAAAAGGTCAAAACCATCCAAATCCCAATAACGGAAATTCTCAAAACAGAAACCAGAATAATAATCCGAATCAAAATCAAAATCAGAATTCGGGTCAAAACCAGAATACTAATCAAAATCCTAACAGGCATGCTGAAAAGCAGGAAGAAGCTGAACCAAGGAAAGAGTTTAGTTTTGACGGAATGGTTAGCATTGAAGGAGTTTTGGAAATTTTACCGGATAATTACGGTTTTTTAAGATCATCAGATTTCAGCTATATTTCTTCACCAGATGATGTGTATGTTTCTACAGCTCAGATCAGAAATTTCGGCTTAAAAACCGGAGATACCGTAAAAGGAATCGTACGTCTGCCTAAAGAAGGTGAAAAATATTTTTCTTTACTAAAACCTACTGAAGTTAACGGACGCGATTTAGCTTTCATCAAAGATCGAGTTGCATTTGAATATCTTACGCCGCTTTTTCCTGAAGAGAAATTTAATTTAGCCGGAAATAATTCTACTATCTCTACAAGAATAGTTGATCTTTTTGCTCCTATTGGTAAAGGCCAAAGAGCGATGATCGTTGCACAGCCGAAAACCGGTAAAACCATGTTGCTGAAAGATATTGCCAATTCTATTGCGGCCAATCATCCTGAAGTGTATATGATGGTACTTCTGATTGATGAACGTCCTGAAGAGGTAACTGATATGGAAAGAAGTGTAAATGCTGAAGTAATTGCGTCTACCTTTGATGAAGCTGCCGATAAACATGTGAAAGTAGCCAATCTTGTTTTGGCAAAAGCCCAGAGAATGGTAGAATGCGGACATGACGTAGTTATTCTTTTGGACTCTATCACGAGATTAGCTAGAGCTTACAATACGGTAACTCCGGCTTCTGGTAAAGTTCTTTCCGGTGGAGTTGATGCCAATGCGCTTCACAAACCGAAAAGATTTTTCGGAGCGGCAAGAAAAATTGAAGGCGGCGGATCTTTAACGATTATTGCAACAGCTCTTATTGATACAGGATCTAAAATGGATGAGGTTATTTTTGAAGAATTCAAAGGTACCGGAAACATGGAACTTCAACTAGACAGAAAAATCGCCAACAGAAGAATTTATCCGGCAATTGATCTTGTAGCTTCCAGTACACGTAGAGATGATCTTTTAATGGATGATGTCACTACTCAAAGAATGTGGATTTTAAGAAAATATCTTTCTGAAATGAATCCTGTAGAAGCAATGGAATTTGTGAATAAAAACATCAGAGGAACTTTGAATAACGAAGAGTTTTTAATGTCAATGAATAAATAAGATTTTTTATCTTAAGAAACAAAGCAGTCAAATTTTTTGGCTGCTTTTGTATTTGTTATTATCAATGTTAAAGATTTATTAAAATAATCTCTATTTTTTGAACTTGGCTTGAATATTGGCTAAATTTACATATTAACATTAAAAACAAACTTATGTCATTTGAATTACCAAAATTAGGATACGCTTACGAAGCTTTAGAACCAACAATTGATGCAAAAACAATGGAGATTCACCATTCTAAGCATCATCAGGCTTATGTTGATAATTTAAACAAAGCAATTGAAGGAACAGATTTGGAAGGTCAGTCTATCGAAGATGTTTGTAAAAACGGTTCTGAAAAACCAGCTGTAAGAAACAATGGAGGTGGTCATTTTAATCATACACTATTTTGGGAGATTTTAACTCCGGGCGGTAGCAAAGAACCTGTAGGAAGTGTAAAAGCTGCTATTGAAAACTACGGAGGTTTTGAAAAATTCAAAAATGATTTTTCTGATGCTGCCAAAACAAGATTCGGTTCAGGGTGGGCTTGGCTGGTAAAAAATGAAGACGGATCTGTTTCTGTAACTTCTACTCCAAACCAGGATAACCCACTCATGCCGGTTGCTGATGTACAGGGAACTCCGGTATTAGGATTAGACGTTTGGGAGCATGCTTACTATTTGAACTACCAAAACAGAAGACCTGATTATGTAACTGCATTCTTCGATGTGGTAAATTGGGATAAAGTTGAGGAGTTATTCAACAAATAAATCTTCAGTTTATATAATTAAAAAAGGTTCAGAATTTCTGAACCTTTTTGTTTAGATTTTAGTTAACAATAACTTTTTTAGTAATTATTTTATTATTGATATTAATATTTAATAGATAAGTTGCCTTAGGCAAACCTTGTACCTTTATCTGAGTAGAACTGCCTTTTAGAACACTTCTTCCTGAAATATCTAATAGTTCCCAAGAAGTTAGTTTCTCATTTCCTGAATCTATACTCATGAAAGTAGAAGCAGGGTTAGGGAAGACTTTTAATTCAATTGAATTAGCTCTAGTTTCTTTAGCAAAATTATTTGCAGATGTATTGCTATTTTTTGCGAAGTTTCCAATTATTCCATCACATGGACCAATGTATGCATGGAATAAGCCATTTTCTGTAGCTCTAACATAAAAACCAGGAAGTAAAGTGACATTATTTCCAGCTTTGTAATTAACAGTTAAGCCGTCATTAATTACTGATGAAGCTGTGATTGATTGACCTGCTTGGAAATTTTGTGAAGAGCTAACTTGATAGTTTATGTTTAAGTTATCAGGACAGTAATTCAACGTAGGGATTAATTGTGGAAATGAAAATCCGTTTTTTGTATCTCGTGGTGGGGGTATACTACTTAGGGGAGAGATGGTAGAATTCCAGATATTTGGATTGTTAATTACTCCCCAATTATAAGAAGTGTAAACTCCTGTGCTAGGAGGATTAGTATATCCAAATATTACCTCGCGATAACCATTTCCAGTAGTATCATTGAGGACAGCTTTATAAAGTAAATATATCTTACCATTTTTAGCAAGTTGCATACCAGCGACTAGACCATCAAGTGAAAATTTGTAAGTAGGAGCTGTATTTACAACACCAATTAAACTACTTGTACTAATATTATACATGGATAATCCAGACCAAGTTACATTATATATGCAATATGGATATGTGCAAAGATTTGAACTTGAACTAATAAAATATATAATATTACTGTCGGGAGAAAATTCAGCACTATTGGGACCTTGACTGTGGTCAGCATAGTATGATGTAAAATTATTATTGGGAATAATATTGAAAGGGTTTGTAACAGTTCCTGTATTATTATTAAAATCATACAATAAAACACTGTTGTTTTGACGTGTTAAAAGTTTTTGAGAATTAGGAGAAATCTTAATAAATGTACCATAATTTGTTCCTTGGCTTACCACAGGATTAGTATTAAGACCATTAGTACTTAATTTATAAGATAAAAAATTGCCATTATTTGCTGTAACAATCCAGTATGAGTTACCATCACTTGCTAATGTTGAAGTTAATGCGTTAGTTTCTGAATTATTAAATAATAAATTGTTTTTAGAAGTTACAGCTCCTAAACCTCCAGATAAATTCATATCAACAATCGCATATCTTAGACCATAATTAGTGGTTGGTGTTGGTGCTAAGAAAAAAGTCTGGTCTCTCATTGTTCTATTTCCATTAATATAAAAAACATAATACAATGATGTAGAATTTGGAACTGGTACTATAATAGAAGATTGGTCTGATGGGTTGCCGAAATAATCATATTGATAAACTGTGGTATTAGTAAATAGATTATCTCCATTTGTCATAACCGCTCCATTCTTATTATAAATCTTATATCCATCACTAAAAAAAAGAAGTTCTCCTGTATTTTTGTCACTAACTACAGAGCTGCTATATCTAATATTGGGCGTAAGATTTGTAGTATGTGTAAAGCCATTTGGCATTGAATTATCGAACTTCCATTTGTTATTGCCAAATAACCAATTGTCATTTTCATGTTGCGCAAGTAAAAGATTGCTTCCAAAACATAAAATTATAAATAATAAATAAATTTTGTTTATCATATGTTATTTGTTTTTGTTTTCAAGTTTTTCAATTCTCTTCTGCTGTTCTTTAATCAACTTATTCTGCTCAATCGTATAAAGAGTAAGCTCTTCAATTTTCTGCAACAGTTTGATTTGAAATTCACCTACATTTACACCTTCTTTTTCCATTTCTTTGGCAGAAGCAATTTCAGGTAAGTGTCTTTTCTCTTTAATGTGTTTTTCAACATCTTCTAATTTCGGAAGATTATAAGATTCTTCAAACACAAAATCTGCGGTTGGTGTAAGGGTTACTTTTATTTCTTTGGCTTCGAATTTTCCTTGTAAAGAAGCGTTATCACCCTTTACCAGAAAAGTGGTTCCTAATTTAGTGCCCCCTGTAAAATCATTATGATAATTCAAGGTTAATATATTACCATTGTCATGAACAATTGCTCTACCACCTGATCCTCTAGGTTCAAATCTTAAAAAGATGTCTGCTAATCCTTCATATGACATGATATTATTGTTGTTTACTATTTTAAAAATACCATTGGTTACTTCTACATTGCCATGTAATTTTATGGATCCTTGAGTTTTTAAATTTATACCGCCCCACCAATTTGTATCCAATACCCATCCATATGGTGTCAGGATATTGGATATCTTATAATTTTGATGTTCTGACGGTACATCTTTGAACTGTCTAGCTATTAAATTTGTGAAGAATATGTCATCATATGTCCCAGTTTGTGCATTCACAAAAATTGCCGAAATAGTAAACATTAATGTTATTATGAATTTTTTCATAGTTTAAAGTTTAGTTTTTGTTAATTTTAGATTCTAGCTCTTTTATTCTTTTATCCTGCTCAATCGTATAAAGAGTAAGCTCTTCAATTTTTTGCAAAAGTTTAATTTGAAATTCACCAACATTTACACCTTCTTTTTCCATTTCTTTAGCAGAAGCAATTTCAGGTAAATGCTTTTTTTCTTTAATGTGTTTTTCAACATCTTCTAATTTTGGAAGATTGTAATCTTCTTCAAAAACAAAATCTGCGGTAGGGATGAGAGTTACTTTAATTTCTTTGGCTTCAAATTTTCCCTGAAGGAAAGCATTGCCATTAGTGTTAATAAAAAACTTAGGATTTGATTCACCTCCTGTAAACATTCTTATCCCTTTAAACGCGGCCATCCATAGTTCGGCACCGCCTGATACTGATGGAGATAGAATGCCGTAATGTGGCATGGATATAGTATTAGTAAGAACAGGAACATCAGATGCTGTAACATTAAATCTAGTGTCGTCTTGAAGGCTTATTGCAGAACCTCCAATTGCATAAATGTCACCATTTACTGTCAAGCTTCTTGTAGGGTTTACAGTGTTAATGCCGACATTTCCTAAACGATCAATTCTAATTCTTTCCTGGGTACCTGTAGATAAGCTTACACCAAAATATCCAGAAAGATTAGTTCCGGGACCTTGGTCATTCTGAATTCCTGTGGGATATATTCCTAATAGTGATAACCCGTAATTTGAAATACCGTTTGTTTTATCGGTAGTATTAAATCCAATATTCAGAATTGAATTTTGAGGTAAATTCCAACCTGTAGAATTTATATCTCCATTAACATGTAGCTTGGAATTTGGTGAAGGTACACCTATACCCACATTTTCGGTTAATGGATTTGACGTGATAGGCGCACCATTTGGAGAATAAAGTTGTGCGGATAGAGTTGCTGAGGTTAAAATAGCCAATGCCAGAATTTGTTTTTTCATGATTTATTAAGATTAGATAAATATATGTTCTTATCACTCTTTTTACAATTTCGCTTGTAAAAGAGTAATGGAAACCTATAAGGTTGTAGCTTTTAGGTTTGAAGTATTAGTTGAAGTAGTTTGAATGGAATATACGAATGTATATAAATGAAGATGTCATAGTATAATAAATTTTGAGTTTGGTTTATATTAGTCTTTGAAACAAAGATAGCAAAATTTTGGTACGAAAATAACTTTTGAATTAAAGACTGAATTTGTTTTCTATAATATAACGAATCAGTTATCAATAAAATCAGATATTTTAAATTGAATTATTTTCTTAATTCATTGGCAGAGTGCTATATCTTAATCTACTACGGAATCAAAATCTTATCACCGCCAAATTTAGGTTCAATTTCAAAGAGTAAATCCCAATACGCTTTAGATTTTGCAAGATATTCTCTGAGGTTTGTTTTGAGACCTGCGTATTTATTAACATTTTCAGCATTATAGCCATACGCTTCAATATTATTTTTTCTGGCGAGAAAGACAGCTCTTTCGTTATGGAATTTTTGTGAAATGATAATCAGTTGCTTCTGACTGAAGATTTCTTTGGCTCTTACTACTGAATCTAAAGTTCTGAATCCTGCAAAATCAAGAAATATTTTATCCTGTGGAATTCCTTGCTGCATCAGAGCCTGTTGCATATCTTCAGGCTCATTGTAATCTTTTCTGCTGTTGTCACCGCTTACGATGATATATTTAATTTTTCCGCTTTTATATAAGTCTGCCGCAGCTTTTATGCGGTTGGTGAAATACGCATTCGGATAACCGTTGCTCAGCGTTTTGCTTGTTCCTAAAAGCATGGCAGTTTTAGTCTGCGGAATCTGTGAAGTTTCATCATAGAGAAAAGTTTCAGTGCTTTTCTTAATGCTGTAATTGGCAAAGACAACAAAAATAAATCCTGCCACAAAAAGAAGCAGGAAAAATTTAAAAAAGTTTTTCAGTATTTTTTTCATCATGTGATTGTATTTTAGAACTCCAATCCGTTTGGAAATGCTTTTTTTCTGAAAATTAATAACAGTGCAGCTCCCACGGTAATTGCAGAATCGGCAATATTAAAAATATATTTAAAAAACTCAATGTGCTTTCCTCCAATCAAAGGCCAGCTTTCAGGTACATTCCAGTCAACAATAGGAAAATGCAGCATATCTACCACACAACCTTTCATAAAAGCAGAATATCCTTCTCCAAAAGGAACCAATTTAGAAACTCCGCCATAGCCGATCCATCTTCCTGTATTTTCGTCGAAAACAGTTCCGCTGTCAAAGATTAAACCGTAAAACATTCCATCAATCAAATTTCCGATGGCTCCTGCAAAAATCATTGCCATAGGAATCAGAAGATAATTAGATTCTCCTCTTTTCAGCCATTTTTTAAAGAGATAAATCATTCCGCCAATCAAAAACAGTCTTATGATCACCAGAAAATATTTGCCGATAATTCCGCCAAAATGAAATCCGTAAGCCATTCCGGGATTTTCAACAAAAGTTTTATTAAAAAAGCCATCAATTACAGGAACGCTTTCGTTTAGCTGGAAATTTGTTTTTACATAAATTTTAGAAGCCTGATCTATCAATAAGATAAGAAAGGTCACCAAAGCAATCTTCTTCATTACAATCCTTTTGGTTTTGATGGGTTATTAATTTTTTCGTTTTTCTTTTCAATTACTTTTTTAATCGTTTTCTGATTGTGAAAAGTATTTTTTGTGTGAAATTTTTCATATTTAATTCCCATCTCCTTCAATACGCTTTTCAGCGCATTCAGTTCCATAGAATTTTTGGTGTGTACGATGATAGATTCCATTGTTTGATTTTAAAATTATTTGCGGGAAAGCTCATCCAGTCTTTTTCTGTCTTTTGCAGAAAGATCATTGATGCCGTTTTTGCCCATTTTACCCAGAAGTCTGTCTATTTCCTTCTCTCTTTCGCGTTTGTCAGAATTAAATTTGTCGTCAATCGTGTAATTTTTTTCCTTTTCAGGAAAAAATTTCTCTTTCAGCTTTTCTCTGTTGAAAAATGCCAAAACAGCAATGATGATTACGGCTAAAATCACAAATTCAGTCATAGCTATAATTAAAAATTAGGTTTATAAAATGCTGTAAAAACATTATATAAACCCAATTAATTATTTACAAAAATAAGATAAAATAATTATCTCTGCATATTTTTAGCTTCAATACTTAATGTAGCATGCGGAACCGCCAGAAGTCTTTCCTTCGGAATCAGCTTTCCGGTTACTCTGCAGATGCCATACGTTTTATTTTCAATCCTGATCAGTGCATTTTTCAGATCGCGTACAAACTTTTCCTGTCTTCCGGCAAGAATAGAATTCTGCTCTTTACTTAATGTTTCAGCACCTTCTTCAAAAGCTTTGAAGGTAGGCGAAGTATCATCTGTACCATTGTTCTGGTCATTGATGAAACTTTCTCTGATCAGCTGAAGATCTCTTTCAGCTTTATCTATTTTTTCTTTGATTACTTTTTTAAATTCCTGTAAATCAGCGTCGCTGTATCGCACTCTTTCGTCTTGCATGGCTCTTTTTCTTTTTAATAAAATTATGAATTGGAATTTGAAAAAACAACAATTAAATATTAATTTTTTTCAACATTCACTTTAAAATTTTGGTCATCAATGTCGAATTCGTTAAAATTTGAAAGTGAAGATACAACTTCTATTTTGTTTGACAACACCTCAGATGAAATATATTCTTCATTTTGTCTGATTTGTTCAAGAAAAGGATTATTTTCTTCCAAAATAATGCTGATTTTATCTGTTAAATCAAAATCTTTTTCTTTTCTAAGATTCTGAATCCTGTTGATAAATTCTCTTGCGATACCTTCAGATTTCAACTCATCTGTCAGCTTCAAATCTAATGCCACAGTTGTTTTTCCGTCTGAAGTTACCGTCCATCCCGGAATGTCTTTGGTGGAAATTTCAACATCCGCTGTTGTAATTTCATAGCCTTGAATATTGATGCTTCCGTTTTTCTCTAAAGTAGAAATTTGTTCTGCTGAAAGATTAGTAATTTCATTACCAACCACTTTCATGTCTTTTCCAAGTCTGGAACCTAAGGTTTTGAAGTTAGGTTTTATCTGTTTTACGATTAAATGAGATGCTTCTTCCGCATTGATTAATTGTAATTCTTTAACGTTAACTTCTTGTTTAATTAATTCTGCAACCGCCAAAATCTGTTCTTCAGTTTTAGAATCCAATACAGGAATCAAAACTTTTTGCAACGGTTGACGCACTTTCACATTTTCTTTCTTTCTCAGAGAGAAAACCATACTTGTAATATTTTGTGCCAAATGCGTTTTCTCTACCAGATCCTGATCGATTAAACTTTCATCCGCAACCGGGAAATCTGTTAAATGGACAGATTCATTGCTGTCTTTTCCTGTTACTTTATTCAAATCCTGATACAGCTGATCCATAAAGAACGGAGCGATAGGAGCCGATAATTTGGCAACCGTTTCCAGACAGGTGTATAAAGTCTGATAAGCAGAGATTTTGTCGTCAGAATAATCTCCTTTCCAGAAACGTCTTCTGCACAATCTTACGTACCAGTTTGATAAATTGTCATTCACAAAAGTACTGATGGCTCTTGCTACTCTTGTCGGCTCATAATCTTCGTAGAATGCTTTTACTTCTTTAATTAAGAGATTTAATTCAGATAAAATCCATCGATCGATTTCTGGTCTGTTTTCAACTTCTTTTTCAGAATAATTAAATCCGTCAACATTTGCATACAAAGCAAAGAATGAATAAGTATTGTAAAGTGTTCCGAAGAATTTTCTTCTCACTTCATCAATTCCGTCTTTATCGAATTTCAAATTTTCCCAAGGATTTGCGTTAGAAATCATGTACCAACGTGTAGCATCGGGACCGTAATCTCCAAGCGTTTCAAAAGGATCAACTGCATTTCCGAGACGTTTAGACATTTTCTGACCGTTTTTATCCAAAACAAGTCCGTTACTCATTACATTTTTATAAGCAACAGAGTCAAAAACTGCTGTTCCGATTGCGTGAAGTGTATAAAACCATCCACGAGTCTGGTCAACGCCTTCAGCGATAAAATCTGCCGGAAATGCTTTATTGTTATCAATTAATTCTTTGTTCTCAAAAGGATAATGTAATTGTGCATAAGGCATCGCTCCGGAATCAAACCAAACGTCGATTAAATCGCTTTCGCGCTTCATTGCCTTTCCTGAATCTGAAACCAAAACAATTTTATCAACAATATTTTTGTGTAAATCAACCGAAGAATAATTTTCTTCAGACATATTTCCGATTTCAAAACCTTTGAAAGGATTTTCTGTCATTAATCCTGCAGCTATTGATTTCTCAATTTCATTGTATAATTCTTCTACAGAACCGATGATTTTTTCATCTTTTTGATCTTCTGTTCTCCAGATTGGCAACGGTATTCCCCAATATCTTGATCGCGAAAGATTCCAGTCATTTACATTTTCAAGCCAGTTAGCAAAACGACCTTCTCCGGTAGATTTTGGTTTCCAATTGATGGTTTCGTTGAGTTCCACCAAACGGTTTTTCACCTGAGACATTTTCACAAACCATGAATCGAGCGGATAGTACAAAACAGGTTTATCGGTTCTCCAGCAATGTGGGTAGCTGTGAACATATTTTTCTACTTTGAAGGCTTTGTTTTCTGTTTTCAGCAAAATCGCCAATTCTACATCCCAGGATTTTTCAGGAGCAGTTCCTTCATCGTAATATTCGTTTTTAATATATTTTCCTGAGAAAGTTTCCGGAACATTTTCTCCTTTAATAAATTTACCCTGCAAATCTACAAGAGGAACCAGATTATCATTTTCATCTTTTACCAACATTGGTGGAATTCCCGCATCTTTCGCTACTCTCGCATCATCCGCACCAAAAGTAGGAGCAATGTGAACAATTCCGGTACCGTCTTCCGTAGTTACAAAATCTCCGATAATCACTCTGAACGCCTTCTCAGGATTTTCATTTGGAGTAAACCAAGAAATTAGCTGTTCGTATTGAGTTCCAGCTAATTTTTCTCCGGTAAATTCTTTTAGAATTTTAAACGGAATGGTTTTGCTGTCTGAAGTATAGTTTGCCAAATCTTCATCAGTTCCTTCAACGAATTTTTTACCAAAATTTTTCTCCAATAGAACTCTCGCCAAAACAACGGTTACAGGCTCAAAAGTATATTGATTGAAAGTTTTCACCAAAACATATTCAATATCTCTTCCTACCGCCAAAGCTGTGTTTGAAGGTAAAGTCCACGGAGTTGTCGTCCATGCTAAAATATTTACATCTCCGTCAACATCATTGAATAATTCTGAAGAATCTTTTTTTACTTTAAATTGGGCAACAATTGTAGTATCGGTAACATCACGGTAAGTTCCCGGCTGATTCAGCTCGTGAGAAGAAAGTCCGGTTCCCGCTTTTGGGGAATAAGGCTGAATTGTATACCCTTTATACAACAATTCTTTGCTGTACAATTGTTTTAGCAACCACCAAACGGTTTCCATGTATTTTGATTTGTACGTGATATATGGATCTTCCAAATCTACCCAATATCCGATTTTTTCGGTAAGGTGATTCCAAACATCAGTATAACGCATTACCGCTTCACGACAAGCTTTGTTGTAATCTTCAATCGAAATTTTTTTGCCAATATCTTCTTTAGTAATTCCGAGTTCTTTTTCAACTCCTAATTCTACGGGAAGTCCGTGTGTGTCCCAACCAGCTTTACGGAAAACCTGTTTTCCGTTCTGCGTTTGGTAACGGCAGAAAATATCTTTCAACGCTCTTGCCATAACGTGGTGAATTCCGGGCATTCCGTTGGCTGAAGGCGGACCTTCATAAAACACAAACTCAGGATTTCCCTGACGCGTTTCCACACTTTTTGCAAAAGTGTCATTTGCTTTCCAGAACTCCGAAACATTTTCGGCTACGTCTATAAGGTTGAGGTTTTTATATTCTTTAAATTGGCTCATTGTAATTTCTCAATTTCGTTGATTAATCAAGTTGGCAAATTTAGTGAATTTTGTCGGTTTATAATATATGTTTTATTTTGATGTCGTCTAATAAAAAGTTGGCAAAAATTGATGTAGCGAAGAATGTGAAGTTTCAACAGTGAAATATGAAATTTTTAATCAGTTTATCCGATTTGTAATTTATTATTTTATCAATAGGAATGGGTTTTAACCCGCTTTCAATGTTGCGTGCTATGGCTTTAGCCAAATTTACTTTACTCTTGCAGATTTGCAGATAATGCAGATTTTTAATTTAATCTAAAAGATCATCTGTAAAAATCTGTGCAATCTGTTGGAACAAAATTTTGCATCCGACTTTTAATTTTAATTTAAATAAATTTGTCTTTTAAAATTTAAATCATTGGAACTCTTCCCACTCATCGAAAAATCAGACATTCAAGACATCAAAAAGTTTCAGGAAGAAAAACTGAAAGAGCTTTTGAAATATCTTGAAACTCATTCTCCTTTTTATCAGAAGTTATTTAAGGAAAAGAATATTAATATTTCTACCATTCGTACGTTAGAAGATTTGTCTAAACTTCCAACCACTACAAAGACTGATCTGCAACTTTATAATGATGATTTTTTCTGTGTTCCGATGACCGAAATCGTAGATTTCAGCACAACATCAGGAACGTTGGGAGACCCCGTTACGTTCGGACTGTCTGAAAAAGATATGGAACGAATTGCCTACAATGAAGCAATTTCTCTCTCTTGTGCAGGGATTTCCAAAGGCGATGTTGTACAGATGATTACGACAATTGATAAGCGGTTTATTGCTGGTTTGGCATATTTGCTTGGTTTGAGAAAAATTGGTGCGGGAGTTGTGAGAATGGGACCCGGAATTCCGGAATTGCAGTGGGATTCTATTTTCAGGTACAAACCGAAATATTTAATTACCGTTCCGTCTTTTTTGCTGAAAATGATTGATTATGCTGAGAAAAACAATGTAGATTATAAAAATTCAGGCGTAATTGGTGCGGTCTGTATTGGTGAAAGCATCAAAAATCAGGATTTTTCGGATAATATTCTTTCTCAAAAAATTAAAGAAAAATGGAATATTCAACTGTATTCAACCTATGCTTCAACAGAAATGAGTACAGCTTTCACAGAATGTGAATTTCAGAATGGCGGACATCAACATCCGGAATTAATCATTACCGAAATTCTTGACGATGATGAAAATCCTGTAAAAGAAGGCGAAACCGGAGAATTAACGATTACGACTCTTGGCGTAGAAGCACTTCCTTTGTTGAGGTTTAAAACTGGAGATATTGTGAAAGCACATTACGAACCTTGTCGATGTGGAAGAAACACGATGAGACTGGGTCCAGTTATCGGTAGAAAACAGCAGATGATTAAATATAAAGGAACAACTTTATATCCACCTGCGATGAATGATATTCTGAATGATTTTAATGGAATTTTGTGCTACCAGATTGTTATTCAATCAAATGAAATAGGGTTGGATGAAATTATAATCAAATTAAGCACAGAAATCAGCGACGAAAATTTTGAAAACGAAGTTCGGGATCATTTCAGGGCAAAATTAAGAGTAAGTCCGAAAATTGAAATAGTAGATTTTGATATTTTATATAAAACAGTTTTTAATCCGAATAGTAGAAAGCCAATCAATTTTGTGGACTTAAGATAAACAAAAGCGGTCTGAAAATTATCAGACCGCTTTTTTATGCTTGTATTTTTTCTGTTTTAATAAATTCTGCCAGATTTTTGATCGCTGTATCATGTATTCTCACAAAAGTATTTTTCTTGTTCCAAACGTAACCCGCCAAAACTGCACAGATTTTTCTTTTCACGTCTGGATTTTCAGGTTGATGAAAAAATAATTCCTGAAGATTTCCGGTGTACCATTCTTTTACGTACGTTGTGAAAACATTAACGCCATATAAAATATAGTCCGAATATTCTTTTTGCCAGTCGATTTTTTCTCCGTTCAATTGTCTGATAGCCAATTTTGCAGCCAACATTCCGGATTCTGTTGCGAATGCCATTCCCGATGAAAAAACAGGATCAAGAAATTCTGAAGCATTTCCCGTTAAAGCAAATCCGTCACCGAATAGTTTTTTGACGGAACACGAATAATCTTTCAGATGTTTTGGTTCAAATAAAAATTCTACATCCCCGAAGCGTTTTACATAATAATCTGAAAGAGAAATTGCTTTTCGTAAAGCTTCGGCAGTGTTACCATTTTCAGAAAGTTTATCGATATAATCAGTGGGTCCTACAATTCCTACACTTGTGTTGCCGTTGGAAAAAGGGATTACCCAAAGCCAGACTTCGGTTTCAATAATGTCAAAAGAAATTAAAGTTCCTTCCGTACCTTCTTCTCGGTTAATATCTTTTACGTGAGCAAAAATAGCAGAATGCGGAGACAGTTTTGAAGGTTTTTCTAAGTTTAAAAGTCTCGGTAAAACTCTTCCGTAACCGCTGGAATCAATCACAAACTTTGCGTGGATTTCTTTGGTTTCTCCGTTTTTATTTTTTACGGTCGTAACAGAATCTGTTCCGTTAAATTCAATTCCGGTTACTTCTGTTTCAAATTCGAGATCTACACCTTTATTAATGACTTCCTGAGCCAAAACCTGATCAAAATCTGCTCTCGGAACCTGCCATGTCCAGTCCCATCCTTCTCCAAATTTATTACTAAAATCAAAAAGACACACTTCATCACCTCTTAAAAAACGGGCGCCAAGTTTTTTTTCAAATCCCATTTTATCCAGAGCAGGAAATAGTCCCGCTTCATCAAAATGATCCATCACTCTTGGAATTAAGCTCTCGCCTACAACCAATCTGGGAAATCTGGTTTTTTCAACCACTTTTACATTGATGTTGTTGTTCTTTAAGTATGAGGAAGATACACATCCTGATGGACCAGCTCCTATGACAAGAACATCAACAAATTCTTTGCTCATCTCCGATTTTTTATTTTATAAATAACTTCTATCTTTGCCGCAAAATTAATTACAATTAATTTTAGATCTGCAAAATTATACATTATTACTTTACTGAATGAAAATAAATAACTTTTTAAAGCTCAGTGATTTTCAAAAAATCATTATTGGAAATGAAAAAATTGAATTGGATGATGAGCTTTTATCTCGGGTAAAAAAAAGTTTTGAGTTTCTGAAAGAATTTTCAAAAAATAAGGTAATTTATGGAGTCAATACAGGTTTCGGACCGATGGCTCAATTTAAGATCAGTGATGAAGATACCCATCAGCTTCAGTATAATTTGATCAGAAGTCATTCTTCTGGTATTGGAAATCCTTTACCGGCAGATGAAGTGAAAGCCTGTATGTTAGCAAGAATGAATACGCTTTCGAGAGGAAATTCAGGAATTCACGTTTCAGTTGTTAATTTACTTAAAGAATTAATTAACAGAGATATTACACCATTGATTTTTGAACACGGCGGTGTTGGAGCGAGCGGAGACTTGGTTCAGTTAGCACATTTGGCTTTGGTTTTAATTGGTGAAGGCGAAGTTTTTCATCAGGGTGAAAGAAAATCTACAAAAGAAGTTTTTGCAACAGAAGGTTTAACGCCTATTAAAGTTGAGATTCGTGAAGGTTTAGGTTTAATGAACGGAACTTCTGTCATGTCGGGAATAGGTGTAGTTAATGCATATAAAACCAATCAGTTAGTTGATATTTCCTTAAAACTTTCTTGCGCAATTAACGAGATTGTTCTGGCGTATGACGATCATTTGTCGGAAGCTTTGAACCAGACAAAACTACATTCCGGACAGCAAAAAATTGCTGAAAAAATGAGAGCGCATTTGTCTGACAGTCAATTGGTAAGAAAAAGAGCAGATCATTTATACACTCATTTTGAAGAACAGGAAAAGGTTTTTAAAGAAAAAGTACAGGAATATTATTCTATTCGATGTGTTCCCCAAATTTTAGGACCTGTTTTGGATACATTGGAATATACAGAGAAAGTCCTTGAAAACGAGATTAATTCTGCCAATGACAATCCGATTATAGATGTTGAAAATCAGCACGTTTATCACGGCGGAAACTTCCACGGAGATTATGTTTCTTTAGAAATGGACAAGCTGAAAATTGTGGTGACAAAACTAACAATGTTGGCGGAAAGACAATTAAATTATCTTCTGAATTCTAAAATCAACGAAATTTTGCCTCCTTTTGTCAATTTAGGTAAATTAGGATTCAATTTCGGGATGCAGGGAGTTCAGTTTACGGCAACTTCTACAACGGCAGAAAGCCAGATGTTGTCTAACCCGATGTATGTTCACAGTATTCCTAATAATAATGATAATCAGGATATTGTAAGCATGGGGACTAACTCTGCTGTGATTTGCAGAAAAGTCATTGAGAATGCTTTTGAAGTGTTGGCTATTGAAGCCATTACCATTGTTCAGGCGATTGAATTTTTGGAGTATCAGGATAAAATTTCTTCTTCTACAAGAGAGCTTTATGATCATATTCGAGAAATTATTCCTGCATTTTCAGATGATATGGTGATGTATCCGTATCTGGAAAAGGTGAAAAAATATTTAAAGACAACGTAATAATTAAGACCATAAAAATGTCTTATCATAAAAACAAGTAACGATGAAATGTGCAATTGTAACAGGAGGTTCCAGAGGTATTGGTAAAGCGATTTGTATAAAACTGGCTGAAGAAAAGAACTATCATATTTTAATCAATTATACTTCAAACGAAACTGCAGCTAAAGAAACGTTGGCTAAAGTGGAAGAATTGGGATCTACAGGAGAAATTCTAAAATTTGATGTAGGAAATACCGAAGAAACACAGAAAGTTTTAACGGAATGGCAAGAGAATAATCCTAAAGCGATTGTAGAAGTCATTGTCAACAATGCCGGAATCACAAGAGACGGATTATTTATGTGGATGCCAAGTGAAGATTGGAACTCTGTTATTAACACGAGTTTAAATGGTTTTTACAACGTCACCAATTTCTTTATTCAGAAATTACTGAGAAATAAATACGGTAGAATCATCAATATGGTTTCGGTTTCCGGAGTGAAAGGAACGGCAGGACAAACCAATTATTCGGCAGCGAAAGGAGCTTTAGTAGGAGCTACAAAAGCTTTGGCTCAGGAAGTTGCCAAAAGAAATATCACTGTAAATGCTGTTGCGCCGGGTTTTATCAAAACAGATATGACGCAGGATTTTAATGAAGACGAATTAAAAGCAATGATTCCTGTGAACAGATTTGGCGAAGCCGAAGAAGTTGCAGATTTGGTGGTGTTTTTAGCCTCAAGAAAATCTTCTTACATTACAGGAGAAGTCATTAATATCAACGGTGGAATTTATTCATAAAATAATGTAACAATGTAATAATGTACCAGTTTACCAATGTTTTTAATTGATACATTATTAGACTGATACGTTGTTAAATTTAAAAAAATGGAAAATAGGGTAGTCATTACCGGAATGGGAATTTATTCTTGCATCGGAACTTCTTTGGAAGAAGTGAAAGAATCCCTTTATCACGGTAAATCCGGAATTGTTTTAGATGAAAACAGAAAAGAATTTGGTTTCAGATCCGGATTAACGGGTGTTGTGCCAAAACCAGATCTCAAAAATCTTCTGACTCGCAGACAGCGCATAAGTATGGGCGAAGAAAGCGAATATGCTTACATCGCAACACTTGATGCTTTGAAACAGGCAAATATTGACCAGGATTTTTTAGATACTAATGAAGTAGGAATTCTTTATGGAAACGACAGTGTTTCAAAAGCCGTGGTAGAATCCATCGATATTGCCAGAGAAAAAAAAGACACCGCGTTGATGGGTTCCGGAGCAATCTTTAAATCTATGAACTCTACGGTAACGATGAATCTTTCTACTATTTTCAGATTAAAAGGAATCAACTTAACAGTGAGCGCGGCTTGTGCAAGCGGTTCTCATTCGTTAGGATTGGCTTTTATGATGATTAAAAATGGTTTTCAGGAAATGATTATTTGCGGAGGAGCTCAGGAAACCAATCATTATTCAATGGCGAGTTTTGATGGATTAGGCGTTTTTTCGGCAAGAGAAAATGAGCCTACAAAAGCATCCAGACCTTTTGATATAGATAGGGACGGCTTAATTCCCAGTGGAGGAGCGGCAACTTTAATTGTTGAAAGCCTGGAATCTGCCCAAAAAAGGGGTGCGAATGTTATTGCTGAAATCGTAGGATATGGTTTTTCATCAAATGGAGGACATATTTCTACGCCTAATGTTGACGGACCCGCTTTAGCAATGAACAGAGCTTTGAAGCAATCCGGCTTAGAAGCAAAAGACATAAATTATATCAATGCTCATGCTACTTCCACGCCAATTGGTGATGCCAACGAAGCGAAAGCAATTCACGAAATTTTCGGGAGCGAAGTTCCTGTGAGTTCTACGAAATCAATGACGGGGCACGAATGCTGGATGGCAGGAGCCAGTGAAGTGATCTATTCTGTTTTGATGATGCAAAACGATTTTGTTGCACCTAATATCAATCTGGAAAATCCTGATGATGAGGCAAAAAAGATAAATCTTATAGCTGAGACAAAAAGTCAAAAAATTGATGTATTTTTGTCAAATTCTTTTGGATTCGGAGGAACAAACTCCGCGTTAATTGTTAAAAAATTTGAGTAAGAAATGGAAAGAGAAAAAATTGTTGACATTGCTAATGATTTTTTGATCAATGAATTTGAAGTCGATGGCGATGAAATCAGCAATGATGCTCATTTTAAAAAAACTTTGGGTTTAGACAGTTTAGATTATATAGATTTGGTTGTTGTTATCGAATCTAATTTTGGGGTGAAACTAGGTGAAGCTGATTTTAAAAACATCATCACTTTCGATGATTTTTATTCAACAATAGAAAACAAAATCAACTCTAAGATGTAACAATTTTCCAGTTTAGCAATGTGCCAATGATTTAATTGTTACACTGTTACATAAGTAAATTGTTAAATTAAATTGTTATGAACAAATGGAAAGGTAGATCTAAGGGAACGATTCTGGGTTATCAGATTTTCGTTTGGTGTATTAGAAATATCGGAATCAGAAGTTCGTATTTTGTTCTCTATTTTGTTGCATTCTATTATTTTTTGTTTGAAAAAAACAGCAACAGATATTATACTTATTACTTTCGCAAAAGACTTCATTACAGCTATTGGAAAACAAAACTTTCGCTGTTTAAGAGCTATTTTACTTTCGGACAGACCCTTATTGATAAAACTGCAATTTCTGCAGGACTGCGTGAAAATTACACTTATGAATTTGACGGAATTGATACATTGCGCCAGCTTTTAGCGGAGAAAAAAGGAGGCGTGCTCATCAGTGCGCATATCGGGAATTTTGAAGTGGCAGAATATTTTTTTGCTGATATAGATTTTGACTGTCAGATAAATTTAGTCACTACAGACCAGGAAGTTACAGTGATTAAAGAATATCTGGAAAGCGTTTCTGTAAACAAAAGCAGCATCAAATTCATTTACATCAAAGAAGACATGTCACATATTTTCGAGATTAATGAAGCGTTATCCAAAAACGAACTCATCTGTTTTACCGGAGATCGTTATTTTGAAGGTTCTAAGTATTTAGAAGCAGATCTTTTAGGTAAAACGGCAAAGTTTCCGGCAGGTCCTTTTCTTATTGCCTCAAGATTGGGAGTCCCTGTTGTTTATGTGTATGTGATGAAAGAAAAAAATCTTCATTATCATTTATATGCGAGAAAAGCCCAAAACATCAAAAAACGTGATGCACAGGGACTCTTGAATTCTTACATCCAAAATCTTGAATTAATGATTCAGAAATATCCGCTTCAATGGTTCAATTATTTTGACTTTTGGGATGATGTAGACTGATTTTTTTCCTCCTTTGACATTTGTTGAAGACTTTTCCAATTTTTAGGGCAGCTTTATCCGTCTTCCGCTCCCAATCTTTTTTGCTTTGCAAAAAAGGATTTCCGCTCAAGTCGGGCTGCGTTATTCGGTGTTTATTCTTTCGCTTTACTCAAATGGTAAGTTCACCATTAAATCCTTGTCAAGGTTCAAAACCTTGACAAGGATGATGTAAAATAACCAATATCCATTTTCAAGTAAATAAACTTTTGTACCTTTTGCAATTAAAAACGATAATCAAAATTTGAAAAAGCACTACGAAATATTGGTAATCGGAAGTGGTATTGGCGGTCTTGTTTCAGCACTTATTTTAGCAAAAGAAGGTCTGAAAGTCTGTGTTTTGGAGAAAAACAACCAATATGGCGGAAATCTTCAGACGTTTTCACGCGACAAACTCATCTTTGATACGGGAGTTCATTATTTAGGCGGGCTTTCAAAAGGTCAAAATCTTCATCAGTTTTTTTCCTATCTGGAAATTATGAAGGATCTTAATCTTCAGAAGATGGATGAAAACGGCTACGATAAAATTACTTTTGGAAATGATAAAACTGAATATCCGCACGCTCAAGGTTATGAAAATTTTGTCGAGCAATTGTCAAAATACTTTCCGGAAGAAAAAGAAAATTTAGAAAATTATTGTGAAGAACTTCAAAGAGTATGCAGCAATTTTCCGAGATATAATTTAGTTGGAAAAGACAATTATAACGAAGAAATTTTACATCTTAATACCAAAAGATTTATAGAATCCATTACACCAAACAGAAAATTACAGTCCGTTTTATTGGGTTCCAACTTTCTCTATGCAGGAGATTCCGAAAATATTCCGTTTTACGTTCATGCGTTAACGGTTAATTCTTACATTCAAAGTGCGTACAAATGTGAAAAAGGCGGAAGTCAGATTTCAAAACTGCTCGTCAGAAAACTGCGTGAATACGGAGCAGAAGTTTATAAACGGACAGAAGTTTCAGAATTTGTTTGTAATTCGGAAGGAAATCTAGTTGCTGCGAAAACTAAGGAAGGAAATGAGTTGTATGCCGATAAATTTATATCAAACATTGAAATCCGCTCTACAATCAAAATGATTGGGGAAAAACAGCTGAAAAAGTCATTTGTTAATCGGGTTTTGAGTTGGGAACCTGTTTCCTCGTGCTTTAGTGTTTATCTTGTTCTGAAGCCGGAAAAAATCCTGAATTTCAATTACAATTTATATCATTACGCTTCTGAAAATATGGTTTGGAATGCTTTTAAATATACCAAAGACAATTGGCCACAAACCTATATGCTGTCGTCAACGCCTTCTAAACAAAATTCTTCTTTTGCAGAAAGCCTAACGGCAATTTCTTATATGGATTTTGAAGAAGTGCGTAAATGGGAAGATACATTCAATACTGTTACGGATGAACGTGATAGAGGAGAATTATATGAAAGATTTAAGATTGAGAAAGCTTATAAAATGATTGATGCACTTGAAAAAAAGTTTCCTGATCTGCGTGCTTCCATTAAAAATATTTATACATCTTCTCCGCTTTCCTATCGTGATTATATCGGCAATTTTGAAGGGAATATGTATGGTTATGCAAAAACATCTGAGAACCCTTTAAAAACAATGGTTTCTCCGCGAACAAAAATTAATAACCTTTTTCTTACCGGACAGTCGGTGAATATGCATGGAATTTTAGGCTGTACTATTGGTGCATTTAATACTTGTACAGAAATTTTAGGTAAAGAAATAATTGATGAACGGCTCAATGAAGTTTTAAATAAGACAAACTAATGAAAAGTAAATTTCTGCTCTATTTATTTCTGAGTTTAAATCTTATTTCCTGCGGTGTTCGGAAGTCAATGAAACATCTTCCTGATATACAGCAATATTCACTTGAAATTCCAAAAGTTGATAAAATTAATGACTCTACTTTTAGTTTTAAACAAAATTATTTAACGAAAAACAAACAGCAGCTTTGGGAATTGTACATTAAAGGAAATTCTTTGCAGCTGGGATATAATAACGGAGCTTTAACTAAAGATTTAATGCAGATACAAGAGAATATTTTCTTTTCTAAGGTAGAAGATATTGTTCCGTCAAAACTGAAGCAAAGCCTTCTGCGTGGTTTTCTGAAATGGTATAACCGGAAAATGCATCTCAATGTAAGAGAAGATTTTCAGGCGGAATTGTATGGTTTGTCCCAATATTCATCAGATCAGTACAATTTTATTGCTCCGAAGTTTCACCGAACTCTATACTTACACGGAGCTCACGATATTGGTCATGCAATGCAGGATCTGATGATGGTGGGATGCAGTTCTCTCGCAGCATGGAATGATAATACAGAGGATGGAGATTTGCTGATCGGAAGAAATTTTGACTTTTATGCGGGTGATGATTTCGCCAGAAATAAATTGATACAGTTTGTTGAACCAGAGAATGGGATTCCGTATTTTTCTGTAAGCTGGCCCGGAATGATCGGAGTGGTTTCTGGGATGAATAAAGAAGGAATTACCGTAACCATCAATGCCGGAAAATCCCAAATTCCTTTTACTGCAAAAACGCCAATTTCTTTGGTGACAAGAGAGATTTTACAATATGCTGCAACAATTGATGAAGCAATCAAAATTGCCCGGAAAAGAAAAGTTTTTGTTTCGGAATCTATTTTAGTAGGAAGTGCAGCTGACAAAAAAGCAGTCATTATTGAAGTTTCACCTAAAAACTTCGGTGTTTATGATGTTGTAAATTCTGATGCGATTGTTTGTACTAATCATTTTCAGTCAGAAAATTATCAAAATGATAAAAGAAATCAAAAACATCAAAAAGAAAGTCATTCAGAATACCGGTACAATAAACTTCAGGAACTCTTAGATCTCAACAAAAAACTAAATCCGGAAAAAATAGCTTCAATTTTAAGGGATAGATCAGGATTGCGTGGAAAAAAAATAGGTTATGGAAATGAAAAGGCAATCAATCAGCTTTTGGCTCATCATGCGGTAATTTTTTCTCCAGAAAAAAAGCTTGTTTGGGTTTCTTCAAATCCTTATCAGCTTGGAGAATTTGTGTGCTATGATCTGAATGAGATATTTTCGGATAAAAGATTAGAGAATGGAAAATTTTTAAAATCTGAATTGAATATTCCCGAAGATCCGTTTGTAAATTCTAAGGAATTTGAAGATTACGAAGTTTATAGATTGATGCAATCGGAAATTCTTAATGCCATTGAAAAAGATAATATAGTTTTGAGCGAAGATTTTATATCAGAGTTTCAGACTCTGAATCCGGATCTTTGGTCAGGTTATTTTTTGGCTGGAAAGTATTATTTTAAGTTTAAAGATTACCAACGTGCAAAGATTGAATTTGAAAAAGCGTTGACCAAAGAAATTACGACTTTACCTGACAAAAAACAGGTTGTAAAGTATTTGAATCAAACTAAAAGAAAATTAAGATAGTTCTGGTAGTTTTCCACAGTTGTAAAGTTAATTTTCCATCTTGAGGGTTAATTTAGAGTATTGGTGGAAAATCATTACTCCATCGTTTAATTAAATACAAAACGAGCTCTTAGTTTAGATCAAAATCTTCGCTACAATTCTACTAATCTGCCGGAGAAATAATTAAATTTGCACTTTGTTAATTTAAAAATTAAAAAATGTCAAGAATTCTTACCGGCATTCAAGCCACCGGAACACCGCATTTGGGAAACCTTTTAGGTGCAATTATTCCTGCGATTGAGCTTTCAAAACAATCGGAAAACGAATCTTTTTTATTCATTGCCAATCTGCATTCTTTAACGCAGATCAAAAATGCTGATGAACTGAAACAAAACACCTACGAGATTGCTGCGGCTTGGCTTGCTTGTGGATTAGATACCGAAAAAACTTATTTTTACAGACAAAGCGATATTCCTGAAACCTGTGAACTTTCTTGGCATTTATCATGTTTTTTTCCGTATCAGAGATTAACTTTAGCGCATTCGTTCAAGGATAAGGCAGACAGACTACAAGATGTGAATGCCGGATTATTTACCTATCCTATTTTGATGGCTGCAGATATTTTGCTGTACGATGCAGAAATTGTTCCGGTAGGAAAAGACCAGCTGCAGCATTTGGAGATTGCACGTGATGTGGCTTCAAGATTTAATAACCAGATGGGAGAAGTTTTTGTGCTTCCACAATCTGAACTGCAGGAAAATACCAAATATGTTCCGGGAACTGATGGAAATAAAATGTCTAAATCAAGAGGAAATATTATTAATATTTTCTTGCCCGAAAAAGAATTAAAAAAGCAGGTAATGGGTATTGAAAGTGATTCTAAAACTTTAGAGGAACCGAAAGATCCGTCAACAGATAAAACTTTTGCAATTTACGAACTGATTGCAACTCCAGAACAAACTGAAGAGCTAAGAGCAAAATACTTAGCAGGAAACTTCGGTTATGGTCATGCTAAAAAAGAGCTTCTGGATCTGATTCTTACAAAATTTGAAAAAGAAAGAGAGTTGTTTTCTTATTATATGAACAATCTTGATGAACTTGAAGCAAAACTTCAGGAAGGTGCATCCAAAACGAGAGTGATTGCTGTAGATACATTAAAAAGAGTTAGAAAATATTTGGGACTGTAAAAATTTAATATATATTTGGAATATAATTTGTTGCGATGAAATTAGATCACATCATTACTTTAGCAAAACAAGATTTAACAAATAAATTAAATGATTTAGCAAATCATTTTAATGCAGATGTTATTTCATATACTGGACATTTTTTCAATGGTATTGAGAAAACTTTTTTAAATATTATAGAATCTTTAGTAGCAGACGGAGATAAAAAAGATAAAATTTATATTATATTAACATCCACGGGAGGTTCAGCAAATGCAGTGGAAAGATGTGTCAATATATTAAGATATCATTACGAAGAAGTTCATTTTATAGTTCCTGATTATGCATATAGTGCTGGAACAATCTTTTGCATGAGCGGAGATAGCATATTCATGGATTATTATTCTGTATTAGGACCAATAGATCCACAAATTCAAAACAGGGAGGGTAAATTTGTTCCAGCTTTAGGTTATTTAGATAAAATTAATGAAATGTTAGAGAAATCAAAAACTGGAGACTTAACACAACCAGAGTTTTTAATCTTAAAAGATTTTGATTTAGCTGAATTAAGAAGTTACGAACAAGCTAGAGAATTGTCAGTTGCTTTATTGAAAAAATGGCTTGTTAAATTCAAATTTAAAAATTGGGATAAACATACTACTACGAATATTGGCAGTCCTGTAACTGATGAGGATAAAGAAAGAAGAGCTGAAGAAATCGCAAACGACTTAAGTAATAATAATAAATGGAAATCACATGGAAGACCAATTAATATTGAAACTTTAGAAAAGGACATCCGACTCAAAATAAACGACTATTCTTTAGATCCCGTGTTAAGTAATCTTATAAGGTCATATAATGAATTATTAAACTCATTTTTAGAATTCACTAATAATCAAGGTATATTTATACACACAAAAAATCATTTTTAAATATGGAAAAGTTAGAGAAAAAAATAGAAAAAATTGCTTCTGAGCAAGTAGTAAAAGGGAATCCTAAAGAAAAATTAGAGGAATATTTAGCAGCTTCTAAAGTTTTTGATGATTTAGTAAAAAAAGGATTGGCAAAAAGAAGAGGTTTTAATTTATTAAGTATTGATAAAAAAAATAATTTTCAATCAAATGATATTTCTCTTAATGATTATTTATTTAAATTATAAGAGTTTCGGCGGCACCAAAGATGCCGCCGAAATTTTTAGTGTTTATAAATAATCCTTTATCTGTAAAAGATGTTTTATTACTTTAAGATTTTCCTCTTGTGGATTGTCATTTAATGCATCAAAGAAAATTACATCTATTCCGAACTGTTTGGCTCCGATAATATCAGCAATCCAGTCATCACCAATCAGTATGCTTTCTTCCTTTTCTGCCTCTGCAAGCCCTAAAGAATATTCAAAAATAGCAGGATGAGGTTTTCTTACGCCTACAGAATCTGCGCTGGTAATTGATTTGAAATAATGATCAATTCCTGAAAGGATACATTTTCTTTCGGTAACTTCCTGAAAACCGTTAGAGATTACATGAAGCGTATAGTTTTTACTTTTTAGATAATCCAAAATATACGCAGCGCCTTCTACCAGATGATTGTGATTTAAAATTTTATCCAGAAAATGCTCCTCAAAATACATAGATAACTGCGGATCATCAACTCCGAAACGGATGAACGCATCATAGAAACGATGTTTTCTTAAATAATCTTTATCTATTTCGCCGTCTCTGATCTGTTCCCAAAGCCTTTCATTTATCTCATGATAGATAGAATGAAATTCTTCAAAATCTATATTGTATTTTAAAGTAATTTCTTCTTTATCAAAAAGATCTTTAATTGTAAGATATGCATTTCTGCGGTGATCCCAAAGTGTATTGTCTAGGTCAAAAAAAATGTGCTGAATTTTCATACAGCACAAATTTAGATATTTTTAATTTTTTGTCAGGTGAAAATTTTTATTTTTTACCTTTACGACTTGCAGGTTTTTAGAGAAACTCAGAAGAAAATCAATAGTTTGTTTTTTTGGTTTCAAGCTTTTCAATTTTAAAGAATCGTTATTTTTCATAGGCGAAAATTGTAGTTTCTTTAAAAACGAAAATTGTACCAAAATATTATCTAGTCAGAATAATATTATTGTCCTCCATTATTTTTCTAAGGTTAATAAGAGCGTACCGAACCCTTCCCAAAGTTGTATTGATGCTCATATCAGTGTGTTCTGCAATTTCTTTAAAGCTTAAACCGTCAAAAAACCTGAGTTTTATCACCTCCTGCTGATTTTCAGGAAGAAAATGGAGCATTTTCAGCAGATCCTCATGGATTTGTCTTGTTATCAGATGATCTTCAATATTTTCTGATGGCTCTCTGATAAGATCAAATATAGAAAACTCATCATTTTCAAAAGTTGTTTCGGATATTTTTGTGTTTTTTGCTTTGGCTCGATAATAATCAATAATCAGATTCTGAGCAATTCTTTTTGCCCAAAGGATAAATTTTCCTTCCTCGTTGTAACGTCCTTCTTTCAGCATCACAATGATTTTCATAAACGTGTCCTGGAAAATATCATTTGCCAGATCCTGATGATTTATTTTATATAAAATAAACGTAAAAAGCTCTCTTTGATGTCTGTGTATAAGGATAGATAATGCCTCTTCGCTTCCTTTTTGGTATAAGGATATTAGTTGACTGTCTGTAGATTTCATAACTCTTCTCAAAATTTATTATAGTACAAACCTGTTCCTGATTTAGTTATCAAGCTGTATATGGTTTGCCGTAAAACGGATTTTAAAGTAGAGTATATTCTATAAGCATTAAATTATGCTGTAAATATAATAAAATTTTAATAAGTATTAAATAAATATTAAATATTTACTAATTTTTTACAAGAAAAATTACTTTAGCATATCATGTAAGAATGTGGTAGGGATATTTAATGTGAAATTGATATTCAGTCCTTTTAATTCTTTTCCGTTCAATCCTTTATCTCCTATAGGGAATGCATAGCCTCCGGTAAGATCCAAAAGTCCGAAAAGGGTAATTCCTATTTTAGGAGCTACATACTTATTGGTGCCTTCCACACCGGCTATAAAGTAATAGGAGTGGTAAAAATCTACATTTCTTTCAAAATTGAGCATTACATCTGCCTGTACTTTTGGCATGATCGCAAAATCTGAGTTTGCAGAACCCATTAGTGCAGAAGCACCTAATCTGTATATAACATCATCGTTTTTCAGAAATAAAAGCTTACCGCCTAACTCTCCAAAACTTTGATTTTGGTATACATAGCCAACATTTACCATTTTGTGAACAGTATATTGTGCTTTTATTGCAATGCTTGCCAAAGAGAAAAATAAGATAAAAATAGCAGATTGTATTTTCATGTGTAGATATTTATTTGTTTTATAAGCAGTATGTTTCGCTGATCTTCATCTGTTTTTAAACTTCATACTGGAACTATTGAGGTGTAAAAATAAAAAAAACTGCTTTAGCATCTTCATGTTAAAGCAGTTTCTATACCGAAAACCTGAATTAAATTCCGAAAGCAGATTTTATTTCCTCTACTTTGTCTAGTTTTTCCCATGTAAAGAATTCCAAACCTTCAAGAGTCAATTCATTTTTTTGTCCTTTATTGAACGTTTTATCAGCAATATAATGCTCTCTTCCCATGTGTCCGTAAGAAGCAGTTTCCTGATAAATTGGGTTTCTCAATTTTAAGTTTTGCTCGATAGCATAAGGTCTCAGATCAAAAATGGTTGAAACTTTTTTAGCAATTTCACCATCATTTAAACCAACTTTAGAAGTTCCGTAAGTATTGATATACAAACCGCAAGGTTCAGCTACACCAATTGCATAAGAAACCTGTACCAAAACTTCGTCGGCAATACCCGCAGCAACGAGGTTTTTTGCAATATGTCTTGTAGCATACGCCGCACTTCTGTCTACTTTTGAAGGATCTTTCCCGGAGAAAGCACCACCACCGTGAGCACCTTTACCACCATAAGTATCCACAATGATTTTTCTTCCTGTAAGACCTGTATCTCCGTGAGGTCCTCCAATTACGAATTTTCCTGTAGGATTGATGTGATATTTGATCTGATCATTAAATAAAGCTTTAATCTCTTCAGACTGTTTAGAAACAACTCTTGGAATCAGGATGTTTTTAATATCTTCTCTGATTTTGTTTAGCATCTCTTCTTCAGATCCGAAATCATCATGCTGTGTTGAAACAACAATAGAATCTATTCTGATAGGTCTGTGGTCATCAGAATACTCAATAGTAACCTGAGATTTTGCATCAGGACGAAGGTAAGTAATTTCAGAGTTTTCTCTTCTGATTGCAGAAAGTTCTTTAAGAATAGTATGCGCAAGATCTAAAGCCAAAGGCATATAATTGGCTGTCTCGTTGGTTGCGTAACCAAACATCATTCCCTGATCTCCTGCTCCCTGAGCATTTGCTTTAGCTTCAAAAGATTCGTCATTTACAGCTCTGTCAACACCTTGGTTGATATCCGGCGACTGCTCATGAATTGCAGAAATAACACCACAAGAGTCACCATTAAACATATATTCGCCTTTGGTGTAGCCAATACCATTGATGACTTCTCTGGCAATAGTCTGTACATCAAGATATGCATCAGATTTTACTTCACCTGCCAATACAACCTGTCCTGTTGTAACCAGTGTTTCACAAGCTACTTTAGACGCTTTGTCGTATGCTAAAAAGTTGTCAATTAATGCATCGGAAATCTGATCGGCAATTTTATCCGGGTGCCCTTCTGAAACTGATTCAGACGTAAATAAATAAGACATATTATTCTTTGTATTTTTATTTTAATATGTGAAGAAAAAAATGAATAATTGCCCGTAAATAGCTAAAAGAATTACTGTTTTAGCATTTTTTTAGAGAGGTTGCAATCAGGTCAAATTTTTCCTCGTTAATAATCGAACGCAAATTTAAGCACTATTTTTTTAATACTCAAAAGTTTTGCAGAATTATAGTAATTTTCTTTAAATTAATGATTTAAATCACTTTTATTGTGGTTTAATACTTACAAACTCTTTAGGGTTTTCATTAAAGTTAAGTTTAGAATCTAACGAGTTTTTAATGAAAGATCCCAGTTCATCAATAATTTTTTGCTTAAAAGTAGGCTTGTAGTAAATAATGCTGATCTCTCTGTAAGGAAATGGTTTCTTGAAACGGAAAACTTTGTTTTTCTGCTCTTCTGAAAGTTGATTCAGAGCCAGTTCCGGTAAAATGCTTATTCCGCCCACTTTATCAACCATTTGTATCAATGTCTGGATGTTTGAAGCTAGAAAGTCAAGATTTTTAGGTTTAAGTGTGTTTTCTTTCAGGTGACAAATGTTTTCAAACTGATTTCTTAGGCAGTTTCCTTCCTCCAGAAGCCATACTTTTTCTACATTGAGTTCATCAGGTACGATAAATGTATTTTTTTTGTTGGCTTCGGTATCAGAGCTGTAAATCATCAATTCTTCATTGAAGAGAAAGTCATGATAAAATTCGGAGGCATTGTCATAAGGCGTAGAGATAATACCCGCATCCAACTCACCGGTTTTCAAAGCTTTGATAATGTTATCTGTAGTCATTTCCTTTACATTCATCTGGATCTTCGGATTATTCTGCAGGAAATTAAAAATTTCGGTTGGTAAAATGAAAGATGAAACTGTTGGAATGATACCGAGATTAATAGTTCCGCCTAAAATATTATTAAGAAGATTGGCTTTATTTTTCAGTTCGTTTACAGATTCTATAATTACCTTTGCCTGGTCTATAATTTGTACACCTACGTCTGTTGTCCGGATCGGGTGGGTGGTTCTGTCAAAAACTTTGACATCCAGTTCGTCTTCAAACTTTTGTATCATTGCGCTCAATGTAGGCTGGGTAATAAAACAAGCCTGAGCTGCCTTTCCGAAATGTTTGTACTTATCAACAGCGATAAGATATTCCAATTGCTGAATGTTCATTTGATTAATATTATCTATGACAAAGATATGACGTTTTTGGCAGAAGCAATTAAAAATTCAACTAAATTTGAAAGATTAAAGTAGAAATAAAACTCAAATCATAATATATGGATAATAAAAAACTTACAGCGAGCAACGGGGCTCCATATTATGAGCATCAGGATTCTCAGACAGTAGGAGCCAGAGGTCCGGTTTTGCTGCAGGATTTTATATTACAGGAAAATCTGGCTCATTTTGTAAGAGAAAGAATACCTGAAAGAGTGGTGCATGCAAAAGGAACAGGAGCTTACGGAACCTTTACCGTAACCCACGATATTTCACAGTATACTAAAGCAAAATTATTTTCAAAAGTGGGAAATTCATGCAGAATTTTTGCAAGATTTTCTACGGTAGGAGGAGAGAAAGGGAGTGCAGATACAGCAAGAGACCCTAGAGGTTTTGCCCTGAAATTTTATACAGAAGAAGGTAATTGGGATTTGGTGGGGAATAATACGCCTGTATTTTTTATAAAAGACGCTAAAAAATTTCCGGATTTTATCCACACTCAGAAGCGTGTTCCTAAAACCAATTTAAAAAGTGCTACCATGATGTGGGACTTCTGGAGTCTTAATCCGGAATCTTTGCATCAGGTTCTTATCCTTATGTCAGACAGGGGTACACCTTACGGTTACCGGCACATGCATGGTTTCGGATCTCATACTTTTTCCATGATTAATGATAAAAATGAGAGAGTGTGGGTTAAGTTTCATTTCAAAACAAAACAGGGAATTAAAAATTTCACAGATCCTGAAGCGGTAAAAATGGCAGGTGAAAACCCGGATTTTGCTCAGGAAGATCTTTGTAATGCTATTGATAAGGGCGATTTTCCTAAGTGGACAATGTATATTCAGGTGATGTCGGAAGAACAGGCAAAAGAATTTCGCTGGAATCCTTTTGATATTACGAAAGTTTGGTTTCAGAGTGATTTTCCACTTATTGAAGTCGGCGAAATGGAGTTGAATGAAATTCCAGTAAATTATTTTGCGCATGTTGAACAGTCTGTTTTTTCACCAAGTCATTTAATTAACGGAATCAGCTTTTCACCAGATAAAATGCTTCAGGGAAGATTGTTTTCTTATCCGGATGCACACCGATATAGGGTTGGAGTAAATGCGCATTATCTCGAAGTTAACAGATGTCCTTTTGAAATTAACAATTATCAGAGAGATGGTTTTATGGCAGATTCAAGCCATTATCGGGATAAGCCGAATTATTACCCGAACAGTTTTGATGATATTAAACCCGATTCATCGTATAAAAATTTTGAATATGAATTAGACAGCAATCAGGTTGCCAATTTCAGCAGAAATGAGAACGATGATGATCATTACACTCAGCCCGGGCTTCTTTACACAAAAGCAATGAATCAGCAGGACAGAGAAAACTTGGTTAATAATATCATTGGAAGTATGAAGGGAATTGACGGACTTAAAAGAGATGAAATCATTAACCGCCAGCTTTGCCATTTTTTCAGAGCAAATATAGAACTGGGAATGAAGGTGGCAATGGGATTAAATATCAATATAGATTCCAATATGATGAATCATTCGAAATAAAGGATGCTTAAACAATAAATGCTTATAAAAGGAAAAAATACACATTTTTTCCTTTTTATTTATAATTTTTCTTTAATTTGCATTTTATTTTAGATTAAAGTATATAATGACTTACGAAAATATTCTTATCAGTAAAGAAGAAAGAACTGCTGTAATTACCATCAACAGACCGGAGAGCCTCAATGCTTTGAACGCTTTAACGATTAGTGAAATCAGTTCCGCACTGGATGAATTACAGAATGACCACGAGGTAAGAGTAATTATTTTGACTGGAAGTGGAGAAAAATCTTTTGTTGCCGGTGCAGATATAAAAGAATTTAGTAACTTTAATCAGGAAAAAGCAGAAGAATTAGCGAGAAACGGGCAAAACAGTCTTTTTGATAAGATCGAAAATCTGAATAAGCCTGTAATCGCTGCCGTAAACGGATTTGCTTTAGGAGGAGGCTTGGAACTTGCAATGTCTTGTCATATAAGATACGCATCAGAAAACGCCAAACTTGGTTTGCCTGAGGTAACGTTAGGATTGATTCCAGGCTACGGAGGAACTCAAAGACTGCCTAAACTTGTAGGGAAAGGTATTGCCAATGAAATGATTTTTTCTGCGAAAATGATTCCTGCACAAAAGGCAAAAGAAATTGGCTTGGTAAATGAAGTTTTTCCTGTTGAAGAGCTCTTGGCAAAGACAAAGGAATTAGCTTCCACAATTGCAAAAAACTCACCGATGGCAATTTCTAAAGCAATTAAAGCAACTAACCTGTCAGATACAGATAAAGGTTTTGAAACTGAAATTAAATCTTTCGGAGAACTTTTTGATATGGATGACAAAAAAGAAGGAGTTTCTGCCTTTCTAGAAAAAAGAAAGCCGAACTTTTGATTATACAAAAGCAAATTATTTCGTAAACACCAATGCAGATGTATAGTAAGTTTGATAAAGCTTATCTGAAAATGGCTCAGGAGTGGGCAAAACTTTCCTACTGTGAAAGAAAACAGGTGGGAGCGCTTATCGTAAAAGATAGGATGATTATTTCGGATGGTTATAATGGTACACCATCAGGATCTGAAAACTGCTGCGAAGACGAAAATGGTAAAACCCATTGGTACGTTCTTCATGCAGAGGCAAATGCAATCTTGAAATTAGCAGGCTCCACACAATCAGCAAGAGGAGCAACGCTTTATTTAACACTGTCGCCATGCAAAGAATGCAGCAAGCTGATTTTGCAGGCAGGAATTTCGAGAGTTGTCTATATTAATGCTTATTCAGATGACGAAGGTATAGACTTTTTAAGGAGTCACCATATTGAAATAATACAAGTGTCAGAAAATGAATTATAAATAATTAAAAACAAAACACAATGACTTGGGATGAAAAAATTAAAGATTTCGAAATTTTTTTAAGATTCGAGAGAAATTTCTCAGAAAATACACTGGATGCTTACATACGTGACATCAAAAAGCTAAAGGATTATGCTGTAGAAGAATTGGATGGTGTTGATCCTAAAGCAATTACCTACGATAACCTTCAAGAGTATATTTTCAAATTATCAAAACAAAAATTCAGCGAACGATCTCAGGCTAGATGGATTTCTTCTATCAAGGCTTTTTTTAAATATCTTGTTGAGGAAGAAGTAAGAGATGATAATCCTTCTTCTTTGCTTGAAGGTCCTAAACTCGGATTATATCTGCCGGATACTCTGAGTCTTACCGATATTGAAAAAATTATTGATGCAATTGAGAAAAATTCAGATCTCGGGAAAAGAAATCACTGCATTATAGAAGTTTTGTATGGATGCGGACTTCGTGTTTCAGAATTGATTGATATTAAAATCTCTAATATCAACTTTAAGGAAAGATATATAAAAGTAACAGGAAAAGGTAATAAAATACGTTTGGTTCCTTTGGCTCAATATACCGCAAAACTGTTGAAAGAATATATCAACGAAGTACGCTCAAAAGTTAAAGTGAATAAGAAACATGAAGATACTCTTTTCCTTAACAGTAGAGGAACTTCAATGTCAAGAGTAATTGTCTTTATCATTATTAAAGAACTTACAGATAAGGCAGGAGTAAGCAAGAAGATATCTCCCCATACATTCAGACACTCTTTTGCTACTCATTTATTACAAAACGGCGCAGATTTACGTTTCATTCAGGAAATGCTGGGACATTCCAGTATTACAACGACGGGTATTTATACCCATTTAAAAACAGAAGAACTTCGCGATGTGATATTGAATTTTCATCCGCGAAATGCTAACTTTGCTGGATGAAAGCATTAAAATTTTGTCCGAACTGTGGAAAACAGACCCTTCACTGGGATCAGGAAAAAAAGTGGAGCTGTCCCGAATGCAGCTTCACTTTATACAATAATGTAGCAGGAGCTGTTGCAGTAGTCATAAGATATAAAGATGAAGTTTTTCTCACAAGAAGAAATCAGGAACCTAAAAAAGGAAAGCTGGATTTAGCCGGAGGATTTGTAGATCCTAAAGAAGGCGCAGAAAACACCTGTAAAAGAGAGCTTTTTGAAGAGCTGAAATTAGATATTAATAGTGATGACCTTAAATATCTAACAAGTTTACCAAATATATATACTTATAAAGAAATAGATTATAATACGATTGATCTATTCTACGAATATCAAGTTACGAGTAAATTTGAGGTTGATATAGAACTGTCGGAGATTTCTGAAGCAGTTTGGATTCCTTTAAAAGAGCTGCATCTTGAAGATATTGCTTTTGATTCACAGAAAAAGTTTTTTGAAAAATATCTGAAAGATTTTATCTAATAACTTCGTGAGTTTAGGATTTCCTGAAAATAATTTTTAAGTAAAGTTTTTTCAACATCAGTAAGATTAGCTTCGTTATGGTAGATAATGTAAGCAGGCATTGGCATTGACTTATTTTCAATAGTCTGAATTGATTTCTCGAGCATTCCTTTTTTTAAATCGTCATTATAAGTATTCCATACAGAGAAATTAAGGTGTTCTCTGCCTTCATTAATGTGGCTTTTTACAGACCAGGAAAACGGAGCAATATAAGCATAGCCAGGATATTGGGTTTCATTGGAATGACAGTCATAACAAGCATTCTTCAGAAGTGAAGTAATATTTTCTGGTGTTTTCTGCACATCTGTGAAATTTTCACTTTTTTTTACCGGCAGATTCTCTTTGTCAACAGGGATTAGCTGAATCACAATAAGGCACACAATAACCCAGAAAATTATCTTTATGGTCTTATTCATTATCTGGTATTTTGGAGATTACGTCCTCTTGTGGCACCTCCCGGAACTGTGTTTTGAAAAGGAGTATTATTTTGAGGAATATTCTGAGGATTAGGATCTTTCTTATTCTGATTTGGCTTGTTGGTATTGTTGTTTATGAGTTTGCTGGCATCCAGAACTCTTGTGTCTTTCAGATCCCAATCTTCTTTTGACTGCCATAAAGGTCTTGTAATTACTGTTTTGTAATATATATAGGATTCTTCCGCAAAAATTCCATTCTCAAAATCTGCTTCATCCCAAAATCTGTTTTCGTTGTTGTCTACCAGAATTCGTACAATGTACTCTGCAGGTTTTACAATGTCAAAAGTAACCTTATTTCCGTTGGTGTACTTTTGATAAACAGGTTTTTCTGATGAATCTAAAAGCTGAATCCAGTATTTTGTAGCAGGAGCATTTGTCAGATTAAAAGTCAGACTGCCGTAATTTTCAATTTTATCCACTTCAAAATCAAATCTTTTAGATTCAGGATTTTTATCATAATAGGAAGAAACGGTCGTTTTTGGTACTGTCAGCTGATATTTTTTTCCTTCCGCAAAGTCAGAACTTATCAGGATCTCATAAGGATTGGTTGACGAAATTTTTGCAGTAAAAGGCTGCGTTGTCAGACTGTCAATTTTAAGAGTCCATTTTTCCGTATTAATTTTATCAATCACATAATTAGAAACCAGCCTGAAATCTGATTTTGGAGCTAAGGTTCCGCCACCACTATCCAGAGTCATGGCGTTTTTCTTATTATACCTGTAAAAAACGGTTGCGGTATCTTTTTTAGTCTCTGTTTCATAGGCAAACTGAAGTTTTTCATTTGCTGTCTGTCCTGCATCAGCTTTTACAGCATCAAACCAGATTTTTACCGTATCAGATTTTTTATTGTGAGTTACTTTAATATCATTCAGCTTTTCGCCGATAGGAGACACTTTTACTTCTTCCGGATTTCCTTCAAAGAGCATCAGAATTCCGCCTGGTATTTCCTTCAGTTCAGGCTTTTTAAAAGGTTTTTTGGATGGGTATAGTTTTAAATTTAATCCTGAAATAGATTTTTCAATGACTACCGTATCTTTCTGAAAAGCTATTTTTTCTTTTCCGGGATTGAAGATCGAATTTTCGTTTTCGTCATCAAATGCAATAATTTTATATTTTCCCGGTGCAAGATAATTCAGTTCATAATATCCATCGTCATCTACTTTAGTGATATAGTAAGGCTTTTTCTTATAATCCATACTGTCTTTCAGCTGATAAAGACCAACCACCATTTTGTTTTGTGCATTGGTCTGTTTTTTTATTGCCATTGCGTCTTTTACCTCACCACTGATGTAAAGATCATCAAGCTTTTCGCCGGTTGAGAAAGCAAAATTATAATATCTTAAAGGATTGCCTTCACTATTATCTACAATTGCATTTCCAAAATTAAAATTGTAGGTAGTATTTGCCTGTAAAGTGTCGGTCCACTGGATCACCAGAAATTTATTGGCAATATTGGAAGGCAGGATTCTCTTGATATTATTAATGGGTGGTGATATATTGAGATTTTTGTTGATATCTTTTAAGGTGATGTATTCATCGAAATCAATTCTCAACTCTCTGATGTCTCTTCTTATATTAGTTCTGGAAGTGTCTATATTGGATCCCACAACATTTGGGGCGAGCGTATCTTTTGAACCACCGATAGGCGAACCTACTCTTGCACAGGATTGTACAAGTATACCGATAATGAATAGAAGAAATAATCTTTTCATGAAAATATTTCAACAAAAATAAACATTATTCTCCAAAAACTTCAGTTCCTGATTTTAAAGTATCTTCATTATCTTTCATCACACTGTGAAGTTTGTCTTTCTGAGCCGGAAAATCCTCAAACAGACCTGATAAAGCAAGTGCAGAATACACTCTTCCTGAGTATTTATTTCCTATAGCAACAATGGTTACTTTAGATTTCAGAAGATGGGCAAAAACAGAATTGCTTCCGTGCCACCATCCGTTATGATAAGTTAGTTTTTCACCGTTATCAAATATTTTCATTCTGAATCCTAATCCGTAATTGTTTTGTCCTGCTTTTTCGTTGCTATAGGGTGTGAAAACCATTTCCATCAATTCAGGTTTCAGAAAATCTTTTGAAAACATTGCTTTTGAGAAATTCAGAAGATCTCTTGGAGTAGTATACACATTTTTGTCACCATAGATTAAATCTAAACGATCTAAAGGATATAAACGGTTTCCGCCAAAGTAAAAAGACTGGGAAGCCGTCGGAATGTCTTTTTCCTGAAAGATAAAAGTGTTTTTCATTTTCAAAGGAGTAAACACCATTTCTTCCATTGCCTGCGGAAAAGGGATGTTGGTAAGTTTTTCAATCAGTAAAGCCAAAAGAGCGTAATTTGTATTGCAATACATGAATCCAGTGTCTGTTTCTCTTGCGAGATCCGGCTTATATTTAATAATCATGTTCAGAATGTCCTGATTGGTTAAATAACTTTTTGAAAGTTCTGCAGGTGCCGGTTGAATTTTTGTGATAAAATATTCGTATTTTGGAAGACCGCTCCTTTGATCCAAAAGACTTTGCACGGTCACATTCGGATACGGAAACTGCGGAAAAAATTGGGTGAGATGATCTGAAAGCTTTATTTTGCCTGCTTCTACCAGTTTCATCATTGCCATTGCCGTTAATGTTTTGGAAACTGAAGCTACATGAAGCGGAGTATTTTTATCGATGGGTTTCTGGTTGTTTTCTCTGGCAAAACCTCTGTAATTTTCATAAATAATTTCATCTCCCTGTGCTACCAGAATGCTTCCGCTTAGATTACCCTGCTCCCAGATTTTTTTGTAATACTGATCTATGTACCCGGCAAGAAAATTTTTATTGGAAATATGAATACTCTCATTTTCAAAAATTTTATTCAAATCTACATTTCCAAAATTAGGCAGATTGGTTGTCGGTTCTTCAGCAGCAGATTCTGCTTTATCTTTTTTACAAGAAACAAGAAATATAAATAGACCTAAAAGGAGTAAAATGCTAAGCTTCTTCATGAGTTTTCAAAAAAATGAGTGGCAATTTAATAAAACTCAAAACAAAAGATAAAACTTGAGAATAAATTAAGATTAATTTAACATAATCAAAAACTGGAAATAGTTAGTAAGCGTAGAGATATTTATGTACAATTAGCAAAAGGATGAAATAATTTTATCCACAATAAACTGCGCCAGCTTTTCTTTACTTTGATGCGTCCAGCCTGCAATGTGGGGAGTTAATATTACTTTTTCTGAGTTTAAAAGATATTGCAAGTCTTCATTTTCTCCTGTATTGAGCGAATTTGAAGTGTCGAGATTTTCAAATGAGGATTTTTCGTATTCCAAAACATCAAGGCAAGCACCTTTTACTTTTCCAATCTTTAAAGCCTTTACCAGACTTTTAGTATGTACATTTTTACCTCTTGCTGTATTAACGAAATAAAAATCATTTTTCATTTCATTAATAAATTCAGCATTGATATGATAATGAGTGTCTGATGTAAGAGGAATATGTAGGCTGAGAATTTCTGCTTTTGCTTTCAATTCTTCCAGACTTACCTGTTGTGCATATTTATCAGAAAGGTTAGGCAAAATATCGTGGAAGATCACCTTACAGCCAAAACCCGAAAGTCTTTTTGCCGTTGCTTTTCCCATGTTGCCGTAACCAATGAGACCGACTGTTTTTCCTAAGAGTTCATCACCACGGTTTTCTTCACGCAGCCAGATCCCGTTTTTTACCTCGTTAGAAGCTATAAATAAACGGTGCATAATGATTAAAAGCATCCCAACTACATGTTCTGCAACAGAATCCCGGTTTCCTTCCGGAGAATTGATGAGCTGTATTCCCAATTTTTCGGCTGTCGGGATGTGTATATTTTCCATTCCGGCTCCAACTCTTGCGATAAACTTTAGGTTTTTTGCTTTTTCTAGAAAGTTTTGGTCTAAAGGAATTCTGCTTCTGATGATAATTCCGTCATAAAGTTCAATTTTTTTTAGAACCTCTTCGTAGGTGGAATAAAAGTCTTCTTCAAGAATAAAATTTTTAGCCAAAAGCTGCTCTGTAATGAGCGGATGGTTTTTATCTAATAGTAAAATGCGCATATTCTGTTCTTAAAAAAGACTTTTAAATTGAAACAAGAGCAATTATTTCGTTCTGTTTTCTTCAATATACTTTGCCATTGTTTCGATGGAAGAGAAAATCTCTTTTCCTTTTTTCGGATCTGCCAGTTTGATTCCGTATTCTTTATCCAAAAGAACAATCAATTCCAAAGCGTCAATAGAATCCAATCCAAGACCACCTCCGAATAACGGATCTGTATCTTTAATTTCTTCTACTGCAATATCTTCCAGGTTAAGTACTTCAATGATTTTGTGTTTTAATTCTTCTTTCAAGTTTTCCATAAATAAATTTCATTTATAATGTACCTATGTATAAGTTTAACAGTAGCAATAATTATTTGCGTATTTAAAAATTGGTAAACCGGTACATTTTTACATTGTTATATTACGTCAGCAAATATACAAAAGCGCGGTAACTTTCACCATATAGTTCTACCCACCCGCACAATACTTTTTCGGCTTTTCCTGACTGCAAAATCTGTTCCGAGTAAGTGTTCAAAAACTCTTCATCAAATTCATCCAAGACAAAAAATGCATTTTCAGTCTGCATTTTGTGTCTGATGCTGATTTCACCTACACAAATATTGGGTAAAGTATACACAAAAACCGCAGGACTCGGAAAATAATTTTCCTGGGAATTAATGCTTTCCTGATATTTAGAATCAGTATCTAAACTTGATGATTTATTGGCAAAAACCAAAGCTGTGCTGCTATGGTCTTCCTCTTTGAGAATGATTTCTGAAGCAAGAAAAGCAAGTTTACTTAAGTTATCCATTTTATGAAACTTTGGATAGTTTAATTCTAAACTTTTATAAGTTTCTTTTGCGAAATCTGAAAAATTTTGAGTCGGAGTTTCAAAAACAATGTCATTATTGAACACTATTTTTGAATTTTCTATGGTGCAAATGTCTGTTTTCTTCATTATTTTCATTTCAGCATTTTTCCAAAACAATCGCCGCATTACATCCTCCAAAACCAGAAGCCGTTTTCAGAATATATTTAATTTTTGCCGGCTGATTTTCTTTTATAATATTCAGAGGTTGTGATGTTCCGATTTCTACAAAGTTCTTTGATGGAATTAATGTATTTCGCAAAGCAGATTCCATTGAAATGATGCTTTCTAACAATCCGGAAGCGCCAAGACAATGTCCGTAATAAGCTTTCAAACTGTTTAAAGGAACGTTTTGCAAATCTATTCTGTTGAAAGCAATGGCTTCCATTTCATCATTGTAAATTGTAGCTGTTCCGTGTGCAGAAATGAAATCAATTTGCTGTGCCGAAACATTGGCTTCTTTCAATGCGTTTTTGATACTTGCAAACAGTCCATCTCCAGTCCTTGAAGGTCCGGAAATATGGTTTGCGTCATTGATGGCAGAATCTCCTGAAACTTTGAAACTAAAACTTCCGTTTTGAGTTGGTTCTGAAGTCATATACACCGCTGCTGCTGCCTCACCAATATTGATTCCGTTACGGTTTTTATCATAAGGTTTACATATTTCAGATCCGATTGCCTGAAAAGAATTGAATCCTGAAATCACAAACTCCGAAATTTCGTCTCCGGCAATAACAAAAGCATCTTTATATTTTCCAGCCTGAATCATATTTTTGGCAACAGCAATTGCCATTACTCCGGAAACACAGGCATTGGAAACCACAATCGGTTTTGTTTTAAATCCGAAAAAATCAGCAATCTTTTGAGCTAAACTGGAAAGAAAAACGCTTTCCGGTAAAGTATCCTGATTTTTTAGTAAGCTGATATTTCCTTTTGTTGTTGATAAAATAAAAGCCGTTTTATCTGAAATGTGATTCTTTTCAATCAGTGGTTTTAAGCTTAGCAAAAACATTTTTTCAAGCCTTGTAAAATTCTGATTGTCGAAGTTTTTATTAAATTCTTCATTCAGTTTTTCAGAATCAATCATTGAGGCATAAAAAGGCTTCTGGTTTTCTATGATTTTATGTAAACCTACACCAGATTTCCCTTCCAAAAGAGCACTCCAATTGGATGAAACATCAAAACCTAAAGGAGTGATGCAGTTGTAATCTGTGATGTGAATTTCCTTCTTCATGATAATCCCATTTTATCTTTCCAGTCCTGAAAAAACTCTGGATTATACAGGCATAAATTGTTGCCGGAATCCAAAAAAACCTGAATGGTTTCTCCCGAACAGACCAATTTATTGTCTTCGTTAAAAAGTTCGTATTTGTAAATTAATTTCGCTGACGTTGAATTTACGAAAGTGGTTACAATTTTAAATGTCTCTCCATATCTTAACGGGAGAAAATGTTCACAGGTACTTTTTACAATCGGTGTTACAAATCCTGCTTTCTGAATATCAAGATAGGTTAAACCATGCTGTCTTCCGAAAGCTTCTCTTCCGTCTTCAAAATACACAATATAATGACCGTGCCACACAATTCCCAGCGGATCTGTTTCATTGAATCTTACGCGTACTTCTTCGGTACAAGTTAAATCTTTAGACTGCATTCTGTTTTATTTTTTACCACAAAGGCACAAAGTTTTTCACAAGGTTCACAATAATCTTCATATTTCCGCTTGTGTTCTTTGTGGGAAATCATTGCGTTCTTATTGGATAAAAACTACAAAGTATACAATGATTATTTAAAATTTTATATTGTTCCGTTGATTAATCTTTTAACACCATTCTTAAACAAAACTGAATTAAAATTAATCAATAAACCTAATTTGCAATTGCTTAATTTTAAATACGTTAAAACTTGAGCAATATGAATATTATTTAATGATTCTACAGATTTTATTTCTACAACAACTTTTTTTTCAATCAAAAAATCAAGTCTGTAGCCTATATCAAGTTTTATATCCTCATATATCAACGGCATCGGTTTCTGTTTCTCTATCAATAGTCCGGATTTCTGCAATTCAAAATATAGACATTCTTCATATGCACTTTCTAAAAGTCCAGCTCCTAGTTGGCGATTAACTTTTAATCCTGCATCAAATATAATCCTTGAAACATCATTTTCATTCATATTATTTGTGTTTTTTAAGTTTAAATTTATTATGTTTAAACTGTTCATTTTTACCACAAAGCTCACAAAGGATTTCATAAGGAACTCAAATTTATATAAATTTTTAGAAACTTATTTTATTTGTGCTCTTTGTGAAAAATCTTAGTGTTCTTTGTGGTTAAACCGCATTCTGTTTCCTTTCGTAAAATAATGCAATGGCAACCATCGTTACATAGAATAAAAATAAGAAAATCAATTCTTTGGCAATATCGCCGATTCCACTGTTTCTTAAAATGATGTCGTAATAGGCATTCAATCCCCAATTCATCGGGGAAAATGCGGCGATTTTCTGCATAAATTCAGGCATCAAAAATACCGGAACCCAAATTCCACCGACTGCTGCCAAAACTACTACCGAAGTTGCACCAAACGGAGCAGACTGTTCCTGAGTGTCGGCAATTGTTCCCAATAAAACACCGAATCCTATGGCGGCTAATCCGGCAAACAATGTAACAACAAGAAGATTAAACATTTTTCCGGTCACGTCAAATTGCGGTAAATCCAAATAAGGAAAAAGGTAAATTCCTACTGCAACCATGAGTAAAAACTGAATGATGCAGATGATAAGATATGTAAATGTTTTCCCTAAAATATGAATATAATACGGAGTCGGACTTACGCGAACTCTCACGCTCGTTCCCTGACTTTTTTCTTTTACTAAATTAATCGACAAAGGGACAACAATGAAAAATATAGCAAACAAAGCCCATGCAGGAACATTATGCTGCACAGAGTTGGGTTTGGCTTCTAAAGCGGATTCCGGAACGATTTCTTTAAAAGTAATTAAACTCTTGTTATCTAGATCTTCTGTTGTTCCAAGTTGGTCTTGGAATGCTTTGTAGATTTTTTTATTTTCAATCTCAAAAACCATTTTGTTAATGGCATTTATCACAGAGTTTTTAAATCCGGCATTGGTTGCAGGATCGAAATATAAATGAATATCTTTTGCTTTTGAAATTTGTCGGTTAATTGTGGCAGAATCTGTTTCCAAACCAAATGAACTAACAACAGTCTGAACTTTTGAATCAATATTTGAATTGATATCTTTTGTAAGATTCTTGGGAATCACAATTGCCATTTGATATTCTCCTGAAAAAACAGCTTCTTTAGCCGAATTTTCATTATAGTAAGTCAATAATTGAAAACTTTTGCTGGCATTCAGTTCGGATTCTATTCTTTTTGAAATTTCAGAATGGTCTTTGTCGATGAAAATAATCGGGATTTTTGAACCTTCCAGATTTTTAAACGTTGAATCCTGGATCAATGTAATGGTAATAATCAGCAGCAATGGCATTAAAAAAATAATGACAATTCCGCCAATATCACGCTTGAGCAATAGAATTTCTTTAAAAAAACTTCTCCACAGTTTATACAACATCTCTCAGTTCTTTTCCGGTTAATGATATGAAAACGTCTTCCAGATTTTCGGCGTTATCAACTTTTTGAATCAGTTCTTCGGGAGTTCCGGCTGCATGAATCTTTCCGTGATCAATAATAGCGATTCGGGTACAAAAGTCTTCTGCTTCCGATAAATGGTGCGAAGTGTAAATGATGCATGTTCCTTTTTTGTTTAAATCTAAAAGGTAATCAATAATCGCTTTTTTGGACTGAACATCAACACCAACAGTTGGTTCGTCCAGAAAAAGAACTTTCGGGTTGTGAAGTGTTCCTGCCAGAAGGTTGCAACGGCGTTTCATTCCTCCAGAAAACTGGTCAACTTTTTTATCGGCAAACTTTGATAAACCCATCAATTCCAGAGATTCATCAATAGACTTCTTTAAATTTTTATGGCTTAAACCGTATAAGCTTCCGAAAAACATAAGGTTTTCTTTTGCGGTTAAAGTCGGATACAATGCATATTCCTGCGGAACAACACCAATGCTTTGTTTCAATTTTCTGCTGTTTTTCTGAGGCGAAAGTCCATTGATGGTAAAACTTCCTGATGTTGGTTTAATTAAACCTGAAAGCATAGAGATCAAAGTAGTTTTTCCAGCTCCGTTAGGACCAAGAATTCCGTAGATTTCGTTTTTATCAATATTCAAAGAAATATCATTTACAGAGAAATCTTCTGCATTTTTGTACTTTTTGTATAGGTTTTTTATTTCGATGATATATTCCACCTTAGATTGCTTTTCTCAGTTTCTTATAAAAAGCCTCCTCCAAATCAGCAATATGCAGCATTGATTTTGATAGCTGATTGTAAATGTCACTTTTTGAATTTCTGTTTTTATACACTCTTGCAATATCCACGGCGAAGTCTCTCCAAAGATCACCAATGGCGGTAATTTCTTTAGAAAGTTCTCTCAATTGATCATTTTTAAGAATTTCTGCTGCTTCCTGAAGAAAAGCTCCGTAAATAAAGCGGAATCCTCCACCGCCGGTACCGATTTCTTCCTGCATTCTGATCAATTGTCCGAGATAATGATTGGTTGTTTTTGTACCTTTTTTCTCAGCCCATTTCGGAATGCTTTTTGCAACCCATCTCATGGCTTTAATACCGATAATAGGGACAGGAGCGAGCATATTTTTACAAGTGTCTTTGATGCCTTTTTTAATGGCTTCTTCAAGATTTACAGTTTCCGGAATATAAGTTGGGAAGTACATATGACCTTTTGGAGCTAAAGCACCCTTTGCATACCTTACTTTTTCTAATTCTGCTTCGGAAAGAGTAGTGGTGAAGTCCATTACTGGATCACTGATCAGAAATTTGCCATTTTCTTTTCCGTAAACCACAAGATTGTGAGCGTTGAAGTGGAATTTATATTCTTCAGGGAAATATGTCAGGTTGAAAACCCCAACCTGTAAACCTGTAGGAATATTTTTTTCTAAATTTTTTTCTAAAGCAGTCTGCGCTTCTTTTGGATTAGAAAATTTTTGTCTTTTGATTTTAATTCCCAATCTTTTTGCAGCTTTGCTGAAAATTGCACCCGGCATAGGACGGTAGCTGAATCCCGGTGCAAAATTTACTTTTAAAAAAGGTAAATACACAAAAAATAATCCGGAACCTATTCCGAAAATCATAGGTTCGCTGATTTTTAAACCTTTATTAAGCAATAAATTAGAAGCTACACCGTTTTCACAGTGTGCAGTCTGATGATGTTTAAAGTTGATTTGCATAACTATTTACCGTCGAAGTTTTTTAGTTCGTCTACTGAAATTCCGAAAGTGTCGGCATATTTTTTCAGGGTTGAATCACTAAGTTTTTTGAATTTATTGGGTTTAGCATGGCGTTTTACCGTCCATTGCCACATCCCTACGTAGGAAGCAAGTACCTGAAAATCCATTTTATTGAGTTCCATAAAATAGATAATTGGACTTACCAAATTGTCTGCCACTTTTTGTTTTGCCTCTTCAATTCTTTCATTAATGAGTGAAAGCGACTCTTCGAGAGCGGCTTTTTTAGCATCCCAGCCAATACTGTTGGCGGTGGTATAATTATCATTTTCATCAGTAACGTATAACACCTCGGTCATATTTGCTGATTTCAGATTACTTTCGTCTTGTGGCAGATCTTGTTTTTTCACAAAAAAATCTATTAAATAATTATGTTATTAATTGGCTAAAATAAGAAAATTGCAGGACATGGATTTGTCTGTGTTATAATTAGCTTTATTTAAGCTTTTAAGAGAATATATTTTACATTAATTCGGTAGCTAAATAAAAAAGACTGCCTTTTTGGTGGCAGTCTCTTTTTTGTTTTGATGATTTCTAAATTTTGTCTTGTAATGTAATTTTCTTAAAACTTATAAAAATTAATGTGACTGAACTAGTTATGAAAATTAAAAAAGGCAATAAAAAGTATAAGTTTGAGTAATAGGAATTAAAAATTCCAGAGAACATTACTAATGTAATTAGTGCTAGAAAGCAAAATATTTGTAAGTACTTATCTGTATAGTGCTTACATTTAAAAAAGACAAATAGGGTTGCAATTGTTAATGTGCTGAGGATAAAGGAACTCCAAGAGATTCCTAAATTATTGTAAGTGAAGCTTTGAAAAAAATCTACTAAATATATTAATAACATTATAATGATTGGAAATCCCTTTTGATCTGTACTACAGATCAATAAATACGATACAATGGATATGATTTTCAGTGCTTTCATAGTTGTCTTAATTTAATTGCATGTTCTTTTAGCAGGATGTTCCATTTATTTTAAATTAGCTTGCTAGAATAGAAAAAGAAAGGTAAAAAGAAATATTTTTAGCCGTTTAATTTGTTGTTTCGTTACTTAAATTTTTTTAATGTTGGTAAAATTATATAAAATTTTCAGGCAGTGGTGAAAAAATAAAGATTCTGTAACATTCCATTCATTTATAACACTAATCTGTTTTAAAATTTTAAATTCAATATGAAGAAATTTTTTATATCTGTTTCTCTTTTTTGTACCATCATTGCAATGGCTCAAAAGTTTGAAACTCAAAAACAGATCGATCCACAAGGTTACAGCTACGAAACCGTAAAAAATGATCTTGCCGGAGTAAGAGTATATACTCTGAAAAATGGTCTTAAAGTGTATCTTGCTAAAAATGACGATGCACCAAGAATTCAAACCTATATTCCGGTAAGAACGGGATCTAACAACGATCCGTCAGATAATACTGGTCTTGCTCATTATCTGGAGCATATGGTCTTTAAAGGAACTTCTCATTTGGGAACTTCAGACTGGGCAAAAGAAAAAGCTTTATTAGCGCAGATTTCAGATCTTTATGAGCAGCACAAAGCTGAAAAGGATCCTGAGAAAAAGAAAGCTTTATACAAAAAAATAGATGAGGTTTCTCAGGAAGCTTCAAAGTATGCCATTGCTAATGAGTATGATAAGGCTATCTCCTCTTTGGGAGCAACCGGAACCAACGCTCATACTTGGCTTGATGAAACAGTTTATAAAAACAATATTCCTTCTAACGAGCTTGAAAAATGGCTTAAAGTTGAAAAAGAACGTTTTTCTGAGTTGGTTTTAAGGCTGTTCCATACAGAATTAGAAGCTGTGTACGAAGAATTCAACAGAGCTCAGGATAATGACGGACGTCTGGTAAATTATGCATTAATGGATGCGCTTTTCCCTAAACATCCCAACGGTCAGCAAACGACAATCGGAACTTCCGAGCATCTGAAAAGTCCTTCTATGAAGGCGATTCACAAATATTTTTACACCTATTATGTGCCTAATAATATGGCTGTAGTTTTGGTGGGAGATTTAGATTTCGACAAAACGATAAAATTAGTTGATCAATATTTTGGCACATTCAAATACAAAGAATTGCCGATGAAGAAAATGGTTTCTGAAGAGCCAATGACTAAGATTGTAGAAAGAACTGTAAAAAGTCCGTCAACTCAAAGAATGACAATGGCTTGGAGAACAGATTCTTACGGAACTCAGCAGGCAAGACTGGCCACAATGGTTGCGGAGATTTTAAGCAATAATGGTGATGCAGGTTTAATTGACCTTAATATCAATCAGAAACAAAAAACATTAGGAGCGGGAGCTTATGCGAGTCCTTTGAAAACTTACGGATCTTTCAGCTTATCGGTTACTCCAAAAGAAGGACAAAGTTTTGATGAGGCTAAGAAACTTCTTTTGGCACAGATTGACCTTGTGAAAAAAGGTGAATTTCCAGACTGGATGATGAAAGCTATTGTGAATGACATGAAAGTTCAGCGTATGAAATCCTGGGAAACTGCAGATGGATTGGCAACAGAACTTTACGGAAACTATATCAATGAAAGAACCTGGGAACAGGAGCTGGATGAGATCAATCAGTACGAAAAGATTACAAAAGCTGATATTGTAAAATTTGCCAACGATTTCTTTAAAGATAACTATGTGGTTATTTACAAAGAAAAAGGAGTGAATGATAAGTTGGTTCGTGTAGAAAATCCGGGAATTACTCCGATCAAAATCAACAGAGAGGCACAGTCACCATTTTTGAAAGAGGTTTTAGGAATTAAGCCTGCTGAAATAAAGCCTCAGTTCGTTGACTATAAGTCTGCCATTGCAACCAGTCAGATCAAAGACAAGAAAGTAAGTTTTGTAAAGAATAAATACAATAAAGTAGCTCAGGTAAGCTATATTTTTCCTTTTGGAACTGACAATGATAAGGAACTTTCTTTAGGAGTGAGTGTCCTGCAATATTTAGGAACGGACAGATACACACCGGAACAGTTAAAAGAAGAGTTTTACAAACTCGGAATCTCCAATAGTTTCAGAACGTCAAATGACCAGATTTTCATCACATTAACGGGTCTTGAAGCAAATATGAAAAAAGGGGTTGAGCTTCTTAATCATTGGATGAACAACGTAAAAGCAGATCAGGCTATTTATGATCAGACTGTAAAAACTATTCTTGAATCTCGTGAAGCTGCCAAAAAAGATAAAAACAGAATTATGGCTGCTCTTGCCAATTATGCTAAATATGGTAAAGAATCAAGAATGACTGATATTATTTCAAAGGAGCGTCTGAAAAGCATCAATGTTAATGAACTGATGTCTAAAATCAAGGCAATGAATAAATATCCTTATGAAATATTTTTATATGGAGACAGCCAGTCAGATTTAGAAAAATCGGTTAAGCCATTTATCAGCAATGCATCTTTACAGCCTTCAAAAGCAAAAGATTATCCTGAACCGGCAGCGCAGGGAAAAGTTTATTTTACCAATTACGACATGGTACAAATGGAAATGTCTAAAGTTGCCAAAGGCAGCGATGTAAACATTTCAGATTTTGGAAAAGTGAATGTTTTTAATGAATATTTTGGAAGAGGTTTGTCGTCTATTGTTTTTCAGGAAATCAGAGAGAGTAAATCACTGGCATATTCTGCTTACGTTTCTTTTGCAAATGCATCTGAAAAAGGGAAGTCTAACTATGTGACCAATTATATCGGAACTCAGGCAAATAAATTACCTTTAGCAGTAAATGCAATGAATGATTTAATGGCAGATTTCCCTCAGATTCCGGCGCAGTTTGAGAACTCAAAAGGTTCAGCTTTGAAACAGATAGCATCAAACAGAATCAATAGAACAAATATCTTCTTTAATCAAATGGCTCTTAAAAAATTAGGAGTAGATTATGATATCAGAAAAGATATTTATGCTGAAATCCAGACACTGACTTTACCTCAACTCACCAATTTCTACAACACAGAAATAAAGCCGTTGAAGTACAATACAGCTATCATCGGAAAGAGAGAAAATCTGAATATGGAATCAATCAATAAAATGGGAGAATTTAAAGAAGTAACTTTAGAAGAAATCTTCGGATATTAATTTCATTAATATAAATTGTTTGAAGTGAGGCAGAAATGTCTCACTTTTTTTATAATAATTATGAATGTGTTGAATAAATATATCAGAAAATATGGCTGATTAAAAAGATAATGAGAGCGTTTTATATTACTAAAAATTAACAATGTGGTATTTTTTTATATTATATGGTTGTGATAATGGAATATTGTTTAATTTTATTTAAAATTAAGAAGTATTTATGTGAATTTAAAACATTGCTAATAGCTTAAACTCATCATTAAAAATTATATTATGAAAAAACTAGTATTCTCAACACTATTTATTATGTTGTTTTCTCTAACAACTTTTAATGCACAAAAGATTACCGACGGCTCCACTGTCGATGTGAATGGTATATCGGTAACATTTAATATTTTAAATAAAGAATCTATCAGTGTCGGAGGTAAAAATTTTGACCGGTATAAAGTTTCAGCAACCGCTACCAATAACAGTGGAAAAAGTATTAACATGAGAATGGCAACCGCACCACAAATTGTAACCAATATTGCTTTAGTTGAGGTAAACTGCATCAATGCGACCGGAGCAAAATTAACCTCAAAAAAGATTGATTTAAAACCTAAAGCACATAACCTTAACGTAACTTATTGGGCATATAACAAAGAGGGTAAGTATGTAAGTTCGGTAATTCCGGTAATTGCTGGTTATTATCTTGATCCCGGTGACACGGTAAGTGATAATGCAATCTTCATTGTTCCTCAAGGCGAAGCACCGGATGTTTCTGTAAGAAAGTTACAATAATAAATTGAGTTGTATTATGGTAGAAATTTTTGCAGATAATATTTATACAATTTCCTGAATAAACAAACTCATTTCCGTACGAATTAATAATTTTTCATCTAAAAAGGTTTCACAGGAAATCTGACAGATATTTTCGTATTTTGAAATTAAAGAAGCTTTGGAAATAATTTTTTCACCAGCTTTTGGAAGTTCAAAAATTTCAATTTTTTTAATGTTGGTGATAAATCCGATAACTTTGGTTTGTGTGTTGGGGTTTTCAAAAAAGCTCTGTCCCAGAATGGAAGAAGAAGTCTGTGCCGAATGTTCAATCAGTCCCGCTTCTATAAATTTATTATGGTAAACGAAAATATTTTCCGGTTTAATCTCAAAAGAAGTAACCACTTTCTCCGGAGTAAGTTCAAGAATAAAATCTACCATCAGCATCGGCTCGCGATGCGGTAAAAAATGATGAATGTTGATCAGGTTTTCTTGTTGTAACTCCATATTTGAATTTATTAAACCTAACGGATTTCTGAGCCCGTTAGGTTTTTTTATATAAAAGTTGATTATTAAGTATTAAATTATAATATTCCTCTTTTTGGCTACTTTACCACTGTTTTCATCTGCGATTTTACAATCATTTTACCGTTGATACTGGTTGTAATTTCTACCAGAGTTACACCCAGCATTTCGTTGAGAATATGAACTTCTGTTTTCAGAATGTCGCCCGTTTTGGGTAATGCTTCAGCCTCAAAAGATTTGATCGCACCAATATATCCGGTTGGAGCTTCTTTTCCCAACAGATAAAACTGATATCCGGTGTGAAGTGCAACACTTTGAGCCTGATGCTCAATCAGTCCTGAAGCCTGAAAAATTCCGTTGCTTACAAAGATGTTGTCTTCATTAATTGTAAAGCCCGAAACCAGATGATTTTCAGAATACTCCGTAAGTTCACTCACCATTACAAAAGGAAATTTCTGCGGAATAAGGCTTTCCACAAAATTTTGATCGGATAAAGGTCGCTGATTTATCATTAAACGACTGTTAGTAATGAGCAAGAATAGGCAAATCTTCCGCTTTCGGGAATACAAAGGAGTACTTTTTCACCCTTTTTGAGCTTACCTGAATTCATCAGCTGTTCCAGCGCAATAAAAATAGAACCGGCACCGATATTTCCTACTTCAGAAAGGTTGTAAAACCATTTTTCCCAAGGAAAATCAAGACCCACGTTGGCAAACTCTTCTTTCAGACCTTCTTTGAAATAGCCGGAAGAAATATGAGCGAGTACATGATCAATAGAATCAGGATCAAGCTCGTGTTTATCAAAAGAAGCTCTCAGACTCTCTGCCCCTTTTACCAGAATGTACTGGTCTAAAAGTTTTGTATCTTGTTTTAGTGCAAAAATAGATTGGTTCAGCCATTCTTCTGCGGGATATTCTGCCCAGGATTTCAAACTTCCGTCTTCCTGCTTTTCACAGCCAGAATACATACAGGCTTCAATCTGATGAGCATACGAATAAAAATCAATCCATTCTACTCTTAAAGAAGTGCTGTTTTCTCTCGGTTTATTTTCAAGCAAAAAAGCGCCCGCACCATCAGAAAGCATCCATCTTAAAAACTCTCTTTTGAAAGCAACAATGGGTTTTTCTTCTAAAAGTTTAAGATTTTCAGCTTCATGATTGAATTTGTCGGCAGTCATCCATGCAGAAAACCTTTCAGAACCTACACAGACAGCGTTGTTTTTTACTCCGGCTTTTACATTTAGAAAAGCATAGTTGAAGGCATTCATTCCGGAATTGCACAATCCTGTTGAAGTATTAATTTCTACTGATTTTCCGATATTCAGCTCGCCATGCACCATAGAGGCATGAGAAGGCTGGATCTGATCTGCAGAAGTGGTTCCGCAGGAAAGAAGTTCCATGTCCTCTTTTTTGAAATGTTCATCAAAGAGACCTTCCACAGCTTTTGCGGTAATCTGTGCGTTGGTATGTGTGGGCTTTCCGTTTTTATCTAAAGCGTAGTATCTCGTAGTGATCTTATTGTTTCTAAGAATTAAAGCACGAGCTTTAGAAGGTGTATTATTGACCAGGCCAAGATAGCTTTCCATTTCATCATTAGAAATCGGCTCATTTGGCAAGTATGTAGATGCCTTGGTTATAAATACTTCGTTCATTTTATTGTTTTAATTTTATACCTTGTAAATATTCTCTTTGTTTTTGTCTCTTTCTCCACAACAGCGGAGCAAGAAGTATGTGAAATATAAGAACAATCGGAGAAATAATCCAAATCGCCGCCATCAAATATACCTTAAAGAATTTGATCAGCAAAGGACGCTTTTCTTTTTTCTTGATAATAAGATGAGACCATACTGTGAAGATTTTGTTGCCTACTTTTTCTACTCTTACCAGGAAAGGGCGTATTTCTACAGCTCCGTTTTGTACGAGTTCCGGCTGTAAGTTTTCAAAATTGTTTTCAAAATGCTTTTCAATAATTCTTCCATACTTTACAGAACCCTGTATTTCTTCAACCGAAACTCCGGCTGCAGGAAGCATTCCCGATTTTTCTTTTTTTCCGGTGGTCATCCATCGCAGGATTGTCAGAACGCTGGTGTAATTATCGTGTCTGTCCACCAAAGCAATATTTCCTACCAGTTTTGCGCCTAGGTTTTTCAGGTAGACTTTTAGTTTTTCCTGAGAAAGCATCCACATATTTCTGGTTCCGGAAATGGTTACCACGGGAACATCTTTCATAATGCTTTCGGCATAACCGCTTTTCAGAAAAGAAATTGTGGGAATGGAAGGAGTAAGATACCAAACCTGATACCCAAAAAGAATCAGATCAAATTTTGTATTGAGCACTTCTTGCGGAGGAGGAAGGATTTCGCTTGGAATCTGCAGGTAAGACTCGGGAAATGTGTTGAAAAAAACATCACTTGGCCACGGAAAAGGAAAGTCTTCTTTAAGCTGAATAGAATAGTAAGTTACGTTGTATTCGTCTTTTTTTTCTTCAAAAGGACGGGCAATATTCTTTACAATATCTTCCAGCTGACCGGTTTGTGTATAATAGATGACAAGTATGTTCTTTTGCATCAAAATATTTTAATAATTACAAAAATAAGATTTTAAAATTTATTTTTTCACGCGGAAAATGCTTACAAATTCAGAGCCATATTCTTTTGTGTAATTTAAATTTTCAAAATTTCTATTTTTAATGTTGAATAAAATAATGACAGGATAATTTTCTTTAATTTCATCAAAATAAAAAGCGGGATCTGAAATTAAAAGAATGTCAGCTTTTTTGGTGATTTCAAATGGGTTTTTAATATAAAAAACTGATCTTTTCTGAACTAAGTAATTGTTTTCGGCAATATTTCTCTTCTCTTCATCACGAATCCATGAAAATATCTTTCTTTTTGCCTGCTGAAGTGAGAGAAGAATATCTTTCTGCCCAAAATCATCGGCAATATGAAAAACAACGGCATCTTTAGGAATTGTTTGATTCAGTTCAGAATAAACAGATTTATTTTGGTTAAAATCTTCTTTTATCGATTTTACCACCTCATTTTCCTTATATAAAAAGCTTAGAAATAATTTGTATCTAAAGTAGTTTTCATCTTCAAGCTCATGTCTGAGTGCAGCAAACTCTTTACGGAAATAGGCATTGATTTTCTTGGTTCTTTCAGAATAAGTTGTTCCGAATGATTCGTCCCGGAGCGGGATTCTTTCACCAATTTTTATTGTGATTTTTCCATTGTAAATAATAAAATCTCCCTTCGGCAGAACTTCTGAATTTCCATGGATGTATACGGGTAAAATATCAAGCTGCAGCTGTTCGGCAAGGTAAAATGCGCCTTTATGGAAACGTTTTACATCATTATCATACGATCTTTCTGCTTCAGGAAAAACGATGAGAGAATACCCCTGATCTGCTTTTTCCCGCAGTTTTTCAAGTCCGTTCTCAATTCCCTGAGAAACAGGATAGAAGCCTAAAGCTCTTACCATTTTTCCGAAAACTGGAGAATTGTACACCCAGTCATTCACTAAAAAAACAATTTTAGGCGTAACCAAAGCTACTGCTAAAGTATCCAGAAACGAAGTATGATTGGCAATAATCACAGCAGGTCTGCTAAAGTCTTCTTTTGGATTTCTGATGATTTTTTTCTTCACAAAAAAATTGGTGTACAAAACAGATCCCAAAAATTTTGCAACGAGCAATTTAATGATATATAAAGATTTTCCTTTGGCGTTTTTGGCAAAAAAACTTCCGAAAACCGAAATGATAAAACCGAATAAGCCGTAATATAAAAACGATGCAACAGAATGTAAAAAAAGTCTCAGTGTAATAGGTGAGAGTCCTTTTTTTGTGCGGTTAATAATTAAAAATCTAAACCAGAAAGGATATAAAGTTGAGGTGATAACAATTACGGAAAACATCCCTATTAAGGCAACCAAAGCCAGAGAATGCAAAGCTGGATGCTTCGCAAAAATCAATGATCCGATGGATAGAACCGTGGTGAAAACTGCCAGAATAATTGAAATTCTGTATGTAGGAAGTTCGTTTTTTCCTGTTGTATGCTCTTTCTGCATTGCTTTTGTAAGAAAAATGCTGAAATCGTCTCCCACACCAAAAACCAGCGTGCAGACTACCGTGCTGAAAATATTGAGTTCCAGTCCTAAAAAATAAAGAAGCCCTGCAGTTACAATTCCTGTTAAAACAATAGGAAACATTGTAAGAAGTGAAAGTTCAAAGTTTCGGAAGAACAGGATAATGGTAAGAATAATGGCAAGAAGAGAATAGTTGATCAGCGTATTAAAATCGTCTTTCAGTAAACCCAGAAAATTCTCGTTCATCTGCTGTCGGTCGATTGCTAAAGCCTTCTGATTGTTTTCAACATCCTTTATGAAAGCATCTCTGTTATTTTCATCTACTTTCACAACATTTGAAATGGTGTAAAAACCATGTTCAATACTGAGAAATTCTTTCATCTGAATTGCTTTAACTGAGGAATAATCTTTAAGGTTTAAAAGAGCGTAATTTTTGTTCAGATTTTCATCAAACCGACTGAATGCTGATGAATTAAAGCCAAACTTATCTCCGTTTTTAACCAGTTGATGAATGGTTTCTGTTTTGCGGTCTGAATTCCAGAAACGGTTCCACTGTTCTAATTTTTCACGTTGTTTTTTTTCAGATAAAACAATGTTTCCGATGGAATTATAGCTGAGGATTTTACCGTCTTTTTTTTCTTTTTCTAAAAGCTGTGATAGCTGAGAGTTTTTTTCTAATGCTTCCTGTTCAGAATTGCCGTAAGAGATGGCGTAAACAGATTTGGAAGTTATATCTGAAAGTTTCTGAATTTTAGCTTCGCTTATTTTTAATTCTTCAGGAATATAATTTAAATCTCCAATGTTTTTATTAAAGCCAACATATCTGAAACCAAAAAGACAGGCAATAATAATTAGTGTGCAGATGATAACAAGCGGGTTGTTTTTTTCATACGGATAATTTCCGATAGCATCAATAAAATTTGTTTTAGAATTTTGGCTTTCAGATTTGGGATGATACAGCTGCGGAACAATGATAAGCGCAGCAACAGAAGATATAAAAACCGTCATAGCAGCGAAAAGCCCGAGGTCTTTGAGTGCTTCCGATTTTACAAAAACAAGACATAAAAAAGAAACCGCTGTTGTAACACTGCTTAAAATAACAGGCTGCGTAATTTCTTTATAAAGTTCCTCAATATTGTTATTGTGTTTGTAATGTGTAAGAATGTGCAGCGCATAATCAATCGTAATTCCGATGAGAATAGCGCCAATTCCCAGCGAAATGGCAGAAACTTTATCTTTTATAAAATAAAGAATCATCAGAGATATAAAAACTGAGACAATCGTGGGTAAAAATACAATCAGCGGAGTGAAAAAGTTTCTGAAATAATACATCAGCAAAATCAGGAGAACCGTCATCGAAATAATGACCGTATTCTGAATATCTTTCTTAATTTGCTCTGCATTGGCAACCGCTATTACGGGCGAACCGAAATAACTGATTTCTGTTTTTCCTTTGAATGTATGATTGAGGCTTTTTTTAATTTTATTCAGTTCATCAATAAAAAATTCGTTGTTTTTGGTTTCGCTGCCCTTGTTTTTGGGACTGATAAACAGCAGCAGGTTTTTCCCGTCTTTTGAAATGATATAATTGTCTTCCAGCTTAAAATCTTCGCTAATGTTGAGAGCATTCAGTTTTTTTAAACCTAAAAAAGTAATTCCTAAAGGATCTTTTTTGATAAACTCTTTGGTCACCAAACTCGTAGGAGAAACCAAAGACCTGTAATTGTTTTCTACCTGTTTTGCAATGCTGTCATTATTGAGCTTATACTCAATCTCTTTATAATCTTCTTCATCTAAAAAAAGCGGCAGGTTCTGATTGACAAAATCAAACGTTTCGGAAATCTGGTTTTTATCAACTTTTCCTTCTACAGCATCAATATAATTTTGCAGAGGTTTGATTTTATTCAAAAATGTATCTGCAGTTTCTGAAAGCCGGAATTCATCATTTAGATTATTTTTCTTTTCGATGATGACAACGATTTTATCTGAAAAGTTGAGCTGTCTGAGTACTTTTGCGGTGAGATCAGATTTTTCGTTTTTCGGTATAATCTGACTGATGTCTTCTTCAAAATTAATTTTTGAAGTAAAAAATCCGCAGAATAATAAAATCCCCACCGTCAAAACGGCGGATAGGAAACGGTTTTTGGAAATTAGATAATATAGATAAATGAAAATGCGGTGCATTGCCTGAGAAAATCAAGTTGCAAATTTAATTTTTTAAGAGTTAGATTAAACTATTAATTCGTAAGTTTTAATTGAAAATCAGTAAAATATTCATTATAAAAAGAAAAAAACTTATACTTTTGCATAAGTTCCCTTTTTGGCAAGAAGTAAAAAAACAAATTCATCTTAAAAAAGATGCTGATCGTATGTTGAAAACGATTGATGAAAAATTTTCCGGATTTCTGTTTGTAGTAATTTTACCGTTTCTGCTGTTTTTCATGTCGTATTATGGCTTTGAATCTGTCTATGTCGGTTTAAAAACTATGCAGAAAGCTCCCGACTTTATGTTTTCGTCAGTATATGCATATCGTGTCATTCCGAATTTTTTAATGTTGGAAGTTTTTGATGGTCTTAATTTTCTGATAAAGAATTATTTTGCGTCACAGGAAAGTTTTATTCTGAAAAACGGCACTGTTTTTTATCACAGTATTTTTTTGATCAATGCTTTCTTTTTTATTCTTTCATCTATTGTTTTAAACAAAATTTTAAACGAAAATTCAGCGGGGATTATAGATGGAAGGTTTAAAAGAATTTTTCATCTGCTTGCCGTTTTTTTTATCGTTATTGTGCAGTACGTTCCAACCAATTGTGACTTGATTGCAATGTTTTTTTACCTTTTGGGAGTTTTACTGACAATAAAATATTATCACAACAGAAAAATATCAAATTTGCTGTTGCTTTGTTTTACTGTTTTTATTTCAACCTTTGTAAGAGAAACCGCTTGTCTTAATATTGCTTTTTTCGGAGCGTTGTTTTTAGATATTAAGAATCCGAAAAAAACTGAGTTTTTAAAAGAAACTGTACTTCTGATTATTTCGTTTGTGCTGCCATATTTTGCATTAAAGCTGATGATTCCTCAGGAGACTTCTTTTTTTGAGGGTGTTTATATCATCAAAAATTTCATCAGCCCTTTTAATCTTGCAGGACTGATGTTCGGAGTGTTGGGATATTATTTTTTCTTTCAACTGGGGAATTCTGAGCAAAAAATCATAATGAAAAAGTATTTGTTTTTTTCACTGCCTTATTTGCTTATGATTACTTTTGTTGGGCTTTTTTGGGAGAGCCGGCTGTTTTTGCCGATGATTCTTACGTCTTTTATTATTGTTTCTTACCGAGTTAACACTTATACTGTATAAATGAGTTTATTACATCCATATTATATCATTGCTATCGTCATTATGATATTTTTTAGCTTTCAGGAAGTTTACGGAAGAAAAGTTGAAAAAAAATGGCTTTGGTTTTTGGGTGGGTACCTTATTATTCTTGCCGGTTTGAGAAATCAGGTTGGTCCTGATTATGGCAGTTATGTAGGTATTTATAATTATTCGGATACTAAGTCTTATATAAGTATCATCATGAAGGCTTTGTATATGGAAGGCCCGCAACCAATGGAACTTGAGTGGCTGTTTGTCCTTATTAATAAACTTTTGCTTAATGTTTTTGATGCTCCTTTTTATATGCTGACTCTGGTTATTGCGGTAATAACAATTATATTGAAAGTAGAGTATATTGAGGATAATACGTTTTATCCTTTTACATTTATGCTTTTCATGTTTATTCCGGGGTTTTTTATTGGGGAAAGTGGTCAGATAAGGCAATGTCTGGGATCTTTTATTGTTTATTACGGTATAAGATATATAAAGCAGGAAAATCTGCTGATGTACCTTTTGTGTATTTATCTTGGTGCGGGCATCCATAATGTCTGCTATGTTTTTCTTCCGATGTATTGGGTAGCAAGAATTCCGATTAATAAATTCTGGATGCTTATTTTTATTATTGCATCTATTTTTGCCTCACCTTTTGAGGTGTATCGTATTTTCGGAAGTTTTATGGATAGTGTAGCAGGAGATGTGATGATTGTAGAAGGGTTTAACGGGTATATAGATGAATCCGTTGAGCGAATCAACGGAGGTGTTGGTATACCGGAGGCAATGATGGCAATTCTTACTTTCTTCCTGTTTTATTTTGATAAACCTATGAAAGAGAAGTATCCTTATTATGAATATCACAGGAATTATGCGGTTGTAGGTATATGTTTTTATTTTATCTTTAGGAATAATCCTATTTTCTCCTCCAGGCTTGCAGGTGCTTTTATTGGTTTTTCCTACATCATTATTCCTAATGCCATGTATGTTGTTTCATATGGCACCAAAAGGCTTATCCATACATTTATCATTACTCTGTTTTTATTCAACTTTATTGTTTTTGCCAGTTTCCGAAATATTGTTAATGGTAATTTCACAGTTGATCGCTATAAGAATTTTTTACTTCCGTAATCATATTCATAATACTTTCATTATTTTGCGAATGAATAAATTTTTATTAAATCTTAATAAAAATTTATTTAATCATATTGTAATTTCTTTCATTATTGTAATTTTGTATTAAACCAAATCGAAATTAAATTTATTCTTAAAAGAATTTATCTTAACTAATTTTTTATTTATTCAAATTGATATTTAAATAATTTTTATTAGTTGTGGTATGTTAGTTATTATATTAATAAATTTAAAAATCGCAAAATTATTACTTTATGAAAAAGCATTACTTGTTTTGTGTTGCGGCAGCTCTATATCTTTATTCTGCCGATGTTTATGCCCATAATCCACGAAAAAATACAATAAAATTTGTCTCCGATATGTCTGAAAAAGACAGTCTGGAAAACAAAGTTCGGGAGACAGAAGTTCTTAATGCCAGAAGAACTGCAGGAAAAGACTGGATGAAAGCTCCAAACAGCTATTGGTTTGACCCCTCTCAGGCAGAAGATGGATTATATATTCCTGTAAAAAAAGCTTATGCAATGTGGTTGGGTTACAAATATTTGGGATACTCCGGTGTCCCTTCGGGTGCTGTTACAGCCGATGTTCTCTGGGAAGATAACCACGGATTAATCAAATCGGGAAATAATTATGCATTGGAGGTTGAAGGTTCAGGGGAAGATGCTAAAATCAAAGTTCTCGTTAATAAGTCTAAAGAAGGGAATGCAGTGGTAGTATTCCGTGTCAACGGAGAAATTTTCTGGTCTTGGCATATCTGGGTAACAGATAATCCTGCAAACGGATCTTCGTATAAGAGTTTTACTCAGGTAAAAAGACAAAAAAGTGACGGAACAATAGAAGTAATTCCTGATGATGAATGGAAATGGATGGACCGCAATCTGGGAGCTCTCAGCAACTCCAATACCGCAGATGACTGGAATAAAAATGGCGGACTGCTTTATCAATGGGGAAGGAAAGATCCAATTCCGCCGTTGGTTTACAAAGGAAATGATTTTTACGAAGTTTCAGGATCTGTGGGAAGAGTTCGTCACAGAGGAGCGCGAAATTTTACCAATGCAATCAATTTTGATAATTTAAGAAGATTTGTTTTATTGTCTAATGCTACTCTTGATAATAATATCCGCCTTTCTGTAAAAAATCCGTTAAGTCTTATTTACGTTAATAAAGACGATAATTCAGGACCTGCTTTTTATAACAATAATAGTAATTTAATGCTCAATTGGTTTGGCAGATCGGGAGGTTTGTCTGATGACCGTCTTACAGAGCTCAATCTGTGGTCAGACAATTCCCGTGGAAGACTTGAAGGCGATTATGCAACAGATGCTGCAACGGCTCCTTATAAAGATAAATCGGGCTTTGATCCCTGTCCGAATGGTTGGAGGCTTCCTTCTGTTTTAGTAGCTAATCAGGCTTCCGGCAGTTATATTGATGATATAAGAATTGATTTTTCGCCGTTTGGAGTAAGAACCAATTTAGGAAAAAATACTTTTGAATCTAACGGGTATCATATCATAAAGCCTAATGATAATGGAGTTCCGTCTTTTATGACGGGTTTTAAAGTCTATCCAAATATAGGATTTGATTTATCGAATGCAGGTGGCTATAATATGGGCGTTTTTCCGGGAACCGGACAATTGGCAGTCAATTCACAGGCAGGTCAGTATACAGATCAGCATCAGGTCGGATTATGGACAGCAACAATGACAAGGTTTTATGATACAACTCCTGCTGTTGGAGCAAGAACGCTGTTTATGGTTCCGGATCAGTATCAGCCAGATACTCCGGATCCTTCTAATCCCAATATTAAAGGGAGATATTGGTATAAGCCCCTTTCTGTGGCTAAAACTTCCGATGCAAATGCATGCCGTTGTATAAAAGATCCGCTTTACCTTCTTAATAATTATGATTTCCCGACTGAGTTTATTACTGCTTCCAATAGTTTTACCGAAGGTTTAAATAATCCAAATACTTATCAAGTGGTAAAAAGTACTGTTGCAACAGCAATAGAAATTCCGGTTACGAAAGCATTTTCTGCTCAAAGTCAGTTGCTGAACAATCCTGATGTTTTAAATCCGTCAAGCTTTAATGATCTTAAAGCAAATGTTTTGTGGTCCACCAATACAGCTTTAATCAGCACGGTTAATATTATTAATCCTTCTCCCGGATCTGTCTCAGCATTATCAAATTCCAAAATTGTTGTCAATATTGCTCCCAACCAAAGTGGAAACGCTGTTGTTACTCTGCATAATGGCAATACTGCTAATCCTGTTTACTGGTCTTGGCATATTTGGGTAACCGATACTCCTGTAGGAACATATAATTACACTACCGAAATGCCTAATTCTTCTGCTCCAAATTATATAAATTATGTAGGAAAAGGAGATGTTTTGAAAACAGAGTTTATGGATCGTAATCTGGGCGCTACAGACGCTTTTCCAATTGTTGCAGATCCTGTGACTCCTACAGCTGCAGAGTATGCCAAGATAAGAGCTTCTACCGGTTTACAGTATCAATGGGGAAGAAAAGATCCAATTCCGACGTTTCAGCATGCTGATACAAGGGCTTCCTATAATGTTTTTTTAGGAACAGTAGGTTCATCAGGATCTGTGGCTTATACTACACTTACTCCGGCAACGTATAATAATTTATCAGGTAATTATATTGTGCCTTACAATACATATACCAATTCCGCAAATGCGAATGTTTTAGCAACCGATAAAGTAAATGAGAAAATAGCAAAAGTTTTGTCTTATTCAGTTAAGAATCCTCTGGTTTACATGATTCCAAGTTCATTTGCGCCATATAATTCAGCTGTGCCGAATTACACCAATGGCACAGACTGGCTCTTGAATGAGCCTAATGCAGCTCCCGAAAGATGGGGCAGAGGCGGAGAAAAATCTCCATTCGATCCTTGTCCTGAAGGATGGAGAATTCCTGATCTTACAGGTGTAGCCATTATCACAAATAAAGATTATGGAATTTCACCTTGGTATAAAAAGGATAAAAAAGTAGCGACAAGCTATAGTGTAATTACTGATTATGCAGGAGTAAGAGTCAGAAATACCACCACAACAACAATTGGTTATATGTTTAATGATCCTACTTATTCCGTAGGAAATTATCCCAACTCAGGTTCACGCGGGTTCAGAAGTGTTACTGCTAACCAGATAGCGACAGGAACTTTCAATGTTAATAATTATCAGTTTCCGGGAGTATGGACAGCGGCTTTGAATTCGAATTATATCGGAAGACCGGTGAATATCTTATTTAATGCCGCTTCTACAGCCAATCGGCTTATCGCATTTCACGACAATAATGATCCTTATTTTGGAATGAATTGCCGTTGCGTAAAAGTAAAAACCAATCAGACTGGTTTTGAAGAAGGTCCTATTCCTGCAATACCTGTTTCTCCGGGAATTTCTTCTGTAAAAGCCTCAAATATTTTTACAGAGAAAGAAATTGAAACCAAAGTGAAAGAAAATCAAATTGTTTTGTTTCCAAATCCGGTGAAAGATGTTTTATATATTAAAGCAACTGAAGCCAAAGATTATTACTACCAGATTTATAATGTTTCAGGACAGCTGATACAATCAGGAAAGTTTGAAAGCATGAAGACAGACGTTTCGTCACTTGTTCAGGGTGCTTATCTGGTAAGAATCAACAATTCTGAGAGTATTGTTAAAATAATTAAAAGGTAGAATTAAGTTATGTAATGCTAAATATTTAGTCATTGAAATTATAGCAATTGAACTAAATTTAGCTACATTCTGCATAAAATAGCTTTCAAGTACGGCAAATTTCATAATTTTGGAACTGAATATGAGATTGTCCGGATTTGAGAGCTATTTCTTTTTTGTGACAAACTTAGAAAACACAAAGACTTGAAGAATATTCTGTCTTATATCAGTATTAAAATTTTAATCTATCTTGTTATTATTGCAACAGCATTGTTTGCAATTGTATTTACGTATAATCACAATGCGAATTCAGACGGCTATATTTTAGGTGACTGGCTTATTAATTATCAGGATGGCGGTTTTAAAAGAAGAGGGCTTTCCGGAAGTTTTTTTTTCTTTCTTCAGGATGTTACAAGCTTTAAGCTCCAGTATTTAGTGTACGGCTTTCAGGTAGTTATTATAACCTCTTTTTTTTATTATTATTTTAAAACCATTCAATATAAAGAGGTGACCTTTCTATATCTCTCACTATTGCTGTCTTCCATTGGTTTTATTGGGATTTTCAACTGTGTGGATTATGTTGGAAAAAAAGAATTTATCGTATTTTTTCTTTTTGCCTTTTTTGTTTATCATCTTAGCAAAAATTCATTATCAGAGCTTAAAGAAAAGTCCGTAGTGGCTGGTCTTTTTATTGCCATGTTTTTTCATGAGATTACACTTTTTTTTATTCCTTATTTTTTAATTGCCTTATATTTAAAAAATCAGAAATGGGAATGGAAAAGATACATAAAGTATATTGTGGCAGTTTTACTTCCTGCAGTGATTATTATTTTGTTCGGGAAAGAAATTAATGAAGGTCAGTCTTTAAAGATTCTGCAAGATCGTGGTGTGGTTCTCACGAAAGGTATTTTCTTTTGGGATATTGATGAAAGACAGTACATCAAAGAGCATTTTAATGAATATAGATTGTATTTTCTGAGTTTGTTAATCAGTGTTTTTCATGTAGGATATTATTTAAAAAATCAAACTCAGCAAAAGCATCTGTCTATTTTGTTAACAGGAGCTTTTTTATTCTCATTACCATTGTTCTATCTAGCTATTGATTGGGGAAGATGGATGTACATTCATATGATATTCCTTATTGTTCTTTTCTCTTTGTTATTGAGAGATTCGGCACATTCATCGTCTTATAAAAAGTTAGTTGTCAACAGGAAATTCTGGGTAACATTGTGTATTGTTTTGTTCTCGTTAATGTATCGTGTTGAGATGTCGGGAAGAGGGTTTACTTTTGAAGGATTCTTCTACAGAACGCTATTTGTACCGTTTGAATTATTAAATAAAATGATTTGACAAAACCCATCTAATAAAAAAGCTTTACTTTTGCAAAAATTTTCAGTATGTCGAAAAATTTAGTAATCGTTGAGTCTCCGGCAAAAGCAAAAACTATTCAGAAATATTTAGGAAAGGATTTTGAGGTGAAATCCAGTTTCGGTCACATCCGTGATCTTCCTAAAAAAGGAATGGGGATTGACTTGTCTACATTCAGTCCCGATTACGAAGTTTCAGCCGACAAAAAGAAATTGGTTGCAGAATTGAAAGCAGCCGTGAAAAAAGCCGATCTGGTTTGGCTGGCTTCCGATGAAGACCGTGAAGGAGAGGCTATTGCATGGCATTTGGCAGAAGAATTAAAACTAAAGCCGGAAAACAGAAAACGGATTGTTTTTCACGAAATCACCAAGAATGCTATTCTAAAAGCCATTGAAAATCCAAGAGATATAGACCAGAACTTGGTCAATGCACAACAGGCAAGAAGAGTTCTCGACAGAATTGTAGGTTTTGAGATGTCTCCTGTGCTCTGGAAAAAAGTAAAACCGGGGCTTTCTGCGGGAAGAGTACAGTCGGTTGCGGTACGTTTGGTCGTAGAAAGAGAGAAGGAGATCCGCAGTTTTGTTCCGAAAGCCAGCTTTAAGCTTGATGGTGTATTTTTAAATAAAACCGGTCAGGAAATTGCAGCAAAGCTTAAAAAAGATTTCGATAAAGAATCGGAAGCTGAAAATTTTCTTGAACTGGCTAAGACAACCGAATTTAAAGTATTAAATGTTGAAACCAAGCCGGGAAGCCGTTCTGCATCTGCTCCTTTCACAACTTCTACTTTACAACAGGAAGCTTCTTCAAGATTAGGTTATAATGTGACCAATACGATGCGTCTTGCTCAGAGATTGTATGAAGAAGGATACATTACCTATATGAGAACTGACTCGGTAAACCTTTCTCAGGAAGCAATTGAGGGTGCAAAAAATCAGATTATTTCAGAATACGGAGCAGAATATTCTTCTCCAAGAAATTATACTACAAAATCTTCTTCTGCACAAGAGGCGCACGAGGCGATCCGTCCGACAGACTTTTCGGTAAAAACAATTGGTGATGCTCAGTTGAGTAAATTATACCAACTCATCTACAGAAGAACATTGGCTTCGCAGATGTCGAATGCTAAAATTGAAAAAACGACCATCGAAATTGGAAATTCTAAACTTCCGCAGCATTTTGAAGCGCAGGGTGAAGTGATTATATTTGATGGTTTCCTAAAGGCTTACGGAATCGTAAAAACGGAAGATGAAGATGAAGAGAACAACGAAAAGCTGCTTCCAAAAGTAAGTGTTGGTGAAGTTTTAAGTTATAAAAAAATTACAGCTACAGAAAAGTTTACCAGACCAAGCGCAAGATATACCGAAGCGGGATTGGTAAGAAAGCTGGAAGAATTAGGAATTGGGCGTCCTTCTACATACGCGCCGACCATTCAGACCATTCAGAACAGAGAATATGTTGATAAAAGAGAGATCGAACCACAAATAAGAGAAGTGGTGAAGATTTCTTTAGCCAATGATAAGGTTAAAAAAGAAGTTCTTGACGAAAAATTCGGGGGCGATAAAAATAAATTTGTTCCTACAGATATTGGAGAAGTGGTAAACGACTTCCTTACTGATAATTTTACAGAAATTCTTGATTACGGATTTACCGCAAGAGTAGAAGAAAGTTTTGACGAAATTGCCAATGGCGGTCAGAAATGGAAGGAAATGATGACGGATTTCTACTCCAAATTTCATCCAAAAATAGAAGATGTAGAAGAAAATGCAGACCGTGCCACCGGAGAAAGACTTTTAGGTGTTGACCCGAAAACGGGTAAAAATGTACACGCCAGAATCGGAAGATTTGGCGCCATGATTCAGATTGGTGAAACGGATGATGAAGAAAAGCCGACTTTTGCGTCATTAATGGCAGGGCAAAATATCGCAACCATTACTTTAGAAGAGGCTTTGGAACTTTTTAAACTTCCTTTCGATCTGAAAGAAGTTGACGGAAATCCTGTCTCGGTAGGTGTAGGCAGATTCGGACCTTATGTGAAATGGGGCGAAACGTATATCAGTATTCCTAAAGGTGAAGATCCGCTTTCTGTAGATCAAAACCGTGCAGAGGAAATTATTGCCGAAAAGAAGAAAGCTGACGCTCCTATTGCGACTTATAAAGGCGAACCGGTGACTAAAGGAAGCGGTAGATTTGGTCCGTTTATTAAGTATAAAGATATTTTTGTGAATGTTCCGAAGCGTTATGACTTTGATAACCTTTCTCAAAGCGACATCAACGAACTTATTGATGCTAAACTCGAAAAAGAAGCAAACCGTTATATTCAGCAATGGGAAAGCGAGAAGATATCTATTGAAAACGGAAGATGGGGACCTTTCATCAAATTCGGAAAAGCGATGTTTAAAATTCCGAAAAAAGCAGATGATACGAAGTATGAAAGCGATGAGCTGAAAGAAATTTCCCTGGATGACGTAAAAAAATGGATTACCGCCCAAGATCCAAAAGCGTTTGCTGAAAAGAAAAAACCTGCAGCAAAAAAGCCAGCTGTAAAAAAAGCAACAACAGCGAAAAAGCCTGCTGTTAAGAAACCATCAGCGAAAAAGTAATATGATTTTAATTTACATTAGCATAAAACACACCTTACCACGGTGTGTTTTTAATTGATTAAGTTTTTTAGTTTCCATTTTGAACCATCTTCAAAAACAATTTCCTCAGGTCTGCATCCTATGATATTTTTCCCATCGTTGCTATAGTTGTTCCAGCTAACAACTGCTTCTTCATTTGGTTTTACTAATTGCTCAGACGATCCACCTCCATAACCTTTGTATATTCCCATGTCAGCTGGATCACCGTAAATATTTTCACCATACCATTTAAATCTAACAGCTACAATATTTTTTTTAGAGACATTCTTGTAAAATAGTTCAATATTTCTTTGTGTAGAGGTAGAATCTTGAACAAACTTACAGAATAAAATTTTTACAGGAGCATTTTTTATTTCATTATTATTGAAATTTCTTTCAATGAAATTATCTCCCATCTCATCCATTAAGACATTCATTATGCTATCTTTAATCTGCTGTTCTGATGCTTTTTCTATTTCTGTTTTACATGAAAACAAAAATATCAATATAAGGATTGGTAATAGTTTTTTCATAAATATTTAATTAAAAGTTTGGTTCTTTTGTTTTTATTAATTGAATACCTTCATTTGAAATAAATCCGTTTTGAATATCAGATAAAAAAATGTTAAAAAGTTAATGTGATTAAAAGCGAAATATTTACTGATAAAAGATTTGGTTTTGCTGTAATATTAGGATTTTTTCTTTGATTTTTCTAGTTCATAATTTAATTTTAATATTTTTGACGATCAATAAGCACTCACAGACATGAATTTTGAAGACTTTATCATTCCGCCGCGGAATTTCAGGACAGAAAATTGGCAAATCGGGCATAAGATAACCAAAGAAATCAAAGAAGACAGCATCGTTCTTCTTTTTGTTTCTGATTACAGAGGAGCTAATGGTGATGCAGAAGTTCAGGATTTTACAGCTGTCAGAAAAGAGTTTTATAAGCTTTCTCAGCTTGATTTTGAAATTCCGGTTGTTGATTTGGGGGACTTAGTTTCCGGTAAATCTGTAGAAGATTCTCATTATATTTTGCAGGAAGTTTTATCGGCATGTCATTACAAAAGAGCAATTCCGGTAATTATCGGCGGATCCAACGATCTTGCTTTTTCGCTTTTTTCTGCGCTTCATTTTCATCAGAAAAACATCAGTTACACACAGATCAGCAATATTATTTCGTTAAAGCAAGGCGAAAATATTAATGAAAATACTTTTTTGAGTAGAATTTTAGGTTCAAAAAATTTTCAGATTAAAAATTATCATCATTTAGGCTATCAGAAGCATTTGAATGAAACAGATTCTGTAAAGCTAATCAAAGAAGTAGAATTTGATATTGTCCGTTTGGCAGAAATGATGAATTCTACAGAAAAAACAGAACCTTTTTTTAGAAAAGCAGACTTGGTAACCGTAAATTGTGATGCTATTGAAAGTTTCAGTGACGCTTTTTCAATGAATCCTCAGGTAAATGGTCTCAACCGAAGAGAAATCTGTGCATATATGAAAGAGATTGGTTTGAGCGAAAACCTTAAATCTGTAGGTATTTTTAATTATAATATTTATTCGGAAAATCAGCTCAATCACCAGCTTTTAGCACAAATGATCTGGTATCTGATTGAAGGCATCAATATACAGCACTCACATCCGAAAGAAAGAAAATACGAAATGTTTTATGTATTGATAGAAGACCGGCAATATGCCTTTAAGCGAGATACGTTTAGCAATCTTTGGTATTTTGGCGATGATGATAATATTGAAAACTGCATTCCGTGTTCCAGAAAAGATTTTGATGAAGCCAAAAAAGGCTGGCTGAGTCCAAGATTTACAAAATCATAAGCAATGATGAATGTTCCCCCCAAAGTTTCAGTAATTGTTCCGGTTTATAATGTAGAAAATTATTTGGCTAAATGTCTGGATTCTCTTGTTAATCAGACTCTTGTTAATATCGAAATTATAGTCGTGAATGATGGAAGTATGGATGCTTCGGAAGGTATTATTCAGCAATATTCAGCAAAATATCCGGAGAAAATTAAATCTTTTACCAAAGAAAATGGTGGACTGAGCGATGCAAGAAATTTTGGAATTGATAAGGCAACGGGAGATTATTTCGGATTTGTAGACAGCGATGATTATGTTAATGAAACTATGTTTGAAGAAATGCTGAGTCTGGCTGAACGGCATAATGCCGAAATGGTGATCTGCAACATTCAGAAAGTTGATGAGAACGGAAATATTACCCAAAAGCTTACACAGATCCCAAATATGCCTGAGAAGATTGATTTGGAAAATAATTTTTCGGTCTTTTCAGATTTAAGTTATTTTGCGTGTAATAAATTGTTCAGAAAAGAACTTTTTAAGAGCAAAAGATTCAAAAAAGGAGTTCATTTTGAAGATATTCAGCTCATTCCGCAGCTTTTGCTGGAATGTGAAACTTTAGCGCAGACTCAAAAATTTCATTATCAGTATCTTGAAAGAACCGATTCTATTACAAAAACTCATAACGAAAGAGGTTTGGATATTCTGAAAGCTGTAGAAGATGTAGAACTGGCTTTTCTCCATTCAAAATATTCTGATAAGCAGAAAGAGATGAAAGGATTTCAGATCCTGGAAGGAATTTATACTTATCTGGCTTATCTGGCTTTTGTAAAAAATGATCATGTATTTTATAAAATGTCTCAGGAATTAGCAGATTTTACACATAAAAGGGGAATTAATTTGAAAGATATATTGACTTACAGTCGTTTCGGTAAGAATTATATTTTATCTTTGCCCCTGAAAAAAAAGATTTTCTATCTTCTGTTTTTTGCAGGACAGAAAAAATTGATCAGAAAATTGATGTAACACAGAATGAAGTTCATTATTTTTTAATGAAAATAATGACTTTTTAATCTTTGCTTTCCCAATCTGGCGAAGAAACTAATAAAGACAACGATGAAAAATTTTGAATTGTTCTTAACCCAGACAGGTATTTCTATTTTTTATGTAAAAGTAGGGTTAGGTTTTTTATTCTCTTTTTTAATTACTTTTTTTTCAATTCCTACAATTATTAAGATCTCCCGGAAAAAAAACCTGATGGATGAACCGGGTGTAAGAAGCTCACATCTCAGAAAAATACCGAATCTGGGAGGAATTGCCATATTTTATTCAATCGGAATATGCATGTCTATTTTTGCATATGAAATTTTTGATTTGTACAAATTTCTTTTTGCCTCACTTATCATCCTTCTCTATATAGGAATCATGGATGATATTGTAGTTATGCGGGCTTACAAAAAACTGATTGCCCAGATTGTTGTTTCTGTGTTTATTGTCATTGGTTCAGATGTGAGAATCAGAAGCTTGTTTGGTATTTTTGGCATTTTTGAAATTAATTATTGGATTAGTGTATTTTTTTCAATAATTACTTTTATTATACTTATCAATGCATTTAATCTCATTGACGGAATTGATGGACTTGCAGGAGGTTATTCTATCATTTGCAGTGCTATTTTCGGCATCAGCTATTACAGATTGGGCGAATATAATTATCCGCTGGTTGTACTTTCTTTTGTAATTATTGGTTCTGTACTGGCTTTTTTATACTATAATTTATCCAACTACAGAGCAACAAAAATATTCATGGGAGATACAGGGTCTATGCTTTTGGGCTTTTTACTTGCCTTTACCTGTATTTGCTTCATAGATATATTCATAGATAAAAATCGTGTAGATGTTCCCAGATATCACCTGAAATCTGCGCCGGTAATTGCTGTCGCTATTCTTATTCTGCCTATTGTCGATACTTTAAATGTAATTATTGTGAGGCTTTGGAAGGGAAAATCTCCATTTGAAGCAGATAAAAATCATATTCATCATAAATTATTAAAGCTGAACCTAACTCATAGGAGATCAAGTTTTTATATTGTGACTTACTATCTTTTTATTATTGGCGTGACTTATTTTCTGCGTCATTCCAATGTTAACCTTCTGCTTTTTACAGTAATGTTTTTGGGATTTGTCGGAGCATATATTCCGGATGCTGTATCTGCATTACAAAACAATAAACAAAAAAGTATTAATTAAATTTCTATTTTTGCAAACTACATTTTATTACGATGAAAATTTATAAAAATTTATTATTTCTCATAGTGCTATTTTTTCTTACTTCTTGTATTACTTCCAAAGATGTAAAATATATGCAGGAAAACGAAAGTCTGGTTATTAATGAAGAAGGCCTGATTCCTTACAATATTCCTGTTTACAGAGTCACCAAAAATGATATGTTAACTTTAGACATTGTTACCACGCCTAAAGGTGATGCAGCTCAGTTTTATTCTAATTTAAATGCTTCGTCTGCAGGAGGCGCTTCTATTACCATGGCAGGAGGTGCCGGCGGTGCAAACGGAGGGGGCGATGCAATTATCTATTTTAGAGGATTGAAGGTTGACGCTAAAGGCGAGATCAATATTTTTGGAATAGGATTCATTAAAGCAGAAGGAAGAACGATAGATGAAATAAGTGCTGAAATTCAGGAAAAAGTAAATGAGAATTTCCAGGAAGGAAAATCTCAGGTAAGACTAAATACTGATGGGATAACGTATTTTGTTCTGGGTGATATCGAAACAACAGGAATGACGGGTGAGAAAAAAGCTTACAAAAATACCCTTACACTCACCGAAGCTATTGCAATGAACGGTGGCCTGAACCGTACGGTTGACCGAAAAAATATTGTTATTTACAGGAAGCTTCCTGAAGGAATAAAAAAAGCAAAAATAGATCTCACCCGTGAAGATGTAATGAATTCTCCATATTTCTATGTGCAAAATGGTGATGAAATTTTGCTTACTACAAACAGAAGAAGTTTGAACGGATTTGGAAAAGATCCTCTTCAGACTATCATAAGCGGAGTATCTGTAATTACTACGGCTTTATCAATTTACTTACTCATTAAAAATCTTTAAGCTATGATTCCTGAAAAGCAGAATGCAAAGAGTAAATCGGATGAGCAGAAAGAAAAATACGGATCATTTGCGTTGTTTGATGTAGAGCATTTTTTAAGAAGGGTTCTTAAAAACTGGTATTGGTTTGCTTTAATGCTTTCCATAGGTTATGTAGTTTCATGGTTTTATGGTAAATATTATGCGCAGAATATATATTCGTCAAGCCTGTCATTAAGTATATCCAATAATACTTCAAGTTATTTTACCCCCAATCAGTCAATTAATTTTATTTGGGGACAAGGTGGTAACCAGGATGGTATCTATCTCAAAAAAATGCTTTTGTCCAGATCTCATAATGAATATCTGGTAAAAGAGCTTAATCTGTTTGTGAATTATCAGACTAAAGGTACGATCAAGGCAACTTATCTGGATAAAGATGATTCACCGGTGTTTTTAGAAGTTGACAGGAAGCATTTGCAGCAGGTAAATTATCCCATAACACTTATTCCTAAAGGAAAAGACTCTTATGAAGTAGTTCTTCCTGAAGAAGATCAGTCCACAAATCTTTATTCTTACGAATTTGAAGGGTTTCAGAGTATTGATGCTTTTCCAAGACCTGCCAATAAAATTATTAAGGTAAATGAGTGGTACACTTCTCCGAATCTTCGTTTCAGATTAATAAGTAATCCTATAGAAAGCAGAATCAAACTAGATAACGTTATTGTAAATCTTTCTACGGTTAATGATGCCGTGAATGGGATTATTAACTCTGTTGGAGTTGAATTTGATAAAGAGATCAATACGATAATGATTGTTTCCAAAACAGGATATAATCTTAACAGTACCGTTAATTTCCTCAATACATCCATTGAGGAGCTCCGTAAAAAAAGATTTCAGGATAAAAATACCGTTGATAAAAGAACTGAACTTTATTTGAAGGAAAGTTTGGATTCTATAAGAAAAAAGCTCGATTCAAGTGCAACTTATCTTAATTACCTTAAGGTTTCAGAAAAGCTATACGATATTACAAACAGGGATGAAAAGTCTTTGGAAAGAATAAAAGATCTGGAAGCCAAAAAAGCAGATTTTCTAAGTAAAATGAATTCTCTTAGAAACATTAGAAATTCTGTAGATTCAAGAAATTTTGATAAGATGATTAGTCCTTCTGCAGCCGGATTTGATGATGGTATGTTTTCCGCATCTGTATCAGAATTGAAAGCATTGTATGCTAAGAAGAGAGAGATCGCTACAATCTACACGCCGAACTCTGAGCCGATTAAAGAAATCAACAGACTGATAAATGAAGCAATGACCAATTCTTCGGGATCATTACGAAATGTTTACAATGTTTACACTTCGGAGATTAATAAAATTGACCAGCAAATTGCAGAAGCCAGCTCAGAACTTTCAACTTATCCGGAAAAACAGCGAAAATATCTGGATGCCGAAAGAGGGTATAACATGATTGAAGCTACTTACAACAGTCTTCTAAACAGGCAGAATGACAGTAAAATGAGACTTGCTACCAATCAATCGGATATTACTGTGATAGACCCGGCAAAAAATCTTGGTCAGGCTCCTATTGGTCCTAATATCAAAGGAACAAAAATGGCAATTTTCGGAAGCCTTTTTGCCCTTCCGCTTTTAATTATATTGTTGGGAAGCTTGTTTGACAGTAAGATTAGAAATATTAAGGAACTGGTAAGTGTAACGAGAATCCCTTTACTTGGAGTCATCGGTAATAATTCTACAGATAATATGCTTACCGTTTTAGATTCGCCAAAATCTTCTGTTTCGGAAGCCTTTAGAGGAATTCGTGCCAATGTGAGATTTTTATCAGGTGAGGACAATAAGAGTAAAGTGATTTTGGTTACGTCTTCGGTCGGTGGTGAAGGGAAAACCTATGTGTCAATTAATTTAGCTTCAGTTTTAGGATTAAGCGATAAAAGAACCATATTATTGGGTATGGACTTAAGAAAGCCTAAAATTTTCGGAGATTTTAATATTGATAATAAGTTTGGTATATCTAATTATCTTACAGGTGAAACCACTATTGATCAGATTATCAATAAAACGAATGTTCCGAATCTTGATGTTGCCACTTCAGGGCCAATTCCTCCCAATCCGTCAGAATTGCTTATGAGTGAAAGAAATATTCAATTTATTGAAGAGCTTAAAAAAATCTATGATTTTATTATTATAGATTCTCCACCCGTAGGATTGGTTGCAGATTCCTATGAACTGATGAAACATTCTGATGCCAACTTATATATTGTTCGTCATGAATATACCGAGAAATATATGCTTAAAATGATTACAGAAAAATATCATAATGATGAAATTAAGCATTTAGGATTGATCTATAATGATTATGTAGCTAAACAAGGTTATGGTTACGGTTATGGATATGGTTATGGCTACGGATATGGCTATGGATATGGCTATTTTGATGAAGATAAAAACTACAAGGAGCCATTTCTGATCAAACTGAGAAATAAATTTAAAGCAATTCTCAACAGATAAATATGTAAACCCTGTTCAGCGGGGTTTATTTTTTTATTTTTTTAGGCATAAGTATTAAAAAAAGAATAAATTTGCTACTTTGTCGTTTACTTTATAACAAATTATATTTTTTTGTTTATTTTTAACTAAACATTAAGAATATCATTAATATAAAAATGTTTTATATTTGCAAAAATTAAATTTTAAAATAACCATAAATCCGTATTCTTTATGAATAAAAAATTATTGTTTAGCTTTCTTACCCTTTTAGGAACGGTGGTAAGTATGAAAGCACAAAGAAATGAATTGGGAATTCGATTGGGGATGAGTAATCTTGTTGGAGATATAGGTAAAACCAATTACATTTTGCAGCAGCCTTTGGATTTGAACAGGGTTTCAGATTTAGGCTTTCCGTTTTATGGTGGTATTTTATATAGATTTAATTTTAATCCTCACCAAACTGTAAGATTAGATCTGGGATACAATCAGGTGCAGTTTAGCGATAAAGCGGCTAAAGAGGAGTATAGAAGAAACAGAAACTCTTTTGGGAAGAATAATATTTATGAAGCGAGCTTAGTTTTTGAATATAACTTCTTTCCGGTAAATAATGAGCAGATGAGTATGGTAAGTCCATACATTTTTGGAGGTATTGGAGGGGTGATGTTTGATGCTCCGAAAGCAACTGTTAGACATGATTTCAGAAGGAATTCTGATGGCGTTGCGCAGGCTCCTATTGATGAATTGGATTTTGTGACTACAACAGAATATTCTTTAGGAAAGAAAACGGTAGCTCAGATTCCTTTTGGAGTGGGTTTAAAATATAAATTTAATCATGGATGGGCAATATTTGCAGAAGCAACTTTCCGATATGTTTTAACAGATCAGTTAGATCATAGTAAAGTATTGTCTAAAGATGTTGTCTCAAATTATAATGCAGAAATTTTGAGCCCGAATACAGGAGGATCATTATTGGAAACGGGGAATTATTACATTGTGTCTAAAGAAAGAGAAGCTGCAATTATCAACAGAAGAGCTTTGGGTGATACAGAATCCCGAGACTGGATGAATACATTTAGTGTAGGACTTACGTATTCTTTCGGAAGACCGCCATGTTATTGTGATTAAGAAAAAGATGTCATTGATAAAAGAAAAGATTAATTCTGAGAATTTGCCGAAACATGTGGCTATTATCATGGATGGTAATGGAAGATGGGCAAAATCAAAAGGTAAAGAAAGGACTTTCGGTCATAAAAATGCGATTAATGCAGTAAGAAATGCAATCAACGCATGCAACGAGATTAATATCCCTTATCTTACGCTTTACACGTTTTCTTCGGAAAACTGGAAAAGACCTAAAGATGAAGTAAACACACTGATGGCTCTGCTTACAGAAACCTTACTGCTGGAAGCAGATGAGATTTTCAGTAAAGGATTAAGAATGCACGTGATAGGTAATTTAGATAAATTGCCTCCATTGGTAAAAGATCAGCTGCTGAAGGTGGTAGATCTCACAAAAGAAAACACAAAAGGAAACTTGGTCTTGGCAATAAGCTACGGATCGCAAAACGAAATACTTAATGCTGTAAAAAACATCAGTAAAGATGTGAAAGAAGGCAGAGTAGAAATTGAAAAAATTGATGAAAAACTTTTTGAAGATTATCTTTATACAAAAGATTTTCCTCCTGTTGATTTGCTTATAAGAACAAGCGGCGAAATAAGAATCAGCAATTTTCTCCTTTGGCAGATAGCTTATGCAGAACTACAGTTTTTAGATGTTCTGTGGCCGGATTTTACCAAAGATATTTTCTTTCAGTGTATTGTAGATTATCAAAACAAGGAAAGAAGATACGGTCTTACCGGCGATCAAGTTCAAATCCAATAAAATTTTAAGAAAAGAAAGATTACGATAAAATGAAGTTTAGACTATTACCCATCATTATGTTTGCGGCTTCTGCACATTTTTATGGACAGGTAACTCCACAGGACAGCACAAAGGTAAGTACAACTGCCGTTCTTGCAGAAAACCAGACAGGAACATACATTCTTAAAGATATTGTTGTAGATGGGGTAAAAAAATTCTCGACCGCACAAATTTTAAGATTTACAGGACTTTTAAAAGGAGAGGAAGTAGATATTCCGGGGCAGAAAATCAGTAATGCTATTAAAAAACTTTGGGATTCTCAATCTTTTTCGGAGGTTGAAGTGTATATAGAAAGTATTGAAGGAAAGACTGTTGTTTTAAGATTTTATCTTCAGGATCTTAAAGAACTTGGAGAGGTGAAATTTGCTGGTAAGGGAATCGGAAAATCCAAAAACGAAAAACTAACAAAAGATAATAATCTAAAACCCGGTACAAAAATTACCCAGAATTTAGTTTCCAGTCTTAAAACCAATATTCCTAAAGATTATGTAAAGAAAGGATTTGCTGATGCCAAGATTACAATTGAAGATAAAATCAATGCAAGTGATCCTAATCTTGTGGACTGGACAATCAATGTTGATAAAGGAAAAAGAATTAAAATAAGCCACATTGAGTTTGAAGGAAACGAAAGTGTAAGCGATTCTAAACTAAGAAAAAAAGCCTTTAAAGAAACCAAACAAAAAAGATTTGGAATCGGCGGGATTTTAAAATCTTCAAAATTTATTGAAGAAAAATATCAGGAAGATAAACGTAACTTAATCAATTATTATAATTCATTAGGATACAGAGATGCTAAAATTGTATCTGATTCTGTCTGGAGAAATAAGAAAGACAATTACGAAATCAACGTAAAGCTTGAAGAGGGTAAAAAATACTACATAGGAGATATTACTTTTGTAGGTAATACAGTTTATCCTACAGAATATCTTCAGCGTTTGCTGGGTTACAAAAAAGGTGATATTTATGATGCTGTTGGTTTTAACAAAAAAGTAGGTGAAGACGGAGGTAAGGAAGATGATTCCGACCTTAGATCTTTATACATGAATAATGGTTATTTATTTTCCAATGTAGTTCCGGTAGAGAAATCTGTCAAGGGAGATGCTATTAATCTGGAAATCAGAATTACAGAAGGGGAGCAGGCAACCTGGAATAAAGTTACCTGGTCTGGTAATACAACTACTCATGACCACGTGATTTTAAGAGCGTTAAGAACCAAACCTGGGGAATTATTCAAGAAAACTGAAATAAAGAGAACTTATTTTGATCTGGCATCCATGTCATTCTTTGATCCGCAGCAGATTGGTCAGGACATTCAGCCAAATCCACAGGATAATACCGTTGATATCGGTTGGAAATTAGTGGAAAAAGGATCGTCTCAGGTACAACTTCAGGCAGGTTATGGTGGTAACAGCTTTATCGGAACTTTAGGGCTTACATTTAATAATTTTTCATTGAAAAATTTCCTTAAGTTTAAAGATTTCAGACCGGTACCACAAGGTGATGGGCAAACCTTATCTATTCAGGCTCAGGCAGGACAGTTTTTCCAGAATTATGGAGTTTCTTTCACAGAGCCATGGTTATTCGGAACCAAGCCGACTGCATTATCTGTAAGTTTAAATAATTCAAGAGTAAATTACAATCAGGTTTCAGGACCAGATCAAAGATTAAATATATTTTCTGCTACTGTTGGTTTAAACAGGTTATTAAGATGGCCGGATGATTACTTTTCTCTATACACAGGGATTCAGTATCAGAAATATAATTTTAGCAATTATCCATTTGAGTTTGGTGACTCTACAGAGTTATACGGTAACGCAAATAACTTAAGTTTGAATGTTGGTTTAAGCAGGAATTCTGCGGGTATTGATCCAATATTCCCTACAATGGGTTCTAATATAGAATTGTCAGGTAAATTTACACCTCCATTTTCTCTATTCAGCAATAAAAACTACTCTACAATGACTCCTGTCGACAAATACAAATGGATGGAGTTTTATAAAATTAAATTCAAGGCAGATATCTATAATGAGGTAGTGGGAAAATTGGTGTTACGTTCGTCTGCAGAAATGGGCTTTATGGATGGCTACAATAAAGAATTGGGAGCACCGCCGTTTGAAAGGTTTTATGTAGGAGGAACTGGTCTGTTTGGAGGTAGATTTGATGGTAGAGAGCTTATCCCGTTGAGAGGTTACGAAAATGCTTCTACTTACGGAGGTCAGGCAGAAGATATTACTCAAAGAGGAGGAGGTACTATTTATAACAGATTTACGTTAGAGTTAAGATATCCGATTTCATTGAATCAAACGGCAAAGATTTACGGACTTACTTTTGCGGAAGGAGGTAATGTTTGGAACTCATGGAATAAATACAATCCTTTCCAGCTTAAAAGATCTGTTGGTGTGGGAGTAAGAGTGTATATGGGAGCATTTGGTTTAATAGGATTTGATTTCGCATACGGATTTGATAAAACAATTGACGGAAATGTGTCAGGAAACAAAACACACTTCCTGATGAACCAATCTTTATAACGATATGAAAAAGTTTAAAACATTCTTCACCATTTTCGCTTTTTTGTTATTCGGCTTTACCCATGCTCAGAAAATTGGTGTGGTAGATACTGAATATATATTAAATAAAATGCCGGAATATCAGGAAGCAGCAGCAAGACTTAATGCTCAGATTGATACATGGGAGCAGGATTTGCAAAGATTGCAGGCTGAATATGATCAAAAAAGATCAGCTTTTGAAAACGAAAGAGTTTTGTTGATCGGAGATCAGCTTAAGCTGAGAGAGAAAGAAGTTTTAGATTTAGACAAAAGCATAAAAACGACCACCAGCTTAAGATTTGGTAAGAATGGAGAAATTACTCAGCTAAGAACTAATCTGGTGCAGCCGTTTCAGGATCAGATTTGGACTGCCATCAAAGAGATGTCAGAGAAAAATGGCTTAGGTATCGTTTTTGATAAAAGCAATGACGTAAATGTGATATTTCTTCAAAAAAGATATGACTATACAGATAAAGTATTAGACATTTTACTAAAAGGAACGAAAGACAAAGAGAAAAAATCAAATAAAAAATAGTAAAAGTTTTTTCGGAACTTAACTTTTACTTAAATTTAAAATCTAAAAACAAATTAATTATTTATTACCCGTTATGAAAAAATTAAGTGTATTATTTGCAGCAGTAATGATGGTTGTATCTGTAGGTATGGCAAAAGCTCAAAAAATTGCTACTTTGGATGTTGCAGCGATTCTTAATGCAATGCCGGAAAAGAAAAAAGCAGATACAGAGTTGAATACTTTTGCAGATACTAAGCAAGCAGAGATTAAAAAGAAAGCAGATGCAGCTCAGGCAAAATTCCAACAGTATCAGACTGAAGCTCCTAAAAAAACAGCTGAAGAAAATACTGCAAGAGAAGCAGAAATGAAGAAATTGGGAGAGGAAATCCAGCAGATGCAGGATAAAGCGCAGAAAGACTTTTTAGCAAAGCAAACCGCTGCTTATGATCCGATTGAAAAGAAACTAAACGCAGCTATCGAAAAAGTAGCTAAAGCAAACAGCTATGAATATGTAATGGACTCAAATTCTACAGGTATTCTATACAAAGCCGGTCCGGATGCTACTGCAGCAGTAAAAAAAGAATTAAACATACAATAATATTGTTGTTAAAAGATTGACAAACCACCTTTTTTAGAGGTGGTTTTTTTATTTTTGCATTATGAATAAAGAAGTTTCTACAACCGTAAAAGTAAGATTTAGTGATTGTGATCCTATCGGACATCTTAATAATGTCAAATATCTTGAATACATGTTCAATGCAAGAGAAGATCATGTAGAAGAATTTTATGGATTTACCTACGAAGAATATACTCAAAAGACCGGCTGTACATGGATAGCCATTCAGAATGAAATAGCTTATCTTAAAGAAGTGAGATATAATCATCAGGTAGTAATCAGCAGTAAAACAATTGAAGTAGGAGACAGGACCGCAAAAGTTGAAATTCTGATGAAAAGTCAGGACGAGAAAACAATTCATGCTGTACTTTGGGTTACGGTGATCTATTTTAATGTAAAAACAAGAAAATCTGAAGTGCATCCGAAAGAAATTAAAGAAACATTTGGGAAATTCTTTGTTGATTTAGATCAAAAAGATTTTCAGTCCAGATCAAAATTTTTAAGAATACAAAACGCAAAAAGTTCATAAACAATGCAAAAAAAAATACTTGTTGCAGGAGCAAACGGTCAGCTCGGAAGTTGTATCAGAAAAATAGCCCCTGATTTTGAATTGGACTACGATTTTATTTTTGCTGATTCTCAGACCTTAGATGTTACAGACCAAGGAAAAGTGAATGATTTTTTTGCAGAGTATAAACCTGATTTTTGTATTAATGCATCTGCATATACTGCTGTAGATTTGGCAGAGAAAGAAGAAGAAAAAGCTTTTGCTGTAAATGCTTATGGCGTTGCAAATCTTGCATCCTCATGTGCTGAACACAATACAGTTCTCATTCATATTTCTACTGATTATGTTTTTGACGGGGAAACCAATTTAGACTATTCGGAAGATGACTTCACCAATCCTGTAGGAATATACGGGAAATCCAAACTTTTAGGTGAAGAACTTGCCTTAGAAAATAATCCAAAAACAGTTATTCTGAGAACGTCATGGCTATATTCGGAGTTCAATAAAAACTTTGTAAAAACAATGCTCAATTTATTTTCCCAGCGTGATGAACTTGGAATTGTTGCAGATCAGTTTGGTCAGCCAACCAATGCCAATGATTTAGCTGAAGCGATTATGACTATTGTAGAAAGTCCAGATAAAAATTTTGGAGTTTTCCATTTCTCAAATTATCCTGAAACAACGTGGTTTGATTTTGCAAAAAAAATTGCAGAATTTTCACATTCAAAAATAAAGTTAAATCAACTGAAAACAGAAGAATATCCTACCCCGGCAAAAAGACCTCAAAGAAGTACAATGAATTTGGATAAAATTGAGAAAGTATACCAAATTGAACCGAAACATTGGGAGAATAGTCTTGAGGATTGTGTTAATTTATTAATAAAATAATATGAATTTGAGAAAATTTGTAGTTTGTATATTATTTTTGTTAGGATTGTTCTTACATGCACAGAATGTTTATCTATCCAAAGTTGAAAAGACGAATGACAATAATGATAAATATTTATTTCAGATAGGAAAAGATATTACCAATGCGGAATATCTAGGGGAAATCGATGTGATAGGTTACTCTGATAATGATTTGGCGGTTTTTGCAAATGTTTATAAAAAAGCAAAAGATATTGGAGCTAACTCATTTGCCTACCAACCGATAGAAACGATTGATGGAAAAATTCAGCCTTTTAATCCGGCTAATTATAAAATTAAACTTTATTATTCTTCTAAAGAAGAACTTTCAAAACCATCTGATCTCGTTTATATATTTTCCTCGTCACAGAAGCCACAAAAGATAAGCATTAATAAGCAGGAATATGTTCTGCAGCCAAGATCATTTATGTCAATTAAAACCATTTCTGGAGATACATACGTAATTTCTACTAAAAAGCTGTTGGGATCGACCATAAAAATTTCTGGGCAATCTGGATCTTCTGCTCAATATTTTCAGATGTCTTCACTCAGAGTCCGTTCAAATACTTATGGCGAACCTGGAATTAATCTTAAATCAGGAGATATTACCGTTTTGGATCGCTCGTATGGAGATTTTTTAAGAATGATTTATACTGAAAACCAAAAATAAGAATCTTTTAAATATAAGGTAATGTGGTCAAAAATAGTTGGTGCTTTTGACAAAAATAATTTGTAATATTCTGCGGTTGATTGGAAGAGGAAATGAGCAATGCAAAGGTGCAACTCATCAGCAATACAATCGACGCTGTAAACAATAGTTTAGAAGGATGGTTTTGCCATCCTTTTTTTGTAAATTATTGGAACAGCTCAATGGCTAATAAAACCTTTTACGAGTTGATATTTTTATAAAAAAGATACCATTGGATAAACTTTTTTCTCCGACTTTTGGTGAGCCCCCGATGAATGTTGAGATTACCTTTCAGGTGACCGAAAAACGACTCTATTCCGTTGGTTGTTTTCGGGATTTTAGGATTTTGAAGGAAGGTAAACATATTGGGTAAAGCCTTTCTGATAACCGAAAAACATCTTCGCACCATCTTATGAGTGTACCAATATCTCCCGGTTTCCTGGCTGTATGATTTTTCATTCAAAAATTCGTGATGCTTTTCAGTCCAATCTAAAAATTCCCTGATCCAGTATTGTTTTTTAACTTCATTATCAATAAAATGAATCTTGCAGACAATTTCACGCAGCTCAAAACCCGCTGCAGACTTTGGATAGGCAGAAAGCCATATTTTGCACATCCTCTGTATATGAACCAGGCATCTCTGAACAGGAACTTTCGGACAGACTTTACGGATAGCCTTCAGCAAAGATTTATCGCCATCGCAGGTTATTCCGCCAATTTTTATTCCCAGATTCAGAATATTCTCCAAATCCTCTTTCAGTTCTTCATAATGCTCACCGTCGGTAATTCTGTAGAGCTGAGTTTGTTTAAAAACATTGTCCCGGTACACGACCAGGCAGATCTCATTAGAAAAGTAAGTGCCATCAATGAGCAGGTAAACCTCCTTGTTTTGGCTGTAACTTAGCTTTGGAGCTTTCTCAAGCATTACATTAAAATACCGTTGAAGCGTACTGACAGAATATCCGGACTCTATTGAAATCTGCTCATAAGTCTGTTTTCCAACAATCCATTTTTTGAACCAGATTTCTTTGTTTTTCAGGCTCACAGATTTATTTTCGGAAGTAAAATAAATGTCACAATTTTTACATTTAAATCGACGCTTACCCTTTTGCTTCCCCCAAGAAATCACATCTAGACTTTTGCAACTCCAGCAACGATTTTTTTTGAATTTTCAGCCATAAAAAAAATTATTGAAACAAAGTTCAATAAACTTTCTATATCATCACTAATTATCAGCATTTCAAAGAATTTTACCAACTATTTTTGACTATTAAACCTATGTTAATATCTACAATAACTAACTTAAAAGAGTTATATTACAAATAACAAAACTTTAAGACATTCAGATTTAAGAATTATTCATTAGGTCTTACAGGTTGTATTTCGCCTGTATTCATATTTTCAAAAACGGCTGGGAAAAACATAACGAGTACGCCGTATATAATAATCATTAATGCTGTCAAAGCAATTAAAACAAGAACTAAATTGTTGGGTCTGTTTCTTTTTTGTGGTTCCATGATTTTGGTGGTATTGAATTAATAGAATTTTTATAAAAACTACTAAGCCAATTTCTTGCCACACTGTTTGCAATATCTTGCATCATCATCAATATCTTCATTTCCGCAGCGTTCACACACCTTTTCCAGATTCTGTCTTTTATTTCTCATTTCTGCAGTTACAATTCCCGTAGGAACAGCAATGATAGAATAACCAGCAAGCATCAGAATAACTGCGAAAATTTTTCCGGCAGGAGTAATCGGTGAGACATCGCCATATCCTACAGTAGTTACTGTCACCACTGCCCAATATATAGATTGAGGGATCGATTCAAATCCTTGTCTTCCACCTTCCACCATAAACATTAAAGAGCCTACGATGACAGAAAAGATAACCAGAAACAGAAGAAAAATATAAATTTTTCTTGAGCTGTTTCGCAATGCTCTTACGATCACAAACCCGTCATTCATAAAATCCAGAAGATTAAAAATCCTGAAAACTCTCAGCATTCTCAGCATTCTGAAAATCAGGAAATATTTGGTGAAAGGGAAGAAAAAACTAAGATAAAAGGGAACAAGTGAAAGAAAATCTATAATTCCGAAAAAGCTGAAAATATAATTCTTTTTATTTTTAACAACGGCTATTCTCATTCCGTATTCAATGGTAAAAATGATAGAAATAATCCATTCAATTATTATAAAATAAAGATTAAACTCCTTATTGAGCTTCGGAATACTTTCCATCATGATGATAGATGTACTCAGCAAAATAAGAATCAGCAAACCCACATCAAAAAGTTTTCCCATTCTGGTATCTGCCCGATAAATAATGCGAAACCAGATTTTTTTCCAAAGCTTGTCTCCGGCAGCCAGATCGTGTTCTCTTTCCATGAATGTTTTTTGTTTTAACTAAATAATAACTAATTTCGTAACAAACTTACAGAATAAAATGACAATAAAAGAAGTAATTTCTATCATAGAAAAGCAGATTGCCATTCCGCAGGCAGAAGATTTTGATAACGTCGGATTATTATGCGGAGTTCCGGCAAGAAACGTCAGCGGAATCCTTGTTTGTCATGATGCTCTGGAAAATGTGGTTGATGAAGCTGTCTCTAAAAACTGTAATCTTATTGTTTGTTTTCATCCTATTATTTTTTCAGGATTAAAATCAATTACCGGAAAAAATTATGTCGAAAGAGCGGTTTTAAAAGCCATAGAAAACAAAATTGCGATTTATGCCATACATACAGCCTTCGATAATGATTTTTTTGGGGTGAATGCAGGAATATGCAACCATCTAGGTCTTAAAAACTTAAAAATTCTTCAGCCTAAGAAAAATAACCTGAAACAGTTGACAGTTTTCGTTCCGAATGATTATGCAGAAGCTGTAAAGGAAGCATTATTTGAAGCGGGAGCCGGGAATATTGGTTTTTATGATGAATGCAGTTTTACTATCGAAGGTAAAGGAACATTCAGACCCAATGAAGGTTCTAATCCTTTTTCAGGACATCAGAATGTACGTGAAAATGCGGATGAAAGCATGATTTCTGTAATTTTTGAAGCTTATAAAGAAAAAGCAGTTACGTCAGCCATGATAAAAGCGCATCCTTATGAAGAAGTTGCGCATCAGATTTACAGTCTGGACAATCATAATCAATATTCAGGTTTGGGAATGTTTGGCGAATTTGATGATGAAATGGACGAAAAAGATTTTCTGAGATTCATTAAAGGTAAACTCAATGTAGATGTTATCAAACATTCAGATTTCATAGATAAAAAAATTAAAAGAGTAGGGGTTTTGGGTGGTTCCGGAGCCAGCGGAATAAAATCTGCTTTGGCAAACCAGTGTGATGCTTATATTACGGGAGATCTTAAATATCACGACTATTTTCTGGCGGAATCCCGGATGCTGATTTGCGATGTGGGACATTATGAATCTGAACAATGGGTTGCTCAACAAATATTTGAAATTTTATCACAAAAAATTAGTACATTTGCAATCTTAAAATCTAGTGAAAAAACAAACCCAGTAAATTATTTCCTTTAGATATGGCAAAAACCACCGAAATTTCAGTCGAAGAAAAATTAAGAGCTTTGTATGATCTTCAAATCATCGATTCAAGATTGGACGAAATCCGTAACACAAGAGGAGAATTGCCAATTGAAGTAGAAGATCTTGAAATTGAGATTGAAGGTCTTGAAACGAGAGCTGAGAAATTTCATGCAGAAATAAAAGATCAGAACGATCAGATCAATACAAAAAATGAAGTGATCAATCACGCCAAAACGCTTATTGAAAAATACAAATCTCAGCAGGATAACGTAAGAAACAATAAAGAATTTGAAGCGTTAGGAAAAGAAATAGAATATCAGGAACTGGAAATTCAGCTTGCCGAAAAAAGAATCCGTGAATTTGGCGCTAAAATCGGTCATAAAGAAGAAACATTAGCAGAGCTGAACAACAAGATTAATGATCTTAAAAATCACCTTAAATTCAAGAAGGAAGAATTGAACGGTCTGATTTCAGAAACGCAGAAAGAAGAAGAATATTTAATAGAAAAATCTAAAGAATTTGCTTCTAAAATTGATGAAAGATTGCTGGCTTCCTATAACAGAATCAGAAGCAACTCTTCTACAGGTTTAGCAGTTGTAGGCTTGGAAAGAGGAGCTCCGAAAGGTTCATTCTTCACGATTCCGCCACAAAAGCAAATGGAAATCGCTCAGAGAAAGAAAATCATCATTGATGAGCATTCAGGAAAAATCCTTGTGGATGACGAATTGGTAATCGAAGAAACAGAGAAAATGAAATCTGTGATTAAATTCTAATAATACTTCGTTTTAAAATATAAAAAAGCTGCCTTAATTTAAAAAGGCAGCTTTTTCTTTATATAACTATAATGTACACCAAAACAAGCTGAAAAGCATCAAAATTCCCATCTTGTTTTTAATTAAAAGATAAATTATAAAACCGCTTCTTTTGAAGCGGTTTTATATTTATTCCTGATATCCGTACATCTTATTATAAAGATCTATAAATTTTTCTTTAATTGCTTTACGTTTTAGTTTTAAAGTAGGAGTGAGAAGCCCGCTTTCAATACTCCATACTTCAGGGGTGAGTTCAATTTTTTTAATTCTTTCCCAATTGCCAAGATGTTCGTTTATCTTATCAATCTCTTTTTCAATTCTTGCCTTCAGTTCAGGACTTTTGGCAATTTCCTGTGGCGTTGTTCCCAGATTCAAGTTGTTTCTCAATGCCCAGTTTTTGGCAAACTCAAAATCGGGCTGTACAAAAGCTGTCGGCATTTTTTCGCCATCACCTACAACCATAATCTGCTCAATAAATTTTGATGCTTTCGCCAGATTTTCAATTGTTTGGGGAGCAATATATTTTCCGCCTGACGTTTTGAACATTTCTTTCTTACGATCTGTAATCTGAAGGAAGCCTTCGCTGTCGATGTGACCAATGTCTCCGGTTTTAAAGAAGCCATCTTCGGTGAATGTTTCTCTGGTCATTTCTTCATTTTTAAAATAACCTTTGAAAACAGAAGGTCCTTTTACCGTAATTTCGCCATCTTCCTGAATTTTCACCGTTAAATTATCTAACGGATGACCCACTGTTCCCACTTTCATTTTCCCGAAAGAGTTAACGGATATTACAGGCGAAGTTTCGGTAAGCCCATATCCTTCCAGAATGGGAATTCCTGCGTTCTGAAACATCAGATTCAGTCTTGTTGACAGTGCTGCAGATCCTGAAACTAGAGTAATGATTTCGCCGCCAAGTCCTTCTCTCCATTTTTTGAAGACCAATTTATCGGCAATGATTTCCTGTAGTCCGGAAGGTTTTGAAATCACTTTTTTCTTCTGAATTAAATTCAGTGCCCAAAAGAATATTTTTTGTTTTAATCCGCCTGCATTAGAGCCTGTATTGTAAATTTTATCATACACCTTTTCTACAAGTCTGGGAACTACGCTCATGTAGTGAGGTTTTACCTCTTTTACGTTTTCACCCATTTTTTCGATACTCTCCGCAAAGTAAATAGAAAACCCATTGTATTGAAACAAGTAGAAAAGCATCCTTTCGAAAATATGACAGATGGGTAAAAAGCTTAAAATCCGGGTGTCTTTATAGTCCAGACTTTTATTTTTAGGAATTCTGGGAACAGAACCCAAAACATTCGACACAATATTTTCGTGAGTAAGCATTACTCCTTTTGGTTTTCCTGTAGTTCCTGAAGTGTAGATGATGGTTGCAAGTTCTTCAGTATTAATTGCTTTGGAAAGGTCTTCAACTTCTATTTGGGTAGAATCATCTTCGCCCAGATCAAGTACTTCTTTCCAGTTGGCTGCGCCGTTGATGTTGTCAAAAGTAAAAACACCCTGTAAACTCGCTACATTATGTTTTATTTTCATCACTTTATCCAGCAATTCTTTATCAGATACAAAACAATATTTTACTTCAGCGTTATTAAAGATAAAATCGTAATCTTCCGGAGAAATACTAGGATACACAGGTACCGAGACAACACCGATTTGTGAAAGTCCAAGATCCATTACTGCCCATTCCGTACGGGAATTGGTGGTGATCAAGGCGATTTTGTCTCCGGGTTTTATGCCAAGTTTCAGAAGTCCGCGCGAAATTTTATTTCCCTGATTAATAAACTCCTGTGTGGATGTTTTTTTCCATTCACCCTGATATTTTGTAACAAACATATCATTTTTAGGCAGGTTTTGCAGCGCATAATAAGGGATATCGAATAATCTTTTTATAGTCATGATTTTTTTTATAATAGTTTGAAACTTAAATATAAGAATTTTTTTTAATTGTGGAATTGTTTCGTATTAATTATAAATATTTAAAATGCGCACCATAATACCGAAGATAATTGAATTGATTTTTATTTTTGTTGAATATTTAAAAATTATTGATGATATGTGTTTTATCTGCAATCATTAATTTTTTTTAACATTAGCCTAAAAAGTGTAAATTTACAGACATATAATTCTTACATTTTATGGACTTTAATTTATCAGAAGAACAGCTGATGATTCAGCAGGCAGCAAGAGATTTTGCACAAAACGAACTATTACCGGGAGTTATTGAAAGAGACCGTGATCAAAAGTTCCCAACAGAGCAGGTTAAAAAAATGGGAGAAATGGGACTTATGGGGATGATGGTGGATCCTAAATACGGTGGTGCAGGAATGGATAGCGTTTCTTACGTTCTTGCAATAGAAGAAATCGCAAAAGTAGATGCTTCTGCTGCCGTAGTAATGTCTGTAAACAACTCATTGGTGTGTGCCGGTCTTGAAAAATTTGCTTCTGAAGAGCAAAAAGTAAAATACCTTACTCCTCTTGCAAGTGGTGAAGTGATCGGAGCGTTTGCTTTATCTGAGCCGGAAGCAGGTTCTGATGCTACTTCTCAGAAAACAACAGCAGAAGATAAAGGAGATTACTACTTGTTGAATGGTATCAAAAACTGGATTACCAACGGTGGAACAGCGACTTACTACATTGTTATTGCGCAGACTGATCCTGAGAAAAAACATAAAGGAATCAATGCTTTTATCGTAGAAAAAGGCTGGGAAGGTTTTGAAATTGGTCTAAAAGAAGATAAACTGGGAATCAGAGGAAGTGATACTCATTCTTTGATTTTTAATAATGTAAAAGTTCCGAAAGAAAACAGAATTGGTGAAGACGGATTTGGTTTTAACTTTGCAATGGCTGTATTAAACGGAGGAAGGATTGGAATTGCTTCTCAGGCTTTAGGAATTGCTTCAGGAGCTTACGAGTTGGCTCTTAAGTATGCTAAAACCAGAAAGGCTTTCAGAACTGAGATCATCAATCATCAGGCAATTGCTTTCAAACTGGCAGATATGGCAACTCAGATTACTGCTGCAAGAATGCTGTGCTTTAAAGCTGCTTCCGAAAAAGATCAGGGTAAAGATATTTCTGAAAGTGGAGCCATGGCAAAATTATATGCTTCTCAGGTTGCAATGGATACTACCATCGAAGCGGTACAGATTCACGGCGGATACGGATATGTAAAAGAATATCATGTAGAAAGAATGATGAGAGATGCAAAAATTACTCAGATATATGAAGGAACTTCTGAAATCCAGAAAATTGTGATCTCAAGAAGTATTTCAAAATAATTAAACAAAAACTCAAAAACACTACTATGAAAAAACCTTTGTGGATTACGGTCGGAGTCATTCTGCTTTTATTAGGAGTTTTCTTCTGGTATAAATTTTTCTTCGTCTTCGGAGAGGGGGTGAAATCTGGCTATCTGAACTATGCCATCAAAAAAGGATATGTTTTTAAAACCTATGAAGGCAAGCTGATCCAGGAAGGTTTCGGAAAAGGAAAGACAGGAACAATTACCAGTTATGAGTTTGAGTTTTCCGTTTCTGATCCAGAAGTTTTCAAGCAGTTGGAACTCAACAGCGGGAAAGTTTTTGATCTTCATTACAAAGAGTACAATGGTGCTCTTCCGTGGAGAGGAAATACAAGGTATGTTGTAGATAAAGTAGTGAATATGAAATAAACAGTAAAGGCTCTCAATCTGAGAGCCTTTTACTTTACCAACCAAATATTTAATAAATATTATGCAACAAAAATAATATGTTTTTTTATAATTTCATAATTCTTATCATTAAAATCTGATTAAAATTAACTATAATTTAATTGTTTTTTTTATCAGAGCTGTTTCGCAGTCTTTTTTTATAAAAATGATAGGCTGTTCCTAAGATTAGGAATAACGGCCAAAACGGCAGCAGGAAGAGAAAAACAGAAGTAATTACATTCCATCCGGATGACACTGCTGCTAAAGATTTTCCTCCAAAGCTTTGAGATTCTTCTGGTTTTATAGTGCTTTCTGTTTTGCCGTAAATGGTAATTTCTACATCACATAAAATATCGTTTTTGTAAGTGCTGCCATTTGTTTCTACAGTTTTGTTTTCAACAATTCCGATATTGTAGCTGAGATCATCCATCAGATAATCAAATGTCCGGATAGGAACCTTCGCTTTCAGATAAGCAATTTTGTTTTCGGTGTTATTGAGTGAAGTATTTTCACTTTTCAAAATTCCGTCATATTTACTGATAAACTGTTTTACCTTTTCTTTTGATGCTTCTGTATTTTCCGCATTGATTTCAATCACTCCATTTTTAGTAATGATATCTTTTACAGGAATATTTTTAGGCTTTGATTCTGTTTTATAGACAATTCTAGTTTCTTTTATAACCTTTGGTGCCGGAACATTGCTCGTAATTTTATCATTTTTCTTTTCTGAAGAATCTTTTTTTGATAACGATTCAAGATTTAAAGAAGAAATTTTTTCGGACAAAGAATCTATACTTTTTGCAGTTTCTTCAATCGTATGCATTGCCTCACTTTTAGTTTTATCCAATTCTTTAATTTTGATATTTGCAGAATCAAAATCAGCTTTCGATTCTTGCTGTGTCTCATTAACTTTGCTGTTGACATCAGCAACAGTGCTGTCTACCTGTTGTGTTATACGTTCAGATGATAGATTTACAGATTCTCCTTTTTTACACATAATAAAAGTGCTGCATACCATGATGGTAATAATGTTCTTTTTCATAATAATTATTTTTATGGATATTGTACGATTACCAATCAAAATCTATAGATGACGGTAATTGTAATTTTGTTGTTTACTGGTGTAAATCTACTCTCAGATTTTTCGGGAAATTTGTAAAAGAAATGTATGATTCTGGTAAATTCTTATGTTTTTGTAAATGAGTGTTTTGTAAAATTTATTTTTTTATTTTACAAAAAATTATGTTAATACCACATTATATCTAAAAAAAACTTTTTTTGTAAATACAATAATAATTACCTTTGCTTTTTGAGACATTTAAATGAAAAACTCTTTTTTGTTAACAGTATCGTTTTTACTGATGGCTGCATTCGTAAGCTGCAGTAATTCTGGTGTATATAATAATGTAAACAACAAGTCAATAGTGAATTATCAGCAGGATAAAATTGAGTTTTCCGAAGTTAAAAGATTTAATAAAGATGTTTTTCTTCCGGAAGTAACCCTTATTACTACATTTAAAAAAACGGTTGAAATTTATGGCAAACTGAGTAATAAGAATTTTTCAAGATCAGAACCCATTCCGACTTTTGAAGAAGGTGAATATTTGCTTGTGCTTAAACCAAAACTCAATAAAATTCTCTACGGAGATATTGAAGTTAAAGAAATAGAAAGTAAAAATCAGGATCTCATAATCAAATACAGAGAAGTAGAAAGTGAAGAATACAAATCTGATAAACTAAAAAATCCGGTTTTAATAATAAAGCTAACAGGTGAAACTCCGGGAAATATAAAACTGTTAGCAATCAATTGAAAAATTAAAAGAAAATTATATGAAGAAAAAACTATTGATTCTGGGTACAGTACTTGCCTTTTCGGCAGCGGGATTTGCCCAGCAAAACCAATGGAAAAAGCTTGGCTCAAATCCCATTGGGGAAGTTCGTGAGAGTAATGTAAGAATTTCAGATTCATCTCTCTTTACGCTTAATGTTGATGAGATTCAGAATAAGCTGAAAGATGCTGCAGACAGAGACTATAAAAACTACAGAAAAGGGGTTTTGCTTAGTTTTCCAACTCCTGCAGGAACATTTGAAACTTTTGAAGTTTATGAATCTTCAACCATGCATCGTGATTTGCAGAACAGGTATTCTGATATAAAATCTTATATCGGTTTTAAAAAAGGTGATGAATCTGTAATTTTAAGATTTACGATTGATCCTTATTTTGGTTTTAACGGTATGATCGGCAATAACGAAGGAACTTATTACATAGACTCTTATACCAATGACAATAAGGTGTACAGATTGTATAAAAGAAATGATGCGTCTCCGCTTGGTCAGTTTAATTGCCTTTTCGATGGAAACAGTGATATGACAAATCCTTCATCACTTGTTCAGAAAACGGTTATTGACGGACTCAACAGGAAATACAGACTTGCTATTTCAACAACGATAGAATATACTGCTTATATTGCCGGGCAGGCTGGTGTAGGAAGCGGAACTGATGCACAGAAGAAAGCGGCAGTTTTAGCAGCGGTAAATTTGGTTGTTACCCGTCTCAACAGTGTTTTTGAAAGAGATATCGCAGTAAGACTGCAGCTTATTCCGAATACTGATGCTTTGTTTTTCATTAGTAGTGATACTTTCGACACTTTAAGTGCACCACAGATGCTTAACGAAAATATAACAGTTACCAATAATATTATTGGTTCTGCTAATTATGATATCGGACATTTGTTTTTTAGAGCAACAGCAGGCAATGATAACGGATTAGCGGCTACTCCTGCTATTTGCGGGAACAGCAAGGCAGGTGCAGTAACAGGTTCTGCAGTTCCGGTAGGAGATCCTTTTGTTATTGATTTTGTTGCACACGAAATGGGTCATCAGTTTGGGGCAATGCATACACAAAATAACAACTGTAACAGAAACCCTCCTACAACCATAGAACCGGGAAGTGCCAGTTCTATCATGGGATATGCAGGTATCTGTCCGCCAAACGTACAGCAAAATTCTGATGCTTATTTTCATGCAGTAAGCATTAATGAAATGTATACCAGACTTACAACAGGAAATACATCAACTTGCGGTACCAAAACGCCAATTGCCAACGCAGAGCCTGTGGTAAATGCAGGTTTAGACAAAAGTATTCCTAAAAGTACACCGTTTATGCTTACGGCAACAGCCACAGATGCCAATAATGATCCGCTTACGTATACATGGGAGCAGATTGATGCAGGTGTAGCACCAATGCCGCCTCAGCCGGCAAGTACTGTTGGTCCGCTTTTCAGATCTGTAATGCCTTCAGCATCGCCGTCAAGATATTTTCCAAGACTATCAACCATTGTTTCCGGATACGATCCTGCAATTGTAACTCCTACGGATTACAGAGCATGGGAAAAACTGCCATCTGGAGCTAGAGAACTTAATTTTTCTGTTCTGGTAAGAGATAATAATGCATTGGGCGGGCAGACAGGACGCGATGATGTTAAACTCACAGTAGTAAACTCTGCTGGTCCTTTTGTTGTTACTTCGCAAAATACTCCAGGTATCGTATGGACAGAAGGTCAGTCACAAACCGTTACTTGGAATGTCGCAAACACTACTGCTGCACCGGTAAGTACACCTAATGTTACTATATTATTATCAACAGACGGTGGATTAACTTTTCCTTTCGTATTGGTGGCAAGTACGCCGAATGATGGGACTCATACATTTACAGTGCCGGGTAATTTAGGAAACAGTACGAATGCAAGAATTATGGTAAAAGCAATTGATAATGTTTTCCTAAACGTAAATTCACAAAATTTTACGGTTAATTCTTCTGCTGTTGTTGTACCTCCGATCCCTAACCCGGGAACGCCTGGAACACCGGGAACACCAGGAACGCCGGGTGTACCAGGAACACCTGGGAATCCTGGTACAACTCCATCTACCTTCTTTGAAGGGATGATGATTTATCCAGTTCCATCTTATGACGGATATGTATATATTAAATTAGACTTCCCGAGACTGACTCCGCTTCGTCCGTATGCATTTAACTATACCATTTATGCAATGGATGGTAAACTGGTAATTCCTAAAAGATCAAGATTATTCTTCTCTGATCATTTAGAAAAAATTGATTTAAGACATCTTCCTACTGAAACGTATATGATAGAGGTTGAACTGGAAGGTAATCAGATCGTTAAGAAACTAGTAATGTTTAATAAATAATATTTATATCATTAACATAAAAACCGTTCAGCAACTTAAGCTGAACGGTTTTTTATTTTTAGATTGTTTATTGTTTCTCAACAATAGTGTATTCTGCTTTTATGAATTTTGAAACTCACTGATAAAATGCAGTTTCACATTAGGAAATTTTTCCTGCGTCATGTGTATGGTAAAAGAAGAATCTGCTAAAAATACAAGCTGATTGTATTTGTCTCTAGCCAAAAATCTCTGTTTCAATCTGGCAAATTCCTTGAATTCATCAGATTTTTCATCAGCTTCCACCCAACATGCTTTATGCATAGAAAGTGGCTCGTAAGTACATTTTGCACCGTATTCATGCTCTAAACGGTATTGTATTACCTCGTACTGAAGCGCACCAACGGTTCCAATGATTTTTCTGTTGTTCATTTCGAGGGTAAAAAGCTGAGCAACACCTTCATCCATCAATTGGTCAATTCCTTTAGCAAGCTGTTTTGCTTTTAAAGGATCATTATTATTGATGTATCTGAAGTGTTCCGGAGAGAAATTCGGAATTCCCTTGAAACTCAATTTTTCACCGCCTGTCAATGTATCACCAATTCTGAAATTTCCGGTATCATGCAAACCTACAATATCACCAGGGAAGCTTTCGTCTACCACTTCTTTTTTATCTGCAAAGAACGCATTGGGAGAAGAAAACTTCATTTTTTTCCCTTCTCTCACCAACAGATAGTTTTCATTTCTTTTGAATGTTCCCGAAACAATTTTTACGAAAGCCAGACGGTCTCTGTGCTTAGGATCCATATTTGCGTGGATCTTAAATACAAAACCTGTAAACTGATTTTCTTCCGGTTTTACTAAGCGCAAATCACTTTCTTTGGGTTGTGGCATTGGTGCGATATCAATAAATGCATCCAGTAGCTCACGAACTCCAAAATTATTTAAAGCAGAACCAAAAAATACAGGCTGAAGATCTCCTTTCATATAATCTTCGCGGCTAAATGCAGGATAAACAGACTGTACCAGATCTAATTCTTCTCTTAGAGTAGCGGCTGCTTTTTCACCGATTACTTCATCAATAGAAGCATCATTAATATCATCAAACTTGATTGCCTCACCAACTTTCTGTTTTTTCTCTTCCAAAAACAGCTGTATATTATTTTCCCAGATGTTGTAAATCCCCTGAAAATCGCTTCCCATACCAATTGGTAATGAAAGTGGACAAACGGTTAATCCAAGTTTTTGCTCTACTTCATCCAGAAGATCAAATGCATCTTTACCTTCACGATCCAGCTTATTGATGAAAACCAGCATCGGAATATTTCTCATACGACAAACCTGAACAAGTTTTTCAGTCTGTTCCTCAACCCCTTTAGCTACATCAATAACAACAATCACAGAATCTACTGCAGTTAAAGTTCGGTAAGTATCTTCAGCAAAGTCTTTGTGACCGGGAGTATCAAGAATATTAATTTTGTGATCTCTGTACTCAAATGCCAAAACGGATGTTGCTACAGAAATTCCTCTCTGTCTTTCAATTTCCATGAAATCGGAAGTCGCTCCCTTTTTTATTTTGTTGGATTTTACGGCACCAGCTTCCTGAATTGCACCTCCGAATAAAAGCAATTTTTCAGTAAGGGTGGTTTTTCCGGCATCGGGGTGAGAAATGATCCCAAATGTTTTTCTTTTTTGTATTTCTTTGATTAAGTCTGACATATCGTATTTTGAAGTTGCAAAAATCGTGAATTTTAATGGATTGTGAAAATCAAATATTTCAGAAGAAGGCAACATGCACCTCTTGTTAATTAAAATCAAGATTAAAGTGTTTTAAACAACAAAAAAATTATCTTTGTTACTGTAATTTTTAGACATGGAAAAAAGCAGATATCCGAAATTTATTTTTGACTGGGTTGGAGGTTTAATTCTCTTTGCGGGTTATATTGCAGGGAGTATGTTGGCCGGTTTTTTTGTATTGATGATAAAAGTTCTTTTTCAGATTGATGTAGCTCAGAAACCGTGGTTTTTAATGATGGCAAATGCTTTGGTTTTCCCTTTAATTATTGCGTTTTTCGATTTTTTTGTAGTTCGTCCTTCTACTAAAATGAAATTAAATTTTAATTTTTCTCCCACAAATTTCTCCACTTATCTTCTTATTTTCCCCATGATGTTCGGAATGATGCTGATAGGAGAATTCACGACTTCGCTTATTCCTACAACAGGACCTTTTTTTGGTGATATTTATCGCTTTTTTGAAAATGTGATGAAGAGTTTAACCGATGATCCGGCTGTCATGATTATAGCAGCGGTGATTATGGCACCTGTTTTTGAGGAAATCATTTTCAGGGGAATCATCCAAAAAGGAATGATCAATAATGGTGTAAAGCCCTGGAAAGCAATTTTTATTGCATCTTTATTGTTCGGTCTTATTCATGGAAATCCTTGGCAATTTGTAGGAGCATCTTTATTGGGAATTGTTTTGGGATTAGTTTATTATAAGACAAAATCTTTGCTTTTGCCCATTCTTTTGCACGGTTTTAATAATTTAACCTCATCAATTCTGATTTTTTACACTCAGAAAGAAAGTTTTGCTGAGGTTTTCCGTTTGGAAGAATGGATGATTTTAATTATTGGAATTGTACTGTTTGCATTATTTTATTATTTATTTATGAAAAAATATAAAATACATTATTCTGAAAATTGATTTCTAATGAATTTAGGAGTACAGTATAAAAAAGCATATCACGATAAAATGATATGCTTTTTGCTTATAAATTTTTAGGCTTAATCATCCATGGGATAAGAAAATAGAATGCTGTGGCGGTTGCTGTAAGCAGAATACCGGTTCCGATCCATAAAATTGTAAAACCAAATTTTTCAGCGATTAAAGTTCCCAGATAGGGTGTGATAATGAAGGCGATAGAAAAAGCAATTCCATTCAGTCCCATATAAGCTCCCTTATTGTTTTGTCCGGATCTCAAGGCTGTAATTGTTGACATGAACGGCAATGCCCAGATTTCTCCAACCGAGAGCAAAGTCATCGAAATAATCAGCGTTATTATGCTGTAGTCAAAACCAAGCATGGCGTAAGAAAGTCCGCAAATAAAAGTTCCGAGAAACATCGTTCTTGCTAAGTTGAGGTATTTTTCTGCAGCCTGTACCAATCCCATTTCAAGCAAAACTACAATAAAACCACTGTAACCCAAAAGATAACCAATGTTCTGCTGGCTTAGATGCGCTGTTTCTTTGTAGAAAATCGTTAAAGTACTGAAAAGCTGAAAAAAACATATTGAAAAAAGCATACACAGAAAGCAGTAAATCAAAAATTTACCGTCTTTATAAGGCGAGTTCTCTTTTTTTATCTCAATAGCTTCTTTTACTTTTCTAGCTTTCAGTTTTGCTAATTTATTGCGTTTATTGAAAAAGATAATGTATAAAATACCTGCCGAGAGAGCAGCAAAAGCATTAGAGTAAAATAAAAACTCGTAAGATATTGCCGACAAAATTCCACCTAAAGCCGGACCGATTGAAAACCCCAGATTAATTGCCATCCGGTTCAGGGAAAAAGCCCGTGTTATATTTTCGGGTTTTGCATATTTGGTAATGGCAACTGAGTTGGCAGGACGAAAAGAATCGCTTACAATACTCTGCAGCAAAATAATTGCTGCCACTCCGATTTCTGTTTTGAATAATGGAATTAAACAAAATAACGGAACACTCAACAATAAGCTAAGATATTGAACTCTGTATTCCCCAAATTTGTCGGTAATAAAACCTCCAAACCACGAACCGATTACCGAACCGATTCCGAAAAAGCTAAGTACAATTCCTGTATTTTCGATACTGAATTTTAAATGAGCAGTCATGTACACACCCAAAAAGGGAAGTACCATGGAGCCGGAACGGTTGATAAGCATAACCAGTGCCAACATCCAGCTTTCTTTAGACAGTCCTTTGAAGGAGTTGGTATATAAATGTATAATTTTCACAATTTCTAAAATTTAATAGTTTATAGTCTGGATTTATAAAACAAAAAACAGGACTTAAAAAATAAGCCCTGTTTTATTTATTTGAAACAAACAAATTTTACTCCGGCTTATAAGAGTCCTTTAATGTCACAGTTCTGTTGAATACAAAATTGGTATCCGTAGAATCCTGATCCTTTGTAAAATATCCAATTCTCTGGAATTGAAGAGGTTCTCCAACTGCCACATCTTTTAGACTTGGCTCAGCAAACCCCTGAACTGTAGTTACAGACTCAGGATTGATGAAATTTAAGAAATCCACATCTTTCTCAGCATCAGGCTGTTCCACAGTAAATAGTTTATCATAATTTCTTACTTCCACAGGAATGGCATGCTTCGCAGAAACCCAGTGAATTGTTCCTTTTACTTTTCTTAAACTTTCTTCAGTTCCGCTTCCAGACTTAGATTTTTCATCATAAGTAGCATATATGGTCGTGATGTTTCCGTTTTCATCTTTTTCTACTCTTTCACCTTTAATGATATAAGCAGATTTCAGACGAACTTCTCCGCCTAACTTTAGTCTGAAGAATTTGTTGTTTGCTTCTTCCTTAAAATCTTCACGCTCAATATACAATTCTCTGGAGAACGGAATTTCTCTTGTTCCAGCATTTTCCTGTTCAGGATTATTTTCTGTTTCCAGCCATTCTTCCTGTGCTTCAGGATAGTTTTCTATGATTAATTTCACAGGATCAACCACCGTCATTACACGTTTTGCGACTTTATTCAGGTCTTCACGAACGCAGAATTCCAATAGCTGAAGTTCAATTAAGTTTTCTCTTTTGGCAACACCTACTTTTTCAATGAAATTTCTAATGGAAGTTGGGGTAAAGCCCTTTCTTCTCATTCCGGAAATCGTAGGCATTCTCGGATCATCCCATCCATTCACTACTTTTTCAGCGATAAGCCTCTGTAGCTTTCTTTTCGAAGTAATCATGTAAGAAACATTCATTCTTGCAAATTCCCTCTGTTTGTTTTTTACCTTGCCTTCTTCGTACACCTGATCCAGATACCAGTTGTATAAAGGTCTGTGGTTTTCAAACTCCAGAGAACACAGTGAGTGAGAAATTTGTTCGATATAATCAGACTCGCCATGTGCCCAATCGTACATTGGATAGATTTTCCATGCCGTTCCTGTTCTGTGATGAGGTTTATTCAGAATTCTGTACATCACAGGATCGCGCATGTTCATATTGGGTGAGATCATGTCAATTTTTGCACGAAGAGACATAGAGCCGCTTTCAAATTCTCCGTTTTTCATCCTTTCGAACAAATCTAAAGATTCTTCCAAAGGACGGTTTCTGTACGGCGATTCTATTCCCGGTTCTGCGGGATTTTTTCTCTGTTCGGTAATCACTTCAGAAGGCTGCTCATCTACATAAGCTTTTCCTTCTTTAATGAGCTGAACTGCCCAATCGTAAAGCTGCTGGAAATAATCGGAAGCGTACAATTCTTTATCCCATTTAAAGCCCAGCCATTCAACGTCTTTTTTAATTGAATCTACAAATTCCTGTTCTTCTTTTTCAGGGTTTGTATCGTCGAAACGAAGGTTTACAGGAGCATTGTATTTTTCGCCCAAACCAAAGTTGATGCAGATAGCTTTTGTGTGTCCTACATGCAGATAACCGTTGGGCTCAGGCGGAAAACGGAAACGGAGCTGGTCTTTTTCCAGACCGTTTGCCAGATCTTCTTCTATAATTTGCTCAATAAAATTGAGTGATTTTTTTTCTTCTTCCATTAATTTCGCTTTAAAGTCGTACCAAACGACAGTTTGCAAATTTAGTAAATTTAGATGTCTAAAAAAAGCAAAGATTTTTTAAATAAAACTCACAACTATTGGAACTTTTTTACGATATTTGCTAAACCAAAAAACTAAATATTACCTGTCGCTATGAATAAGTTCAAAAAGAAATTTTCTGAATTTTTAAATTACATCAAAAAATCAATCTTTATTGATGGAGTAATTTAACTATTTTCAAGGATATACGTTTCAAAAAAAAGTTTATCCCCATCTAAATGTAAGGGACTTGGAAAGTTATTTGTAAATAAATTTCCTGTCCCTAATCCTTGTGGCATATTGCTTTTTTTTGTGAAGGTATATTGAGAAATAGCATTCAAACCTATGTTGCTTTCCAACGCAGAGGTGATCCACCATTTAATATTTAATTGTTCAGCAAGGGATATCCACTCATCCGAACCTGAAAATCCTCCAGCTAATGCAGGTTTTAGGATGATGTACTGAGGTTTTACTGTTTCTAAAAGCTTTTTCTTTTCAGAATAATCAATTATACCAATTAATTCTTCATCTAATGCAATTGGAGTTGGAGTATGGGAGCATAATTCAGTCATGTCATCCCATTTTCCTGCTTTTATGGGCTGTTCTATGGAGTGGATTTGTAAGTCTGCTAATTGTTTCAAAACAATTTTTGCTTTATCTTTAGTAAAACCTCCATTAGCATCTACCCGAATTTCAAGTTGATCTTTTGTGAATTTTTTTCTTAACTTTTGAAGAATTGTATGTTCTGATTGCCAGTTTACACCAATTTTCAGTTTAATACAATAAAATCCTTTTTCCAGCTTATCTGTTATTTGTTCCTGCATGTATTCAATATCACCCATCCAGATCAGCCCGTTGATTGTTATTGCTGATTTTCCTTCGGTAAACTCACTCGGAAAATAAATGTTTTTCCCATGTTTCAGATTGAGCAATGCCTGTTCATAGCCAAACCAGATGGAAGGGGACTCTTTCAATTCATCCTTTAAAAACTCTGGTTTTTGGTTGATGTTATTACAAAGCCATTGCAGTTTTTCTTCATAATCGGGTCGGTCATCAAAACTTAATCCACGGAAAATTGCACATTCACCAATTCCTTTTTTATCGTTGTCAAAAACTTCAAGAATGTAGGTCTCTTTATCAAGCAAAACGCCGCGAGCTGTTCCACTCGGGCGTTTGAAGTTTAATAAATATCTGAAATATTTTGCTGTCATTATTTTACACTGTCAATTCGCATAAATTCTTCTGCTTTTTCTACCATGTCAACACTTCCACAGAAAAATGGTATTCTTTGGTGAAGTTCCGTTGGTTCAATTTCAAGGATTCTTCTAAAACCGTCTGATGCTTTTGCGCCTGCCTGTTCTGCCAGAAAAGCCATCGGATTGCATTCATACAGCAACCTTAGTTTTCCATTCGGAGCCTGAGAATAAGAAGGGTAGATGTAGATTCCTCCTTTCAGCATATTTCTGTGAAAGTCTGCTACTAAAGAACCGATATATCTTGATGTATAAGGTCTGTCGCCTTCTTCCATCTGACAATATTTGAGGTAGTTTTTCACTCCCTGAGGAAATTTTATATAGTTTCCTTCGTTGATAGAATAAATTTTTCCTGTTTTCGGAAACATCATGTTGGGATGCGAGAGATAATACGTTCCCAAAGAAGGATCAAGTGTAAAACCATTTACACCATTTCCTGTTGTGTAAACAATCATGGTTGATGAGCCGTAAATCACATAACCGGCTGCAATCTGATTGATTCCTTTTTGTAAAAAATCTTCAAGCTGTACAGGGGTTCCGGGTTCTGTAACTCTTCTGTAAATGGAAAAAATTGTACCTACAGAAACATTTACATCAATGTTTGATGAGCCGTCAAGAGGATCAATTAGCACAACATACTTACTAAGATGCCCGTTTTCTCCGCATTTGATATCAATAAAATCATCATTTTCTTCAGAGGCAATTCCGCAGACTACTTCTCTTTGTGATAATGCTGTGATGAAAATTTCGTTGGCAATTACATCCAGTTTCTGCTGCTCTTCGCCCTGTACATTTTCATTTCCTGCTTTTCCGATGATATCTGCAATACCTGCTTTATTAACTTCCCTGTTTACAACTTTGGATGCTAATCTTATGGCACTCAGAAGACGCGAAAACTCTCCTGTGGAATATTGGAAGTCATCCTGTTTGTCAATAAGAAATTCTCCTAAAGTCTGTAATGGCTGATCTGACATATTTTATCTTTTTACGATTTGCCCAAATTTCGGAAAATTTATTGCAAATAAAAAATAAAATGCATAGAAGTGTAATGTTATGAAATTCAGTGTTTTATTGTTTTATTCTTTCTGTTGTTGCCAAATTTGCATGAATTAAAAAAAACTAATTTATTGATTAATATTGATTATTTGGGGGATATCCGGAATTTTAATAAAATCTTAATCCTATTACAATACTAGGGTATTTCATATCTCGGTGTAAATTTATAATTTTGTGACCCGTAAAAAACGATCTTCAATTTTTATCTAACAATTTTATTTCTAACTATTTAATGAAAATTTTTAAGTTTGGTGGAGCGTCGGTAAAAGATGCCGCAAGTGTAAAAAATGTATCTATGGTTCTTGAAAGCCAAGGCTTTGAAAAATGTCTTCTGGTGATTTCGGCTATGGGTAAAACAACCAATGAGCTGGAAAAAGTGGTGGAGCACTACTTTAATAAAGAAAATTACCAAACTGAAATTGAAAAGATAAAACGAAAACACATCGAAATTGCGAAAGGTTTATTTTCTGAAAATCATGCAGTATTTGCAGAAATTAACTTGTTTTTTGATGATATAGATTCATTTTTAAGAAGAAATAAATCTCCTAATTATAATTTTGTCTACGATCAGGTAGTGAGCTGCGGAGAAATGATTTCTACAAAAATCGTGAGCGAATATCTGAATGAAATTCAGTTTAAAAACCAATGGCTGGATGCGAGAGATTTCATCAAAACAGACAATTCTTACCGTGAAGGAGTGGTTAATTGGGAAAAAACGGAACAATTTATTTCACACCTTAGTAAGGAAATCTGTTATGTAACACAGGGTTTTATAGGTTCTGATGAGAATAACTTTACCGTAACTTTAGGAAGAGAAGGATCAGATTATTCTGCGGCTATTTTTGCTTATTGTATGAGTGCAGAAGCTATGACGATATGGAAAGATGTTCCCGGTGTGATGACAGGAGATCCCAGAAAATTTGATGACGTAAGTCTGCTTTCTAATATTTCCTATGAAGAGGCTATTGAGATGGCATATTACGGAGCAAGTGTTATCCACCCAAAAACACTTCAGCCGCTGAAACAGAAAAATATTCCTTTCTTTGTGAAGTCTTTTGTAGATCCTTCAAAAGCAGGAACCAAAGTAGGTATTTCAGATAAAAATCAGAGTGAGGAATCTTATATTTTAAAGGAAAATCAAACATTGCTGAAAATTTCAACCAGAGATTTTTCTTTCATTGCTGAAGATCATATGAGTTTGATATTTAATAATTTAGCTAAATATAAAATTAAGGTTTCTTTGATGCAGAACTCGGCAATTTCTCTCGAACTGTGCCTTGAAGATAAATTTAATACTGTAGATGATCTGAATGATGAGCTTCAGAAAGTTTTCAAGACAGATGTTATAAAAAATGTATCTTTATTTACGGTAAGAAATGTAAAAAAAGAAAATATCGATAAATTTTACCAGGGAAAAAGTGTATTATTGGAGCAGATTGCAAACAATACACTGCAAATGGTAACACAATAAAACTAATTTCGACTAAAAAACACATGAGCTTAATCTCGAAAAACGATTTAATACAAGCTGCCGGTCTGAATAAAATAGGTTTTCTAAAGAATCCTGTCGCTTCTGCTGTGATGAATATTACAAAAATAAATGAAGTCAACAGGCTTTATGATAAACTAAAAGATAAAGAAGGTAAAGATTTTTTTGATTCGTTTGTTCGGGAAAGAAATTTAAGCTACATCGCATTTGAAGAAGATCTCGCCAAAATTCCGAAAACAGGACCGTTTATCTTGGTTTCCAATCATCCGCTTGGCGCAATAGACGGTATTTTGATGTGCAAAATTCTGTCAGAAATCCGTCCGGATTTTAAAGTAATGGGAAATTTCCTGTTAGAGAAAATAAAACCGATGGAGCCTTACGTGATTCCTGTCAATCCTTTTGAAGGAAGAAAAGAAATCAGAAACAGTGCCACCGGAATGCGTGAAACGCTTAAGCATCTTGGAAACGGAGGCTGTGTAGGAATTTTTCCGGCAGGAGAGGTTTCCAATAAAAATAATCCTTACGGAGAGATTTTAGACCGTGAGTGGGAAAAACCTGCTTTGAAATTGATCAGGATGGCGAAAGTTCCTGTAGTGCCAATGTATTTTCATGCTAAAAACAGCACTTTATTTTATCAGGTTGCCAAAATTCATCCCAATTTACAGACACTTATGCTTCCGACAGAGATGATGAACGACCGTGAGAAGCCAATAAGGATAAGAATAGGGCGTCCGATTACCGTAAAAGTAATGGATGAAATGGAAAGTATTGAAGAGCTGGGTGAATTTTTGAAACGCAAGGTTTATATGATGAAATCTTACTACGAAAAAAGAAAATCTATTGCACAGTCTATCAATCTCAAAAATCTATATGTAAAGTTTCCTTTGCTGAAAGAAGAAAATATTGTACAGAATATCATAGATGAAACGCCAAAAGAAGACATTCTGAAAGATATTTCCAAACTGAAAGGAACAGACAGAATGCTTTTCAGTAACGGGAATTATGAAATTTATTTTACTCCTTACGAAGAAATTCCTTCGGTAATGAGGGAAATAGGAAGACAGAGAGAGCTTACTTTCCGTGCAGTGGGTGAAGGAAGTAATCTGCCTTTTGATCTGGACGAATATGACCAGCATTATCATCATCTTTTTTTATGGGATAGTGCCGCTGAAAAACTTGCAGGAGCCTACCGTATGGCATTAGGTAAGGATGTGATGAAGAAATTTGGAATAAAAGGATTTTATACCAGCTCTTTATTTGAATTTGAGCAGGATATTCACCCATTTTTCAAGAAGGTGATAGAAATGGGTAGAGCCTATATCAGCGAAGAATATCAGCAGAAGCCGCTTCCGTTATTTTTGCTTTGGCGTGGAATTGTACATGTGTGTTTACGGAATCCCGACCACAAATTTCTGATGGGCGGAGTAAGCATATCTAATAAATTTTCTGAATTCTCCAAATCATTGATGATTGAGTTTATGCGTTCTAATTATTATGATTCTGCAGTTGCTCAATACATCACTCCGAAAAACGATTTTAAAGTAAAACTGAGAGAGCGTGATAAGCATCTTTTTCTGAATGAAATGAACGCAGATCTTAACAAGCTGGATAAGTTTATTGATGATCTGGAACCTGAACTCAGAATGCCGGTTTTAATTAAAAAATATATTAAGCAGAATGCAAAGGTAATTGCCTTCAACGTCGATCCGAATTTCAATGATGCGATTGATGGTCTTATGTATATCAGGATAAGTGATCTTCCGGAAAGCACAATAAAGCCGGTTTTGGAGGAAATGAGTGAGCAGATAAGAAAAGAACAGGAAAATAATCAGACTGAAAATCAGTAAGTTTTTATTTTCATTGAAAAAATGTTGCGTAATACTTGCTTCATATACCAAAACTTCCTACTTTTGCATCACTTTAAAACAACGAAGTAAGGTTTCTTAGCTCAGTTGGTAGAGCAACGGACTGAAAATCCGTGTGTCCCTGGTTCGATTCCTGGAGAAACCACAAAAACCGCCTGTAAAAAGGCGGTTTTAATTTCAAAAGTTTTAAATGGTAAGGTTTCTTAGCTCAGTTGGTAGAGCAACGGACTGAAAATCCGTGTGTCCCTGGTTCGATTCCTGGAGAAACCACTCAAAACCACTCTTCTCAGAGTGGTTTTTGTTTTTTTGGTCAGAAAGGTAATATTAATGTTGTAATTTTGTTTTAATGAAAGAATGCAAATTACAGCCAAGATTTAAAGATTCATCTCATTTTAAAAATTTTTGGGAAGAAGGAAATGGTAAACAGCTGATTGAGTTGTCCGGTGCTGAAGTGAGTTTGAAAGACTTTGACCAATTTTCTGAATTCTATTATCATATCGACACAGTGGGTGATGAAGTCGTAAAGGATATTTATTTCACAAAAAACTTTCATGAAGCATCCAGAGAAATAGAACAATATATCAGAAATGGAGTTTCTATAAATGAAAACGTACCTGAAAGCGTAAAAGAATTGTTTGAGCAAACACAGAAAATACCCGACTGGCTCAATTATGACCTTCTGAAAAGCGGAGCAGAACTTTGTATGAGAAGCAATCTGGATTCGCTTATTTCCTTAAGAGATTATTGTCTGATCGGGGGCTACGACTATGCTTATCTCAACAAGCCTCTTATGGCTACGGAAGCCCTAAAAAAAGGTGCGGTAAAGAGACTTTCGGAGACGCTTGATTTTTGGGTGAATGTTACCCGTTACAATGCACTGGAAGTTCATCATAAAGGATACGAATTTGCGATTAAAACAAGACTGATTCACTCTTTTGCAAGGCTTTCCATCAAAAGAAATTATAAAGATTGGGATACTGAAAACTGGGGAGAGCCGATTAATTCATGGGATATGATGGCAACCTATATTGGTTTTAGTCTGGTGTTTATGCACAGTCTGAAAAAACTTGGAAATGTGGTTTCTGATGATGAAGAAAAAGGGCTTTTTCACCTTTGGAAATATGTAGGATATCTGTTAGGAATTCCCGAAAAAATCCTTCCAGACAATAAAAAACAGGCAACAGAATATTTTTATTTGTGGACTTCCGTTCAGCCATCTTCAGACAATGATTCTATATTGCTTGCTCATTACCTGCTGAATGAGTCATTAGAAAATCCGATATTAAAATATCAGTTCCAGCGCAGAAATCTCCGTTATCTGCATATTTGCTGTACCTGGTATCTGCTTGGCGATGAGGTCTGCAAACGATTGAAAATTCCGGATGTGCCTTTTAAGGGAGGGTTTCCAGTAACTAAAAAAATTCTTAACAAGGTGTACAATAATGTGGTAAGTCGTGAAGCAAGAATTAAAAGAGGAAACAAAGATCAGATGAAAGTTCTTGAAGATTATCTGAGCATAACACAGAATTCCAACTTTCATTAGGATGGTTTATGATTTGGATTTTATTAATTTGAATGCTGAAAAAAATAAATGTTTTAATCAACGGATTGGTGAAAAATTATAATTTTTTTAACATCAAAAAACATTTTCAGACCCAAATAAAATTAGATTTTAATAGTAAAATTTCGTATTTTTGATAAATTATATTTAATCGAATGAGTAATATTGATGATAAGAAAAAAGCACTTGCATTGGTGCTTGATAAATTAGATAAAACGTACGGAAAAGGTACGGTGATGACATTGGGAGATGATTCTGTTGATAATACGATTGAAGTTATACCTTCAGGCTCATTGGGATTAGACATCGCACTAGGAGTGGGAGGTTACCCAAGAGGAAGGATTATTGAAATTTATGGTCCGGAATCTTCTGGTAAAACAACTTTAACCCTGCATGCTATTGCAGAAGCTCAGAAAGCCGGCGGAATTGCTGCTTTTATTGATGCTGAACACGCTTTTGACAGATCTTATGCTTCAAAGCTGGGTATTGATCTTGAGAATCTGATCATTTCGCAGCCAGATAACGGAGAACAGGCTTTGGAAATTGCAGACAACCTTATCCGTTCCGGAGCTATTGATATTGTAGTAATTGACTCTGTGGCTGCATTGACTCCTAAAGCTGAAATTGAAGGCGAAATGGGGGATTCTAAGATGGGTCTTCATGCGAGATTGATGTCTCAGGCTTTAAGAAAGTTAACGGCTACTATTTCCAGAACTAAATGTACTGTGATTTTCATTAACCAATTGAGAGAAAAAATCGGGGTGATGTTTGGAAATCCTGAAACAACAACAGGTGGAAATGCCCTTAAGTTCTATGCTTCTGTAAGAGTCGATATCAGAAAGGCAAGTGCTCCTATTAAAAACGGAGATGAAGCTATCGGAAGCCGTGTAAAGGTGAAGATTGTGAAAAATAAAGTCGCTCCTCCTTTCAAACAGGCTGAATTTGATATTATGTACGGTGAAGGAGTTTCTAAAGTAGGAGAGATTCTTGATACCGCAGTTGACTTGGGTGTTGTTAAGAAAAGCGGATCATGGTTCAGCTACGAAGATTCTAAGCTTGGACAAGGAAGAGATTCTGTAAAAGATGTTCTGAAAGACAATCCTGAACTGGCAGAGGAAATAGAAGGGAAAATTAAAGAGGAACTGAAAAATAAATAAATTTTTAGTCATATATAAAGAGGATTGCTTTCAATAAGCAGTCCTTTTTTTATTTGAAAAAATAACAAAAAACACGTCTGAAATTCGAGACGTGTTTTTTGTTAATATGAAGAAACTAATTATTATCTTATAATGCAGACAAAAGATTGACACCATCAACAGTTGCCCATGCTCCTGCTGGAAGTGATACTTTGGTTACGGTTGTAGAATTGGTGAAAGTCTTTCCTCCATTTGGTGTGAAAGCATACCCCCAAACACCGGCATTGTCAGAGTCAAGATAAGAAAGAGGTGAAACAGAAATTTTATTATTGTTTACTTGATTGTTTTCTGTTGCTGCATCCTGAATTAATACTGAATAAGCTTTTTGAGCGCCAATATTTTTATATCCGCTGATATAAACATTACTGAAAATCCCTGAACCCTGTTTTTTAAACTGAATAGCAGAAATTTCTGGAGAATTTGCTGATTCAGGATTTGTTCCTGTTGCTCTCATCAAGGTAAGGTTGGTAATTTTTGGAGCAACGTTATCTGCATTACTAGAAGCTTCGATTTCCATTCCGAAATTTCCTGTTCCTACTTGATAAGCAAACCAATTTGAATTGTTTTGTCCGCTCCATGCATCCTGCCAGTCGAAAGAATCATCAAAATTTCCATAAGAAACTAAATTTTTAGCACTTACAGTTCCACCGAACCATTCAAAACCATCATCTGTACCTTTATAAGCTACAAGGTTTTCTAAAACGGTTCCAGCTCCTACAGAGTAAAACGTGAACGTGTTGGTTTCGGAAGTACCATCTCCAATTTTCTTACCAGCATATTCTACACGTACGAATTTCATGATTCCAGAAAAGTCATTTGGATTATTGCCTCCATATGAAAGAGCATTTCCATCTTCTGAAATAGCTGATGTATTTCCATTAAGAGCTTTGATAGGAGCTTCACCATAAATGGTAATTCCACCCCAATCTCCCGGAGTTTTTGTAGATGTTGTAAACACAATGGGTTCATTGGCGGTTCCTTGTGCATCAATCAATCCATCATTTAAAATTACCAATGCACTAGTTTTATTCGTTACAACATTAAATATTGCACCCGGTTCTATTGTTAAGGTTGCTCCATTTGTAATTTTTACAATACCATCTAATGTATAGTTTCCTTTTTTAATAAGTAGATCTTTTGATATTGTTCCTTTTAGAGTTCCGGTTCCGCTTAATACGCTTTCTGATGTACCTGGGACATTTGTATTTGTATCTTCGATGCCGTCATTCACTTCAATTGTACAAGAAGTCATGCTCAATCCTGTGATCATTGCAATTGCTAATGGTAAAAGTATTCTTTTCATTTTATTTTTATTTATTTTTTTAGAATGTATAGCCTACAGTAAAATTGAAGGTTGTACCTCTGTAGTAGTTAGTGTATTGAAAGTTGTTGTTAGTGTTTACATTATAGTAGCTGCTGTCTCCAAGCTCAATTCTATATTGAGTATTTAAAATATTTTGAACACCAAATTTGATATTCCAGTTTTTAGTCAACTGTTCTTGGTAAACAAAATCTAATTGATGAAATGGTCTTTCGTAGAAATTATCTGTTCCTGAAGTACCTACTGCAAATATTTTGGATCCTGAAACATTGTAAACAAGAGACAATGTCCTCGGCAAAGAATTTTGTTTTTTAAATTCGTACTTTAAATCTGCATTTATTGTATAAGGAGCAGCACCCTGTAGTCCTCTTTTTCGTAATTGGTCATCTGTAAATCCGTTTGGCTTTTCAAGCGCCAATTGATCTGTGCTTCTCTCTACATTGGTATGCATTATCGTTGCATTAGCCCCAAATGTAAAATTGTTTAAAGATTCTGAAATTCTTGCTAAATCAATAATTCCTTCTAACTCAAATCCATAAAGATCTGCTTTTTTGGCATTAAAGAAGGTTACTGTAACACCGTTTGAATTTCCTGAAGTAGTGAAAGATCTTTCAATAGCATTGTCAATTCTTTTTGCAAAAAGATTGACTGAAAACATTTCTTTTCTTGTAGGAAAATATTCCCATTTCAAATCAATGTTGTAATTTTCGCTGTTTAGGATATTAGGATTACCTAAAATTGTTTCATTATCTGGATTTATGTAAGGAATTGCCATAGTCTCTATCAATACAGGTCTTGTTATCGTCTTACTGAATGCAAGTCTCAGATTATTTCTATCATTGATAGCTTTTTTGATGGCTAATGAAGGAAGGAACATATTTCTGTCCTTCTCTATATTTTCAGTTTTCTGTTGACCCTGAGGATTAAAACGAATGAGACTTAAATCATTTTCATATCTTGCTCCTAATAAAATATCCCAAGAATCGTTTGGTTTATAGTTAATATTTGCATAGCCAGCATTTACAAACTGATAAATAGATGTGAATGATTGATATGCATCAGATTCTTCTTGAAAGAAAAATAAATTGTTTGCCATATCCTGATCAAAACCTTGTTGTGGCTTATTTCTATCAATAATAAAATTTTGTCCTGCTGTTCCATTTGGTTTTCCAAAAATAAATCGGTAAGAAGTTCTTCTAAGATCAGCGAAACCATTATATCCAATGCTTAACTGGACTGGGTAATCTTTTCTGTCGCCTTTTTCACCAAATGCAATATTATACTCGCCAAATGCTGAACCATAGAATCTAGAATTTACATCCAGATATTGTCTGATGATATTATTACCACCGTAAGTGATTAATAATTGATCATCATTAAGCATATTGCCTTGATTGTCTTGTCGGGATCCCTCCATGATTTTACGGTCTGGCTGCTGATAATTATTCAGCACGTAACTTCCACCAGCTTTTATGCTTTGTCTGTCATTTATTTTGTGCGATCCAGTAAGCTGAAGATCCAAAAATCTTGATATATCAAGCTGATTTACTCTGAAAAAACCAATATCTTCATTTTGTACCTGTTGATTTTTATATCCAAAGTAGTCTTCTATGATATTATTTGCACTTTGCAAATAAATAGCATTGAGGTTAATTTGAGTTTTTCTGTTTTTATAACCAAAACCCATCAAGGCTGAAGATTCCGACTCGAAATTGTATTGCTTTCTGTTAAGCTTATTATTAAGGACTATACTCTGTCCTCCGTTATCCAAAAATTGGTTTTTTGCACCTTCTCTAAAAGCAAATTTTGAGCTTTGATTTAATGAAAATAAAATCCCAATGTTGCCGTTTTCTCCAGTTTTTATTTTTTGTGCAGTAGTAAATCCAATACTCGTATTAGGCATAGATTTTACCTCATCTACATTCCAAGAATCTTTAAAATACCTTTTTGATTCTTCGGAATTAAAACGATAGTTAGAGGGTCTTAAACCATCAAGATTATCAGGGAGCTGTCTATCTTTGCTGTTTAATCCTAAATATCCTTTCATGCCATCAGCATTTTCAGATACAAAAAAATTGTCTTTAAAGTTACTGATTGTATTTACTCCAACACTGAATTCAATCTTAGAAAAAGAGCGATCCATCGTCAGCGTTTCAATATCAAATGTAGCTCCTGCAAAATCTCCGTAAAGATTAGAGTTGAATGTTTTATAGATATTTAATTTTCCAACTACATCAGTAGGGAACTGCTTCAGCGCGATGATTTTTTGGAAAGGATTATTCGATGGTGATCCCAACCCATTTATTAGCAGGTAATTATATCTCTCTTCTAATCCTCTTACAAATAAGCCTCGTCCATCTACAGTTGTAATACCCGTTACTTTAGTAAGTCCTTGCTCCACATTAGATATACCTTTTCTTGAAATTTCCTCTGCACTTACTGCTTGTTTCTGAATGATAGCCTTCTTTTGATCGAATAATACGGCTGTTTCTGTTTTTTTGTTTGTGCTTCCCTTAATAACAACACCTTCAATACTTCTTTCGTTTTTTAAAGTGTCGTTTTTTTGTTGAGCGTAAAACAATGTTCCTGATGTAGTAAGGAATAGTGCAGCGATACTCAGTTTTCTATAATTCATTTTCTTTTTTACTAGATTACTTTCGGTGCAAAGGAATGAAAGTTTAGTATTGTAAATGGTTTAGTAAAATTTAATTTTTTTTTAACTAAACATTACGAAAACGCTATTATTGTTAACTTTATATGAACGATAAATATTGAGTTAATTCATCATTCAAAATTTGTTAACTTTGAAACGTAAAAATTAAAAATGAATCAAAAGAAAATACTTCTGATAGACGACGAATTGGATATTCTGGAAATTTTGTCTTATAATCTGGAGAAAGAAGGATATGACATCTACACCGCTACAAACGGGAATGAAGGAATTGAAAAAGCCAAAGAGATCATTCCAGATCTTATTTTGCTGGATGTCATGATGCCGGAGAAAGACGGAATAGAAACCTGTCAGGAACTTCGGAAAGTAAAAGAACTTCAGAAAACACTTATTGTGTTTCTTTCTGCAAGAAGCGAGGAGTTTTCGCAGTTGGCTGGCTTTCAGGCAGGTGCTAATGATTATGTAGTGAAACTAATCAAACCGAAAATTCTTATCTCTAAAGTAAACGCTTTACTGCAGCTCACTTCACAGGTTTCAGACAATTCCAAATTAATAGAAATAGGAGATTTGGTAATTGATAAAGACAATTTCAGAGTTTCTAAAAGCGGACAGCAGTTTTTATTGCCCAAAAAAGAGTTCGATCTATTGTATCTTTTGGCATCAAATACCGAAAAAGTATTCAAAAGAGAAGAAATACTTGAAAAAGTTTGGGGCAATGATGTCATTGTAGGTGAAAGAACTATTGATGTACACATCAGAAGGCTGCGCGAGAAATTAGGCATCAATACCATTCAGACCTTAAAAGGAATAGGATATAAACTTATTGTTTAAGTTTTAAATTCCTACATTTACACCTAATCCAAAAATATTGTAAAATTGAAGTTTTACAGGCTTACTTTTGTTTCTTCATGTCTTTTAACGATGGCAATGTTTATATTGGTCATCACTTTCGATACACTAAAAGACATTTACTATCCAACTTCCAAGTTTACGATAGGACTTATTTTTGGGGTTATTCTGATGTTTTTTATCAATTATGTGGTTTTAGAGCTTTTATTTAACTACTATGCCAAAAAACAGGTCAGAAAAATATCCAAAATCCTTCCCGAAGAGATCGTCTACAGCGACCAGAATAATATTACCCTGAAAGAACTGGGAGAAAGGTTTTCTGATTTTAACCAGCAGAAAGTCACAGAAATGGACATGATGAAGGAGATGGAAAGCTATCGTAAAGAATACATCGGAAATGTTTCCCACGAGCTGAAAACACCTCTTTTTTCAATTCAGGGATATGTAGAAACTCTAATGGACGGAGGAGTTGAAAATCTGAAAATCAGAGACAAATATCTGGAAAGAATCGGCACTTCGGTAGAGAGACTTATTGCCATTGTCAATGATCTGGATATGATCAACAGGCTCGAAGCAGGGGAAATCAATCTTAATATTTCAAAATTTGATGTCAATATTTTAATCAAAGAAATTTTTGACCTTCTTGATCTTGAAGCCGAGAAAAACAACACCATGCTTCAGATTCAGACCCTGCAGCCGCAGATTTTTGTAGAAGCGGACAAACAAAAAATATCTCAGGTTTTTATCAATTTAATTTCAAATGCCATTCACTATGCCAACAGACAGGAAGCCAAAGTGATTGTGAAAACCAGTGTTTTGCGAAATAAAGTACTTATTGAAGTGATTGATAACGGAATGGGTATAAAAGCTGAGCTTCTGCCAAGGATTTTTGAAAGATTCTACAGGGTGGAAAGCAGCCGCAGCAGGAGACAGGGCGGTTCTGGTCTGGGACTGGCAATTGTAAAGCATATTCTGGAAGCACACAACGAAAATATCACCGTAGAAAGCGTCTATCTTGAGGGTACAACATTCAGCTTTATGCTCGAAAAAAGTAAATGATTTCGGCGAAATGTAAGAAAAAAAACTTTCTAAAAAAAAGCATAAATATTTTTGACGAAATATCAATTATTATATATTTGCAACAAGAATTTATCATAATAAATAAGGCAAAAAAGTAATTGAAATACTGATATGGTTTACAAAATCCGGGTAATATTAGATACGAAAGAAGACATTTTCCGCGATGTAGAAATCAAAGGAAAACAAACACTCTGGAACTTACATTTGGGAATTAAAAGTGCGTTCAATCTCAGCGGAGATGAGTTATCTACTTTTAATCTTCTGGAAGAAGACGGTACTGTGATAAAAAGCGTACCTCTTGAAGACATGAGTGATGATGGCGATGGCGAAATTATGTCAGACGTTTACATTGATGAAGCATTTGAATCTGTTGGCAATAAGGCTCAGTTTCAGTATGGTCTTTTAGATCTCTGGGAGTTTTTCTGTGAGCTTATTGAGATCAGCGATGAGACAAAAGGAGTAAATTATCCTATCACTACGTACAGATTCGGGAATGCTCCTCTGAAAGCTCCTGTGAAAAGCGGAAATTCTTCCGGTTCAAAAAACAAAAAATCTGCGATGCCTTTGCTGGACGATGATTTTAGTTTTGATGATGACTTTAGCGGAGGTGCTAACTTTATAGATGAAGATGATGATTTCAATGACGATGAAGACGACTTCGATGATGATGTTTTTGACGATGAAGACGATGATGATAACGAAAGATAAGCAGTAAATATACAACCCTGAAATTCTCAGGGTTTTTTTATTTCAAAAAACTAAGCCGTAAAAATCTTTATTAGTATTTTTGTGTTAAAATACGATTATGCGAAGAGTTATTTTTGCCGGAATAATTAGTTTGGGACTGATATCCTGCGCTACAAAAACAAATGTAAAAAAGATGAATTTACCACAAAACTGGAAACACACCACCAATATTTACGAAGTCAATGTAAGACAATATACTCAGGAAGGAACCTTTCAGGCTTTTGAAAAAGAAATGCCGCGTCTTAAAAATATGGGGATAGAAACTTTATGGTTTATGCCGGTTACCCCAATTGCCCAGAAAAATAAAAAAGGAACTCTGGGAAGCCAATATGCGGCGGCAGATTATGTCTCCATTAACCCTGAATTCGGAACAATGGATGATTTTAAAAGACTGGTAAAAAAAGCCCATCGTCTTGGCTTGAAAGTCATCATAGACTGGGTTGCCAATCATACAGGCTGGGATCATGTCTGGACAAAAACGCATCCTGAATTTTATCTGAAAGACGAAACCGGTAATTTTAAAATAGCATCCGGAATGGATGATATTATTGAACTGGATTATCAGAATCCCGAAATGCGGAAAGAAATGATTGAAGCCATGAAATTCTGGATCAGAGAAACAGATATTGACGGATTCAGATGCGACTTGGCATCCTGGGTGGAAGTAGATTTCTGGCAGGAAGCAAGACCCGAAGTGGAAAAAATAAAGCCTCTTTTCTGGATCGGGGAATTTGATGAACTGGAAAATCCGGATTATGGAAAAGTATTCGATGCAAGCTATTCCTGGAAATGGATGCACAAATCAGCCGATTTTTATAAAAACAATCAGCCTATTCACGAGCTTACAGATTTGCTGAGACAATATTCGCAGATAGGAGATTCATCCATGAGAGCCTGGTTTACAACTAATCATGATGAAAACTCTTGGAACGGAACAGAATATGAAAAATATGGGGATATTGCTTTGCCAATGGCAGTTTTCTCGGTAACATGGAATGGTATTCCGCTTTTATATTCCGGTCAGGAGCTTCCGAATCTCAAGAGACTTGAGTTTTTTGAAAAAGATCCTATTGCATGGACCAACAATTATAAAATGGCAGATTTCTACAGAACACTGCTCGAGCTGAAATCTTCCAATCTGGCTTTGCGTGGAGGAGATCCTAATGTTTCCACATATCTGCTCAACACTACCGCCAACGATAAGATTTTCGCCTACATCAGGAAAAATGGTAAAAATGAAGTTCTTACAGTATTAAATTTCTCAAAACAGCCGGTAGAATTCAGCATTGAAGATGATCAGGTTTCAGGAACCTTCAAAAATGTATTTGACGGAAGTAAAAGAGATTTCAGCAACGGTAAAAACTTCAGCTTTAAAGTTTCTGATTATGCTGTTTTTGAGAAGTAACGGAGTGAAATTGAAGAATGAATAAACAGGAGATTATTGATGTTTTGCATCAAAAAACAACAGAGAAAATACAGGGTCTGGAAAAGCTCATTGATGAAACCCGTGCTTCCAACAACGATACCAAAAGTTCAATGGGAGACAAGTATGAAACAGGAAGAGAGATGCTGCAGCAGCAGATCAATAATCTTCAGATTCAGCTGAATGAAGTGATGAAGCAGCAGGCTTTTCTTAAAAGTATCGTTGCAAAATCTTCCCAAAAAGTAGAAAAAGGAGCGGTAGTAAGTACAGAAAGAGGAGTGTTTTTTATTTCTGTTTCTTTGGGTGAAATTACCCTCAATGATTATAAAATCATGTGTATTTCTCCCGAATCTCCTTTGGCTAAAGCAATGAATGGTAAATCAGTCAATGATATTTTTACTTTGAACAATGTAAACCATACAATTATCAACATCGAATAATTTTTTAATGATTGTCCATAATTTATCATAATTGAAAAAAAACTTTGAGTTCTTTGCTGAGTCAAATGCCTTTGCGAACTTAAAAACAGTTGGTATATAAAAAAGCTTTTGCGCTCTTTGCGTGAAAATTAAGCAAAAAACTCCATCAAGCTTTTTGATGGAGTTATTTGTATAGCTGCGTCCTGATTTCAATTAAAAGTTTTTCTGCTTTTTTCTGATCAGGATAATCAGGCAGAGAAGAATTTTCAGACAAAAAGTTTAATTCTTCGATCAGTTGGTCTGAAAACAGCAGCAAATCATCATAATCCCATTTTCCGGCTTTGATGTCGAGCAATTCTTCCCGGTTTTTTACCCGGATTTCGAGCTGATTATTCCTGAAAATATTAACTGCAGACTGTAACAGGCGAATCGTATGCATCATGTTTTTGCTGTCGTAGTTCTTTCCGTGCTGTTGATTGGTGTTGTATCGGTCTTCGTTTCGTTTGGCAACCCAATCCCAGTATTCTTTATAATTTTTGCAATATGTAGAATAGGCATCCTGGTTGAAAAACAAATAAGCATCTGATTTTTCACCTTTGGCAATAGAAGATAAACTCACCTCGTTAGAATCTTCACTTTTGAAAATTCCTTTGTAGTTTTTGTTTCCTGTTTTGTCATAAAACAATGCAAAAAGACCTTTAGAGTGAGGCATTTTTACCAGACCACAAAGCTCTTGTAGAAAATTCCTTTTTTCCAGCCAGTTTTTTGCAGGAATGGAATTTGAATTTTCCAGAATCACACAGAAATCCAAAATTCCTTTTCGTTCTTTTTCAACCGGATTGACAATTTTTTTATTCAGCCCTCTCGCTTTCTGAATTTGGGCAGAAGCATATCCGCCAAAAGTATCTTTACACAATTTTGAAAGAAAATCCTCCTGCTGATAAAGATCCATCAAAGGATTTTTATACAAAATACAATCTTCGGGAGTGGCGAGAATTTCCAGAATATTGGGATTGTTTTTCAGCAAAAGTTCGGTGAACCGTCCGATTTCGTAATACGTAATATCATTGGTTTCATTAGAAATCTGCGGAATATAATTGAGTCCGAAAAAATTTCTTTCCGTAAATAATATACTCCTTTTATATCGGTATCTGAGTTTTCTGTTGCCAAACCGAAAGAGCGGCTTTCGGAGATGGCTTGGAAGAGGAGGAGGTTTTGAATGGTTATTTATTATTTCGAATTGATTTTAGATAGGGATACTCTATTCTATATGGATAAATTATATTAGAAGCAGTTTGTTTTTGAAATTCTATATCTTCATATGGTTTCATATTTATAAGAATCTTTTTTAGAGCACCTAATGTATAGATTGGAAATTTTGAATCACAATACATGTACAATGTTGGAGTGCTTATTATAAAACAACCTATTATATTATAAGTTGATATATCAATATTTTGATCTTTATATTTAATTTGAAAATGTGTGTTTAATAAATCTATATTATCACAGATATACTCTACTTTATTTGTCAATTGTGGCTCAAGTTTAGTTATGAAACTGCTGAAGTCCATTTTATAACCAACATTTTCTGTTCTTAATCTTAAAAATTTAGCATCAGCCACATAGATGTTCTTTTTAATTACATCTAAGAAAATGAAATCTATTTCTCCACATTTTTTAATTATATCTATATTTTGATTATTTATAGTTTTAAGGCTCGTAAGATTCGTATCATAAAATTTATCTTTTAATTTTAGAATATCTTCAATATTTCTTTCTAATGATCTACCAGTTATATTACTAATGTTTTGGACATATTCTTTCATTTTTCTATTACTTTTCCATTCGTCATACATTTCATTCCATGGATAAGCTTTTAAATGAAGCATTAGGCTAGTTTCTGTAATTTTATTTAATGATGATAATACTCTTTTTTCATTATTTATTTTATATACTAAAAGAGGTTTGTAATGAAATCTATTTATATTATGAGGTCGTCTTACAGCTTCTTTGATATTTTGTTTATTATCACTAGACATATACAGTCCATTATAAAATTGTCTAACTAAAGTTTCATCTCCACCATTTTTAATAAGGTTTTGTTCGAGAATACCAAATTCAATATCCTCTAAATTTGAATATAATGGATTGTGATGTTTTTGAATTTCATTCAAAAGACCTAATGCAAAATCATAATTAAAGCCAAAATTATTTTGAACTTCAGTTTTGTAATTATTAATTCTTTCAATACTTGCATTATGTTGTGCTTGTTCAAAATGATAATCTGATTCTTTATAAAAATGCTCGTATATTTTTTCAATATCCGAAGATTTATATTTTATTTCAATTATATTTTCTTTATCAATATCAATATACAAAGAGTCTCCTAACATACTTTGTATTGCTATGAAATCGGAGATAAAATATGCCCAACTTCCTATATATAATAAATCTTCTAATGTCTCTCGAAAAATTCTTTTTTTAGAATCATCATATTCAGTTCGAGTAATATCTACATCACATCCTTGTTCTAAAATAAGACCTAAAACTCTTCTATTTATTACAAAATTTTTATAATTTATTTGTTCAAGTTCTTTTCCGAAATTACTTTTTAATAAAAGATCAATATAATTGTTGTTGAAATGAAATACATATTTGAAAAACCATACATCCTTTTGATTTTGAATGATAGAAGTAAAAAGATCTGTAATCTCATCAAATAAGCAGTGTAAAATAGTCTTAACTTTTTCATGCTCCTCAATATTTTGATTACCAAATTTTTCACATATTTTATGCGAAAATAACTTCCAATACTTTTCCCAAGATCTATCATCCCAATGTAAAATGAAGATTCCTTGTTCGTTTATTAATGCCATATTCTTTTATTTTCCAATTTATTAATATTTTAGTTTAGTCATTTCAATAAACAAATATACTTTCTACTTATAGAAAACGACTATGGATTCCCGTAATCGTTTAATTTATAATGCTAATATCTCCCTAAAAACCCTCTCCATCTCATACTTATCCGAATTTCCAGAAGAAAGCGTTTTAGATTTTTCTTCGTTATCCAATATCATTTTCCCCCGCTGCGCAAAGTCTCCCGACTTTGAGCTAATTATATATAGTTTTAATTTGAAATTTAGCAAATATAACTTAAGCCAATACAAAAAAAAGATTACGGCAACCCGTAATCTTCTCATTATTTCCTAAACTTCTTCTTTTTCTTCCACGGCGCATTCTTCTGAACATCACCCGCCATAATACATCCGTAAGGCATCACTTCATCCAGAACTTCACACAACCCATATTCTTCAATCTGCGCTCTTACGTTTTTGGCACTTTTATAAGCGGTCGGCAGCTCAGAAATATCAATTTCATTGGTGAAAAAACGGATATCTAATCCTTTTGTTTCTTCTTCAAAAACTTCGTCAATGGTTTTGTGTGCGAGAGATTTTTTATGAAAACTTCTGCTGAAATTTCTTCCTGCACCGTGAGGAGCAAAACCAAGATTTCTTTCATTGGTTGTTCCCTGTACAATCAATACAGGTTCCGCCATATTCAGAGGAATCAGTCTTGGACCTGTAATATCCGGCAAAAATTTGTCATCCAGCGGAGTTGCTCCTTTTGCGTGGTAGAATAAATCTCCGTCCCGGAATACAAAGTTATGTTCGTTCCAGTATCGGTTTAGCTTTTCGGTGTTTAATTTTTCCAATGTCGCATTGTGAATAGATTCGTGGTTTTCTTTCGTCCATTTTCTGATGAGCTGCAAAGCTTCCCAATATTGTTCTCCCTCTTCAGTCTCAAACGGGATCCAGGCATTTTCTTTCAACGTTTCCGGTGACAGTTCCATTCTGAAACGGTTGGCTACTTTCATACCTTTATCATACAGTTTCGCACCCGGCGCTCTAGAACCGTGATGGGTTACCAGCATTGTATTTCCGGTATTTTTAGAAATTCCGACAAACAGAAAATGGTTTCCGTCACCCTGAGTTCCCATATGTGAACGGGCGATGCTGATTAAATCTTCATCTTTCAGAAATTCATTTTCCCTGAAAGCGTCCATCAGCTCTTGTGACATCGGCATTTGTTCGCCTCTTGGTCTTCCGCCGTAACCGAAATGGGTGATAGAATGGGCTGCATCCAAAACATCTTTCGGCTCCATTTTTCCAAAATCTGTGAGCATAACCGAGCAGCAAATATCTGCTGAGTGAAATCCCGGGTGAATGGCATTTTTCGCCACCACAACACCGCCCACCGGAATATGACCTTCCGGACCAGTAGGACAGGCATCGGGCATAATTGCGCCATTGGTTAATGTCGGCGTTTTCATCAGGACATTCATCGTATTGATTACTTTTTCCACATTATCATTTTCACTTTCGTGTTCTGCGCGGATGTTGATGACGAAATCTTTTGGGGCAGAATGCAGCGGAATCGGTTCCGGAGATTTGAATTGTTCCAGATAATCTTTCATTTGATTTTCGTCTAATTGATTTTCGTTAATATATTCTAAAGCTTCAGCAAACCATTTTTCCGGTCTGTATCCCAAAGCGATTAAGTTATTTTCTGTAATTGTTTTCATTTCAAAATTTATTTTTGATTATTGGGCAGCTATTCCGCCTTCCACTCCCGCTTTTTTATTCGTCGTTCCTCCTTATAAAAAGAGCTCCGTTCAAGTCGGGCTGCGAGCCATTCGCTGTTCCAGTTTCATTGTTTGATGATGCAAAGTAAGGAGACAAGTGCGCAATGTTTTTGCATTGTAGAAAATTTTTATACATTTAATGAAAATTTTTTAAAAACGCAGAATGAATAATTTGAATTCAGAAATATTCCAGGCCTTTCAGACCAAGCTGAAAACCGGTAACAGAAGAGGCGTTCACCTCAATGCTATTCCGGGGAATTCCCGATACAAATTTGATTTGGCAAGGTTGTCTGAAATTCAGAAAAGTCTTCCCGAACATTTCATTATTGATCTTCTTACGCAGAAAAACATCAGTTTCAGGTTTTCAATTCTGGATAAAAAGCAGGAAGCTGCTCCTAAAACTGAAAAGAAAGACAGCACTTATCTTTACGCAGATGAAAAGGAAAATCTTCAGAAAAAAACTGTTGAAAGTTCTGATAATCCTATCGAAAGCCGTTCCAAAATTCTGGATAAACTTTCGACAGGTTTGGAAAATCTGGTGTTTCAGAACGATGTCATTCAATCGGAAAAAGGGATCAATTCTTTGGGTTTTGGTTTTCCGCTGCTTATCAGGAGAGATCTGGACGGACAGCTTACTTCGGCACCGGTTCTCATCTGGTCTGTAAAAATAAAGCCTGTTAATGAACTTAACACGTGGGAAATCAGCAGAACAGAAGATGATCCGATTTATATGAACGAAGTTCTGGTCAATCATCTGCAGAACGATTCCGGAATTACATTAGAACAGATTCCTGAGGAAATGTTGCTGGATGGTAAAATCGACAAGCCTGAACTGCTTCAGATCTGCCAGAAACTTCTTGAGCAGCTCAAAATTTCGCAGAATCTGGATTTTATTCTGAATAATTATGAGGAAATACCATTTATTAAATCAAAATCGACCTTTGAAAATCAGCTTCCTGAAAAAGGCGATGCGGTTATTGTAAAATCCGGTCTTTTTTCATTGTTTGAGGTTCAGAAACAGAATATTATCAATGATTATGAAACTCTGAAACAGGAGTACAAACCGATAGAGAATTTCGAGAAAAAAGAATTTCAGACGATAACTTCCGTAGAAACAGATCCTTCGCAGCAGGAAATCTTAGAATCGCTTCAGTCACAGTCCAAAATTCTGATCCAGGGTCCGCCCGGAACAGGGAAAAGCCAGACTCTGACTGCCGTTTTGCTCAATGCGCTGGAAAATAAACAGAAAACCATTGTGGTGTGCGAAAAGCAAACCGCATTGGAAGTGCTCTACAATGCGCTTCACAAACTAGGACTGGAACGCTATTGCATTATGATAAAAGATTCGGCGGCAGACCGCAGACCGGTTGTAGATGCAGTTCGGAATACGATAGATTCTGCAGATTTCAAAAAGACCGTTCAGCCATATTCTGTGCAGTCTCTGCAAGCTCAGCTTACGGAAATTTCTTCTCATAAAAATGTGATCAACTCGGTTCATGAACTTTTAAATCAGGATATTTTATCCGGAAAAAATCGTACGGAAATTGTGGCAAATCTACTTTCTTATCAGAATCTGAAAGAAAGTATTGATTTGAATGATATTCAGTTCTCGTTTTCGGAAGAGGAGTTCAGTGCCATTGAAAATATTCTGAAAAACGGTAAGGAGCTGTATCAGGAGTTCCAGCCTTTTAAGGGAAATTTTTTTCTCAATCCCGAAAAATTGGTTCAGAAAGATTTTTACAGCAGTCTGCAAAATCTTGATTTATCATTTCAGAATTATGAAAAAGATCTGCACGAGATTCAAAAACTGATTGCGGAATTTAAACCTGTTTTCGAATCAAAAAAGAAAAAAAAATTCTCGGAAAACATCAGCAAACTCCATTCGTTGATTGACGAAACGGAAGTAGCCACCGCTGTTTTAAATCAAAATTCAGAAGAATTTCATCCGGAAATTACGAGTGGTTTTTTCTATCGGTTAACAGCATTTTTTTCAACATCAAAGAAAAATAAGATCAATACGCAGAAGCGTTTGAAGGAGATCAGCGGATTGATAAAGCAGATCAGCCTTACCGAATTTTTCCCACCAGTTGAATTGTCTGATAATCTCTGGAACAATAGAAACGAGATCATCAGTTACCGTCAGAAAATTCAAAATATATCGTTTTCAATCGAATCAGATCTGGAAGCGCAGTTTGGGAAAACTGATTTTCAGAATGTTTTTGATTCTGTGATTTCAGGAAAAGAAACTGAACTGATTTCACAGAAAATTCAACAGTTAAAACAAAATATCAGCAACGAAAACTGGTTAAAAAACACCGATTTCGGAAATTCTTACCAGACTTTTGAGCAATTTTTAACGGAGACTTTTGAATTATTTAAAATTTACAGAAATCATCCTGAAAACCCTTTGCTGAAGGCTTATAACTGGTATTCTTTTCATCTTCCGCTTACAGTATTCCAGAAAAAAATTACTGAGAAATTATTTGCAGTTGAGAATTGGTCGCCATCATTCTTTGCGGCATATTTTCCTTTGGTTTTGAGCCATTATTCAGATCCCGGACTTCACTTTAATGAAAAAAATTATGAAGATCTTGGTAAGAAAATAAAACAGTTCGGAACATTTCAAAAATCATTCATAGAATATTTTTGGAATACTTCTCAGCAGGAAGCCGTGAAAAATTTTGAAAAAATCAATAAGGATATTACAGTTGCCAATCTTTATAACAAGAGAAGCAGTACTAACTATAAAAAACTGACGCTGAGACAAATAGTGCAGAAAGATATTGATCTGTTTACCAGCTTTTTTCCGGTGATTTTTACCACACCAGATGCGTGCAGCAATCTTTTCCAAGGCAGAAATTTTTATTTTGATAATGTGGTTTTTGATGAGGCAAGTCAGCTGAAACTGGAAGATAATCTTCCGGCGATGCTGAAAGCTAAAAATATTATCATTGCCGGAGATGAACACCAGATGCCGCCTTCCAGTTACTTCAGTAAAGTTTTTGACGGAACAATTGAAGATGAAGAAGATATGGAATCTGAAAATGAAGTGATTACTTACAAAAATGCATTGCTGAACATTGAGTCTTTGCTGGATTTTGCAACAGAAAACCAGTTTGAGAAAAATCATCTTGATTTTCATTACCGTTCCAGACATCCTTACCTGATAGATTTTTCCAACCATGCATTTTATCATTCCAGACTGAAACCTCTGCCTTCAAAATCTGAAGACAAACCCATTGAGTTTTTCCAGACAGACGGTGTTTTTGATGAGCATATCAACAAAAAAGAAGCAGAAAAAGTTATTGAAATTCTTGAAAATATTCAACAAAAAAAAGACGGAACGTATCCTTCAATCGGTATCGCAACCTTCAATATTACACAGCGAAATTATATCAGGAGAATGATTCTGCAAAAGGCTGCTCTGCCTGAAAATGAAGCTTTCCGAAATAAAATTCAAGCATTGGAAACCGCCGGATTTTTTATAAAAAATCTTGAAAACATTCAGGGAGATGAACGGGATATTATCATCATATCAACTACTTACGGAAAAAAGCCGGGTGGTAAATTTGTTCAAAGTTTTGGACCGGTCAATCATACGAAAGGATATAAGCTTCTGAACGTGATCATAACAAGAGCCAAAGAGAAAATTTATATCTGCAACTCGGTTCCTGAAGAAATTTTTACCCGTTATAAAGAAGCTCTGGAACTTGAAGGAGCCAACAACAGAAAAGCAGTTTTCTATGCTTATCTTGCGTACTGCAAAGCGGTGAGCGAAGAAAATGAATCTCAAAGGCAGGAAATTCTGAATACTCTGAATGTTTTTGGACATCAAAATAGTCATAAAAATGAAAAGGCAGCTGATCTTTTTATTGATGAAATTTACAGCCGACTGACCGACAGTTTTACGGATGTAAAGATTTTTAAAAACCATCATTTCGGAGGTTATGAATTTGATATTCTGATCGAAAATAAAAATGGAAAGTCACTGGTCGCCGAATGTATGAGCAAAGAAAAATACTCGGGAAATCTTGGATATTTGGAAGATTTGCACAAGGAAAAAGTCGTTGTAAATTCAGGATTTGACTACATAAGAATCTGGAGCCAGAACTCTTGGCAGAATCTGGATGCAGAATTAGAAAAAATTAAAAAGAAAATAATATAATGATTTTAGAACAGCTTAAAAATTCACCGGAAAGTATTGATTTTAAAGACGTGATTGCTTTTATAGATGAGCATTACGATTTCACGCCAACGAAATTTGCCAACGGAAATACGGTAAATGAAGCCAATCAGAATAACGGTTCGTGTAAAGTTTTCAGTTTTGCAAAATTGAATAAACTTTCAAAAGAAGATACGTTGGCTTTGTTTGGAGATTTTTACAGGAAAGATGTTTTACAGAATCCGGAAGGGGACGACCATCAGAATATCCGTAATTTTATAGAGTTTGGCTGGGATGGGATTTCTTTTGAAGGGACAGCTTTGGTGAGAAAGTAAACTGTCATTGCAAACAGGCGGGAGGTCTGCGAACCCAGTTCAGAAATAAGGAAGCAATCTCAAATAATTTGGAAGAGATTGATTTGAGTGCTTCCTTAGTAAGAAAGAGGTCATGAAAAATGGCAACTTTTACCACCCCGTCAAAAAATCAAATATTTTTCGCCACCCCTCCAGAGGAGGGAATTTCACTGCCTTATATTAGATTCAACATCAATCTAAATTTAAGTGTTAACCTAAAACTTAACCTCATCGTATGTCATCCAACAAAAACGCTCTCATCCGGTACAAAACACTGGACAAATGTCTGAAAAACAAGTATAAAAAATATACGCTGGAAGATTTGATGGACGAATGTTCCGAAGCTTTGTTTGAATTTGAAGGAAAAGAATCTTTCGTAAGCAAAAGAACGGTTCAACTCGATCTGCAGAATATGCGAAGTGAAAAATTCGGGTATGAAGCGCCTATTGAAGTTTATGAAAGAAAATATTACCGATACAGCGATCCGGATTACAGCATTCATAATATTTCTGTCAACGAAAGTGATCTGAAAGCGATGAATAATGCGGTGCAGATTTTAAAGCAGTTCAAAGATTTTTCGATGTTCAAGGAAATGAACGGGGTGATTCAGAAGCTTGAAGATTCGATCCATTCAACGAATCAGAAATCAATTATTCATCTGGATAAAAACGAGCAGCTGAAAGGTCTTGAACATATTGATATTCTGTACGAAAGCGTTCTGCATAAAAAGGTTTTGAAAATTTTATATAAAAGCTTCAAAGCGAGGGAATCCAATTATTATATCGTTCATCCGCAATTGCTGAAAGAATATAATAACCGCTGGTTTTTGATTTGCTGGCATAAAAGCAAAATAATGAACCTGGCTCTGGACAGAATAGAAGAAATTTCGATGGAAGAGCAAACCGAATATATTGATAAAGATTTCGATGCAGATCGTTATTTCGGTGAAGTGATCGGCGCTACGGTTTCTGAAACACAAAGACCTCAAAATGTAATATTCTGCATCACTCCAAAACACGCTCCTTATGTGAAAACCAAACCTTTTCATCATTCTCAGGAGATTCTAAAGGAAGATGAGGACGGAACGGTATTTAAAATATGTGTACAGCTTAATTTTGAGCTGGAACGGCTGATTTTGGGAATGGGAGAGTGCATCACCGTTCTCAAACCGGATAAGCTTAAAAAGAGGATTTACAAAAGTCTTACAGAAGCTGTGCAGAATTATTCCGAAGATAATGACAGTTGATTTTAATTAAAAAGCTTACACCGCAAAAATCAGAGTAAGCTTTTTGATGTATTTTACTTTAGTCTTGTGAAACTGAAATAAGTACCAATCCCGCTTCCTGTAGCTCCTGTAGGACTAGCAACTAATGTCATAGATTTATTTACCGGTGCTGCTAATCCAAAATAGTAACTTGTACCAGCTGTTAGTGTAACTATACCTTTGGCTAAAAAGTATCTTGTGTCTGTGGAGTTTTCTATATTAGCTCTGGCTACCCATAAGTTAGTTGAATTACTGGCAACGCCTATTACAGCTCTCTCTGCGCTTACTCCAAAGTCATTGTCAACAGCATTGGTGCCAAAATATGATGTTGCAAATTCCCATATATATACACCCGTTTCTAATGGTGTAAATAGTCCTGTAGATGTATCATATTCATTTTCAAGGTCAATCTGCTCATTGTCTATAATTACTTTAGCAATTGAATTTCCAGTTGACGGCTGTGACATGGAGAAGTTTGTTGTAATGTAGCCTCCAAATTTTATTCTTTGAAGGAAACTGGTTTTTACTACACCGCTGGGATCAATTACTAAGCTGCTAACATTTGTAGCATTTGTATTTTGTACACCTTCAAAGCGTACCGGATCTGATGTATCTACCACATGAAACTTATTTGATGGAGATATTGCACCTATGCCCATTTTACCGTCACCTGTTATCCTTGCTTTTTCAGTGCCTAGAGCACTGCTTCCCGCGCTTGTTATAAATCTGATAGGTACGGAATTAGTAGTTGCATTAGAGCCTATATCTAAAGATATGGCATCTAATCCTGCAAAAACCTGTGTGTTTGACTCTGGGAAAGCCTGCAGGCTCAATCTAGTCTCTACATTGTTGCTATTTCTATCCGGTGACACTATCAAAATATTTGAAAGACCCGTTGAAGATGAAGCTAATGATTCCTGACGAATACCTGATCCTGAATTAATAATAGTTCTTTGGTTATTTCCTAGAAAGGTTAAAGTTTTACCATCCATTGTCATTGTTCTGTTTGAGGTAAGAGTTCCATCATCTTTATAGATGTTAATGTCCGGACTAATTTTAATCCACTCCGTTCCGTTAAAATAATAATAACCTACAGATGTAATGTTTACTCTTTGTGAAAGTATGTCTCCGCCAGAAATGTCAGTAATGTATATCAATGCTCCTCTTTGATCCTGAGTATATAGAGTATTGCCTTTATTTGTAAGTTCAAGTCTCGTAAGTCTTGGAGCCTGCAAACCTGTGATGTCATTTGTTAAAGATACACCATTGCTGTCAGATCTTCCGTTAACATCTAATGATGTTTTAGGGGATTCTGTATTTATGCCAACCCGCCCGGTTTGAGCAATGAAGAGTGATGCCGCAAGCAGAAGTTGGGCAGTAAATAGATTTTTTTTCATAATTTTAAAGTTTACTAATTATATAATAAAGCTTTCAGGTAATATGTTTTTTAATTTTTACAGTAATGCTTTTTTTCTAAATTGGTTCGGGGTTATATCTACGTTTTTTTTGAAAAAATTTACAAAATGTGAGGGCTCATTAAAATCCAAAACATAGGATATTTCTTTTATTGATAGATTGGTCTGCCTTAGAAGGGATTTTGCATCGTGGATAATAAGATTATGAATATGCTCTTTAATTGTTTTACCTGTTTCTGTTTTTAGTCTTCTACTTAAATAGTTGGCATTTATTTTAAGTGAATTAGCGTAAAAATTGACAGTTTTTTCGTATTTGAAGTCTTTGTTTTTCTTTTCTTTATTAAGAAGTTTTAAAAAAGAGACAACAATATTTTCATCAGAGTGAGTTATTTTTCCTACAAATTGTGAATCATAGTATTGGTCATATAATTCCTTCACCTTTAACAAAATAATATGAAGGCATGAAGCAAGAACTGTCCTGTTTTTTATGCTGTATTTATTATATTCTTTATTGAAAAATTCAAAAAGTATAATTAGGTCATCTATTTCTTCAGGAAGGATTTTAATGGGAATTGATTTATCTAATTGAAAGTACTGATAGTTGCTAATTAGTTTATTCAAAAAAGGAAATTCTTCTATAAAATTTTCAGAAAAAAACACACCATACTTTATAAGTATAGACTCTTCTAATTCACAAGACACAGTTTGTCTCGGGGGACAGAGATACACGCTTGGAAACTCCATTTGTTTTTCCCAGTGTGCAATTTTTATTGTACCGGTACCTTCAATAAATAAATTGACAGCAAATAAATCTGATTTTAAAGGAGATATAGTGAGATTGGGAGCTACCCAAACCTGCTTTACTTTGTCCAGCCATATGTCTGAACATTTTGGTGGCGACACATTAAGATAATTGCAAACATCATATATGTTTTTGAAATAAACGACTTCTTGCTGGGAATTCATAATAATTATTTTTCAGATAGGAACAGTTTTCATATTACAAATTTAACTACAAAATTTTATTTGTAATTGCGAAAAAAAAGAATATTATTGCAAAAATCGTTTTTGTAATAAAGTATTATTGATTAAAATTATTTGTTTTATCTATTATGTTGTAAACGGCATAATGTATCTTTAACAGGTGAGTTTATTGAAAGATTGGCTTGCTTATTGTAATGTTTTTCTAAATTTAAAATTATGAGATCAAGAATATTAAGAACAGCGCTTACGCTTTTAGCCCCAATTGTGATAGAATTTTTCATTAAGAAAATTACAGGAAAAAAAGAGGTGAAAAATGCTAATAAACAGATTCCTTCGCCTCATTAAAGCTTTTCCTTACTTATAAGACCTTACTTCGGTAGGGTTTTTTGTGTATTGTTTTTTGTTTCAGTCTCAGTGCTTATTCTATGATAGTGAATCCATTGCAGTCTTTCTTTTTTAAAGGAACAATAAATCATCTTAACAATCTAATGCGTTTACTATTAAATGGAATTAGGCTGAAAATATTTATCTTTTGCTAATTTGTTGTCTAATAAAGCTTTAATACGTATTCAGAACACAATACTGATCGCAGTATTTGCTATTGGCATGATTTTTACATCCAGCAAAATGTAAAATTTAAAATCAGAGTTATGAAAATGATTAAACAAACCATTATAGCAACAGGAATTTTAACTGCAGGGTTAGTAAGTGCGCAGGATGCAAGTATGAATAACATGATTAAAGTAGGAGCTACAGCAGGTTTGGCAGTTCCGGCAGATAATCTCTCTGCGGCAATAGGAGTAGATGTAGCTTATCAGAACCTTATCACTCCGGGGTTTGGTCTTGGTATCGCTACAGGATATACACACTATTTTGGCAAAGACAATAATGGCTACAAAAACAATGATGTTGGAGTAGTTCCTGTAGCAGCGCTTATCAGAGTGTATCCGAAACAGACAGGATTTTATTTCGGAGCAGATCTCGGGTACGGATTTTTGATAGGAGATGACATGGTAGCAAGCAATTCTACCGTAAGCAGACCGGATGGCGGCTTTTACCTGAAACCTGAAATCGGGTATCACAACAGAGACTGGAATTTCTTTCTTCAGTATCAGAAAGTATTTGCAGGAAGTAATGGTGATATTGCCGGTCCGGCTTCACAAGACTATAATGTGGGAAGCATCGGAGCAGGATTTTCTTACAATATTCCTCTAGGGAAATAATTATTAAAGATACAACCAATTATTAACCAAACCTTTTCGACTTTTTGAAAAGGTTTTTTGTTAGGATACAAAAAATACCAAAACAATTATTATATTTGATAAAATTTGCGATTATGAACTTAAATCCAAAATTTCCTCTCTATTTACCAGGGGTGAAAAACAGCAATAACGACCATGTTTCTATTATCGGAGCAAACCTTAGAGAAGACACCACAACTATTGGATATTATCTTTCGGGAAATGCAGGAATAGAACTTCAGCTTAAAAAAACATATATTACAAAAGAATATTCATCTTTTTCGGATGTTCTTGCTCAGTTCATGCAGGAATCACAGCTTGAAAACATTAAAAGACTGGGAATTTCTGTTCCGGGTCCGGTCATTGATGGTAAGAGTTATCCTGTAAGACTTAACTGGAATCTGGATATTGCCGAATATCAGGAAAGATTTGGTTTTGAAAAAGTCTATATGCTGAATGATCAGGAGGCAGCTGCATATGGAATCGGTCTTTTGGAAGATTCTGAACTGGATGCAATTTATACCAGCGGACATCTTGAGAAAGGGAATGTTGCCATTATAGCACCCGGAAATGGATTGGGAGAGGCAGGATATTTCTTTGACGGAAAATACCTCAGACCTTTTGCTACTGAAGGCGGACATTCTGAGTTTTCTCCAAGAACTAATGTTGAGGTAGAATTTTATCAGTTCCTTAATAATATTTATGGAATCGTAAGTTGGGAAACTGTACTTTCAAAAGCAGGATTATTCAATATTTACAGGTTTTTGAGAGATGTGAAGAGACATCCTGAACCGGAATGGCTTTCTGAACGTCTTGCTAACGGAAATTTTACTGAAGAAATCTTTAAAGCTGCCATGGAAGAAGATGTGATGATCTGTAAAATTGCACTAGACACATTCCTGGAATTTTTAGCAAGGGAAGCAAATAATCTTACCCTAAAGCTAAAAGCTACCGGCGGACTTTTGATTGCTGGAGATATTACGCAGATAGTGAGAAATTATATTAATAAAGATAAGTTTTACGAGAAATTCAAAATCAGCGACAAGATGGAAAATATGCTCAAAAATATTCCTATTTATCTGATTAATACCGATAATATAAGCATTAATGGTGCTGCACTTTACACTGCTTACTTTACAGAATAAAATCAAGCTCCGAAGATACCGGAGCTTTGTTTAATTTATTGATGTAGATCAATAGCAACAGCAGACAAAGATGATTATCTTTGCTTCGTTAAAATTTATTTAAAACATGAAAAAAATAATATTATTGGCTGTTTTGGCGAGCGGACTTGCTTTTGGACAGACTAAAAAAGTAGTAAGTTCAGATGTACACTGGTGGGGTTATAAAGTAGCTAAATCTGCGGCAAGTTCGCACGATGGTACTGTGAATGTTAAATCCGGAAATCTTGTAATGAAAGGGAATGAAGTTGTGGGCGGTTCTTTTGTGCTGGATATGACTTCCATTAATGCTACTGATCTTTCGGGCGAGATGCAGGGTAAACTAAACGGACATCTTAAAAACGGTGATTTTTTTGAGGTTGAAAAATTTCCTACGGCAAATTTTAAAATTACTTCTGTAAAGAAAAATAAAGATAAGAATTACAACCGAACTGTTACGGGAGATCTTACTGTAAAGGGTAAAACAAGCTCTGTTTCTTTTCCTGCAAATATCACGGTGAAAGATGGTTTGGTCTCTCTCACATCAGACAAATTTTCATTTGACAGACAAAAATTTGATGTGGCATACAAATCTTCCATGAAAGATGTATTTGTGAAAGATGAAGTAGATATGACTGTAAAGCTTACTGCGAAATAATTTATTTAAAAAAAGATTGTTAAAAGTGTAGAAGTTCTACACTTTTTTTTATTTTTGTTGAATTGTAAATAAAATATAATGAAAAGATTACTATTGTTTGTTATGATGTGTTCATGCATATCATTGGTTTTTGCCCAAAAGAAGGGAGATAAAGTTTCTAAGGTAATAACTTCTGAGATAAAATGGTGGGGACACAAAGTGGTAAAAACTAAGGCTACATCACATTACGGTACTGTAAAGCTGAAAAGCGGTAAGTTTAATTTTGATAAAACTGTGCTTGTTGATGGTGAATTTATTATTGATATGAGGAGTCTGATGGTTGCCGATTTATCTGGTGATGACCAGACAAAGCTTACCAATGATCTGAAAGGACCTACTTTTTTTGATGTTAAAAAATTTCCAACAGCTAAATTTCATTTAAAAAGAATCATTCCGCTGGCGAATGAAGAGTATAATTCAACAATCGTAGGTGATATTACGATAAAAGGAGTAAGAAAAACAATTTCTTTCCCGGCCAATGCATATATTACCCAATTTACGGTAGAGATAGAATCTTCAAGATTTTCTTTAAACAGAAGAGATTTCAAAGTATTTTACCAAAGCTCTGTAAAAGATTATTTTATTAAAGATGAAATGGAGATTCAGTTTAAGCTTTCTACAGAGAAAGTGGATAACGAAAGACCAAGATAAGGTTAAACTTATGATAAAAATCAAAGGACTGCTTTTCATTGAGCGGTCCTTTTTTTATTTTAGCTGATTAAAAAATGGTTTTTAAATGAAAATTTATGTAGTAAGCGGTCTTGGCGCAGACTTCAAAGTTTTAGAAAGGCTTCAGTTTCCAAAACATCATGAAGTTGTTTTTATCAGCTGGCTGATTCCCGAAGCCGGGGAAAGCTTTTCCGCCTATGTAGAACGTATGAGTGCAGTAATTGATGAGTCTGAACCTTTTTTTCTTTTAGGCTATTCTTTCGGGGGGATTATGGTGCAGGAAATCAATCGTATCAAGCCGGCTCAGAAAGTGGTTATTTTGGGGAGTATAAGGTCAGATAAAGAAAAATCGCGCCTAATAAAAATGGGAGAAGTTACCAAAATTCCTAAATTTCTTCCGGTAGGTTTTTTCGGAGAGAAAACTTCTCTTCTTTACACCCGACTCCGAAAAATGATAGATCCGAAAAATCCGAAAGTCATCCAGTATTTTCAGGTTCGGGATCCGTACTATTTAAAATGGTCTGTAGAAAGGATTTCGGAGTGGAAGTTTGAAGAAGATCCCAATGTTATTCAGATTTTGGGAGATCGTGATATTGTTTTTCCGATCAAAAACTGCAGACCGGATTATGTCATTAAAGGCGGAACTCATCTTTTTCCTGCTACCAAACATAAAGAGGTTTCGCTTATTTTAAACAAAATTTTTGAATAATACCTTAGGCTTAATGTTTCTTGAGGTGTTCATGAATGAAAAGAAATAATGAAATTATTATGATAAATTATTCTTCCCATTCTAAAATATTTTCCATGTATATTTGCTTTTAGCGAAAATGGAAAATATATATGGAGTCAATATCTGTATTTGAGATTATAAAAGTAGGAATAGGTCCTTCAAGTTCTCACACAATGGGACCGTGGAATGCTGCTGCGGCATTTGTCAGAATTATCAATCGTGAAAGATCTGTTGCGGAGGTAAAAGAAGTTTTTCTGGAATTTTTTGGCTCGCTGGCAAAAACGGGAATCGGTCACGGAACCGATATTGCCGGAATGCTTGGTCTGAATGGTGAAGATTTTAAAACTATTGATACTACGAAAATTGATGAAATTGTTGACAGGATAAAAAAATCTCAGATCATCAATTTGGGAGGCGAAAAAGAAATTCATTTTATTTATGGACATCATTTAGTTCTCAATATGTCTCAGACGCTTGATTATCATCCCAACGGAATGATTTTCAAAGCGGTTTTTGAAGATGGAACCGAACTTGTGCAGGATTTTTATTCTGTCGGCGGAGGTTTCATTATGAGCCAGGAAAAAAAATCTATTGATAAGCACTGTGTGCGCACTTTATATCCGTGTCATAAATCTTCGGATATTGTAAAATACTGTGACAAATTAGGATTTGAAAAGATTTCAGATTTAATACTAATTAATGAAGAAAGCTGGAGAACGCAGGAAGAAACCAGAAAAGAGGCTCTTTATATATGGCAGCAGATCAAAGAATGTATTTATAAAGGCGTAAATAAAGAAGGAATTTTACCGGGCGGGCTCAATGTAACCCGTCGTGCCGCAGGAATCAACAGAAAACTTTTAGGCGATAAAATTTATAAAAATAAAGATGAATGGTTTCAGCTTGTGGTTGATGCAGAAGAAAATTTCACCAATATCAATAAATGGATTTCCTGTTTCGCATTGGCCGTGAACGAAGAGAACGCTAGTTTTGGGAGAATTATTACTGCGCCAACCAATGGCGCAAGTGGGGTGATTCCGGCAGTTTTGATGTATTCTCAGGCTTTTACCCATGCGACTACAGAAGATGATATTGCAAGATTTATTTTGGTTGCGGGAGAGATCGGAACTTTATTTAAAAAGAATGCTACAATTTCGGCAGCAATGGGCGGCTGTCAGGCGGAAGTAGGAGTTTCTTCCGCAATGGCTGCAGCGGGCTTAACGGAGATTTTGGGAGGCAGCGTCGGTCAGGTTTTAATGGCGGCAGAAATTGCGATGGAACACCATTTAGGACTTACTTGCGATCCGATAAAAGGATTGGTACAGATTCCTTGTATTGAAAGGAATACAATGGGAGCTATAAAAGCGATTACCGCTGCAAATATTGCTCTGGAAAGTGATCCTGCGAAAGCAAAAGTAAGTTTAGATCAGGTAATCCAAACAATGTGGGAAACTGCTTTGTCGATGAATGACCGTTTCAAAGAAACTTCGGAAGGTGGGCTGGCTATTGCAGTTAATGTTCCGGAGTGTTAAAAATAAAAGTCAACAGCATACTATAAAAACGTGCGCATCTTTCAAGCAAAAGATGCGCACGTTTTGAGTAAAAGATACGGGCGTTTTAGATGAAACGTCCGTATCTTTTCTACATAGATTATTTCTTATCAAAAATAAGGCTATTTCCGTTTTGAATGAGAGTAAGCTGTTTCTTTTCCGGCGTAAAGATTATTTTCGCACCGGCATTATCAGATTTAAACTGATCTTTTTCAACATATTCCAAAGGGAATTCAGGTTGATTTGTACCCTGCGCAAAAAGACTGTCATCTTCAATAAATATTTTTAAACCTAATGGAATTTCTTTAGAACTGTACTCACCTGTATATTTTTGCAAATCTGAAGCAGGTATTTTTTCATTGTTCAATTTGGGATATTCATATTCTTTATTGTATAAAAGACTCAGAACACCAATGGCAAAATTATTGGCACCAATCCGGTCTGCATTCAGAGAATACGAAAAAGAAATTTTGTCTTCGGGATTATAAACCATCAGGGAATTGGTTCCGTAAGTACCGCCACTATGCCCGTAGTATTTTTTGGAGAAAAAAGGAACAGTTATAATTCCTTTTCCAAAATTGTCATTTCCTTTAGGCATCATTTCAGAAAGTGAAGCTTGGGAAACAATTTTACCTTCAAAAATATGATTAATGATGATATTCAGCGTTGTAGGGTCGGTTGCAATATCTCCAACACCTACTACATTATTAAAATCGAAATCTTTTTTGCTTATCCATTTTCCGGTAAAATCATAAGGCAGATAAACATTAGCAGGATTTTGGCTTGCAGTATAAAAATTATTTAATTGTAAAGGGGTTGTAAATGTTTCTTTCAGATTTTCGGCATACGTTTTTTTAGTGACTTTTTCTAAAATTTTAGTCAGAAGATAATATCCTGTGTTTGAATACCTTTTGTCTGTACCCGGCTCAAAAACAGAACCCTGTTCTTTGATATGAGCCATTATTTTTTTATCATCAGATTTATTGATGAGCCACATTATATCGTCTTTTCCCTGCACATAATCTCCCAGACCTGAAGTGTGGTTCAGCATCTGGCTGATGGTAATTTTTTCTGCATTGGGAACCTCCGGGAAAAACTTTGAGAGTTTATCATTCAGATTCATCTGTTTTTTTTCAATCAGTTTAAAAATCATGGAAGCCGTCATGGTTTTGGTAACAGAACCAATCTGAAAAGCAGAATGTTTTTCTGAGCTGGAAGGAAGATTCTGCTGCCCGAAATTTCTTTTGTAAATTTCTTTACCGTTTTTGAATAAAGAAATTTCTCCGGCTTCTGCATTGTTTTTTTCAAGGTAAGAAATGAAATCATCAATTCTTTTAATGCTCTCATTCAGATTTTGAGGCAGCTGCAAAGTTTCATTTTTCGCAGCATAATTGCCTTTTTCACTTGAAGGTTCTAATATTAGCGGAAGCGAGATACCATTTTGACTGAATGTTCCTGTAATTTTTTTTCCTTCCAGCATACCTGTGTAAATTCCTCCGATAGCTGAAATCTCAAGTGTTAACTTATTTTTTTCAAAAACAGTTTTGTCGACAGGAATATCTTTTACTTGCTGTAACGGGCTGTCTGCAGTAGAAGTATAACCTTCTTTATCTTTTTTGATATTAAAAATCAGTGGTAGTTTTGAACCCTGAAAGTTGAGCTCGCCTTTCCACGTACCAGTAATTTCCTGTGAAAAAAATGACGTGAAACAGATCAGCATCAGAAATATTGAAAGTTTTGTTTTCATATGGATGTTTTTATTGGTTTTTTACGAGAATCGACAATTTTCATTGGTTTGTTTCATATTATAAGGTTGATCAATTTTATTTGCTAATCAGGTAATTTAATTCCTGTTTTTCAAAATACTATAATTCAGACTAAAAATTGCGAAACGATAATCGTTATGATAACTGTAAAAGCGAATAATATAATTTTTTTCACATCTTTTATATTAGTTGCAGTTTTAAAGCCGTTATAAAGTAAAGTGAATCCGTGGGCAATGGTGATTAATGCAAAAAATGCAAAAAAGCAGAGAATAATGAGATCCGAAGCTGGAATTTGAGGTGTTTTATCTTTCGGAAGTTCTGCGGTGGTCAATATTGCCTGTTCTACAACCGGAATTTCTCCTATTAAAATAAGCAGTAGACCCGGAATTTGCGCAATAATGACGGTATTGATGATATCAATAAGTCGTGTTCTCCTGTTGAAAATTTTTCCCAGAGCGAAAAGAACAGCAATAGCGATTAGGTAGCTTTTCAAAGTGATAAGCACCGTTCTCAATAGAGAATCATTTTCCCCGATGTATCCGTAATGAAAAATACTGTCCATATGAAACCCCAATAAATAAGTAACAGTAAAATTTATCAGCATAAAAATAAGACCGGCAGTAATCAGCTGTACTTCACTGAATTTTGAGAAAGGATTTAAAAGAATTTTCCACTTCATGAGTTTTATTTTTTTAGTTGATTAATTTTCTGAATAAGATCGTCCATTTTATTCCTCATAGTCGGATAAGAGAGTGCAGCCTGTTTTGCCATTTCTTTGATGCTTCCGCTGGAAAGAAAGAAATTAAGGATAAAATCCTGCTCATCTCTGTTGAGTTTTAAGAAAATGGGTAGTTCATAATCGCCGTTTACATTTGTGCCGCAGTCAGGACATTTCATCTGACTTACGTTGAGAGTATGATCGCAACTTGGACAAAATATTGGAAGTTTCATTGAAATTTATTTTTTACAAATGTAATATTTGTTTTAATAAAATTAAAATATTTTTTAATAAAATTAAAATAATATTGAGTTTATAATAAACAATATTCAAGAATAAATTTGGATTAAGTAGATTAAAACCTAAAACAAAGGTAAAATTTAAGCACAAAAATTTTTTCTGCTCACATTTAAAAAAGCGAAAACAAACAAAACTATCTTCGTTATGTTATAGATTTAAGTTTAAGTAAATCAGTAGGTTAATTCAAATTTTCTTTAAGCCTTAAAATAAAATTTTTGTGTTGGAAAAATTAAAATTATGTTTTATTTATTCAGAATTTCCCTTATTCTGTTAGCATTAACGATAAGTTCTTCCAGATAGTCAAAATTATCTTTTTCCAAAGCCGATTTGAATTTTCGGAGCTGGGAAATATGTTCGTTTAAGACATCCAGAACATTGTCTTTATTTTGCTTAAAGATTGGAACCCACATTTCAGGATGGGATTTTGCCAAACGAACAGTGCTGGAAAAACCCGAACTCGCCAGCTGAAAGATGGTATCTTCCTCTTTTTCTTTTTCCAGAACCGTGTTGGCTAATGCATAAGAGGTGATATGTGAAATATGTGAAATATAGGCAGTATGGATGTCATGATCTTCTGCACTCATATAAATCGGATGCATGTCAAGGTTGGTTACCATGTTTTCTACAAGCTGTAATGCGTCATCCGCTGAATCTTCACGGTTACAGATAACGCCGGCTTTTCCTGAAAAACTCTCTGCAACAGCTGATTTCGGACCATGATTTTCTGTTCCCCACATCGGGTGAAATGCCACAAATCTTGATCTTTTAGGATGATCTTTTACCGAATTTACGATTCCTGATTTGGTAGAGCCAACATCCATTACCGTTTGTTGATCTGAAATTAAATTTAAAACTTCCGGCAGAATCTCTCTTGCGAAATCTACAGGAGTTGCAATGATAATCAGATCTGAATTTTTTATTCCATTTTCAAAGTCAGCTTTTCCGCTGATAATATTTAAAGATAATGCTTCGTTGAGATTGTCTGTATTGTTGTCAATTCCGTAAATAAAATCTACGGTGTTTTTCTGTCTTAATTTTAATGCAATCGAACCGCCGATTAATCCTACGCCAATAATGCTTATTTTCATATATAAGTCTATATTTTTTAGTTGTCATGTAGATGTCAGATTTTAAAGCCTGAGTTTTCCGGTCATGACCATTTTCATAATTTAAATTTAAAAAAATAAACCCCGCCAAAAAAGTTTTTTGTTTTTTGACCTCAATAAAATTTAATATTTTTACGCTATGAGTAATTTTATAGATTTTAATGCAGCTAAAAAGCTTCACGATATGCAGGAAAATAAAAACAGGCTTACCGAACTTTTCAAAATACAATATCCGATCATTCAGGGCGGAATGATCTGGCATTCTGGGTGGCGTTTGGCTTCTGCAGTTTCCAATTGCGGAGGATTGGGAATGATTGGTGCAGGAAGCATGTATCCCGATATTTTGCGTGAGAATATTCAGAAATGCAAAAAAGCTACAGACCGGCCTTTTGCCGTTAACGTTCCGATGCTTTATCCTAATCTTGAAGAGATTATCAATATAATTTTAGAAGAAAAAATAAAAATTGTTTTTACATCTGCCGGAAATCCAAAAACTTATACTGAAGCATTGCAGAAAGAAGGAATAAAAGTAGCTCATGTAGTTTCTTCTACAAAATTTGCGGTGAAGTGTGAAGATGCAGGTGTGGATGCTATTGTTGCAGAAGGTTTTGAAGCCGGCGGACATAATGGTAGAGATGAAACCACAACACTATGTCTCATTCCCAATGTAAAGAAACATATTTCTAAACCATTGATTGCAGCGGGCGGAATTGCATTGGGTTCTCAAATGAAAGCTGCCATGATCCTCGGAGCAGACGGAGTACAGATCGGAAGCCGTTTTGCAGCCACTTTAGAAGCGAGTTCCCATGATAACTGGAAAAAGAAAATTACCGAACTTAACGAAGGAGATACTCATCTTACGCTCAAAGAACTGGCACCTGTAAGAATGGTGAAAAATAAATTTTTCAATGAACTGGAAGAAATTTACAATGCTGGAAGAAATACAGAAGCATTAATAGCTTCTTTAGGAAGAGCGCGGGCTAAAAAAGGAATGTTTGAGGGTGATATGGAAGATGGTGAACTGGAAATTGGTCAGGTCTCCGCTTTGATAAATGAAATACTACCCGTTGAAAAAGTTTTTGAAAATCTTCTGAAAGAGTTTAATGAAATTAAAAATCCTGTTTTGTAAACAGGGTTTTTAATTTAAGTTTTTTAGCTCATCCATCATATTTTTCCTTGCAGTTGCTTCGTATTTTTCACGGAAAAATTCTGTTTTGTAAATGTTTTCCAAATCGAGAAAATGCTGTAAAACTTTCTTTCTGCCCGGTTTGTACACGAAGTCAGGATAGATTGAATATTCTTTTCTTATCTGTTGTATATATTGGCTGTAAATTTCAGAATTTTTTCCAAGAATAGACAGATCAGCGTCCAGAAGATAATTGGTATCCGTATCGTTTGATTTTTGATGAGATTTTGTTGCTAAAATCTGGCTGCAGATTACCTCAATATCATTTGTATTCAGATCTACATCAGTCAGTCTTTTTGCAGCATAATCTGCACTTTTTTCTTCATTAGATTTCGAAGTTGCATTATAAATCACATCGTGATAAAAAATTGAAAAAGAAATAATTTCAAATTTTTTAATATGCTGTTTTACATGCCCGATTTCTTCAAAAAGTTTTTTTATATGCAGAAGATTGTGATAGTGTCTTGACTTTTCAGCATAATTTTTACTGACCTCTGTCCATAGTTTTTCTATTAATTTCTGGTCATCATAATAATGAAAACATAGATTTTTAAATGTTTCTTCTAAAATCATATTCTTATTAACAAAAAAAGGAACCTGAAGTTCCTTTAATATTTACAGTTGAGATTTCAATTCTGCCCAGCCTCCGCCGTTATATCCTTCTTTCAAACCCTGTGAGTTCAGATATTCCAAAGCTTTTCCGCTTCTGTTTCCGCTTCTGCAGAATAGGATTACAGGCTTTTCGATAGATAAAATCTCATCTTTTCTGTCTTCCACTTCTCCGAGCGGAATATTTTTTGCGCCTTCTATATTTCCGTCCATTTCCAGTTCCATAGGTTCACGAACGTCAATTAATTCATAGTTTCCTGATTGTAATACATCTGCTAATGACATAATGCTTATTTTTTTATTAAATTAATGATTTTGAATAACTGATTATTGATGAAATTCAAATTCAAACAAATTTATAAAATAATCTTAGTTTTGCAATGCGAAATCTATGAATTCAAAAGCCGAACAATATTCAAAGCTCATAAAAACCAAAGCTAGCAGTTTTGGATTTCAGAATTGTGGAATTTCAAAAGCTGATTTTCTGGAAGAAGATGCAAAACATCTTGAAAACTGGCTAAAAAGGAATTATCATGGCGAAATGAAATACATGGAAAATCATTTCGACAAAAGACTTGATCCGAGATTGCTGGTAGAAGGTTCCAGGTCTGTTATTTCTCTTTCTTACAATTATTTTCCCGAAGAAAAAATTCCTTCTCTGGACAATTTTAAAATATCTAAATATGCATATGCCGAAGATTATCATGAAGTCATTAAGGATGTTTTAAGAGAAATGGTCACTGAGCTTCAGCAAGAAATAGGTGAGTTTTCTTACAGGGTTTTTGTAGATTCTGCTCCGGTGATGGAAAGGAGCTGGGCAAAAAAATCAGGAATAGGATGGGTGGGAAAAAACGCTAACCTGATTACTAAGCAAAGCGGCTCATTTTATTTTCTGGCTGAAATTATTTGTGATCTGGAATTAATTGCAGATCATGAAACAACAGATCACTGCGGAACGTGCAGAAAATGTATTGATGCGTGTCCAACAGATGCAATTGTCTCAGATAAAATTATAGACGGAAGCAAATGTATTTCTTATGCAACCATTGAGCTAAAAAATGAAATTCCGGATCATTTTAAAAATAAAATGGAAGACTGGATGTTTGGCTGCGACATTTGCCAGGATGTTTGTCCGTGGAATCGTTTTTCAGTTCCGAATTTTCAGAATAAGTTTAAACCGAATGATCAGCTCAGAAATTTCAGAAAAGGAGAGTGGAAAGAGCTTACACAAGATCTGTTTTCGGAAATATTCAGAAAATCCCCGGTAAAAAGAACCAAGTTTTCAGGATTGAAAAGAAATATAGATTTTCTTGCTCAGTCTGAAGAACACAAACTTTAATTCAGAAAAAAACCGGAAAATAATTTCTCCCGGTTCTTGGTTATTAGTAATCAGTCTGAAGTGTTCAATTTTCTAAAGGTTCAAAATCACATACTGTAAAATTACCCCTGCATTTCCGATGTTTCCGGTAGCATGATTGTGAAAAGTGGTATAATAGATATATCCGCTGTTGGTAGTTCCGGTACAAGAGCCTACAGTAGCTCCTAAAGCCACAAGATAAGGTACTGCAATTTGTGGAACAGAAACACTAATTTGAATATTGCCGGGTAGCGTTATGCAAACTGTGGTAAAGGTCGAGTTGGAGGAATTCCCGATAGGTGTATTGGGAAGCCCTGTTGCTGTAAATTGATTGGTTCTCAGCATTAATGCATCATTGCTTCCTGCATCTTTTACCATAACTTCCCAGTAATTTGCATCATAATTGATGATTTTCTGCCATGCTCCCATGTCATAATCAATATTCAGGGTATTGAAGCCTAAAGCGGTTGATAAACCCGTATTATTAACGGATGCAGCAACCATTCCCGATGAGCCGGTGTTTTTAGAACAAAGTTTTGAGTCAGGAACAAAACCTCCGGGAAGCGCACAGTTGTTGGTATTGTCATTACCTCCTACAAGATAAGAAACATCCCAGTCTGAAGCATAAATACTTCCTCCGTTTGCCACAAAAATAGCTAAATTATTGTCTATAATCGGATAAAGAGAAGCATTGGTGCTGTATTTTCTGGATCCGCAATTAAGGAATATAATGTCGTACTGTGCAATAGTAAGCATATTGGCAAGATCTGCATTTGTAATTTCAGTTGCGGTATAACCAAGATTTTGAATAATATCTTCAATTTTATCGAAACTTCCCTTTACATAAGCAATTTTAGCAACCTGATTGAGTTTGGTCTGGGCAGAATTGAGACTTAAAGTTTCATTTTCTTTAATTGTTGCAGAGATCTCTGTGCGGAAATTACTTCCGTTACCGGTCTGAATGTAGATGGTATGATTTCCTGCAGGGGCGTCCATTGTAAAGTTTCCATTGGCATCAGAAGTAGTATGATAAATCTTGTATTTATCGTCGAAAGTAAAAACAGAAGCACCACCAATTGGTTTGTTTCCGTTTTGTGACATTACTCTTCCGGATATTTTTCCGGTTTTTACTGTGTTGTCTATAACAGTTTCTACGGCTGTTTCGGATTCCGAACGGCAGGAAATCACCGCCAACAGGAAGATTAACAGAAAAAGAAGATTAAGCTTTCTCATAAATGTAAGTTTTTTAGGTTAGGATTACTAAATTAGTTAATTTTTATTAAGTTGTTAATTTTATCATCTTATTTTTATTATTAAATTAATTTTTTATAATTTTTATTAATAATAATGCCTATTGGATGAGCGATTAGCGACGGATAATTTATTAGTTTTGTGAAATGAAATATTCAGAAGTATTTTTTTATTTTTATTATGAAAAGGTATGATTATGGGTATTTATTTGATAAATAAATTTAAGGATGAAAGACGAAATAAAAGATACCAAAAGTTTCTACACGAATTATGCGAGCGTTTTACATACGCAATATTAAATCAGTAAAATTATTTGATGTAATAATTTTTTTAATTTTTTTTGTTTTTTAATTTACAATTTATTAGCTTTGAATTACTAATCAAAACAAATTAATATCATGAAAAATTTCTTATTGAGCTTAATTGCTATTTTTATTTTGTCAGTCTCTGTCTCTGCAAGACTAAATAATGATGATAATAGATATATCAATGAAAAATTAGCTGCGAATGTTAAAAATAAAGTAACCAAGGAGCCTATAGTAGATAGTTTTGAAGTTGTTGAAGATGCAGAGGAGGCAAATGGAAGTAATAATAGTGCAGATGCAATAAAACCTTGTAGAATAACTGTTAACTATTATTATGAGGGGCATTTTGTTGCACAACAAACATATACTGGTAATACATGTCCATTATATGGACAAACCACCTGTAGAGAATGGAAGGCAGATGTTATGAAAATGATTTGGGGTCACATTCGTGAACATGAGACAATGATGCCTACTGGAGGACTTACATGTTAAGAGAGTTAAAAAAATAAAAAGAGCTGCTTTCATTTGAAAACAGCTCTTTTTATTTTAAATAATAATATTTAGAATTTGAAAAAATATTTAAAATACCTTAAAAAAAATGAAAGAAGAAATACAAGGGACTAAAAATTTTTTAGAAAACTTCAGTGACGAGATTCATTATTTCATAAAAGATAATGTTCACCATGACTTTGTTCTTTCACTGCAAATATTTTTTAAATTTATTTTGCTGATTAGTATAATCTTTGTAGTTGATTTAACTATTAAGCTTTTTTTAAATACGGTTTTTAAATTTTTTTTCAATAAAGATAGATACCCTGTTTTAAAATCTATTTACTCTTCTAAAATAACAAATTCATTTAGTCATTTAATTGCTCTAAATATCGGAAGTTTTTCGATGTTATCTATTTTTTGGAGACATACAAAGAGTCCTGAGTTTTTAGAAAAAGTAATTAATTTAGCAATTGTTTTCATTATTGCAGGTCTGTTTTATAGATCTTTAACAACTTTTAGATATTATTTCACTATAAAGCAGGATTATTATAAAGTAATGGCAATCAATGCAGTTTCCGAGACTATTAAAATTCTTGGGATTTTTGTGTTTTCTGTGGTGGGTATCTGTGTAATTTTTGGAATCAAGGGTACTACGATTGTCGGTAGCTTAGGAGCAATTACTGCAGTGTTGGTTTTGGTATTCAGAGATACAATTTTAGGATTTGTTACCGGTATTCACGTAGCAACATCTAAAAGTCTGAAAGTTGGCGACTGGATCGGAATTCCGAAATATAACATTGAAGGAAATATTTTAGATATAAGTCTTTTAACAACAAAAATTGCCAATTTTGATAAAACGATTTCTTCTATTCCTACTTACGATCTGCTTACAACTGAGATTAAAAATCTCCAGGTAATGTCAGAATCCAATACCAGAAGAATAAAAAAATCAATATTCTTTAATATTAATTCGTTTAAATTTCTGAGCAATGATGAAATTGAAAAATTAAAAGAAATCAACCTGCTTTCAGACTACCTCAACCATAAAACTTCTGAAATTAATTTTGAAAAAGAAAATATAAAACATAAAGATAAAATTATTAACGGTAGGCAGCTTACCAATATTGGTGTTTTCAGATATTATACACAAAAATATCTTGAGCAGGATCCGCAGGTAGATAAAAACAGCCCAATTATGGTGCGTCAGCTAGAAATTACTACACAAGGTCTTCCAATGGAGGTCTACTGTTTTGCCAATGACTCAAAATGGGAGCATTTTGAAGAAATCCAGGCTGATATTTTTGATCATTTACTGGTAGCTTCCAAAGAATTTGATTTACAGATCATGCAGATTGGTTTGCCAAAATAATCATCATTTTTGTGATAATAATTTTCATTCATTCTGAGATAAAAAGAACTTTATAAAGAGACTTTGAAGAGGTTTCTTTATTTTTGTATATTAATAAAAAGAGGTAGTGATCATAATCCTCAAATTTTAAGTAAAAATGACAAAACTAAGTGTAAATATTAATAAAATAGCTACCTTAAGAAACGCAAGAGGCGGAGAAACGCCCAGTGTAACGGAGGCAGCAGTTAAAATTCAGGAATTTGGAGCGCACGGAATTACCATTCATCCCAGACCTGATGAAAGACATATTACGAGAAAGGATGTCTATGATCTGAAACCTTTGGTTCATACCGAATTTAATATTGAAGGAAACCCGCATCGTGAATTCATCAATATGGTTTTAGAAATAAAGCCGGAACAAGTAACATTGGTTCCTGATGCTGATGATGCTATTACCTCAAATGCAGGTTGGGACTGCGAGAAAAACCTGGATTTTCTGAAATCGGTTATTGCTGAATTTAAAAACGCGGGAATCAGAACTTCTATTTTCCTTGATCCGAATCCGGAAATGGTGAAATTTGCTGCAGAAACAGGCACTGACAGAATTGAATTGTATACAGAAGCCTATGCTAAAAATTACTCTGTGAATAAAGAACAAGCGATCAAGCCTTATGTTGAAACTGCTGAAAAAGCGGCTGAATTTGGTTTGGGAATCAATGCAGGACATGATTTGAGCTTAGAAAATTTAAAATATTTTTCAGACCATATTCCAAATCTCCTGGAAGTTTCTATCGGACATGCTTTGGTTTCTGAAGCTTTGTATATGGGAATGGAAAACACGGTTCAGGCATATCTGAAAAGATTGGCAAAGTGGTAAATTCATAGACATCAGATGTTAGATTCAGATATTAGACTAAAACGTCATAATTATAATCTAACATCTTGTGTCTGAAATCTAATATCTAAAAAATGGAAATTTTACATTCAAAAATATTTGGCGAAAATTTATCGTCAACACCGCTCTTAGTGTTTCACGGATTATTCGGAATGCTCGATAACTGGGGAAGTTTTGGGAAAGAAATAGGCGAAATTATGCCTATTCACTTAATAGATCTGAGAAATCATGGCAGAAGTTTTCATTCCGAAAATATGTCACATGATGATCTTGCAGACGATATCGCTAATTACATGAGCCATTACGGCATACAAAAAGCGCACGTTTTAGGACACTCATTAGGCGGAAAGGCGGTCATGCAGTTTGCTGTCAATTATCCCGAAAAGGTTGAAAAACTTATTGTTGTAGATATTTCTCCAAAATCCTATCCGCCACACCATCAGGGAATTATAAAGGCTCTGGAAACGGTAAATTTTGATGAGATGAAATCTAGAAGTGAAGTAGAAGAAGTTTTGAGTCAGTATATTCCTGAAAAATCTACTATTCAGTTTTTGGCTAAAAATCTATATTGGGAAGAAAACGGCGATTCTAAAAGGCTGAACTGGAGATTTAATCTTAAAACTTTAGCAGAAAAATACAGTCAGTTTGTATCTAATGCCATTAAATTTGGTGTTTTTCAAGGTGAAACTTTATTTATTGCCGGGGAAAAATCAAACTATATTTTACCGCAGGATGAATTTTCCATCAAACAGCAGTTTCCTAAGGCGCAGTTTGTGAAAATTAAAAATGCGGCGCATTGGGTTCAGGCAGATAATCCTGTTGATTTTGCGGTTATAGTAAAAGATTTTTTAGATTTAGCAAAAGTTTAAATGGCGGTGAATTATAATGTTAAAATTTTCTTAAATAATGTATTTTGCTTTTATTGATCACTAATAATTATTACTTTAGTAAAGTCAAATCAATAAAAATATTTCATTATGGAAAAGAAAAAATTAAAAAAACCGTTTTTTGCTTCGTTTTTAGAAAATCAAATAAAAGATACTAAAGCGGTAAAAGGAGGTGCATCGGGAACAGGACTTACAACTCCTTTGAAAGATACGGTTACGAAGCCTGTTTATGATACCCATCAAACAATGAAGTATCCGTCAGACGGAGATGAAGGAAGTGATATTTAAATTTTCTCTTAGAAAAGCATATTAACAACTTTATATTGAAAGGAAACTTAGACGTCAAGTTTCCTTTTTTATTATGATTAAAGATGATTCTCTGTATCACTCATTCTCAGGACTTTTACAATATTGATCTTTTTTTTGAATATCTTGCATCGAAAAATATTCCTTTTTTTCGGTTAAATTCTGATTGTTTCAACCATCAGATGAAGTTAAGTCTTAATACTAGTTCGTTTACAATAACGGATGAATCGGGAAATCAAATCAGTTCTGAGGATATAAAAGCGGTCTGGCACCGCAAAACCTGGAGTATTAAATTCCCCGAAGATCTTGATGATCATTACCGGTCTATTTTTTTAAATGAATATCAAAGCTTAAGATTAAATGTTTTCACGACACTCGAACATCTTCCATGGATCAATCCTTTGCAGTCTGAAAGAAACATTGAGTCCAACAAGATTTTGCAGCTGAAAATTGCCAAAAAGAATGGCTTAATAATTCCTGAAACACTTTTTTCAAACAATGAAGATGGGGTAAAAGATTTTTTCCGTAATTTCTGTAATGGTAAAGCAATTGCAAAACTTCACGGAACGATTTCTGCGTCTATGAATGGTCAGGAAATGATTTCGACTATAGTTTTTGATGAAAATAGTCTTGAGCATCTGTCTGATATTACTTCTTGCCCAATGATTTTTCAGCCCTATATTCACAAGCAGTATGAGCTGAGAATTGTGTATGTAAATGGTGAATTTTTTACCGGAAAGATCAATAACAGCATTCATGCTGACTGGCGGGTTTCCCGGTCAGACTTTTTCTGGGAAAAATATGATTTGCCGGAAGCTGTAGAAAACAGTTTAAACTTAATGATGAAAGAAATGGGATTGATTTTTGGAGCTATTGATATGATTAAAAGTACTGATGGAAATTACTATTTTCTGGAAGTAAATCCGCAGGGAGAATGGGGAATGCTTCAGAAAGAATTAAATTTTCCTATTGCAGAGAGAATCGCAGATTATCTTATAAACAGAATATACACCAATGAACAATAAAATATTAATTATTACACATACACAAGACAGTTTTTCCTTAGAAAAAGTTACAGAATTTATCGCTCAGAATAACTTCGAGGTTATCCGTTTCGATGTAGATCTATATCCTTTAAAAAATCAACTTTCTACTGTTTTTGAGAATGGAAAATGGATTTCATATTTAAAAACACAAGACACCAAAATTAAATTAGATGATCTTTCTGCAGTTTGGTACAGAAGAGCTTACAATATAGGGACTGGCTTAAAAGAAGAGCTGGAAGCTAAATTTTTTGGTCCTGCTATGGGCGAAATCAGACATACACTTTTTGGTTTTATAGAATCTCTGGATTGCTATTCATTAGGAAAGCCAAGTGTGTACCGCAGAATCGACAGCAAAGAAGAACAGCTTAAAATAGCACATAAATTAGAATTTAAAATTCCTGAAACCTGCATTACAAATGATCCGGAAGAAGCTAAAAGATTCATTATGCAGCATCAGAATGTTGTTGGGAAAATGCAAACAGGTTTTGCAATCTACGAAGATGGCGTTGAAAATGTAGTTTTCACCAATGTTATTGATGAAGAAAGCCAGGAAAGATTAGATTCACTGGTGTATTGTCCGATGCAGTTTCAGAAGAAGATTGAAAAGAAAAAAGAGCTGCGGATTACGATAGTCGGGCAGGATGTCTATGCGTTTGAAATTGATTCGCAGCAATCTGAGGATGCAAAAATAGACTGGAGAAAAGATGGCATCAATTTAATTGACAAATGGAAAAAAACGAATATTCCGGCAGATATTGAGCAGAAACTTCTGAATTTACTTGATGTTTATCATGTAGATTATGGTGCCGTTGATATGATTGTTTCGCCCGAAGATGAATATTATTTTATCGAAATCAACGCCGCAGGAGAATTTTTCTGGTTAGATAATCTTTTGGATGATCATGCAATTTCAAAAAGCATTGCCGATGTTCTCTGCGGAAAAGTGCCCAGAAGAAACAATATGGTTTTAAAATAAATTTTTCGTGGCAAAAATTACCTTTTACAGGCAGCTCGATTCGATGGATTGCGGACCGACATGTCTTAGGATAATTACAAAATATTTTGGAAAGAATTTTTCAGCGGAATATCTTCGCCTGATTACGCTTCAGTCCAGAACAGGGGTGAGCTTTCATGATCTCATTTCCGCTTCTCATGAACTGGGTTTTGAAACTCTTGCGGTTGAAACTGATTTTGAAAAGCTGATGTCTAAAGCTCCTAAACCCTGCATTTTACACTGGAAGAATGAGCATTTTGTGGTTTTGCCTCCACAGGAAAAAACGGATAAAATTCTGATTGCTGATCCTGAATATGGAAAAATATTGCTCTCTGAAGATGAGTTTAAAAGCAGTTGGCTTCAGAACACTGAAACAGGGAAAGCTCTTTTGCTGCAGCCTGCTCAGAAATTTTATGATAAAAAAGAAGAGAAAATTCAGGAAGGCTTTGGTTTTCTCATCTCATACCTCAAGCCTCACAGACAATCTTTGGCTGTGTTGGTTTTTACTTTGCTTTTGACCAGCATAATCACGCTTGCTTTTCCTTTTCTTACACAGAATCTCGTAGATAAAGGAATCAATTCTAAGGATAAAAATCTGGTTCTGATGATCATTGCTGCGCAGATTTTTCTTTTTTCCGGAAACAGTTTTATGGAATTGATAAGGAGCTGGATTATGCTGAAAGTCAATACCCGGGTAAATATCAAACTGATCAGCGATTTTATAGAGAAACTCATAAAGCTTCCCGTTTCTTATTTTGAATCTAAAAAGCTGGGTGATATTCAGCAGAGGATTTTAGATCATCAGAGAATCAATTCTTTTCTTTCAACCAATACGCTTTCAATTCTTTTTTCATTTTTAAACCTTATTGTATTTTCAGTGGTTTTGGGAGTTTATAATCTCGTCATTTTACTGATATTCTTTGTCTTGAGTGCACTTTCGGTCATCTGGATTTCTGTTTTTTTAAACCGGAGAAAAATTTTAGATCAGAAAGAATTTGTTCTTAACAGTAAAAATCAGAATATTCTGAACGAAATGGTTTTGGGAATGTCTGAAATCAAAATCAATCAATCAGAAAATTTCCAGAGAACTAAATGGGAAAATCTGCAGCATGATGTATTTGAAAGAAATAAAAAAGCGCTGAAGCTTTCGCAATATCAGATGATTGGGGCGGGTTTCATCTCTCAGCTTAAAAATATTCTTATTACAGGATTTGCAGCCTTTTCGGTTATTGATGGTGATCTTACTTTGGGGATGATGCTTGCCATCAGTTTTATTGTCGGTCAGATGAATTCGCCTTTCGATCAGCTTCTGTATTTTATAGAGATTTCTCAGGATGCAAAATTAAGCCTGGAAAGAATTGCTGAGGTTCATACCAAACCGATAGAAAATACAGCCCAGCATTTTAAAGAAATAAAGAACAATAATGATATTGTACTCAATAATGTAAGCTTTGGTTTTGGAGATTTTGATATTCTGAAAAACTTGAATGCCGTCATTCCGCATGGTAAAGTAACGGCAATTGTAGGAGAAAGCGGAAGCGGGAAAACTACACTTTTCAAGCTTCTTCTTCGTTTTTACGAGCCAGATTCAGGACAAATTGATTTTGGCGGAACTTCATTATCGGACATTTCACTTAATGAATGGCGTAAGATCACGGGAACTGTTCTGCAAGAAGGTTTTGTTTTTTCTGAAAGTATTCGGAGAAATATAACTTTGAAGCAGGATAATATTGATGAAAATCTGCTGGATTATGCTGTAAAAGTTGCAAATTTGCAAAAACTGATTCAGCAGCTTCCGCAAGGTATGGATACCATTGTCGGAAACGACGGAATAGGTCTGAGTACAGGGCAAAAACAGCGTATTTTGATTGCAAGAGCCATCTACAAAAATCCGTCTGTTTTTCTTTTGGATGAAGCAACGAGTGCTTTGGATGCGCAGAATGAAAAGGAAATCATGAGCAATCTTTTTGATTTTTTTAAAGGAAAAACGGTGATTATCATTGCACATCGCCTTAGTACGGTAAAAAATGCAGACCAGATTCTTGTTCTGAATGACGGAACTTTTATTGAAAAAGGAACTCATGCCGAACTGTTGGAAAAGAAAAATTTTTATTTTAATTTAGTAAGTAATCAAGTAGGAATATAATTAATGGTTTTCGTAACAGGTGCTACAGGGATTTTAGGCAGGGTAATCGTTCTGGAACTTTTGAAAAAAGGGAAAAAGGTACGGGCAGCCAAAAGACCTACCAGTAATTTAATTGAGGTAAAAAATTCTTACCGTTATTATACTGAAAATTCTGATGATTTTTTCAGCAAAATTGAATGGGTAGATATTGATTTTGAAGATATTCTTTCTGTTGAAGCTGCATTAAACGATGTTACGGAAGTTTATCATTGTGCCGCCAAAGTAGGGTATAACCCAAAAGACAGTAAAGAAATTTATCGTACCAACACAAAAAGCACTGGAAATCTTTTATATGCATGTGAAAATTCCACTGTTAAAAAATTTCTTCATGTAAGTTCTATTGCAGTCTTAGATTTATTCAACGAAAACGGAGAGCTTGACGAGAGCTCAGATTTTAATCCTAAAGAAGATCATTCTGCATATGCGATTTCAAAACATATTTCAGAAATGGAAGTCTGGCGCGCTTCTGCGGAAGGATTGAATACGATCATCATCAACCCCGGAATGATTATAGGAACCGGAAACTGGGGAAAAAGCAGCGGAGATGTTTTTCCTACTTTTGAAAACAACAGCTTTACATTTTCCGGAGGCACAAGCTATGTAGATGTGAGAGATGTTGCAGAAATTGCTGTACACCTTATGGAGAAAGAAAAGTTCGGTGAGCGTTTTGTGATTGTATCAGAGACTAAAAAATATGCTGAAATAGGAGAGCAGATAAGAAAAAAATTAGGTCTGAAAGAAGCTAAAATTCTTTCAAAGAATATTCTTCAGATCGGCAGAGTTGCCAATGTATTGTTCAGCTGGCTTATTCCTCAGCTGAGAATGGCAACAAAAACTAATATAGAAGCTGTTTCAAACCTGAATTTTATTTCAAATAAAAAAATAAAAGAAAGACTGGGGTATCAGTTTATTCCTGTTTCAGAAAGCATAGACTTTCATCTTAATAACTATATTAACGACAAAAAGCTGAATAAAAAGTAATGAATCTTGCAGAGGCTATCATCAGAAAAAATGTAGAAAAACATCCTTTAAAATCAGCAGTCGGCTTTAAGAAAAAAGATTCGGGATGGAAGGAACTGAGCTGGAATAAATTCAGTGAAATTGTTTACAAAACCGCCAATGCACTGAAAAATTCAGGAATTGGAGAAAATGATAAAGTTGCTATTTATGCAGACAATTCAGCAGAATGGATGATTTTTGATCTTGCTGTATTATCTGTAGGAGCCATTACTGTTCCTATATATTCAACCAATAATGGTGAACAGACAGAATTTATCCTTAATGATTCGGGTTCGAAAATGATTTTGGTGGGAAATCAGTCTCAGTATGATGCTTGTCTGGAAATTTTACAGAAACAAAATACTCAGTTCGCAACCATTATTGTTTCTAAAAAAGCAGTCTGGATTAAAAAAGAGTTCAGCAGTTTTTATCTAGAAGACTTTATTGCTAAATCATCTCCAAAATTTGACTTTATCAATAAAGATGATGAGGACACTGCAACATTGATCTATACATCAGGTACAACGGGAACACCAAAAGGGGTGATGCTCTCGCATGGTAACTTTATCAAAGCTTTTGATGCACATTTTGATTATTTTAAATTCAGGAATTTTGAAGAAGAATTGTCGCTGGCATTTTTACCTTTAACCCACGTCTTTGAAAGAAGCTGGAGCTTACTTTGCCTTTACGGCGGTGCAAGAGTTTATTTTCTGGAAGATCCGAAAGATATTGCCAAAACTCTGGAAGAAGTAAAACCGACGATGATGTGCGCTGTTCCAAGATTTTTTCAGAAAATTTATGCAGGCGTTTTAGAAAAAGCAGAGGAAGGCCCTTCTTTGAAAAAGAAAATTTTCAGTTGGGCACTGGAAACAGGATGGCAAACTGCTGAATTAAGAAGAAATGAAAAAGCTATCCCTTTTGGATTAAAGATAAAAGAAACTTTTGCCGATCTTCTAGTCTTTAGTAAAGTAAAGGAAAAGATGGGCGGCAGACTTTGGTTTCTTCCATGCGGAGGAGCATCTTTGTCACCTGAAGTAACCCGTTTTTTTGAATCTATCGGCATTCATGTAACGGTTGGTTACGGCTTAACAGAGACAACCGCAACATTAACGGCTATGCCTTTTACTCGTTTTGAACACGGCAGTTGTGGAAAGCCTTTGCCCGGAGTTGAAATAAGAATTGGAGAGCAAAACGAAATTCAGGCAAAAGGTAACGGTATTATGAAAGGTTACTACAATAAAGCTGAAGAAACCGAGAAAGTTTTTACTGAGGACGGCTGGTTTAAAACCGGTGATGCAGGAAGATTTGATGACCATGGAAATCTTTTCATTACAGATCGCATCAAAGATCTTATGAAAACTTCCAACGGAAAATACATTGCTCCGCAGCAGATAGAAAATCTTCTTACCAACAATAATTTTATTCAGCAGATTACTTTAATTGCTGAAGGACGCCAGTTTGTTTCTGCTCTGATTGTTCCGAATTTTGAGTTTTTAACAGAGTTTTTAAAGAAAAACGCCATAAGTTTTACCAATTGGGAAGAAATTGTCAACAAAAAAGAAATTATAGATTTTTATAAAGAGAAAATAAATGAACTTCAATCTCATCTTTCAGATTTTGAAAAGGTGAAAAAGTTTACTTTAATGCCGGCTGAATTTGAAATTGGCAGCGGAGAGATTACTCCTACTTTAAAAGTAAAAAGAAATGTTGTCTTGAAAAAGTATGCTGATGTGATTGAAAAAATGTATTAATGTAATTATAAGAAAGCTCCAAAAGGACAAAATTACCAATAACAGGTTAAATCTGATTTAGAAAAATAAGCAAAACGATGAAGCCCTGAAAAGGCGAATAAAAATTATGACAACAAACGAATTTTTAGGAAAAGAAAATTTCACAGTAAAAAATATATCAGTTTTGGAGAGCTGTCCGTCTAATATTGCTTTAATTAAATATTGGGGCAAATATAAAGACCAGATTCCGGCAAATCCGAGTATCAGTTTTACTTTGAACCATTGTAAAACCAATACTGAAATAGAGTTTTTTGCTAATGAACCATTCTCTGTTCAGACTTTTTTAGCAGGGAATGAAGAAATTAAATTTGCTGAAAAAATAGAAAAATATTTTAAGAATATAGAGCAGTATTTGCCTTGGATTCTAAAGGGAAAATATATCATCAAAACAGAAAATACATTTCCTCACAGTTCGGGAATTGCAAGTTCAGCTTCCGGTTTTGGAGCTATTGCAAAATGTCTGATGAAATTGGATGAGTGTTTTTCTTCTGACATTCAGGATCCATCATTTATAACAAGAAAAGCTTCATTTTTGGCAAGATTAGGAAGCGGAAGTGCATGCAGAAGTTTGTATGACGGATTGGTTGTTTGGGGAGCAACTGATGAGGTGGAAGGTAGTTCAGATCTGTTTGCAGTTAAATATTCTGATGCTGAAATTCATCCTGTTTTCAAAGATTTTAATGATTGGGTTTTATTAATTCATGAAGGTGTAAAAAGTGTTTCTTCCACTGTGGGTCATGGTTTGATGAATACTAATCCTTATGCTGAAAGGAGATTTCAGGAAGCCCGGGAGAATTTTGTTCCGATGAAAAAAATATTGAAATCAGGAAATATGGAGGATTTCATTAAACTTGTGGAGCATGAAGCATTGACCCTTCATGCGATGATGATGATGAGCGATCCGGCTTTTATTTTAATGAAAACCGGAACTTTAGAAGTTATCAATAAAATTTGGGATTTTAGAAAAGAAACAAGTTTGCCATTATTTTTTACTTTGGATGCAGGAGCGAATGTTCATTTATTGTTCCCGAATGATGGTTTCGAAGAGCAAATTAAAACATTTATTGAGTCTGAATTGCTGCAGCATACTCAAAACTATGGAGTTGTGAAAGATGTGATGAAATGGTAATAAACTTCCATATTAAGAAGCGGCGAATGTCTAGAATCAAAAACCATTTTTTTAAGGAGCAAATTCCGGATAAAGTTGTGATTGAAAAAAGTAAAATTTCGTACGCACAATATTTCATTATTCCATCAATTTTTACTTTTGTAGGTTTACAATATTTTAAACAAAGTGATTATAATCCTACTTTTTTGTTTTTGATTCTGCTTGGTGGTTTATTTAGTTTTGGACTGAATATTTTTCTAACAAGAAAATTCAGAAAAAATCCCGAAATTGTTTTAAACAAAAAGGGAATAACTTTCTCAGACAGTCGAACAATTTTTTGGAATGAGATTGAATTCTATCATCTACAGCATAAAAATTCAATTTTGAGAATTTTTTTAAAATGTAAAAATGAAGATTTTGCTTTTGAATTTAATTATTTACCAATTTCAAAGGTTAAATTAAAAGTTCTGTTGAACTCTTTTTATAGAAAATCTAACAATCAGAAACCTGCTTATAAGCCCATTGTTAATAATGTTTTGCAAATCAATGATGTAAAACTTAATAATTATTTAAATTAAACCTGTAAGATTGTTTTCTTAAAGCTTTTGTAAATTCTCAAGCGCTTTTTCGAGCGTTTCATTCTTCTTTGCAAAGCATAATCTGATTACATTTTCATTCATCTTGTCTTTGTAGAAAGAAGAGAACGGTACGGTTGCCACTTTATGATTAATGGTAAGTTCATAGGCAAAATCAAAGTCTGTTTTATCAGAAATTTTATCATATTTCACCGCCTGAAAGTAGGTTCCTTCACAATCCAGAAGCTCAAAAGACGTGTTTTTAAGACCTTCTCTCAGAAAGTCACGTTTTTCCTGGAAGAATTGACTGAGTTGAAGATAGTTGTTTTCATTTTTCATGTAGTCTGCTAATGCCAATTGTAAAGGGGTATTCACACAAAAGACATTGAATTGATGTATTTTTCTGAATTCATCAGTCAGTGATTTTGGTGCTGCGCAGTAGCCGATTTTCCAGCCGGTAATATGGAAAAGTTTTCCGAAAGATGCAATGAGAAAGCTTCTTTCTTTCAGTTCGGGATATTGGCAAATGCTCAGGTGCTGATTTCCGTCAAAAACCATGTTTTCATATACTTCATCACTTAAGATTAAAATGTTTGTGTCTTTTACAATTTTTATTAATTCCTGAATGTCATCTTCCTTTAAAATCTTTCCGGAAGGATTGTTTGGATTATTCAGAATGATGAGTTTTGTTTTGTCTGAAATCAGATTTTTAATTTCATTCCAATTGATGGTATAATCTGGTGCCGTCATCCTGAATCTTTTAACAATTCCTCCGAAAAGCTCTACGGTTGGTTCATAGCAATCATAAGCGGGTTCGAAAATAATTGCTTCATCACCATCTTTTATGATTGTGGCAATAGCTGTGAAAATTGCCTGTGTTCCGCCTGCGGTAATGGTGATTTCTGTATCGGGGTGATAAACAGAACCGTGAGAATTTTCAATTTTTTGTGCAATTTGCTCTTTCAACGGTAACATTCCGCCTAGTGGCGCATACTGATTAAATCCATTTTTGATATAATGATCTGCAAGACTTAAAAGTTCAGGATCTGCAGGAAAATCAGGGAATCCCTGAGATAAGTTAATGGCTTGGTTTTCATTGGCAAGCTGGGTCATCAAGCTGAAAATTGTGGTTCCTACATTAGAAAGCTTAGATAAAGGAAGTTGTATCATAGATCAATATGGATTTATACAACTAAAATAGGTTATTTTTAGGATTAAAATTGAATAAATTAAAAAAATAAAATTATGAATAATCACGAAATTGATTACAAGATTCACGGCGAGGAAATGCAGTGTGTTGAGATTGAACTTGATCCACAGGAAAGTGTGATTGCTGAACCGGGAAGTTTTATGATGATGACAGAAGGTATAAAAATGGAAACTCTTTTTGGTGACGGCAACGAAAAAGGATTGATGGGTAAACTTTTCTCCGCCGGAAAAAGGCTGCTTACAGGTGAAAATCTTTTTATGACTGTTTTCACCAATATTGCTCACGGTAAAAAGCATGTCACTTTTGCAGCTCCTTATACAGGTAAAATTATTCCTTTGGATTTAAGCCAGCTGGGCGGGAAAGTAATCTGCCAGAAAGACTCATTTCTTTGTGCAGCAAAAGGTGTTTCTGTGGGAATTGAATTTCAGAGAAAATTGGGAACCGGGCTTTTTGGTGGCGAAGGATTTATTATGCAAAAGCTTGAAGGAGACGGGATGACATTCGTACACAGTGGTGGTCATGTTATTGAAAAAGATTTGCAGCCGGGAGAAATTCTTAAAATAGATACAGGCTGTATTGTCGCATTTACAAAAACGGTTGATTATGATATTCAGATGGTTGGCGGAATTAAAAATACTCTTTTTGGCGGAGAAGGTGTGTTCTTTGCCCAGCTTCGCGGACCGGGAAAAGTATGGATTCAGACACTCCCTATTTCACGTCTTGCCGGCAGAATTCTTCAGTTCGGAACCGGACAGCGGAAAGAAGAAGGCGGGATTCTCGGAGGTTTAGGCAATATTCTTGACGGTGACCGTTTTTAATACAAAAAGACATAACTTTTGGTTGTGTCTTTTTTTGTACCTCATTATTTATAAAGCTTTTAATTGTGATACTCTGAGAAAAAACATCTCTTAAAATTCGTCTTTTTTTGTTCTAATTCGTATTTTTGTCTGTTTACTGAATTTATATATGTCACAAGATTTACAGCCCAACTATTCCGAAGAAAATATCAGAACCCTCGATTGGCAGGAACACATCCGTCTGCGTCCCGGTATGTATATTGGGAAGCTTGGTGACGGCTCTTCTGCCGATGATGGAATTTATATTTTGCTGAAAGAAATTCTGGATAATTCAATTGACGAATTCAGAATGAAAGCAGGAAAAAGGATTGAGATCAAAGTTGATGAAGGGAAAGTCCAGATTCGTGATTTCGGTCGCGGTATTCCGTTGGGAAAAGTTGTAGATGCGGTTTCAAAGATGAATACCGGAGGTAAATATGACAGTAAGGCTTTCAAAAAATCAGTCGGTCTGAATGGGGTAGGTACAAAAGCTGTAAATGCCTTATCAGATTATTTTCGGGTACGTTCTTTCCGTGACGGAAAAATGAAAATTGCAGAATTTTCCCGAGGTTTAATTACAGAAGAATTTCCGGAAAAAGAAACTTCAGACAGAAACGGAACCGAAATCTCTTTTACTCCTGATGCGGAAATTTTTCTTCATTACAAATTCAGAAAAGAGTATATCGAGAGAATGCTCCGCAATTATGCATACCTAAATCCTGGATTGAAAATTATTTTTAACGGTGAAACTTTTTTCTCGGAAAACGGTCTTAAAGATTTGCTTGATGAAGAGCTTGAAAATGAGACGCTTTATCCGATCATTCATTTGAAAGACAATGATATTGAGGTAGCCATTACCCACACCGATAAATCTCAGACGGAAACTTATTTTTCTTTTGTAAACGGACAGAATACAACACAGGGCGGAACTCACCTGAATGCATTTCGTGAAGCTTTTGTAAAGACAATACGGGAGTTTTTCAACAAAAATTTTGATGCTTCGGATGTACGGAAGTCAATTGTTGCTGCTGTCTCTATTAATGTTGAAGAGCCTGTTTTTGAATCTCAGACCAAGACCAAACTTGGTTCAAATGATATCGGACCAAATGGTCCGACTGTGCGTACTTTCATTATTGATTTTCTTAAAAGCAAATTAGATAATTTTCTACATAAAAATCCTGAAATTGCAGAAGCAATTCAGAGAAAAATTTTGATTTCTGAAAGAGAAAGAAAAGAGCTTTCCGGAATTCAGAAATTAGCGAGAGAAAGAGCCAAAAAGGTTTCGTTGCACAATAAAAAACTCCGTGACTGCAGACAGCATTACAATGACCAGAAAGCAGAAAGAAAAGCGGAGACACAAATATTTATCACTGAGGGGGATTCTGCTTCCGGATCTATTACAAAATCCAGAGATGTAGAAACTCAGGCTGTATTTTCACTAAAGGGTAAGCCACTAAACTGTTATGGCTTAACCAAAAAAGTGGTATACGAAAACGAAGAATTCAACCTTCTTCAGGCAGCTTTGAATATTGAAGAAAGTCTTGAAGACCTGCGCTACAATCAGGTCATTATAGCTACGGATGCCGATGTTGACGGAATGCACATCAGACTTTTGATGATTACATTTTTCCTTCAGTTTTTCCCTGATGTAATCAAAAACGGGCATTTATATATTCTTCAGACTCCGCTTTTCAGAGTAAGAAACAAAAAGGAAACAAGGTACTGCTATACAGAGCAGGAAAGAATAAAAGCTTTAAACGAATTGGGCAAAAACCCTGAAATTACGCGATTCAAAGGTTTGGGAGAGATTTCTCCTGATGAGTTTAAGCATTTTATCGGGAAAGATATTCGTCTGGAGCCAGTAGTAATTGGGAAAGATCAGACGATTGAGCAGCTTCTTGAATTTTATATGGGTAAAAATACTCCGGACAGACAGGTTTTTATTCTCGAAAACCTTGTGGTGGAAGATCCCGATATTGATAAGAAGGAAATTTTGGATGAAATAGAAATTTAGAAAGATTTAAAGATAAAAACACAAATAGAATGAGACTTAGCAACAAAAATAAAATTCCTGTTTATAACTTTTTCAATACATTATTATTAATGTTGTTTTCGGCAGGAATTATCGGCTTTATTTTCAATGAGCTTAAATTTGATATTTTAGGAAATATAAGCTATGTACTGATTGCGGCGCCGATGTTATTACTGGTTATTTTTCACCTCGTAGGACGCCAGATTTTTGAGTATGACAGTGATGGTGAAGCTTTAAACTTTAAAAACAGAAACATCATTCCGTTTATACATAAAGAGCTGAGTGATGAGTTTCCTAAATATAAACTGATAAGATTTGAAATTGTTGCTATATTTTTTATTAAACGGCTGTATATTACGGTATCAAGTAAAAATAATGGTGCCACACTTCTGAAATATGAAATTTCATATTTGACCAGAAAAGAAATAAGTGATTTAAAAGTTTCTCTCAATAAAGTGGTGAAAGCCAATCAGGAGAAAAGACATCAAGAATAGACAATGATAGAAGAAAACGCTCACGAAGGCGAAAGCTTAAAAAAAGTTTCAGGACTGTATAAAGACTGGTTTCTGGATTATGCATCTTATGTAATTTTAGACAGAGCAATTCCGTCTGTGTATGATGGTTTCAAGCCAGTTCAGCGAAGAATCATGCATTCTATGCGTGAACTGGAAGACGGACGTTACAACAAAGTTGCCAATATTGTAGGAAATACAATGAAGTATCATCCTCACGGTGATGCTTCTATTACCGATGCAATGGTAGGAATCGGGCAGAGAGAACTTCTGATTGATACGCAGGGAAACTGGGGAAATATATATACAGGAGATTCTGCCGCAGCTGCAAGATATATTGAAGCCAGGCTTACTCCTTTTGCGTTGGAAGTGGTTTTTAATCCTAAAACAACCATTTGGTCTAAATCTTATGACGGAAGAAACAACGAACCCGTAGATTTACCTGTAAAGTTCCCTTTGCTGTTGGCACAAGGTGTTGAGGGGATCGGAGTTGGTCTTTCCACAAAAATTTTACCGCATAACTTCAACGAACTGATCAATGCATCCGTTGCTTATCTGAAAGGGAAAAAGTTTGAGATTTTTCCGGATTTTCTTACAGCGGGTTATCTTGATGTTTCTGAATATAACGACGGTGCAAGAGGTGGTAAAGTAAGAGCAAGAGCCAGAATTTCTCAGGTTGACAAGCATACTTTAATGATCACTGAGCTTCCTTTTTCCAAAAATACCGGCGATCTCATAGATTCTATTCTGAAAGCCAATGAAAAAGGTAAGATTAAAATCAAAAAAATTGAAGATAATACTTCGGATAAGGTAGAAATCCTCATTCATCTTCATAATGATGTTTCGCCAGACAAAACGATTGATGCTTTATATGCATTTACAGATTGTCAGGTTACTATTTCTCCGAATGCATGTGTCATTGTAGGTGATAAGCCTATGTTTATGAGTGTATCTGAAATTCTTAAAATGAATACAGATCATACTGTTTCCTTACTTAAAAAAGAGCTTGAAATAGAACTTCATGAGCTTCAGGAAAGCTGGCATTTCTCGTCTTTGGAAAGAATCTTTATAGAAAACAGAATTTATCATGATATTGAAGAAGTAAAAAGCTGGGAAGAGGTTCTTAAAACTATTGAAGAAGGTCTGAAACCACACACTGCACACCTTTTAAGAGAAGTAACACAGGAAGATATTCTGCGATTGACGGAAATCAGAATTAAAAGAATTTCCAGATTCGATCTGGATAAATTTAAAGAAAATATTGCAGCTTTAGAAGGAAAAATAGAGCAGGTGAGATTTAATCTGGCAAATTTAATTGCTTATGCAATAGATTATTATACCAATATTCAGAAAAAATACGGTAAAGGAAAAGAGAGAAAAACCGAATTAAGAATTTTTGATACGATAGATGCTACAAAAGTAGCGGTTGCCAATGAGAAATTCTACGCCAATTTCGAGGAAGGTTTTATCGGAACTTCACTTAAAAAAGACAAATATCTTTTTGACTGTTCAGATATTGACGATATTATTACTTTCCGAAAAGACGGAAGTATGAAAGTAGTAAAGGTAGAAGCCAAAACGTTTATCGGAAAAGATATACAGCATGTAGCAATCTGGAAGAAAAATGATAAAAGAACGGTATATAATATGATCTATCGCGAAGGCAGAGAAGGACCATATTATATGAAAAGATTTTCTGTAACAGGTGTTACCAGAAATACAGATTACCCTTTGGCATCAGACAAAAAAGGTTCTGAAATGCTTTATTTTTCGGCAAATCCGAATGGTGAAGCTGAGGTGGTAACTGTTCTTCTGAAACCTAATCCAAGAATCAGAAAAAATAAAATGGAAATAGATTTTTCTGAATTGGCAATTAAAGGTCGTGATTCTAAAGGAAATCTCGTAACCAAATATTCCATAAAAAAAGTGGATCTGAAAGAAGAGGGTGTTTCTACTTTGGCTCCAAGAAAGATTTGGTTTGATGACACAGTACGAAGGCTGAATGCCGATGCAAGAGGAAGTTTTCTGGGGAACTTCAAAGGTGATGATAAAATTTTGACCATAAATTCTCAGGGAGAAGCCAAGCTGGTAAGTTTCGATCTTGGCAATCGTTTTGATGACGAATATATTGTCCTTGAAAAGTGGAAACCGCAACAGGCTGTCACCTGTATCTATTATGATGGTGAAAAAGATATTTATTTTATCAAACGGTTTTTACTGGAAAACACAACAAATATTCAGACCTTTATGCCGTCTGAACATCCGAAATCTTTTATAGAACGTATTATTGTATCTGATAATGCAACGGCAGAAATTATTTTTGCAAAAGATAAAGGAAAAGAGCGTGAGCCGGAAACGGTGAATATTGACGAATTTATTTCTGTAAAAGGAATAAAAGCTATTGGAAATCAGTTTACCAAATTTAAGGTTAAGAATATTAATATTACCATTCCTGAACCTGCAGAAGAGGAACCGGAAGTATATGAGGAACCTGATTTCGGATCTTCAGCTGATGATGAAGGAGGAACAATCGGAGACTTGTTTGAGAATGGGGCTAATCAAGAAAATTAAGAAATGAATATTATTATATTAATTATTGCAATTACAGCTATTGTAACATTTATGGTTCCTAATGGGAGCAGTAACTTTGAGAAATACAAGTTTAATGTAGGGGCGATTATGTATAGAAAAGAGTATGTAAGATTGCTTTCATCGGGCTTTTTGCATGCAGATTTTATGCATCTTCTGTTTAATATGATGACGTTATATTTTTTCGGACCTGTCATCCTGCAGGGTTTTGGAAATTTAGGATTTCTTTTAATCTATTTTGGGGCGATACTTCTGGGTAATATCTTCTCTTTATTTATTTATCAGAAGCAATCCTGGTATTCTGCAATCGGAGCGAGCGGCGGTGTTTCAGGGATCTTGTTTGCAGCAATTGCATTAGCTCCTCAAATTGGAATTTATTTCTTTTTTATACCAATTCCTATTCCCGGTTTTATCTTTGGATTATTATATTTCAGTTATTCTGTTTATATGATGCTCAACCCTCGAATGAATGATAATATAGGTCATGCAGCCCATTTGGGCGGAGCATTTTTCGGATTGGTGTATGCGATTATTATTCAGCCAGAAAGCGCAATTCAGAATTCCTTATTTACAGGTATCATGTCTCTTCCGCTGATCTATTTGGCTTACGAAATATTTATAAAGAAAAGAATCGGTTAGTTTTCTAACCGATTCTTTTTTATTGTAACTTTTTTTAGATTATTTTCTAACAGTAGTAATTACTAGGGTTTTTGTCCCGTTTACTACATCTACTTTCGTAGAAGCAATCATATCAGCATAAATCATGGTCTCAGTATCTTTAAATTCGTAGCCTTCAATCATTACCGGAGTTTCTTTCGGAAGACCGTGCTGAGAATTATACATAGCAAGAGACATGATATCCAGAGTTCCTACATCTTTTTTAAATTTTACTTCAGCCAAACCATTGTCTGCCAGATAATCAAATTTTTTAAGGTTTTGAGGGATGTTTGCCTTTGTTTTGAAAACATTTACACTTTGCACAAATTCCTTGTGAGCGTCAAACATAGCAACCGTACCTACAGCATTATTGGAAATGGCAAATTTTACATTAGAATTTTTTTGTGCAAAAACTGTTGCAGATGCACAAATAAGGATAGAATATAGAATTTTTTTCATAGTAAATAAAATAACTGTTAAAAACTTGATAAATATACTTATTTTTTATAAAATTTCATTAAAAAAAATGAATAATTTAAGAATATTAAATAAATAGTTGGTTTTATTGATATTTAATCATATTTATATTTGTTCTCTTTTGTCTTTCTCTATGAACGTCTTTACCAGGTTTTTAAAATACTGGAATAGAAATGAGCTTACCAGTAAAATTATTCCTAATATTGTAAAAGCAATAATTCTTGACAGGTGATCCATTTGCCATACATCATAAACGTAAAGTTTTATAATGGTAATTCCCAGCAATGCAAAACCTATTTTAAGCCATTCTTTTTGGTCCTTTTTTAAGCTTACATAAATAGCAATACAGGAAATTATTCCCCATATAATGGTCAGGTAAAGTATTCCAAAATGCTTTTCAAGAGGAGATATTTCTGCAAAATTTACCGCATTCAGAAGAATATAAGATCTGCATAACTCAAAGCTTATCGTTGTAACGATGGTTAAAAATACAATCCATGATGAAAATTCCTCTCTAAGAAAAGATGATTTTGGAATAATGCTTCTTAATAAAACAACAAAAGGTATGATGTATAGTAAATGTATGAAATAAAAATCTGAATCTATTTCCTTTCTGTAGACTGAATTCAAGAGTTGTGATGTGACCGCAAAAATAAGATAGAGAAACAAAAGAATGTAAATCAAAATTCTCTCAATATTTTTATCTGTATCAAGTTTTTTTCTAAATATTAACAGCAAGGTAAAAAAGACAAAACTGTACAAAAAACTATAAGTGTAAACTGCTGTTAAAGGCTGAGCAGAGATCTGGAAAATGATTTCAAAGAGAATGGCAAAATAAATTACTGCAAAAAACAGAATTTTAAAAAATCTTTCAAACAAAGAAACAGGATGTTTTTTGGGTGAATTGTTTTTAAACATTATCAGATTGAAAAAACAGCTTGCAATAACTACAAAACTGGTCAGAAATACAGGGTTAAAAACAACTATAAAGATTTTTTGATCTAAATATTTTGTCCACGTAATCATTTGTGAAATAATGACCATTGGAAATAGCACGTAAAAAAACAGCTTAAAAATGCGGTGATCAGTTTTTCTCCAGATGAATAGCAGAAGAGAGGCTTCTACAGCCCAAACACTGGTAATAATGTGAGTTTTAAATTCTAAAGCAATGGCTATGGTAAAAAGACTTATCGCAATACCTGAAAATATGGAATAGTTTCGGTCGGGTTTGTTATTTTTAAATTCTTTAAAGATAAAATAAAAGTTTATTACTGCAAAGCTGAAAGGAAATATGCTTAAAGGGCTGTAATTTAAAGTATTAAATAAATAAACGAGTCCGATAATACTCGAAAAATTGATGAAAATAAGCATAGCAATATCAGATACGATCAGTTTTTTAGACTTGAAGTAATTCTGTAAAGCAAACGCATAAAAAATAGTGTAGGTTATGATGTAGAAGATAATACTTTTAATATCAGGTTGATTTGCCGTCCAGAAATACAGATAAACTGCAGTAAAGAAAAAAGCTATCCAGCCGACGCTTTTCCAGTTTTTTAAATAAACCATTATCAGCATTCCTGCATTCAGAAGTGTAAGATAGGTAAACAGGAAAATATAATTGCTTTGTCCGGTACTGATCATCAGTGGAGCCAGAAAACCGCCAAATAATGAAAATATAATTAAAGTTTCACTTTGATAACGGTAAGACAGGACTATGGAAAGTATAGTAATAAAGCACGTAATAATAAATGCTGTGTTCTGTAAAAACAGATGGTACTCTCTGAATGCAATGGTAGTTGTAAAATAAAGAACAGCAATGCCTCCTCCGGTTATGATTGAAGCAAAAATTGTGTATTTCTTTCTGATAAAATGCGCGGCAATCATCAAAACCACTCCGGAAACAAAACCTATTGCCGTTCTGCTGTTTTCGCCAACCCAGTTTTTATCAATGGCATATTTTACGAAATATCCTATACCTAAAACCAATGTGAAAATTCCGATTACGGTGAGAATATTCTGTTTTACAAAATCAAAAATAGGATTTATCCAGTCTTTCTCAGTAACAGGTATATCGGTTTCCTTATGTGCCGTATTTTGGTATAAATGATCTTGTGCAGCTTGGTCTGAAAGAAAAATTTCTTCCGGAACATCATCTTTATCTGGTGTTATGCGTTTTTTCTTTTCATCTAATTCATCATTCAGTTCAGATACCTTCTTTTCCAGAATCCCGATTTTTCTGTAGAGATTCAGATAAAAGACGATCATTAGAATGACTAAAATGATGAACCAAAGATTATTCATGAACTGGATTTAAAACCAAATATAGACAAATTTGTTCTTTGAAGTTATACAATTCCGGCATTGTATTTTTTAATCACTCTTTCCAGTTCTTTTCAATCAGTTTCATAAGAAAGTCGGGACATTTGATGATTTTGCTGTTTTCTGCATTCAGAAAAAAAAGAGTAGTAGAAGCCTCTGTAATTTTTATTTTTTCCTCATTGTAGATTTCATATTCAAACTCAATTCTCACTCCCGGAATTTTTTTCAAGTAAGTATGGACTTCCAATTTCTGATCGTATAATGCTGGTTTTAAATACTTAATTTTATAATCTGAAACCGGAAGCCAGATTCCCTGTTTTTCAATTTCATCATACGAGATTCCTATGCTCCGGAAAAGCTCTACCCTCCCGAGTTCGAAGTAGGTTGCGTAATTTCCGTAATATACATATTTCATGGGGTCTGTTTCTGCGTAACGTACTCTTAATGAGTGTGTTGAGTGTATCATTCGAAGTGGTAAATTATTCATACAAATATATTTTTAAATAATCAATATGAGAAATATTTTTTTTTGAAAATAAAAAATTAGACCTTTGTCTTCCTTCTAAAAACGAATAATCATAGTATAAATCAGGGCATAAAATATGGATGAAAATTTAATGATGGTTTGGCAGAAATGCCTTCAGTTTATGCGGGATAATCTTAACGCAGCCGAAGACAATTCTGATCTTAAAAAGCTTGAAAAATCGTTTGATTTACTGTTCGATAAAGTTCAGCCGATTTCATTGGTTGAGAATAATCTTACGTTGATGGTTCCGAGCGATTTCTATAAAGAATATATTGAAGATAATTATCTGTCATTGCTTTCTGCTGCCCTGAAGAAAAACATTGGCAAAGGAGTGAAACTTTGGTATTCTGTGATGGAAAACAAACCGGCAGGTCTGGAAAAACCTGTTACGATGAATATGAAGGGGAAATCTGTTCCTACGCCAAAGGTTCAGGAAACTATGCCACAGGGTTTTTCATCCAATATTGTCAATCCTTTTGTTGTGCCTGGAATTAAAAAAGTAAATATTGATTCTAATCTTAAGGCTGATTTTTCGTTTGATAACTATGTAGAAGGTGAAAGTAATAAATTTGCGGCAACTGTAGCAAAATCAATTGCTAAAAGACCCGGAGCAACAGCTTTCAATCCATTATTTTTATACGGAGGTTATGGAGTAGGGAAGACGCACTTGGGTCAGGCTGTAGGATTGGAAGTAAAAAGTCAGTTTCCGGATAAGGTGGTGCTTTATCTTTCTTCAGAAAAATTTATACAGCAGTTTATTTCAGCAGCAAAAGCCCATAAACAGACAGAGTTTGCTAATTTTTACCAAATGGTGGATGTTCTGATTATTGATGATATTCAGTTCCTTTCGGGGAAATCTGCAACACAGGACAGTTTCTTCCACATTTTTGATTATCTGCACCAAAACGGAAAACAGATTATTCTTACATCAGATAAGGCTCCTGTTGACATTATGGATATTCAGGACAGAATTGTTTCCCGATTCAAATGGGGACTTTCTGCGGAAATTAAATCTCCGGATCTTGAAACAAGAAAGAAAATTATTGAAGATAAACTGAGCCGTGACGGAATTGTACTCACAGAAGATATGCTGGATTTTCTTGCTTCGGAAGCCAAAACCAATGTAAGAGAGCTTATTGGGGTCATTAATTCTGTAATTGCGTATTCTACGATTTACAAATCTGATCTAAGCTTGGAGTTGTTGAAAGAAACAATCAATAAAATTGCAGCCAATCAGAAGAAAATTATCAATATTCCTTACATTCAGGAAGTGGTTTGTGATTATTTCGGAATTAAAAGAGAACAGCTTTTATCTAAAACCAGAAAAAGAGAAATCGCTCTTCCAAGACAATTGGCAATGTATTTTGCAAAAGAGTTTACCAATGCAACATTCACCAAGATTGGTGAAGAAATGGGCGGTAAAGACCATTCTACTGTGATGTATGCCTGCGAAACTATTAAAGATGTTTCTAAAATTGATAAGGAGGTAAAGAAGTATGTGAAAGAACTTACTGAAAAGATAAAAAGCTGATTGCTTTTTTGCAGATATATAAAAATGGAGGATAAGATTATTCTCCATTTTTTATTTAGTTTTGTGTTCAATTAGTTTTAATAAATTTTTTTCAATGAAAATTTTAATGGTCTGCCTTGGGAATATATGCAGAAGTCCGCTTGCCGAAGGAATCTTAAAATCTAAACTTCTTGATAATTTTGAAGTACACTCCGCAGGAACAATCAATATGCATGAAGGAAGCAATCCAGATAAAAGATCTGTTGAAATTGCGTCTAAAAACGGAATTAATATATCAGACCAATGCTCAAGACCTATTAATCCGGAAGATTTGGATTATTATGATAAAATTTACTGCATGGATAAAAAAAATCTGCAGGACGTACTTTCTCTGGCTAAAAATGAACAGCAAAGAAACAAGATAAGTTTATTAATGCATGGCTTAAATCTTGAACAATATCCTGATGAAGTGCCGGATCCTTATTGGAGCGAGGCAGAAGGTTTTGAGAAAGTTTTTCTTCAGATTAATGATGCCTGTGAAATTATTTCAAAAAAACTTATCCGATCTCAGCTTTAATTTTAATCTTGTTATAAGCCATAATTATGTTATTTTTAATTCCAGCATATCTTTCAGAAAATACTTCTGTTAATCATTTTGCACCGGTCATCAAAGATTATATCATGCAGACCGATTATTTTTTCGTGGAAAATGAAAAAACAGCAAGAAAAGTAGTTAAATTTTTTGCTCCCGAAAAAAAGCAGGCAGATCTTAAGCTTTTTCTTTTAGATAAATACACAGAGAATTCAGACATAAAAGAAGCGCAGCAACTGATGCTTCAGGGACAGGATTTCGGTCTGCTTTCAGAAGCCGGGCTTCCGTGTATTGCAGATCCGGGAAATTTGATGGTGAAATGGTGTCACGAGAAAAATATCAGGGTGATTCCTATTTCAGGACCTTCATCTATTATTTTGGCTTTAATTTCCAGTGGTTTTAATGGGCAGGAATTTACTTTTAACGGATATCTCCCTATTGATAAATCAGAAAAGAAGAAGCAGATCCTCCATTTGGAAAGTTTGGTTCAGAAAACAGGATATTCACAGATTTTCATGGAAACTCCGTATCGGAATAATCAGCTTTTGGAAGATTTGGTTAAATTTTTATCACCGAATACCAAGCTTTGTATAGCAGCCAATATTAATGATCCTGAACAGGAAATGATTAAGACAAAAACGATAAAGGAATGGCAGAAACAAAAGCCTGAACTTCACAAAATCCCGGCTGTATTTGTATTGGGAAATAATTTTAACAACTATTAACATTCATTTTGCATTATTCTTGTCTTATCACGGCATAACCAAAATCAAAATATTATGTCAGAAAAAAGATTAGCAGGAATCTGGATGGATAGCCGCAAAGCTGTTGTTGTTAAAAATCATGATGCTCAAAATGCTTTTAAGTTCTTTTTGTGCAGTCCTGTAGAAGCAGTTGTGCAGCACGGTAATTCGAGTGAAAACGCAGGAAATAATGCCGAACAGACCAATAAAGCCAAATTTTTTAAAGAAATTGAACATCTTCTGATTAATTCCGAAGAAGTTTATATTACAGGACCGGGAAATATTCAGGAAGAGTTTAAGCATTATCTGCATGACACGGCACAATTTAAAGACCTTAATGTTACGCTGGATACAGCGCAGCAAATGTCAGATGAGCAGGTTTTAGAAACGGTAAAAAATCATTTTAATGCTTCTTAGCTCCACAAATAAAAAATCCGAATCTAATTTTTATGATTCGGATTTTTGCTGAATATTACGCAAGTTCCAGAAGGGTAATTTCTGGTAGAACACCTACTCGTCCAGGATAGCCAAGGACTCCGAAACCTCTGTTAACATACAGTAATTTCCCTTCACTTTCGTACAAATCTGCCCATTTCGGATACCGATACTGTACAGGTGACCATTTTATATTTTTTAAATCTAATCCAAACTGCATTCCGTGTGTGTGTCCGGATAAAGTTAAGTGAATATTGGAAGGGTGCTTTTTCACAACAAAATCAAAATGGGTAGGGTCGTGGCTCATCAATATTTTTGCAGCTTTTACAGGAACATTTTCCAAAGCATCATCAAGCCTGCCAAATTGCGGAAAGGGCTTTAATCCCCAATTTTCAACTCCTAATATATAAAGTTTTTCGCCGTTCTTATCAATAATTCTATGCTCATTACGAAGCATATCAAATCCTGCTTCTTTTTGGTAATCGATAAGGGTCTGTAGATTGTTTTTCTTTTCATCAAGAGATTTCCAGGTAACATAATCACCGTAATCGTGATTTCCCAAAACAGAAAACTTACCGTCTTTTGCCGAAATTTTTGAAAAAAGCTGAATAAATGGTTTAAACTCATCTGCAACATTATTCACCATATCTCCGGTGAATAAAACCAAATCGGGTTTCTGTTCGTTAATTAAATCAATAGCATGAGCTAATTTATTTGGGTCATTAAAACTTCCGCTGTGAACATCCGAAATCTGAATGATTTTATATCCTTTGAAACTTTTCGGAAGATTGGCAATCTTTACTCTTACTTTTCGCACTTTGTGGCGGTATTTACCAAAAGCTGCTCCATCAATAAATAATGCAGAAAGCACTCCTCCTAATCCGAGTCCCATTAAACTTAAAAACTTTCTTCTTTCAGGGAAGAAATTTTCTGATTCACGGGTAAATCCTACAAGATAGCTTCCGATTCTGAAAATGTCATCTACCAGAAGAAATAAAATAACAAATAACTTAGGAATTATAAACACCAGAAACAAAATACTGATAATGTGTGCTCTGGTTGCATCGCGGTCGCTTCTCTGGAAATTCAGAATTTCATAGGTGAAAAGTCCATAAATGATAAGGTAGAGGAGAATATAACTCCATCGGATCCATGAATTATCGGTTAATGTTCTGATTGCCTGATAAACGTAGATTTCCAGAAGAATAAAAATTCCGGTAATAATCAAAAAGTTTCTTTGCATACAATAAATTCTATAAAAAAGCACAAAAGAATAACTTCCTTTGTGCTGCTTTATCTTTAATTAATAAATATATATTCTAAGGAAATTTGTAAACAATCGCATTGATGTTCATTCCTGCACCAACAGAAGCCATCACGATGTTGCCTTTATCTTTAAACGAATGACCGTCCATTTTTCCTTTAATTATCAAATCAAACATGGTAGGAATAGTCGCAACCGAAGAATTGCCAAACTCCTGAATCGTCATTGGAGAAATAGAGTGATCATAATTTTTTATATCATAAAGCTTGTGAAGTCTTTCGATCATCGCATAATCCATTTTTGCATTAGCCTGATGAATAAGAATTTTATCAATATCAGTAATAGAAAGCTGCGCATCATCAATGGTTTCCTTTATTGCAGGAGGAACATTTTTCAGAGCGTACTCATAAATTTTTCTTCCCATCATTCTGATATATACACTTCCATCATTGAACTCCTTATTCAGAGAGCAGCCGTTTCTGAGATATTCAAGCTCAGGACCATTGTCGCAAATCGTATTATGGGCAATGATTCCTACATTTTCCTGTTCTGTAGCCTGTACAACAACAGCGCCTGCTCCGTCTGCAAAAATCATTTTATTTCGGTCGTAAGGATCTGTCACACGGCTTAATGTTTCCGAGCCAACTACCAAAATTGTTTTTGCGGCTTTTGCTTTGATTAGCTGATCAGCCAGTATCATAGATTCAACCCATCCCGGACAACCGAAAATCATATCATAAGTGATGCATTTTCTGTTTTTTATTCCTAAATGATTTTTTACTCTTGCTGCCATATTAGGCATAAAATTAGTTGCTCCGCTTATGCTTACTTCTCCAAAGTTGCTTGCATAAATGATATAATCCAAATCTTCACCATCAATATTCGCATCTTCCAAAGCTATTTTAGCTGCTTCATATCCGATTTTTGAGTTAGAAAGATCATCTTCAATAAATCTTCTGTTTTCTATTTCCGTAATTTCTACAAATTTCGAAATGGTTTCTTCAGCAGGCTTGTCAATCTTCAGCCCATCTTCTGTATAGAACTCTGAATCTAAGAAAAAATCTCTTCCGATAACTCTGTTCGGAAGATAAGATCCGGAACCTATAATGATTGTATTCGGCATTCGTTTGTATAATTTTTTAAAGATGCAAAGTTAATAATTAATATTAATAAGAAAGAATTAAAAATATTATTAAATTTGCAAAAATTGTTTCAGACAATCTATGAAAAACAACCCTTCATTAAAAGGCTTACTTGTTGCAATTCTGGTATTTATAGGTGCTTTTGCGATCTATTATTTCTTTTTGGCAAAAAAAAATTATTACCTTGTAGATAATCCTACTCCTGATACGTATTATTTCAGAATAAATAACGGGAAAGAAAATATTATCTCAGGTGGTCAGTACGTTCAGGTAGATTTACAGAAAGGCAAAAACTCCATTAAAGTTTTTGATCAGAACAAAAAAATGCTTTACGATTCTGCCTTTGATGTAAACAAGATTCGCGGGCTTATCAATATCACTCATAAAGATTATTACATCAATGATCAATATTATGGCTACAATCTTAAAAAAGATTCATTACTTTTGGCATTGGATAAAACCATGATAGACGGGAAACCTTATTTTGGCGGGGCAAAGCATTTTAATAAGCTGTATACAGAAGATTTTTATTACAATATTGATGAAGATTATGATCAGCTGATCAAAAATATTCAGAAAGTAGAGTCCAGATCCAAGATTTTCCGTAAGCAGGATTATCTCAATTATTACAAAGAATATTATAAGTTTTAAGTTTTGACAAAAGATACTACACAAGTTACGCCCTACAATTCTGACTCCAGCAAAAAAAGTCAGGTAGAGGACATGTTCGACAATATTGCACCCAAATATGATTTGCTCAACCACGTTCTGTCTATGAAAGTAGACGTGTTGTGGAGAAATATTCTGGTAAAATGGATGAAGCAAGACAACCCGAAAGAAGTTTTGGATGTGGCTACCGGAACCGGAGATTTAGCTATTGCCGTAGAAAAAGGTACTGATGCAAAAGTTGTAGGATTAGATTTATCGCAACAAATGTTAAATGTTGGCGTTATTAAAATAAAAAAACTTAATTTAGACGGCAAAATTTCCATGCAAAAAGGAGATGCGGAAAATTTACCTTTTGAAGATAACAGATTTGATGCAGTTTCCGTAGCTTTCGGTGTAAGAAATTTTGAAAACCTTACCAAAGGTTTGGCAGAGTTAAGAAGAGTGGTAAAAGAAAATAAAAGTGTTTATATTCTTGAGTTTTCTAAGGTAGAAGGTTTTTTAGCGCCTTTTTATATGTTTTATTTTAAAAATATATTGCCGGCAATCGGCAGATTGGTCTCTAAAGATAACAGGGCGTATACTTATCTTCCTGATTCTGTAAATGTTTTTCCGTATGGAGAAAAAATGAAACAAATTCTTATAGACACAGGATTTAAAAATGTAGAATATAAAAAGCTAAGTTTAGGTATAGCCACAATTTATAAAGCAACAAAATAACCTATGAATAAATTTCTATTAAAAGCTCTGGTTTTAGCCTCAGTAAATATTGCAATTTTTGCAGATGCTCAATTTAGAACCCGTAACAGGATGGATAAGCTGGAAGATTTTGACCAGCAGACATTCAGCTGGGGTTTTTATTTGAACGGAAACAGGCTGGATTACCGCATTGTTCTTGATCCCAGATACGGAATGTTTGAGAATCATAATTTGGTAAAATCTACAGAAAGCTACAGTTTCGGAGCCGGTTTAATTGCAAAATTCAGATTAAACGATTATCTGGATGTAAGACTGGAGCCAGGTTTGCAGTTTGCTCAGAGACAATTGACTTTTAATACTCAGACCAATGATATTTATAGAGACGGAAGTTTGACTAATGCTCCGTTTATTCCTATTGCACTTCAGGATAAAGACAGAATAAGAGATATAAAATCTACATTGGTAGATGTTCCTGTTCTTCTGGAGTTTCATGGTGACAGATGGTACAATTCCAGACCTTACGTGGCGGCGGGTGTAAATTATATTGTGAATTTACAGTCAAACTCAGATTCTCAGGATGATAATTTGCAGCAGACTTTCAGGTCTACAACTCACAATTTTGCCTGGTCTGCAGAAATGGGTATTCAGTTTTATTTTAATAAATTTAAGCTGACTCCTGCAATCAGAGGTACATTTTTTATGAATAACGAAATGGTGGCAGATAATCCCACAACACCTCCTTATTGGTCTGCAGCAATTTCTACTTTACAGACAAGAGCAATCATGTTTGTACTTAAGTTTGAATAAAAATAACAGAAAATTAATATAAAACGGGGTTGCATGGCATCTCCGTTTTTTGTTTTGTCAAAATATAGAGACATTTATTTTTGTTGATGGTAATATTTTCCTATTTTTGCTATTAGTTAGAATAAAAGCCTGAAATGCTTCAAGAATTAGAAACTCAATTTTCAGAACTGGAAAAAAAGATTTTGAATCTTCAAAAAAGTTATCAAAGTCTTTCTGATAAATTCTCTGATCTTAGCACGGAGCATCAAGCGCTGAAGAAGAAATATGAAGAGGAAAGAAAGAAAAATCAGGTTTTAGCAGAAGAACAGAAAAATATAAAATTGTATTCAGCAATATCAGGAAATCCTGAGCACAACAGACTCATGAAAAACCATATCAACAGATTGGTAAAAGAAGTAGACTTTTGTATTGCACAGCTTCAAAACAGCGGATTATAATGGAGGTAAGGAGAATAACCATCAATATTGCAGGAAGAATATATCCTCTGAATGTACCCGCAGCTGAGGAAGAAACTTTGCGTAAAGTGGGGAAGCAAATCGAAAATATGATTAAAGATTTTGAACAGAATTTTGATGTAAGAGATAAACAGGATGCTCTGGCAATGTGCGCCCTTAAACTGGGAACCAATGCTGAAGTTGTTGCTCTGAATCATGAAAGAAATATAAAATCTTCCACCGAAAGGCTAATAAAGATTAATCAGTCGCTGGAAGAGTTCGGAAAATAATTTCCGGGAAAATCTGCCTACAGTAATTCTAACACATTAAAGGTAAACTCAACGCTAAACAATTACCGAACAAATGTCCATTGAATGGCGTGCCGGTTCGTCCGGATTACAGACAGTGGAAATCAGTTCAAATCGTGTTGATTAGGAGTTTACTCTAAATCACTGGATTGCTGTAGGTTTTTTTATGGATTATTGTTAAAAGAAATAGCGGAATTTATTAACAGGTTTATAATGATTAATATTTTTCTAGTATCATTTTTTTAATAGTATGAAAAGATAGTTAGACAATTAAAACTCAATATATATTATGACAGCAACCGCTATTATTATAGGCGTTATTTGTCTGGTAATAGGAGCTGCAGTAGGGATGTTTTTCTCTAAAAGCTCGCTCAATACCAAGGCAAAATTTATCATAGACGATGCAAAGAAAAATGCAGATAACTTATTGGAAAAAGCCACAGTACAGGCAGAATCCATAAAGAAAGAAAAACATCTTCAGGCAAAAGAGAAGTTTTTGGAGCTTAAATCTCAGCATGATGCAGATATTCAGGTTAGGGAAAAGAAAATGCAGGAGGCAGAGAAGAGAATCAAAGACAAGGAAAATAAGCTTAATGATGAGCTAAGCAAAACCGGAAAACTTGAAAAAGATCTTGACAGACAAATTGCAGATTATGCAAAGAAGAATGAGATTTTAGATAAAAAACAGCAGGATCTGGATTCTGCAACTGCCAAAAAGGTTGAAATGCTGGAGAAAATCTCCAACTATACTGCAGAAGAAGCCAAAGCAGAATTGGTAGAGACAATGAGAGCTGAAGCGAAAACAAGAGCTCAGGCGCATGTTCAGAGCATTATGGAGGAAGCTCAGCTTAATGCAAAAAGCGAGGCTAGAAAAATCGTTATTCAGACAATTCAGAGAATCGGTACAGAACAGGCAATTGAAAATTCTGTTTCTGTATTTAATATAGAATCTGATGAAGTAAAAGGACGAATCATTGGTAGAGAAGGTAGAAACATCCGTGCTTTGGAATCTGTAACAGGAGTTGAAATAATTGTTGATGATACACCGGAAGCCATTCTTCTATCATGCTTTGATCCTGTAAGAAGGGAGATTGCGAGACTTTCTCTTCACAGATTGGTAACGGACGGAAGGATTCACCCTGCGAGAATTGAAGAAGTTGTAGAGAAAACCAGAAAGCAGATTGAAGAGGAAATTATTGAGGTTGGTAAAAGAACGATTATTGATTTAGGAATCCATGGTTTGCATCCTGAATTAGTTAAAATTGTGGGTAGAATGAAATACCGTTCATCTTACGGACAAAATCTTTTACAGCACTCACGAGAGGTTGCAAATATTGCGGCAACAATGGCTGCAGAATTAGGCTTAAACGTAAAATTAGCTAAAAGAGCAGGTCTTTTGCATGATATAGGAAAAGTTCCGGAGCAGGAATCTGAACTTCCTCACGCTCTTTTGGGTATGCAGTGGGCTGAGAAATTTGGTGAGAATGCAGAAGTTGTGAATGCAATCGGAGCTCACCATGATGAGGTTGAAATGACTTCGCTTTTATCACCAATTATTCAGGTTGCTGATGCTATTTCAGGAGCGAGACCGGGAGCAAGACGCCAGGTTTTAGAATCTTACATTCAAAGACTAAAAGATCTGGAATCTGCAGCATTAAGCTTTGACGGTGTTTCTTCAGCATACGCAATTCAGGCAGGTAGAGAATTGAGAGTAATGGTTGAAAGCGGGAAAGTAAACGATGAAGTTGCCTCTCAGTTGTCTTACGATATTTCAGAAAAGATCCAAAACGAACTGACGTATCCGGGACAGGTGAAAGTAACGGTTATCAGAGAAACAAGAGCGGTAAATATCGCAAGATAATTTATGCTCTTTCATATAAAGAATCCTTTCAGAGTAATTTGAAAGGATTTTTTATCTTTAAATAAAATATTACGCTTTGTTAAAAATAATTTTATTGAATAAATTTTATGATGAATAAAATTTAAAATTTGATATTTTTATTTGCGTAATTATTTTCTTTTCTTTAATTCTTTTCTTTATTATGAAATATCTTTTTTTTATTTTATTATTTGCTGGTTTTTCTTCGTTTTCACAATCAAAGAAAGACTCAGTTATAAAGAAAAATCTTGCAGAAGCCGAATACTATTTAGACAATTTTGATGATTATAAATGCTTTGCTAAAGCTTATGAAGCTTATAATCTGGCGAAAAATAATAAAAAATATACTGCAGAAAGTTGTATATATATGGCTTCCAGCAGTGTAAATTTAAATTTATACAGTCTCACCCTAAAATACACGAAAATTGGATTGCTAAATTGTAATGATGAAGATTATTTTCGCAAATCTTTATTATATAATATCGAAGGTGCTACATATTATGATTTAGGAATGTTTAATCAATCATTAAAAAGTTTACACAAAGCAATTGCTATTTTAAGAAATACTAAAGATGATTATTTGAAAACGTCTAGTGAGATTAGAAATTATCAACATCTTATAGTGGTTCATGAAAAAATGAATAATATAGATTCTATAAAGCTATATGATTCTAAAGAACGTAGCCTTATTGATAAACTTCCAATAAATACGTTTGCAGATCTTCATGTAAACTCTCATTATCTAAGGGTTCTAAGAGCTTTGAATTTTAATAGAAGATCAGAAGCGTTACAATCCTTAAATAGCAGTTATGATATATGCATGAAATATGATGATAAGTCTTTATATATCTATTACCACGGTATGGGCAAATACTACGCTTCAATAGATAAAGAAAAAGCCCTGAATTTCTACTTAAAATCAATAAATGCGATGGAAAAATATAATATTCAGGCTGGTTTTTCAGAACCGTACCATGATGTTTCAAAGCTTTATGAAGAACTTGGAAATAGAGCGAAACAAAACCAGTATCTCAAAAAATATGTTTATTATCAGCAAAGAGAAAAGGCTATTAAGGATAGAAATGTTGATTTGGTATTAGAAATGACATTGAATGATCAGAAAAAGAAAGACACTCAATTACTTAAAAACATCATGTGGCCTGCAATATTTTTACTTTTGATTATTACGATTGCCGTTACTTTTTTTATTAGAAAATTGAAACTCAAACAAAGCAAATTGAAGAACCACCTTACTGAAAAATATAATGAAGTAGAAGAGTTACAGGTGAAAGCAAATGTATCTTTTTCTGAGGTTGTGGAATATGCAAAAAATAATGATCCTCTTTTTTGGGCAAGATTCCAAGAGTTGTATCCTAATTTTTTAAATAAAATGCTTGTTTTAAATTCTAAACTAAAAGTTTCTGAGCTAGTTTTGTGTGCTTATATCTATTTAGGGTTTTCTAATAAAGAGATTGCAGAATATACTTTCAGATCTTTAAGAACAATAGAAAACAACCGTTACAATCTCCGTAAAAAATTAGACTTTTCCAAAGATGAGGATTTTACTGTATGGATCAGAAAACATATTGATTCTGATTAATTATTTGATTATCAATTGTTTAATAAATCAAGTACTCGTTGAGTAGTTGATTTTTTTTGTTTATACAGCTATTACTGTTTCTTTGCTGTCAGAATATTTATGTTCCCAAATACGATATAATTTAAAGGTGAGCTGCATGATTTAGTTTCTCACAAATACAAAACAAAAACAAAGAAACAATGCCAATATTTGATAATGAGAGAATTTGTTTCTTGTGTAATATTTAGAATTAAAATGGATAATTTAAAAATCAAAAGTTTTTTTTGTATTCTTATAATTATTTTTTCGTTTTCTTGCGCCTCAGAAGATGAAACGCAGACTATAGATCCGCCTGTTTGGATTCTTGGAAACTGGGCAGAAAAGAGTTTTATAAGATACCGCTTTACCAATAACGATTTTATTACGATAGATAGCAACGGAAAAGATTATAGTTTTTCCAGCTATCTTACAAGAGGTAGATTTTTTCTGAAAACTAAATCTGATACTGAATATGCTTTTTCTTTCAGAGGAAACATTGTAAACGGTACAATTGGCTCTCATAATATGCCAAACTCAAACTTTCAGAATCAAGAAGATTTTACTTTTTACTTTAAAAAAATCAACGAAAATACAATTGTTGATGCTCAGGGAAAAGTTTATGAAAGATTTCCGTGATCAATTAGAGAGTTAAAAAAGACTTCATAGAAGATATATAAAACAATGATTAATAAAATAGCTTTTGTTATAAGAATAAATAGTAACAGTAAGTATAGGATACTTATTGCTGTTTTATTATTGTTAATTGGGAATAATTTTTTTGGGCAAGTTTTGTATGTTACAGGTCATACTTTGGTGCACGGCGAAAACAATATCACAATAATCAATGCTGATTCAATTCAAAGCCCAATAGTTGATACTTATGCTGAAGTACAAATAAAAAAGGTTTATTGGAAAACCAATGATCCAAAGAAAAGATTGCTAAGAAAATTAGCCAATATTACAAAAAAGGATAAGATAAACGAGGTTTCTCAATCTATCAAAAAGCAAACAAGCAATTATACTATACTACCGTCTAAAACGAATAGTGACTTTTCGTTTGTATATCTTTCATTATCAGAAAAAGGATGCGTAACAGACCAATTAAAGAGATACCAATCAGGTACTCTAAATAATTATAGCAAGCTTTTTATTCATTTTTCCGGCTACTCTGTATTGCATTATCTGAAGTATCAAAATAATTTTGCTTCAGTAAACCATCGCTCGAGTTTTTCAGTAAGACCTCCGCCATTTTCATAATTTCTTTTATGGTGCATATATCTTCCCAGTTAATGCACTTTTTACATATTTGTAAATCATTGCAAGGCTTTTTTATTAAAAAATAAGCACAGTCAACTGTTGTCTATTGTTAAATTATTTTTCATAGATCTACAATAATAGTTAGACTTGGCTTTTATTTCAAAAATGGGTTATTAATTTATACTCTAAAGAATTGCTAAAATACTGAACACAAATGAAGAAGTTATCAATAATTGCAATAAGCATTTTGCTGTTATCCTGCAAACGTAACGAGCAATCAAAATCATTAGAAATTTCCAGAAATACTGATATGATTTCATCTGGAAATATTATTCCTGATGATTTAATACACGATACTTTAACCACCAACAAAGGGTATCTGGTGAATATAGTTTTCAATAATGCTACCAATACGGTTTCAATATTTTATGAAGGAGGTCATGTTGAGCTTAAAGGTCAGCAAACAGCTTCAGGAATAAGATATACAGGTGACGGTTACGAATTGCTAGGCAAAGGAAGTTGCTTAGAACTAAGAAAAGACAATAAAACCATCGCAAAAAAACAATAAACGTAACCTTTTTACAATTTAACACAATGAAAAAACAATTATTAGCAGTAGCACTTCTTGCTACAGGTCTTTTTTTTGCCCAAGAAGGCAGAGTGGGGATTAATACCACAACACCACAAGCTACTTTAGATATCGTAGGGAAGCCTGCGGTAGCAACAAATGTAGATGGTATCATCGCACCAAGATTAACAGGTGCTGAGTTAAGTGCAAAAGATGCAGTTTATACCTCAGCCCAAACAGGGGCATTAGTTTATGCTACAAGTGCAGCACCCAATAGTGGCAAAACCACTAAAGTAACAGCAGCAGGATATTACTACTTTGATGGAACAGAATGGGTGAAAGTAGGAAGTGGATTGCCTGTTACTGACATTAATCTTTATAAAGATAACGGGACACTTACTTCTAACAGAACTGTTACTTTAGATGGTAAAACCTTGACGTTCGATGGAAGCAATGAAAAAACTACTATTTCTCCTACTGGAGGTTTAACACAAGAAGGGAAAGTTAACGTAGCTAATATTACACTTAGATCTCCTGATAACAATTCGAATGGAAAATCATCAAGTTTATTCATACAATCTTTTTCAGAAACTGCTGCACAGATTTTAGCAGGAGACGATGCTTCTTCTCTTACTATAGGAACACATTTTACTAGTGCTCCAGCTCCCATCATTTTTAATACTACTACAGCAACCAATGTTCTTGGAACTGAAAAAGCAAGAATTACTAGTAGTGGAAATATGGGAATAGCCACTAATCTTCCTACTCAAAAATTAGATGTAAACGGCAATGTGCGTTTTAGAGGTGTGCCTACCACAACTAGTTTAGCAGCGGGTGATACTTTTTTAGTATTGGAATCAGACGGTACTGCTAAAAAAATTACGAATCCTGCAGGCAATGCAGTTATTACCGCAGAAAATGGTCTTAATAAAACTGTTGCAGGGGCAGTACGATTAGGCGGAACGTTAGATGCCAATACAATAATTACACAAGCCGATAAAACATTAGCGCTGACAGGAACAGCAGCCAACGCATTTTCTGTTGATGGAAATACATTTTCTGTAAATGCAGCTAATAACAGAGTTGGTATAGGAACAACTACACCAGAAAGGCCCTTAGAAATAGTAACAGGAGATGGCACAGGTTTTCAACACTCTAATGGCACAATAAAACTAAGTTCTTATGTAGATAATACTGGGGCTACTTTTGGTACAAATACTAATCATAATTTTAAATTGATGACCAATGCGAGTACAAAAATGCTAATTACTCCAACAGGTAATGTAGGGATTGGTACCGAGTCACCAAACACCAAACTACATATAGCAAGTACAGCCAATCCGCTTACGATGACAGGTGTACAAACCGCTGCAATAGCAGATGATATCTTAACGATAAGCAACACGGGTGTAGTAAGAAAAAACTCTTTAGATAATTTATTGAACGAAAAATCAATCCCTACCCCTGCTGTTTGGTTTTTAACAAACCAACAGAATAATTTTTTAAATGGTATTGCTGCAGGAAATACTGTTGTAACACCTATGACTTTATTAAAGAATAACATCCCTGGATTAACCTATAATGCATCTACTAGTACTATAACATTCCCAGCTGGTCTTTTTCAGATTTCTTATATCTATGAAGGTCTTCATAACAACACAGGCTGTACTATTAGCTCATACATAGTAAATTTTCCTGATACAACTGCGGCAGGTGATGTAATACCTGCTGGAACTAGAATTCACTCCACAAGCTCTCATAATCAAGGAGGACAATCTAACCATGGGGGTACTGTAACCTATACAGCAAGACTTAATGCTGGGCAAACATGGCAAATAAGATTCGGAAGAGGACAATCAGGAAATTGCACTGGTACTGGCGGAGAACTCTATGCAAAAAGAACCCAATTAAGTATAATTAAAATTGGTGAATAAAAAAATACATTCTAAAAACAAACCATACACAAATGAAAAAAACAGTATTTCTTTTGGCAAGCATACTTCTAATGTCTTGCACAAAAACAGAAAAAAAAGAACCACTAAGCAATTCTAAGGATACAGAAAATTCTGTAACTAAATCTGATATTTCAGAAGATTTGGTAATGGATAGTCTTTTCACTAAAGAAAAGGAAAAAATAGATATTATTTTCGATAATTCTAGCCAAACAGCCACTGTACTTTTTGAAGGTAATCAAGTACAACTAGAAGCACAAAAAACCGCTTCAGGAATAAGATATACAGGTAGCGGTTACGAATTACTAGGCAAAGGAACTGCTCTAGAATTAAAAAAAGACAGTATAACCATCGCAAAAAAACAATAAACATAATCTTTTTAAAATTTAACACAATGAAAAAACAATTATTAACAGTAGCAATTCTTGCTACAAGTCTTTTTTATGCGCAAGAGGGCAGAGTGGGTATCAATACCACTGACCCTAAAACTACACTTGATGTGAGAGGCAAAGTGGGCTCCGATGGTAAATCTCCTTCAACTGAAATTACGGGTTTGCAAGCACCAAGATTAACCAGAGAAGAATTGACCAATAAAGCAGCCATCTATGGTACAGATCAAAGAGGTGCATTAATCTATATTACAGATATTACAGGAGGAAACGCAGATTCAGCCTCACCAAGAAAAAATGTAACCTCTGTAGGATATTACTACTTTGATGGGATAGAATGGATAAAAATAGGCTCTGGTTCTGGAACAACCAGTATAACGGCTGATAATGGTCTTACGATGTCTACCACGAACAATGCGCAATTAGGAGGTACACTATTGAAAAATACAGATGTTGCGTTAGGTAATTTTAAACTTAATTTTACTGAAACAGCCACAAACAACGGAAGTATTCTTGTCGGAACTTCTGCACCTACAGGAACGGGAGGTGTAGGTGCACCAACCGAAAAGTTAAGATTAGATGTAGATGGTATGACCAGAACTGATAAGCTTACTGTAGGAGGTTCTACCTCTCTTACAGTTGCTGCTGCGCATATCAGAAATGAGAAATCTTCTGAGCCCATTTTGGTACTAACAGGAACAAATTCTAATGCTTCAATAAATACAGGACTCCCTCTAAGAAAATTTGAGGTAACAGATGATGGTAAAGTAGGGATTGCTGCGCCAAACAGTTGGATTCAGACCTCTGGAACAACTCGCCCAACAGAATCTTTAGATGTGGGTGGAAATGTACGTTTTAGACAAGTGCCTTCTGGTACAGAAACAGCAGGAGACAAAATGATGGTGTTGGCTTCTGACGGCACAGCTAAGTTATTACCACTGCCATCACCATCAACAAGCTTAAATATATCTCCTGTAATTACAGCAGGTAGTGCAACACCTGTTTCAGCAACTTACGATGTTTTATTATTAGATATAAATGTCCCAACTCAAACAGTTACTTTACCAACATCTGCTAACGGTATTGCTGTTGGTAAAGTTGTGTATATATCACAAAAAGGCAGTGCGACAGTTACTATTAAGCCGCTTGTAAGAGAAGGAAGTCATGCAAATTTAGATGGTAGTTCAGGGGGTACTTATATTTACATAGGAGGTACGGGAGATGGCTCTTGGATTCGTGCTTCAGGTTACTAATTCTATTGATAATCATTCAATTAACAACATAAAAAAATGAAAAATAATTATATTAAAATAAAATTTTTAGTTTCAGGTCTTATTCTTGCCACAGCAAGTTTGTCGTCTGCACAAGTTAGAATTGTAAATACTACTACACTTCAAGAAGCAGTTAATAGTTCTGCTTTTATTGATGCTTCATCCAATTTTACTCTAAATGAAACTCCAAACATTGGAAAAGGTATGCTTTTTCCCAGAACAGATTTATCTAGATTTACTTCTTTTGGGGGTGCGCCTATAGGAATAGGAAATTCTTATCCTACTCGTTATGATGGATTGATTGTCTATAACATCAAAGACGGTGGTAAAGCAGGGGTAGGTGCTACTGAAGGCGAATTAAAGCCGGGTTTTTGGTTTTATGAAAACAAGTCTACAACAACCAATGGTGGTACTTGGAAACAAATAAGTAGTCCTACTACCAATTTGCTTACTATCGCAGGAGCTACACTTACCAGCACCGTAAATGGTGTTACTAGTACAGTTACTTTACCTGCCGCAAACAGTGGAGTAGATAACCCGGCCAACAACGGTCTTAGCAAAGATGGTACTACTGTGCAGCTTGGTGGTAGTCTGCTAAAAGATACTTCTATTGAGCTAAATGATAAGAGCTTAAATTTTACTGGTGCACAAGGAAAAATTGGGGTTGGTACCAATAATCCATTGTCTAAATTCAATATTCAAGGAGGCGCTTTAAGTATTGGAGACCTAACAAATTATTCTGGTGGTTTACAAGTGGTAAACCAAAATGCTGATAGAGCTATTATGCGAGTTTATTCTTCTAATAATACAGAAAGATTTACGATACAAGAGAACGGAAATATCGGTATAGGAACTAATAACCCTACTAGAAAATTACATATTGATGGTAATATAAGGATAGAAAATATGATTGAGGGTGATGTAAATAATGGAGACAGAGTCCTTGCAATAGCTATCGATGGAAACGTGAAAAGCGTAGCTGTTAACGAAATTCTTAACAGTGAACCTAGATTTATCAATGCAGGGAATATAGAAGGAGAAAGAGTTATAGCAGAAGGGGTAACCAATCTAATTGATGGCGCACAAATTAATGTAACAGTACCTGCAAATACAACTTATAAAGTAGTAGTTTCAGGAAATGCTGTAGTGCAACACCCAGTAAAGGTTAATGATCCTCAAGCGCCAAACTTTACCTATGGAAGTGGGCAGTTTCAACTTAGAGTTAATGGGTCTACTGTAGCAACTGTAGGTACAGGATTTTCAACACGGAAAATAACCGAGTTAAATCCTACTCATTGGCAGTCTACAGGTAATGCTACTACATTGAACCACGTTATCGAAATCAATAATACAAGCGGTTCTCCAATAACCAGAACCATCAATGTTCATTATTGGGCAAAAAATACTACTACAGGATTAGCTAATAAAAATCATCAAGCATTTTTTAAAGGAACTTTCCAAACGTATAGAATGCCATAAATCAAAAATTAAATAATGCTGTTCCTGCAGTCGGTATTGTAGGGACAGTTGAGAAAACATGTATAATTAATTTTTATTTATATTTTAATTATTTGTATTAATTTAAGTGTATATTTTATAATATGTGGTATTTATTTTTGTTTTTTAAAAATTATATTGCTAATTTTACATCTAAATTATAATGATTATATGTTTTTATTATTAAGACATATATATAAACAAATAGGTTAATAATATGAATTTATTCGGTAGAAGAAATAAGAATGACCTATATAGCTGTTTACATAAATAAAAATTTAATCTTTTTTCTCAAATTTTTATTAGTCTGTATAGTATTTCTTATTCAATTATTTTGAATTGTAATGATACGTCTAATTAAAAATTTGAGAAAAATGAAAAAAGTTTTATTTTCAATTATGTCATTAGTATCTGCTTTATGTTTGGGACAAGAAGGCAGAGTAGGTGTTAATACCACAGATCCCAAAACTACAATGGATGTACGAGGCAAAACAAATGCCTTAGGAGTTTCCTTAGCAACAGACATTACGGGTCTGCAAGCACCAAGATTAACAAGAGAAGAATTAACCAACAAAGGAGAATTGCTCTACGGAACAGATCAAAGTGGCGCTTTAGTTTATATTACAGATGTTACAGCAGGTACAGCTTCAGGACAAAGAATTAACATGACTACATCCGGTTATTACTATTTTAATGGATCGCTTTGGGTTAAAATAGGAGCAGGAGATCCTGCTCCAGAAATTAATCTTTACAAAGATGATGGCACTCTTACTAATAACAGAACGGTAACACAGAATGGAAATAGCCTTGCCATAACAGGAACCAACCAAAGAACAGTTTTTTCTCCTAATGCAGGAATTTCACAAGAAGCTCTAGCTAGCTCAACCACTGGATTGGCTAACATCATTATTACTTCTCCCGATAGAAATAGTAATGGAACAGTCTCTAGACTTAGTTTGCAGTCTTTTCCAGAATCAAATGCACAAGTATTTGCAGGATTGGATGCTTCCACATTAGATGTGGGTTCAAACGCAACTACTAACCCTGTTCCACTTCGTTTCTTGACGAGTTCGGGATCTGGTGCATTAGGCACAGAAAAAGCAAGAATTGGCGCTGATGGCAGAATGGGCATAGGGGTTACTATACCTTCAGAATTATTAGACGTAAATGGTAATGTAAGATTCAGAAGCGTACCTACAGCAACTGCCTTAGCAACTGGCGATGAATTTTTGGTTCTATCATCAAATGGAACTGCAAAAAAAATTACCAATCCGGCAGCCAGTAGCATTGTTGATGCTCAAAACGGACTCACAAAAACCCCAAGCAACTTCGTAGAACTAGGTGGTGATTTAACCAGAGCTACAACGGTTTCTAATCTTTCTGCAACCAATACAATGCAATTTACTGGTACTGGTATTAATGCTTTTTCGGTTGACGGCACTACTTTTTCTGTAGATGCAGATGCAAATAGGATCGGGATAGGGACTGCTGCTCCTACGCAAGCTTTAGATGTAAGAGGAAATATAAATGTAGAAAATGCAAATGCGGGAGTGGTGGTTAACTCAACAGATTCTACACCTTCTAGATTGGTTCTAACAAGAAGCAATGGAGGAGTAAATCTTGCTGCAAATGATGAAATAGGCAGAATTAATTTTAATGGGAGAAGAAATGGAGCTGTTGCCACACTTAGCACAATACTCTCTACTTATGAAGGAAACGGAACTACTAATCTTACAGGATATGAATTTTACAATAACGGTATTCTCACTACACCATCTTTGGTGCTTCGATCTACAGGAAATCTCGGTGTAGGTGTTGTTTCTCCTTCTGAAAAATTAGATGTTAACGGGAACATCAAATTTTCTGGTGCCTTAATGCCTAATAATGATCCTGGAACAAATTTTCAGATCCTAAAAAGTACAGGTTCAGATAGTCCGCCTGTTTGGTCACCAGATGTTAATACACTTGGAAATGGAGCAGGCCGGGTAAGTTCTGCAAATGGGGTAAGCACTACTATTACACCATGTAATACTTCAGCAGCAAATAAAAATGTTACTTTAATTAGAGTGTTTTCTAATTTAGATGGTCTTAATAATGGATTGTACCTTGAACTTCTAGTTACAACGGGAGCCAATACGGGTGTTCAGGAGTTGCATAACTTGAGGTTTAATGGTGGTACAACTACTGCTGATACATCTACTGCGGGTACTTGGACGTATAACTTAGGAAATGGTATTTTTAGAGTGATACTTTCTGGTACAAACAGACCTTTTACGGTTAGATTTGAAGGCGCATCGTTTGCAGGGAATATTGTTTACGAATGTTTGAGATAAATTTTTTAAAATAGTCGCTTAATAGCATTAAAATTATCTTATACAAAATCAAGCCCATTGCATTTGTGATGGGTTTTATTATTTGTTAATTAGTCTTTTATGTTTTTTTATTCCAAAAGTATAAACGGAAAACTTAAGTAAAATACCTTGCAGTCATCTGTTTTCACTCTTAAATTATCCGTATTTTTGCAAAAATTATAGAATCGTGATTAATAACGACCAGATAAAAGAAGTACAGTCAAGAATTGAAGACCTTCATAGGTATTTGCAGATTGACAAAAAAAAGATAGAAATCTCAAATGATGATGAAAAAACTGCTGCTCCGGAATTTTGGGACAATCCCAAGACTGCCGAAGTTTTCTTAAAACAGCTTCGCTCTAAGAAAAAGTGGGTGGAAGATTATGAAGAAATCAATACACAGTTTGAGGATCTTCAGGTTTTGATGGAATTCGCTAAAGAAGATTCCGATTCTGAAAAAGAGCTTGACGAAACTTTTCCAAAACTTTTGGAAAAAATTGAAGATCTTGAGTTTAAAAATATGCTTTCTAATGAAGGTGATGAGCTTTCAGCAGTTCTGCAAATTACAGCAGGAGCAGGAGGAACCGAAAGCTGTGACTGGGCTTCAATGCTGATGAGAATGTATACAATGTGGGCAGAAAAACAGGGGTATAAGATTCGGGAACTCAACTTTCAGGAAGGTGATGTCGCCGGAGTGAAAACGGTGACGCTTGAAATAGAAGGTGAGTTTGCTTTCGGATATCTAAGAGGTGAAAACGGTGTACATCGTTTGGTAAGAATTTCACCGTTTGATTCTAATGCCAAACGTCACACAAGTTTTGTTTCCGTATATGTTTATCCTTTGGTAGATGATACGATAGAAATCAATATCAATCCTGCAGATATTTCTTTTGAAACCATGCGAAGTTCCGGAGCAGGAGGACAGAATGTAAACAAGGTGGAAACAGCGGTTCGCCTTCGTCACGCCCCAACAGGAATTATTATTGAAAACTCCGAGTCCCGTTCTCAGCTTCAGAATAAAGAAAAAGCAATGCAGTTGCTTCGCTCCAGATTATACGAAATGGAACTGGAAGAAAGAATGAAAGCACGAAATGAAATAGAAGCCAACAAAATGAAAATAGAATGGGGAAGCCAGATCAGAAATTACGTAATGCATCCTTATAAATTGGTAAAAGATGTACGCTCAGGATATGAAACTTCAGATGTAGATGCAGTAATGAACGGTAATCTGACTCCGTTTCTGAAAGCATTTTTAATGGCAGATGGAACAGCCGTTTCAGATAATGATGTAGACTTATAAATCTCATGTCAGAATTTTCGTTAAAAAGTGCTAATATATTTCCTTTTCAAAAGGATTAAGCTTATTTTTGCTACTTATCATTACATATGGAAGATATCAATAGCTGGAAAGATTTATTAAACCCGGAACTCTACATTAAAATGGGTGGGTTTTGGCTGATTTTATTTATTGTTTTTGCTGAAACAGGCTTGTTTGTAGGGTTTTTCCTTCCCGGAGATTCACTGCTTTTTGTTTCAGGAATTTATGCGGTAGAAATCATCAGAGAGACTTTCGGTTCTACCGGTAGTGATTTTTTAGATACTACATTACTGGCAACAGCCGTTGCAATTGCTGCCATTGTCGGGAATCAGGTAGGATATTGGTTTGGGCGCAAAACAGGTCCTGCTTTGTATAATAAGAAAGATACCATGCTTTTCAAGAAAAAATATTTGTATCAGGCGCATGATTTCTTTGAGAAAAACGGAGCTTTAGCAATTATCATGGCAAGATTTTTACCGGTCGTAAGAACTTTTATGCCGATTGTTGCGGGAATTGTACAGATGGACAGAAGGCAATTTGTAAGAGATAATGTGATTGGAGGTATCTTATGGTCTTTTATTCTGATTTTTGCAGGGCACTACCTGAATGAGCTGTTTAGAGCACAATTTGGAATTGATCTGAAAGATAAACTTGAATTTATTATTATTGTAATCGTATTAATTACTACTGTTCCGGTAGTTCTTAAATTTGTATTTGGAGCACCAAAAGGAAATCCTAAACTGGAAGATGAAAGATTGGATGAATTGATTGATAAAGAAGATTAATATAATTTAATAGCCTGCATTTGCAGGTTATTTTTTTATCCATTCCAAAATTGCAGGATAAATGATGCTGTCTCTCTTTTTACGGTTGAAAAATCTTGGAGCGTGTCCCGTTTTATCCATAAAAACCAATTGGTGCGAAATATTTTTTTCAGTAAGTACAGAATCTAATGCTAAACCTTGTCTGTAATTAACCAGAAAATCCCGATTACCCTGAAACAGCAATGTAGGAACATTACTTACATTTGCAATCGGACTGGCTGTTTTAAATTCTTCAGAAAGATTTTTTCGGTTAAATTTTGTTCCCACCATTTTCTGTACAGTTCCGGATGTGTACCGGGAATAAAAAGAGTTGAGATATTCGTCTGTATAAAAATCTGTTGGACCGCTGAGTGAGATGATTTTTTTTATTCTTTCGGGGTTTTTATAACCATAGAGCAAAGCCAGATGTCCGCCTGCACTTTCTCCTAGAATAATGTAGTTATCAGGATTGAGTTCTGCTTTTTCAGATAGCGAATTAAATTTTTCAATGGCTGACTGTATATCTTCCAGCTGCTGTCGGTAAGTAATGCTTTTTGCAACCAGCCTGTAATTTATATTGATACTTGGGATATTGTTTTCAAAAAGGAACTTCTGAATTTTAATCATGTGTTCTTTTCTTCCGTATTTCCATGCACCACCATGCACTATAAGTACCACCGGAGAATCCTTCGGATATTCTGCGGGCAAAAAAACATCCATTTTCTGGCGCTTATGTTCGCCGTATTTCAAATTGTAAATTTTCTGACTATCGTTTCCCACCCAAACCCGGAATTTAGTGTTACAAGAATTAAGAATAAAACCAATAAATCCAAGAACAAAAATAGGGTATTTCGGGATTAGTTTTTTCATACAGTAAAGGTAAGGAGAAATATGAATCTATTGTGATCTGCAAAATAGTTTTCCGGAAAATAAATCTATCCCGTCATATATTTATATACCGAAAAATATATACTTTTGCATCACTTAACAAAGATTAAAAATTTATTAAAATATGGCATCAGGTTTTTTTGCGATTTTAGATGATATTGCTGCTTTGATGGATGATGTAGCCGTTACAAGTAAAATTGCGACTCAAAAAACAGCAGGAATATTGGGAGATGATCTGGCTGTAAACGCAGAGAAAGCAACAGGTTTTCTTTCATCCAGAGAAATTCCGGTGTTGATGAAAATTATGAAAGGCTCCTTCATCAATAAGCTTATTATTGTTCCTTTTGTTTTTCTTCTGGAGTGGTTGTATTCTCCGGCGATTAATATTATTTTAATCATAGGTGGATTTTATCTAGCTTATGAAGGTGTAGAGAAAATTGTAGAATTTTTATTTCACAGACAAAAAAAAGGGCATGAGGTAATTAAGGAATCTGATGATATTGTTGAGGAAGGCGAAGTGGCAGAAAAAGCTAAAGTAAAATCTGCGGTAACCACTGATTTTATTCTTTCACTGGAGATTGTGATTATTGCTCTTGCTGCTGCAAAGACCGGGTATGAAAGTCTTAAATCACAATTTGATCCTTTGCTGGTAGAAATTGTTACTGTTTCTGTGGTTTCAATTATTGCAACAGTAGGTGTTTATGGTATTGTAGCATTAATTGTGAGGATGGATGATGCAGGTTTTAAATTAATTAAAAAAAGTAATGATAAAGGTTTTTTTGCAAAACTAGGGCATTTGCTTGTGAAAGCACTTCCTTGGGTTATTAAAGCTTTGGGAGTAATTGGTACTATTGCGCTGATTTTGGTTGCGGGCGGAATCTTTGACCATAATATTGATTATCTGCATCATGCATTGCCAACTTGGAATGAAATGCTGAAGCAAGTTATTTTCGGTTTAGCGGGTGGCTTAATTGCTTTATTGATCATCTCAACGGGAAAAAAAATATATTCTTTGGCAACTAAAAAAGCATAGAATTATTTTAATTGAAATATCATCCTCTTTCCTTTTGGTAAGAGGATTTTTTTTGCCTTAATTTTAACTAACCTGAGTTCGGGATAAGTTTTCTTAAACGCAATGTTAAACAAAGAGATTCAATTATCAAGAATTCAGCTTTTAAGATATACAAAGGCGTAAAACTTATCAAAATAATACCATTTTTTGTCTTTTTTCAATAAACGAAGTGTCTTTGTTTAGCTTAAAAACTTTCAAAAAGTAAAAAATCTTTTGTTTTTTTTGCGATAAATTAATATGATGCTATAAATCAGTTATTTAAATTTATTTCTTATCCCGAACTGAGGTTAACTAATAACTGTCAGGTCATATCTTGTTATAACTAAAAAAATACCCTAACTTTACATTCTTTTTTAATTAAAAAGCTAAGAAAATTACATGTATTTAGTTTTTGATACCGAAACAACAGGATTACCTAAGAATTTCAACGCACCGCTTTCAGATTCAGATAACTGGCCCAGAATGGTTCAGATTGCATGGCAGCTGCATGATGACGACGGAACTTTAGTTGAAAATCAGGATTATATTATAAAACCGGAAGGGTACGATATTCCCTTCAACGCTGCCAGAATTCACGGGATTACCACGAAAATTGCCAATGAAGAAGGTCGTGATCTTGAGGAAGTTCTGAATGAGTTTGCAGAAGTTCTTCAGAAAGTAAGAGTGGTCTCCGGACACAATGTGGAGTTTGATTACAATATTGTAGGAGCAGAATTTTTCCGCAAGAGTATAAAAGACAACCTTCAGGATAAGCCAAAAGCAGATACCATGATTCTGGGAACAGAATATTGTAAGCTTGGAGGCGGAAAAGGCGGAAGATACAAATCTCCAAAACTGGAAGAATTATACGAAAAGTTATACGGTCATAAATTTGATGAAGCCCACAATGCAGCAGCCGACGTAAATGCTACAGCACAGGTTTTCTTTGAAATGATGAGAATCGGCGTGATTCCGGCTGAAGTTTTAAAGATTTCTGAAGATCAGCTTTCTTATTTTAAAGCACTTCATCCGGATCCGGTCAAGCCTTTTAATATTGTTATCAGAAGGCAGGTTGCAGATTTTAATAATAAGAAAAAACAGAAAGATTTCGGAAGTATTGATGAGATTGATCTCGGAAAATATTTCAACTTTGATAATCACAGTGTTTTTTCCACTTTATCGGCGACTTCAAGTATTAATGATTTGATCAAAAAAGCTACAGATGATCAGTTTCCTGCGGTCGGAATGGTCGATCTGGGAAATATGATGGGAGCTTTTAAATTTGTTTCGGCAGTAGAAGCCGCAAATGGCGACAGAGCAAAAAAGCATAAAGAATATTTAGCCAAAAAGCAGGAAGCAGAAGAAAACGGAATTGAGTTTAATGAACCTGAACCAGTTTCTGAACCTTTAATTCCGGTAGTAGGCTGCGAGTTCTATATTTCAGACCGTTATGAGCAAAAACAATTTACCAAAGACGATCCTGACCGCAGAACACAGGTTGTTTTGCTGGCAAAAGATTTTAACGGATATAAAAATCTGGCAAAACTTTCCAGTATAGGATTTTTAAAGGGTTTTTACTTCGGTGTTCCGCGTATCAGCCGTGAATTAATTGCTGAATATAAAGAAGGAATAATCGCATTAACGTCGGGAATTAACGGAGATATTCCTGATGCGATTTTAAATACCGGTGAACAGAAAGGGGAGGAGCTTTTCAGATGGTGGAAAGGTACTTTTGGTGATGATTTTTATGTTCAGATCCAGAATCATAAGCTGCCAGAAGAAGAGCATTTGAATGATGTTTTGCTGCATTTTGCAGATAAATATAATGTTAAAATATTAGCTCAGAACGAAACTTTTTACACCAATAAAGACGATGCCAATATTCAGGATATTGTAAGCTGCATTAAAGATGGTGAAAAACTGACAACACCTGTTGGAAAAGGTTTTGGAAAAAGAAGAGGATTGGCAACAGGAGAATATTATATCAAAAACGCAGATGAAATAAAAGAAGCTTTTCTGGCTTATCCTGATGCATTTGATGCTTACGAAGAATTTACATCGAAATTTAAACCTTATACTTTAAAAAGAGATGTTCTTCTTCCGAAATTTGATATTCCACAGGAGTTTGTGCATCCTGAAGATGAGATAGACGGCGGAAAACGAGGTGAGATGGCTTATTTAACCCATTTAACCTACGAAGGAGCCAGAAAAAGATATGTTGAAACCGGAATTACGGATGAAATAAAAGAACGTCTGGATTTTGAGCTCGAAGTTATTGCCAATACAGGTTATCCGGGTTACTTCCTAATTGTTCAGGATTTCTGTAATGAAGCTAGAAATATGGGTGTTTGGGTTGGTCCTGGTCGTGGTTCTGCAGCAGGTTCTGCGGTAGCTTACTGTATTGGAATTACCAATGTAGACCCTATTAAATATGATCTCCTTTTCGAGAGATTTCTAAATCCTGAAAGGGTTTCCATGCCCGATATTGATATTGACTTTGATGACGAAGGAAGAGACCGAATCATCAAATGGGTAATTGATAAATACGGACAAAGTCAGGTAGCACAGATTATAACTTATTCTGTATTGGGAGGGAAATCTGCAATAAAAGATGCGGGAAGAGTACTGGATGTGCCAATTCCCGATACGAACAATATTGCAAAGCTGATTCCTCCGAGTCCGGGAATGAATATCGCCAAAGCTTTATCAAAATATGATAAGCTGAAACCAGAAGAGCAGCAGCTCGTGGATGAAATGAGACTTGTTTTAGACAGTCCTCACGATCCCCGTCATGATGTTTTGGCAAGTGCGAAAAAAATGGAAGGCTGCATCAGAAATACCGGAATCCACGCATGTGGAGTAATTATCACACCGGAAGATGTAAGTAATCTTGTTCCGGTCACAATTGCCGCAAAAGATGCAGATATTCTGGTTTCTCAGTTTGATAACTCGGTAGCGGAAAGTGCCGGTCTTCTGAAAATGGACTTTTTGGGGCTGCGAACTTTAACCATTATAAAAGATGCATTAAAACTTGTAAAAGCCAGATATGGGATTGATATTAATCCGGATGAAATCCCGTTGGATGACACAAAAACGTATCAGTTATTCAAAGAAGGAAGAACAGTCGGAATTTTCCAATATGAAAGTCCCGGAATGCAAAAATACATGAGGGAGCTTAAGCCTACGGTTTTTGCCGATCTTATTGCTATGAACGCATTATATCGTCCTGGTCCTATTAAATACATTCCTAATTTTATTAACAGAAAACACGGTATTGAGGAGATTGTCTATGATTTACCGGAAACTGAAGAATATTTAAAGGAAACTTACGGAATTACTGTTTATCAGGAGCAGGTAATGCTTTTATCCCAAAAACTGGCAAATTTTACCAAAGGTGAAGCTGATACGCTGAGAAAAGCAATGGGTAAAAAGCAGATTGATGTTCTTAATAAAATGTACCCTAAATTTATAGAAGGCGGAAGAAAAAATAGCCTTAATGAAGAAAGATTAGAAAAAATCTGGAATGACTGGAAAGCATTTGCCGAATATGCCTTTAATAAATCTCACTCTACCTGTTATGCATTGATTGCCTATCAGACAGCATATCTTAAAGCCAATTATCCTGCGGAATATATGGCGAGTGTGATGAGTAACAACATCAACAATTCAGATTCTATTACCATGTTCATGGAAGATTGTAAGAGTATTGGTGTAGACGTTTTAGGACCGGATGTAAATGAATCTCAGTATAAATTTTCAGTAAACGAAAAAGGACAGATTCGTTTTGGTCTGGGTGCGATTAAGGGAATTGGCGAAGGTCCGAGTGAAGCGATTACGAAAGAAAGAGAAAATGGAAGATTTAAAAATATTTATGATTTTTTTGAAAGAATTCTGCCGTCTCAGATGAATAAAAGAGTAGCTGAAAGTTTGGTTTTGGCAGGTGCCTTTGATGAATTGGATTCTTATCATCGAGGACAGTATTTTGATATTGATATGTCGGGAAGAACAAATCTTGAAAGACTGATCCGTTATGGACAGAGCTTTCAGGAGAGTAAGAATGAAATGGAAAATTCTCTATTTGCTGATTTTGCTGAAGAAGTTCAGATCGAACAGCCTAAGTTGCTGCCTTGTCCTGAATGGCCGAATATGCATAAATTAAATAAAGAAAAGGAAATTATCGGATTTTATCTTTCTGCACATCCGCTGGATGAATTTAAATTTCAGTTTCAGTTTATACAGGGAGAGCTTTCAAAAAAAGCAGTACTCGAAAAAGGGGATGATGTAAAAGCAGTCATTGATGAAGTGCCGATTCTTGAACAGGAAGCACCGGAAGATGTAGCTGATCTGATAGAAATAGTTTCAGATGAAGTCTTGACAGGTGAAGAGGAAATTATAGAAGAAATCGTGAAAAAAGCTGAGCCTAAAGGAGTGTTTGGTTTTCTGAATCTTGATGAAGTAGATGCATATAAGGAACAGGCTTTTGCCAATAAGCAGGAGGAATTGTTTGAGGAAAAGAAAAAAGACTGGAAAACCATACAAAAAGAGAGGGAAAATGGTGGCGGAGGAAAAGAATATACTGTGGCGGGTTTGATTACAGAATATGTTGTAAAAGACGGCTTTCGAAGTGGAGAAAAAGTAGCATTTCTTACATTGGAGGATTACTCAGGATCATATTCTTTCAGGCTGGGAGACCGGGATTATATGAAATTGAAAGAAAAACTCGAAGTACAGCGTTTTGTGATTTTAAAAATAAAATTTGCTCAGGTAAAAGACGGAAGGGTATTTGTAAATGTGGTGGATGTGATAGAACTTCAGGAAGCATTTGAGCGTTATGCAAAAAGTATTTCTTTGGTAATGGATGTAATGGATTTCCGTCCTGAAGATCTCAATTTTTTCCGTAGAGTTTTAGAAAAAAATCAGGGATCGCAAAAAATCAAATTTTATATTAAGAATATTGAAGATGACTCACAGATTGAATTGCAGTCTATGAAACAATCTGTAAATCTTAACGGAGAACTGATAAAGGAAATTCAGCTGTTAAATAAATATGAGTTTTATCTGAACTGATTTATTTAATAATTTTTTGAGTGGCTTTAAGCCACTTTTTTTATTTAGAATTTTAATAAATTATCTTTCTGATAAAAGTTACTTTTTTAGTTTTAAAGATATTTACCATGGTTTAAAGTTATTGATAATCATTATTTTATATTTTTAAGAATACTTAAGTTTGAAAAATAATTAAATGTTTGTTTAATGAATATTTAATTTATTACACCTTTTTAACATAATGTTTATAAAATATTAAGACTTTTTTTGATTTGTATTATAAATATTTAGTAATTTCATCCCCTAATTTTAATTTAACTGAATATGAAAAAGGCTTATCTTTGGCTCTCGTTGTCCTGCAGTTTTGCAGCAATGAAAGCGCAAACCACGTATTATTCCAAAGCCTCGGCGACGGATTTTACGGCTGTTAGCAGTTGGGGAACTGCAACGGATGGTACAGGCACATCACCAACAAGCATTAGTAATGCAGACAATTTTGTTATCCAAAACAATGCTGCATTGACACTTCCAAGTAATGCTTCAGTGAGACAGCTTACTATTAATTCTGGAAGTTTAACTGTTGCAAGTAACAGTCTTACGGTTTCCAGAGCTGCTGGGAATAATAGTACTTTACTTATTGCTGGAGGTTCATTAATACAGACAGGAGGATCAATTATTTTAAATGGTAATTTCTTAATGACTTCTGGAGCGTTCAACCAATCTGGCGGCGGTATTGTCTTGGATGGAAATGATAATAATACAGCAGCTACTTCGGTTGCTTCTGGCACGGCTTTATTTGCATTAACAGGAGGAACTTCAAATTGTTCTGCAGGAACGATTACGTTAGTAGATCCACATGTAAATACATATTCTGCTGGATCTGGTACTAATAGGTCTGTAAATATAGGTCTCAATACGTCGGTTACATATTTTACAGGGACACATACCTTTATTTTTGGAGATGGTGTGAGTACAACAGCTGGGAATGCGGATGGATTTGTTTTAGAAACTTATTCTAATGGATATGCACCAGTACAAAACGTTATAGTAAATGGCGGCGCAACTACGGGGAGATGGCTTACTGCATCCAATAATAATTCGACAATTTATGGAACTCATATAAAAGGAGATTTAACGATAAATGCCAATGCTGAATTCAGACAGAATTATACTTCAGGATTATTGGCTGTTGGTGGAAATATAATCAATAATGGAACGATGACGGTGCAGGGCTCCACATCGACTTCTGCTTTGGTTTTAGGAACAAACAGTGCATTTACAGTAACGGCACCTCAAAATATTTCTGGCTCAGGTGTTTTTAGAAACCTTACAGCTTCACCGACTGCTAATTTCTCTAATTTAACAATTAATAACCCAGGAGGAGTTACTTTCTCTAATGCAAATTCATTATTAAGTGGAAGTAATACAGGTACGGTATCAGGAACATTGACTTTTACCAATGGAGTTGTGAATACAGGTTCTAATACTTTTGTATTAGGAATATCGGGCACAACAGTAGGTACATTATCGTATACTGCAGGTGGATTTGGTTCAGGTTCTACATTTAGCAGATGGTATGGAACAGCTGGCTCTGGAACTACTATAACAGCTTCTACCATCCCATCTCCAGGTGCAGGTACTTATCCTTTTGTAACAGGTGCTGCAGGTTCTTACAATGTAAATCATTTTCATAGAGCTACAGCGGCTTTAACGGCTGTAGGTCAAATGGCGGTTAAATTTAATGGGGGTGTTGGTACTTCTGCAATAACTCCAATAACTGAGGGTTCATTGACTTATGATAGACAGACAAATGCTAACTGGGTTGTAACAACTTCGGCAGGATATGCTTCTTCCGCAACACATACTATTGCAATTCAAGGTCAGGGAACATTTACGGCTATTACTCCAAATGTTACGATATTAAATAATGGAGCTTTGGCAGGTACTGCACAGGCAGGTACAAACCAGCCGATTGGGCAAAGAGCCGCAGTGCCTGCCGCAAATATAGCTGCAACATATACATTAGCTTCTATTACATCAGAAGCTGCTGTAGAGTCTGCACAATCAGGTCCATGGGAAAGTGCAAGTACATGGGTGGGCGGAGTAGTACCTTCTTCTTGTGCTAGTGTTGGTATTCTTTCGGGGCATACAGTTACTGTCTCTTCTTCTACAACTGCAACGCCAAGTAATGTAATTATTAATCCGGGAGGAGCTTTAGCTGTTACTGGAGGTTCTATAACTGTAGGTTGTGTTAATAGAAATAATTATGTTAACAACAACGGTAGCTTATCAGTATCTGGAGGAACGTTAGTAGTAAATGGTAATATTAATAATGTATCAGGTTCTACTTTTGCCCAAACAGGAGGAAATATAAATGTAGATGGAAACGACGCAGGTGCTACTGCAACAAGTGTAGCTTCGGGTACGCATTTAGTGAATATAGCTACCGGAAATGTAACACTTACTGGTGGAACAATGACCGTAGTAGATCCTCATGCAGCTAACAGTACCAGTTCATTTGCATTTTCTTATTCTGGCGGAACTGCTATAGATAACACGGTTGGTTGGACTTTAAAATTTGGTGATGGATCCTCTACAGATGCAGGAGGAACAACGGCCACTGCTTCAGCTGCAGGAGGATTTATCTGGAATAATGCAGGAAGCAAAATCTATTTCAATAATGTAATAATAGACGGAACTTTAGGAACAAATAGATATGTGTCAAATTCTTCAACAACGATTGGTATTAATACATTAACTATTAATGCAAATGGAGAATTTAGAATGCCTACTTCGGGAATAAGTATTGCAGGTAACTTTACCAATAACGGTACATTTACTCATACTGCTTCTACTTTGAGTTTCCAGGATTTTAAAAATTCAACTGCTTCTGCTTCTACTACACCTCAGACTATTTCAGGAACTGGTGTATTTAGAAATAATATTGTTACTGCAAGCTCTACGGCTAATTTTAATTCAATTACAATTAACAATAGTTCTTCAACGGGTGTTACTTTTGCTAATGCCAATTCGTTATTGAGCGGAGCAAATACAGGAACATTATCAGGAACATTAACATTGACAACAGGTTTTGTAAATACAGGTGCTAATACTTTTGTTTTAGGAACTTCAACTTCCTCCAATGGAACTTTATCTTATACTGCAGGTGGTTTTAGCACAGGTAGTACTTTTGCAAGATGGTGGCCTACTACGACAGGAGGAGCAACTATTACAGCTAATACTACTCCTTCTGGAACAGGAACGGGAGTATATCCTTTTGCTGCAGGAACCTCAACCGCTCTTGTTGCAAGAAATCTTTACTTAAACCAGACAGCAGCTGCAACAACAGGTGGAAGAATTGCAGTAAAATATAATGACGTTGCAGGAACAAATGCCGTAAATATTGTAGACGGAGCATATACCGTAGATACGCAGGCAAGATCTAACTGGGTTGTTTCTCAGTCTGGTATTACAGGAACGCCTACTTATAGTATGGCAATAAACGGACAAAATATTTATCAGTCTGCTAACGGAAACAGCAGAATTACATTGGCTTCGGCTCCGGCTTCAGGGACACATCAGGCTGGAACAACTTACGTAAATGCACAAAGAACAGCTGTTCCATTGTCTAATTTAGCTGATACCTACTATTTAGGTATTGCAGCTTCTGATATTCCTTTTATATCTGTAACAAATGGTAATTGGAATACTGGTTCTACCTGGAACAAAGGAACATTACCATCTTGTACAGATGTAGTGCAAATTGCAGCGGGTACTACAGTAACTGTAAACTCAGCAGGGAATGTGTCTAGAAATATTACTATTAATACTGGAGGAACATTAGTAAGTACTTCAGGAGATTTAACAATAGGTTGTACTCTTAAAAACAATTCATTAGTAAATAATGGAACACTAACAGTTTCAGGTGGTATACTAAACGTAAATGGTAATGTAAATAATGCAAATGGATCAACATTTAATCAATCAGGTGGAGAGATTATTGTAGATGGTAATGATGCAGGTGTGGTGGCTAATTCTGTTGCTTCTGGTACCAATATATTTGGTTTTGGTACTTCAGGAACAGGTGCTGCATTAAATTTAACAGGTGGTAAAATTGTTATTGTAGATCCGCATGCTGCAACTTCAGCAGCAGCAGGTACTTCAAATGGACACGCTTTTGCTTATTGGGGTAATGGTTACCGTGCAGGAGTAAATCATACAATTCAATTAGGAGACGGAGTTTCTACTGATGCAGGTGGACATACAAGTGGTCTTCAGTATAATACTTGGCCAGGCAGTGGATATTTTATTGCTGGTAATTTAGTTATTAATTTATCTACAGGTACAAATAGATTAGTTGTAGCTCCTTACACAGTAGGTATTGAAAAAGATTTAACAATTACTTCCGGTGAGTTAAGATTACCTAGTTCAAAAATTAATGGTAATATTGTAAATAATAGTACACTTACTTCTACTGGTACTTTAGAATTAGCATCATGGGGAGCAGATTTAACATCTTCTGCCTCTAGCGTGGCATCTACAAATGCACAAGCTATATCTGGTACAGGTGTATTCAGAAATTTAGCTACATCCTCTACTGCTAATTTAACTAGTTTCGCTGTAAACAATACAAGCACAGGTGGAGTTACATTAAGTGTACCATTATCAGTAAGTGGAACTTTAACACTTACGGCAGGAAAAGTAAATACAACTTCTGCTAATTTATTAACATTAGGTACAGCAGCAGCAGCAGGTACATTATCTGGAGGTAGTGCAACAGCGTATATTGCTGGACCTTTTGCAAGAACGATTGCAAATGCAAATGCTGCCACTAATTATATATTATATCCTGTAGGTAAAGCGGCTTATGCTCCTATCTGGTTAGCGCCTGTAACTACGGCAGTAACTAATATGCAAGCAGAAGCATTTGATACTAATTCAGGAACTGGATCTGCTACAATCCAGAATTTATCTGCTACAAAAAGATGGGAAGCGCCTTTAGTATCAGGAGCGTTCTCAACAATTAATGTAAGACTAGGAGGTAATGCAATTGCAAGTACGAACTTCCCGGTAATTGCACCAGCTGCAGGTGGGGTATATGATAGTTTATTTGGTACTACAGGTACTTATGTTGCTGGTACGCCAAATACAACACAGTCTACAACTGCATTAGCATTTGCTGATTATACGGGTTTCTTATCTTTTGCTGAATTATCTGCTGCACTTGGAACAGGTGAGATCTTAATTAAAGAGAAATCAATCAAAATTTATCCAAACCCATTCTCTGATGTATTAAACATTTCAGATATCAAGAATGTAAAATCAATCTCTGTAATTGATATTGCAGGTAGAGTGGTTAAATCTTTTGATAAACCTTCGGCTACTCTTCAGTTAAGAGAACTAAATTCAGGAATGTATTTAGTGGTACTTAATATGAATGATGGTACTAAACAAACTTTAAAAGCTATTAAAAAATAATTTTTAATGTAAATTAATGAGAAGGTGGTCTGAATGACCACCTTTTTTTGCTTTTATAATGTCTATAAATATTTATATTATTTTGAATAATGCTCAAAAAAATATCATATTGTTTGTTGATGTGGTATTTATTTTTTATTTTTAACTATTAAATTAAAAACTTGTAGACATGAAGAAAACTTATCTTTTGTTTGTGCTTTTTTCTGCCATCTGGATGAGTGCACAGACTTATTGTACACCAAACTACGCCAGTGGCTGTGACGGTGGAGATCAAATTAATGACTTTAAAATCCCTACCGCTGGTTTCACACATTTAGGAACCGGATGTTCTGCAGGAACATATGGTGATTTTTTTGCAACTCAAACAATAACCTTGTCACCGACAATTCCTTACGCTTTTGAGGTTGTGCATGATTATGCAAATCAATATGTAAGGATTTACGTCGACTTTAACAATGACGGAACTTTTGATGAAACTTCAGAATTGATTGGTTCAGGCAATAGCGGAACAACCATGATTACAAACGGAACTATCAATATCCCTTCAGCAGTTACTCCCGGAAATTATCGAATGAGAGTAGCAGACAGATGGAATACCGCTCCCACATCTTGCGATACATCAGGTTACGGCGAGGCGCATGATTATAAGCTTACTGTAACTGCACCCCCTTCATGTATTGCTCCTACTTCGCTCACAGTATCTGGAATTACTCCAACAAGTGTTACTGTTTCCTGGGCAAGTCCTTCCACAGTTCCGTCCTCCGGATATGATGTGTTTTATTCAAATACAGGTGTTGTTCCTACGGCTGCTACTGCACCATTGCTGAATGTAACAAACCCTACCGTTACAATCACATCGCTTACACCGGGTAGTAATTATTGTGTTTGGATTCGATCAAAATGCACGGCAACAACTACCAGTAACTGGGTAAATGTTTGTTTTGTTACAAGCTGTGTTGCTTCAAATGTACCTTATATTCAGGATTTTGAAAGTGCTGCTGTTCCAGCAATGCCAAACTGTACTTTAGCTGTTAATACAGGCTCAGGTAACAATTGGATCATCGAAAACAATCCTGGAAATGGTTTTACGAATAAAACACTCACCTATAAATACAACTCGCAAAATGCTGCCAATGCATGGTTCTTTACCAATGGAATCAATCTTACGGCAGGTACAGTATACAGAATTAAATATGCCTACGGCAACAATAGTTCAACTTATGCTGAAAAATTGAAAGTTACTTATGGTACAGCGGCCAATTCGGCTTCGCAAAATACCACAATACATGATTATTCCAATATTGTAAATATATTAACACCGCAGACAGATTTTTACACATTTACCCCAGCATCAACCGGAGTTTATTATTTCGGATTTAATGTGTATTCTGATGCAGATATGTTTAATTTGTATGTGGATGATATCGTTATTGAGGTAAACCCTACTTGCGTAGAACCTTCTGCTCTCACATCAAGTGCAGTTACGCCTTTTACGGCTACGGTTTCATGGATGGCTCCTGCTTCAGCTCCTGCAAACGGATATGAATACTATCTTTCCACAAGCAATACTGCACCTACAGCAACTACAACAGCAACAGGTACAGCGACTTCAACAAGTGTAAATCTTTCATCGCTTAACTCCTCAACACAGTATTATATCTGGGTAAGATCATTATGCAGCGCAACCACTAAAAGCTCTTGGTCACCAATGGCAATGTTTACAACTCAGAGTTTTTGTCCTACAGTAACTAGTCCTGCAAACGGAGTAAGCGGAACTTCTATTACACCAACAATTACATGGAGTACTATGAGTGGAGCTACAGGATACAGAATTACGGTAGGAACTACTTCAGGAGGATCAGATGTTGTAAATAATGCAGATTTGGGTAATATGACAACTTATACATTTGGTACTTCGTTAGCTTATAATACCACATATTATTACACTATTAATGCATACAATGCCGGATCAATTTCCAGCAATTGTTTAGTGAGAAGTTTTACCACACAATGTGATGCTATTACTCCAACTTATACCAACAATTTCTCATCAGTCAATACAGCTTGCTGGAATCAAGGATCTGGAGGATCTGTTGCAACAGGACCTTCAGGAAACTCAACTTACTGGTATGCTGATGGGTTTGCAAACGTAGGAAGTACTGGGGCGGCAAAAATCAACTTGTACAGTACCAATATCACAGGATGGTTGATGACTCCTACATTCAATTTAGCAGGTGGAGTTTATACAATTTCTTTTGATTATGCAATGACAGAATATAGTTCAACTAATGCAGGTAGTCTTGGTTCTGATGATAAAATTGAGGTTCTTATGTCAACAGACAATGGTGCTACTTGGACTTCTATTCAGTCTTGGAATGAATCTACCAATATTCCGAATGTCTCTACTACATTTACGTATACTATAACAGGGGCGACAGCTCAGACAAAGTTTGCATTCTATGGTAGCTCTGGAACTGTTAATGATACCGCAGATAACGATTTCTTTATTGATAACTTCTCAATAACTTCTACATTGTCAACCGTAGAGAATTCATTAGATAGAAATAAAGTTCAGGCATATCCGAATCCGTTTGTTGATGTCTTAAATATTTCAGACATTAAAAATGTAAAATCTATTTCTGTCATAGATATTGCCGGAAGACTGGTGAAATCATTTGAAAAACCAAGTAACATTCTTCATTTAAGAGAATTGAATGCGGGAGTTTACCTTGTTGTTCTTAATATGAACGATGGTACTAAGCAAACCATTAAGGCGATTAAAAAATAATCTTTAAATAATAGTTTAAATAAACAGAGCAGAAATTATTCTGCTCTGTTTTTGTATTCGACTGATTGCCGTATTTTATGCTGATATTTCACACCACAAAAAAAACTGATATATTTGTTTAAAAGAATAAACCATTATGGAAAATGTATTTGACCCGAAAGATGCTCAGAATTATATTAACAGAATCAATAATTTGGTAGAAGATACCCATGGTTTGTGGGGTAGAATGACGGTCGACCAAATGCTGGCTCACTGCTCTGTAACCTACGAAATGGTTTATGAGCCTGAAAAACATAAAAAGCCGGGCGCAATAGCAAAGTTTATACTCAAAACATTTGTAAAACCAAAAGTGGTTGGAGAAAAATCTTATCCTAAAGATTCTCCCACTGCACCACAATTTTTGATAAAAGAAAGAAAAAATTTTGATGAAGAAAAAAGGAGACTGATTGGTTTTATTCAGAAAACTCAGCAATTGGGAGCTTCGGCTTTTGATGGTAAAGAATCTTTTTCTTTCGGAAAACTTACTTCCCAGGAATGGAATAATATGTTTGCTAAACATCTTAACCATCATTTGAGCCAGTTCGGAGTTTAATATCCGGTTTCATTGAATAAAACAAAACCCTATGAAAAAATTTTTATTTTTCTTATTACTCATGCCTTTTTTTCTGCTTTCGCAGATGCCGGATATTTCCAAAGTCTGGCTCAATAATTCCAACCCTTATATCGGGACGATAGGCAATGATAATCAGAAAATTAAGCTTAAAATAAATATTTCTGAGCAGAATAAGAAAAATGACCAGGAATATTTTGTTTCGGGATATTCTCTTGTTGATAACAATTATACAAAGTTTGAAGGGAAATTTACCATTATCAAATACAAGGATGGTAAGAAAGACGGAGCGGTATATGGCGATTATGAATTAGCTGAAGAAAGTAAAGGGAAACATTCCGGTATTTTTTCGGGTATGTTTATTTATCATTTTAAATGGAATAAAAAGACAGAAAAAATTGAAAACCATTCTATTGAATTGACAGGTGACTGGAGAAGCTATGACAGAAGTTTAGATTTTAAAACAAAACTTAAAAATTTTTGATTACATTTTTAAAACCGCAAAACTTTAATTCGTAAAAATATTTGCGTATTTTCTGTCAAATTTCAATATAATTAATAACTGAAAATCAATTAAAAATAAAGCAATGAAATTAGGAGCTTTCTCTATCAGTTTAAGTGTAAAAGATTTAGCTAAATCCAAAGAATTTTACGAAAAACTGGGCTTTAATGCTATGGGCGGCAGTATGGAGCATAATTATCTTATCATGAAAAATGAAGACACCTTAATTGGTCTATTTCAGGCGATGTTTGATGGAAATATGCTGACTTTCAACCCGGGATGGGATCATAACGCTCAGAATTTGGAATCATTTGACGATGTTAGAAAAATTCAGAAGCATTTAAAGCATCATAATGTTGAGCTGGAAAAAGAAGCCGATGAAAATTCATCAGGTCCCGAACATATCTATCTTAAAGATCCGGACGGAAATATGATTCTTATTGATCAGCACAGATAGATCTTTTTGTAATGGCTAATCAATGATAAAGAATAGTAATAATAATTAATAATCATCAATAAAAACCTATATCAAACAATTATGGCAACAGTAAACGTATATCTTACATTTAACGGAAATTGCAGACAGGCTTTCGAATTTTATCAGTCAGTTTTTGGAGGAGAAATTCCTTACATGGGTACCTTTGGCGATATGCCGCCTGCGGAAGGTAAAGAAATGCCGGAAGAAGAAAAAAATAAAGTTATGCATGTTTGCCTCCCTATTTCTAATGAAACAATGTTAATGGGAAGTGACACAGGCGGAGAATGGGCTTCTCAGTTTAAAGAAGGTAATAATTACGCCATTTCAATAAATGCAGACACAAGAGATGAAGCAGATAAGTTATTCAATGGTCTTTCAAATGGCGGAAATATTACAATGCCAATGGCTGATACATTTTGGGGAGCTTATTTCGGAATGTTTACCGATAAATTTGGAATAAACTGGATGGTTAATTATGACGATCCTGAAAAGCAGCAACATCCTTAGCAATAAAGCCGGCAGATTTGTTCTGCCGTTTTTTTATTGAATGAATGCAGAGCATTATATTTTGTTTGATAGGTAATTATAATTAGATTTGTGCTGATTGATAGGCAATGTAAATAATAAACTATGATATTTTTTAAGAAGTCGATATTGGTGTTGATGTGCGCTCTGGGAGTTACTGCTATTGCTCAAAATAGTGATTTAGGAGCTTGGTATATGTATTTCGGAAACAATAAAATCAGTGAAAAGTTTAATTTTCATAACGAAATCCAGTACAGGAATTTTGATGCAGGGACAGATTTGGAACAATTGCTCATCAGAACCGGGATTGGCTATGATCTTACAGAAAACAACAATAATATCTTGCTGGGTTATGGTTTTATTTTAAGCCAGCCTTATATTAGAGGTGAGAAATCTGAAAATATTGAACACAGAATCTTCCAGCAGTATATTACAAGACAAAAATTCGGCAGATTTTTCGTTCAGCACCGTTACCGCCTGGAAGAGCGTTTTTTACAGGATGATTTCAGAATGCGTTTCCGGTATTTTTTAGGATTAAATATTCCGATCAATAATAAAGAAATGCTTCCAAAAACATGGTATGCTTCCGCTTACAATGAGATTTTTCTTCATTTTGACAACCCTGTTTTTGACAGAAACCGTGTCTATGGAGCTGTAGGATTTGTTATCAACAAAAATATGCGGATTGAGGCAGGATATATGAATCAGATCCAGGAAAATAGAAACCGGGGACAGATACAGATAGGATTTTACAACAATATTCCTTTCACAAAGAATTAATTAATAGTATATGCATTCAGGAAAAAAATTTAGTGCGACAGAATTTATTGTCTGGACGAAGAGAAGCATTTTTGTTCTTTCGCTTTGGGCGGCAGTTCCTACGATACTTTATTATTTAGGACTTACTTTTCTGTCATTTCCGTGGCAGCCGATTGCAATTATGGGAACTGCGGTAGCTTTTATCGTTGGCTTTAAAAATAATGCAAGCTACAGCAGGCTCTGGGAAGCAAGGCAGATTTACGGATCAATCATCAATGATAGCAGAAGTTTCGGCTATATCTTAAGAGACGCATTGTCCGGAAAAAATCCGGCTAAAGTAAAAATGATGTTTGAGCGGCATTATGCATGGCTTACAGCACTTCGTTTTCAGCTGAGAGAACATAGGGATTGGGAAAAAGTGAATTTGGCACAGTTTGAAGAATATGCAAAAAAATATGAAGTTGAGGAAAAAAAGTTTAAAGTAGAAAATGAGCTTAAAAAATTTCTTTCTGAAAAAGAGCTGGAGTACGTTTTAAGTAAAAAAAACCGTGCAACACAGTTAATGGCAATTCAGAGCAGAGAGCTTTCCGAGGCTTATTCAAGGGGAGAAATCAATGATTTTCAGTGGACACAGATCAATCAGCAACTGGTGAAATTTACGGATAATCAGGGAAAGGCAGAAAGAATAAAAAATTTCCCCTATCCAAGGAATTTCTCATCCATAACCACTTATCTTCTGCATCTCTTTATCATATTTGTACCTTACGGATTGGTAAAAGAATTTGATAAAATGGGAGATGGAACTTTACTGGAAAATTATACACTCTGGTTTAATATTCCGTTTTCACTATTGGTTACATGGTGTTTTCATACTTTAGACAGCGTAGGAGAGGCTTCTGTAAATCCGTTTGAAGGAAGTCCGAATGATGTTCCGATTACGCAGATCAGCAGAACTATAGAAATAGACATGCGAGATATGCTTGATGAAGACAATCTTCCGCCGCCTATTACGCCACAAAACAGTATTGTTTTATAGTGTAGTATAGATCAAACAATAGAAACAATTAGCAAAGCGTTATAAATTTTGCTATTTTTGAAAAAATTTTAGGAATCATAATGAAAAATAAAATAATAGCGGGGTTTGCAGCATTATTACTGATCGTTTCATGTAATAATAATGATAAGATGCTGTCTTCTCTTGCAGATTACAACAATGGAATGGAACAGAAAGGTTATCATTTTGGTGATAAGCTCAATCTTCCTGATGAAGTTCTGGAAAATGCAGAAAGCATTACCATAAGTTTTGGCGAAAAAGAATCAAACAGTCTTATCATAGATCCTAAATATTTTACATTAGGTGATAATGCGGTAACTTTTAACATCAAAACCAAAGGCGGAGAAACTTTATATCAGGATGCGACCATTAATGTTTACAGCAAAACTCCTGAAAAGGCTATCAATTATGAAATTGTTGCTGAGTATCCTCATGATCCTGCTAATTTTGTTCAGGGATTTCAATATGACGGAAGTTTGATCTATGAAAGTGAAGGGCAGTACGGATCTTCCAGATTAATTGCCTATAAACTGGGCGATACAATTCCTGTAAAACAAACAAAACAGCCGGATGATGTTTTTTCGGAAGGAAGTACAATTGCCGGCGACAAAATCTTTCAGTTAACCTGGGAAAACAAGAAAGGTTTAGTATATGATAAAAATTCATTGAGCCTGAAGTCCGAATTTCCTTATACAAGTATGATGAATCAGGGTTGGGGTCTTACGTATGACGGGAAAAACCTTATTGCTTCAGACGGAACCAAAAACCTTTATTTTCTTGATGTAAACGATCCTTCCAAAATGGTAAGATATATTTCAGTAGCAGGAAATACAAGCGTTTATGATCAGCTTAACGAGCTTGAATACTACAAAGGACATATTTACGCCAATGTTTGGCACAAACCGATTATCTTAAAAATCAATCCCGCCAACGGAGAGGTTGTGGGAAGATTTGATTTTTCTAAAATTGCACAGCCTTATACAGATGACAATAGTGAGCATGTTTTGAATGGGATTGCCTTTAAAGGCGATAATATGCTGATTACCGGAAAAAACTGGTCGAAAATTTATGAAGTAATCATTAAATAGTTGAAAACATCATCATAATTTTTTCTGCAATAAAGTAAAAATAATGTAAATTGGTAGCGTTCCTTAGGAACGCTATCTTAGTAAAGAAGATTTGAGATTATTACAATTTTTGTTCGTTATTCTGTTCTGTACCATATCGGCGCAGAAAGTACTTCCTTTTGACAGTTTAAAGCTAAAGGAAACCAGAGATATGTTTGCTGATGACTACGGGAATCTGTATCTATACAAAAACAAAGATTTCAGCTTTACTAAATATGATTCTTTAGGAAGGCAGCTGGGCAAAATGATGCTCACCGTTCCTTTTAAAGTTCAGGGAGTGCAAAATCCCCTGAGTATAGCTTTGTTTTCGGAAAATGCTCAGGAAATGAAATTTGTAGATCAGAATCTCAATGAGATTCAAAGGCTTGATTTCAAGCAAAAGTTTGGCTTTATCAAACAAGCCTATGCGGAAGATCTGCAGCAGGTCTGGCTGATTGACGAAAGCAGTAAAAGGCTGCTTCAGTATAATTTCAGGAATGATATTACCATCAATTCTTACCCTTACACGGTAAATATGGATGAGATCATTGATCTGCTTGTTTTTGAAAATAGACTCTACATTTTATCTAAAAATACATTCAGGGTTTTTAATCTGAAATTTGATAAGCTTTTTGAAGCTCCGGTAGAAAATGCCAAGAGATTTCGCCGTGAAAATGAAAATATTCTGATTGTCACAAAAACTGCGGTTTTCAAATATATTCAGAACAAAGAGCTTTTAAAATTATTTGAAGATCCCGAAACACAGATTGTGGATAAAAACTCACTGGCATATTTTGAAATAAAAGGCAACAAACTGTATCTTTACAGCCTTGAAAATTTACGTAAAGCAAAGCCTCAGAAATCTTTGGAAGAACTTGAAAAAACTAAACAGGAACTTGAAGAAGAGATAGAAAAACTGGAAAAGGAGAAGACTGAAAAAGGTGATATTTTAAAAATCATCGAAGAAATTTCCAACGTAGAATCTTTTGGTATTTAAACAAAAACTCTCATATACAATATGCACATTGCTGTCACAGGAAACATCGGAGCCGGAAAAACGACACTTACAACCATGCTTGCCAAACATTACGGCTGGGATGCGCAGTTCGAAGATGTAGATCATAATCCTTATCTGGAAGACTTTTATGCCGATATGAGCAAGTGGAGTTTTGCACTTCAGATTTATTTTCTTGGAAGCAGATTTCGTCAGGTAAAAGAAATAAGAGAAAGTGGCAAAAATATTATTCAGGATCGTACGATTTATGAAGATGCTCACATTTTTGCGGAAAATCTTAATGATATGAAACTTCTTTCAGACAGAGATTTCAAAAATTATGCTTCGCTTTTTGATCTGATGAAAACTTTTGTTTCGGCACCCGATTTGCTTATTTATTTAAAGTCTGATGTTCCTAATCTCGTAAAGAAAATTTACAAAAGAGGAAGAGAGTACGAAGCCTCCATCAGCATAGAATATTTATCTAAGCTAAATCAGAAATACGAAAAATGGATCGACGGTTATACAGAAGGAAAACTTCTGGTAATTGAAGTAGATGATCTGGATTTTGTAGAAAAACCTGAAGATTTTGGATTTATTCTTGAAAAAATTGATGCGGAACTCAACGGTTTATTCTAATCAGTAAAAATTTAACATGATAAAGGTCTTGCATAACGGAAGCTGTTCAAAATCCAACGCTATTTTAGAATATCTGGATGAAAATGGTGTTCAGTTTGAAATCATTAATATTATGGAAGATCCTCTAAGCGTTTTGGAACTCAAAACAGTTTTGAAGAAACTCAATCAGCCTATCTCCCATATTATCAGAAAAAAAGAGAAGCTTTATCTTGAAAAATTTGCAGGTAAAAATATTTCGGAAGAAGAATGGCTGAAGATTTTATGTGAAAACCCGTCTCTTATTCAGCGACCTATAATCATCAAAGGTTCTGTAGCTATGCTTGGAAGACCTATAGAAAATGTAAAGTTTTTTATTGAAAAGTAGGCTAAGCTAGTTAATACTTCCAGCTTAGAATCAAATAATATTGCAACAAATAATATTCAGTAGTTTGAAAATAACTGCTGTTTTTTTATATTTTATTATTCTACGTTTGTAGAATATGTTTATGGTATTTACATAAATATTTACGATGAAAAATAATATTGTTATCTTAATCTTGAATCGGCTTTATCAAAAAAATAAAACCAGAACAGAGTCTCCAATACCAAAATATTTCATTCTTATGGCAGAATAATGGAAAAAAGTCAGTCCCGGCTGGATGTTAAAGAAAACGGAAAACAACTGATATTACTACGGTGACTGGAAATGTTATGATGAAAACGGAAAGCTGGAAACTATTAAGAAATATGATAATAGTAAAAAAACAGACAGCGTCGCTATTAAACGGTAATTTTTGAATACATCATCTGCAAAATCATTATCTTTGCAGACAAATTAAAAGGATGCTGTATACCATCATCAAAGCATTGCACATTATTTTTATGGTAAGCTATTTTGCGGGGATTTTTTACCTCGTGAGAATTTTTGTGTATTATAAAGATACCGATGCGTTCTATGATGAAAAAAAACAGATCCTCAGAGAGCAGTATACTTTTATGGCTCGAAGACTTTGGAACATTATCACGGTTCCTGCAGGGGTTATCATGGCAGTCTGCGGATTAATTTTGATTTTTCTCAACTTCGGATTGATGAAAACTCCATGGTTCCATCTCAAGCTCACCTTCTTAATCGGGCTTGCCGCTTATCATTACTGGTGCTGGCAAAAAGTAAAGCAGCTGGTAAAACTCAACGGAAATACTCTGGAAACAGCTAATCTGAAACTAAGACAGGCGAATGAAATTGCTACATTTATTTTGTTCCTTGTTGTTTTTACGGTCATATTAAAATCTTCAGTTATTGAATATTGGTGGCAATTAATTACCGGATTTTTCGTTCTGGTATTTTTGATCATGATGACCGTGAAGCTGGTGAACAAGAAAAAGAAAAAATAATAATGGCTTTAGGCTAAAGGTAATAAAAAATAAGCTTTGCCTGCTGCTTATAGCATATTCTTACTGCAAATTAAAAACTATGATTGCAATACTTAAAAAAGAACTTTGGAGTTACTTCGGGAACTGGAGCGCATGGGTAATCATTGCGGCATTCAGTCTCATCACAACATTGTTTTTGTTTTTTTTCGAAAATGACTCTAATATTTTTGACATCGGACTTGCTTCACTGCAAAGCTATTTCGTTTTGGTTCCGTGGCTTTTGATGTTTATCATTCCGGCATTGTCTATGAAAACCTTTGCTGAAGAGCAGCAGACAGGAACTTTAAACTGGCTTTTTTCACAGCCTATGAAAGTGTCTGATTTGGTATTTGGTAAGTTTTTTTCTGTTTGGATTGTCGGAATCCTTTGCCTTATTCCATCACTTATCTATTTTTATACTGTTTTTGTTCTGGGCGTTCCGGAAGGAAATATTGATATGGGAATGACTTTTGGCAGTTACTTTGGTCTCATTATGCTCATTGCGGCATTTGCAGGAGTAGGTATTTTAGCATCGTCGCTTTCACAAAATCAGATTATGGCTTATTTATTAGGCGTTTTTATGTGCTTTATCATGTATTTCGGAATTGAGCAGTTGGCGAGTTATAAATTGTTGGGAGGAGCAGATTTTATTTTACAGAATTTAGGTTTTTATCATCATTTCTTAGGATTTACCAGAGGATTGATAGACTTCAGAGATGTTGCCTATTTTATTTTCGTCATCGGTTTGAGTTTAGCATTATCTAATCATTTTATCACCAAAAAGAAGTAAGAATATGAAGAAGATCAACCTAAAATCTCCATTCGGAATTTTGCTTATCATTATTTTACCATTGGTAGTAATCATGATGTTTTCCGGAATCCGTTTAGATCTAACCAAAGAAAAAAGATACACGCTTTCTGAAAGCACCGTAAAAGTTCTGGAATCTATAAAAAAACCTTTAACTGTTGAGGTATATCTGGAGGGCGATTTCCCTGCAAGCTTCAAGCAGCTGCAGAACGAAACTAAATTTATGCTGGAAGAATTCAGAAAAATAAATCCTAAAATAGATTTCAAATTTATTGATCCTATTAAAACCAAAATGTCTCAGGATACTTTGATGGCAATGGGAATGCAGCCTTCCATTCTTCCGGATGTGAAAGACGGTAAAGTAACTCAGATCCGTTTGTTTCCTTATGCCGTAGTAAAATACAACCAGAGAGGCGTTTCTATTCCTTTGGTGGTAGAGCAGGCAAACATCAATGCTGATGAACAGCTTAGGAAATCTATTGAGAATCTTGAATATAACTTGGTTTCCAATATCAAATCTGTTGCGGAAGATAAAAGAAAAAAAGTAGGTATTCTAGTAAATCAGGATGAGCTGGGTCCTCGAGAATTTGAAGGATTTATGCAGCTTGCTCTGGAAAATTATGACGCCGGTCCTGTAGTTCCGCAGAATAATGTTGAGCTGACGATGGCAGATCTTCCTTTGCTGAAAAAAATGAGCGCACTGGTGATCGCAAAACCCAGAAAAGCTTTTACTGACAATGAAAAAGTAATTTTGGATCAATACATCATGAATGGTGGGAAAACACTTTGGATGATTGATGCTGTGAATGCTGAAATGGATACTTTAACAAGATCTAAAAAAGTAATGCCGTTTCCGATTGATATTAATATGACCGATTTTTTCTTCAATTATGGTCTTAGAATCAATTCTGCGCTGGTAAAAGATGTAAAGAAATATGCACTCCTCAAACTCGTAACCGGTGAAGTAGGAGGGAATGCACAATATACAAGTCTTCCATGGCCGTATTTTCCTTTGGGAATTGCAGAGCAGGAGCATCCGGTTACCAAAAATATCAATCCGGTAAAACTGGAATTTCCGACTTCCATTGATACTTTGGGCGGAAAGAAATTTAAAACCCATGTACTGTTTGAATCGAGTGAAAGAACTTTGCTGAAGCAGGTTCCGAACTATGTGGAGCTGAAAGAAATTGCAAGTGTAGACAGTCTTGGACAAATGGAAAAACCGAGTACGCCAAAAATTTTCGCTGTTGCTCTAGAAGGAAAATTCAGTTCTGCATATGCTTCAAGAATAGAAAGAAAATCATATCCTGGCTTTAAGGCTACAAGTCCTGAAAACAAAATGATTGTCATTGCAGACGGTGATGTGGGAAGAAATAAGGTCATTAAAGGTCAGCCTTTGCCTTTGGGAGTTGATATGCTGACTGATGAGCAGTTTGGTAATGAGCAATTCCTCAGAAATGCGTTAGATTATCTTCTGGATGACAGCAATATTATGGATCTCAGAAACCGGAATATTGAAGAACGTCTTTTGGATCGTCACAGAATCAGTGAAGAGCGCTCAAAATGGCAATACCTGAATTTAGTTTTACCTTTAGCGATTATTGCATTATTAGGAGGATTGTTCTTCTGGTTAAGAAAGAAAAAGTTCGGATAAAAAGAAAAGAGAAACTGTTGAGGTTTCTCTTTTTTATTTTAATTCAGATGTCTAGAAAATTTATAAAATATGCTTTGTTATTATTTAAATTATTTGTTAAAATTATTCCAAAGTCAGACTGATCGTTGAGAATACTTTCTTCAAATGCAGAAATTAAGAGTTCAGGGTATTGTCTAAAGGTGTAGTTTTTAGTTTTGATTTAGCCTTTTAATTTCGAAATAGCAGTTTTCACAAATTAATTTTATCTGTGCAAATTTTTCTGATTCTGCGTTCCATTCTCCGTATTTCTGTCTTATTTTTTCACATTCATTGCACCAAGCTTGTAAATCTTCATCATTATCTAATTCCATACCCGGATAAGTTTCAAAAGCTTCTTCAAATCCCAGAGCAGTTTTTATGTTTAAATGCTTACATACAAAAGCTGGTCTTTGAAATCCGTGATTGTCACAGTCTAAGGTTCGTTGTTTTAACAATTTAATTTCAGGATGATTTTGAGGTTCAATTTTTTCTGTTAACAGCAAATAATAATTAAGATTTTCAGTTTGAAGATTATAAACACCAATTCCATTTAAGAGTTTAAAACTGATTGCAAGAAATTCCCAACCATCATATTCATCACTTTGAAATGTCTCTTCAGACAATTTTTTGTACTCATTTTCAAATCCAAAATTCTTGATTTTCAGCGTTTCAGTTTTACTTTTTTCATTGAGATGGTTATTAAACCAACTCCACATCCATGTTTTTGTGTTTAAGGAAAATGTTCCGATGGGAATATATTTAAAGTAAATTTCGTCTCCTGCATCATTATATAATCTCAGAATTTCCAGATCACTATCATAAAACCAGTTTGTAAAGGAATCAATTTTATATTGTTCTTTAAATTCTTGTTGAAAAGAAATCAGATTTTTTAATTCAAATTCTGCAAATTCTCGGTAATCCTTCATTTAGTTATTATTGTTTTTTGTCACATTTAATGACTTAAGCATATTTTCATGCTATCCAAATTTTATTGGATATTTTATGAAATTTCGTAATCATAATAGCAGCTATTTGTAGATGAAATTTAGTTGTATATTGCTTGGTATCGTTATAACCACGAGCATTCAATTATCATTAATCGCCATTTTAGCAAAGCATTTTTGTGCTTTAAGCTTAATTTGTTTTTTTAATATTTTCTAAAAAATTTAATAGGATCTTCCAAAAAACGGTATGCATTTGAGTTCTTTATACTATTTTTGATTTCTTCAAAGTCTGGTTTCATAAGTTTTCCTTTTCTGTCAAAGAATAACCATTCATTTTCTATAGCTAACTCTATCATATTTTTCAAAAAAAATAGTTTTTTTTCTCTTAAATCAGCTCGGAAAGAAAACTCTCTAATTGTTAAAGATTTTTCATCCAAATTCATATAGGCATCATTGTCAACATCCTCTGAGTAGGTTTTCCAATTATAGCTTGTATTGTCGTTTCCCCACTTTGCTCTTTTAACAATTAAATCAATTTTCGTAATAAAATCGTCCGCTTTCATTTCGACTTCTTCCCAGTAGATTTCAGCATCAGATTCAAAATATTTTGTTTCCATACTAACACCAATTTGATCTGGAATAGAGCCATGCTTTTTTTTAATTCCTTGTTTTGGAACTACTCCTAAATAATATTGATATACTGCCATTTTTTAGGTTTAAGCTGATGCATTATGTTTATCGTAAAGCAAATATTAGCAAAAGTGATTTATTAAGGTTTTTCTTTGCAAATTAAAGTATCAAAATCTACATATAATTGTGTTGACCCCGTATTACCCATTGGTATCCATTTGTAATTTGTAAGAACAAATGTATTTCCTTTATCAAGTTCAACCCATTCGTCAATACCTTTTGCAGCATTTTTCAAGTCATTTTTTGCAAATAATCCTACCGGAGCGGCGTAACTTCTTCCTTTGGTTATGTATTTGCATTTTTCAGATGAAATTAAGTCTGGGATTTCACTTTGCAAAACAAAATTTGATTTTGTGAGTGTCGGTAGAACTTTATTCATTTTGGAAGGCGTGTAAGAACCTTGACATTTAAAAAATGAGGTTGGAAAAGCTAAAAATAAAATTAAAAAAATAAATTTCATATCTTCATATATTTAGTTAGATGTACGATTCTATATACTATATTTTTCAATTTTACAGTAATTTCTTTATGTAGCCAAATTTTTTGTCTGCCAATAATATGATTTTTTCTATTTGCTGTTTCAGTATTTCACTCATTTTTGTGTTAACGTTGTAAATTTTGATGCTAATTGATGTTCTTGTTTTTATCTGATATTGCTTACTATAATTCTTATCATTTTTTAGACTGATATAATGCTATTCTGTTTCCTTCTGTATCTTCAAATTCGGCAACAAGCCCAATTCCGTTATCTGTTTTGGGATATAAAATTTTTCCACCATTTGATGTAACCAATTTAAGTGTTTCATCAATATTTTTTGTATTGAAGTAAATCACAACTCCGTTTATTGTAGGTTTGTAAATTTCCCCTTTTGCTAATGCACCTGAAATGCCTGAATTTTCTTCCACCAAAGGAAATAATGCCATTTCATTATTGTCAATATTTTCTCTCTTGAATTTGAAGCCAAATACATTCTTATAGAAGCCGATTGCTCGATCAATATCCGTCACCGGAATTTCAAAATATACAACAGGATTTGTTTTTTCTGTGATAGTTTTTTTGTCATCTTGCTGAATTGTTGTTTTTGGATTATCATTACAAGAAGTTAGCAGTTGAACTAAGACTCCAAAAGTTATGGTTGTCACTATATTTTTAGTTCTGTTCATTCTTCTTATCCTGTTTTTTATAAAAATATGTTTCACCTTTTTCTTTGTCATCATAGGTAACCATTTCTTTATTCGAGGCTAAATAATTTAATAATGTAAAATCACCACTGCAAAAAATATTATGAATAAATAAAAAAATCACTGCTGTTAATTGAAATTCTACCGATAAAAACGGAAATGATATTAAAGTTCCAATTAATACTAAAGTAAAGGGTAGAATGGCTATAAATGTAAATTCAGATAAATTGGTAACAAACTTGTCTGCTATTGTGGCAAAATAGAATTTTTTAAAATTTAAAAAGAAAGAAACAGATTTAGCTCCAGTAATTTTATAAGCAAAGTAGTGTATTAACTCGTGTATAGGAATAAAGAGAATAGAAATAATGATGCCCAGAAAAACATATATTAAAGAATTAACAATGGTTAATTCTTTAGTAATTAGATTTTTTGTAATTGTATATGAAATTATACATAAAGGACTTATCAATATAATCATATAAATATTGAAAAACCATTTTTTATTCAATTTTAGTTTTTCATTTAAGAATTTATGTAGTTCAGAGTGTTTTAGTTTGTCTTGTAAAATATAATTTTTATTACTTAATTCGGAGATTTCAATTTTCATAAATTTCAAATTATTATTCAGTTCAATTTTTAATTAAACAAAATTCTTTTAAGGCTTTGATATGGCTTATTCTGGCAAAAAAGATCAATAGGATTGCTGCTGTTGAACTTTGTAGGGATTTCTATAACCCGTCATTTACAAACTGTTGGTATGCATAATACTTTAGTGTTTTAAGTCGATTACTAATTTTTCAATTTCTTTTAGAATGTCTGATTGAGATAAATTATTACCAATTCCCAACGAGTAGATATTGTCACAAATCTTAACAAGTCTTCCGAGTAAAGATTTCTCAGCAGGAGACCAGGTTTCACCAATTTTTAACTCACCGTTTTTGTCGGTTGTTGCAAAATAGTATGTTATTCCGTCAAGCCCCATTGATTCATGTTCTGGCTTTTTTGTCTGTTCTTCTAATAATTGGAATAAAGCAACAATTTTAAGATACAAGTCATTTGTTAATTCTGTCTTGTTTGAAATTAGTTTAACCTTATTTTTATTTTTTGAATACCAATAACTTTCAGACAGTTTATTACTTACTACATAATTTTTACCATCTAATGTTTCTACCGAATAGGAGTATTCATTGGAGAAAGATGGCATTGATGTATATCTCGCAATAGGTTTTTCAGAATATCCTTTATATAATCGTAGAAAAATGTTATCATAATATTCCTTTAAAACACCTTCGTATTGTTTAAAGTCCTTTGCAGGCTCCAAATGTTGTTTTTGTCCAAAAAATAAAGATGTAGTCATAATAAAAGCTGATATTAAAATTGTCTGTTTCATTGTCGTTTTACTATTATATACACCTTTAATTCACGCATTGTCTTCCAGTTTATGGATGTTAGCAAGTTTTTATTCATCAATCAAATATAAATAAATTAGCTGCTCACAAATAAAATTATTTACGTTTTCTTATCCTATGTTAATGATTTCAATCATAATTTTTACGAGGTTTGCAAAGTCAAATATTAACAAGAAAAAGATTCAACAATAATTAAAACTTAAAGAAATGAAAAAATTTGGTGTAATTGCTTTGGCTGGATTAGGATTGCTTTTAGCATCTTGCGGTGATAAAAAAGCTGATAATGCTGCAACTTCTCAGGAGCAAACCGTAGCTGAAAAAAACGGTGATGTTTTCGCAGTAGATACAGCGGCTTCAAAAGTAAACTGGAAAGCTTTCCACAAAGGAGGTTTTGCTCCACGTTGGGGAACTCTTAATGTAAGTACAGGTGAGCTTACCGTAGCTGAAAACAATCTTGCTTCAGGGGAATTTGTGATTGATATGAAATCTCTGAAAGTAGATCCTGCTTCGGTAACGGAAAAAGATAAAAAATATACGGATCTTGAAGGGCACCTTAAAAATGCAGATTTCTTTGATGTAGAAAAATTCCCTACCGCAGATTTTAAAATTACTAAAGTGGAAGAACTGGCTGCAGGTGCAACCAACGCTATTGAAGGAGCTAATAAAACCATCAGCGGAAATCTTACACTTTTGGGTAAAACTATGAATGTAACTTTCCCTGCTAAAGTAGAAGTAATGGAAAACTCTGCCGCTATCAAGGCGATGTTTACTGTAAACCGTGCAGATTGGGGAATCAAATTCGGAACGGATGAAACAGATCCTGCAGAATGGATGATCAGCAAAGATATTGAGATCAATATTGATGTAAAAGCTGATAAAAAATAAATTTTTTCTTCAAATATAAAAAAGACATTCGTTTTTGCGGATGTCTTTTTCATTATTCAAAAAATGTAAAAATGTTATAAATTTTCAAGATCTGAAAGCAGATTTCTAGGATCGTACTCATAATCTTTCGGCAATTCCGTACCATACATGAGATGCTCAAAATAGAGTGGTGGCAAACCTACTAATTTTCTTCTTTTATCAAGATTTTGAATATCTATATAATGATTAGATCCAACACTTCCCAACCCACCGATAGTATAAATTGCGCCTTTGTTTGATTTATTTGGCAAATTTTCTGTTGCATTATCAAATTCTTCAAATTCTACAAAGAAATCTTTATTTACATTATCTTTTTCAATCTCTTTTTTGATGAAAGGTATAAAAAAATTCCAAACAAATTCATTGTCTTGTGAACGACCTCTATGATGCCAAAGTAACAGCCATGCCCGATCTTCCCAACCGTATTTTCCGGTAAGCTCAATCAATCTTGTAATGTTTGCAGAATCAATTTTTTTAGCTAATTCACCGAAAACTTTATTTTCCTGTCTTATTAACTGGTCTTTCGCAATAAGCCTCTGAATTTCCATATAAGCAGCCGGATTTTTAAGTTCTCTATAGTATTGGTTTTCTAAAGAATCGTAATCTGACAATACATCTTTCATTTCTTTAAAATCTTTGAAAGGCTGAAGACTTTTAAAATCCCGGATAAAATCTAAAGGAGCCAGTTGTTTAGTGATACTTTTGGTAATAAGCTCTTTGGCAGTTTCGTTTTTCTTAAGTTTAAATGCAAGAGAAGCCGCTTTAAGATAATCGTAGCTATTGGTCTTAGGATTAAGATGTACTGCTTCAAGATAATAATCAAGGGCTTTTTGATCATTTTTTAGATGAATGTAATATTCGGCTAAATAAATTTTCTTTTGAGATTTGAATACATTTTGACAAAATATGCACTGAGAAATGAATAGGTAAAAAATCAAAATTATTTTTTTCATTGTGTTTTATTTTGGATTTTATAAATAGTTTCTTTTGAATCTTACACGAATGTTGCAAGCTTTACGGTAAATATTTTGATACTTAAGAGTTTAGCTAAGCATCAGGGACGAATTTTATTTTTCTTCAAAAATAGCATTTTTACTTTCCGATAAATAAAAACGGGAAGTTTAAAAAAAATTAATTCAAATAAAATTTCTGCTATTATTTCGAGAATCATATTATTTATACATCTTTTATAAAATCCTCATACTCATAGTAAAATCTTTCAAAGCCATCCATTTTTTCAATAAAAAATTCAAAAATTTCCTGCCATGTATTTTTATTAAAGACAGAGACATTGTGCTTTTCAACCCAGATTCTACTTATTATTTTTCCGTTTTCGAGCGTGTAATATTCGTCTTTTGAGAATTCACCCACAAAATCTTTCAGAATATCTTCCAGAGACCAGATTTTTTCGTAATACGCATTCCGGAAAATTTCATCCTTCATTTCAATGTCTATAGAAACTTCGGCTTTCTTTTTATCTGCGTAAAATTTGAACGAAAAATCTTTTATTTTCGTATCATATAAAATCCATTTTCTCGGAAATGATTTTCCAAAGGCGATCCAGAATTCTTTTTTTAATTGTTGGGCTTCCTGTTTGCTAAACATGATACAAAGATAAGTTTTTTGATTTATAGCATTGGATATAAAACATCACCCATCATCATTATCTATCCTTTATATCCCAACTTTTTATTATTTTTGCTGTAATGCTTTCAAAAAAATCACAATACGCATTCAAAGCCCTTTCATATCTTGTAGAAAAGAGAAATGAAGGTCCCATTCTTATTTCTGAAATAGCTGATGCCAAAAAAATTCCGCTTAAGTTTTTAGAAAACATCCTTCTTCAGCTGAAAAAAGCAGATATCCTGGAAAGCAAAAAAGGAAAAGGCGGCGGTTATTTCTTCAGGGAAGATCCTGAGAAAGTGAATCTCGCAAGAATCATCAGACTGGTGAACGGACCTATAGCGTTACTGCCCTGTGTAAGTCTTAATTTTTACGAAAAGTGTGAAAATTGTACCGAAGATCACTGCGGTCTTCATGATGTTTTAATTGAAGTAAGAGATGCTTCGCTAAAAATTTTAGAAGAAAAGACACTTCTGGATTTGGTTGATTAGCTGTGATCTCCCAATCCGTTATTTTTCAGAAGTTCTGCAAGTACTTTTTTGGCGCGCATCACACGGACTTTTGTATTAGCAACCGAAATGCCGAGTTCTTCAGCAATTTCTTTAATGCTTTTTTCCTCGAAAAATCTCAGCCGGATGATGTCCTGATAATTGGCGTCCAGAGATTCTATGGTTTTGATGATTTTCTTTTGTTCTTCTTCTGAAATCATCAGTTCTTCAGGAGATTTTGCAAACTGATTTTTTACTTCTTCGAGATTTTCCGTAGGATCCTGATTTTCTCTTGATTTTTTTCTCCAGAAATCAATAATCGTGTTTTGTGCAATGGTTAAGATCCATGTTTTAAACTGAAAATTAGGATCATACATATCCAGTTTTGATAAGACCTTAGAAAAAACATTCACCGTAATTTCATCAGCGTCATTTTCGTCCTGCACTTTTTTCATTACAAAAGAAAAAACATCCACCCAAAATATATTAATGAGCTGTGTCTGTGCTTTCTGATCCTTATCTATTGCTTTTTGGATGAGCGGAAATAGCTGTTCGTTTTTCATAAGTAAGCAAATATAGCAATATTTATTCCTGTTGCTGTCTCTTCAAAAAAAGAAAAAAACGGACAAAAGCCCGTTTCTGTATCATCAAGATGTATTGTTTTATCTTAATTCAGCATTGAATTCTTTCTTGAATGTTTTGATCAGAGAATCCATTACCTGAGTGATTTCTTTTTCTTCCAAAGTTTTTTCTTCATTTAAAAGTTCAAAGCTCATAGCGTATGATTTTTTGCCTTCGGGAAGATTTTTTCCTTCATATACATCAAAAAGATTGATGTTTTTGATGAAAGGAGATTTGTTTTTTCTTGCAGACTGATACAATTCCTGATATGTAATGTTCTTATCAATCAGCAATGCCAAATCTCTTCTGATCTTGTTGAATTTTGGAATGTCATAAAATTTAAGCTGATTGGCAGCACGCAGCTTTTGAGCCAGTTCAAGTTCAATTTCTGCGTAGAAACAGTTCTGGTCAATATCTGCATCTTTCATCAACTGTGGCGCTACTTTTCCGATTCTTACCAACGTTTTACCGTCAGCTTCATAAGCAATAGCATCAGAAAATCTGTCGTCCGCTAAAGCAACCTCCTGATAATTGATTGCAAGTCTCTCCAAAAGAACTTTTACAAAAGATTTCAGATTATAAAAATCGGTAGCAGATTTTGGCTGCAGCCAGTTTTCGGCAACATTTCTTCCGGAAACTAAGATAGCAAGCTGCTTTCTTTCTTCGTACTTTTCTTTTTTGTGATAAATTTTTCCGAACTCAAAAAACTTGATGTCCTGATTTTTTCTGTTGATGTTGTACACCGCATTCTGCAAAAGACCCTCCAGTAAAGATTTTCTCATAAAAGCCAAATCTCCGCTTAAAGGATTCAGGAGTTTTACTGCATCCGTTTCATCTTTTACGGAAGTAAGAGAATTATTCATCACTTCATTGAAGCCTAAGCTCTGCAATGTTCTCGCCCAGGAGTTTTCCAGTTCATCCTGATCATTGGCGCTCAGTTTTACAGGAGTGAAGGAGATTTTCTGAGGCGCATCAATTTTATTGTATCCGTAAATTCTTAGAATTTCCTCAATCACATCTATTTCTCTTGTCACATCTGCTCTGTATGCAGGAACCGAAATTTCAAAACCATTCTGAATTTCGTTCAATACCTGAATTTCCAGAGCCTTCAGAATTTCTTTTACTTTTTCCCTGTGAATCTTTGTTCCTAAAATCTGTTCAATTTTAGAAAATCTTAAAATAATATACTGATCTTCAATTTTCTTAGGATATTCTTCAAGCAATTCTCCCGTAAGTTTCCCTTCTGCAAGATCTTCAATCATTTTAATAGCATGAGTAACGGCGGTTCTTGTGATATTCGGATCCACACCTCTTTCAAATCTGAAAGAAGCATCAGTATTTAGACCATGAAATTTTGCCGCTTTTCTTACTGCAACAGGATTAAAATATGCGCTTTCCAGGAAAATATTTTTTGTCTCAGAAGAAACTCCTGAATGAAGCCCTCCAAAGACTCCTGCAATGCACATTGGGTTGTCTTTACCGTCTTTAATGATGATTTCGGAACCGTTTAATGTTCTTTCTACACCATCTAAAGTGGTAAATTTTGTTCCTTCTGCCACAGTTCCCACTTTTACTTTCTGATCTGCAATTTTATCTGCATCAAAAGCGTGAAGCGGCTGTCCGTAGCCGTGAAGGATATAATTGGTAATATCTACAATATTATTGATGGGGCTTAGTCCGATCGCTTTCAGCCTGTTTTTCAGCCAGTCGGGAGAATCTGTAACTTTTACATTACTGATAACGGCTCCGATGTATCTTGGGGTAAGCTCGCTGTCTTCTACCTCAAGCTTGAAATTGTGCGAACCCTCATTATTTAAAGCAACACTTGAAATTTTTTCAAATTCAGATTTTTGCTGATTCGTAGACAGATAAGCATGAAGATCTCTTGCTACGCCGTAATGCGACATCGCATCTGTTCTGTTGGGTGTTAAACCAATTTCAAAAACTTCGTCATTCGTCAGTTCAAAATAATCGGCAAAATTCTTCCCGATTTCATATTGAGTTTCGTCCAGAACCATAATTCCGCCGTGATCATCGCTCAATCCCAGTTCGTCTTCTGCACAAATCATTCCCTGAGAAACTTCACCTCTTATTTTGGCTTCTTTAATTTCAAAAAAACTTCCGTCTTTTGCATATATTTTAGTTCCTACAACGGCTACAGGAACCGTTTGTCCGGCAGCAACATTGGGAGCTCCGCAAACGATGTTCAGGATTTTTCCGTTTCCGATATCTACGGTAGTCTTATTCAGCTTATCTGCATTCGGATGCTTTTCGCAGGTCAGAACTTTTCCTACAACAATACCTTCCAGACTTCCTTTTACACTTTCAAATGCTTCAATTCCTTCTACTTCAAGACCTATATCTGTAAGAAATTCTCCGATTTTTTCGGTTTTTAAATCTGTTTTGATGTAGTCTTTCAGCCAGTTACCTGATATTTTCATTGGTAAAATTTTAAAAATTTAATCTTCAGAGGGTATATTCATTACTTTTTATAACACTGCATACCTCTGAATTTTGCGTGTACAAATGTCGTGTTTTTTTAAGAAATACCGAAATCGACTGTAGCTAAAATTATATTTAAATCAGTAATGATGATTTAAAAGTCTATCATCAAAAGCAGATATAATTTATCGCGGAATTATATCCTCGTATTTTTATTTTGAATAATCACTTTCCTACTGCATCACTTTTCTTAAAAGCATCAACTTTATAGTATTCATCACCCGATTCTTTTTTCTTTTTATCTGAAATTAAAATTCCGAAAAGATGGTCGATTTCATGCTGAAAAATAACTGCCGTAAAACCTTCAACAATTTCGGTATATTTTTGTCCTTTTAAATCCACATATTCCAGCTGAATGGCTTTACTTCTATAAAACTGATCCCTGAATTCAGGAATAGACAAATCTCCTTCCGGACCGAGATTCTGAAGTTCAGACTTCCAGGTAATGACTGGGTTTATAAAATATTCAAGTGGCTCGTTTGGTTTATCAAAACGCTTTACCCAGATAATTTTTCTGTTGATTCCTACTTGCGGTGCTGCAATTCCTACACCGCCATCTGTAGACAGCAGAGATTTTTTCATTCTCTTAACTAAAGTTGCAGTATTTTTATCAAGCGGATCAATCTCTTGCGAAACAGCCAGTAAAGTATTGTGCTGCTGTTTATCCGTTGTCTTATAAATTGGCAAAGCTGAATTAATATCACCCTGATTGATGAGCGCAATTTCAGGTTCTGAAAGTTTTTGCGCATTGATAATGCCGATGAACAGAACTAAAAATAGAGAAAGTTTTTTCATTTTTTTAATATGTTTTGGTCATATCGCTCGGAATAATCAGATTATAATCTGTAGGAAAGTAATCTTTTTCAGGAATTTTCAATTCGGAATCTTCAGTTTCAAAAACCGAAATGACCGCCATTTTCAAATTGGGATTTTTCTTTTTCAGATACCAGTAAATTCCGCCAAATTCTTTGGTGTGAAAATTTCCGTTGTAGTGTATGAATGTTTTTCCGGGCTGTAGATTTCTCAAAATAGATTCTGCCATTGTAGCATCTTTTATTGCCTGTGCAGAAATAAAATTCATCACTTTGGTGCCTTCCGCATGGTCGCCCATCATTTTTTTCATTTCCGGATAACCTGGAGTGTCCAGTGTAACTTCTATAGGCAATTCTGCGATATAAGATTTTTCTTTTTCTGAAATTTTACTGAGAGATTCAATACCTTCTTTTGCTGTTTGTGAAGCATATTTTCTCGGAACATTGGTAGCAATGAAATTCAGGTTTTTATCTTTCGCAAAATCAAGTAATGGCTGGTAATCTGTTGTGTAGTTATTCCACAAACGAACAGAATCTTTCAGGCTTTTGGCGTCAATTTTTCCGGCTAAATACTGATTCAGCTGCGGCTGATTGTCTCTTTCAAACATTTCTGCGCCTAAAGTAATTTCTTTGTTCTTTTTTTCATACAAGGCTGCAGTTACTTTAAGCTGAAGCCAGTGAATGATAGAGTTATTGTGAAATTCCCCAAAAAACACAACATCATAATCTGCCAAATCTTTGATCATTTTTTCTGTTTTTACGGCTTTTCCTTTTTTGTCGTAAAACTGATACGGCTTGAAATTTTGTGATTTTAGAAGAGAAAATCCTAATACAAAGACAGCAACAAGAATATTTTTCATTGAATATTTTGATTGTTTAATGGTTGTAAAGTTCGTGAAGTTTTTTTTCAATCCGAAGATTTTTTAGTTGAAATTCTTTTAATGTTAATTTAATTGAAGTTTGCCGGGTATTTAATAGTAACCAATCAAAGGCAAGCTGAAAAATTAAAGCTAAATATCATTTAAAATTTGTAAAATAAATTAAATTGAATCTCCGTTACTTTAATTATGGTATTACGGATAATCAGTCAAAATAAAAGACCGCTTTGCATTACTTACAAAACGGTCTTTGCACAATATTTAATCTTATTTTTCTAATGCTGCTACAAGATCTTTCCATTCCTGAAGCTCCGGAATTCCGGGTTTTCTTTTTCCGAAAAACTGTACGATAAATTCGCCGTCTTTGTTGAATACTTCAATGGCAGTTACTTCGCCGTCTTCGGTAGGCTTTTTTACAATCCACGATTCTGCAATTTTTGTAACGTCAAGATGAAGATTGAAATCAGGATCCATTACATTAAACCATTGCTGATGCCACAATGTCTTTTTTACATTTCCTGTATGAATCTGAATAATTCCTCTGTTTCCGACAAAAATCATGATCGGGATCTGTTTTTCAGAAGCATCTTCCAATACATTTACGACTTTAGATGGGTCAATCTTTTTGGCAAAACCTTCAGGAGCAAGCCTCAAAGCCTGTGTTCTGCTTACTCCGAATTTTCTGGTCATCATAAAGAAATCGTGGGTGTCTTTCAGATCAGTCCATGCTTTTTTGAATCCTTCCACATCAATATCTTCATCCGGTTTTTCGGCTGCTTTTGGAGCAGTATTTTCAAAATCAGGTGCTGCATCCTGATCTTCGGCAGCAAATTTCTCAACCAAATGATCAAATGCTTCCGGATTGCTGTCTTTTGTAAGATAAATTTTGTGTAAAGCCAAACCGTCTTTTCCGAAGAACTGAAAGCTCTTTTTATCTCCTTCTACAACTGCAAAAGCAAATTTCCAATGATTAAGAAAAATTCTAAGGTCAATATCTTCACCTACGAAAAGCTGTGCATGCGGACTGCTGAAGTCACCGTTTTGGTAAATACCTTTGCGCTCATGTACACATTCGTCATTTCTGGTAAGAGCCATTACTTTTCCCAGTTTTTCAACTTCGGAAAGAATGTTGGAGAAATCGGTTTTTAAAATAGTAACTCCTTCATTAACATTGGTCAAAAGCAATTCTGCCTCACTTACTCCAAGCTGATGAGCTGCATTGCGTATTCTTATGTGTGGATTTTCTGTCTGCAGAGCTTCCCATTTTTCTTTTAGGCCGTTGATTAGTGTATTCATTTTTATTTTTTTATGGTTAAAACTGTATATGTTCTTTTAATTAATCCGTTTCCGGTTTTGCTTTTTATTTCTTCTTGTTTTTCAGATATTTTCATCCGTTTAAAATGGCTTTTAGAAACCAGTTCTGCTAAATCTTCGTTGCTGTAGAGCGTAAAATGATAAGCCGTGAAAGGCAGATTTTTCATAAACTCTTTTTGCCCGAAAGTGAGAACAAAGATTCCGTTATCTTTCAGGACTCTGTAGATTTCATTGAGGTAATCAACAGGATTTTCCCAGAAATAAACCGTATTAACAGTAAATATTTTGTCGAAAACCGTATCCTCGAAAGGCAGCTTTTTTCCTTCGTACAAAATAAATTCAGTCTGATCCGAAAATTCAGCATTTATTTTTCTGGCTTCTTTATTCATCGTTTCAGAAATGTCGATTCCGGTATATTTTACTTTCTTAGCTCTATTTAAAATATTTTGAAGATGTCCTGCATTTCCATGACCAATTTCTAAAATCGAATCATGATCTTCTATAACGAGAGCTTTAATACTTTCCAGGGTCATTCCGATATTGGTTGCATTCATCATTCCGCCAATCTCAATTCCTTTTTCTCCTTGCGGATTGGCAAGGTTTAGGGCTAATATTTTTAATTCATTCTCTTCCATTATCCAAAAATAATCATCGGGTTTGCATTGACAGGGTGCGAACATATAGTACATGGAAAATTATAGGCATAGGAAATATTTTCCGAGGTGAAAACTTCTTTGGGAGTTCCGTATTTTGCTACTTTTCCGGATTTCATCAGTAAAATTTTGTCAGCAAACTGAGCGGCAAGATTCAGATCGTGAAGAACAACAATGGCTGAATTGGCTTTTTGCGTAAATTTTTTAATGATTTCCAAAGTTTTATACTGATATTTAATATCCAGATTATTAAGTGGCTCATCCAAAAAAACCAGTTTATGTTTAATCTCGTTTTTGAGCTGTGCCATAACCCTGGAAATATGTACTCTCTGCTTTTCGCCTCCTGAAAGAGAATTGTAATCTCTTTCCTGAAGGTGAGAAATTTCTGTTTCCTGCATCAATAGTTTTGTCGCTTCAAAATCTTCCTGATGTGGCTGTGCATCGAAGTAGGGATATCTTCCCATCATCACTATATCTTTTACCGGCAAAGGAATCTCTACGGCATTGTGCTGTGAAAATTTAGATTTATGTTTAGAAAGTTCCCTTACATTCCAATCTGAAATTGGTTTGTTTTTAAACAGAATTTTTTCTTTTTCAGTTTTTACTTCATTAGCCAGAATGCTCAACAAGCTTGATTTTCCTGCACCATTCGGTCCCACTATAGCTAAGAACTCGCCATATTCTACAGACACATTTACTGCATCCAGAATATGAAAATCTTTAAATTTATAATTAATGTGATGTGCTTTAATCATTAGAGTGTCTTTTTGAATTTAACTAAAATGGCAATGAAGACAGGACCTCCCATCAATGCAGTTAAAATCCCGATAGGTAATTCCGACGGAGCTACAACGCTTCTGCTGATGGTATCTGCGGATAAAAGAAGTATGCTTCCCATCACCGCAGACAGCGGAAGAATAAAAACGTAATTGGATTTGAATAATAGTCTTAATATATAAGGAACAATTAATCCCACAAATCCTATTGTACCGGAAAAAGCAACGCAGGTTCCTATCATGAGTGCGGTGGTGATAACAATTTGCTTCTTCAGCTTTTCTACATTGATTCCCAAATGTTCTGCATCTTTTTCGCCCAGCATCATGGCATTCAGAGCTTTGCCTTTTGGTAGCAAAATGGAGTAGGAGATGATTAAAACAACAGTCAGAATCAGATTTTTGGTCCAGGTTGCTGCGGCAAGACTCCCCATATTCCAGAAAGTTAGATCTCTGAGCTGCTCATCTTTAGAAATATAAATTAAAAACCCGGTGATGGAAAACCCGATAGCAGTTATGGCAACTCCACTCAACAGCATCATCACGACATTTGTCTTTCCGCTGCTTGTGGATATTCTGTAGACCAAAATCATGGCTAATAAAGCTCCGATAAAAGCGGAAATTCCAACCAATGAAAACTGAATGGCTTCCGGAAGGTATTCTTTAAAATATCCTCCCAAAACAATCGCAATGGCAGCCAGTAAAGTTGCACCTGACGTTAGCCCGATAAGATCGCCTGTTGCCAGAGGATTTTTGAACATTCCCTGAAGACTCGTTCCTGAAACAGCAAGCAGGCTTCCCACCAAAATTGCCATTATGATCCTTGCACTTCTCACTTCCCAAATCACATAACGATCGCTGAGAGAAACCTCGGAATTGCCAAGAATTATATCTTTCAGAATGATGAATGGTGAATTTCCGCCGAAGTCATAAACTCCGACATGAAGTGACCCGATTGCCAGTACAACCAGCAAAAGGGCACTTATAAAAATGTGAATATATAATTTATTTTGTGTTTTCAACTAAAAGTTTATTTAATGCAACAGCTGCTTCTCCTAATCTTGGTCCGAAAGAAGATACCAAGCCTCCTTCCATTGCGATAATTTTTTTGTTTTTGCCTGCATTGGTCTGCGAAACTCCCGGCATTTTCAGCACTCCTTCATTTCCACCTGCTCCCTGCAGACCGGATGAAAAGAAGAATAATACATCTGGATTGGCTTTTACTACACCTTCAGGAGTCAGAGGCTTGAAATCTTCAAAATCGGTCACGGCATTTTCTCCGCCTGCAATTTCAATCAGAGAAGCCATTGGTGTATTTTTACCGGAAACCATCATCATATTTCCTCTTGCGTAGATGAATAATACTTTAGGTTTTTTAGCAATCGGCTGAATCTGCTGTAAGTCTGCATCAATTTTATCATTAAGTTTCTGATAGTCAGAATTTCCTAAAGCTTTTGCAACCTGCTCAATCAGTTTTTTGGTTCCGTTTACAGAATATTCCTGACTGAAAAGCTCTGTTTTTATTCCTGAAGATTTTATTTTTCCTAAAAGTTCGGGATTGATATCTTTATCTGAGGCTAAAATCAAAGTGGGATTTACTGCCATTATAGGCTCAATGGTCATTGATCTTACATGACCTAAATCTTTTGCTGTTGATTTAAGCGTTTCAGGGTATGTACTTGTTACATCTGTGCCTACAATTTCGTTTTCATGACCAAGAGCGCTTACAATTTCTGTAATTCCACCGCTTAGAGAAACAATTTTCTGATTGGATTTCGGTGTTTCGGAAGAAACAGAAATTTCGTTTTCTACAGGTTTCTGAACTTCTTTTTTGCATGAATATACCATTGCAAGAAAAGATACCGTAAGAATAAGTTTTTTCATTTTATATTATTTTTATAAAGGTTTGTATTCAAATTGAGGAAAACCGCGTTCTCCCGAAGTATTGGTAAGACGGGTAAATTTCAGTTTGAAGTAATATCCGTCTGCATCTTTAATGATGTAAAAACGATCGCCATAGACTTCAAGACCGTTGGTTCCTACGGGATTTCTCCAGTTTCCGCCAATAATGCGGTGGTCATTATACACTAGTTTTGAAGGGTCGATATTTTCAGATTTGAAATTATTATACGCTTCGGTTCCCGAAGTCTGTGCAGGAACTTTTACTTCATAAGCGCCAACACCTCCTACATTATTATTGAGGACAAAATCTGCGAAAACATAACTCCCTGCTCCGGTAATGGTATTGGTAAATACGGTGAAACACAGATCCCAGTCTTTTTTTTCAGGCTGTATATAAACTTCTTTTCCCTGCGTAAGACTGACGAAATTATAGTTGTAGGCAGTATTTTTTTCTATAACTAATTCTCTATGGGAAGTTTCGTTAATCTTTGCATATTTAATTTTATAACCTGATGAATTTCTGGTTACCTGAATTTTCATCCAGCCTCTTAAGTCTCCACCGGTTGCAACCGAACCTACAGCAACATTTCCGCTGTAGATTTCTCTTCCCATATTGACAAGATAAACAGCATTTTGAGAATCATTTTCTTTTACCGATTCTATTGCGGTATATCCTGAAGGAAAATTTCCGTTCACATCATCAATATATGCTTCATTATCTGGTGTAAAAGTTCCTACCTGAACCAGATTCATCAGTCCGGCAACATCAGATTGGGTAACCAGGTCAATATTAACTGCATTAGGAATTTTTGCAGCAGCCATCATGATAGAAGAATTTAAAATAACCTTAAATTCATTTCCTGTATACAATGCAATATCCCAATTGGTACGTTTTGTATACACTTCTTTTCCTTTGCTTAAATCAAACCAAACCTGATTGGGCTGTGTAGCTCCGCCTACATTTGGGTTTACAATAGATCCCTGAATAGGTGCTACTGCTACCGGATCTTCATTGTCATTAATGCATGACTGCGTGATAAATGCGCTGCTGAAAATGAAAGCGATAAGTATTTTTTTCATGTGCTGATATTTTTATTCAAATATTAAAACTGATAATTGAGTCTGGCGAAATAGCTTCTTCCGTAGAATAAATTCTGAGAACCTGCAGCTGAATTGTGAGCACCGCCCGATAGTACGGTATTTCTTACATCGGAAACGTCAAAAATATTCTTTACACCCAGACTGATCTCCAGATGATTGTTGAAAAAGGGCTGACTTACAGTAAAATTCATCATATTGAATGCGCTGATTTCTCCTAAAACATATTGCGGATTTTCACCCGGATTCTGGGATGCTTTCTGTGTGAATCTTTTTTGCAGTCCGGTGTATTTATAATATAATGCAAAAAGAGTGTTCAGTTTCGGAAGGGTATAGTTTGCTGCAAAATTGGCTTCTGCATTGAAATTGTAATCGTCAGGAGAAGTCAGATTTCCGGTGTTTAGATTTTGTGAAATTCCCAGCACCGAAACACCGCCGTTGAATGAAATATTTTCTTTTTTCAGGCTGAAACCTCCTCCAAAAAGCAGAGATTTATAGCTGTCTACATTCAGAAAGGTGTATTTCAAAGGACTGTTGCTTACAATTATGCTTTCTATTCTGTCTTTTACATCAAGGTACATTGCAGAAAAACTGAGATTCATTTTCCATAAATTATTCTGCGAGTTGGTAAAATCATAAGACAATCCTAAAAAATAACCTGTTTCGGGATTGAGATTTTCGTTTCCTCTGATGTCATGGTTGTTATCAACAACGAAAGTGTAAAGCTCTTCGTAAGTTGGAAATCTGTTAGATGATCCAAAAACGGCTCTGAAATCTGATTTTTCTGTAGGATTGAACCTTGCCGTGAAAGAATAATTATACTGAGAATCGAACCTGTCGCTCAAAGCAAGTCTTACACCGGGACGAAAAGATAATTGACTGTTGATTTTCCATTCAGCAGACAGAAAGTTGGCATAATTGAAAATTGATCTGCTGATGTTGATTCCGTTGTTATTAAATTCAAAAGTTTCTGATCCTGCAAAACCGCTGGTGCGGTCTAATTCGTATCCTAGCTGAAAGTTAATTTTGTCACTATCCAGAAAGTTGCTGAACATCCCTCTTGAATAAAAAACTTTAGATTCATAAAAAGATTTTTTTTCATTTTCTGTAAGCTTTTTTCTGTTGGGAATATCATAAGTAACATCCTGCGATTTCCTATCCTGTGCCTGGTAAGAAAAATCTCCGAGATAGTTGATTCTTGATCCTATTTTTGTCTGAATATTAAACTGATGGATCCATCGTGTGGTAAAATAGTTTCTGTCGTTTCCGATGTAGGTGCGGTTTCCGTTTCCTAAAGGAAGATCTTCTATAACCGGATTGTAGAAATTAACAGTTTCGGTCAGAAAATTAGATTTAAAGAATAAAGACGTATTGTTTTTTGCATATCGTAAGGCAGCATTAGCAGTGATCTGATCTTTCGGAAGCCAGTCGTAACCTCTTTTTTTATCATTATTTTCATTGAAATATTTGTAACCTTCCAGATTGCCTTTATATCCCTGAAAATCATTGCGGTTAAAATCAGCTGTTATATTCCAGTTTTCTGAAATTTTATATCCTAGATTCAGGTTCTGCACATGGCGTCCGTTTCCTTTTTTGTACCAGTCGTAATCTTTTCCGACTGTTTCTTCCTGTAATGACAATAATGCCGTTAATTTTTTAGCATAATTTTTTTTAGTAATGATATTAATGACTCCCGCAACCGCATTATTTCCGTATTCAACGCCCATAGCACCTTTTACGATTTCTATTCTTTCAATATTATTAACATTGATTTTGCTTAAATCTACCTGATTCCCCATTCCCTGATCACTTACAACAGGAATATTATCAATTAGAATTTTGGTGTAAGCGCCTCCCAATCCCATAATTCTGACATTAGAATCGCCGTTTCCGCTATTTGGCTCAATTAATATGTTCAGGTTCTGATTCAAAACTTCCGAAGCTGTAGTTGCTGCCATGTTTTTAATCTGCTGTGCATCAATTATCTCAACTTTATAGATTGACTTATTGATCGACTGCTGTTTGTACTGACCGGTAATTACCACCTCGTCAATTTTTGATAATTGTAAAGAGTCTTGAGTCTGTGCATTAGCCCAAATTACAGCTGATAAAAGACCGACAGATAAAACCTTCTTGTTCATTACTCCAATAATTTTCAGCAAATATATAATTTTATTTAGAATGAATAAAAATTAATTATTAATTTTGTGGAATAATTCTAAATAATAAATTTTAAACAATAAAAAATTATGAAAGCAAAGCTACTTTTAGCCTCAATGATCAGTTTAGGAATTCAGCAAATGAATTTTGCCCAGGTAGATTCTAATGGATACACAACCGTAAATATGTCGATGGGAAATTCTTATCAGAACAGAGTTTTTTTTGATTTTTCTTCCAATACCAGTATTTCGCAGGCAGCAGATACGTGGGATATTGCTTTTTACAGAAACAGCGCAATGGATAAAGGTATCAAGGTAAATGATGCTAAAAATATTACTGTTTACCAGATTTCAGCTAATCCTTCAGATTTTGATGCCGTGCTTCCTTCTCAGAAAGCGACATGGGGAAATCCGATTTATAATCCAGATCAGACAACGAGAATTCAGGACGGAGCCTTCGATTCTGCAACTTTACTTCCTTCTGGTCCGTTTAATTTCGGATGGGGTAATTACAATATTGCCACTCATAAAGTACAGGGGCAGGTAGTTTTTGTTCTTGATTATGGCAATGATAATTATTATAAATTTTTTATCAACGAATTTTCTGCAGGTTACAGCTTCAAATATGCTCAATGGAACGGAACCTCCTGGAATCCTACTCAGTCTAAAATTTTGACCAACGGATCTGATGACGCATTTTTTAACTATTTTTCTTTCACAACAGGCGAAAAAGTAAATAATATGGAACCGTCTAAAGCCAATTGGGATCTGATGTTTACCAGATATTACACTAATTATGTGTATCCTGGAGGCGCTATGATGTATAAAATGGCAGGTGTCATTCAAAATCCGAATGTTACCGTTGCAAGAGTACAGCCAGAAACACAGGCGACATCCACGGTAAATCTGCCGGCTTCATCAGCTTTTTCCAGCACCATTACAGCAGTAGGTCATTCCTGGAAGCCAACGTCTGGAGCTCCTTTGGCAGATGTAGTATATTATGTGAAGCAGGGATCAGATTATTACAGAATGTATTTTATTACCAATGAAGGAACTTCTACAGGAAATATGTATTTTAAATATAAGAATATTACTTCGACTTTAGGAGTGAAAGAAATTGGTAAAAAAGCAGCGTTCGGGATTTATCCTAATCCTACTACAGCAGATAAAAAAGTGACTGTTTTATTTGATGTGAAAGAAAAAGCTGAAAATAAAGGTAGTGTTGAGGTTTTTGATATCTCGGGTAAAAGGGTATATCAATCTGAACTTACAAATCGGGAAGGGTTTTATAAGCAGGATTTAAACTTATCTCATCTTGCAACAGGAAATTACCTTGTAAAAATTACTTACGGCGGACAGACTGAAACCAAAAAACTGATCGTAAAATAATCTGCTATTCCAGAAAATTTTAATACTTTCTATTTTTTCTAAAGACAGGATCGTTAATTCGGTTCTGTCTTTTTTGTTCAAAATATCTTCATGAATAAGTATTAAAAGTTATAGATATAGTTTTATATGAATTAATTTTAATGTATTTGTTTTAAATGTCTTAATAAATTTAATTATATTTATAAATATTTATTTATTGCTATTAATTAATGTGGTATTTAGCTTTATTTAACCTATTCACAATATTTTAATTTTAAAAATGATTTTTATGAAAAAAAAATTACTTTTTCTAAATGCAGTTTTTCTGCTGAGCTCATCTTTATACAACGCACAGATCAACAGAATTTCTTTTGAGACCTCAGAAGGATATACTGTAGGAAATCTTGGCAGTCAACAAGGCTGGACTTATTGGGGTGGAATACCGCCTGCAAATGCACAGATCGTTAATAATAATGCAACGCACGGGGTAAATTCTCTGAATGTAATCAGTAACGAAGATGTACTTGATATGTGCGGAATCGAAAAAAACATTGCTTCTTTGGTAACCAGTAATGATATTGAAATTTCTTTTGATTATCGTTTTAGTGGTCTCGACGGATCCGATTATGAAATGGCAGTGTATAATGATGGTACAAATTATTATTATACCGCAGCTTTTAAGATCAATTATCTTACGGGAGCATTAAGCTACAGAACATCAACCGGATTTGTGTCAGGTCCTGTTTTAGCCCCTAATCAATGGCATAATCTGAAAATTGTCATTAAAAAATCTGATGATACATTACAATACTTTGCCAATGGAAGTCAAATTTATACCGGCGCACTGGGAACATATAAGAATTCACAGATTATAGATTTTGTTTACGATGATTATGGTACAGGTTTCAGGGTAGATAATATCAGTATTAATAATCTTTCCGTACTTTCTACTCAGGATATTTCAAAGAAAGAGAGGGTTAATGTTTTTCCAAATCCGGCTACAGAAAAAATAAGCATTGAAACCGAGAGTAAAATTGAAACGATTGCCATTTATGATGCTCAGGGAAAAATGATGAGAAATTACGCTGAAAATGGAATTTCGAACGGTAAAATTATTGATGTTTCAGATTTTGCATCAGGAATGTATCTGGTGAAAGTGAAAACCAAAACGTCTGAATTTACCAAAAAAATCATTAAGAAATAATATTGGTAAACTGTAATCAGCTGTCTTTTAAAAGCTCATAGTTTTAATTATGATAAAATAATTTTTAAACAATTTGTTTGAAGGCTTTTTATTAAATTAGCACCAATAAAATTTTATTATATGATTTCCGGAAAATATCTAGAAAACCTACAGAACGAGTTGAAAAATATTGAGAATGACGGTCTTTATAAAAGAGAAAGGATCATCACATCTCAGCAAAGTGCCGAAATTGAAGCTAATGGAAAAAAACTGCTGAACTTTTGTGCCAATAATTATTTGGGACTTTCCAATCATCCGGAAGTAATGAAGGCTTCACAGGATATGATTGCTTCTCATGGTTACGGGATGTCTTCTGTACGTTTTATTTGCGGAACTCAGGATATTCATAAGCAGCTTGAAGAGAAAATTTCTACTTTTCTTGGTTTGGAAGATACTATTTTATATGCTGCTTGTTTTGATGCTAATGGTGGTGTATTTGAACCTTTATTTACAGAAGAAGATGCGATTATTTCAGATGAACTGAATCATGCTTCAATTATTGACGGAGTTCGTCTTTGCAAAGCGGCAAGATACCGTTATAAAAACAACAATATGGAAGATCTGGAAGCGCAGCTGATTGCAGCTTCTGAGAAAAATCACAGATTTAAAATCATTGTTACGGACGGCGTTTTTTCTATGGACGGAATTGTTGCTGATCTGAAAGGAGTGTGTGATTTAGCAGATAAATATGATGCTTTGGTAATGGTAGATGATTCTCACGCTACAGGTTTCATAGGGAAAACAGGGCGCGGAACTCATGAAGCTAATGAAGTAATGGGTAGGGTAGATATTATTACCTCTACTTTAGGAAAAGCTTTGGGAGGTGCTTTGGGCGGATTTACTTCTGGTAAAAAAGAGATCATTGATATGCTTAGACAGCGTTCCAGACCTTATCTTTTTTCAAATTCTCTGGCTCCGGGTATAGTTGGTGCAGCAATGAAAGTTTTGGATATGATTTCCGATGATACAAGCCTTAGAGACAAAGTGATGGAGAATGCAGAATATTTCAGAACAGAAATGAAAGCAAAAGGTTTTGATATTCCTGATGGTGATGCAGCTATTGTTCCTGTAATGCTTTACGATGCTCCTTTATCGCAAAAAATGGCAGAAAAACTGATGGATGAAGGTATTTATGTTATCGGATTCTTTTACCCTGTTGTTCCGAAAGGAAAGGCAAGAATCAGAGTTCAGCTTTCAGCGGCTCATACACGAGAGCATCTTGATAAAGCAATAGCAGCTTTTGAGAAAGTGGGTAAAGAATTGGGTGTCATTTCATAACAAATTGCAGCGTATCTAATATTTGAGAATAATAATATCAAAGATTATATTGAAACAATAAAGCCAAAGCTGAATTTCAGCTTTGGCTTTATTTATATTGTAATATTTTTTAAACTAGAATTTCAAATCTCCGTTTACTTCTCTTACCGCTTTTGCAGCTTCAGCAAACTTCGCTTTTTCTTCTTCTGTTAAAGTAATGTTTACGATTTTTTCTACTCCGTTTGCACCGATGATTGCCGGAACTCCAAGGCAGATATCGCTTTCTCCGTATTCTCCGTCAAGCATCAGTGAGCAAGGGATCATTTTTTTCTGATCACAAGCAATTGCCTGAACCATTACAGAAACTGCCGCACCGGGCGCATACCATGCTGAAGTGCCTAGAAGTTTTGTTAAAGTAGCCCCGCCTACTTTAGTTTCTTCAATAACATATTTCTGCTTTTCATCATCAAGAAATTCTGTTACCGGAACACCATTTCTTGTAGCTTTGCTTAATAATGGTAACATTCCTGTATCACTGTGAGCAGCGATTACCATCCCGTCTACATCAGAAATCGGAGCTTCAAGAGCTTCTGCCAATCTGTATTTGAATCTGGCAGAATCTAATGCACCACCCATACCAATGATCTTATGCTTAGGAAGACCGGAAGTTTTGTGTACAAGATAAGTCATAGTATCCATTGGGTTAGATACCACAATAATGATTACTTCAGGAGAATTTTTTACTAAGTTTTCTGTAACTTCTTTTACAATTCCTGCGTTGATACCAATTAATTCTTCTCTTGTCATTCCTGGTTTTCTTGGGATACCAGAAGTGATTACTGCTACATGAGAACCTGCTGTTTTGCTGTAGTCTCCTGTTGTACCTGTAATTTTTGTATCAAATCCGTTCAAAGATGCAGTCTGCATCAAATCCATTGCTTTTCCTTCTGCGAATCCTTCTTTAATGTCTACTAAAACTACCTCTGAACAGAAGTCTTTCATTGCGATGTATTCTGCACAACTTGCTCCTACCGCGCCTGCACCTACTACAGTTACTTTCATAATGTGTACTTTTTAATTATTTATTTTTGTTTAGTCTTTCTTTTTATTTGAACTTCCCAAATGTACAAATTCCCGAAAAATTGAGCAATTTTTCAGGAATTTTAATTTTTATTTAAGATCTAACCGATGTTGATAAGAAATTCATACATTTTCTTTGCTCCGGACAAGACCTTATTATGGTTTTCTTCTTTTATCTGATTATCCAGAACTTCTTTAAAGCTTTTCCACATCGTTCCGGTCTTTTCCTGATAACATCCAAAAAAATAAAAGCTTATATCTTCAAATCCTTCAGTCTTAGAAAGCTGTTTAGCAATAACATTTCCACCCAAAGTAGATCCTTCAATTACATATAGAGCTCCTAAAGCTTCAGATTCATTAGAAATATCAAACGAAAATGTTGAATCATTTTTCAGCTGAAGGGTTAAAAAATCCTTTTCGATAAGATGAAATTTTTTTCTGTTTTCCAGCTGAAGCTTTTCGCTGTATGTTTCATTTAAAAGATTAAAGATTTTTTCTTCACTGTGAAGAAGCATCAGGTAATTGTTGTAAATGATTTTTTTGTAATCGTTTAATGTGAAAGTTTTGGTGAATATTTTATGCGATTGAAAAAGTTTTTCGGCAGTATCGTGATATTCGGCAGTATTTTTTTTAAGATATTCAGAGAGCATTATTAACTTCGTTTTTGATGATGGAAGGTTTTTGAAAAGTAAGTATAAAACAGGTTCCGTTTTTATTGCTTTCATAATCTACACTTCCTCCCAGTCTCATCATGATTCTGTGCACGATAGATAATCCTACACCATTTCCTTTAAATTGTTTGGCATTATCCATCCTGTTGAAAATCTTAAACATTTTGTGTTTGTTTTCTTCAGGTATTCCGATCCCGTTATCTTTTATTCGGTAGATAATTTTATCACCTTCATCAGTTCCTTCAATCTGCACGACCGGCTTTTCCTGATTTGATGAATATTTTATTGCATTGTTAATAATATTTAAAAATACCTGATGCAGCATGGTTTTATCTGCGAGAACTTCAGGACATTCTTTTATAACGATCAGACTCTTCGGACTACCAAAAGTGATTTTGGCGTTTTCGGTTATTTTTTGAATGGTAGCATTCGTCTCAATTGTTTCCAGCTTAATCTCAATATGTTTTGCTCGGCTTAGCTGAAGGACATTCTGCATCATTTCCGCCATACTGTCAATTTCTTCTATGATCGAATTGATTTTGTTTTTCTCGGCAGTTTCGCCAAGAGATTTTAAAAGCATCTGTGCATTAAGTTTCATTACCGTAAGCGGAGTTCCCAGATCATGCGAAATGGTGTACGAAAAACTGTCGAGTTCTTCGTTTACCCTTTTGAGCTGATCATTAAGTTTTTTTATGGTAATGTATTGCTTGTGCGAAGTCTCCAGAATTACGTCCCTGATCAGACTAACAGAAATAATGTTGTTTGAACTCCATTTTTTGGAGCTTCCTTTAATGTTTTCAGTAAATACTTCAAAAGATTTTCTTGGTGAAACGGTATGTTTTTCTATACCGTTATCCAGAAAAACATCAATTTCTTTCTTTGGATTTCCTGCCCAGTTAATATGTTCGTCAAATTCTTTTCTGAACCAGATCATCATTTCGCGTTTTGTTCTTTCTACAAAATAAATGATGATACCTGCTGTTTTATAATCTAATCCTAGCTCTTCTCCGTGATTCTTCAGAAAACTGTTGCTGCTGAAAATATTATCTGTGGTATTTTCGTAAGCCCATTCTATAATTGAGAATATTTTTTTCTTATCAGGAGTAATTCCTTCAAGTACTATATCCTGATCCGAAACAATGGCGAGTCCGTCTGCTTTAGGGATTTTTCTTAGCTCTGCTTTGTTGGCATCAAGAGCTTCAAACAAAGTTCCGTGCTTCAAAAATTCAGATTTAAGAAAGTTTAGTTTTTCGTTTAAATTAATCCTGTATTCCAATTCTCTTTTAGATTTAAAAGAAGAATAGGCATTAGAAGCTAAAACGGTAAAAATTCCGGCCTGCACTCGATCTTCAAGATCAATATGTTTTGGATCTTTGTTTTGGCAGGTTACCAATCCCCAAAGCTGATCTTCTATAATAATAGAAATGCTAAAACTGGATGAAGATCCTGAATTTTTGATATATTGCCCATGAATAGGTGCCATGGCTCTTGTTGCGGCGAAAGTAAGATCAATATCTTTTTTGGTATGGCTTAATATTTTTACCGGTTCGGAATAGACATTAGAAAAAATTCTTTTTCTCTTTTTTTTGTACAATTCTCTGGCTTGTCTAGGGATGTCATATTCGGGATAATTCAGCCCCAGATAACTTTCGAGGTTGCCGTTGTTTTTTTCAGCAACAACTCTTCCGGAACCGTCTTCCATAAACTGATAAACCATCATCCTGTCATAATTTATGATCTTCGAGATGGTTGTAAGAAGCTGATCCCAGATTTCCTGTTCAGTGTCAATTATATAAAAATTATCATATTTGCTGGTAATTCTTTTATTTCTGTTTTCAATAACCGCTTCGAACTCTAAAAATATATATTGATTGGATCTGAATACAGAAAAATGATAAATTTTCTCATTAATGGTAATTTTGTCAAAATAAGTTTCGTTTTCTCTTCTTGAAAGAAAATCTGCATTTTCAAATATATCTGATGCCAAAACTGTCTGAAAAGTTTCAGGGAAATCTGAAATTTTTTTACCTAAGAGAGAAGATGTGTTTTCAATTTTGAAAACATCTTTAATATTTTCGCTAAAAAAAGAAATGGTATGATAAGCTGTGTCAACGCCAATCAGATAACCAAAACTTTGGATGTAACCCGGTGTATGTATGGGTTCATCGTGGCATTCCACAAAATTCATATTAATATAATAATTACCAAAGATAAAAAAATATTATGCAAAATGACATATGGATAGTATGTAATATTAGATCTTTAATAATAATTAACAAAAATTAAAATTTATAAATATATTTTTGGTGGTTGAATTAGATTTATTATACATATTCTTTTATCAAAGTTAATTATTTATAAAAATAGATAAAAGAATGCTCTTAATAATTCATTAAAAATATTTAAAAGCTACAATATTTGCCTGCAATATCATAAAAGGCTATTTTAGTCTAAAATTTTTCAAAACATTTTTTTAAGAAAAATAAATCAAATTTAAAATGAAAATTTATACTAAAACAGGAGATAAAGGCGAAACAGCTTTGTACGGAGGAACAAGAGTTTCCAAAGCCAGTGCAAGAGTGGAAAGTTATGGTACTATTGATGAACTCAATTCTTTTATAGGAATTGCCAAGAGTCATATTGACGATGAGGAGGTTTTGAAGCAGCTTAAAAAAATTCAGTTTGATCTATTTACTGTGGGCTCTGAAGCCGCAACGCCCGTTGATAAACTTTTTTTGGCAAATGGAAAATCAAGGCTGACACTTGTTATTTCGGATAAAGAAATAGAAGAACTTGAAAACTGGATGGATGTTTTTGATGATAAGCTTGAACCTCTACAGTATTTTATTCTTCCGGGAGGCGGTAAATCTGCAACTTTTTTGCATGCAGCACGAACGATTTGCAGAAGAGCGGAGCGGTCTTTAGTTTTCTTAAATGAGTCTGAAGAAGTACGTCCTGAATTGATTAAGTATCTCAATCGTCTTTCAGATTATCTTTTTGTTTTGGCGAGATATATATCAAAATTAAACAACGAACCGGAAGAATACTGGAATCCGAATGAAAGATAAAGCATTACTTTTCATTAACGGAGAAGCTCCCAAATCTCTTCCGGATTTAGAGGACTATTCTTTTATCGCCTGTACAGACGGGGCTTTTCATTATTTGAAGCGATTAGGTTTTCCTTTAGACGAGCTAGACTTTATCTCCGGTGATTTTGACTCGCATTCCGGAGCAGACGAAAATGTATATGAAGATAAATTTATTTATACTCCCGATCAGAACAAAACAGATTTTCAGAAGGCTTTAGAAATTATTTCAGAAAAAGGCTTTAAAAATATTGATGTTTTGGGCGGAAGCGGCGGTGAGCAGGATCATTTTTTGGGAAATCTCACAGTTGCTTTTTCTTTTAAAGAAAATTTAAACATAAAGTTTTACGACGAGTTTTCTGAATATTTTTTTATTCCCGATAATTTTGTGTTGGAAAATGTAAAAGATAAAATGATATCTCTTTACCCTTTTCCCTATGTTGAAAAGATTTCTACGTCCGGACTTAACTGGGTTTTAGATAACGAAAACCTGAGCATGACCTCAAAAATCGGAAACCGTAATTTTGCGGTAGAGAATGAGGTGAGCATTAATTATGAAAAAGGAAACCTGCTTGTTTTTATAGGAAAAAAGTATGTGTAGATGCTGCAATTACAGTATTTTATTTTTTGAAAATTTTAATAGAATTTAAAACCCAAAAACCAAACTTTTTTAGCAATTTTGCATTCTTAATTTACTCGTTCAAAAATGAAGATAAAATACTCGGAACTTATTGATCAGACCTTATATTTTCCAACGGAAGAATTTAATGTTTCTGAGAACAATTTGTTGTTTCATGATATTCCGCTGATGGATGTCGTTGAAAAGTTTGGAACGCCTCTAAAGGTAAGTTACCTCCCGAAAATTTCTCAGAATATCCAGAAAGCAAAAGGCTGGTTTAAAGAAGCTTTCGAGAAAATTGATTATAAGAAAGAATACAGATACTGCTATTGTACCAAATCCAGCCACTTCAAGTTTGTAATTGAAGAAGCGCTAAAAAATGATATTTCTATAGAAACTTCATCGGCTTATGATATGGATATTGTAAAGTCGCTTTATAATGAAGGAAAGGTTTCTAAGGATATTGAGGTAATCTGCAATGGTTTCAAAACGGATGATTATCTGGCGAAAATTTCAGACATGATCAACAGCGGTTTTGAAAATATTACCCCGATTCTTGACAATTACCGTGAGCTTGATAAACTTACGGAAAGTATTGATACTACTTTTGATATCGGAATCAGAATAGCTTCTGAGGAAGAACCGAAATTTGAATTTTATACTTCCAGATTAGGAATCGGATACAAAGACATTATCCCATACTATAGCCAGAAAATTGCGGAGCATCCTAATGCAAGACTGAAAATGCTTCACTTTTTCATCAATACCGGGATAAAAGATACAGCTTATTACTGGAACGAATTATATAAGTGTCTTCGTGTATATGCGCGTCTGAAGAAAATTGCACCGGAAGTAAATTCTCTGAATATCGGAGGTGGTTTTCCAATCAAAACTTCTCTCAACTTTGATTATGACTACCAGTATATGGTGGAAGAAATTGCTTCCCAGATCAAAAAATTCTGCGAAGAGGAAGGAGTGGAAGAACCTAATATTTATACAGAATTCGGAAGTTTTACGGTAGGAGAGAGTGGTGCTAATTTATACAAAATTATTTCTCAGAAACGCCAGAATGACAGAGAAAAATGGAACATGATTGATTCTTCTTTCATGACTACACTTCCCGATACATGGGCAATTTCGAGACACTTTATCATGCTTCCTTTAAATCGTTGGGAAGATTCTTATGAAAGGGTTTTTCTCGGTGGATTAACTTGTGATTCAGACGATTATTATAATTCTGAGCAGCATACCAATGCTATTTACCTTCCTGTTTTCAGCGATACTAAACCTCTTTATATTGGCTTTTTCCATACCGGAGCTTATCAGGAAACGATAGGAGGTTATGGAGGTGTGCATCATTGTCTGATGCCACAGCCAAGACATATTCTGATCCAGAAAGATGAAAACGGTGAGTTTCAGTATGAAATTTTCAGAGAAAAACAGGAGCCGGAAGATGTTTTAAAATTATTGGGATATTAAACAATCTTCTCAACTACATAGTTTCTAAAAGGAATTTATAAACAGCCTTTATCATCAATAAAATTAAATTATCAGGTTTAGGCTGTTTATGAATAATACTTTAAAAAGGATTTTCTATCCTAAGTAATGTCTTTTGCAAAGCTGCAGTTTATAAAAAAGTAGAATCAAAATAAAACGGAAGCAAATCTTTTATAGATGAAACTTTGATGATATCATCATTCAGATTCGCAAAATACAGTTCAATATTTTCATTCTGTTTGGTTTCATATTCCATAATGCTCTGTCTGCAAGCACCACAGGGAGGAATCGGTGGATTTTTTTCTGAAAATTCTTTCGGTCCGCCCACAATAAATATTTTCTTAATTTTTTGATCCGGATAATTAGCTCCAATCCAGAAAAGTGCTGTTCGTTCTGCACATAACCCGGAAGGAAAAGCTGCATTTTCCTGATTGTTGCCGGAAAAAATCTCACCATTCTCCAAAAGAACTGCACAACCGACAAAAAACTCAGAATAGGGAGCGTAAGCATTTTTTCGTGCGATTTTTGCCTGCTCGAAAAGTTTTTGTTCTATTTCTGTCAGTTCAGTTTTGCTTTTAAAATGATTGTACTTTATTGCTATGTTTTTTTCCATAATGTATTTAAAAAGGGGGCGTAAATGTAAACTATTTTAATGACTTGGGCAATAAACCTTTCTCAATCTATTTTTTGTATTTTTAGTGCATTAAAAATTAAGCTTAATGTTATATTCTCCAATAAAATTCAGAAATGTAGAACTTAAAAACCGATGGGTAATGTCGCCTATGTGTATGTATTCTTGTGAAAACGGACTTGCAAATGATTTTCATTTTGTACACTACGGCAGCAGGGCTCAAGGCGGAACAGGACTTTTGATCGTTGAAGCAGCTGGTGTAGAACCGAAAGGAAGGATTACGAACCACTGCATGGGAATCTGGAATGACGAACAGGCTGAAGAATTAAAAAAAATTGTACAGTTTGTACATCAGCATTCAGAGAGTAAAATAGGTATTCAACTCGCTCATGCGGGAAGAAAGGCTTCAACGTGGAACAATGTTCAGACTTCGTTGGAAGATGGCTGGGAAACTCTAGCTCCGAGTGCAATTCCTTATCAGCAAGGAGAAAGAGTACCTCATGTATTGACTCTGGAAGAAATAAAAGAACAAGTTCAAAATTTTAAAGAAGCTGCAAGAAGATCTGTAAAAGCAGGATTTGATGTGATTGAAATTCATGGTGCGCACGGCTATCTTATACATCAGTTTTTATCACCATTATCCAATATCAGAAATGATGAATATGGCGGGAGTTTTGAAAACAGAATCAGATTTCTGATTGAAATTGTGGATGCCGTGAACGAAGAGTTAAATGAAAATGTTGCGCTTTTTGTAAGAATTTCGGGTACAGAATATGCCGAAAACGGTTGGAGTATTGATGACAGCGTGAAACTTGCGCAGGTTTTAAAGAATCATGGAGTAGATTTGATAGATGTTTCCAGCGGAGGAAATATCCACGGAGCTAAAATCTCTGTATTTGACGGTTATCAGGTGCCTTTTTCTTCAGCAGTAAAAAATCAGGCAAATGTACAGACAGGAGCAGTAGGATTGATCACTACAAGTCAGCAGGCAGAAGAAATTCTTCAGAATGGTGAGGCAGATCTTATTTTTGTAGCAAGAGAGATCCTAAGAAATCCTTATCTTGCTGTTCAAGGCTCATTTGAAATGAAAGAAGATTGTTTTTTTCCTCATCAGTATTTGAGAGCAAAAATTTCTTAGATTTGTGAAATAATAATTAACAGACGATGCACATAGAAGATTTTATGCTTCCGTGTCCCAGCAAAAAGTTTTTGGGAATAGAATGTTTTGGCTGTGGAACGCAGAGGGCAATTGTTTTGGTATTTCAGGGGAAGTTCTCAGAAGCATTTCAGATGTATCCTGCGGTGTACACTCTTCTGATGTTTTTTGGCTTTGTAATACTCAATTTTTTAGACAAGAAAAGAAATTACGGTCAGATATTGATATTTTTAGCCATAATTAATGCAGTCATTATGGTTTTTTCTTATTTTTATAAACATTTTTCAGCTTTTTAAACTAAACATTAAAAATTATATTATGAATCAACAAAAATTACCCAATGCTACAGCTGTTCTTGTTTTAGGAATTGTTTCCATTGTGGGGTGCTGCTGTTACGGAGTTTTAGGGCTTATTGCAGGTATTGTAGGACTTGTGCTTTACAAGAAAGATATTGCACTTTACAATGCCAATCCGTCTCTTTATTCTGATTACAGCAATCTGAATACGGGTAGAATCTTATGTATCATCGGTTTGATATTAAGTGCTCTTTACTTAGTAATTAATATCATTTTCATTGCGGTGTTTGGTCTTGAAGCAATTTCTGATCAGGAATTGATGCAGGAAAAAATGAGAGAGCTTTTAGGGCAATAAGATATTATAGATAGATATAATGGCTGTTTTATTCTAAATAAAGCAGCCATTTTTTTTGAGTAATCAGCCATTTTATTTAGTTGTTAATACATTGAATTTATACTTGTTTTTCTTTTTGGAATAATTATTGGCTTTTTATCAAAAAATTATTTTATGAATTCAGACACTATTAAAACAATCGCGAAATACGGATTAGGAGCAATGTTGATTACCGCAGGAATCGGACATCTGACCTTTGCAAGAAAAGAGTTCCAGGCGCAAGTTCCGGAATGGGTTCCGCTCGAAAAAGATGATACTGTTGTTTATTCGGGAATTGTAGAAATTGCGATGGGAACCGCCATTATTGCAGCACCCAAAAAATATGAATCTTTTGTAGGAAAACTTGCCGCAGGATTATTCACCGCTGTTTTTCCGGGAAACTATACCCAATACAAAGAAAGAAGAGATGCTTTCGGACTTGATTCTGATAACAAAAGATTAGCCAGACTTTTTATGCAGCCACTTCTTTTGCTTTGGGCGGTTAAATCTACGGATTAATCAATTAATGTTTTAATATATTGACCTGTTTTACAACAGGTTTTTTTATGATTGATATATAATATTGATTATATTTGTATCAGTATTAGACATTAAAATAAATAAGATTATGATAGCTGAAATTGAAAAATTTATTGAAATACAAAATAATATAGATGAGATTTTAAAAAAATCTCCTTTTAAAATGTCTTATATCATTGAAAAATCAGGAATTAAAAAACCAACATTTTTTAAAAAGCTAAAAGAGAAAAGATTTACTCCTGAAGAGCTTTTAAGAATTTCAAAAACTATTGAGCCCATTTGGAAAAATGAAACTAAAGAAGAGATTCTTGAATCACTAAAAAAAAGTGAAGAAGATTTTCGAAATGGTAGAGTTCATGATTACAAAGAGGTAATGAAAATGACAAGATTACGTTTGGAAAACTATAAACATGGAAATTAATTTTTCTGACGAATCACTTTCTGATTTAAAAAATATTGAAGAATACCTTCTCAAAAAATGGAATATCAGCGTTTTTGAAACTTTCTAATAAAATTAGATGAAGTTATTGATATTATTACTGAAGGTAATGTAGTTTTCCAAAATTACGAAAGTACTAAAGACCATAAAATTTTAATTACGAAACATAATACTTTGATCTATATTGTTGAAGACAATGTTTTAAAAATAATCAAAACTCTCCAAAATTATCAGAATCCATCAGAAAACTATAAATCCATTAAAGATTAAAAACTTTATTAACCGTGAACTTAAAATTTAAACCGATTATTTTTATTTTTCTTTTTGTACTGATGGGATTTTATGGTATTCAGGATATGAAGTTAATGTATCCATCATATTTCCCCAAACCTGTTTATAATTTCAGGAAAAATCCGCTCAAGAGTTCTACGGTAGAACTGGGAAGAAAGCTTTTTTATGATCCGATTTTATCCCGGAATAATACCATTTCCTGTTCATCCTGTCACAATTCTAATCAGGCATTTTCCCACGCAGGAAATCATTTAAGCAAAGGAATTGAAGAAGGAATCGGAGAACGAAATTCACCGGCGATCTTTAATCTGGCGTGGCAAAAAACTTTTATGTGGGATGGAGTGGTGACTAATATTGATGTGCAGGCTTTAGCTCCGATCAATCATCCTAAAGAAATGGGAGAAGACATTAATGCGGTAGTAAGAAGACTGAATAAATCAAAAGAATATAAAACGCTTTTTTACAGAAGCTTCGGTGACAGCATTGCAACGGCAGAACGAGCCATGAAAGCACTTTCGCAGTTTCAGCTCACGTTTATTTCAGCTGGCTCAAAATATGATAAAATAAAGCAGAAAAAAGCCCAGTTTAACCAATCTGAGCAGGCTGGTTACGAGCTTTATAAAGCAAATTGCAGCTCATGTCATGCAGAGCCGCTTTTCTCAACCTATGATTTTGCCAATAATGGACTTCCTATTGATCCCACACTTAATGATTACGGAAGATGGAATAAAACGATGGAACCGAAATATAAACAGATGTTTAAAATTCCGAGCCTTAGAAATCTGGCATTTACTTATCCTTACATGCATGATGGAAGGTTTCAAACTTTGGACGAAGTTTTGGATCATTACGAAAAAGGAATTGAAAAATCTTCCACTTTAGCAAGCCAGCTTCAAAAGCCAATTATTTTTAGTGCAAAGCAAAGGGCTGATCTTCTGCAATTTTTGGCAGCTTTGAATGATTCTGCATTTATTTCTAATCCTGCATTTCAAAAAAAATAGATACATCAGTTAAAGAAGATCAGTAAGCGATCTCCATTTTTACCTTTTTATTTTTCAGTCTTTCAGAGCTTAGTTTTTTGAGTAGTGCATTGACTTTGCTTCTGGAAACGGCAACATAAGAAGTCGTGTCTTTTACTTCAATCAATCCTACATCATCTTTTTGGAGTTCACCTTTTTTCATCAGAAATCCTACAATATCTACTTTGTTAACTTTATCTTTTTTTCCTGCGCTGATGTATATCGTCTGAAACGAAGTTTTTTCCGGAACTTTGGTGAATTCTTTTACGTCTTCAACCGGAACATCGTTTTTGATGAAAGGAAAATTTTCCTCTTCCGTCATAATGAGATATACAAAACCTTTGGCATTCATTCTTGCAGTTCTTCCGTTTCTGTGAATAAAAGCATCTTCTTTGGGCGGAAGCTGATAATGAACAATCGATTCCACTTCAGGAACATCCAGTCCTCTTGCTGCAAGATCGGTTGTAATTAAAACTCTCGCAGAATCGTTCCTGAATTTCAGCAGAGCACGCTCTCTTTCATCCTGTTCCATTCCGCCATGAAAAGTTTCACGGTCTATACCTTTATCTTTTAAAAGCTCAGAAATACGGTCAACAGCTTCTCTGTGATTGCAGAAAATAAGCGTTCTTTTGTTTCCTATTTTGCAGATGAGGTGAAATAAAGTATCCAGTTTCTCTTCTGAAATGGTCATTACTTTTCTCAGCTGAATATCAGGTTTGTTTTCTCCCAGTTTCAGGAAATCAATTATTTTTTCATTCTGAAGTCCTGTAAATTTTGGGATTTCGTTCATTGCTGTGGCAGAAGTCAGGATTCTTTGGGATAAACCTTTTAAATTTCCGATAATATATTCCATATCTTCCTGAAAGCCCAATTCCAAAGCCTTGTCAAATTCATCCAGAACTAAAGATTTAATGGTGGAAGCATCAAAGTTTCTGTTTTGAAGATGATATTTAATTCTTCCCGGCGTTCCTATCAGTACAGCAGGAGCTTCAGTCAGATTATTGATTTCAATTTTTTTATCGTGTCCTCCGTAGCAGACGGAAACTTTGAAATCTGTTCCCATTGCTTTAAAAACCTGTTCAATCTGTAGTGCGAGTTCTCTTGCAGGAACCAATATCAAAGTCTGAACTCCAGATATGTTTTTTTTAAGATTTCTGAGAACCGGAAACAAAAACGCCAGTGTTTTTCCCGAACCTGTCGGAGACAATAAAATAACGTCCGTATTGTTTTCTGTTGCTTTGAATGCAGATTTCTGCATCTGATTCATCTCCTGAATTTTAAGACTCTGATAAATTGACTGTAATTCCATGCTGCAAAGGTAAGCGAAAGATTTTTACTGTAAATTGAATAAATTTAAAGAAATTTGCTAAACCTTAAACCTTAAAAATGTCTCCCGAAAAAAGAAAGCTCATTACCGACAGTTTCAACCGTTCCGAAACCTTAAAATTCTACAAAGCAGAATTACTGGAAGCTGAAACCGATTTTATTTCCATTAAAATTCCGAAAATGGAACTCATGACCAGAAAGGCAGGAATGTTTAACGGAGCTATGATTGCTTCTTTAGTTGATGTTTCTTCCGGTTATGCAGCAGTAAGTCATTACGAAGAAGATTGCTACGTTGTGACGGTTGAGCTTAAAGTTAATTATCTGCGTCCTGCGATTGGTGATGCGTTGGTTTCAAAATCTTATGTTGTAAAAGGAGGTTCTAAAATTAGTGTGATCAGAACTGAAATTTATATCGTCAACGATAATAATGACCATGAAAGTCATGTGGCTACTTCTCTGGTAACGATGATGAAAATCAAATAACCGCCGTAATTAAAAAGTTTTTTATAATTTTAATAAATAAATTTCAATATATGAATCTGATTATCCGTTTGCTTATTACTGCAATAGTTGCATTTTTTCTCACAAAACTTTTGCCAGGTGTTCACTTTCAGAGCTTTTCAGCGGCAGTTATTTTTGCAATTGTGCTGGGAATTTTAAATCTTATTGTAAAACCGGTTCTGAGCCTTTTCAGTCTTCCGCTTACGATCATTACATTAGGTTTTTTTGCATTGGTTATTAATGCCGTTATTGTTCTTATCGCAGATTACTTTATAGACAGCATGAATGTTGACGGATTCTGGTGGGCTTTTATATTCAGTATTGTTTTGTCATTTATTACTTCTCTGGCAAATTCCATGTTTTCAAAAGATTAATGGTAATTTTCTTCAAAGTTAAAAATAAAAAGTTCGGCAATTTTGCCGAACTTTTCTTTTTATATGTAACAGGAATTAAATTCCGTCAATGATTTCATTCAGAACAGTACTTGGTCTCATGGCTGCATAAGTTTTATATGTATCTGTCTTATAATAACCGTCAATTTCCTGCGGTTTACCTTGAGCACCGATCAATTCAGCATTGATTACGTCCTCATTTTCCTTCATTGCCTCTGCAATCGGAGCAAACTGTTTAGCCAATTCAGCATCAGAAGTCTGGTTTGCTAATGATTCAGCCCAATACATTGCCAAGTAGAAGTGAGAACCTCTGTTATCAATCTGTCCTACTTTTCTTGCCGGAGATTTGTCTGTAGCTAAAAACTTAGCATTGGCTTCATCTAATGCATCAGCTAAAACCTGAGATTTTGTATTTCCCTGAGTTTGTGCCAAATGTTCCAAAGAAGCCTGCAAAGCAAGAAACTCACCTAAAGAATCCCATCTCAGATAACCTTCTTCGATGAACTGTTCAACGTGTTTCGGGGCAGAACCACCCGCTCCTGTTTCGAATAACCCACCACCGTTCATTAATGGAACAATAGAAAGCATTTTTGCAGAAGTTCCAAGCTCCAGGATTGGGAAAAGGTCTGTTAAGTAATCTCTTAAAACATTTCCTGATACAGAGATCGTATCTTTTCCTTCTCTTGCTCTTTTTAAAGTTTCGGTCATGGCATCTTTTACATCAAGGATTTTGATATCAAGTCCGTTTGTATCATGATCGGCTAAATATTTTTCAACTTTTTTGATCATTTCTCTGTCGTGAGCTCTTCCTTTATCCAACCAGAAAATTGCCGGAGTATCAGAAAGTCTTGCTCTGTTAACCGCTAATTTTACCCAGTCCTGGATTGGAGCGTCTTTTGTCTGACACATTCTGAAAATATCTCCTTTTTCTACTTTCTGAGAAAGAAGGATATTTCCGTTTTCGTCCTGAACCTCAATACTTCCGTCAGCGGATGCCTGAAATGTTTTATCGTGAGAACCGTATTCTTCAGCTTTCTGAGCCATCAAACCAACATTCGGAACAGAACCCATTGTCGTAGGATCCAATTTTCCGTGAGTTTTCATATCATCAATTACAGCCTGATAAAAACCTGCATAAGAACGATCCGGAATAATGCACACCGTATCTTCTTCGTTTCCGTCTTTATTCCACATTTTTCCTCCGCCTCTTACCAATGCAGCCATAGACGCATCAACAATAATATCAGAAGGAACATGGAAGTTGGTAATTCCTTTGTCTGAATTTACCATCGCTACTCTTGGACCGTTGGCTAATGCAGCTTCAATATCGCCTTTGATATTAGCTTCCTGCTCATTTCCTTTGATTTTTTCAAATAAGTCAGCTAGACCGTTATTTGGATTGATGTCTAAAGATTTAAAAGTATCCGCATATTTAGCAAAAACATCTTTGAAGAAAGTTTCAACAATAGCTCCGAAAATAATAGGGTCAGAAATTTTCATCATCGTTGCTTTCAAATGAGCAGATAACAAGACGTTTCTGTCTTTAGCTTCCTGAATTGCTTTTTCAACGAAAGTTTTCAGAGCATTCAAATTCATTACTGAAGAATCAATAACTTCTCCAGCCTGAAGAGCAGCGAAATCTTTTAATTGAGTTTCAGAACCATCATTTCCTTTAAATACAATTTTAAATTTTGTTGCGTTTTCTACTGTTGTTGAAGTTTCTGTTCCGTAGAAATCTCCGCTTTCCATGTGAGCAACATCTGTTTGGCTGTCTGAAGCCCAGTTGCCCATTCTGTGAGGATTTGCTTTTGCATAGTTTTTAACGGCTTTTGGAGCACGTCTGTCAGAATTTCCTTCTCTTAACACAGGGTTTACAGCACTTCCTAAAACTTTAGCGTACTTCGCTTTGATCGCTTTTTCCTCATCACTTTTAGGCTCTGCCGGATAATTGGGAACCGCAAAACCTTTGGACTGCAATTCTGCGATTGCTTCATCTAACTGAGGTGCAGATGCAGATATATTGGGTAGCTTGATAATATTTGCATCAGGTTGAGTAGCCAATTGCCCCAGTTCAGCCAAAGCATCACCAATCTTTTGATCTTCTTTCAAAAACTCCGGGAAGTTGGCAAGGATTCTTCCAGACAAAGAAATATCAGGAACGGCAATCTCAATATTTGCAGATTTTGTAAACGCTTTTACAATCGGTAAAAACGAGTGTGTTGCCAACATAGGAGCCTCATCCGTAAGTGTGTAATAGATTTTTGATTTTTCTGACATTATACTGTTCGTTTATTGTTTGAAATTTAAGATTCACAAATTTAGTTAAATTTTAAATTCTTTAATTTAATTATCAAGGAGATTTTCCAATTTAAGATTAATTTAACCTTTATACCATAGGAAAAATTTTCTTTTATGACTAAATTTGAAAAACTTTAAAAAATAAATTATGTCAAAAATTACCCTGAAAGGAAACGAAGTAAATACTATAGGAAATCTTCCTGAAGTTGGTTTTACAATCAGAGATTTTGCTTTAGTAGATGCAGGTCTGAATGTAAAAACTCTTGAAAATTTTGAAGGAAAGAAAAAAGTATTCAATATTTTCCCAAGTATTGATACGCCTACTTGCGCATCTTCTGCAAGAAAGTTCAATGAGCAGGCTTCTGCATTAGACAATACGGTAGTTATTAATGTTTCTAGAGATTTGCCTTTTGCATTAGGAAGATTTTGTGCTGCCGAAGGTTTGAATAATGTAGAAACTTTGTCAGATTTCAGAAGCAGTTTCGGAGATGATTATGAAGTAACAATCACCGATTCTCCAATGAAAGGACTTCTAAGCCGTGCCGTGATCGTGACGGATGAAAATAATAAAGTAGTCTATACTGAGCAGGTTTCGGAAATTGCTGACGAACCAAATTATGATGCAGCTTTAGCATCATTAAAATAAAAACTTAAAATAGAAAGCCTTATGAATAGATTCGTAAGGCTTTAATTTCCATAATCAAAAATCTAGACAGTGAAACGCTCCGGAACCGCTACATTACCTCTTCACTACGGCAAAGTACCACCTTGGCTGTATGAGCGTATGTCGATTCTCGGGCTTTCAATTGTAGAAGTCATTCTTGCAGATTACGGAAAAAACGAAGTTCTCAAAAGGCTCGCAGATCCGTTTTGGTTTCAGAGTTTTGGTGCGGTGATGGGCATGGATTGGCATTCCTCAGGAATTACAACGTCTGTGATGGGCGCTTTGAAACGAAGCATCAATCCTCATTCTAAACAGCTTGGCATTTATATATGTGGTGGTAAAGGAAGGTTTTCAAAAGAAACACCCAACGAATTGTTGGTGATTGCAGACAAAACCGGACTCAATGGAAATGAGTTGATTAGAGCAAGTAAGCTTTCTGCAAAAGTTGATAACACAGCAATTCAAGATGGTTATCAGCTGTATCTTCATAATTTCATTTTGTCGGATGAAGGGAGCTGGTCGGTTGTTCAGCAGGGAATGAATGACTCCGACGGAACAGCAAGACGTTATCATTGGCATTCAGAAAATATGGAATCTTTTGTTGAAGAGCCTCATAAAGGAATTCAGGGAATCAATCGTGGAAATATTCTGAATCTCACAGCCAGTAAAGCTCAAGAAAACCGCAAAGGTATTCTGGAGATTTCGCACACCAACTCAGAGAAAATCATGCAGGATTTTGCAAATCTGATTCTGCCTGCTCATCACGATGTACGTGCTTCGGATGTAGATCTGAAAAAACTGGGAACACTTCTTTATATGACCAGAGAAAATCAGCCCGAAAATTTCGAAGAATTGCTGCTGTTGAAAGGCGTTGGTCCCAGAACTTTACAAAGTCTTGCTTTGGTAAGTGAAGTTATTCATGGTGCTCCTTCAAGGTTCAGAGATCCGGCGAGATTTTCTTTTGCACATGGCGGAAAGGATGGTCATCCGTTCCCGGTTCCTATTAATGTGTATGACGAAACAATTTCAATTTTACAAAAGGGAATTGAAAAATCAAAGTTGGGAAATTCAGATAAATTAAAGTCTGTCAATCATTTACATAAGATAATTTCTGATGCTGAGAAAAATTTCACTCCGGATTTTGATATTAATGATGTAATTGAAGAAGAAAGGCAAAACTCATGGCGTTTCGGAGGGAAAACCGTTTTTGGTGATGCTAAAAAACCTGCCGACACAAAATCTATTCAGCTTTCTCTGTTTTAGTTACGCCTTTGCTGAATTTATGTCTATTTTAAATTGAAAAACATCTATGTTTTTGGAGAATTTATAGTTTTTCGATAAAATTAAATCCGACGGTAAAATATTTCACGCTCTATTCCAATAAAAATTTTAATTTTAAGACTCAAAAAACTAATTGTGAGTAATAAAGCTTTAGAAATATGTTATGATTTCCCGTTTTTCTTAGAAGAAGAGCTTGAAGAGATTTTTCAGGCACATCAAAGAGTATGCTTTCAGAAAGGAGACTTTATTTTACAGGAAGGAAAAACAGCCAACGAGTATTATATTTTGGAGAAAGGTTTAGCTCGTTCTTTTGTAAATGATTTCAACGGAAATGATGTAACAATCAGCTTTTTTACAGAAAATGAAATTATTATTGAGGTCTCATCACTTTTTCAGAGGATTCCGACTCAGGAAAATATTGTCTGCATTACAGACTGTGAATGTTGGAAATTTAGTTTTGACAGTTTTCAGGAGCTTTTTCATAAAATTCCTAATCTCAGAGAATGGGGAAGAGCATGGATGTCGCAGCAGCTTTTCATCGGAAAACAGCGTTCCGTTGAAATATTTACGCGTTCAGCTACCCAACGTTATCTTAATCTTTTAGAGCAAAAACCTCATGTCATCCAGTTTGCACCTCTTAAGCAGATCGCCTCTTATCTTGGCATTACAGATACCTCATTAAGCAGGATCCGAAAAGAATTGGTTTCTCATCCCACAAAAAATTAAAACTTGTCTTATGGCAAGTTATTTTTTTGGATTAAACTCTAAATTTGAATTAATAAAATACAGTATATCATATAATTTTTATCAATTAAAATTTATATAACCATGAAAATAATTAAAACAATAGTATTCGCCATTTTCGCTTTGATGTTTATCAATGCTGGCTTAGATAAATTTTTACATTATATGCCTGTTCCGCCAATGCCGGAAGCGCTTCAGAAAGTGAATGAAGCAATAATGTCTCTCCATTGGCTTATTCCGTTAGTCGGTTTTATAGAACTGCTCAGCGGAATTCTGATTCTGATTCCTAAAACAAGAGCATTGGGTGCTGTTATGGTTTTTCCGGTAATGGTAGGGATTATTTGCCACAATGCGACTTTTATGCCTGAAGGATTGATGATTTCAGGAATTTTCTTTATCATTAATCTATGGATTCTTTTTGATAATAAAGAAAAAATTAAAATGCTGATCAATTAACTGTTAATTCTATGGATACACCACAATCAACAAAATTAGACATTATCATTCCTGCATTTCGTGGTCACAGCCAAAATTTTCTGATGGCTCTGGATCAAATTTCTGAGGGAGACGCTTTAAAAAGAATAGAAGGAAAAACCAATCACATCATTTGGATGGCTGGGAATTTTCTTGACATGCGCTATGCCATGGGAAATGTTTTAGGGCTTAATGAGGAGTTTGAATTTAAAGATTATTTCTTTCAGGGAAAAACTCTGGATGAAAATTTAGATTACCCAACCTTGAAACAGCTTAAGGAAAGTTTTCATAAGATTTCTCCTTTGGTATACAGGAAATTATTGGAAGTTTCGGATGAATATTTAGATAAAGCTTTTCCGATGGGAATGAATATTGATTTTTTTCCGGAAACTGTGCTGAATTTCGTTGGAATGTGCATTGGAAGAGAAGATTATTTGTGCGGACAAATAGGATTGATGCGCAAAATCTTAGGATATGAAGGCATGAAATATGATTTTGACGAAAATATGAAATATTAACATTTAAAATAATATCATGGCTAAATTAAACCCTTATTTAAATTTTGATGGAAAAGCAGAAGAAGCCTTCCGTTTTTACAAATCTGTTTTTGGAGGCGAGTTTGTGGGAGAAATTCATAAGATGGGAAATGCTCCGGGAACTGAAAATCTATCAGATGAAGAGAAAAACAGAGTAATGCACATTGCCCTTCCAATCGGGAATGATCTGTTGATGGGATCGGATATTATTCCGGGTTTCGGACAAACACTGAATATTGGAAACAATAATTATGTTTCGGTTTTCCCGGAATCCAGAGAAGAAGCAGAGTTGCTTTTTAAAGGACTTTCTGAAGGAGGAAATATAGAAATGCCTTTAGAAGATCAGTTTTGGGGAGATTATTTTGGAAGTTTTCAGGATAAATACGGAATTTATTGGATGATTAATTATAACGAAGAATACACAAAATAACCCTATATTTAAAACTAAATGATAAGAATTGTACAGAAATAAAAATCAATTTAAAATAATATTATGGAACCTATAAAAATAGATATTACCATTTTGGCTCCCGTGGAAAAAGTATGGAATTATTATAATGATCCGCAGCATATCACCCAATGGAATTTTGCTCATGAATCATGGGAATGTCCACACTCGGAAAACGATCTTCGGGTAGGTGGAAAGTTTAAAAACAGAATGGAAGCAAAAGATAAAAGTTTCGGATTTGATTTTGAAGGAACTTATGACGAAGTAAGTCCTTATCAGAGAATTAAATATCATCTGGACGATGGAAGAAAGGTTGATATTGTTTTTGATGAGCTTGATGCCAATACAACAAATATTGAAATAACTTTTGATCCCGAAAATCAAAATTCTCCGGAAATGCAGCGTGAAGGCTGGTATGCCATATTGGATAATTTTCACAAGCATGTAGAAAACAATTAGCATTTCTTACCACATGATCAATTTAGTAATCATGGCAAAAAGTTTACGTTTGTTTTCACAGGCGGAGCAAGAGCAATATGGTTTGTTTTTAGAAGGACTTATTGCGGCGCCGGCAAGGCGTGCATTGGCAAATGAGAAAATAGATTCATGGGAGAAACTTGCAAAATATTCAGAAAAAGAAATTATGCAGCTTCATGGATTTGGGAAGAATACGATGAAAAAACTCAAGATTTATATGCAGGAGAATCAAATTTCCTTTAATAACTAATACTGTTAGTTAATGTCGAAATACTATTTAAATAAACGATACTAAATTCAAACTAAGCAATATGAACAACAATATTTTCCCTTGTCTGTGGTATGATGGGGATGCAAAAGAGTCAGCAGACTTTTACTGTAAAGTATTTAACGGGAAAATTACTGCAGATACACCTATGGTAGTCAATATAGAAATCTTCGGTCAAAAGTTAATGTTGTTGAATGGAGGACCGCATTTTACAAAAAATGCGTCAGTTTCGTTCATGGTTATTTGCGAAACGGAAGATGAGGTACAGAAATACTGGGATCAGCTGACAGATGGGGGAATAACTTTGATGGAGCTTGGTGAATACCCCTGGAGTAAAAAGTATGGTTGGGTTCGCGATAAATTCGGTGTTACTTGGCAGGTTTATCTCACCGGAAACAATGATGTGGAACAGAAAATAATCCCAACCTTGATGTTTATTCATCAGAACAACGGTAAAGCGATGAAAGCGATGGCGTTTTACACGAATATTTTTCCTGATTCCAAAATTGGAAATATTCTGAGATACGGAGACGGAGTAGGAAACGAAACTCATGAAATTCCTGAAAATATACAGCATGCCCATTTTGAGATCAATGGATATTCATTCTTTTGTATGGATAATTCTTACGATCATCAGTTTGATTTTAATGAGGGAATTTCTATGGTTGTGATGACAGATAATCAGGAGCAGACAAATCATTACTGGAACAATTTAATAAGCGGCGGTGGGAGAGAAAGTATGTGCGGATGGCTGAAAGATCAGTTCGGATTCAGCTGGCAGATTGTTCCTAAAATATTGATAGAGTTAATGAACGCTTCAGATCAGGAAAAAGCACACAAAGTAGTAATGTCAATGATGAAAATGCAGAAAATTATCGTTCAGGATTTGGAAAACGCTTACAATTCTTAAATATTTGGCTGAAAGCTTGATTTTGGAGGTCGGAATTAACATTAAGTCTGAAAATAACTTCCAACATCCAGCTTCAATCATCCGACTTTTTTCTCTTCGGCTTGCTGTTTGATAGCATTCATGAAAAGATTTGCTTATGAAAACACAGAACAAGTCAGACGCTAAGTCAGAAGTTCCGCAGGAAGGTCTGTTTCCTGAAATTATTCGAGAAAATTACAGAGGAAGCGATAAATTACTCAACAAAAAAGCCCTGATTTCCGGTGGAGACAGCGGAATCGGACAGGCGGTTGCAGTACATTTTGCAAGAGAAGGAGCTGATGTTGCCATTATCTATAAAGAAAGCGATGACGATGCTAAAGAAACCCAGAAACTGGTAGAAAAAGAAGGTAAAAAATGTCTCTTGCTTAAAGGAGATATTTCCAAAAAAGCTTTTAGGAATAAGTGTCTGGATAAAATTAAAAATGAATGGGAAACATTGGATATTCTCGTCAATAATGCTGCAATTCAGTTTCCGAAAAGTGATGTTGATCAAATTACTGATGAGCAGATTAAAGAAACTTTTGATGTCAATATACTTTCAATGATTTCTTTTACCCGCGATTCTTTAGCATTGATGAAAAAAGGCGGAAGAATTATCTGTACAACTTCTGTTACAGCGTATAGGGGAAGCGATCATTTAATTGATTATTCTTCTACCAAAGGTGCAATTGCAACTTTCGTACGTTCTTTAGCAACAAGCATTGCAGAAAAAGGAATTCTGGTGAATGGAATTGCTCCCGGACCAATCTGGACACCCCTTGTGAAAGAAACTTTTGATGATTTGTCAACTTTTGGAAAAGACAATCCGTTAAAAAGAGCAGGACAGCCTTCTGAAGTTGCTCCGGCTTATGTTTTTCTCGCTTCGGAAGATTCAAGTTTTATTACAGGAGAAATTATTCATATCAATGGAGGAGATTTCGTAGGAGGATAAATTAGTTTGTAGTAACCAAATATTATTAAATGAAAAAATTACATTACGAAATAAAAATAAATGCCGAACCGGAAAAAGTGTGGACTACACTTTGGGAAGATATGCATTACAGGCAATGGAGTTCTGCTTTTTGTAAAGGATCATTTTATCAGGGAACTTTGGATGAAGGGTCAACCGTAAAGTTTTTTGACCCTGAAAATAATGGAATGTTTAGCAGAGTGATAAAAAATATTCCCAATCAGGAAATGGTTTTTCTTCATCAGGGTGAAATTCATGATGGGATTGAAATTCCTCAGGATTGGGAAAACGCTACGGAATCTTATATTCTGGAAGAAACTGAGAACGAAACAGTTTTGAAGGTTGAAGTAAATTCTTCCGAAGAATTTGAGAGTTTTTTTGAGGAAGCGTTTCCAAGAGCATTGCAAAATGTGAAAAACCTTGCAGAAAACCAGCTTTAATTTACAATATCTAAAACAAATAATTATGGAAACTCTATCGTACGAAATTATTATCAACGCTTCTAAAGAGAAAGTATGGGATGTTCTTTGGAGCGGAAATACCTATGCTGAATGGACTCAGTTTTTTGGCGCAGGTTCCCAAATGAGAACGGATTGGAAAGTAGGAGGAAAGACCTATTTTGTGAATGCTGAAGGTGAAGGAATGGTTTCTACCATTGATAGTCTCGAAAAACCTGATCAGATTATTTTTAAGCATTTGGGAATGGTTGATAAAGAAGGAAATGAAGATACTCAAAGCAAAGAAATTATGGAATGGAGCGGATGTTTTGAAAAATATATCCTGATTGATTATGAAGGAAAAACAAAACTTCATGCCGAGGTACAGACGCATAAACAATGGGAAGATCACATGAATTCGGGATTTACACAAGGTTTAGAAGTCGTAAAAAGACTTGCAGAGTCAAACTAATATGGCTTGAATATTTTATATAAAGAGGTTTTCCCGAAAAGCCTCTTTTTTTATTTATCTTTAAAAAATATTGTCGTATAGATGATGATTATCAAAATTATAAAATCATGAAATTGTTACTCATTCTTTTCATCACCTTTATTGCCGCACTTTTAGGAACCAAAATTTTTCAGGATAACTGGGATTTTCTCTTTTCAGGAAACCTGGGCATGGCAGTTTTCATCATTTTCACAGGATTATCTCACTTTAAATTTCAAAAAGGAATGGCAATGATGATACCTGATTTTATTTCGGCAAAGATGTTTTGGGTTTATTTTACAGGAATTCTGGAAATAGCAGCGGGAATAGGATTAATGATCCCTTCTTTAAGAATGATGACGGCAATATTTTTGATTATTTTTTTGATATTGGTATTTGTTGCAAATATTAATTCTTCTCAAAAAAACATCAATATTTTCAAAGCAGATTTTTCAGGACCTGGTATGAATTATTTATACAGAGAACGCATCCCTATGCAGATTATCCTTATTTTGTGGACTTGGTTTTTTGGAATTTATCTGTAATTAATGATAATAATCATAAATAGCCTTGCCCGATTTTAATAAGGTTGAAATCGGTTTTTTTCAATTTTCAACTCTCGCAGAAATTCTTTATTTTTGCATATCTAAAAAAGTAAAAGTAAAGAATGAATTCCTACAAAAATCCATTGGAAGAACGCTACTCCAGTGAAGAAATGTTATTTAACTTCTCACATAACAACAAATTCCAAAATTGGAGAAAGCTTTGGATTGCTCTTGCTGAAATCGAAAAAGACCTTGGTCTTGACATTACAGATGAGCAAATCGCCGAATTGAAAGCCAATGCAGAAAATATCGATTACGAAAAAGCGGCAGAATATGAGAAGAAATTCCGTCATGATGTAATGGCTCATGTTCACGCTTATGGTGACGTAGCACCTTCTGCAAAAGGAATTATTCACTTGGGAGCAACTTCCGCATTTGTAGGAGATAATACCGATTTAATTCAGATCCGTGACGGACTTTTAATCTTAAAGAAAAAGTTGGTGAACGTAATGAAAAATCTTTCAGATTTTGCCATTCAATATAAAGATTTACCAACTTTAGGATTTACACACTTTCAGCCGGCTCAGTTAACGACTGTCGGAAAAAGAGCAACACTTTGGTTGCAGAGTTTGGTTCTTGATATAGAGGAACTTGATTTCTTTTTAGAAACTCTGCGTTTCAGAGGTGTGAAGGGAACAACGGGAACAGCAGCAAGCTTCTTGGAGCTTTTTAACGGAGATTATTCTAAAGTTAAACATTTAGATAAAGAGTTGTCTAAAAGATTTGGTTTCGAGAAAGTTTTCGGAGTTTCCGGACAGACTTACGACAGAAAAATTGATGCAAAAGTTGTGGCTTTATTGGGAAATATCGCTCAGTCGGCTCATAAATTCACCAACGATTTACGTCTTCTTCAAAATCTGAAAGAAATTGAAGAACCTTTCGAGAAAAACCAGATCGGTTCATCGGCAATGGCTTACAAGCGTAATCCGATGAGAAGCGAAAGAATCGGAGCATTGGCAAAATATGTAATGTCTTTAACGACAAGTTCTGCAATGGTCGCTTCAACTCAGTGGTTCGAAAGAACTTTAGATGATTCTGCAAATAAGAGATTGACGATTCCTCAGGCATTTTTAGCGGTTGATGCGATTCTATTAATCTGGAACAACGTCATGAACGGAATTGTGGTGTATCCAAACAGAATCAACAAACATATTATGGAAGAATTGCCGTTTATGGCGACAGAATACATCATTATGGAAGAAGTGAAAGCCGGTGGTGACCGTCAGGAAATCCATGAAGTAATCAGGGTTCATTCTATGGAAGCGTCCAAAAAAGTAAAAGAAGAAGGGAAAGAAAATGACCTTATTGAAAGAATCTTAAATGATGATTCTTTAAAATTAGATAAATCAAAATTAAAAGAAGTGCTTGATCCTAAAAACTTCATCGGTTTTGCACCCATTCAGACGGAAGAATTCATTGCCAATGAAGTTCAGCCGATTATTGATGCCAACAAAGATTTGATAGGATTGGAAGCTGATCTTAAAGTATAATTTAATATGCAGTCTTTTTGGCTGCATATTTTATTTAATTTTTGACTTACGATTTAATTTATTCCGTAGGAATAAAATCTGTGTAGAAAGTTAGTTGCTGTGAGGGCGGCATTCCGTAGGAATGCTATCTTTGTAAAGATGATGAAAATAAAATTTTATGCCCAACACCTATACACAAATTTACATTCAGGTTGTTTTTGCTACAAAAGGACGTGTTATTAAAATTAAATCAGAGGTACGAGATGAAATTGAGAAATATATTTGTGGAATATTTCACAATAAGAAACAAAAGGTATTAGCAATTTATGCAAATCCTGATCATTTACATATCTTTTTCAGTTATAAAAATTTGCAGATTACAATTCCTGAATTGATAAAAACGGTTAAGATTGAGTCGACAAATTTTATAAATGAGAAAAAACTTTGTTTAGGCAAATTTTCCTGGCAGGAAGGTTACGGTGCTTTTTCTTATGCAAAGAGTCAGAAGGAAAAAGTTATCAATTATGTTATGAATCAGGAAAAGCATCATTTAAAAAAGAGTTTTAAAGAAGAATATCTTGAAATGTTGAATGCTTTTGAAATTGAATTTAAGAACGAATATTTGTTTGAATTCTATGATGCTGGAGAATGATTTGTAAGATGAAAAGAAAAAAATAGCAGTCCTACGGACTGCCTCATCCTTACAAACGGGATTTCTACACAGATATGATTCCTACCGGAATCAGCTTGCGGCAATCGTAGTAAAAGAAACATTCCGTAGGAAGGTTATGTGTGTAGCAAGAAATGAATAGGATCAGATTTGCAGTCCGTAGGACTGTTATCTGTGTAGCAAACAATAAGTATCAATGAATTTGCAGTCCGTAGGACTGCTATTTAATCAATGGTTTAATGATTTTAAATCAATGTCAATTAAATTTGACAAAAAAATAATTAAAATAAATCTAATAAATATCTGACATCTAATGTCTCAAAACAAAAGAATTTTCGTAGAAAAAAGAGGAATTTTCGATGTAGAAAGTCCAAAAATTTTTGATGAAGTAAAAGCGGTTATTCCGTCCATCCAAAAAGTAAAAGTATACAACGTGTACGATATTTTCGGATTAAATGACGGTGAATTCGAAAAGGTAGTCAACAGCACTTTCGTAGATCCGGTTACTGATATTTTAATCGAAGAAAATCCTGCACAGGGAATTTATTTCGCATTGGAATTTTTGCCGGGACAGTACGATCAGCGTGCAGATTCCGCGCAACAGTGCATCGCTTTATTGACTGGAAATGAGAAATCTAAAGTAAGAAGCGGAAAACTGATCGAGTTCGAAGGAGTTTCCGAATCTGATTTAGCAAAAATCAAAGACCTTTTAATCAATAAAGTGGAATCTCAGGAAAAAGATTTAACCATTTTAGATATTCCTGCGGAAGAAACGCCGTCAAAAGTGATTGTTCACGAAGGTTTTATCAGTTTTGATGATGCTCAGTTAGAGGAATTTTTTAACAATCACGGTTTTGCATTAGGTTTAGACGATTTGAAATTCATTCAGGAATATTTTAAATCTGAACAAAGAAATCCAACAGAAACTGAACTTAAAGTTTTAGACACCTACTGGAGCGACCATTGTCGTCACACAACATTTGAAACAGAGTTGTCAAATATTGAATTTGAGGGACAGTTTAAACATACATTAGAGACCATTTTCAATGATTATATTGAGAAAAGAAAATTCTTAGGACGTGAATTGAAACCTATTTCCTTAATGGATCTGGCGACCGTTTGCGGAAGATATTTCCATAAAACAGGTCAGTTGGAGAACTTGGTGGTTTCTGACGAGATCAACGCCTGTACAATCCAGATTGAAGCGGAATACGACGGTAAAAAAGAACCTTGGTATTTATTATTCAAAAATGAAACACACAATCACCCGACAGAAATTGAACCTTTTGGGGGTGCTTCAACTTGCTTAGGGGGTGCAATCAGAGATCCTTTGTCCGGACGTTCTTTCGTTTTCCAAGCGATGAGATTAACCGGTGCTGCAGATGTCTTGGAACCGGTTGACAAAACTTTGCCGGGTAAATTGCCTCAAAAAACAATCACAAAACAGGCTGCAAATGGCTATTCTTCTTACGGTAACCAAATCGGTTTGGCGACTACAATGGTTTCTGAAATTTATGATGAAGGCTACAAAGCGAAAAGAATGGAAGTTGGTTTCGTTGCCGGAGCCGTTCCTGTAGACTGGGTAAGACGTGAAAAACCTGCAAATGGTGATTCCATCATTATTTTAGGAGGAGCGACTGGTCGTGACGGTGTTGGTGGAGCAAGCGGAAGTTCGAAAGAACAGGACGAAACTTCGATTCACACGATGAGTTCTGAAGTTCAGAAAGGAAATGCCGTTGAAGAGCGTAAAATCCAGAGATTATTCAGAAATCCTGAAGTGACGAGATTGATTAAAAAGTCTAATGACTTCGGAGCGGGAGGTGTTTCTGTAGCTATCGGTGAAATTGCTGATTCTTTGGAAGTTAATTTGGATGTTTTACCTTTAAAATATGAAGGTTTGAACGGAACCGAGCTTGCTATTTCTGAATCTCAGGAAAGAATGGCAGTTGTGGTTGAACCAAAAGATAAAGAACAGTTCATCAAGTTCTGTGAAGCTGAAAATATTGTGGCTGTTGAGGTTGCAAAAGTGACAGATTCCGGAAGGATGCAGATGTTCTGGAAAGGTGATAAAATTGTTGATCTTTCGAGAGCGTTTTTAGATACGAACGGTTGTTCAAAAAGTCAGGAAGTTAAGATTACTCACTTGAATGAAGTAAAAGAAGAAACTCTTGCATTCAATGAAGAGAATTTTTTAAAAGTATTAAGCGATAAAAATGTTGCTTCTCAAAAAGGATTGCTGGAAATGTTCGATTCATCAATCGGTGCAACTACAGTTGCGATGCCTTTAGGTGGAAAATATCAGCAGACTTTGATGGAAGGAAGTGTTCAGACATTGCCGATTATCGGAGCAAAAGACATCGAAACCGTTTCTTTAGCGAGTTGGGGATTTGATGCCGAAATTTCTAAGCAGAATTCTTTACTGGGAGCTTCTTATGCCGTGGTTGAAAGTGTGGCGAAAATCGTTGCGATGGGTGGTGATTATAAAAATATAAGATTCAGTTTTCAGGAATATTTTGAAAAGTTAGGTCAGAATCCTGAAAAGTGGGGGAAACCTTTAGCGTCTCTTTTGGGTGCTTATGATGCTCAGATTAATTTTGGTTTAGCGGCAATTGGAGGTAAAGATTCAATGAGTGGAACGTACCAGGATTTGAATGTTCCGCCAACCTTGATTTCATTTGCTTGTGCCAATGGAGAAAAGAAAAATATCATCTCTCCGGAATTTAAACAGGCAGGTAATAAACTGTATTTCTTCAATCATATTCCGCAGGAAAACGGACTGCCAAACTATAATAAACTGAAAGCAGTTTACGAGTTAATTTTCGAAAATATCAAAGCTGGAAAAATCGTTTCTGTGAAAACTGTAAAAGATGGTGGAGTTGCAGTTGCTTTGGCAAAGATGAGTTTTGGAAACAGATTGGGAGCTGACATAAATATTGCTGATGAAAACATTTTACTAGCTAAAAATATTGGTAGTTTAATTATAGAATCGACTGAAGAATTAAGTTCTTTTGAACTTCAATTAATTGGTGAAGTTAAAAATTCAAATATCCTAAAAATCAGTAATTTTAGTTTTGAAATCGAAAAATTACTTGAAGCAAATGTAGTTACTTTTGAAAACCTATTTCCAACCGTTGAAAAAGAAAAAATTACGGTTAAAATTGATGAGAAATTAAACTCGATCAATCCAAGAAATATCATTATCAAGAAACACGGATTGGCGAAGCCGAGAGTTTTCGCACCTGTGTTTCCGGGAACAAACTGTGAGTATGATACATTGAATGCCTTTGCAAAAGAAGGGGCAATTGTCAACAGTTTACCATTGAAAAATATCAATCATCAGCTGCTTGATGAAAGTATTGATGCATGGATTAAAAAAATTAAACAGTCACAAATCTTAGCATTCTCCGGAGGGTTTTCTGCGGGTGACGAACCGGACGGTTCTGCGAAGTTTATCGTGAATGTTTTGAAGAATGAAAAGATGAGAAATGCCGTTCACGAATTGCTTGACAGGGACGGAATGATTGTCGGAATCTGCAACGGTTTTCAGGCATTGGTGAAATCAGGATTGCTGCCTTATGGAAGAATTAAGGATTTGGATGAAAATTCTCCGACTTTAGCTCACAATGCTATCAGAAGACATATTTCTCAGATGGTGAATGTGAAAGTATTGAATGACGAATCGCCTTGGCTGAAAGGAATGAAAGATCAGGTATATACAATTCCTATTTCTCACGGTGAAGGGCGTTTTATAGCTTCGGAAGCGGAAATTCAGAAGTTGTATGAGAACGGACAGATTGCCACGCAATATTTGGATTTAGAAGGAAATATTGCTCACGGAATGCCGTTTAATCCAAATAATTCCTTATTCGGGATTGAAGGAATAACATCTCCTTGCGGAAAGATATTTGGCAGAATGGGTCATCCAGAACGTTTTGCAGAGGGACTGATGAAAAACATTCCAACTGTGAATTATCACAATATCTTTAAAAATGGGGTGGAGTATTTTCAGTAAGAACTAGCCTTAAAATTATAGTTTTTATCCTAACGGGTTCAAAAATCCGTTAGGATTTAAAACAGATTCGCAAAGACATATTTCCAATAAACTATCATTCCAACAGCTACAGAAAGTACTGCTGTCAAAATAACTGCTCCTGCTGAAATATCTTTGATAAAACCAATTCTTTTATCAAATTCCGGCTGAATAAAATCGCAGATTTTTTCTATGGCTGTATTGAATATTTCTGCCGCCAAAACGGCAAAAGAAACAATGAGAATGAAAATTGCATCAGTTTTGGATAATTGAAGGTAAATAATGAGAAAAATATTAGCAGCAAATGCCAACAGTTCAAGCTGAAAATTTCTCTCGGATCTGATCATTAAAAAAAGACCACGAAAAGCATTCAGAAAACTTTTATGAAGAGGCGGTTTGCGCATTTTTGTTATAAAATAAGTCTTTTTAAAGGGTTTTTAGATATCATTCTTCTATCTTGCAATATTCTGCATCAAAGATAAACTTATTTTGATGTTTGTTAATAACTCGTTATATTATTTTTCTTTATCTGTTTTCTATTTGTTATATTTGTAAAAACTTATTTTAAATCTATGAAATTTATTGTTTCAAGTGGTGAACTGCAGAAGGCTTTACAAACTGTAAGTGGTGTAATATCAAGTTCTCAGTCGAGACCGATTTTAGAGAATTACCTTTTTGAACTTAACGAAAACAACCTTACCATTACTGCATCTGATGGCGAAACAACCTTAATTACTTCTTTAGAAGTAAAGTCTGATGATTCGGGTAAATTTGCTGTTCCTGCGAAAATTTTTCAGGATTTTATAAAAACTTATGGCGAACAGCCTCTTACTTTGGCGGTAAAAGACAACGCTGAAGGAACTGGAAGCCAGCTTGAAATTTTAGACGAAAAAGATAACTTTGCTGTTGCTCTGGATAACGCAGATGATTATCCTGATATTCCTGAATTTGACGCTTCACAAAGTGTTACGATGGCTGCAGGAATTTTGTCTGAAGCTTTAACCAATACTCTTTTTGCAACCAGTAACGATTCTCTTCGTCCTGTGATGACTGGAGTTTTGTTTCAGTTTGGTGAAAATGAGACCAATTTTGTGTCTACAGATTCCCACAGATTGGTGGTGTATAAAAGAACGGATCTGATGAATGCCGAACCAATGGAATTTATCATGCCTAAAAAACCATTGAATATTTTTAAAAATATATTGGCTTCTTCCAACGAAGATGTGACGATAGATTTTAACGAAAATATGGCTAAGTTTACTTTTGGTCAGCACATCTGGATTTGCCGTCTTATTGATGGAAAATACCCGAATTATACTGCGGTAATCCCGAAAGAAAATCCTAATGTATTAACAATTAACAGAAACCTTTTATTGAGTGCGATCAGAAGGGCTTCTATCATGTCTAATAAATCTACCAATCAGGTGAGATTTAAGCTTTCAGGAAATATTCTTCACCTTCATGCAGAAGATACGGAATACGCAAACAAAGCAGATATGCAGATTCCTTGCGATTATAACGGTGAAGATATCAATATTGGTTTCAGTTCTAAGTTTCTGACAGAAATGTTGGGGATTTTAGGAGCAGACGATATTACGATGAAAATGTCTCAACCAAACAGACCTGGAATTATTGAGCCGCTTGACGGGCTTGAAGAAAACGAAAATATCTTAATGCTTTCAATGCCTGTAATCGGATTGTAAGATTAATAAAACAATATAATAAAAAAAGGATTTCAAATTTGGAATCCTTTTTTTATTTTAATGATTGTTTGTCATATCTAAAGCTTAATTTTAGTATGATTATTACAAAACAAAAATCCGTTTCAATAAATTTGAAGCGGATTTCATTATATTTTATTAAAGTTTATTTCGTTAAATCAAGTCCTCCGAAATTTCCGGAACTCATCATCATATAAACTCCCTGCGTTTTGTCTAAAGTGTTCCAGTACTGATGTAATTCTTCCGCATTGGTAAATACGGTGAGATTTTCATTTTTAAATTTCTCTTTGATCAAATCGGGAGAAATAGGTTCCATTCGCTTAATTTTAAGCGCATCTTCAGAATAGAATACGATAGCATGTTCTAATCCGTCCATAGCATGGTCATACTGCTCAAGAAAAACAGGATTGAGGCTTGAATAGGTGTGAAGTTCAAGGAAGCCATATTTTTGCTCATCTTTAAATTGTTCACAAAAAGCTTTCACTGCAGCTTTTACTTTACTTGGAGCGTGCGCAAAATCTTTATATAAAATGCCTTTATCGTCTCTTTCTACTTTTTCCAGACGTTTTGATGCTCCTTTAAAGCTCATAATTGCCTCATAAAATTCTTCGTCCATAATCCCTAAAGTCTGACAAATATGTCTCGCTCCCTCAAGATTCAGCAAATTATGGGCTCCGAAAACAGAAAGCGGAATGTCTCCCATTTCAGTTTTCAGTAAAACTTTTCCGTTGGCAATCTCATATTCCGGGGTCTTGTAGGGCATTTTTCTGAAATAATTTTCAGCATTTTCTACTACTTTCACAACCTCAGGATCTTCTTCGTTATAGACTAAAACACCACCCGGCGTAATACTGGCAACAAATTTTCTGAATTGTTCCACATAATCATCAAAAGTTTTAAAAACATTGATATGATCCCATGCAATCCCGCTCAGCAAAGCAATATTTGGCTGATATAATAGAAATTTGGAACGCAGATCAATAGGAGAAGACAGATATTCATCACCTTCCAGAACCATAAAATCATTATCCTCCGTCAATTTTACCATACAGTCAAAACCTTCAAGCTGTGCACCTACCATAAAGTCGACTTCTTTCTCATGAAAATTCAGAACGTGAAGAATCATAGAAGTAATGGTGGTTTTACCGTGTGATCCGGCAATTACAACTCTTGTTTTGGTTTTTGACTGTTCGTAAAGAAACTCAGGGTATGAATAAATTTTCAGACCTAATTCTTTTGCTCTTGCCAGTTCGGGATTATCCTGATGAGCATGCATCCCCAAAATAACAGCATTAATATCTGAAGTGATTTTTTCTGGAAACCAGCCCAATTCTTCGGGTAAGATTCCCTTTTTATCCAGTCTGGATTTTGAAGGTTCAAAAATAGCATCGTCTGAACCTGTTACATGATATCCTTTGTCTTTCAGAGCAATGGCAAGATTGTGCATGGCGCTTCCGCCAATAGCGATGAAATGAGTTCTCAAATTTGTGTTAATTTTTGATTTTTTTATTGATAATTTTCTGGAAAGCTGTTACAATATTTCTCCAGTTAGTTTCATAATTCGGCATTATTGCACTTCCGTCATTTTTGCTACCTTCATTTGCTCCTTTCTTTATATTGATAGACGTGGTGATATTATCATACATTTTTTTATGATCTTCCTGAATCTGTCTGAAATTATTTTTAGACAAAACTTCATTAAGATTTTTAATTTCTGAATCTGAAACTTTAAACGTCTTCTTTACCTTTTTTTCCTGTCCTTCAAAAGAATAAAAAGCTTTGTTGTTTTTAATCAAAAGATTTTCGTAGGTAGGAGCAAAGCCGCCGCTACGGGAGAAACTGATGTCGTAATCCGAGTAAATTTTCTGGTTATTACAGGAAACTGCGAATAATATTACTAAAATAATTCCTAAAATCTTTTTCATCGATCTTTAGTTTTGAGATTTATTCTGTTCAGATTTTTTAGCTTTAATCTCTTCATCATAAGTGTGAAGCACATTGAAGTCTTCCGTCTGCTCAATAGCAGTCATGATTTTGTGAAGGATTTCCTGTGCATTTTCGTTGTCATAATCAATGTCTAATGGTTTTTTAAATTCCATTGTTGGTTTTACACCGGTTACTTTTACACGGAGTCCTTTTTTATCGAATGCTCTTCTGAATCCGTTTATTTTAATCGGAATAACGATCGGTCTCTGGTTTTTGACTAGCTTTGCGGTTCCCTTTCTGCCTTGTGCAAAAGCAGCAGTGGTTCCCTGAGGAAAAGTGGCAACCCAGCCATTATCCAAAGCTTTCATGATATTGTCAATTTCATTAAGGTCAACCATTCTGTTGACATTTTTGCCTTCTGCTCTCCAGGTTCTTTTTACCGTTACTGCGCCTGCAATTTTAAAAATTTTAGGAAGAATGCCCTTATTCATGGTTTCTTCCGCTGCAACGTAATAAAAATCGACTCTGGGATTCAGCAGATAAATAGGATTTTTAATCGTATTGAGATATCCGTTGTTTACGGCACAAAATGCATGATACATTGCCGCCACATCTGCAAAGTAAGTCTGGTGGTTGGAAACAAAAAGCACATTGGAATCGGGAAGATCTACCAAATTTTCTGTACCTGTGATTTTAAGTTTGTTGAAACCATTAAATCTTCTGTAAGAAATAATTCCCAGAATAAAAATGATTAATCTTTTTAAAAAATAAGGTGTTCCGAATGAATCGGTGAAAATGTTTTTCTTCGCCATATTTCAATTAAACATAATATTTGCAAAGTTACATTTTTTTAATCAACTGGCTGAATTCACTTAGAATCATTGCTGTTGCTCCCCAAATGATGTATCCGTTGAAATTAATTACCGGAACCTCGTGTCCTCCTGCTCCCGGAAGTGCCATTATTTGAGGTGTATCAGAAAGATTCAGAAACGATGTTATAGGAAACTCAATAACTTCAACTGCTTCAGATTCCTGCAAAATAAATTCAGGATTTCTTTTGGTGTAAGAAATATAAGGATAAACGTAAAAATTACTCGGTGGAATATAGATAGGTGACAAATCGCGGATGATCTTCACATAAGGTTTTTCAATACCGATTTCTTCGGAAGTTTCTCTGATGGCAGTTTCAGCAAAATCCTGATCCATTTCTTCTCGTTTTCCTCCGGGAAGAGAAATTTGTCCGCTGTGTCTGTCATGCTGATTCACAGATCTTACAATTAGAGGAAAATGCCATTCATTATTTTTAAGGTATAAAACAATATTTACTGCTGCAAATTTTGGATTTTTTTCTAAAATCTGCTCATGACTGAACAATGGTCTGTAAGGCGGAGAGAAAATTCCGTGTGCATTCTGACCTTCAAGAGAAGCATTTTTTATTTTTTGTAATAAATCTTTTCCAAAACTTTCCATATTCAAATTTACTAATATATCCTGATAAATAGGGAAAAACTGTGGCTGACTAATTTAAAATTTTAGAAACTACCGGCCATAGTGTTTTCACGGTATATTTTGTAACTGTAATATGGTATAAAGGATTTCTGTAAATGGTTACAAATAGCATGGTAATTGGTGATTTTGTTAATTTACAAGATTTACATGATTTTTGTCATGTTTTATAGTTCTAGCTTTGTATCACTAACCAACAAAAAATTTCACCATGAAAAAATTAGTTACCGGAGCTTTCGCTTTATTATCAGCCAGCTTCATCTATGCACAAAGTACTAATAGTTCAAACACGGTTTCCCAAGACGGAAACAATAATTCAGCTACAGTCTCGCAGAAAGGTCTCGAACAAATTAACGAATCTACACAGACCGGAACTCTCAATTCTGTAAATGTAACCCAAAAACATCAGTATAATGAAGCTGCGACTGTACAAAACGGACTAGGAAACAACGCGACTGTTGTACAGGGAATTGCCTGGGCAAACAAAAACTATGTAACGCAAAATCAGGATGGTATTTTGAATAATGCTAGTGCTACTCAGGACAAAACCTACATGAATGAGATCAATCAGGAGCAAGACGGAATGCTAAATGAAGCTACAGCTTCACAAAGCGAAGGTTCTAGAATGTATATTGACCAAATTCAAAACGGAATGGGCAACTCGGCTACTGCTTCGCAGGTCGGAGATTCAAGCCCGGCAAGCTTAAGTGCAGATGCTAATGATATTTATCAATGGCAGGATGGTCTTTTCAATTCTGCATCTGCTACACAATCCGGATGGAAAAATGATCTGGATCAGATTCAGGATGGAAATTTTAACTCTGCAAACTCAAGCCAGACTGGTTATTTTAATATCGCCAACCAATCTCAGACCGGAAATTTGAATGACGCTGATGTAATGCAGGAAGGAGATGAGAACTCTTCTATGCAGACTCAGGCGGGAAATAATAATGATGCTGAAGTTCTTCAGGATGGTAACAATAACATGGCAACACAAACTCAGACAGGAAACGGAAATGATGCTTATCTTTCTCAGGTGGGAGATATGAATTCCGGCACACAAATTCAGAGTGGGAATAATAATGATGCTACCGGCGAACAGCAAGGTAATTCAAATATGTTATCTTCTACACAAACAGGAAATGGCAATGCAGCGTATGCTTCCCAAGTTGGAAACTCAAATTCAGCAATGCAAATTCAGACAGGAAATAACAATAACGCATCCGGCTATCAGTTAGGAAACGGAAACTCATTATCATCTTCACAGATCGGAAATGGTAATATGGCTTACGTTTCTCAGGATGGTGATTCCAACCAGTCTTCTTCTGTACAGACAGGAAATAATAATGACGCTTGGGCTTATCAGACAGGACTTTCTAACCAGTCTACTCTTATCCAGACAGGTAACGGAAATTATCACATGGGCACACAAACAGGTAATGGAAATTCTATCACAGTAACACAAAACTAGAGTTTCTTTCAAATGTATAGGAGAGCAATCTCCTATACATTATACCAAAAAAAGGCTATGAAATCAATTGTCATCATATTATTGCTATGTTTTCCGATGGTGTTTTTTGCACAGCAGAATATTTCTTTCGAGAAAATCAACAGCCAGAATATTCTTCACTTATATAGTGAAGGAAAGATAATTGATAACTCCGTTAATACAGTTGTGCAGATCGGAAATTACAATGATGTGAAAGTTTATGATAAAAATCCTAAAGAGCTTACGATTGTTCAGCAGGGAGATTATAATACAACACTTTACATCAATGCAGGAAATAATCCGACAAAAGCATCTGTAAGCACAAGAGGAGACAATAATTATATTGATATTACGGGAAGCAACAGTATTTCCGAAAAGATGAAAATCAATATCAATAACAGTAACATGACCATTTTTGTAAGAAATTACTAGCCATGAAAATTCGTTTTTACTTTTTCGTTTTGTTTTTGCTTAGTATGAGCAGCATTTCTGCACAATACGAGAATCTGAGCGGAAAAATGAAAGCGAGAATCATTTCTGAAAACGCAGATGGTCTGTATAATTTTGCGGCAACAGCCGAAAACAATTCGGAAATCCATTACCCAATCAAATACATTCTTTTAGCTTTAAAAAAAAGCAGTACCGGAAATACATCTACTAACAAACAGGAAGGCAAATATGTGGTGAAGCCCGGCGAAACCCTTAAGCTTTCTGAAATAAAAACCAATCTTGATAAAAATGATGCATTGAAGGTATACCTTTTTATAAAAGATGAAGAAAACGACAAAGTTATTTCTAAAGACAGCATTGAAATTAATCCTGAAAAATTAGCAGCTAAAAAACCTCAGTATATTCCTGAAAATGATATAGAATTAGTAGGTCTTACGATAGATGAAACCCGTACCAAAATAGGGAAACATTATTACGATCAGTTTTTTATGTATTATCTTCAGAACGACAGAAAATTTCCGGGAACCGTAAAAATTGTAGAAATTCCGGGACTGGCAAGAAGTACAAGAATATCAGTTTTTTATAACGATCAGGAAATTTACAATTTCAATACAACTCCGGATGAGGAGACTACAGAAAACGAAGCCAGAAATACTTTGGAAATTTTAAAAAGAATCACATTACCTAAAAACGAATTGTTAAAAAGTTCAACTTAAAAACTTTAATCATGAAACTCTTTTTTAGCGGATTACTATTTCTTGTTACCACAAGCAGTATATTTTCCCAGCAACTGGTTTATACACCAGTCAATCCGGCATTCGGAGGCAATACATTCAATTATCAGTGGCTGCTCAGTTCGGCTACTGCCCAAAATCAGTTTGATAACGATAAAGGGAATCTCTTTTCTAATCAAAGTTCATTAAGCAGTTTTACTGAGAGTTTAAACAGACAGCTTCTCAGTCAGCTTTCCACAAAATTATTCGGTGAGCAGTTTGGCGACGGAGATCTTAAACCGGGAACGTACGTTTTTGGTTCTATGTATCTTGAAGTTATCCAAACCAGCAGCGGAATGATGATCAAAATTCTAAACACCAGTACCGGTGAACAATCTGAAATTGTAATTCCCGGTGCTAACAAATAATTTATACCATGAAAAATCTAGTTCAATATCCAAAATTTTGGGTAACGATACTGTTGATTTTTTTGGTGTTAAACAGTTGCAGTACATTATTTAATTTACCAACAGACAGCGAAAGATCAACTTTAGGAGAAGTTACTCAGTACACATCCAAGATTAAAAATCTTCCATTACCAAACGAAAAAATAGTTGTAGGGGTGTACAAATTCAGAGACCAGACTGGTCAGTACAAGCCATCAGAAACAGGAGCCAACTGGAGTACCGCAATTCCTCAGGGAACAACCACAATACTTCTGAAAGCTCTTGAAGACAGCAAATGGTTTACACCCATTGAGAGAGAAAATATAGGAAATCTTCTCAACGAAAGACAAATCATCCGTACCACACGAAAAGAATATATGCCGAACCAGAGTAATGAATCTGGCAATCTTCCTCCGCTTTTATATGCAGGAATTATTCTTGAAGGCGGCGTTATTTCTTATGATACCAACATTATGACGGGTGGAGTGGGAGCAAGATACTTCGGCATCGGAGCGTCAACGCAATACCGTCAGGACCGTATTACTGTTTATCTTCGTGCGGTTTCTACTCAAAGCGGAGAAATTCTTAAAACAGTATATACTTCAAAAACAATTTTGTCTACCAGTATCAACGGAAGTTTTTTCAGATACGTGGATACCGAAAGGCTTTTTGAAGCTGAAGCAGGTTTTACACAAAACGAACCGGTGCAGCTTGCGGTAACCGAGGCTATTGAAAAAGCAGTACATTCTCTGATTGTGGAGGGTGTGAGAGACAGAGTTTGGAGCAAAAGAGTACATGATCCCAATAAATTTACACGAATTATTGAAGAATACAATGCTGAACAGAATAAAAATAATGACCGGCTGATTAGTGATAGATTTCCTGTGAGCCAAAGAGGAAAATCTTCTTTATTTGTGATAGGAGAAGGCACTCAGATCAAAGGTGATTATGCCAATCCTAAAATGAATATTGGTGGAAAAGCGGGCTTTAAATATTTTATTACAGATCATCTGAATGCTGAAGCCAATGTTGGTTATCTTACTTTTGAAAACAAAAATATTTATCAGGCAAATGTTTTTACTACAGAAGCTAATATTGAATATCTTTTATTTCCTAAATATAAAGTTACACCTTATTTGTACGGAGGTTTAGGCTCATTGTTTTTTAAAAATAAAAATGAATTTAAGATGCAGCTTGGTGGTGGAATAGAATATCTTTTTTCTAAAAGCTTGGCGGTGAGAATAGGAACGCAGTATGATTTCGGATTCAACGACGGATGGGACGAATATGTCGGCGGAAAACGAAATGACCAAAGTATAAGAGTTGGTCTTGGATTGAACTGGTACATCAACAACAGACCTTTCAAAAAAAACTAAATCATGAAAACTTTTAATCTATTCTTATCATCAATTATATTCTTGTTCTTCGTTGGATGTAGCGAAGATCTGGTTGAAAAAGAACTCAAAGGCACTATAAAAGGAGTTGTGGTAGCAAAAGGAACCAATACGCCAATTGCTAATGCTAAAATATCTACAAGTCCTTCTACAAGCAGCCTTTTTACAAAATCTGATGGAACATTTGAAATTACCGATGTTGCTTTGGGCGACTATTCTGTGAAAGCAGAAGCTTCAGGATATGTAGCATCTTTTCAGGGAATCAATCTGAAAAGTGAAGCTCAGACAGTTAATATTATTTTTGAACTGGCAGATGATAATTCCCTCAACTCGCCTCCTACAATCCCGGTTTTGGTTTCGCCGGCAGATAATTCTGAAAATCAGCCACTTTCCGTAAACCTCACCTGGACCTGTACAGATCCGGATCAGGATGATGTTTTAAAATATGATCTTATCATTAAAAACAGCATCAACACCAGTGTTTTAAACATCAATGATATTTCTGCAACCAATTATACATTAAATAATCTTCAGTTTGGGGTTACCTATTTTTGGCAGGTTGTTGTTTCTGATGGTGTCAATCCGAAAGTTTACAGCGAGATAAAGCAATTTAAAACCAGCAGTACGCCCAACAACAGATTTCATTATGCAAAAAAAGCAAACGGAAATTATTATCTGATATCTACTGATGAGGCAGGAAACAACTTTTCGGTTACTTCACAGTCTCAAAACAGTTTCAGACCACGATTGAATAATGATGCCAATAAAATAGCATTTTTGAGAAATGTAGGCGGAAACTTTCAGATTTTTACGGCAAAGAGGGACGGTTCAGATATTACACAAGTTACCAATCTTCCCGTAACAGGTTTCAATAATGCGGAAATAGATTTTTCCTGGAATACCAACGGAAATCAGTTTATCTATGCTAATTTTAACAAGCTGTACCGAATTAACAGCGATGGAACCGGTCTTACCTTATTGTATACTACGACAGACGGAAGCCTCATTTCGGAATGTGACTGGAGCTATGACGGCAGTAAAATAGTTTTGAAAACGAATGGATTGAATGGTTACGGCGTTAAGATTTTCATCATAGATATGGCAGGAAATGTCATCAAAACAGTTTTATCTTCTGTAACAGGCGGAGCAGGAGGAATCAATTTTTCAATTGACGGAAAAAAACTTTTGTATACCAGAGATGTTTCAGGGTTTGAAGACGTTGCTTACCGACAGTTAGATTCCAGAATATTTATATACAATCTTGAAAATAATACCGAAATAGATTTATCAAATTTAAGTCAGAAATCCAATGGAACCAATGATCTGGATCCCAGATTTTCGCCTAATGATTCGGAAGTAATCTTCGTCAATACTTCCAATGATAATATTTCGCCAAAAAATATTTTGAAAATTACCATTAATTATAACAACAATACCTATCTAAGGACCACACTTTTTACCAATGCAGAAATGCCCGATTGGGAATAAAAGTCAATCACCTTATCTATTCTAGGAGAAGTGCCTTCCGTTTTTGGAAGGCACTTCGTATTTTATTTTTTGCGGGAAAAGTTACTCTTGTTTTTTGGTTTTTTATAACCGGCTTCTTTCCTTTGCTGAACAGGATTTGCGGGTTTTGGCTTTGGTATAAAAGGTTTGTTGTTAGAATCTCTTTTTTGTACTACCAGATCATCTGTATGAAAAGGATGATCTTTTATTACAGGAATTTTCATCCCGATCAGTTTTTCGGTATCTTTTAGGTTCAAAAGATCCAATCCGTCTACAAAAGAAATAGAGCTTCCTCTTGCTCCGGCTCTCCCGGTTCTTCCGATTCTGTGAACATACGTTTCAGCGACATCAGACAATTCGTAGTTTACGACGTATTTCAATTCATCAATATCAATTCCGCGGGCTGCAATGTCGGTAGCAACCAAAATTCTGGTTTTCCTGGATTTGAAATTGTTCAAAGCATTTTGCCTTGCATTCTGGGATTTGTTTCCATGAATGGCTTCTGCCGTAATTTTGCTTTGCTGAAGTTTTCTTGCAATTTTATCGGCACCGTGTTTTGTTCTGGAAAAGACAAGTACAGAATCCGAAATATTATTTTGTAAGATGTGCGTAAGCAAATCCAGCTTATTTTCCTTCTCTACAAAATAGACCGATTGTTTAATGGTTTCAGCAGTAGAGGAAATCGGTGTTACCGATACTTTAATCGGCGTATTGAGTATAGAATCTGCAAGTTTCTGAATTTCACCGGGCATTGTTGCAGAGAAAAAAAGAGTCTGCCTTTTCTGAGGTAAAAGTTTGATAATTCTTTTTACATCGTGCACAAAACCCATATCCAGCATTCTGTCGGCTTCATCCAATACAAAAATTTCAAGATTTTTTAAGCTGATGATTCCCTGTGCGATAAAATCCAGTAATCTTCCCGGTGTTGCTACCAGAATATCAACACCTTTTTTTAAAGCGGCTTCCTGATTGCCCTGTTTTACGCCGCCGAAAATCACCAGCTTTCTGAGAGGAAGATTTCTTCCGTAGGCATTAAAGCTTTCTTCAATCTGTATAGCAAGCTCTCTTGTAGGCGTGAGGATTAATGCTTTTATGTGATTGTTTTTCGGAGCTTTTCTTTCGGTAAGATTCTGAAGGATAGGAATGGCAAAAGCTGCCGTTTTTCCTGTTCCTGTTTGGGCTGTTCCCAAAACATCTCTGTGTTCTAATATAGAAGGTATTGCCTGTTCCTGAATGGGTGTTGGTTTTTCATAACCCTCGTTTTGAAGCGCATCCAGGATGGGCTTAATCAATTTTAAGTCGGTAAATAACAAATTCTTAATGTGTATTTAAATAATGCGGTCGAAGCAGTTTACTTCATCATTTTTAGCAGATCTGCTAATTTTCGTAACAGAATTTTTAAGTAATATCAATTACTTTCTGGCTGAGAATGCCGCCGAATATTTTGCAAAGATAATGTAAATTAATTAAAGCCCGTTACTGTATCTTTTGCCATTCCTGATTATGCTTTAAATCTTCAAAAAACTGATAAACAACAATCAGTTCTTCGGTTCCTCTTTTACCATAATCTTCAATTGTTTTTGCTGTGCCATTACTGGGTTTTATTCGAAGATAAGATGTTGGCAGATCAGTTACGTTTCGTGTGCCGTATTTGTCTTGCAGATTTTTGATTTCCAGTTCATCAATAAGTCTCACCAGCTTCAGATAATCTTCTTCTTTGATTGTTGTTTTAAAAGTTCCTTCTCTTGGTTTATCAAACTCACCTTTAGAAAAATCTTTTGAAAAGTTAAAATGTTCAGCTTCCAGAACAGCAGTTCGATCACCCTGAATGGTCATTTTATAAATCGGACAAGATCCGAAACAGGCTCCGGCTTCATATTCAATTTCCGAATATTTTGCTGATATTTTTTGAGAATTGCAAGAACACAAAAAAAGAAGTGCACAGATAGCAAATAAATATTTCATTGTAAAATTTTTCTAATGTCTTCCAATAGTTATTCCAAAAAACAGATGTTGTTGCCCAGATCATTATTTTGTCTGCAGATTCCTTCTAAATGGGTGAATTTGTATAAATTTTTGTTATTTTGAAGTCAGAAAAAGTATTTCATGTATAATTTCGTAAAAGCGGTTGTAAAAAATATCATTCCACAAGAAATTCTCATCAAGAATGAGGACAGGTTCAGAAAGCTTCTCAAGCCTTTTTATCAGGGGAAAAATCATGAATGTACCATCTGCTCTGCACGTCTTAAAAAATTTGCAGTGCTGGAAAACGGTCAGCTTATCTGTCCTGTTTGTGGAAGTTTACCCAGAACAAGAAGACTCAATCAGCTTTTAGATCAGGAGTTTTTAAAACCCGGGATGACTTTTCTGGATTTCTCACCTTCCAGAATGCTGTATAAAAAGTGGAAAAAAAGAAATGATATTTTCTATTATCCTACCGATTTTGAAAATGAATTTCTTTCTGATTATCAGTTTGATATAACGAACATAAGCTCTGAAAGCGAAAAATTTGATCTCATTGTATGTTATCATATTCTGGAACACATTATTGATGATAAAAAAGCAATGAGCGAATTGTACCGTGTCCTGAAAAAAGGGGGTACAGCTTTAATTCAGACACCTTTTAAGGATGGTGAAATCTATGAAGATTACAGTATGGTTACTCCGGAAGATCGTCTGAAACATTTCGGGCAGGAAGATCACGTGAGAATTTATTCGGTTTCAGAATTGAAAGAACGGCTGCAAAATGCAGGATTTAAAACCGAGGTAAAAGTTTTGGAAGAGGATAGTTATCAAGGGTTTGCGAACAATGAAATTGTGATAGTCTGTAAAAAATAAAGGAGAAATGTCATATTTCTCCTTTTACTTTTATTTAATTTTAAAATGAAATCACTCATTTATTTTTATCCGTGAAGTCTTTTCCAGATCGCGTCTTTCAGCTCCATCAATCCTTCTCCGGTGACTCCTGAGAAAAACAGCGGTTTTCGGTTTTCAGGAAATTCTGCAGATATTTCTTTTTTTAGTTCATCGTCCAGAAGATCAGATTTGGAAACTGAAATAATGAAATCTTTATCCAAAAGTTCAGGATTGTATTCTTTCAGCTCATTTTCCAGAATTTTAAACTCCTGAAAATGATCTTCAGAATCTGCCGGAATCAGAAACAATAAGATTGAATTTCTTTCAATATGTCTTAAAAAACGATGTCCCAAACCTTTCCCTTCAGCTGCTCCTTCAATAATTCCCGGAATATCTGCCATTACAAAAGATTTGTAATTTCTGTAATCTACAATACCCAGATTGGGTGTTAAAGTGGTGAATGCATAATTGGCAATTTTAGGTTTTGCAGCAGACACAGACGATAAAAGGGTAGATTTTCCTGCATTTGGGAAACCAACCAATCCTACATCTGCCAGAATTTTAAGCTCGAAAACTACATAGCCTTCCTGGCCTTCCATTCCCGGCTGTGCAAATCGGGGAGTCTGGTTGGTAGAGGATTTGAAGTGTTCATTTCCTTTTCCGCCCATTCCACCTTCCATCAGAATGATTTCCTGACCGTCTTCCATAATTTCACCGATGATTTCGCCGTCTTCGTTTTTAGCGATCGTGCCAATCGGAACCTCAATATAAACATCGGCTCCGTAAGCTCCTGTTAACTGGTTTTTTCCTCCGTTTTCACCACGTTCGGCTTTTACGTGACGGGTATAGCGTAAAGGAAGTAAAGTCCATTCATTAGCATTTCCCTTCATGATTACATGGCCGCCTCTACCGCCGTCTCCGCCATCAGGACCACCTTTGGGAATATATTTTTCACGGCGAAGATGGGCAGAACCTGCACCTCCATGACCGCTTTTACAATGAATCTTTACGTAATCTACAAAATTTGACATAATTTTAATTCAAGGTTTAATGTTGAAGGTTCAAAGTTTTAACCTTGAATTTGTACTTTGAACCTTGAATCAAAAAATTTTAATTTTTGAATTTGAATATTGAATCAAAAATTATGAAAATTTTTGAACTTCAGCAAAAATTTTTTCGGAAATTTCATTGATGTTTCCGACACCGTTGATCTCTACATATTTTCCTTGCTGCTTATACAACTCGGCAACTTCTGCTGTTTTTGTATAATATTCTTTTATTCTGTTTTGGATGATCTCTACGTTGCTGTCGTCTGATCTTCCGCTGATTTCTCCTCTTTTCAGAAGTCTTTCAACTAAAATTGAATCTTCAACAACTAAAGAAAGACAAACATCAATCTCATCATTCAGTTCTTCTTTTACAATTTTTTCTAAAGCTTCTGTCTGAACTGCCGTTCTCGGATAACCATCAAAAATAAATCCGGCTGCATCAGTAGGTTTTCTGATCTCGTCAATCAGCATATCTGTAGTTACCTGATCCGGAACCAATTCTCCTTTGTCGATATAAGATTTTGCCAGTTTTCCAAGTTCAGTATCATTTTTCATATTGAATCTGAAAAGATCGCCTGTTGAAATCTGCTTCAGATTAAATTTCTCAATCAGGTTTTGAGCTTGTGTACCTTTTCCGCTTCCCGGAGGACCAAACAGAACAATGTTTATCATAATTTTCTTTCGCTTCCGGCAATGGGCAGTTGGCTTCTTGCTTTAGCTTTATTTAGTTATTATTAAATTTATTTCTTATTTATTTCACTTTTTTAAGCTAAAAGCTATCAGCTAATAGCCAACAGCGTTTTAATGATTGATTTGTCCGTCTTCCAATTGGTACAAATTCGGTAAGTTTCTTCCGAGCTCATCATAATCTAATCCGTAACCCAGAACAAATTTGTTCGGAATTTCTTTTCCGATATAATCAAGCTTGAAATCTTTCTTATATACTTCAGGTTTTAATAAAAATGAAGCTAATTTTACAGATTTCGGACGCTGTGTTTCTTTAAAATATTTAAAAAGACTCTCAACCGTATTTCCTGTATCCACAATATCTTCTACCAGAATAATGTGGCGGTCTTTTACATCCTTGGTAAGTTCCATTTTCTGGTAAACGATACCGGTAGATTCTGTTCCTGCATAAGAACTCATCTGGATAAATGCAATCTCACAAGGACCCGGATAATGTTTTAAAAGATCTGAAAAAAACATGATGACACCATTTAAAACTCCAATGAAAACCGGTGTTTCATCTTTGTAGTCTTCGTATATTTTTAAAGCGGTTGCTTTTACGATTTCCTGAATTTCGGCGTCCTTTAAATAGGGTACAAAAGTTTTGTCGTGTACTTGAATACTTTCCATAAAATTTTTCGTAGAGTGCAAAGTTACATTTTTTTGATTAAAAAATAAGGACGTTTAGTATTGCAGTTTTTACACAATTACTTGTAAAGTGTTTGGCTAAGCTTATTTAATCAGCAAAAAGCTTTCATTTAGAATTACTCAATACAAATATAATCTTCAAATCAAAATATTCAGAATAATTTGATTTTATGTTGAAACATGTTTTGATATTTTAATATTGATAATAATTTACATTTTTTGTAACAAACAATGCAAAAGTGAGACTTTTTAGTATATAACTCAATTTACATGGAAAAAGTTTTATCAGTAAAGAATCTGACAAAAAAATTCAAAAGAGTAGTGGTAAACAATATTTCTTTCGATGTAGAAAGAGGTAATGTATACGGACTTCTCGGTCCTAACGGAAGTGGAAAATCTACTACGTTCGGAATGCTGCTTTCCACCATCAATCCTACAAGCGGCGACTGGTTTTGGTTTGGTAAAAAAGGAACTGATCCCGAAACGCTGAAAAAAATTGGTGCGATTATAGAACAGCCTAATTTTTATCCTTACCTGAGCGCAGAAACCAATCTGAAAATTGTTGCGGAAATTAAAGGAACTCCAGTATCAAGAATTGATGAAGTACTGAATACCGTTAAGCTTTTAGAAAGAAAAAAAGATAAATTCAAAACTTTTTCTCTGGGAATGAAGCAGCGTTTGGCAATAGCATCAGCTTTGCTGAATAATCCTGAAGTTCTGATTTTGGACGAACCGACCAACGGCTTGGATCCTGAAGGAATTATCCAGATCAGAGAAATCATCGCAAGTATTGCAAAGCAGGGAATTACGATTATTATTGCAAGCCATCTTCTGGACGAAATAGAAAAAATATGCAGCCATGTGATTGTTCTGAAAGAAGGTAATTCTATTTATTCCGGAAGAGTAGATGAAATGACCAGTAATCAGGGCTTTTTTGAACTAAAGGCAGACCAGAATACAGTTCTTTTGAGTGCGCTGGAAGATTTGCAGTGGTTTAGTTCGGTTTCTGCTGAAGGGGATATCATCAAAGCTTATATACGTGATGATGCTTCAATTTCTGCTTCTGCACTCAATCAAAATCTTGCCGAAAAAGGTATTTACCTTTCTCATCTGGCTAAGAAAAAGAAATCTCTTGAAAATCAATTCCTTGAACTTGTAAAAAACAATAACTGATCATGATGAAATTATTAAAATTAGAGTATTATAAAAACCTGAATTATACGCCGTTTAAGGTTTTTACTATGATGTATTTTGCTATTCTGATCATCTTCCTTTTTATGGGTTTGGCAGATTTTGAACTGTTTGGTGGCACTATTAATCTGAAAAAAGAAGGAGTGTATAACTTTCCTGAAATCTGGAACTTTACGACCTGGACGGTGGCATTGCTGAAAATTTTTCTTGGTTTTATCATCGTATTTTCTATTTGTCAGGAATTTAGCAACAGAATGTTCAAGCAAAACACAATAGATGGTCTTAGCAGAGAAGAGTTTATCGGCTCAAAGCTTTTAACCATTACTGTTTTTACGATTATTTCCACCGTTCTTGTTTTTGGGATTACGCTATTTTTAGGATTAAATTATTCTACAAAAACAGATTCAGCTTTAATCTACGAAGAAATCTATTTTATAGGAAGTTATTTTCTTAAATTATTTACTTTCTTCTGTTTTCTGATGTTTCTGTCTATACTTTTGAGAAAATCAATGTTTGTATTCTTGGCGTTTTTTGTTTTATGGGTAGGTGAAAATATCATTGGTGGACTTGAAACCTTTATGAAAGTAAAAGGAACACAAGCGGCAGAACGAAATGAGATTCTTCAGAATGATTTTTTTGTTAGCAAATTGTTGCCTCTGGAAAGTATGTCAAGTTTAATTCCTAATCCAATGTTGAGGCTTAATATGGCTAAAGCATTGGGATTAAAATATGAGTTTACCTATCCTGTAGAAAGTATTTTTGTTTGTTTGGTTTGGTGCGGTTTATTCATTTTGGGATCTTATCTGATTTTAAAGAAAAGAGACTGGTAAAATTTTCTCAATATTATTCAAACAAAAAGTGATTCCATTATTGGAGTCATTTTTTTTATCTCGTCCTTTTTTCAGCGAAATCATTAAAGCAAAAGCCCCGAAATTAAAATTCCGAGGCTTTATTAAATTATTTTAATGATAATTTATTACCCAAGATATGGATACTTATAATCTTTAGGCGAAACAAAAGTTTCTTTAATTGATCTTACTGAAGTCCATCTCAGTAAATTCATTTTAGAACCTGCTTTATCATTTGTTCCGGATGCTCTTCCTCCTCCAAATGGCTGCTGACCAACAACAGCACCGGTTGGTTTGTCGTTGATGTAGAAGTTTCCGGATGCATTTTCTAATGCTTTGAAAGCTTCATTCACAGCATATCTGTCCTGCGCAAAAACAGAACCGGTTAATGAATAAGGAGAAGAAGAATCTACCAGTTGTAAAGTTTCAGCCCATTTTTCGTCTTCATAAACGTAAACAGATAAAATTGGACCGAAGATTTCTTCTACCATACTTTCATACTGAGGATTTGTGGTTTCAACAACTGTAGGATGCACGAACCAGCCTTTAGAATCATCGCATTTACCGCCGATAATTACCTCGGCTTCGTCTGAAGCATTGGCTCTGTCGATATATCCTTTACATTTTTCGAAAGAATTTTTGTCTATTACAGCGTTTACAAAGTTAGATGGGTCTTCCGGAGAGCCTACTTTTATAGAAGAGATCTGAGTCTCCATTACTTTTTTCACATCAGCCCAAATAGACTGAGGGATATAAGCTCTTGAAGCTGCGGAACATTTTTGTCCCTGATATTCAAAAGCTCCTCTTACCAAAGCAGTAGCAACCGCTTCTACGTTTGCAGACGGATGGGCGATTACGAAATCTTTTCCACCTGTTTCTCCAACGATTCGTGGATAGGTTCTGTAATTGTGGATATTATCGCCAATCATTTTCCACATTCCCTGAAAAACTTTTGTAGATCCTGTAAAGTGAAGTCCTGCAAAATCTCTGTGTGCCAAAACTTTATCCGCAGTTTCTTTTCCGTCTGTGAAAATCATGTTGATTACCCCTGCAGGAAGTCCAGCTTCTATTAAAACATCCATAATTACTTTTGCAGAATAGATTTGTTTATCAGAAGGTTTCCAAACCACTACGTTTCCAAGCATTGCCATACAAGTTGGTAAATTTCCTGAAATTGCTGTAAAGTTGAACGGAGTTACCGCAAAACAGAAACCTTCCAAAGGTCTGTATTCTACTCTGTTCCATATTCCTGCATCAGAAACCGGTTGTTCCGAATACATTTCCGTCATAAATTCTACGTTGAATCTTAGGAAGTCGATGAACTCACAAGCGGCATCAATTTCAGTCTGGTGAACATTTTTAGACTGTCCGATCATGGTTGCCGCATTGATGATATCTCTATATGGACCTGCCAAAAGATCTGCTGCTTTTAAGAAAATTGCTGCACGGTGCTCCCATCCAAGCTCATTCCACTGTTTTTTTGCGGCTAAAGCTGCATTGATGGCATCATCCACATGCTGCATGGTTCCTTTGTGATAAAAACCGAAATCGTGAGCATGATCCTGTGGAGACTGTAACTGAACTTTGTCACCTGTGGTTACTTCTTTTCCGTTAATGATCATTGGGATTTCAATCTTTTCAGACCACATTTTTTTGTAAGTAGCGAGAAGTGATTTTACTTCTGATGATCCCGGTTCGTAAGAAGTTACCGGCTCATTTACTGCAAATGGTACTTGCGAAATTGCTTTTGACATATCGTTGTATTGTTTGTTTTTGCTTTTTTACAAATTTACAACATTTTAAAATTTATTATGTTATAAAGTACGAATAGTCTATTATCATTGATTATTGATTTCCATTTATCAGTTCAGAATGATTTTTAGCTGCTCTCAAATCTGACAGCCATTTTTCACTATGCTTATCCTTTTCTAATTCTGAAACGCGGTCGATTAAATATTTTCGCAATTTTTCAACTGACCAGTTTTTTCCGGTTGATTGAAAAATAATTTCTCGCTTCCATACATTGGGAATGAATCGTAACCAGTGTCTCCATTTTCCTTGCAATTCATATTTTCCAATGGGAATAAAGATATTTCCATCACAATCAATAAAATGTTGATTTCTATAGAATTGGTTAAATATTGATTCGTTGTCAGAATATATAAATTCATCAAAAATAATATATTCAAGCAGATATTCTGCATCCCATTTTTCAGCAGATATATTAATTATTGGAAAGTTCATCATAAAATGGTTACCACCCAAAAATACATCAAAAATTAATAATGGAGTAATTATGATTTTAGATATTAGAATTTTTCCTTACATCTTCTCTGTTTCCAGAATTTTCAGAACCAGTTTTTCTTCATGGGTAAGATCTGCTTTGTCGTCATTTTTTTCAATAACTTCCAGTTCATCAAGATATTTCTTGATTGTATTATTTTCATAGAGATTGATGACCAGAGGATGCACATAATATTTTCTGCATACGGTACTTGTATTTCCCAGATGTTCAGCCACAATTTCCAGAGCCTCTTTTACTTTTTTCTTGTATTCTTTGTTGGTTTCGGCATAGCCGATTTCCTTAAAAGCAATAAGCGCATTTACAGTTCCTGACCAGGTTCTGAAATCTTTTGCGGTAAAATCTTCACCACTGATTTCTTTAATGTATTCGTTAACCATTCCGGAATCAATTGTATGTCTCTTTCCTTCTTTGTCAATATATTGAAAAAGCTCTTTGCCGGGGATTTCTTTACATTTCATAATCAGCTTTGCAAGACGTTTGCTTTTAAGGCTTACATCATGCATTATTCCTTTTTTTCCTTTAAATGAAAATCTTATTTTCTGCCCTTCAACTTTCACATGTTTTCCCTTCAGGGTTGTGAGTCCGAAAGATCCGTACAGTTTTTCGTAGATGCTGTTCCCGATACGAATATTGGTACGCTGCATCAGGCTTACGATTAAGGCTAAAATTTTTCTTTTCTCAAAATTTCTTAAAGCAAGATCCTTTTCCAGATGAAGGCGCATTTCTGGTAGAGCATAGCCAAACTGAAGCATACGGTAAAACTTGGTGTGATTTCTCAAAGCACTCCATAAAGGGTGGTAGCGGTATTGCTTTCGTTTTCTGGCATCCAGACCGGTTGCCTGAAGATGACCGTTGTCTAAAGCGCATATCCACACATTTTCCCATGCAGGCGGAATCACCAGCTTGTTGATTCTGGCAATCTCTTCCTTGTCTTTGATTTTCTCTCCGTCCCTAAAATACTGAAATTTTTTTCCTCTTTTTTTTCGGATAATACCGGCAGTTTCCGCATCAGAAGTATAAATAAGGTTTACTGCTTTTGCAGAAGCCACCGGATCTTTCATAATTTTAATAATCTTTGAAGGCTTCAGATGAGAAATAATCTCTAATTCCGGCTGATCCATAAAAATTTTGGTTAAGAGTTTCTACCCCTTGAAAACAGCCATAGTAATAAACCTATAACTCCGACAACCAGAATGATTCCCCACCACATTCCTGCTTTAAAAATAGTTTCTACTGCTTCACAGCTTGTTAAAAGCATTAAACTCATTACGGTAATACTGAATAGTGTTATTTTTTTCATAAGTAAATATTTTATTGTTTTAATTTTTCAGGTTGATTGGTGTATGATAATTATTATCTATTTGATTTTATTGATTTGAATTATTTAAATTCTGTGGTAATCTCCTTTCCAGTTTTTGATGGCTTTTTTTATTTCATCACTGGAGATTTTTTCTGTTAAAGCTTTATTCAGGAGTTCCTTAAATTCATCATCGTAAGCAAAACGCAGTGCGGCAATCTGTCCGAAGCTTAGATTTTCTTCTGCTTCATCTGATCTTTTACCATAAATCTCAAAATATCTTTGCTTAAATTCAAGTCTTACCAGGCGGTTTTGTAATCCTAAAGCATAATGCTGACGAACCATAATAGATAAATACAGCAGCAGAAAAATAATAACTGAAAACAAAATCCATACAAGTTGGTTTTCATCATTTTGCAGAGATTTATAAATTCCGTAAATCTGTAATGCCAGCAGAAGCGGAAGATAGATAAAATGATGTGCCGGATAGAATTTTCTGTGATTCTGATAATTTTGGGTGTTCATATATTGTATTGTTTTAAAAATATGGTTTGAATTAGTCGGGTGCAAAGTCTGTAGTTTAGTAACAGCGATACACAGAACTATAATAGCAAGAATCTTTCCAATTTTTTTTGATTTGCAGCAGGGAAGAGGTGGGAAGAAGGATACTATAGGCCGGAAGTGATTTTAGATCTGCAATTTATGGTCAGTTTTGTTATAAGAAATTTACCGAATAAAAGAAAATCTTAATAGGGTATTTAGTCAGACTCCGCATCCGGGATCAGAAAACACTTAAACTTTGTATATATTTTAACTTTAAGGTTTATCTGCAAATCTTAAAAATCCGTAACTTTCCGTTTTTAAATCATATAAAATGACTTCAAAAGATAGAGTAGCTGCGCTTCGGGAAGAAATGCAGAAAAATAATGTAGATGCATTTATTGTTTATTCGGCAGATCCTCACATGAGTGAATACTTACCCGAAGAATGGCAGGAAAGGGCGTGGCTTTCAGGTTTTATGGGTTCGGCTGGTTTTGTTGTAGTTACAAAAGATAAAGCAGGTTTGTGGACCGATGGAAGATACTTCACGCAGGCTCCTATAGAATTGGCAGGCTCCGGAATTGATCTTTTTAAAGACGGTATGGAAGGAACTCCTCATTATATTGACTGGATAATTTCTGAAATTGCGGCTGAAGGAAAAGTGGCGGTGAATGCTTTGGCAACTTCTCATGCCAACTGGGAAATGCTTCATTACAGATTTAACGAAAAAAACATCCAGCTGGTAGATCTTCCGTTATTAAAGGAAGTCTGGAAAGACCGCGGAACTCCATCTCAGAATCCTGTTTTTGTACACCCTGTAGAAAGGGCAGGCAAATCTGTGACCGATAAAATCTCATCCATTCGCCAGAAAATGGAAGAAATGGAAGCAACAGTGCATGTTATTTCCAGCCTTGATGATGTAGCCTGGACCTTAAATCTGAGAGGAAGTGATGTAGAAAGCAATCCTGTGTTCCTTGGTTATATTATCATTACTAAAAATGACGCTATCCTGTTTACCGGACTTGAAAAAATGGAAGTGGAAGCCAGAAAACAACTGGATGAATCTTTCGTGAAAATGATGCCTTATGAAGAATTTTACAATCATCTGAAAACTTACAAAAACGAGAAAGTTTTAGTCTCACCCAACAGCAACCAATCAATTTTTGAAGCCTTGAAAATTGATAATACATTTATAAAAGCTGCGCCTCCGGGAAATCTTATGAAGGCTCAGAAAAATGAAACCGAGCTGGAAGGTTTCAGAAAAGTAATGGTGAGAGATGGAGTGGCGATGGTGAAATTTCTGTATTGGCTAACCCAGACTGCGGGAAAAGAAACGATGAATGAATATTCTATTGGTGAAAAGCTGCGGGAATTCCGTGCTGCAGGAGAAAATTTTGTAGGTGAAAGTTTTAACAATATTATCGGATATAAAAATAACGGCGCTGTAATTCACTATTCAGCAAAACCGGAAGGAAGCAATGAGGTAACCAATGAGGCCAGTATTTTGGTAGATTCAGGAGGGCAATATCTGGAAGGAACGACGGATATAACAAGAACTTTGGCATTGGGAGCGGTTTCGGAAGAGTTTAAAATTAATTCTACATTGGTTTTACAGGGAATGATCCGTTTATCAATGGTGAAATTTCCAAAAGGAACAAAAGGAGTACAGCTTGATGCTATTGCAAGACTTCCTTTGTGGATGAACGGAAAAGATTACAATCACGGAACCGGACATGGTGTCGGAAGCTTTATGAATGTACATGAAGGTCCACAGAACATCAGAAAGGATATGAACCCTCAGGAACTTTTGGCAGGAATGGTTTGTTCTAACGAGCCGGGGTATTATGTAGAAGGCGAATACGGAATCCGTCACGAAAATCTGATTGCCGTAAAAGAAGCTGAAACAACAGATAACGGAATTTTTTATGAGTTTGAAACCTTAACGATTTGTCCGTTCTTTAAAGATACGATTGTGAAAGAAATCCTTTCTGGAGAAGAAATCAACTGGCTGAATGCTTATCATAAAACCTGCGAGGAAAAACTTGCTCCGCATCTGGAAGGCGAGGTGAGAGAATGGTTTTTAGACTTAGTCAGTCCTCTGTAATGGTATAATAATCACTATTGATGTTGAATTGAGATTAGAAGTGTTTCTAATAGAAAACTTTGTGTTTTTCAGTAAAAAAACCTGATGTTTTATTGAATAAATGATTCTATTTTTGACACCGTTAAGCCCAATAAAAGTATAATTAATTTTTGCAATCATCTTTTCGAAGGTGATTGTTTTGTTTTTAGGGATGAAGTTAGCCCTGATGTTCTATGTTAATATGCAAATTCTTCAAGTTAAAATTTTAAAGTTTTTCTGATAATCTTGTTGATATTTAATTCTATTTTTCACTACACCAAAGCAGATTCTTAAAAGTTTATTGCAAACAGCGATCAAAGCGAATTTCTTTGGTTTGCCTTTTGCCAGTAGACGAAGGTAGAGCTCCTTACAATGAACATTATGTTTCATTGCAGTCCAGGAACATACATATAGCAGACTTCTGATATGGGTTTTCGATGTTCTGCACTTTCCGGGCGAATAAGATTTCTTGCCCGATTGGTAAATCCTGGGAGCCAATCCAAAATATTTGACCAATGATTTTGCCGAATCAAAATTCTTAAAACCCGAAGTGGCTGTCATCAGTTGTAATGAGGTCTTCTCTCCAATTCCGGACACACTTTGTATTAAATCCTTTACTTCTTTAAATTCCTCATCCTGAAGCTGTGGAAGACGGAGCTCTACTTCTTTAATCTCTTTTTCCAATTGCTTCAGCCGCCTTTCATAATGCTTTTCCGTGTTGGGATTGAGATAAGGATTAAAACGAAGCGCTTTTAGCTTTACTGCATACCTGCGCTTTTCTTCCTCCAAATCGTTCAAAAGCTTAATCTCCTGATCCAAATATTCAATCTCAGTACTTTTTGGAATATAATTCTCTGGACGGAACATCTCACCATAAAGTCTGATTAATTTAGCATCTTCGGCGTCAGTTTTTGCAATGATGTTCTTCATCCTTGCAAAATGCTTGACAGACATACAGTTGATCAGGCTCGTTTCAAAACGCTTTCCTAAAGAAAGATGAAGTATCCTGCTGCTGTAATTCCCGGTAGCTTCGATAACCAGACAATAATCATCTGACGATATTTTCTTTAAAAATGATAAAATTGAGCGCTGATTGTTTTCGATATTACAAACCTGATCCTGATTATTAGAATCCTGGAAACTCATTGTTAAAATCTTTGCGCCTACATCTACTCCAATCACTTTTTTTGGTAATTTTGTCATCATAAATCTTTTTTATAAAGAGGTTTTCTTCTGATCCATCATGGTAAAAGTTTTTACCAACAATGTTCTATCCGGATTTGGAAGAAAACAGCAGCAGGGGAATAATATCAGGGACGATATCTAAGTATCATTGAAGCGTCTGCCTTTATCCTGCTGCTTTTCTTTTAGTTAATTTTTTTAACTAATTTAATAATCAATGAAGTTTAATGCAAACTTACCATTGAACGGCGTGTCTGAGCTCTTTTTGCAGAAAGGATAAAGAAATGGCGCAAAAAAGCGAGTAGTGAAAGCAGGTTCCCGGCTTCCAAAAAGAAATATATTTAGTATGGCTAAGTTCTGTTCTGTATCTGTAACTTTAATTTTAAATGTTTGCCGGTGAAAATTCCTTAATTTTGCAGTATGAATCAGGATACCATCTGCGCATTGGCAACAGCCAACGGAATAGGAGCAATCGGAATTATAAGAGTTTCGGGAAACCAGTCTATTGAAATTGTAAACAAAGTTTTTCAGGGTAAAAATCTTGAAAAAGCCGATTCTCATACCGTACATTACGGGTTTATTGTTGATGATGAGATTAAGGATTCGAGATTTGAGATTCGAGATTCTGAAAATTTCAACCAACAACCAACAGTCAACAACCAAATTGACGAAGTGATGGTTTCGGTTTTTCGTGCGCCCAAAACTTTTACCACAGAAAATTCGGTGGAGATTTCCTTTCACGGTTCACCGCATATTGCCAAAAAAATTCTTGAAGTACTCATCAAAAACGGAGCAAGAATGGCAAAAGCAGGCGAATTTACCATGCGTGCGTTTATGAACGGCAGAATAGATCTTTCGCAGGCGGAATCTATAGCAGATCTGATTGCTTCGGAAAATGAAGCATCCCGAAAAGTAGCTTTAAACCAATTAAAAGGCGGAATCACTAATGAAATTTCTGTTTTACGGGGAGATTTGCTCAATTTTACGTCTCTCATTGAACTGGAACTCGACTTTGCAGAAGAAGATGTGGAATTTGCAGACCGTACTGCTCTGAAATCACTGCTCAAAAAAACTGAAGAAAAATTACGCTCATTAATAGACAGTTTTCAGTACGGAAATGCCATTAAAAATGGAGTAGATGTTGCTATCATCGGGAAACCGAATGCCGGAAAATCTACTTTGCTGAATACTTTGCTGAAGGAAGAACGCGCGATTGTTTCGGATATTGCAGGAACAACAAGGGATACTATTGAGGAGGTTCTGCACATCAAAGGAACAGCTTTCCGTTTTATTGATACGGCGGGAATCCGTGAAACGACTGATCTGATCGAAGAAATCGGTGTTAAAAAAGCCAAAGAAAAAATAGAAAGTGCCAAAATTCTTCTGTATCTGTATGATGAGACAGATTCTACACCGCAGGAAGTTATTGATTTTATAAAAGAGTTTTATCGGAAAGATCTGAAAATCATTCTTCTTCATAATAAAATTGATCTTCAGAACGGTTATTTTGAAAACGAATTTGACAAAGCATTGAAATCTGCACTTTTTCCTGATTACACTACCCAGATCATAGGCATTTCTGCCAAAAACCAAACAGGAATTGAAGCTTTGAAATCAGAACTTTCAGAATATATTCAGAATCTGGAAACTCAGGAAAATACCATCATCACCAATCAGCGTCATTACGAGGCTCTGCAAAGATCTCTGGAATCTGTAAAGAAAGTGGAAGATGCCATTTCCGGAAGTATCTCTACGGAATTACTCGCATACGAACTTCGTTACGCTTTGGAATATCTCGGCGAAATTTCCGGTGAGTTTACGAATGATGAGGTTTTAGGGAATATTTTTTCTAAGTTTTGTATCGGGAAATAATTTTACCGTACGTATATTTGTCAGCAAAGCAAATTTAATGTTCAAAAAAGCAATCCTTGTATTTATTCTTGGTTTTTATGCGGTTTTTTGTTCGGCTCAACAGGTTCGGCCTTCAAAATCATCTGAAATTTACCGTGAAATCAAAACCCTGAAACACTTACCTAAAGTTCTGTATCTTGCGGCACATCCCGATGATGAAAACACAGGATTGCTTTCCTGGCTGATCAACGATCAAAATGTGGAAACAGCTTATTTATCATTAACACGAGGTGATGGCGGTCAGAATTTATTAGGCACAGAACAAGGTGCTGCATTGGGATTAATCAGAACCCATGAGCTTTTAGAGGCAAGAAAATTAGACGGAGCCCAACAGTTTTTTACCAGAGCAATTGATTTCGGGTTCTCAAAAAATACAACCGATACTTTTAAACAGTGGAACGAAGACACTGTTATTGCAGATGTAGTCTGGGTGATCCGGAAATTTCGTCCTGATGATATTATCTGTCGTTTTCCTCCGACTTCTGCGGCAGGTCACGGACAACACGCGGCTTCTGCTGTTGTTGCGGAAAAAGCTTTTAAGTTGGCAGGTGATAAAACTGCTTTCCCAGATCAACTAAAATATGTGAATGTATGGCAACCAAAAAGAGTATTGTGGAATACTTTCCGTTTTGGTTCGGTAAACACAACCGCTGAGAATCAACTTAAAGTTACGGTTGGGCAATATGATCCACAACTGGGAATGGGATATGGCGAATTGGCAGGATTAAGCAGAAGTTTACATAAAAGTCAGGGTGCAGGAACACAATCTGTTGCAGGAATTAAAACGGAATATTTTTCCCACGTTATCGGAGATCCTGCAAAATCAACACTTTTTGACGGTATCACTAAAACATGGACTTCGCAGGGAAATGCAGACATTGATCAGTCTTTAGATAAAATCATTTCAGACTTCAGTTTCAATAATCCGGAACGGAGTTTACCATTTTTACTTAGTTTGAGAAAAAAAGTGATGACACTAAAAGATTCAGACCTAAAAAAGGATAAAATTAAATCTCTTGACAACATTATTCTTAGCTGTGCAGGATTTATGGGCGAAGTGGTTACAAACAAAGCGGAAGCTGTTACCGGAGAAAGTCATAATTTTAGATTAAATCTCATTTCAAGAGTTACAGATCCTGTTGTTTTAGAAAAAGTAAAATGGCTGAACCAATCTGAAAGTTTGAACAGAAACCTTTCAAAAGATTCTTTAATTACCATTCTGCATACTATTCAGATTCCTGAAGATGCATCGCTCACAGAACCTTACTGGTTAGCAAAACCAGCTGTAAATGCGGCAACTTTTTCTGTCCCGAATGATACTTTAGTCGGTTTGCCTGAAGCAGAATCACCTCTGAATGTTTTGCTTGATTTAAAAATAGGTTCAGAAAAGTTTCAGGTTAAGCTTCCATTGTCTTTCAAGAAATTAGATCCGGTAAGAGGTGATGTGGTAGAACCTTTGCGCATTGTTCCTGCTCTGGAACTGAAATTTACACAGCCGCTTTATCTTGCGAAAGATAATGAAGATCTGCCTGTGAGTTTAAATTTTAAAGTTAATTCAGACAAACCGTTCAGTAATGGTAAAGTCAATCTTATGTCTAACGGAAAAAGCTTAGGCGGAGGCGATTTAAAATCAATCAATGGCAAAGATTTCACGGTTGATTACATAATTCCAAAAAGTGAACTCGCTAAATTCTATTCGTCCCGTTTACAATTGGAGGCTAATTTTGTTGCAGACGGAGTTACTTATAATAAAAAGCAGGTATTAATTCAATATCCTCATTTACCTTCTTTACAGTATTTTGCACCTGCAACGGTAACCGTAATGAAAGGTGATATTCAGACAAAGGTTAAAAAAGTAGGATATATAGAAGGGGCAGGAGATTTTATTCCTGAATTTCTGCGCATTGCGGGGATTCAGGTTGATGTTCTTAAAGATGAAGATTTTTACAGCGGAAACGGAAGCCAAAATAAACTTTCACAGTATGATGCCATTATCTTGGGTGTTCGAGCCAATAATACAGAGAAAAAGTTAGGTCGTTGGATGCCTTTTTTATGGTCTTATGTAAAAGCCGGAGGAAATCTGGTGATGCAATATAACACCAGTCAGGATACGACAGTCGATCAACTGGGAATCTACAATTTCAGTATTGCCGCAAGTAAACGCGTTACTGAAGAAAATGCTGAGGTTACATTTTTAAATCCGAATCATAAACTGCTGAACTTTCCGAATAAAATTACCGCAGAAGATTTTAAAGGCTGGGTACAGGAACGGGGGGCTTATTTTGCGGATCAGTGGGATCCTGCATACGAGCCGCTTTTTGAAATGCATGATACCGGTGAAGCCCCTTTGCAGGGATCTACTTTATATACCAAATACGGAAAGGGTAATTTTATTTATACACCGTTGGCATTTTTCAGACAGTTGCCTGCAGGAAATGTAGGTGCGGCACGTTTATTTTTAAACTTTTTATCTGCACAGAAAAACTGATGAATAAGCCATTTAAAAATTGGAATACGTTGTATCTGTTATTAGCAGCTGCATTGGTTATTCAGATCGTATTTTATTATTTATTTACTAAATTCTGGGCATGAGTACGATAGACTGGACGGTTCTTATTGTGACACTTGTTGCAGTAGTTGTTTACGGCGTATTCATCGGGCGTGGACAAAAAAGCAACGAATCTTATCTGAAAGCAGATAATAAAATGCCGTGGTACATTGTGCTTATCGGTATTATGGCAACACAGGCAAGTGCCATTACCTTTCTTTCCGCACCGGGACAGGCTTATACAGACGGAATGCGTTTCGTTCAGTATTACTTTGGTCTGCCTTTGGCGATGATTGTGATATGTATTACTTTCATCCCGATTTTTCAGCGGTTGAATGTTTACACGGCTTACGAATATTTAGAAAACCGTTTTGATAAGAAAACAAGGGTTCTTACTTCGCTGCTTTTTCTTTTTTCGAGAGGTTTGTCGACAGGAATCAGTATTTACGCGCCGAGTATCATCTTATCAAGCGTTTTAGACTGGAATATTTACCTGACTAATGTCTTAACAGGCGGAATTTTAATGATTTACACTTATGTTGGCGGAGCAAAAGCCATTGCGCATACCCAAAAACTACAGTTTCTGATTATTCTGGGAACGATGGCTTTTGCAGGATATTTACTTATCGAAAATATGCCGAACGGAATCGGTTTTAAAGATGCACTTTATCTGGCGGGAAAATCCGGAAAGCTGAATGTCATCACCACAGAATTCGACTGGAAAGATAAATACAACATCTGGAGCGGATTGATTGGTGGTTTTTTTCTGGCATTGTCTTACTTCGGGACAGACCAGAGTCAGGTTGGAAGATACATTACTGCGAAAGACAATACCAACGCAAAAATGGGCTTGCTGCTGAACGGTTTGGTTAAAATTCCGATGCAGTTTGCCATTCTTTTAATTGGTGCTTTGCTTTTTGCGTTCTTTTCTCTGAAACCGGCTCCGATTTATTTCAACGAACGTTCTTATCAGTATTTAAAAGAAACAAAACCTGAACAGGCTGTAGTTTTCGAAAAAGAACATCAGGATTTACAGACAAAATTTAATGCAGAATCGCAGGAAATTTTAAAGTTAAAACAAAACAATTCTTCTCAGCTTGAAACAAAAATTCAGGATTTTAAAAATACGCAGTCTCAGGTAAAAGCACTTCACGGAAGGGTAGAGGAAGCCATCAATCAGTCAAACTATAATGCGGAAAAAACCGATACCAATTATATTTTCCTGTATTTCGTAAAAAATACGTTGCCTGCAGGAATGATCGGGTTGTTGTTTGCTGTCATTTTTCTGGCAAGTTGGGGCTCTATTTCGGCGGCGCTTAATTCCCTTGCTGCGTGTTCTTTGAAGGATGTTCATCTGATCTTTAAAAAAGAAATTCCGGATGATACCACTGAATTAAAATACAGTCGGTTACATACTTTAGCATGGGGAATTTTCTCCATTGGAGTAGCTATGTTTGCCACACAGATGGGTTCTCTTATTGAAGCAGTGAATGTATTGGGTTCTCTTTTCTACGGTCCGATATTGGGAATTTTTCTTGTTGCCTTTTACTTTAAAAAGATCAATGGAGCGAATGTATTTATATCTGCCATTTTATCTGAAATTACGGTGATTGCCGTTTATCAGTTCGATATTGTTTCCTTTCTGTGGCTCAATTTGATCGGTGCAGCGGCAGTGATTATATTTTCGGCAATCGGACTATTGTTTTATAAGCCGAAAGCAGTAAATTCGTAAAGGAATAACAACAATTAAATTAACAAACAAAAAAATAGTATGAAAACAATTTTTAAATCTGCTACCGTTCTTGTGGCTGCCATGACGCTTTCTGTAAATGCATTTGCACAGGAGACGAAAAAACCTGCGAGTCCGGCAATGACGGCTACAGGAAAAATTAAAGATGCCAACATCACCATTGCTTACAGCAGTCCGTCTGTGAAAGACCGTAAAATATGGGGAGATTTGGTTGCTTATGATCAGGTTTGGCGTGCGGGAGCGAATGAAGCTACTACTTTTGAAACAGATAAAGACATTACCGTTCAGGGTAAAAAGTTACCTGCAGGGAAATACAGTTTTTTCTTAATTCCTAAAGAAAGAGGAGTATGGACTGCCATTTTCAACAAAGAGCCAAAACAATGGGGTTCTTATAAATACGAACAGGCAAAAGATGCTTTGCGTGTAGACGTAAAAACAAAAGCGCTGCCTGCAAAACAAGAAGCTCTGGTTTACAAAATAAATAAAAATGGATTTACTGTGGATTGGGATAAAGTTTCTGTTCCTGTAGAGATTAAGTAAATTTATATTTGAAAGTTTAAAATCCCGGTTGTCCGGGATTTTTTTTTTGAACTTCAAGCGAAAACGAAGATTTTATTTTCTATTTATTAAAGCTTCATAAATTACATATCTTAAATATTCGGAAGCTTCTATATCTTCATTTGCTAAAACTTGGATATTATTGAAAAGATGTAAGAGATCAAGAATGTTTTTCGTCGTAGTTTTTGTTAATTCATTTAGGATAGATACTCTAAATTTTTTAATATCTTCATTTTTAGCATTATCGATTTTTCTACGAATTAAGAATTTTATTTGTTCCGTGTCCTTGATCTTTTTTATTGTCTTAATATCTTCATAAAGTTCCTTATGTACATTATCTACATTTTCAAAATCAGCAAGACTCTTTAATCCATTTGCTGGTTTTTGATTATGCTTAATTGTTAGAATTTTTGACTTTATATCTCTTGGCTTAATATAAATTTCATTTTTTTTCTTGTTAACATCATAAACAATTGTGCAGACACCTGAAAAACGTAATGCTTCTCTTTTAATTTCATCATTTGAAATCTCAACGATATTTCTTACATTTCCGATTCCTTCAAGTTCTTTTTCGACAGTTGTATCAAAAAACATTCTGATATTTGATTCGTTATATTCGCATAATTTAAGAGCATAAGCAATTCCAGAAGATTTTACTTCCTTATAAAGTGTCAACAGCGCAATAACTACAGCAATTGAATTGTTGTAATCATGGTAATTATCAGTCGAAACGATAGCACGTAAATAGTAATTGTTGTCAGGCTTATAATGTATTAATCTATATTTTTTGTCTTTGATCTTTTGTGCCTTTAACAACTCAAGATTTGTTTCAACAATTTTCTTAAAACCTTTATCTATAAGTTTTTTTGCATATTTATCCATGCTGAACAAGCTTCCAAAAAAATCACGTTGCGCAGAATATTTTGGATATGTTGTAAGTGTTATATTTCCTTCAAATTTTTCTCGATCAGTAATATTATTAAAGTTAATTGTGAAATTGTTATCCGAATAGAAAGAAATGTTTTCAATACTAGAAATTAAATCTTTTTTGATATAACTTTTGTTTTGAACAATTTGAGAATTGACAAGAGTATAAGCTCCTGGAATCGGAATGAATTCATCTTGTTCAAATTGTTTAATTAGCACTTCTTTAATCTGACTTGCTGTTTCATCTGTTGAAATTAATAATTTAAATAGATCTCTAATTAATATCCCTTTATCAGATTTAGGAATATCTAGTTTTAATATAGATCGTTTTTTTGTTTCCATTAGTTGATTTTTTTAAATTTCTAATTTTCAGATAGATAGTAAAGTAAGTTTTGTAATATTCAAATTTACATATGGATATTATTATTTGATTACGGTTTACCGCAAGTAGCAAAAATAAAAATCATTACACGATTGTAAATCAGTATTTTCCCTGAAATTTTTAATAAAACAAAAGCTCAACATTCATCAAACTCCCAAATTTATTTTATAATCAATCTTTCAAACACAATGAAACTATACTACAATCTATACCTATGAAATCCCATCTGAAATTGTATATTTGAAAGAACTTATTGATGATGAATCTTGACGTAAGCGAATTTTTAACAAGATTTCGGAAGAATAAAATTACTTTCAAAACAAACTTTAGTTCTTATGTAACAAAAGTAGCGGTACAGCTTTTCCGATATGTTCAACTTTGCATCATAAAGTTGAGAATATGGAAGTTTTTGGATATATCGCTTCGGTTTTAATAGGCATTTCATTAGGTTTAATCGGTGGAGGTGGAAGTATTCTCACCGTTCCCGTTTTGGTTTATCTTTTCGGATTAGACGCTTTTCTGGCTACAGAATATTCACTTTTTATTGTCGGGATCAGCAGTATGGTTGGTTCCGTTTCCTACTTCAAAAAAGGATTGGTCAATATAAAAACCGCTTTAGTTTTTGGGATTCCTTCTATTATTTCAATATTTCTGACCAGAAATTATATTCTTCCGTTGATTCCCGATGAGGTTTTTACCATCAGAGCTTTTGTGGTAACCAAAGATATTTTTCTTCTTTTGATTTTTGCGGGATTAATGATTCTCGCTTCCTATAAAATGATTCAGAAAAGCACGGAGTTACACATCGAAGCAGTTCATTCTAATAAAAACAGCGCGATTTTGGCAGCAGGAGAAGGTTCGGTTGTAGGAATCTTGACAGGCTTAGTCGGAGCAGGAGGCGGATTTATGATCATTCCCGCTCTTGTTAATCTTCTCAAAACCCCGATGAAAGTTGCTATCGGAACATCGCTTGTCATCATTTCCCTCAATTCCCTTATCGGTTTTTTTACCTCAATGCACAATGTTGCCATAGACTGGAAATTACTTGCAACAGTATCATCTATCGCTATTGTCGGGATCATTATAGGATCACAATTATCCAAAAAGATTGACGGAAAAAAAACTGAAACCGGCTTTTGGATGGTTTATTCTCGTAATGGGAATTTACATCATCGTAAAAGAAGTTTTTCTCTAATTATTTTTTGGGCAGCTATTTCCGTCCTCCGTTCCCGCTTTTTTGTTCCGCTCCGCTGCACAAAAAGAGCTCCACTCAGGCCGGGCTGCAAGAGATTCGTTTTCTGGTAAAGAATAACATAATATCAAACTTCTGTAACAAAAATAGCGGAGCAGCAAATTCTAAAAATATAATTTTGTAATATAATAATCAATAACAATGGTAGAAATCATAAAACAACCCTGGCCGTGGTATGTTGCCGGACCGTTAATCGGGCTTACCGTACCGGCTTTGCTCATTTTGGGCAACAAATCTTTCGGAATCAGTTCATCTCTAAGGCATATTTGTGCAGCCTGCATTCCTGCCAACATCGGCTTTTTCAAATACGACTGGAAAAAAGAACTCTGGAATTTATTTTTTGTCCTCGGCATTTTGCTGGGCGGCATTATCGCATCTCAATTTTTGATGAACCCCGGAGAAATAACGGTCAATACAAATCTGAAAACCGAACTTGCAACTTACGGCATTACCGATTACAGCAATCTCGTTCCTGTTCAGCTGATGAATTTTGCGAGTCTTTTAACGCTTAAAGGTTTCATTACAATGGTTGTCGGCGGATTTTTGGTAGGTTTTGGAACCCGTTATGCAGGTGGTTGTACCAGCGGACACGCCATTATGGGATTGGCAAATCTGCAGTTACCATCGCTTATTGCGACAATATGCTTTATGGCAGGCGGTTTTTTAATGGCGAATGTTATTTTGCCGATAATTCTTTCACTTTAATTTTAAAAAAAATGGCAACAGAAAAAGATATACGTCATCAGGACAGCGTTTGTACCAACGAAAGTCATCTGACGCACCAATGGTATTACAATCTGAAATACCTTGTAGTGGGTATTCTATTCGGGATTGTATTTGTAAAAGCAGAGATCATCAGTTGGTTCAGGATTCAGGAAATGTTTCGTCTGCAATCGTTTTTTATGTATGGTGTGATAGGAAGTGCAGTATTAACAGCGATGATTTCGGTTTTCATCATTAAAAAGTTCAATATTAAAACAATTTATGGAGAGAAGATCTCTATCGCATCGAAAAAATTCAATAAAGGTCAAATCTATGGAGGGCTGATTTTTGGATTTGGCTGGGCAATGACAGGTGCTTGTCCGGGACCGCTTTTCGCACAGATCGGAACAGGTGCTTTGGCAGTTGTGGTTACTTTGCTTAGTGCTATTTTCGGAACTTGGGTCTATGGATATTTGAGGGATAAATTGCCCCATTGATTCTGCACTTATGTAACAAAAGTAGCGGTATAGCATTGTGCAAAACCCGAAATTTGTACTATAAAATTAAAAAAGTATAACCCTAAAAGATTACATTATGTTTTTTCAGCATATTTATGATAAAAGCCTTGCGCAGGCAAGTTATTTAATCGGATGTCAGGCAAAAGGCGAAGCCATTGTTATTGATGCCAAAAGAGATATTGACACCTATCTTCAGATTGCCAAAGAAAATAATCTGACAATCACACACATTTCCGAAACCCACATTCACGCCGATTTTTTGTCGGGTTCCAGAGAACTTGCAGAAGTAACGGGAGCTAAAATGTATCTTTCGGATGAAGGTGGGGAAGATTGGCAATATCAGTTTCCGCATATCGGATTAACCAATGGAGACACTATCAAAGTCGGAAATTTAACTTTAAAAGTCATTCACACGCCGGGACATACGCCGGAAAGCATCAGCTTTTTATTGACCGATCATCCTGCAACGGACGAACCGGTAATGATTTTCACGGGAGATTTTGTTTTCGTCGGCGATATTGGAAGACCAGATCTATTGGAAAAAGCAGCAGGAATTACCGGAACTCAGGAAAAAGGAGCGAAAGAAATGTTTCATTCTGTTCAGAATTTTAGCAAGTTGCCGGAATTTATTCAGGTGTGGCCAGGACACGGTGCAGGTTCGGCTTGCGGAAAAGCTTTAGGCGCAGTTCCGAGTTCTACTGTGGGATATGAAAAAATCAGAAACTGGGCTTTTCAGTATGAAGAAGACGAGGATGGTTTTGTAGAATACCTGTTGGAAGGACAGCCGGAACCTCCGAAATACTTCGCAATGATGAAGAAACTCAACAAAGTGGATAGACCTTTATTGACAGAAGTTCCAAAACATCCAAAACTTTCCAAAGAAGAATTTTTGAAAGCTTATCAAAACGGTGTTAAAATTATAGACACGAGAAATAAAGCAGATTTTGCCGATGGTTTTATACCAAACAGCATTAATATTCAGGGTAATAATTCGTTTTCTACCTGGATGGGATGGATGGTCAATTATTCTGAGTCGTTTATTTTAGTTGCGCACGAAGAACAAATGGAAGATCTTACCCGAAAACTAATGAGAATCGGGATGGATCAGATGATGGGCTATATTGATGATGTGGAAAGTTTGGAATTTGAGTTACAGACTGCTGATATTATTGATATTGAAGATTTCAAATCATATCTGAACAGAGATGATATTCAGGTGGTTGATGTAAGAAATAAAACCGAATATGACGCAGGACGTATTGAAAATGCTGAGAATGTCTTTGTGGGAACTTTAGTGGATAATCTGGATAAAATTTCCCGTGAAAAGCCAATCGTAATTCATTGCCAAAGTGGCGACAGAGCGGCGATTGCCTATTCTCTACTGAAGAAAAACGGTTTTGAGTACGTGAAAAATTTCTCCGGCGGAATGAAAGAATGGATGGAAAAAGCGAACCCTATAAAAAATTAAGATGGATATTTTATCAATGTTATTCGGAAAAAAAGACAATGCAGCACTGGACAAAGCGTTGGAAGAAGGCGCTTTTTTGGTAGATGTAAGAACGACCGGAGAATTTGCTTCGGGAAGTGCAGAAGGAGCTGTTAATATTCCTTTGGATGTTCTGAAAGATCAGATTTCCAAGTTCAGGAACAAGAAAAATATCATCGTTTTCTGCAGAAGCGGAAATCGCAGCGCAATGGCAAAAGGCACATTGGAACGAAACGGATTCACAAATGTTCTCAACGGTGGCAGTGTACAGAATATGATCAAACTTTTGGAACAATAATGAAAGATTTTTGGGATGAAAGATACCGCCAGTCGGATTTTGTGTACGGAGATCAGCCTAATGTCTATTTTGAGGAAAAATTGGCTGAACTCACTCCCGGAAAAGCTCTTTTTTCTGCTGAAGGAGAGGGCAGGAATGCTGTATACGCCGCAACTCAGGGTTTTGAAGTCGAAGCTTTTGACCAAAGTGAAGAAGGCAAAAAGAAAGCGATGAAACTTGCTGAAAAGAAATCTATGAAAATAAATTATACAACGGTTTCGGCAGATACAATAAGTTATGAAAAAGAAAGTTTTGACCTTTTAGTAATGGTATTTGCCCATTTTCCTGAAACATTTAGACGGGATTTGCACAGACGGTTTTCATCGCTCGTGAAGAAAGGCGGTAAAATTATTCTGGAAGGTTTCAGTAAAGAGCATTCTAAATTTCAAGACGAAAATCTAAATGCAGGCGGACCAAAAAATTTGGAAATGCTTTATGATCTGGAGGAATTGAAAGCTGATTTTTTAGATTTCGATTTTCAGGAAGCATATATTTCCGAAACCGTACTGAATGAAGGTGCTTATCATCAGGGAAAAGCTTCGGTTGTACGCTTATTTGGTACAAAAAAATAAAGAAAAGTATGGATAATTTATTTAAAAACTGGAACTTTGTAAGACTGCTTCGTTTGGCAATGGGAGTTTTCCTTGTAGTAGAAGCCGTACAATCTGGAATGTGGATTTTAGTAGCTGTCGGAACAGTTTTTGTGGTAATGCCATTATTGAATATCGGCTGTTGTGCTGCGGTAAATTGTTCGGTATCAACTCGTGATCCAAAAAACAGCAGTGATGAAGTACATTATGAGGAAATTAAATAAAAATTGAGAAAAATGAATAAATTTCAGGAACTAATCAGTCAGGAGAAACCCGTATTGGTAGATTTCTTTGCAGAATGGTGCGGTCCGTGCAAAATGCAGGCTCCCATTCTTCAGGATCTCAAAAAAAATATAGGAGATGCAGCAAGTATCGTTAAAATTGACATTGATAAAAATCAGGCAATTGCTGTACAGTTTGGAATCAGAAGTGTTCCGACTCTGATGATTTTTAAAAAAGGTGAAGTGAAATGGAAACAATCTGGTGTTTTTCAGGCAGATGAACTGGAAAGATTAATTAAACAAAACATCTAAATGTATAAAAACCTAATCGTTTTATTTTTTGTCATCCTATTGACAGGTTGTGGAAAAGCTCAGAATAATGGCGAAAGCAATCTTTCTGCTACAGAATTTTCTAAAAAATTAAACCAGACCAAAGATGCACAGTTGGTAGATGTGAGAACACCGGGAGAATTCTGGAACGGACATTTGAAAAACGCAATGAACATCGACTGGAATGCCGATGATTTCGCTGAAAAAGCAAAAGCTTTAGACAAAGAGAAACCTGTTTTTCTGTACTGTATGAGCGGACCTAGAAGTACGGCTGCAGCGGCAAAACTTCAGGAGATGGGTTTTAAAAATGTGTATGAAATGCAGGGCGGAATGATGAAATGGAGAAATGCAAATCTTCCGGAAATCAAGGCTTCTACTTCCGCAGGAATGAGCCTTTCTCAATACCATGAATTGCTGAAAAGCGATACGCCGGTTTTGGTAGATTTCTATGCAGAATGGTGTGCTCCGTGCAAAAAAATGGAGCCGTATCTTACGAAAATGTCCACCGAAATGCCTGATAAGGTGAAAATTATCAGAATTAATGCTGATGAAAATACAGAACTTTGCAAAACATTAAATGTTTCTGCACTTCCTGTTTTAAAACTTTATAAAAATGATCAGTTAGTCTGGGATAACCTGGGTTTTGCCGGCGAAGAGCAGGTAAAAGCGCAATTGCTACAGATAAAAAATTGATAATTTGGAAAAATTTAAAATATGGTTTCGGAAAAACTGGAGTACAACGATTCTGGTTCTAGTATTTATCGTATTGCTGGTAAGTCCGGATGCAAAAGCCTGGCTGATGAGACAGATTATTTCAACTGGTCTTCTGAATTCAAAGATTGAAAAAAAGAAAGCAGAACCAAGTTCTGAGTCGAGTTCTTTAGCCATCACTGAAAATTTCAGCATCAGAAACGAAAAAGGAGAAGTTATCAATACTTCTGAACTCAAAGGAAAAGTGGCTTTCATTAATTTTTGGGCATCGTGGTGTCCGCCTTGCCGGGCGGAATTTCCATCAATTCAGAAGTTTTACAATCAATATAAATCAAATAAAGATTTGGTTTTTCTAACGGTAAATTTGGATGAAAAGCCTGCTGTAGGTAAAATGTATCTCGAAAAAGAACAGTTTACAGTGCCATTTTTAGTTCCGGAAGGTTCTATTCCGTCTTCATTTTTTAATGGCTCACTTCCTACGACGGTAGTTTTGGATAAATCGGGAAAAATCAGGATGCATCACGCAGGAATGGCAGATTACAGCAAAGATTCTTTCTATAAAGAGATTGATCAACTTTTAAATGAACATCTTTGACAATATGATAAAAGTAATGATTTTGTCTGTTTTCCTGATCGCCTTCACAAGTTTTTCCCCAAGATAAAACCGTTTGTGAATCTGTAATTCGCAAGGGTTCATATTTAAATTTATTTATAAGTCAATATTAACTATTTTTGTGTCAGAGATTTTTTAATTAAATACATTACTATAAAACATGCAGCCCTCCATACTTGCTTCAGAATTCACTTCTTCACCTGAATTGCTTGAAAAACTCTATAAGTATGGAGTAACAAAAACCTATCAGGAAGGAGATGTAATTTTAGATGAAAATTCATCTATCCGTTCCATTCCTATTGTGATGAAAGGGATGATGAAAGTCATTCGTACGGAAGAAGACGGACGCGAAATTCTCTTGTATTACATCAAAGCAGGGGAAAGCTGCATCATGTCTTTTCTTGGTGGTATGCACAATGAAAAAAGCATCGTAAAAGCCGAAGTAGAAGAAGATACGGAAATTCTTTTTCTGCCTGTTGATAAAGTTTCGCTCTTTATCAAAGAATATCCGGAATGGCTGGATTATATTTTCAGACTCTATCATAAAAGGTTTGAAGAACTGTTGGATATTATCAACGCTATTGCATTCAAAAAAGTAGATGAAAGATTATTGAATCTTCTTCATAAAAAATCTGAGAATCTTAATTCAAAAACCATTAATGTCACCCACGAACAACTTGCCAACGAACTCGGTACGGCAAGAGTTGTTGTTTCAAGACTCCTCAAACAGCTTGAGGATTCAGGGAAACTTATGCTCGGACGAAATAAAATCACGCTTTCAGGTAATCCTTAGACTTTCTGTAACAAATTAGCAATATATCTTTCCGAAATTCAATTTCGGGTACATCGCCTCGGCTTCAATAGAAATTTTATTTGGCTTAATTTGCGGTAGCGGAAATATTATTAGCTTTCCTATTTTTTGTTTATATTTTTTGTTAGACGTGTTTTAGCGACATCACTTTTAGATAGGCTTAGTACGACTTATGATTATTCCTGTTATTGTCTATTCTAAAAAATCCAGTCTGTGTTCCCGTTTTTTCCGTTTTACTTTATAAATAGAGAACTATTCATGCAGGATTGCGAAAGATTCAGTATTAAAAAGCATCAATATTGCCCAGCATAATGAAAATTAATTAATAGTTCTTTTATAAAGATTATCTGCTTTATGAACTTAAAACAACGAAAGTCAAAAACTCTGGCAAATTTTAAAAAATAGAAGTCTTTTATGTAACAAAAGTAGCGGTATATAAAATCTCAAACTCAGAAATTTGTATCAGAAAAATAATTAAAATTTAAAATCATAAAAAATGAAAATAGAACAGATTTATACAGGATGTCTTGCACAAGGTGCATATTATATCGTTTCAAATGGTGAAGCAGCAATTATAGATCCATTAAGAGAAACGCAGCCTTATATTGAAAGATTGAAAAAAGATGATGTTACTCTTAAATATATTTTTGAAACACATTTTCATGCAGATTTTGTAAGCGGACATTTGGATTTAAGCAGAAAAACAACAGCACCTATCGTTTATGGACCGACTGCAAAACCAGAATTTGAAGCCATTGTTGCAGAGGATAATCAGGTTTTTGAGATCGGAAATATCACCATAAAAGTTCTTCATACACCTGGTCATACAATGGAAAGTTCATCATTTCTTCTTATTGACGAATATGGCAAAGAGAAAGCATTATTTAGTGGAGATACTTTATTTTTAGGAGATGTAGGCCGTCCCGATTTGGCTCAGAAAGCAGCCAACATGACACAGGAAGAACTGGCTGGTTTACTATACGATAGTTTGTATCAGAAAATTTTGCCACTTGATGATAATATTACCGTTTATCCGGCTCACGGAGCAGGTTCAGCATGCGGGAAAAATATGCAGAAAGAAACGGTAGATTCATTAGGAAATCAAAAGAAAACCAATTATGCGCTCAATCAGAAAGATAAGCAAAGTTTCATCAAAGCGGTTACAGACGGACTTCTTCCGCCACCTGCTTACTTCGGGATGAACGTGGCAATGAATAAAAAAGGCTATGACAATTTTGATGAGGTATTATCCAAAGGTTTGCAAGCACTTTCTCCAGATGAATTTGAAGAAACGGCAGCACATTCCGGAGCTTTGGTGTTAGACGTGAGAAATGATGAAGATTTTGCGAGGGGATTTGTTCCGCAATCCGTTAATATCGGTCTGAACGGAGATTTTGCACCTTGGGTCGGCGCTTTGATTGTGGATGTGAAACAGCCAATTCTTCTCATAACCAATAAAAATGAAGAAGAGGAAACTGTGACCCGATTAAGTCGTGTAGGATTCGATAATGTTCTTGGATTTTTAAAAGGCGGATTTGGAGCGTGGAAAAATAGCGGAAAAGAAACCGATTTCGTAAAAAGAATTTCAGCACAACAATTGGAGGATGAAATTAAAGAAAAAGAAGTCAACATCATTGATGTGAGAAAAGAAAGTGAGTATAATGCAGAACACTTAGATGGAGCATACAACAAACCTTTAGCTTATATCAATAATTGGATACATCATATCAATCCGGAAGAACATTTTTATCTGCATTGTGCAGGAGGTTACAGAAGCATGATGGCAGCAAGTATTCTACAAGCAAGAGGTTACAGAAATTTTACAGAAATAGAAGGCGGATTTAACGAAATTTCCAAAACAGAACTTCCGAAAAGTGATTTTGTTTGTCAAAGTAAAGTTTTAAAATAAATTAAATCGCAAAAGATACAGAAGATTTATCTTCATTAAAGTAAATCATAAGCCGAAAGAAATGGGAATATTTAAAAATTTTCATTTTGTATTTCATATTTTTTATTTAAAAATCAATAGTTTGTCTTCTGTTTCTTTTGCGATTTAAATTCAATTTACAGGTACAATAATATCTTAAAATTAATAATGATTTAATACATCATCAATGTTAGAGAAAAACATCGAAAAAACCATTTTCATAGTGTTTAAAGGACTTTTGATAGAAGTATTACTTTTTTAATATCATAGAATAATTTTTCGCAAATTTGCAGATATTTATTCCAGATATATGGGCAGAAATTTATCAATAGATGTACTTAAAATTATTCTTGCTTTTTTTGTTGTCTTTCTGCACATGAATTTCCTTAAAGAGAGCAATCCGGCCTTGAGCTATGTTTTGGTTAACGGACTTTTCAGGGTGGCTGTTCCTGTTTTTTTAATTATTACAGGGTTTTATTTTTTTCACATTGATGATACAAAAAAGCTTAAAAAATGGCTTTTCAGGACATTTGTTCTGTACATTATCTGGATGGCGGTGTATTATTCTTTCTGGAAAAGCAGTGAGAATGTTCTTCTTACTATTATTTTCGGATATCATCATTTGTGGTATCTCATAGGAACTTTTTTTTCAGGAATTATACTTTATCTTTTGAGAAAAAGCCCTTCTGCTTTTTTATTGAGTATTGCTCTGGGCTTGTTTATCACAGGTTATATCATTCAGGTTTTGGGTAATCTTCATTACTTCGATAAGGAAAATGATTCTTTACTTAATAATTATTTAATATACCGTAATTTTCTGTTTGTCTGTTTACCATTTTTAAGTATTGGTTTTTTAATTCATAAAGAAAAAATAAACCTTTCACAAGTCAAAAGTTCCACACTCGTGGTAGTTCTTTCCTGTGTTTTGGTGATTGCTGAAGCGTATTTTAACTATAATAACATCAGTAAAGAAAGCACCGATATTCTGCTGTCGCTTTTTTTAATAAGTCCCGTTCTGTTTTTGTACGGACAGGAAAAATATATCAAAAGCAGTTCAAAAATTTTAGCAACATTATCTACAGCTATTTATTTTGTACATCCTTTTCTGATGAAATCTGAATGGTTCTCCAAAATAGAATCTTACAGGGTTTTAATTTTTATTGTGGTTCTTATTCCGGTAAGTTTAGGATTGGTCTTAATCAATAAAAGAATCAAATATTTATTATGATTAAATAACCGAAGCCTGCTTAACAAGAGATTACATATTAATAAAAAAGAAAACGATTATCCATAAAAAAAGACCGAAACAGAAATTCCGGTCTTTTATATATTTATTAACGTATTATTCTACAATAAATTTCGTAGAAAAACGCTCAGTTTTCAAAATATATACACCTTTCACTATTCCGTGTAAATTGATTTTATTAGAATGTCTGAAAGGATTTTCAATACTTCTGATCATTTTTCCTGAAAGATCATAGATTTCAGCTTTTGTAATGTTTTTAAGATTTTCTCCTTTTACAGATAATTCCTGATTTTTTACCGGATTAGGATAGATTGTAAACTCAGATTTATCTTTTGATACTTCTGAAGTTGATAACGATGAATTGTAGCAAGTCCAGCTTAAATCATCAATAGAAATTCTTTTTCCTTGTTCTGCATTGATTATCTTAATAACAACATTATTGGAAACATTAATATTGTTGATTGTGGTGGTCGTAGCTGTGGTGCTAAAAGGGATAGTTCCCACATTATTTCCGTTGATCTGTATAATAAGATTGCCAGCTGAATCCGAGAATGGCAATTTGGTAGTAACTGTTAAACTGCCTATACCTCCAGAAATGGTAGAACTTGTAAGATTTCCGTTTCTGATAGTGATTGCTTTACCGTTAATTGTTTGGTCAATTCTTGCGTCTGTTGCAGTCCATGTAATGTTATTGTTTGTCCATATCTGTGTACTGTAAGCAGGGTTGCTTGTAGCAGGGATATTTGAGAAATCTTCTGTACCGCACGTTCCGCTTCCGCCGCCGGATCCTGCGAGAGTAGTCTCTGTGGCAGTATTGCTCTGAGCGGAAGAGTTTCCGGCTGCATCTTTAGCAATAATATAGAAACTGTATGTTGTTGACGGATTCAGGTTTGAAATAGTTGCTGTTGTTGTAGTAACGGTGGAATGTAAAACTCCGTTTACATAAATTGCATAGCCTGTAACGCCCACATTATCGGTAGAAGCTGTCCAGCTGAGAGATATTGTGCTTGAAGTAGGGTTATTGGCAACCAGGTTGGAAGGAGCTGTCGGAGCCTGAATATCTGTTGTAGGACTTCCCCAAACTAAATTTACGTAATTTGGATTGTCAATATAAGGATTTCTGTTTCCCTGATAAACATAAGAAGCATTATTTCTACCGATTTCAGTAGAAGAAACAGGATCTAAAGCATGCCAAGCCAGTAATTGATCCAGCTGCCATTGCTGAAGTCCTGGATAAGCAGAATTTCCAAGCATATTTCCTGAGCTGAAGCCAGATAATTGTGTTTCGTATCTGGTCACAAAATAAAAAATCATTCTGGCAACATCTCCTTTAAACTCATCAATAGGTTCAAAAACGACTCCTGAGTATCCCGGTGAAATAGAGTTTCCTCTTTTTGATCCGTTATTTGAAATATAATTGGTAACTCCAACTTTACCAAAAGGAAGACTTCCTCTCATGTTGTTTACATAGCCGTCTGTAGCACGTATAAAATGCACATCAGAAACCATAGGTGATGCTTCATTGAACAAACTTTGAGGAACGATGTGCTCTCTGTTATAGCAATCAGCTTCGCTGTTGTAGCTACCACACTGATTGGCTCCCACAGTATAGTTGTAAGGATCTGCAGCCGTTGGATTTTCAGAGTAGATATCTAAAATTGTTCCGTCATTTTCGTAGTAATAATCGCGGTCTGTAGTTTGATAGGCCGTCCACAATCCGTTATAAGAACCGGGATTGTGTCCTGCGGTAATGATGTTTTTCAGTTGAGTCTTTAGCGTAGCACCTGTCCCGGTAGCTGTGCTGTAATAATTAGCAGGAGCCTGAGCCGATATACTTACTGCTAAAAGACTTATAAGAAGAGAATAAAAAATTTGCTTCATTTTTTTTGAATTGGACGGCAAATTTACGAATATTCTTACTATATAAATATTAATTTTTGGTAATATAATTTTTACTGATTTTTGAAAAAAACCAGGAGATTAAAACTCCGAATAGAGCTGCAATAGCGGCTACCGTAAAATAATTTTTTGTGACAATCTTCACCGGAAATGGTAAATCTTCTACAGCTTTAAATAATTCGGTGTAAATCTGAAAATAACACAGGGCTGTTCCCAGAAGCAATCCTGTAACAATACCTGTAATAACGATCAGAATACCGGTATAGAAATAGGTCATTCTAAGATGGCTCAACGGAAAACCTAACGAAATCAGCGATTTTGCCTGTTCTTTTTTATCCAGCTGAAGAATGATAATAGCTCCTGCAAGATTAAAAGTAGTAATGAAAATAACCAGAGCAAAAATAAGATAGATAAACAGCTTTTCGGTGTTAATCATCTTCCAGAATGCTGCATTTTCTTCTTCTTTTGTTTTAATTTCAATATTTCCGCCAATTTTTTTTAGTAAATCTTGCTTTACCGAATCTGCATTTTGCGGATTTTTTAATTTAATAACTATTTGATACGCTGAGTTTTTTGGAAGACCCAGAAGTTCCTCTGTAAGCTCAACTGGAGCAATGATGTAACTGTTGAGCTGTTCATTTCCAGGAAAAATACCGGTAACGATAATCTCTCTTTTATTGTAAATGTCTTCTTCTTTATTGATGATTCCCGTCCCTGATTTAGGCATAAAAACAGTGGTGAAATCAGTTTCAGAATCTACAGCTATTCCCAGTCTGTTCTGTAGATTATGTTCCATGATCACCTCATTGGTATATTCAAAAGATGGGTATTTACCGTAGAAAATATTTTTGTTGACAGGATTTACTTTGGTATAATTGGTATCTACTCCCCGCAAATATGCAATATCACCTTTACCGTTAAAGCTTACGTAAGCTTTCTCTTCTATAATTCTTGAAAAACCGGCAATTTCTTTTTCTTTCTTTAAAATTTCATTGATTTTGCTGAAATTCTGGATGGTCTTACCAGATGTACTTTTAATTGTAAGATCAGCATGAAGATCGGAAATAAGATTTTTATTAAAATCTTCGAGTCCTGAAAAAACCGATATAATCACAAACATTGCAGCAACCGCAACACTCATCGCCACGGCAGCAAGCCAGGTAATAAATGTTACAGCAGTACTTCCTTTTTTTGATAAAAGGTAGCGTGAGGCAATATAAAATGCAATGTTTCTCAAAGCGAGTTATAAAACCGGGTTTTCGCCTTCTCCACGTAATTCTTTCTCAATTCTCTCTACATCATCCAGTGTAGTGTCAAGATAGAAATTCAATTGAGGAATGATACGCACTTGTTTTGCCATTTTCTGACCTATAAAGTTGCGGTATTGTGCTTTGTTTTCTTCGATTTCTTTCATTACTGCAGTGCGAAATTCCTGTGGAAATATGCTGAGATAAATTTTAGCAATCCCAAGATCAGGAGTTACTTTCACGTCAGATACAGAAACAAGAATATTTTGTTTGCTTTCTGACGACTGCTTTCGGAAAAGTTCTGCGAAATCTTCCTGTATAATCTGTGCTACTTTTCTTTGTCTGTTACTTTCCATAATTTATGCAAATTTAGTACTTTTGTTTGAATTGATCGGCTGAAATTGGAATACAAGATAATAAACTTGTTTTAAACTTTTAGGACAATCACAAAATTCATATTGTTTTACTTTGAATCCTCTTTAATAAAAGCCTATGATACAATGTAAACAATGATATGATTTCGTAAAAAATAGTTTATCGGTCATTTTTGCTATAAGTACCGATGAAACAACGAATAATAAACAATAAAAGAAATAATATTTACGTATGAAATTAGAGCATATTGGTATTGCTGTGAAATCTTTGGGAGTTTCAGATGAACTTTTTGCCAAACTTTTGGGAAAAGAATCCTACAAAAAGGAAACAGTTGAAAGGGAAGGCGTAACTACATCGTTTTACGAAACTGGCGAAAGTAAAATTGAACTTCTGGAAGCGAACAATGATGAAAGTCCTATCGCTAAATTTATTGATAAAAAAGGGGAGGGCATTCACCATTTGGCATTTGGTGTCGAAAATATCTTTGAAGAAGTGGAAAGATTAAAAAAAGAAGGATTTCAGTTTATTTCAGAAGAACCTAAAGAAGGTGCTGATAATAAATTAGTTGTCTTTCTACATCCTAAATCTACCAATGGCGTGCTTGTAGAACTTTGTCAAGAAAAGTAAAAAAATATTTTGTAGAGAAATAATTTTTACTATTTTTGCAAACACAAAATTTAACCAGTTTTGCGGTCCTATAGCTCAGTTGGTTAGAGCACCTGACTCATAATCAGGTGGTCCCTGGTTCGAGCCCAGGTGGGACCACAATCATAATCAAGCACTTACATATTTGTAGGTGCTTTTGTTTTGTAATGGGTCAAGGTACAGGTCAAGTTTAAAGGTAAACACAAGTAAACTTAATAATCTTTATTTAACTACGGAAATAATGCCCGTTACTTTCAAAATAATCAAACATTATGCTTCTGGCGGTTGCTTTCCAATCAATCACAACCCAATTTGGAATATTAAACGTATCATCTTCATATAAGTATTGTACAAAATCTTCATCACTCGAAAATTCACCGTAATAAAAATTGTTTACATATTCGTATAGGCTTTGGAAGTCCATTTTCCCGAGATTATCTAAACACGCTTCGTAAACCTCTACATCATGCCCTGAATCATTGATTTGTTCCAGTACATCGTATATATCATTTGATATATGGCACTCGCTTAACAATCCTAGTTTTTCCAGAATCGGACATTCATAATCCTGAAACATAAATTCGGGGTCGGCTTCGTCAGAATGAAGCTCATACATTGCAGTAAGTAGTTCGTCATAATCGGAATAATCTGAAAGATTCAACCATTTGCCGTAAAGGCTTCCGTTGTTATACTTGGCATACGTGCCACAATAGATACTAGTAGTATCAAGACAATTTTGTAACTTTGTCATGTCGATAAGTTTTAGGTATGTTAAAATTTATTGATTCGCCTAGCAGTACGCCAATACTTCTAGGCATTTTTGTTTTTATATTGAACCTTGTATCCAAAGATAAAAGTAGCTTGTAAAGATGTATAAATATACGTCAAAAAGCCCATAAAAACAAGTATTTACAGCAGTTTTTAACCAAAATATCAACGTAAGTTAAAAACTTTTTAATCACTCGGAGCGCAGGACGACAAAAACAGCCGTCAAAAAACAAAAATCTTTGACAGGGGGCGCAACGAAAAAACCTCGCTGACGGGGTGTTAAATCCGTATAGTAGGTACAGTCCTAATGCCTATATAAAATTTTTGAGATACGGTATAGGGGTGTATTTTTACAGCAAAAATTTGGAGGGTGGTGTAAATAGTAACCTAAGTATTATACATTCTCCCTGTATATCCGTAATTGAATTAAGTATTGAGCCAAACATCACAAACCGTTTACCCTAGCCACCCGAAATGTTGGTTTAGAGTTGTTAGAAGAGAGTTAGGTGTGATATAATTTGTAGAATATTTTTAGGATATATAGATACTATGTAGCAGAAACTCTGAAAACACTTCTGTTTATGGTAGTTTGAGTAGACTGCACGTTAAGATTGCATGAACCAACCAAAGGTGATATATTAATCCCAGAAAAATATTTTTTTTCATCATTTATGTTTTTAAAGTCTTTCGTTTAATCGAGGGACTTTTTTTGTTTTGGGGTAAATAGGTAGATATATATTGACAAAAGTACACTTGCTATGATTACAGCTTTTTTACATCCCGACCAAACCACAAAGATTACTTACCTAAGCCACAATAGACTTGTAACAATTTACAAAAATGAATCAAATTTTGTAGTTTACAGCGAATATATAATAACTTATAAAACTATTGCAGATAGAGTCATACCCCCAGTTTCTCACAGTACAGATGTGATATAATTTCCATTAGTGTGTTTTAATCAAAAATAGTATAAATATGCGCCTACACAAAAAGAGCATAAAAAACAATTCATATTTTATCAATGAAAATCAAATAATTACATACATGAATTCATAAACGTTAAAAAAATTGGCGCAATATCTATTGTTAATATTGGCGCAATGCGTAAATTTAGATGTTATAGCCAATACTAGCAAAACCACACAACAAAGTGAGAAACCAAGACAAACAATTATGATTTTAGCTACAGTAAAACTTCAAGGATTTAGAAACTTCAAAAAAGCAAAAATAAATCTTGCGAAAAAATCTCTAATTATTGGTGCAAACGATGTTGGGAAAACCAATTTACTTTGGGCTGTAAGACTTTTATTAGACAGAAGTTTATCGGATTACGACATTGAACCTAAAGACACAGACTTTTATGCTTTTGAAGAAACAAATTCTTTTACAATTCAACTACATTTTGACGATGTAACAGAAGATTGTGTTGTTTCAAAATTAAAAGGCAAAATTGGAGATGACAACAAACTTGTTTTATCATACAAAGCTTTTCGTGATAAAATTACAAAAGTCAAGACATATCAGTTGTTTGCAGGACCAACGGCAGACCTACTTGAAGAAATTGAAGACAGATACTACAGAAAAGTATTAAATGTAAAGTACATTAGTAGTAGACGAGATTTACATAACTACATAAACCGAGAAAAAGGATACTTATTTCAAATTGCGAAAGAAAACAGAGAGGAAGACGAAATTGCTCAAGACGAAAAACTTTATTCTGAAATTCAATCGCAACTAAAAAATGTAGATGAAAAAATACCCAAACTGAATTTTATATCTTCCGCAACAAACACAATCAATGAGGAACTTTCCAAATTATCACTTCATCACACCAAACAAAAAATTGTATTTGATGCAACCTCTTCCAATGTGGACAATTTTATAAATAGTGTTTCTATTGCTTCAAAAAGCAATGAACAAAGCGTTTTAATAGGCGGTGATGGGCGATTAAACCAAATATACCTTGCATTGTGGGCTTCAAGAAATGAACTAACTAAGGACAGTTTGAAAGAAGTTACAATCTTTTGTATTGAAGAACCAGAAGCTCATTTACACCCACATCAACAACGTAAACTTGCAGATTACTTAAACACATCAATCAAAGGTCAAGTTTTACTAACTTCTCATTCTCCTCAAATTGCATCGGAATTTAGTCCTAATTCGATTGTCAGATTATTCAATAAAAAGGGAGAAACTAAAGCTGCTTCAAATGGTTGTTCCGAAATCATAGATACAGCATTTAAGGATTTTGGTTATAGATTAAGCATAATTCCTGCTGAAGCTTTTTTTTCCGATGTAGTTTTTCTTGTGGAAGGTATTTCCGAAGAATTATTCTATAAAACCTTATCAACTCAATTAAAATTAGATTTAGACAGACTTAATATCAGTATTTTAATGGTTGACGGAGTTGGCTTTTCTACCTTTATTAGAATACTAAATAGCTTAAACATAGAATGGGTTATGAGAACGGACAACGATATTTTCAAAGTTCCCAAAAAAGTAGAATATCGTTTTGCAGGTATTCAGCGTTGTATTGACATTTACCGTGAGCATTTTAAAGAAGACGCTGATACAGAAGGTATTTTGAGTTCAAATGAAATAAATTTGAAAGGTTTCACAACGGAAACTCCCGAAGAAGTCAACACTAAATCAGCATTATTAATTACTAAAGACCTTGAATTGTATAAAATGTATTTATCGAAAAAGGATTTAGAAAATGACCTCTTTAACACAGATATTAAGGAAGATTTGAAAAAGCATTTTGCCGACTTTGATGAAACTGAAATTGTGTTTGAAATGCAAAAAAGAAAAGCTTCTTTTATGTATGATTTTTTGCGAAATAATAAAGAATGTCTTGCGAAATTGGCTAAAGACCCAATTGCAAAGCCCTTAATTAAATGCCAAGAAATAATTGAAGAAATACAAAAGAAATGAAACCAACTGAACAACAAAAACTTATTCTTGATTATGATGGCAATGCAGTTGTTATAGCTGCTCCAGGTAGCGGCAAAACATTTGTCATATCTGAAAAAATAAAGGGAAATTTAAAAAACATGCTTGAACATCAAGGTGTAATAGCAATTTCATACACCAACAAAGCAAGTACGGAACTAAAAAATAGAAGCCTTTCAAATGGCGAAAACCCAATGAGTTCTTTTTTTGGAACTATTGATAAATTTAATCTTTCGGAAATAATAATTCCTTTTGCGAAACATCTTTTTGGAATTCCAAAAAATCAAATTAAAATCACAAAACTCTCATCATTACCAAAAGATGAAAGTGAAAATTTTGAATGGTTCGATAGAAATCTAACTTTAGAAAAACTATCAGACGCAAACATTGATATTTTAAAATCATATTTTCTTAATGGCTCAATTTTCATTGAAACTATTGGTTTACTGGCAAACTATGTTTATACAAATTCTATTGCTTGTCAAAATTATATTCGTGCCAGATACAAGTACATTTATATTGACGAGTACCAAGATTCAGGATTTGAGCAACATCAAATTTTTCAAAAAATAAAATTTTTAGATATAAAGGCAGTTGCAGTTGGCGACTTAAATCAATCTATTTACGCATTCTCGGGTAAGGATGCAAAATACTTGGAAGAATTGACCAAAGATGAAACTTTCAAGTATTTTAAATTAGACAAAAATCATCGTTGCCACCCGTCAATAATTAATTATTCAAACTACTTACTTAATCCTAAAACAGAATTAATTTCTACGGAACAAAATCTGATTTTCTTTTGCAGAGTTGAAGGTAATGAACAAGCGATTGCAAATTGGTTAGACCAAAAAATAAAAGTTATTCAAGAGGCTTTTAAAATTGAGAAACGAAACCAAATTGCAATATTGACAAGAACAACAAGAACTGGAGAAATTATAAACACAGAACTTAAAGAACCGCATAAACTATCTGTAAGCAATAAATTAGACACAAATCTTAATGTTTGGTCATCAATTTTTTCAAATTTATTGCATTTTGGTTACGATAAGAATTTTAAATTTATTGAAGTTATTGAAGTTTTTACATCATACGATAATTTCAGTAATAGTAATTTAGAAAAACTTAAAACTGCGAAGGAAAATATTGAAAGGATTTTCTCTGCAACCGTATTGAATAAGCAAGAACTTACTACGGAATTTATCAATATTGCTAACATTATTGCTCCACATTCAAAAAGCCAAGAATCTATAGACTTATTAAAATTTGTATTAGACAATTCAATAGAATTAAAATCTTACGAACCAGCAAATGAAAACGAAGTTAATATATTGACTTTACATAAGTCGAAAGGACTTGAATATGATTTTGTCTTTCATTTGGACTTATACGAATGGGTTTTCCCAAACAAACAACCTGGAAAAAATAATGACTTTAACAATCCTCTTTTTGGAGATTGGACACAGGACTTGAACTTACATTATGTAGGAATAACAAGAGCAAGAAAAGGATGTTGGTTATTATCAAGTACAAAAAGAACGAATAATGAAGGAGAAACAAGGAATGGCAAAGACTCTGAATTTATATGGAAGGACGAAATAGAAAAATTGAGATTTAAAAGAAATTGAACCAAGGATTGATTAACAAAAAGCACTGGCTATAACAGCATTTTGGCAAAAGGCGGATTCAGTACTAAATTCAAGACCAGTTCTTCGATTAAATTTTGTGCAAAACTGAACATTTGCGCTACGATTTCCGTCACTTCGCCAAGCTGCAAATCGTTACCTGCCATATTACCCAACCAAACGCCAAAACTGAACATCAGAAAAAAATTAATAACTTTGCACAAAATTTAACAAACTGACAGAATGAAATTATCGGGACAAGAGCTACACAACAAATTGGTAAACGAATACAAGATTATCGGAGAAAAAGGAATTATCAATTTTTCGCTCAAAGACCTTACAATTTCAATAGAAACTAAAGACACCGTTGGAAACCTTTTGCAAGAATGGTTGAAAGCTTGGCTAATGAAAGAAAGTATTGAGTTTGAAGAAAACTCCAACTCTCAAGTTTTTCCTGACTTTTATCTTGACAAACATAACAAAAAATTAGGGCTTCTTGAAGTAAAGTCATTTGATTGGGACAGAGGTCCAGGTTTTGACCTTGCCAATTTCGACTCCTACTGTAATTCTTTACTAACTTCGGCTTATCGCTTAAATTCTGACTATCTTATCTTTGCTTACCAAATGAAAGGAAGCGAACTGACTATCAAAGATGTTTGGATTAAAAAGATTTGGGAATTAGCTTGTCCAAGCGGAACTTATCCATTGAAAGTACAAGAAAAGAAAAGTGTAATTTACAACATCCGACCAGGCATCTGGTATTCGGAACGCTCTAAATTTAAACCGTTCAATTCATTGGAAGAGTTTCTTTCTGCACTCAATGAAACACGTTACCAATATCCACAAACTCGCCACGGAAATGGTCATTGGTTACAAAATGTGTTGAAAAATTATGAAGAACATACAGGTATTAAACTGCAAGTTCGCTAACATAAACTTCGGCTAATTTATTTGCTACAAATTCCACAACAGGCACAGCAACCGTGTTACCCAATAAATCAAAAGCATCATATTCTTTTGTAGGGATTTCGTACCATTCGGGATAGCCAAACAATCGCAATCCTTCACGAATAGTCAATCTGCGTAAACCTTTACCATCAGGAACAGCTAAACGAGAAACGTCTGTTGCTACCAAAGTTGGGGCAATATCTTTCGGGTCAAGAACTTTATTAACCTCAAAACTTAATTTTCCAGCTACAATGTTGTAACCTTTCGGTTTGGTTTCGTCATACTCACGAGAAGTTGCAATTCCGTTTTCTGTTTGAATTTTAACTAACTTTTTTGGATGTTCTAATTTTAAATACCCTTTTGAGGTCAAATCATCTAGCAATGATTTTAATTCCTTTTTAGGTAAATCTATAAAGGTATTGATTTGCTTTAAAGTCAAAGCCATTCCATCCATCCAATCAATTCCAATTTCTTCTGCCCATTGCTTTTTACGCCTTTGCTTAAACAATTGATTGAGAATTTCGGCTTGCTGTTTAGACACACTTCCTTTTATTTCAATATCCCAACTATGAATATTGTTATTGCCACCACGTTTGTCTTTTATTGATTTTCCGTACAAATCTTCGATAGAAAAATGAGACAAAAGTTTATCAATAAAATCAGATTTCAGAGTTGGTAACCCTTTTTCTAAAACACTTTCCAAAGCATTAAACCGAGGTTCGTTACCATTCAAATCTATCTTTTCATCTTTTGTACCAACGATAAAAATTCTTTTACGAGATTGTGGCAAACCAAATTCTAAACTATCAAAAACTTTCCAACTTGTTTTATAGCCCAATTCATTTTCAAGTGTGTACAAAATGGTTTTCAGTGTTCTGCCAATTTCGTCATTCTTATTTTCCAAATCGTGCTTTACCAAACCTTCTACATTTTCAAGAATAAAACCATAGGGCTTTTTCTCTCTCAATATTCTTTCTATTTCAAAAAACAAAGTACCTCTTGTATCTAAAAAACCTTGACGTTTTCCACCTGCACTAAAAGGCTGACAGGGAAAACCGCCCAACAAAAAATCAAAATCGGGAATAAATTCATTGTGTACTTTAAAAATATCGCCTGCTAAAAATTCGTGACCAAAATTGTGTTTAAGGGTTTTTACAGCATACGGTTTTATTTCCGATGTCATCACACATTCGGTGTCTACTCCAACCTCTTTAAATGCTTTTTCAAAACCTAAACGGATACCACCAAGACCTGCAAAAAGGTCAATAAATCTTACAGTATTACTTTTCATTTTTTAGAAGTTTTATAAGGTTCGCTTGGTTCGGCAACCATTAACAATTGACTTTCATAATCTTCAATTTCTAATTTATGACAACCTATAACAGTAAGACATTGTAGCAGAAAAGTAGCACTAAAACTGCCTCGACTAATTTTACTGTCGATACTTGCTTTCGTTTCCTCGACACCAATTTCGTTCAGTAATCCTACCAAATCGGTATTTGTATAACCACGTTTTACCATTTCCGACTTTAATAGTCGTTTTGCTTTATCGTCCCAGTTTGACATAATTGAGATAGATTTATTTTGCAATATTCGATAATAATTATCATATTTGCAAATAAAATAACGAAAATAAAAAATACGGCAAGTAATAGCTAAGTTTTCGTTGGGCTTGCAAAGCCAACAATGAAAACCCTGTTGAACCCTTCGGCAAGCTCAGAATAAACTTCAGCTTCGGGAGCTTTTTCTGCTATTACAGGTTTATCATAGAAATATTTTAAAGAGATAGAAGAGACTTTCATAAGAGTCTCTTTTTTTGTTTGATGATACACTAACGTGTACATTCCACTAAAAAAACAAACTGTCACATAATTACAAAAATTCTTATATTAGCATCTCAAATTTTATCGAACAACGAAAAAGCGTTAATAATTATTCTGCTAATAGGAATCTGGTAAATTCAAAAAGTAGTGCAGAATGGTGAGTTGAACGCTCACGTCCTTTATAACTATTGGGCGTGGGTTTCGCTTACTTGCACTACAAGGCTTACCAGAGCCTCTATTAGTAAGTAAGAATTACGAGCCTACGTCCTTTTTCTATTTTACAACCCAAAAACAAACTTTTAGGCTCGGAGTGAACAGCACTCATTTATGAAAAAGATTCTGCTCTCTGCACTACTGTTACTCACGGTATTATCCTGTGAAAAATCCAAACCCACTAGAGAACCCGACCCTTATATTGATTCTATACAGGCACGTATGAAAGCCAATGAAAAGATTCAGTTTGAAGAAATCGACCGCAAACTTGAAGCACACGCCAAAGCTCAAAAACAATACGTATTTGTTCGGTTGCTTGTTGAAGAAGATTACGGAATGGATACAAGACAAGCCAACTTTGTCTCAGGAATCCAGGATATAACCACAGACTTGAGCGAGGATGAAAAAGCACAGATGGAAGACCTGATAATTTCAAACTATCTCAGTTCATCCGATGCGAAAATTCGTAATGGCAGGGTCAAAAAGAAAGAAATGTTTGTATTTGGCAGTTATGCAGAAGCAAGCGAAAAAAGAAACAGTTTTTTAATAATCACCGAATAACAAGTATGAAAAAGATTTTACTAGGTCTAGCAGTAAGCCTGACATTACAACTATCTGCACAAACAAAAACATTCAGTTACAATATGGTTCAGATTGTCAAAAACATGAATGTAACGGAACTCGCCACACGGAAAACAAAGATTGTCGTGAACAAAACGAAAAACACAATCAGTGTAATAGATTCTGAATTTCCCACTCCCTATGTTTTCAAGATTGACAGCTATTGCGATATTACCACCCCGTCTATCAATTGCATGATACGGGACAGACAAAACAAACTCAACTTTTTTTCTTATAACAAAAACAGGTTAGAGATTATGAATCTCGCAGGAGACGGAACAAGATATATTAACATAAAACCTTGATATTATTATGAAAAAAAACTATTTCAAAGCTGTTACGATAGCATTATCCCTAACCGTATTATCATTAGTAACCGTAAACTGTTCTAGCAGTAACGATGACGATAACACCCCAACCAATCAACAGACACCTGCAACAACCCAATATTTTCATCCGCCAACATGGATTCAGGGAACTTGGGGCGTGACTAATGGAACAACCTCAAACAAGCTGTTCAGATTTACAGCAGATGATTTTATATTAGTCGTAACAGGTGTAAGCGAACAGAGTATGACGGGAACAGTTAAATCAAGTCCAAACGGTGGAAGTGTTGACGAAACTGTTAACAGTGGTACACAATATAACTTTACTGTCAAATATAACATCACAACCACAACACAGAGTTTTGAGTTCAGGAAAGTATCAGCTACTCAGATTCAGTGGAAAGATAATAGTAACGGAACATGGTTTGACTTGGTGAAAATGTAGAAAAAAAACAAAGCCTTGACCTTGTGGGTTCGGGCTTACTTTTTATCTTTGTAAACATTAATGAACAAAGGGGTTAACAAAGAATCTGCTATATAATACCAATACTTATATAAATTTATATCAATTATTATTGTACTTTAACTATTACTCGCAAATTTATTTAAACGGGAAATTTAAAAAAAAATACTTAAATCAGGAATTGATGAAATCCAATTATTAAGATAAAATTCATAATTTTGTAGTGTTGAAAACTTTGAGTAAACATATCAGCTTTATTATTTTATTGTGTGTAGGATTTTTTCTTGCGCCGAGCATATGCTATGCTTGTGCTAAAAAAACAGTGAACACAGAACAAAAATCCTGCTCAAAAGAAAAATCTAAAAAATCAAACCATAAAGAAAGTTGCAAGGACAAGTCCTGTAAAAAATGTAAGAATGGTCACGATTGCTGTGGCGATTGTAATCATAGTTCTTGTAGATGCAGCACTTCTTCATCTTTTGTGAGCCTACCAATTCCCATTGATTTAAAAGTAACAGACCCTTTTGCTGAAACTAAAAAGCAAAAATTCGGTTTTAAACAAGTCTATTATTCTTTAGACTACTCATCCATTTGGCAACCGCCTAAAATAAGCTAAAACGATGGCTTGATAGCCACAGGTATGTCTTGTCGAGAACCCAATGAGGTTGTCGCACCCCTTTAGTATATCTTATTCAATTTAAAAAATTTTAAAAATGAAATCATTATCAAAAATAATGATGGTAATCGCTGTATTATTATCATCAATAAACAGTTTCGCTCAAATAAAGAATGCGAAAACAGAAACCGTAAAAATTTACGGTAATTGCGGTATGTGTAAAACCACTATTGAAAAAGCAGGCAACGAAAAAAAGGTAGCCAATGTGGAATGGAACAAGGATACTAAAATGGCTACGCTCACTTATGATAGGGATAAGACCAATCAGGATGAAATATTGAAACGTATCGCTTTAGCAGGTTACGACAGCGAAAAATTCTTAGCACCTGATGACGTGTATGCAAAGCTGCCGGGATGTTGCCAGTACAGCAGAGAATTAAAACCAATCGCAAAATCTAATGATGCGGGTATGGATATGAAAAACGGACACACCAACCATAGCCATAACGAAATGATTGCAACAAATACTGCTGATACCCAAAATGCACCACAATTAAAAGCTGTTTTCGACAATTATTTTTCAGTGAAGGATGCTTTGGTAAAAACTGATGCAGGAACTTCATCTGTAAAAGCTGCCGAATTGGTAAAAGCTATCAAATCGGTAGAGATGGCAAAACTTTCGACTGACGAGCATACAGCTTGGATGAAAGTAATGAAAGACTTAATGGCAAATGCCGAAAAGATTGCCACTTCCAAAGATGTTGCCAAACAAAGGGAAACATTCGCTTTGCTTTCTAAGAATATGTACGAATTAGCTAAAGTATCAAAACAGGAAACACCTGTTTACTATCAGCATTGCCCGATGTACAATAATGGGAAAGGTGCTAATTGGCTAAGCAAGCAAGAAGCGGTAAAAAACCCATACTATGGTAATCAAATGCTAACCTGCGGTAGTGTACAGGAAACAATTAATAATAAATAAATTCCCAGTTATGGAAAATATAGAAAACAAACAAGGTATGCAGCGCCATACGCCTAATGAGGGGCATAACACCAAACATTCTTCGGCAATGTATAAGCGGTTTGCTATAATGGCTGTTGCGATGTTCGCAGCAATGTATTTCCTTATGTATGCAATGATTGACGGGTTAGATAATCTTATCCCAAACATTAATAATTTATATATGACCCTGCTTATGGTTTCAGCAATGTTGGTCATTGAATTATGGATAATGAAAGGAATGTATCAAAACAAAAAAATCAACTTGGCAATTATTATAGCATCTCTTGTGATTGGCATCTTCTCTTGGTTTGGTATTAGGGAGCAAATAAACGTGGGCGATAAACAATTTGTAAAAGGAATGATACCGCACCACGCAGCAGCAGTATTAATGTCTGAAAAAGCAAAGCTAACCGACCCCGAACTGATAGAGCTACAAAAAAATATACTCGAAACACAGGCAAAGGAAATAGAATTTATGAAGCGAAAACTGAAGGAATTTAATAACAAGTAATACAACAAAATCTTTAATAACATTAAATAGCAATTAAAATGAAAAATATATTTTTTTCCATCATCGCATTGGTATCAGTTGCGGCAATAACAGTTTCCTGCAACCAAACGAATAAAAATAACGAACAACAAGCTAATGATAGTACAATAGTATCTGCAAATCAAAATTTGCAATCATCAGAACAAAATGATACAGTAATTTCTACTGTCCCAGTTGATACATTAACTAAAGTAGCAGAAAATTCAGATGTAAAAGAGCAGGCAAAAAACTTCTCTATTGCACCAATTGTTAAGGATTATTTGGCTTTAAAAAACGCACTTGTTGCAGATAATGACAAGGCAGCAGCCAGTGCAGGCAAACAGTTGTTCAGCACTTTGAAAAATGTAGATATGAAATCCATACCAGCAAATAAGCATCAACAATATATGGAGATAGCTGAAAATGCAAGAGAAAATGCAGAGCATATTGGCGACAACGCAGGAAAGATAGACCACCAAAGAGAACATTTGGCTTCGCTTAGTAAAGATGTTTCAGACCTTATAGCGTTATTTGGAACTAATCAGAAATTGTATAAAGACTATTGTCCTATGTACAATGATGGTACAGGTGCTGTTTGGATTAGCGAAACAAAGACAATCAAAAATCCATACTATGGAAGTCAGATGCTTACCTGTGGTTCTGTAAAGAAAGAGTTGTAAAATGAAAAAAGTATTAAAGATAATTTTGACAGTAGTCTTGTTAATTTTTATTGAAATACAATTTTATCAACCTGCCTTTAATGTAGATGAGGGGCAGGCTTACACTACAGATTTTACACAGGCATATAAAATGCCTATCGAGGTAAAAGTAATGCTTCAAGCTTCGTGTTACGATTGCCATAGTAGTAATACAAACTACGTTTGGTACGATTACATTCAGCCAGCAAGAGCATTGGTAGAAAATCATATCAAAAAGGGTAAAGAAGAGTTGAATTTTAACGAATGGGGCAATTATTCTAATCGAAAACAGGAAAGATTAATTAACTCAATTAAAGAACAGATTGAAGCAAAGCAAATGCCCTTATCATCCTATACTATAATGCACAATAATGCAAAACTGAATGATGCGCAAATTAAAATATTAACCAATTGGTTAAAAGAACAAAATTAAGTTTCTTATAAAAATTACGATAAAATGGATATACCCAAAAATATAAAAATTAGATTGTTTCAGGCAGTTATTTTACTGCTTTATGCACAATCTCTTTTTGCACAAAAAGTGGTTCGCTACGATTTGTATGTAAAAGATACACTGGTAAATTACGCAGGCAAGGAAAAAAAAGCCATAGCAGTAAACGGACAAATACCAATGCCTACGCTTACATTTACGGAAGGTGACACCGCCGAAATTGTAGTACATAATCAATTAAAGGAAAGTACTTCATTGCATTGGCACGGAGTATTTTTACCAAACAAAGAAGATGGTGTGCCGTGGTTAACACAAAAACCGATAGAACCAGGAGCTACCTACACCTACCGTTTCCCAATTATCCAACACGGAACGCATTGGTATCACTCGCATTCGGGTTTGCAGGAGCAAATAGGGATGTATGGGAGTTTTGTGATGAAAAAACGAACTGATGATAAAACCTTTAGAAAAGGAATTGATGATTTGCCCACAGTACCTATAATCTTGAGCGAATGGACTAACCTTAATCCTGATAACATCAACCGTATGTTACATAATGCAAACGATTGGGCGGCTATCAAAAAAAATGCGACACAATCTTATGTAGAAGCTATAAGGGAAGGACATTTTAAAACAAAGCTTACTAACGAATGGAAGCGTATGTTGGCAATGGATGTTAGCGATGTGTATTACGATAAAATTTTAATCAATGGCAATAATGCCACAGACTTAAAAACAGTAGATGGCAAGAAATTAAAAGCGGGGGACAAAGTAAGATTACGAGTTTCCAATGGTGGTGCATCTTCATATTTCTGGCTGCGATATGCAGGCGGAAAAATTACCGTTGTAGCCAATGACGGCAATGATGTAGAGCCTGTAGAAGTAGATAGATTAATCATTGCGGTTTCAGAAACGTATGATATTGTAATTACCATTCCCGAAGACGGTGTATCCTATGAGTTTTTAGCCACAACAGAAGACCGTACACAATCTGCAAGCTATTTTGTGGGTAATGGCATCAAACAGCTCATTTCGCCTCTTCCTCGCCTAAAATATTTTGAGGGTATGAAAATGATGAACGATATGATGAAGATGAATGGCGATTTAGATGATATGGGAATGAAAATGAGCCTTAACCAAATGGACATGAATGTAGTAATGTATCCTGAAATTACGGGCGATGCAAAGCAAAAACAAGACCATAGCACGCACAATATGAAAATGGACGAAGACCCAAACCGCTACAATGCAAATGCTTTGGGAGATATTAAAACCTTGAACTATGCAATGTTACAATCACCATACAACACATCACTTCCCAAAGATGCACCAGTAAAGGAAATAAAATTTACCCTTACTGGAAATATGAACCGCTACGTGTGGAGTATGGACAATAGAATACTTTCTGAAACAGATAAAATACCTGTTAAAAAGGGAGAAATTTTACGCATTACCATTTACAACAACTCAATGATGCGACACCCAATGCATCTACACGGGTTCGATTTTAGAGTAATTAATGGCAAAGGCGAAAAATCTCCATTGAAAAACGTATTGGATATTATGCCAATGGAAACAGACACCATAGAATTTTTAGCCAATGAAGAAGGCGATTGGTTTTTTCACTGCCATATCCTTTATCATATGATGTCGGGAATGAACAGGGTTTTTGCGGTAGATGATTATCTAAATCCATATTTGCCCAATAAAAAGCAAGCATACAATAAACTGCAACGAGAAAGCAATATGCCACACTTTATGGCACAAAACGATTTTGCAACCAATGGTAATGATGGCGAAGCAATGTATCAGAATGCAAGATGGAGTTTAGGTACAGAATGGCGATTAGGCTATAACGATATGCACGGTTATGAAGTAGAAACACATTTAGGAAGATACATCGGAAAAATGCAATGGTTTATGCCTTTCATCGGGTTTGATTGGCGTTATCGTAAAATGGGAATGGACGAACACGAAATCAATCTATTCGGACAGAAAAATGAAAAAGACACACGCAGGGCTTTTAGTTTAGGATTTATGTACACGTTGCCTATGCTTGTTAATTTTCAGGCAGAAGTTTATCACGACGGTATTGTGCGACTGTCATTAATGCGTGAAGATATTCCTATTTCCAAGAGATTAAGAGCGGGCTTTATGTTGAATACAGATAAAGAGTATATGGTAGATTTAAAGTACATCATCAATAAAAATATGGGTATTCGTACACACTATGATAGTGATATGGGGTTTGGTATAGGACTTTCTCTTAATTATTAAAGATGTAAATATCAAGCTTAAAAAATTATAGTGATAACGAAAACCGCTTCCTATATGTCACTTGGTTTAACAAGGATGCTTATTATGATGGTAGTAAAGCTATAATGACATCATCAATTGAAAAATCGAGTTTTATAATTAAATTTTAACCCAAATATAAAACAGCATTTTTAGAGCAAACTGAAGAACAGGTAATTTGAAGAAACAAAAAAGTATAATAATATTATTTTAAAATTTGGCAACACTGAAATTTTAATTTCAATTTGCAAAATATAAATGATTGGTTCTACCGCAAATAGGTAAAGCCAATCATTTTAATTTTAGAGTAATTCAAAAATCGATTTATAGATTAATTCCAATAAATATACCCAACACTATCTTTCCATTTTGACATACCTTGACAAACAATGCGAATATCCGAAAGATATTTTTTAGAGGGATTCCATAGAGGGTCATCCTCATTATCTAAAAAATGCAGTAAGTGTATTTCTACCTGTAACGGCTGGATTTTGTATACCGGATTAATATCTATTTCCAGCCAACCCTCAAATTTATTATACAGCACACCCATTATCGAACCGTCTTTTTTGTCATACAAGACAATGGTATAGTCTGATTCTATGTAAAATCCAATCTCATTTTCAAAATCCTGTACCGTTTTTCTGTTGATGATATATTTTTCTCTAATCATGTTTATAATATTTGTTTGAAAAAAAATGTTTAAAACGAGGTTCAGAAATTCAGTTTTTCATAATTCTCCGAAAAACTGAAAAACTGAATCTTAAAAACAAATCTTTTTTTTAGAAAGGCAAAAAGTCATCAATATTATCTGATTGAGCGGAAGCCATACCGAAACAGATAGAACCATTACTCGCTCTGGATTTTTCAAATTTTTTGCTTTCCAGTTTCTTTGAAAATTTATTCTTTCCAAGTGGCTTATAGCCATCATCCTGACAAAACTGCTTATAGTCTTTGTACAGGTCGGATAGATGTACTTTGTTTGTATCCGATGCCGTATAGTTGAATTCATCAATGAATAAGTTAACCTTATCTGATTGCCATTTAAACTCATCTATGGCATTATTGACTTTTTCGCTATGGGTAAATCTTCTGTTTTTAACAATTCTGTCCAATCCCTGTAAAAGCCAATTGAAAACTCCTGCTAATTCATTTGCAATTATTTTTTTAGACAAATCAATATCTTTTTCCTCTTCACTGATTTGAACTTCAAAAGGAATAATAATCCATCTTCTGAAAAAAGCATCTGTAAGCTCAATTTCACTCGGAAGCTCATTAGCATTAATAATAAATCTGACGGTATTATGCAAAGTGAAACTTCTGCCATAAGGTTCTCTTGCCTGTAACGGTTCACCGCTGACTAATGCTTTAAAGGTATCGGGGTTTACATCAGTCCCTTTTTCACTGCTGTAATTAAGCAATACATCTGTCAATTTTGCTCTGTTGTACTCACTTGAAAATGCTCCGAGCGTATATTGTAAAACATTCTCTCTGCCAAGCAAAGCACATATAATATCAAAAAATACACTTTTCCCGTTTTGTCCTGAGCCTGTGAGCATCAACATTTTTTCAAGATTCAGTTTGGTGAAAATATATCCGGCAAACTCCTGTAATATCATCTGACTGTCTTTATCAGGCAAAACTTTATCCAGATAGCTGTTGAACATAGGACAAGTGGCTGTCTCATCATAGCAAAACGGGAGCTGATAGGTCATAAAATCTGCTGAATCGAAGTCACGAAGCGTCCACGTATCATTTTCAAATTCAAAAGTCCCATTCTGGAGGTTGATTATCATTTTATTTTCATCGGGAACGGGCTGTGATAAATGGCAGTCGGTCAGGAACTGCTTTAACAGTTTATCTTTGAACTCATAATGAGCGGCATCATAATCAGGGCAACCCATTTTAGCGGCACATTTGCCCAGAAAGTCTTTTAATTCGTCTTTATCCAACTGTTTCCAGTACTCTCCGTTATAGATATAAGTATAATCAAAACTTTTGCATAAGCTCCATTTATTAGCCTTTGCAACTTCGCTCAGATTTTTTATAATACCTACTAAAAGATGTTTTTGTTTAGTGTTTTCGTTTTCGGGTAAGTTCAAAAACGTTCTGAAATCTACTCTATTGATTTCATTTAATAATTGCTCTAAAATCTCATGCTGAGATTGTACTACTTTTTCTTTACTCATTTTTTATTCTTTGTTTCTTAAAAAAAGACACAGCAAGGGCTATACACAGCTTTTTTTGCTATGTCTTTAGGGTTTGTTATAAAAATTGTTTTAGGGGATTTACAAGGCTATCACGGTGTTCACGCACAGAGTTTTAGTGCGGTGTAATAGTAAAAAGATTCTGCTTTCCCAGCCTTGTACACTAGCGCATAAGGTTTTATTATGCTGCTTTTTTACCTTTTTTTGAGAAATAATCATCTACCTGATTCTGAAAATCATTGAAATTATTTCTTTTGTGTTTTGTCATCCATTCCAATAACTCCAATCTTTTAAAGTAAAGTTTTCCGTTTCCTGAAGATGAATAAATGGGTAAATCTGTTCCGACACTACTAAGTTTATGAAGATAGCTTACCTTATACCCTGTAAGTACGGCAGCTTCGTTTACGTCTAATACTTCCTTATTCAAAATAGTTGACATTCGGACTGTTTCTTTCAGTTCCTTTAATTCGCTCAAAATGCTCATCAGCATTTCTTTGAATTCTGTTAAAATTTTTACCATAATCTTTTTTGTTGTTTCTATACTCAGCTTCGTTGCTGAATGTGTTTACAAAAGTATGGCAGGAAATGCGGAACGGTCGAGGAATAAAGCATTCCGCAAAAAACAAAAACTCCCTGTATAAAGGAGTTTCAAAAGTTTTACGTTAAGTTTATGCGGAATTACTGCGGAACGGTTTTGAGATTTTCGACAATTTGATTGATTATACATTCTTTTGCTGACTTTCTATTGCCTACTTTCACTTCACTAATCATCCTGCTGATACCATTTTTATCTTTGACTTTTGGAGTCCGAGCGTCACCATTAGTCTGAAACTCGAATCTTTCTGCCCAGAATGTGTTAAAAAGAGTTTTGTCCTGATAATCTTCTTTGAAGAATTCTCGTAAGGAATCAATCAAATATCCGATGTCGGATTGGCTTCTCCCATGCAATACTATCCGAGTTTCAGGAACAGTATCTACAAAAAAATGCTGTAAAAACATTTCTTGCGTACTGGATTCATGAACAAAACCCTCTATCAAAAGGTTATCATATAATTTTCCGATAAAATCAAAGTTCAGCCCAAAAACAGTTTGCTTGACTAGGGGTTGTAACCGCTCATGTCGAGATACCGCTGTTCTGGTCGTGGCTGTACCTTGAGTTTGTGGTGTTTCAGGAATGTTATTGCTTTTTACCCTGCTGATAATCTTTTCTATCAAAGATAATTCTTCCAAAATAACATGAAAATATTCATAACATGTATCGCTATGCTGTTGTTTTTGCAAGGTTTCTTTGTAAACACTTATTCTCGTTTTGCAGTGGTCTATCTGTGCAGCTCGATTGGTAAAAGATTGGTCGTAATATTTCAGAATCTCCTCTGTAAAATGGGTTCGGAGGTATTTTTGAAAATGTGTTAAAAGTTCCTGTTTATCTTTCGCCCTTGTAGCAGGAAGGTTTTTATTGATGAATCTAGTCAAATCATCGTCAGATATGACTTTAAGTAATTTATCTAGTTTTTGGTATCGGGTATCTGTATTTTGTGCAGGGTCAAGTCCAAGTTTTTCTGCTAATATTGTTGTAAGGCTTTTTTGTTCCATTTTGTTTGTACTTTGGTTACGCTAATTTACTGAAAGCATCATCAATAATATCATCCTCAAAATCTTTCAAATATGAGTTTGTGACAGCAACAGAAGAATGTCCCATTACTTGACTAATCACATCTGAAGAAACATTATTGAATTTTAAATGTGTGGCAAAGGAATGACGGCTTACATAGCTGGTTATATCTTCGTCAATTCCTATTTGCTCTGCTATGAATTTCAGCCCAGAATTAAATATTCTTAAACATCTTCTGTATCTCCCGTGTAACTGCTTATCAACAAGTCCATTTTTTAGGATAACAGGAAAGATATATTTTGTTGCTTCTGGTCTTACATAGCTTCTGTAATACTCCAAAATTTCTAATGCTTCTGCCCGTAAAGGAACATTAAAATCCCGACCTGTTTTGCTTCGGGTGTAATGCAGGCGGTCGCCTTTTATGCTATTCCATTCTAAAAATGCCATGTCCTTAAAATTCATTCCTCCAACATAGTAAGAAAACAGAAACATTTTGTAAGTGTCTGTATATTTGGGGAACTTTCCACAATCAAAACTTTTGAACATTGCAAACTGCTCTGTACTCAATGCGATTTTGCGAGATTGCATTTTTAGTCTTTTCTGAATACTATAATTTTTGAATGGGTAATCTTCTTTTTTTGCATATCCTGACCGTATGGCAAGGTTAAATAATGTCCTTAAATCAGTCATTCTAATTCTTATAGTTGCGTTATTGCACGTTTTTGCTAAGAAATTTTCGTATTTTACTAAATATTCAAAATCAATATCTTTAAATCTAAGGTCTTCGTTTTTATCAAATCTGAACAATGCTTGCATAGATTCTTTAATTGCTTTAGCATATCCAAATCTGGTTAATTCATCTAATGAATCAACTCTCTGCTGAAAAAAATCTTTCACAGAAGTAGATTTTATCTTGTTACCTGCTGATTGTGTTAAGAATTTTGTAACAATATCATTTAAATTGTAATCAAGCTCTTCGGATTCCAGTTCTATTATTGCTTCATTAAGACGGGTATCTAGTTTTTTCAGAGTTTCGTTAATTTCACGTGCTTTGCCATGAGACGATTTCACTTTTTTATTTTTGGCATCCCATTGATTCTCCTGTACGGAAAATGGTGTAGTCAAAATTTTAGATTTATTGCCTAGATATACTTTAAAAACAATTGGAAGACTTCCGTCTGCTTTAGGTTTATTTCGTAGCATTAGTTGTGTTGTTGCCATAGGTCAAGTTATAGGTCAAGGTTGAAAGTCAAAAATAGTAAAAATAAGTCAAAATTCAAAATGAATTCTTGTTATAAGTGATTGAAAAACAGTATTATTGTAAATAAAAGTAAGCTAAAGTAAATACCGTGACCCCTTACTCATAATCAGGTGGTCCCTGGTTCGAGCCCAGGTGGGACCACTACAAAAATTCGACAAGCCCCTATTTATGGGGCTTTTTTATTTGCCAAAATCGCAACGCTGAAATATACGCTTAAACTTCCCCGGAAAAGCCTTGCTGGATTGACTTTGCAAGAATGTGTTTCTTTTTTAAAATAAATATTAAAATGATTATGTGATAATAAAAATTAAGAAGTCATTTTACAAATTTATCTCAGAAATGTGTTTGTCTAAAGAGCATTAAAAAGTTTCCGTTTTCGTCAACTTGCAATATTTCCTTAAATTTCCATGAATATTTTTACCTTAGCCCTTCCAAAAGTCTTCTATGCCAAAATATGAACGTATAAAAACTCATCTTACAGATCTTTCTCCTTTATCTGTTTCAAAGGTATTTGAGTTCTTGGATCAACTATATAGAAACGATTTGGAAAAAAGCTATTTCAGTGATAGCATTAAAAAGTATACGATTCAAGAACAATATTTTATATGCTATTACGCTAAAATTTATTTCGGGGAATTAGATAACAGTTTTTTAAGTATAGAACTGGATAAAATATTTAAAACATCTGATGGTGAAAGAAATTCTGAAATTAGAAAATTAAAACATAATGCAGTTGATCTTTTACTGTATATTGATAATACACAATTTAAAACTCTGCAGAGAAGAGCAAAACTTATAAAAAAAAGAGCTACTGGCTTTGAAAAACATTTTTTTAAACCTAAAATGAGTAATTTAAGGTTTAGGCTTCCACTCTATTCTGTTCCTACAAAAATTACATACAAAGAAAATCCAGAGTTTGTTAGTAGCTTCTATTCTGAAGAAGATAAAGAATATGCTTTATCGACCGGAACAGAAATGTCAGTTATTGCATCTTCTGAATTTTTTGAGAATTTTAAAAATTATTTTTTTAGTGCTTTTGAAAATGAGTTAGATTATGAGCAGATAGGTATGTTATTTATCAATTCATTTTCTTTTACAGGTAATAATGATATTGTAGAGTTATTGGATTTAGAGTTTGATAATAGCACTGTAATTCACAATATTTTTTTCAAAATTTATAAAAAATATAATGAAATCCAATCAGAATTAACTGATCATATAGCGAACCAGAGGGAAGCTACTAAGAACTTTAAAAAAGCACGTAAAAAATTGCTGAATAAAGTTCGAATATATACTGCTACAAAAAAGGATTTTATGAAGGTTATGTATAATGCATTTCCTCAGATTCGAGAGTCTTATTCTTCGTTTAAGAAAAAAAATACTAAAATTACTCTGGAGCAATACTTGACTACCAAAAGCAGAAACATAAAATAGTTATTAGACTAGGTTTCAGAATTTTCTCAATCCCCCTCAAAAGGATTTTTACTTTTTATAAGTGCGTAAAAAATTCATTAAATTTTTGATTTTACGCATTTCACTTAAAATTTTCATTATTCTATATAAACTTGCATCAGCAAAATTGAGTAATGGATACCAACGCACTAACATATCATCTAGCAAAAGTTTTTTCAGAACTGGAAGTTCGGATTGCGGAGAGAGTACTATCTCTGCTAACGGAGCAAGGTTTGGGATTGGCAGGGACGCCTGTGGGTCAGGAGAAGCTTTTGACTGATAAGCAGTTATGCGAACAGCTTCAGATCTCAATTTCACACTTCCACAATTTTAAGAGAACTCATTCCGGCTTTCCTTCTTATACGATCGGTAAGAATGTTAGGTATAAGCTTTCTGAGGTTTTGGAGTTCACTAAAATTCAATCATTAAAAAATAAGAAATAATGCGTAAAGTAAAAATACCCGCAGGGATCATTCTTGTGCCTTGGTACATAGTTGATGGGAAATATGTCAGAATAAAAACCATTGATTTTCTGAATTTCCTTGTCTTTCTAAATATTATGGTCGCTAAAATAGGCAAAGAAAGAGAATATGTATTTATTGAGAATAATATTATCAGAATCATTGAAGTGTCAGACATTGTACAGATGTTACTCCAATGGCTGGATGAGAATTTTGTAAAATTTGAAGCAGAAGTTCCTATAGATGATGTTAAAGAGGCTTTTATCATTAAATCAAGCATGTTGTTCGATAAGACAACGCTTTTTTTTCTGAAAGAAATTGAGTTCAAACAGAAATTTGACTCTAAGGATGAAAGCTATCTTTATTTTCTAAATACGGCTGTAAAAGTTAACAGGGATGGCATTGATCTCATAAAATACAAAGACTTAGAATGGCTGATAATGGATGAGCAAGTTGTAAAACGTAATTTTTTCCTTCCGAAGAAAGCGATTACTAGGCTCATTATTCCATATCAAATATTTATCTGGAATATCGCTGGACAAGACGAAGTAAGATACAAGGCTTTTATGTCCGTTATCGGTTATCTGCTTCATCGGTATCAGGATGCAGCTAATGCTAAAGCTATTAATCTTCTTGATGAAACAGAAGAAACTGATCTTGCAGAAGGAGGTAGAGGAAAATCGTTGTTTGTCAAAGCAATTGGGTTTATGGTTGCTGTCTGTGCGTTATCAGGTAAAGATTTTACAGGAAACAACATTTTTGCTTTCCAAAGGGTCAGCCGTTATACAGCTGTTTTATTAATAGATGATGCAGGGCATAACCTGAGATTTGAAGTTTTTTATAATCGGATCACTGACGGCTTTACAGTTAATGTCAAATATAAGCAGGAATACCACATTCCTTTCGAGGAATCCCCTAAGGTTGTGATTACCAGCAACCACATCTTGAAAGCTCTCGCTGGGAACAGTACAGACAGGAGAAGATATGAGATAGAATTGAGTTCACACTATGGAAAAGATTTAACTGTATATGATGATTTCGGACATTATTTCTTTACAGACTGGGATCAGAGGCAGTGGGACGAATTTACTTTGTATATGCTAAGCTGTGTTCAGCTGTATTTAACAGAAGGATTAATAGAAGCTCCATCTATCCACCTAAATGAGCGGAGATTGGTTTCTGAACTTGGAATTGAATTCTTGGATTTTATGGAAGAGGAACTACAAGGAAAAACCAAGCTTCATAAAAAAGAGCTGTTCAGCAAGTTTTCAAAAGGTGGGTATGTCAATCAAAGGTATCTCCCGAATCAGAGGACATTTACCACAAAGGTTAAGAAATATCTTGAATACAAGCAGATTCCTTACAGAGAGATTCCTCTGAATACCAAAATGTACTTTGAAATTCTAAGTGAAAAGGACTTAAAGCCAATGATTACTATTGATAGCGTTGATACCGACTACAGGACAGTTGATACCGCTAATAAATTGACACGGCTGGTTAATCAGTTACAGAAATTTTTCAGTACTGATAATACCACTAAAAATTAATTATTAAAACGTAACAATATGAATAAAAGAAAGATCCTTGTCATGGACTTGGAGACTACGGGATTAGACCCATTTACAGACCATATAGTGAGTGTTGCTGTATCTGTTGAAAAAGGAAAGGGATTTAATATCGTTCTCCCTTTTTATAAAAATAAAGCCAAGGCTAAAGAGTTCTTACAGCCATTGCTTCCGATACTTGAAGATGAAACGATTACCAAAGTCTTTTCCAATGCTAAGTTTGAATTAAAATTCTTTCATCAGTACGGAATTGAAATTAAAGGTGAAATCAGGGATACCATGATTTTAGATTATCTCTTGGATCCTAACCGTAAAACCCACGGACTAAAGGAAATTTCAGAACGACATCTGCAATACCACCAAATTTCCTTTGAAGAAATGTTAAACGGTAGGGTTATCACCGAAGTTCCGAAAGAAGAACTCTCCAAATATGCCTGTGAAGATACAGACCTGACTTTACAATTGTATCATTACTTAACTCAACAACTAAATCATAACTAAAATGGATATAGCTATTAATCAGTTAGAACACGATTTAATACGTGTTCTCGCTAAAATCGAATTCAGTGGTGTAAAAATAGACACGAAGAAATTAGAACGTGTAGAACATCAGCTATTGAATCGACTACAAATGACCACTGAAAAAATATCAGAAATCGCGGGATCAGAAATTAATCTTAACAGCAATGAACAGCTGAGTACTCTGCTTTTTGAAACGTTAGAAATTCAACCGAAAGTTACTACCAAAGGTAAATCGGGATTGATTTCTGTTGATAAATCACACTTAGAGAAACTGAAAGAGGATCACGAAATTGTATCACTCATCTTGGATTATAGGAAAACCAACACTCTGTTAAACTTCTGTAATCAATTGAAAGAAATTCACCCGAAAACAAAAAGACTTCATTGCAACTTAAATCAGATAGAAACAGCTACAGGACGATTTAGCTGTAGTAATCCGAATTTACAGAATATTCCTAATGTAAAACTTAAGGACAACGAAACTGATGAACTTAAAATTATCGCTTCCAAGTTCAGAGAGGTTTTTATTGCTGAAAAAGGATGTTTATTGATTGGTGCAGATTATTCGCAGATTGAACTTAGGGTTATGGCTGAGATAAGTCAGGACAGCTTTTTACTCCATGCTTATAATAATGGTATCGATATTCACGAACTAACGGCTTCTAAAGTGTTTAATTGTAAAATTTCGGAAGTAAGCGAAGAACAGAGGAAGATTGCCAAAACAATCAACTTTGGACTAATCTACGGAATGTCAGCGGTAGGTTTAGCGGAATCTCTTACAGCAATTACAAAGAAACATCATTTTAAGGAAGATGCTGAAAAAATGATGTCAGATTATTTTGCCGAGTTCAATGGAGTAAAATCCTGCTTGGAAGGATTAGTGGATTATGCAGATCATCATGGTTATTCCAGAACATTGTTCGGACGTACTAGGCCAATTCCCGAACTGTCTTCTAATGATTTGAGTACTCGAGAGAAAGGAAAACGCCTTGCAATGAATTCTCCTGTACAGGGAAGCGCAGCCGATATTATCAAAATGGCAATGGTTAACTGTGACAAAGCGATGTCAGCAAAGAGGTTGCATTCAAAAATCATACTTCAAATTCATGATGAACTACTTTTTGAAGTCCCTGAAGATGAAGTCGCGATTATGGAAAAAGTGATAAAATATGAGATGGAGAATGTTGTAAGGCTGTCTATACCTCTTACAATAGAGCTTGGTAAAGGTGAAAATTGGGCAGTAGCTCATTAAATAATATTATTAATTCTAAAATCATAAAAAAAATGACAGAAGTAAATTTTAAAACTGTAAATATTGGTAATGTAACCAATGTACAACAAAACAATTCGAATATGTCAAAATTCGAGACAGCCGACGATTTGTTATGGATTTCGAATATACAGCTAATCGTCAAAAATGTGAACTTAAAAAATATTTATTGGCGAAATCTAATAAAAAAGAAGTCTAAAGAAGAAGCTTTTAAGCTTGATCCTAATGTATATAGTTCGTATGAATATGACCTACTTGTAAAATTCTCAAATGAAAAAATAGTACTTGATTTAGAAATGCCGGCATATTTCATTGATCTTATAGAAAATAAAACTGACAGGAATTTGTGGGATAATCTAAGACATGTAATTATAAAACTTCTGAATATTGATATTTCTAGTGCTAAAGTGAAAGGTTTAAGATTTATATTGAGTAAATCGATTGAAGATGAAGCCCACTTTAATAACAAGATTGAACTTGAAGGATATACACAAGACTACGAAACAGCAAGTTCCAGAAAATTTATTAGTGTTGATAGAAAAATAGAATATAATATATATAAATATTCTGTAAGCAATGAAATTGTTATTAATGAAGCTGTTACAATAAAAAAGAGACATGAATTTTTAAAATTACGTAATTACTCAGATTTTATGAATTCATATTTGGAAACAGAAATGCGAGAAATCATTTTCGAGCATAGAAAAATGCTAAAAATCCACAACTAACTCCTAAGGCTTTATAAAATATTAAAATTTCAGCCTAATCTCACATTAGGTTAGGCTAATTATTTTCAAAAATATAAATAATTAAATACATACATGACAACAAAAGTAGAATTCATAGGTAGTACAGCCGATTTGAATACCAACAAAGCAATTAACAACCACAAAAATTTTACAGCAATGGAAAAGTCAAAATCAATTAATTTCTACAATAATCAGGTAGATTTTATCTCACTACGAATCTCAAAAGAAGATTCAGCATCAATAAAAATGGAAAACCTTACCGAACATCCTGTTTTGAAAAACCAATATACCATCAACAGTGAAGATGATGAGCATCTTAAAAATATTGCGCTGTACTTTAAAAAAGACGGAAGCATCATTTTGAAATCCAGCATGCCTTATTTTTTGTATGGACACAATCACGTTAGATTTAACGAAGACAAAATCGCTGAATTTGCAAATAAAATCAGAGAGATACTGAATATTGATATTGAAAAATCAAAAATACTTGAGTTTGAATATGGTGCGTTTGAAAAGGTATCGATAGATATGAAATCATATCTAAATAATCTAATTGGACTTAAAGAATGGGACTTAGAGTATAATAAAGGTGGTATGAAAATGTTCGGAAATTCAAAATTAGGTTTGCACTACAAAATTTATAATGCTGTTGCCAATGCTAAAATGAAAGGTACATTGATTAAAGGCTGTTTTCCTTCCGAGGGAATTATGAAGCATGAATTAAAATTCAGCAATCCAAAAAAATATTTTGGAATTGATCTTTATTTTGAAGATTTGATGATTAACGATTATACTGAAGAAGATTACATTATAGTTAACAGACTTAGTCGTTTATTATGTAAACTGCGAAATAGCTTAGTTGAGAAAGCAGATTATCAATTTTTTCCGCAGAAAACAGATGTATCAAACATTCTTTATGCTGTTCTTAAAAATATTGAACAAATGAAAGACGTAGCATTCCAAATACCTATTTACAAAGAGATTTTAGAGCTTATTAATATGATGGACTTATCACCGTCACAAAAAAGCAAACGAAAAAAATCTATAGAAGAGCTTGAAGATTCTTACGATCCTGCACCCTTTTAGATAATTTTCAAAAAGTTAATGAAGAAACTTTAGCCCTAACTGTTGTAGCGCATAGTGGTTTAGGGCTAAAGTTACCACAACAAAACTATGTCGCAAAATTTACAGTTAGCAATCTAAAAAATTAAAATAATGGCAACATTTAAATTTATCCTGAGTAAGCTTGATTATCAGAAGAAAAAGAAAAGTCCTGAATCCCTTCTGATGCTGAGGTATACTCATAAAAAGAAGACAACTCATTTTTCAACTCATAAGAATATTGACGAAAAATACTGGGATGAAAGAACACAAATGGTAAAGAGAAGTTATCCCGGTTCTGACAGATTTAATATTTACATTAAGGGAATTCGTCAGAAAGTGGAAGATATCGTTAATGGTATGCTGATCGATGGCAATGATCCTACCACAGATTATGTAAAGTCTGTTTACAATGCTGATAAGAATGGAACGGAGAAAAAGAAGCAATATACGTTCTTTGAATATGCTGAAAAGTACTTAGAAAATGGTAAAAATCGTCTTACAGCAAGTACGATTAAAAGCTATCGTACTGCTTTACATAAGCTTGAAGATTATCAGGACTATAGCAGAAACAAATTAGACTGGATGAGTTTTGATATTGATTTTTATTATGACTTCATGGATTTTTATACAGGAATTGAAGGGCTGACTAATAATGGTTTTGGTAAAATCATTAAAAATCTTAAAGCGATTTTAAACTCAGCAACTGAGGACGGTTATAACACTTTCACAGGCTACCAGCATAAAAATTTTAAAACCGTAAGAGAAGACGTCAATAATATTTACCTCAGCGAAGAAGAGATTTCCAAGCTTTTAAAATTGGATTTAAGTAGTGATAAAACAATGGAAAGAACGAGGGATTTATTTGTCTTCGGTTGTTATACAGGGTTGAGGTTTAGTGATTTTAGCCAAGTAAAGCAGGAACATATTGTTGGTGATATTCTTAGAATCAAAACCATAAAGACGAGTGAATGGGTAAATATTCCGATTCTTCCAGCAGTAAGGGAGATCATGGATAAGTACAAAGATAATCCGAACAATCTTCCGAAATCTGTATCTAATCAAACAATGAATAGAAATTTGAAAGTGTTGGGTGACTTGGCAAAAATTAATGATAAAATTCTAAAAATTAGAAATAAAGGTAAAGAAAGGATTGAGGAAAATCTTTTAAAATATGAAATGATTTGTACTCATACAGCTAGAAGATCTTTTGCTACTAATATGTTTAAAAGGGGTGTTCCAACAAGGGTAATTATGAATATCACGGGGCACAGAACTGAAAAAGCTTTTAATAGCTATATCAAAATATCGCAGGATGAGAATGCAGAATTGTTAAAAGAATACTTCAGTAAATCAGCATAGATTTTTACATTAATAGTAAAACCTGCCAAATAAGCAGGTTTTTACTTTTTGTTTTCTTTCAGTGTCTTTTTTTTTAGGAGGAAGGCACTCAAAGAAACTTGGGCTTACCTGCGGATCCAAAACTTAAGAACAAACAAACTTAGAAAGAAATATGACATAACCTCCTGTTAAATATAGTTTGCAAACCTTTGATTATTTAACACGACGAAGTCCAGAAGTACTTTTGAATTACACAACATCAGTTAATTATAATTCCAAAATATTGAAAAAGAATCCAAACTGAAAATTTAATAATTTCTTTTGTAGGAAATGTTTTCAGCGATGTTCTACATAATCATATGTAAAATCCAATAGAGATTCTCAATTAAAAGTTTTCCAATGGAGAATAATGTTTAAAATCAATGACGTGATTTGTTTAATTTCATTTATTCAAAGGAACATTATTAAAACAGTTCAATACTATCTAATTCCAAGAGCTACTAATTGTTAAAACGACAAACCCTTTTATTGATATTCCGAAGGAGAAAAAAAAGAGAGGCGGTTTTACCGCCTCCAGTCAGTTAACAGTCATCTTTTTTTTAATTATGGTTTTTAATTGAACTGTTTAATTATGTCATTAATTATAAGTGCATGATTGGTGAAAATGTAATGCATATTTGGTAAGAATGAAATGCAAATTTGGTGATATTGAAATGCAAGATCGTTCAGATTGAAATGCAATATTAGGTGAATTAAAATGCACAATTGGGTATAAAGTAGTACTGTTACTCCCTGAAAAAAGTAATAATGGTAGTAGTTTTTACGAAAGTAGTCATATTAAACCTCTCAGATACAACAAAGGAATCGAGTGGTACTACAATGAAAAAGGACATGAATTTTTTGAGTCTGTAGTAAATTAAACCTCTTGAACTCACTACTACTATCAGTAAGGAAACAGAATTTATCACATAAAAAAATAGTACAGTGAAAAGATATACTGAAGGGAACTTTGAAGATGAGTTCGCACCGCATTTAGGATTTACAAAGAAATTGATAATAGAAATTCCTTTTGAAATCTTATCAAATAAAGAATTGTCCCTAAATGAAAAGCTGATGTTGGGCTTGGATTTTTCCCTGAAAAAGAAACTCGGATTTAATCAAATGACAAATAAAAAGATTGGGGAATTACTTAATTTACATCCTAATATTGTTGGGAACTGTCGGAAAAATCTCGTAGAAAAGCAATATTTACTTAAGAAGGGAAGACAATATTTTTTAACTGACCACTATAAAAATATTCAGGAGTTAGAAATTAATGATGCTGAAAGAGTAGAAAATAAAGACAGGAGAAACATAAAGCTACCTATTGAAATTTACTCCCATAAAGATTTAAAAACAGGAGAAAAACTGCTTTGGGGAGAGTATAATTCAATTAGCAAAGGAATTATAGAGTATTTTGCAAAAAGGGAGTATACTGCAAAACGATTAGAGGTAAGTGTGGAAAGCATTTCAAATTGGACAAAAGCTCTTTATGAAAAAGGTTTACTTGAGGAATACAAAGTTATAAGTGGATACTGCGTTAGGCGAAAAATAATTATTACTTGCAGCTTTGATAAAAAGTGAAATTAAAATACAAAACTGGTGCTTTAAAATGCTCCTTTATATAAACATTGTTTTTAACAAAGTAGATTAATTTATAACTGGGTTTGATGCCAGACACCCAAATTGAAATAAAACCCGATTTTTGAACCGAGAACACTACTCAAATTAAGTTTTATCCTTATTGAGATTGAAGAATATTGAATTGTTATTAAGGTTAAAACATAAAAATGTTGTTTGAAACTGTTAAAATTAATAGCTTTACAACAGTAAAAAAAACAAATTATATAAGATTAGAAATATTTAAAAATTAAATAAACATATTACATTTCGCAAACTGACGTCTGTCTTTGAAAGGTCGAAAATTCAAAAGTACAACAGGATAAAGTTTAGCAAAATGTTCAGGCTTGGGCTTGGGCATTGCTTTACTTTGTTGTACAGGGCTTCGACCCCCTCAAAGACAGGTAGAGATAATGTTTCAAGCCTGTTTTTTGTTTTCATATATCATTACGGGTTTCAGTAAGGAATATCAGATAAAAGTCTATAAGATTGAAAACCTAATAAATAATAAAATGAAAACGAAATTTTCTACATTACTACTTATTCTATTTACTTCATTAGCCCTCATCAACTGCAATAAACAATCAACCAATAATGAATTAGATACCTCATATCTCAATGAAGATGGAACAGAAAAATTTTTAGTCGAAAAAAATAAGTTCAGTAATTTCATTGTATTAAGCAGTTCGATAGGAAGAAATAACAATCCTGTATCTACACTATATGCATTCAAAGGCATTCTAAAAAATAATACCAAAAATATTTACAAAACTGCTACTATTGAAGGAGAAGTTATTCTTGTTCTTGATAATGGGAATGAACTTAATTGCAGAAGTATGTCTGATTCTTTAGATCCCGTCTTGAGTTCTATTGCAAATTCCAAAACTAAGTACAACTGGAAACCAAATGAAAACTGGGTAATAGATGAGTTGAAATCATGTATTATTCCTGTAGAATATTTCAGTTATCCAGTGAAACAGGTATTTACCCAGTACTATATCAATACAGAAGACCAAATCAATGATACCTCCGAAAGAATACTGGTGTCTCAAAGAGATGTAACAGACCGATGGTTAAAAGCAAAAAAGAAAGCAGAAAAAAATATTCCAGACTCTGATGATTATTCATTTAGTATCTCAGAGTATCTTGAAACCAAATGATGCTATCAAAATACAATAGCGTTATTGTTATATAGACACTATCATATTCAATATGAAAAAATTAGTAATTGCTTTTTCTCAATGTATTTTTGGGTATTCAAATTATATATTCATGAAGAACTAATTTTATTCTTAATTTAGTATGTAATATTTAAAAAAATCTCATGCAGTTAAATCCTAAACAATATGACATTACTCTTCAAAATTTTTTATCTTCCTGGAGTCTGGAACGAATAAAAGTCATGACAATTGATGAATATGCTGACTTGTCAAATCACGATTCATTGTGCTACTGGTTAGAGTATGGGACTAAAAGTCTAGGAGAGATTGGTGGTATGCAAAGCAATAAATTTGAATTGTGGAAACCACAAGCAGGTGAAAATAAGCAATTCAAGGATGGTCGATTTACTATGGAAGGTAAATATGCTTACAAGAGTAAACGTGGGGCTACATTAAATCAAGCTTTTGAAACTATAAGAAATTTAATTATTGATATTGTACATAATTCTTTAGAAGAGAATTGGGAGGCTATAGTTGATAATGAATTTCATGCAATTGTTAAATGGAAACTTGCATGTCTCTTTTCAAAAAAGCAGCTACTTTCAATATATAGTAGAAGAGCATTACTATCTATTGCTAGAGGACTGGGTTATTCCTTTACCAATGGGGATAATATTTTAGTTATTCAACAGGCAATTATCAGCAAAAAAACTAATGATGAAGATATTGTAGATTTTGCGTATAGAGTTTACTCAGAATTTGCAGAACGTGATAAGACCGATAAAAGGAATTATTTTATAATTGGTAGTAAGTATAGCGACGATGAAGGCTACGATACAGTTTCTGTTATAGATAAATTTATTGATAATCGTTGCATCGCAATAGGCTGGTTAGATTGGTTAGATTTTAGTAGCTATATGGGAAAGAAGCATAAAGAAGTTGACGACTTTGTTGAGAATAATTGGAACAGTGGCTCGCCAGCTATTAGTAAAATCAAAAGTTACTTTCGACATTTATCTGATATGAAAGCAGGTGATATTATAGCTGTCAAATCTCAAGGAGCCTACGGAAAATTGACAATAATTGCATATGCACAGGTGGTAGAAAGGGAAGGGGGAATTTATTGGCATGATGATAGCCTTTTAGGACATCATATTAATGTTGAATTTTTGGAGGTGGGTTTTTCTCATGAAACTGGAGAAACATATGCAGGCACAGTTCATAAGCTAACTGCTGATAAGGATGGTGAGAGGTTTAGTAAAGTATTCGGATGGCACGCTGCTGATTGGCAAGAGGATAGTGAGGAAGAGGATGAATACGGAGAGATTGTTGTTTTTGATGAACCTGATGATGAAGGATATAGAGTTAAAATAGAAACAAGTTTTCAAAGAAGTGCAATAGCTTCAGTCACAGTAAACCGTATACACAATAGGATTCAAAATCGTTTTGTTGAATATTTGAATACACAATATCCAGATGATGCATGTTCGGGAGAAAAAAGATATATCGATGCCAAACGGATTACTGCAGATAAAATCTTTATATATGAAATAAAGCCTTTTACTAGTGCATATTCTTGTATTAGAGAAGGTTTAGGTCAGTTGTTTGATTATATGTATCGAGAACATACTAGTAAAGAAAAAAGGCTTGTTATAGTGGGCCCGAACGAACCTAATCCAACAGATGAAAGATTCCTGAAACATATTAGAGATATTTTAAAAATACCATTCTCTTATATTGCTTTTAATGAATCAGAAATGATAGCAAAGGAATATTAGATAATGACCAATATAATCATATGGATACAACTGATTTAAAATTGAAATTTGAATTTCAACTAGCAAAAAATGTTTCGGAAATGAAAAAGATTCATTCATTTAAGCAATTGCAAAGAATGTTAGATGAATATGGGTATTTTGAAGGGGCGACAAAATTGATAGATGGTCATGGGACCTCTGGACTAGCGGACTTGCTAATGGCTGGTAGAGAAGATTTATCAATAGAGCATTTAGCTTTATCTGAAGAGTTTCAGTTATTGTTTAATGAAAATCAATTAAAGAAGTGTAAACAAAAGCTTGGTTTTTGATCTACTTTTAATCTATCAGGATCTATATTACTTTTCATAATCAAAATTAACAGCATGAAAGATAAGTTTTCAAAAGAAAAGAGAAGTGAGATAATGAGCAAAATTAAAAAGACAAATACGAAGCCTGAAATGATTGTTCGTAAGTTTCTCTTTAGTCAAGGATTGAGATATAGAATTCATAATAAGAAATTAATTGGAAATCCAGATATCGTGCTTCCAAAATATAAAACAATAATTTTTGTAAATGGTTGCTTTTGGCACGCTCATAATAACTGCAAATTGAATAGGATGCCTAAAAGCAATACAGATTATTGGATACCAAAGATATTGAGAAATGTTGAAAGGGATGAGATAAATAGAGTTGAGTTAGAAAAGTTAGGTTGGAATGTGATTACAGTTTGGGAATGTGAACTAGGCGTTAAAAAAAGAGAAGATACATTAATAGAATTATATAATAAGATTAAAACTGAATAAGATTATAAATTATTTGAGATTGAGGAAATACATTTAAGTTTCTTTAATATTATACATCGATAGCCAAATAATTATACAATGCTATTTTATCATTACATTAAATTCTAATTTATTTATAAAGCGACATGTTTTGTCGCTTTACTATTATAGCTTTGTTTTTACCAGTCTAAAATTAATAGCTACAGTGATTTTGTCATGAAGAATAAAAATCTTAGTCAAGATAAAACGCTTATCTTTGTTGGTTATAATTTAGGAATAGAGGTTGAAGAGTATGAGAAATATAAAAAGAGATGACTTTAACGATAAAAACTTTACTGCAAATGATAAGGATACTTTTGAAAAAAGTGCTGAATCAAAGATTAATGCAATTAGTTTCTTCTCAGGGGCAGGAGGCTTAGATATAGGTGCTCAGTTGGCTGGAGTAAATGTTATTTCAAGTTTAGATTTTGACAAAGATAGTGTTGAAACAATGAGGAGTAATAAAATTTTTAAAAATTCTACTCACTTTCATGAGGATATAAGAAATGTTTATGGCTCTAATTACTCAAATATATTAAAAGAAAATAGTTCTGATAAGCTAATATTGATTGGAGGACCACCTTGCCAGCCTTTTTCGAAGGCAGGATATTGGGCTAATAATAGATTGGGAGATAAAGATCCACGAAATATGATTGGTGAATATTTAAGAATTATTTCTGAATTGCTTCCAGACGGATTTTTGTTAGAAAACGTTGAAAGTATTTTACATCCCAAGAATAAAATTGCTGTTGAGCAAATCCAAGAATTTGCAGACTTACTGGGATATAATTTAATTGTTTATAGGGCTAATGCATTAGATTTTGGTGTTCCTCAAAAAAGAAAAAGAGTTTTTTTTATTGGTACAAGAAAAAAAATTAAAGGAGAGCCTCAAAAGACGCATGGTTCTCAATTGGAGATATTTGCTAAGAATGATGTAAAGCCCTATGAAAAGGTTGTTAATTGGATTGGTAAGTATGATGAAGAAAAATATTTTGAAAAAGAAGAGTTGACTATTGGTAAAACGTATGATGAAGCATTAAAAATGATACCACCTGGCGAAAACTATTTTGCTTTAACAGAGCGTAATGGAAATCCAAACCCAATGTTTAAGGCAAATACAAGATTTTGGAACTTTCTGCTAAAGCTTCATCCTGAATTGCCTTCTTGGACAATAGCTGCTCAGCCAGGACCTTGGGTAGGGCCATTTCATTGGAATGATAGGAGGTTGCGAGTTCCAGAGATTGCAGCTATACAAACCTTTCCAGAAGATTATATTTTCAAGGGAAGTCGTAGATCAATTCATAAGCAAATTGGTAATGCCGTGCCACCATTATTAGGAAAGTCTATGGTGGAATTTTTAATTAAAAACATTTAGTTAGTAATATGAACCCTAAAATCGTAAGTGTTTTTTCAGGAGTAGGAGGTATAGATGAAGGATTTCACAAAGCAGGATTTGACGTAGTTTATGCCTCAGATATATGGGATGTTGCTTGTAAGTCCTTAAAAGAGAATTTTCCAAAAACAGAGGTTGTATGTGATTCAATAGAGAATGTGAATTTTAGTGAAATTCGTGAAAAGTATGGTGCTATTGATGGTCTTGTAGGAGGACCGCCATGCCCTCCATTTTCTAAATCACGATTTTATAGGACTGAAAAAAAGAGAGGTATAAATGATGATGATGGATCTATGACTGTCTCAAATTATTTTAGAGCAGTAGAAGAATTGAATCCATCGTTTTTTTTATTTGAGAATGTTCACGGATTTATCTATAAGCCTCATAAGGATGCTCTTGAGTTTGTTGAAGCTGAGTGTGAGAGGCTTGGGTATAACTTATATTATGACGTATTAAATGCCGCAGATTATGGCATTCCTCAAACTAGAATGCGATTCATAGCAATTGGAGTTAAAAAAGGAATGAAAGAGTTTGTATTTCCTGAGAAAACAAACTTTGAAAAAGCAACACCCCGTTGGGTTACTGCGGGTGATGTATTATTTGATATTGATTTTGATTTAGATGAAGATAGTAAAATGCAAGCAGGATCAAAGCATAAGCATTTGTTAAAAGAAATTCCTCCTGGAGATAATTATCTTTTTTTTACAAAAGAAAGAGGACATGAGAATCCAGCTTTTAAATGGAGATCAAGATATTGGTCTTTTTTACTAAAGCTTTCACCAGATAGACCGTCTTGGACAATTCAGGCTAGCCATTCTAATAATATGGGACCTTTCCATTGGAAGAATAGGTTTTTAAGAATTTCGGAAATTAAAAGATTACAATCGTTTGATGATGAATATATTATTTTAGGCTCCTTCAAGGATCAATGGAGGCAAGTGGGAAATGCTGTTCCTCCTAAGTTAGCTTTAATTTTGGCAAGTCAGATAAAATCTTTATATTTTGAAGATGTTTTGGAGGTTGTTAAAAAAAATAATGTAAAAGAAAAAGCTTAATTAAAAAATGATAAGATATGAAGCTAATTTAGACGGTACTTTAGTTATAGGAGAGCCGTTTACTGATTTTAGTGAGTTGGAGATATTAAAGGATATTTTCGATGAATTAGGCTGGAAAAATTCATTGCGTGGAGACGGAAGAGGTGGGTATTATGTATTCGATATTGAATTGAGGAACGAAAAAAAAATCAGACTACATATTTATCTAAAGAGAGTGACCTTTGGAGGACGAGAGTCAAGACCTAAAGAAAAAAGAGTTCAATTTTCTGCTGCATTAGAAAGAAAAGGGTTTTTAAATTATAATGAGGAAACAGAAAATGAATTTAGTCTTATATTAGGTATCTATAAAAATAAGAATTATTCTGACGTTATAATTTGTGCATGGGACATACATGACTGGGGTCATAATTTTGGAAGAGCCTTCAATTGTTTCGTTGATGTGACTACTATATCAAAAGCTTTGAAAAATGGTTTTGCCCAACATAAAACATCTAAGGGGCAGATTGTTTGTTGTTTTAGACCACAAGAGTTTAAATACTATTTAGATAATCGTAAAATATTACATTCTGAAATTCAAAAAGATATTCACAGTGAATATTTTGAAAAAATGGAAGAATTAATAACTGATCTGAAAAGTTATTCTGATGAAATTCCTAATTATCCAGATTTATTTCAAGTAACAATTGATATTCTAAAAAATCATAATGGAATTACGAATATTAATAGAATAGAACTTGAGGCAGGTGATAGTTTAAAACTAACAGATGAAGCAAGATTTAAAATTCATAATCATAATGAAGGTTTTAGAACTGAATTAGGATATCAGTTGGCCTGGGCTAGATTTTATTTAAAAAAAGCAGGATTAATATCTAGTCCTAAAAGAGGGATATGGGAATTGACTAATAGTGGATGGAATCAAATTGTTAATAAAAGCTTTATAATGAAAGCTGCCACTCAAAGAGAAATTCAAAATGAGATTAATCAAGATATACAGTTTGAAGATGATATTGAGATAGAGACAAATATTGACAATCAAATAATAGAAAATCCTTTTAATTCAAATGATGTTGACATTAGAACAAAGACAATGTCTTTAGATCTTCTTATTAAGCGTTTAAGAACAGATGCGATTGATATGAACACAAGCTTTCAGAGAAAAGCAAATTTGTGGGATATAACTAAGCAAAGCCGATTAATTGAGTCAATTTTAGTTCGATTTCCTCTACCCGCATTTTATTTTGATGGTTCTGATGATGATCATTGGCTTGTAGTTGATGGGCTTCAGAGATTGAGTTCTTTGCATAATTACGTTAATTTGGAGGCTTTTGGATTAGAAAACTTAGAATTTTTAACTCAGTTTACAGGAAAGAAATTTTCAGAATTGCCTCCTTCTCTACAGCGTAGGATTGAAGAGTTTGAAATAACTTCTTATATTATTGCTGCAGGTACTCCAAAAGTTTTGAAATTTAATGTGTTTAAAAGAATTAATACCGGAGGACTAACGCTAACTACTCAGGAGATTAGAAATGCATTATATCAAGGCAAAGCTACAGAAATAGTGCAGAGACTTGCTGAATTACGATCATTCAAGGTTGCCACAGCCCACACAATATCGGAAGATAGAATGTTGGATCAAGAGTTTGTTACTAGGTTTTTAGCATTTTATATCTTTTCGTATGATAGTTATAATGCTGATTTGGATTCTTTTCTTAACAATGTCATGGATAGTATAAGTTCAGGTGTTATAAATTTTTCTGCGGAAGAAATAATATTAGATTTTGATAAGGCTATGAATGCAGCTTTTGCTATTTTTCAAAGTCATGCTTTTAGAAAAAGATATGAAGTCAATGGAAGAAGAAAGCCTATAAATAAAGCTTTATTTGAAGTGTGGTCAGTTCTTCTTAGTAAGCTTGAGCAAGACGAATTAGATTTTTTAATAATAAATAAAAATCTTGTTGTAGAAAAGTTTATTAACTTATTAAATACAGACGATTACTTTAACCAATCTATTACATCTGCTACAGGGGATAAATCTAGGGTTAAAAAGCGTTTTACAGAGATTAAAAAAATTATTGAATCAACATTATTGGAATATGATTACTAAAATACAAGTTCAAAATTTTAAATCCTTAGAAAACCTCTCTTTGGATTGCAGTTATTTAAATGTGCTAACAGGACTTAATGGTATGGGTAAATCCTCAATAATTCAAATCCTTTTATTATTGAGACAATCTTATGAAAGAGGATTACTTCAAGAAGGATTAGCTTTGAATGGAGATTTAGTGCAAATTGGACTGGTTAAAGATGCTTTATACGAATTTGCTGATATTGAAGAACTAAATTTCAAGCTTGATTTTTTTGTCAATAATCAAGAAATTAAAAAAGACTGGCGTTTTATAAGAGATGTAAATGACATTGATAATCCAGAAGAAGAAAGGACATATTCAGGCTCTGACTTTATGCCTTATTCTACAGAAGAAGATGCCGATAAATTTAGAGATTTAAAAGATCTAAATATACTTTCCCTCTTTAAGCATAATGCTTTCAAATATTTAAATGCTGATAGATGGGTTAAAAATGAATATGAAACATCAGATTTTAATGTTGTAAGAAATAAAAACTTAGGAAAGCACGGTCAATATACTGCTCATTATTTGGATTATTTCGGAACGCAAAAAGTATCTGATGAATTAGTTTTTGAGGGTACTGATAATAATGAATTAGCATTTCAGGTATCTGCTTGGATGAGTTATATAAGTCCTGGTACAAAAGTTAAAACAGAGAGGGTTTCTGGTTCTGAATCTATAAAATTGAGATATGTATTTGAAGAAGATGGAATTAATACAACTGAATTGAAGCCATTAAATGTTGGCTTTGGTATTACTTATATTTTACCAGTTCTTGTTGCGCTATTAAGTGCCAAAAAAGGGGATATTCTTGTGATTGAGAATCCTGAATCTCATGTTCATCCAAAGGCTCAATCCATAATAGGGCAGTTAATTGCAAAAGTTGCTACAATTGGTATTCAGATTTTTGTAGAAACTCATAGTGATCATTTATTGAATGGAATTCGAATAGCTGTAAAGAATGGTGTATTTAATGAATCGATTAAATTATTCTTTTTTGACAGAATAAAATCTAAAGAAAAAGCTAAAATATATTCTACTTATCAATCACCTGTAATAGAACAGGATGGTAATGTCAGTTTCTGGCCTGATGATTTTTTTGATCAAGCAGTAAAAGATTTAAATTATTTATTTGATATATAATTTATGGAGATTTTTTTAAACGAATCTTCATTAGATTCTCAATATAAAAATGAGTATGAATTTGCGGAAGCTATAAGATTCTTTGTAAGTTCAATATCGAGAATAAGTAAACACTCTGAAACACAGCGAAAAACATTTAACAGTGATTATTTGTTTTATCGTATAGGTTTTTCGGATACTATGTTAGGGTCAATGCTTAAAAAAAATCATGCAATAAATTCTCTTTTTATTCAAAATCTTAATCTTATTAGTCCCAAAATATGGCAAAAAGAACAACAGCACGATTCAGATATTTTATATGAATATAACGATATTCCATATCAAGGTTTTTCTCCTGCTGAATTAGCTGAACGTAAATTACAGAATAATGATTTAAAAGGATTTCTCTTAAACTTTGTCAATTCTGAGTTTAAGGATTTTGATAATATCAAAGTTATAAAAAATAAAGTTGATACTATTGAAATTGACTGTGTAGTTTATGAATCTAATGTAGAGGATTGGCTTATAAAAAATGGATTTTATAATCCTGATGATCAATATGATATTAAATCCGGAATAGCTCCAAGAGATTCACAAACAATACTCAAAAACGAAAAGGTGTTTGTTAAAACTAATCATAAAAGAAATAAGGGAAGGGTTGTATATAAGAAAATTGGAACTAATCAATTATGGGTAGTAGATGGATCTTCTAAGCATGCTGGAGTAAAAGCGCACATTGAAGTTTTTGATGAGAATACTAGAAAACATTTAGGTACATCACTATACTTTGAGGATAGCTTAAATACTAATTTTAAGGTTGATAATAGAGAAATATTTTTAGAATAAGTATTATTTTCTTAAACACGCTTAAACCCATCTACATCTACAACACTCCATACAACTCCAATATTTTTATAGATAGTTGATATAAAGTAAATATAACTCCATCTAATACCACATAAATACACGGGGGACATTACAGGTGGGACCACTACAAAAACTCGACAAGCCCCTATTTATGGGGCTTTTTTATTTCCCAATCATACGCTGAAATATAAAGCATATTCAGATACCACAATTTTACATCATCAGACTTGGTTAAAGCATCTTTTCACTTGGTGAAATTGTTTTTCGGTAATATAGATATGTATATCTTTGTGTTATGAAATGTTTTCGAATAATTCTTTTAATCATCCTGATCTTTTCTGCGAATAATCTTTATTCACAGGAGGATGTGGCAAAGGAGGTTGTAGCAGAAACATCTAAACTGAAAAAGGCAGTAAGAACCAAAGACGAACCTGCAGAAGCTGAATCGTATTATAATATTGGGGAATCATATTTTAAAACCGGAAACTACTCTAAGAGCGAAGAATACTTTTTAAAATCAAAAAATATTTACGAAAAGATCAACGATAAAAAAAATCTTGAAAAAGTAACCCGGAAACTGGCACAGTCACAGGAAAATCAAAATAAACTGAAGTCTGCACTCAGTAACTATGAATCGGCATCAAAAATAGGGTACTCCAGGACAGGCAGAAATATAAACTCTAATGATGTTTCCAGAATTTCGGCTCCTACTTCTGTGCAGAAAGCTGAAGCAATCCGCAGTAATCTTGTCATCAGCGAAAAAGAAAATAATAAAGAAGATCTTGCTACCGGTTACAGCCAGATGGCAGATGTCAATATCGAAAATAAAAACATTCCTAAAGCAGAAGAAAATCTTAATACTGCGTATAAAATTTCAAAGGAAGAGGCGCCACAGCAGGCGTTGGCGATCAATCAGAAACTAACCGATTTTTATGTTGAAAATAAAAATTTTGATAAAGCCATTGAAGCAAAAAAATCGGTTTTAGAGGAAAATTTTGTAAAAGAAAACTCGCAGAAAAAAGTTGAGCAGATTCAGGAGCTTGCCGAAATTTATATCATGAAAAATGATCCAGAGGAAGCAATAGCTTTATTGAAAAATGCGTACAAAATTGCTTTACAGAAAGGGCATACTTTGGAGGCACAGAAAACGGTTAAAAAGCTCGATAGCTTATATCAGACATCACAAAATATTGATGCTTCTGTAAATTTGTATCGTGATTTTTTGGGAAAACTGCCCGATTTGGTTTCTAAAGATAAAAGTCTGGTAGATGAAAAAATTTTGGAAGACACTGAAATGAAGATTGAGCAGCTGGAACAGGAAAAAAAGCTTAAAGATGAACTAATCCGAAAGAAAAATATGTTCAATTACAGTTTAATTGCGGCATTAATGATTTTATCAGGATTAGTAATCTTTATTTTCAGAACACTTAAAAAAGTACAGGTCAAAAACAAAAAAATCGCCCTTCAGTCGCTTCGACGTGAGATGAATCCGCATTTTATCTTTAACAGCTTAAATTCTGTAAATCATTTTATCGCTACCAATAATGAGCTGGAAGCTAATCAGTATTTGACAAAATTTTCAAAACTGATGCGTGGTGTTATGGAGAATTCTACGGAAGATTTCATTCCGTTTCAGCAGGAGTTAGACTTGCTGCACAACTATTTGTCTTTAGAGAAAACCCGGTTTACGGATAAATTCGATTATGAGATAGAAGTTGATGAAAGCCTCAATGTTCAAAGTTTAAAAGTTCCCGGAATGTTGGTGCAGCCTTTTCTTGAGAATGCAATCTGGCACGGTTTAAGATACCGCACGGAAAAAGGGTTTTTAAGTTTAAAGTTTGAAAAAAATAATGATTTTCTCAATATTTTGATAGAAGATAACGGCATCGGAATTGAAGAAAGTAAAAGGCAAAAAACAGAACATCAGAAAAGCCGTAAAGGTCGCGGTATGAAAAATACGCTGGAGAGAATTGCTTTACTGAATGATCTGTATCAAAAGAATATTGATTGTGCCATTACTGATAAGAAAGATATACCGGGAGTACGCGTTAAAATTTCTTACAAGTTGATAAATGGTTGAATCTCAATTTTAATCTCAAAGAAATGAAAATAAGAGCTGTAATTGTAGACGATGAAATGATCGCAAGAGAAGTTTTAAGAAACTATCTCATCAAATACTGTCCGCAGATTGAGGTTTTAGGCGAAGCGGAAAATATTAAAGAAGCTGTTCCGCTGATTGTCGAAAAACGGCCACAGCTTGTTTTTCTAGATGTAGAGATGCCTTTCGGAAATGCTTTTGATGTGTTGGAAGCAACGAAAGATTTCTCTTATGAAACGATTTTTATTACTGCATTTTCTCAATATTCTTTACAGGCTCTGAACAAATCTGCCAGTTACTATATTCTGAAACCGATTGATATACAGGAATTGATTGTTGCTGTTAATAAAGTGGCAGAAAGTATTCATAATAAAGAAGAAATCAACCGTAATAAAGTTCTTCTGGAAAATCTGAAGCTGAAACCGGAAAAGCAACAGCTTATTCTTCCTACTTTACAAGGATTTGACGTAGTAAAAACAGAAGACATTCTCAGGTTGCAGGCAGATGGAAATTTTACGCAGGTGTATCTCACAGATGGTTCCAGAAAAATGGTGTGCCGTTTTCTTAAACATTTTGATGATCTGCTGGAACATCCTTTTATCAGGGTACATCGCTCTCACATCATCAACAGCAATTTTGTGAAATCATATCATAAAAGTGGTACAGCAACGCTTTTAGATAATACCGAAATAGAGGTTTCGGGAAGTTTTAAAGATCAGTTTCTTAAAGTTTTTTCTTAATGACGAATGTGTTCGACTGATCCAACATTGATGATTCATTTAATGTTGATTATCGTATTAAGATCATCTAGGCATCATTTTTGAATTTTTATCTCTATAAAAATAGACGATATGAAAACCCTACAAAAAGTTGCCATTCCTGTTTCTTTAGGAATTTTAGGATTATTTATTCTTAGTTCTTGTTCAGTAGGAATTCCTAAAGGAGCGACTGCGGTAAAAAACTTCAACTCTAATAAATATCTGGGAAAATGGTACGAAATTGCCCGTTTTGATTATAAGTTTGAAAAAAACATGGATAATGTAACGGCTACCTATTCATTAAATCCTGATGAAACCATCAAAGTACAAAACAGAGGGTATAATTATGTGAAAAAAGAATGGAAAGAATCGGTTGGCGAAGCGAGATTTGTCAATGGTAAATCTGAAGCCAGACTTAAAGTTTCTTTTTTTAAACCGATATGGGCTGGTTATAATGTAATTGATATTGATGAAAATTATCAATACGCTCTCGTTGTAGGAAACAGCACGAAATATATATGGATTCTTTCCCGAACTACACAAATTCCCGAAAGCTATAAACAAAGATTTATTGAAAAAGCTCAGAAATTAGGATATAATACAGATGATTTGATTTGGGTAAAACATGATAAGCAATAGTTTTTCTTTTAAAGTAACAAGATAAATAGCTTAGAATATTCGCCCTTATAAGATAAATGTAAGCCGTAATTAATTTTATTTTAACATTTTAATTTTATTTTCTCAATTTGAGATAATAAAATTTTTTGTAATTTTGAAATTAATTAATAATAGTTTTTTATGCTGAAGAAAACTGCCTTTATTGGCTTATTTGCTTTGATGACAAGCCCTCTTATGGCTCAAGATACAAAAACTCCTGTTTATCTGGACGAAACTAAACCTGTGGAATTAAGGGTGAAAGATGCTCTTTCAAGAATGACTCTTGAAGAAAAAGTAGCCATGCTTCACGCACAGTCAAAATTCAGTTCACCCGGCGTACCAAGATTGGGAATTCCTGAATTCTGGACCACAGATGGTCCGCATGGAGTTCGTCCGGAAGTAATGTGGGACGAATGGAATCAGGCAGGATGGACGAATGATTCAATTATAGCTTATCCTGCTCTCACTGCTCTTTCTGCAACCTGGAACAAAAAAATGTCATGGAATTACGGAAAAGCTTTGGGTGAAGAGGCGAGATACAGAAAGAAAGATATACTTTTAGGTCCCGGAGTAAACATTTACAGAACTCCTCTTAACGGAAGAAATTTTGAATATATGGGCGAAGATCCGTATTTAACTTCCAAAATGGTGGTTCCTTACATTAAAGGGGTACAATCTAATGGCGTAGCAACTTCTGTGAAACATTTTGCGATGAACAATCAGGAAATGTTCCGTCATACGAGCAATGTAATTGTAGATGACAGAGCATTATATGAAATTTATCTTCCGCCGTTTAAAGCCGCAGTTACAGAAGGCGATTCCTGGACGATTATGGGAGCTTATGATATGTACAAAGGTGAGTATGCGAGTCAGAACAAATATCTTTTGAATGATATTTTGAAAGGTGAATGGAAATACAAAGGAGTGGTAGTTTCTGACTGGGGTGCGGTAAATGACACACAGCAGGCTATTCATAACGGATTGGATCTTGAATTCGGAAGTTGGACCAACGGACTTTCGGCAGGGACAAAAAATGCTTACGATAATTATTATCTGGCAAAACCTTACTTAGATTTAATTAAATCCGGAAAAGTAGGAACCGCAGAGCTTGATGATAAAGTGACAAGACTTTTAAATCTGGCTTTTAAGACGACAATGAATACCAAAAAACCTTTTGGGAATATTGCTTCTGAAGAGCATAAAGCTATTGCCAAAGAGATAGGAGAGGAGGGAATTGTATTATTGAAAAATCAGGGAAATGTTCTTCCGATTGATATTAATAAGGCTAAAAAAATTGCAGTAATTGGGGAAAATGCAATCAAAATAATGACTGTTGGAGGTGGTTCTTCTTCGTTAAAAGTGAAATATGAGACCCTTCCTTTAGACGGAATCAAATCAAGATTCGGAAAACAGTCTGATGTACAGTATGCAAGAGGCTATGTAGGAGATATTGGCGGAGAATATAATGGCGTAAAATCTGGTCAGGATCTTAAAGATGACCGTTCTCCGTCTGAATTGCTGAATGAAGCAGTAGAACTGGCAAAAAATTCTGATTATGTAATTTTTGTAGGAGGCTTAAATAAAGCTGATTTTCAGGACAGTGAAGGAAACGACAGAAAAAGCTACGGACTTCCGTACAATCAGGATAATGTAATTTCGGCATTAGCTAAAGCGAATAAAAATCTTGCGGTAGTTCTTGTTTCAGGAAATGCAGTGGCAATGCCGTGGATTAAAGAAGTTCCTACTGTTGTTCAGGCTTGGTATTTAGGTTCAGAGGCTGGAAATTCAATTGCATCAGTTTTAGCAGGAGATGCTAATCCGTCCGGAAAACTTCCGTTTACTTTCCCTGTAAAACTGGAAGATAATTCTGCTCATCAATTAGGAGAATATCCGGGGAATAAAGAAGAATTGGCTGCCGGAAAAGGAAAAGATCAAAAAAATCTGATCAATATTACGTATAATGAAGGAATATTGGTGGGTTACAGATGGCATGATACCCAAAAAATTAAGCCTTTATTCAGTTTCGGACATGGTTTAAGTTATACGACATTTGAATTTGGTAAAGCTAAAGCTGATAAAACTGCCATTTCACAAAATGATCAGATAACTTTTACGGTTTCAGTTAAAAATACCGGCAAAAAAGCAGGTTCAGAAGTGGTTCAGTTATACATCAGTGATTTAAAATCATCATTGCCTCGTCCTTTGAAAGAACTTAAAGGTTTTGAGAAAGTATTTCTAAATCCGGGAGAAGAAAAGCAGGTTTCGATTACTATTGATAAATCGGCTTTAAGTTATTTTGATCCTGAAAAACATGACTGGATTGCAGAGCCGGGCGATTTTGAAGCACACATCGGAAATTCTTCAGACAATATTAAGACAAAAATAAAATTTACGTTGAAATAGTCGGTAAATCATTAAAATTCTGATTATAACGAAAAATTATCATAAAGTTTATTGAGCATTCTGTTCAGTAAACTTTTTTTTATAGGTGAAATTAATAGTTAAGATTAAATTTAATTTTGAAAGTTTGCAGCATTTTTATAATTTTATTCAATGAAGGATGAGAAAATAGGACTTGTTTTATCAGGTGGCGGAACCAAAGGCATTGCTCATGCAGGAGTTTTAAAGTTTTTGTCTGAGAAAAATATTGATATTGATATTCTTTCCTGTTGCAGTGCAGGTTCAATTGTGGGTTGTTTATATGCAGTCGGGAAAAAGCCGGAAGAAATTCTTGATTTTTTTCAGTCAGTATATTTTTTCAACTGGAAACATTTTGCTTTCAATCAGCCGGGATTGGTTTCATCAGTGATTTTTAATAATTATCTTAAACCTATTTTTAAAGACATGAAAATAGGAGATCTTCCAAAAGAAGTTAAAATTGTTGCTACAGAATTGGTTTCGGGGACAGAGAAAATATTTGAAAAAGATTTTCTGGTTTCTGATGCAATTATTGCTTCGTGTTCTATTCCCGGAATTACTACGCCGTATGTATTGGCTGATGAAATGTTTTGTGATGGCGGTGTACTCAATAATTTTCCGGCAGATATCATCCGTAAAGACTGCGATCAGCTGATCGGAGTGTTTGTATCTCCGCCCAATGATATAAAAATCAATGATTTGAAGACTATTAAAGCTATTGTTTCACGATCTTATGATTTGCTTTCCTACAGAATAGAAAAAATAAAATTTGAGCATTGCGACTGGCTGATTTCTTCTCAGGAACTTTCAAAATACGGAACTTTTGAACGTAAAAAAGACAGATTGGAGCAGATTTTTAATATTGGCTACCAAGCAGCCAGAGAAAGTTTTTCAGAAAGTCATTTTTTTAGTTCTTTAAAGAATACAGCTGAAAATTAATGATACTTCAGTTTAATTCAGCATAAAAAGTCGGCAGCGTATTTTTATAATTTGTAATCCATATTCTCTCATTGTCAGTAAGAAGTTTTTTGCTGAAAAGTTTCAGGCAATAAAATGTTTTTTTTATGGTTCTAATAATAATAGTGAGATTTAATTAAATCAAAAAACTTACGAATTGCCATGAAATATGTTATCTTATTTTTGATTGTATCAATGAAACTGTATGGTCAGATGATGACATCTGTTTATTTTCAGACTAATTCTTCCGGGCTTGATAACGAATCAATCAGAAAACTAGATAGTTTGTCGCTGCTTAATAAAAGTCTGAAATTTAAAATTTTTGGTAATTGTGATTCTTCTGGAAGTGATGCTTACAATATGAAGCTTTCTGAAAAAAGAGCATTGGCTGTTGCAGAATATTTAGCAATAAAAAGTAAGGATAACATAAAAGTAGTAAGCATTAAGGGGCTGGGAGAGCAAAAGCAGATCAACGACAACAGTACAGAAGAGCTTAAAAGTAGAAATAGAAGGGTTGATATTTTCATTGAAAAAATTTTTAAAGACAATGAAAAAATTCAAAAAAAGCTTTTACCGGATTTCATAAGTACGGATGTTTCAAAAATGAAAAAAGGTGATACTCTCTCTATACAGAATATCAATTTTGAGGGTGGTCGTCATATTTGGCTTCCAAAAGCTAATCATTCGCTGATTCTTTTTGTAAAGAAAATGCGTGAAAATCCTTTGCTTAAAGTGGAATTGCAGGGGCATATTTGCTGTGATTATGATAATTTTGACGGGCAGGATCTTGATCTGGGAACCTACAACCTTTCTTTCACAAGAGCAGATGCAATTAAAAAATATCTGGTAAAATACGGCATCAGTCCGGAAAGGATTCAGGTAAAAGGATTAGGACATCTCAATCCTATAGTTTATCCCGAAAAATCGGAAGCTGACAAAATAAAAAACAGAAGAGTTGAAGTCTTAATTGTTGATAAATAAATTTAAAATCGCTAAAACTTCAATTAATGTTAATGCTTTTGCAGATAAAAATTTGAAAAGGTTACGTTAAAAAAATCTTCAATATAATTAAAATGGATATCATAAAAATTAATCTTTCGCATGTCTTCTGCTAAATGAAAACATCAGATAAAACAAAAACGGCAGAATAAAAACACAGCCAATCATCAAAGCCCAGGCTAAAAAATTAATTGTTTTTTCGGGAGCAATGTTTTCAGTTAAAGATAAATGATTGCCATTCTGAAGAAGGATGATATCCGGATAAAGCTGATAGGTTGCGGCAACAAGAATCATCAGAATCTGCGCGCCTGCCAAAACTCTTACCAGAAGCAGTCTTTTGGTTTTAATAAAGAGAAAAAGCATCGCCAGAAAAACACTTGCGGTAACAACCGCAGAAATGCCAATCCAATGTCCGAAAACTCTTTCAAGTAAAGGAATTCCCGATACATATGCTGCAATAAATACTAAAATACCTGTTACTACTACAAAAATCATCGATTGTTTTGCTTTTTTTATCATCAGATTGAGATTGTAGCCTGCTTTTGTTTCCCGAAGACTAAAAATAGATGCGAGATAAAAACAAATAGCAACTGTAAACAATCCAACACTGATTCCAAAAAAATTAAACCAGTTCAGTATATATAATTCCACAAAACTGTTTGCGTCTGGATTCAAAGTTCCTGATATGGAGGATGCACCAATCATTCCTAAAAAAAACGGTGTCAGAAGACTCGAAAAATAAAAAATGTGTGTATAAACCGTCTGCCATTGGTCTTCTACAGCATCATAATGTCTGAAAGTAAAAGCTGTTCCTCTTGCAATGATTCCCACAAGCATTAAAACCAGAGGAATATGAAGATAGGTGGAAGCGAAGCTGTAAATATCAGGAAAACCCACAAACAGAATGACAATTGCAATAATCAGCCACATATGATTGGCTTCCCAGATAGGAGCAATAGATTCATACATTATTTTTTCGGTAAATTTTCTTTCTTTTTTCCGGCTGAAAAACTCAACAATTCCCGCTCCGAAATCGGCCCCTCCTAAAATGATATAAAGACATATAGAAAGCCAGAGAAACCCAATGACAATATAACTCATAATTTTTTGTTTTTAGAAATAAACTCACTATCGGTAGGATCATACAGTTTCGGAACCATTTTAATCTGTCTTTTCAGAAGAAATAAAATAATTAACGATAGCGAAACGAAAATAGCAGTAAAAAAGTAGAAAGAATACTGTATTCCCGGCATTGGAGTGACTGCGTCTGCGGTTCTCATAATTCCGTAGATAATCCAGGGCTGTCTTCCGACTTCGGTTACTGTCCATCCCGCTTCTAAAGCGATATAGCCGAAAGGAGTTGCCCATAAAAAAGTTTTCAGGAGCCAGTTTTTAGTAAGCCATTCTTTTTTGAAAAATGATGCATATAAATAGATACTGCCGATAATAATCATCACAACGCCAAAGAAAATCATAATCTGGAAAGCATAATGAACAACTGCTACAGGCGGCCATTCGTCTCTGGGAAAGTCATTTAATCCTTTTACTTCAGAATTGAAGTCACTGCTTACCAGAAAACTCAATACTTTAGGAATTTTTAATGCGTAATTGATTTCGCCTTTTTCTTCATCAGGAATTCCGCCAATGACAAAAGCAGCACCTTTTTCAGTTTCAAAATGAGCTTCCATCGCTGCCAGTTTTATTGGCTGTCTTTCCGCAACAGATTTCGCAGCTACATCACCGCTCAGCGGCGCACCAAAAGCCCCGATCAATGCAAAAGAAGCTGCAATCCTGAATGCTTTTGTATGAAATTCAACGTTTTTCTTTTTTAAAATTAAATAAGCATGCACTCCTGCAACTGCAAAACCTGTTGCGCAAAATGCTGCAACCGTCATATGCAGCGCCTGTGAAAACCATGCATCATTGAACATTGCTTTTACAGGATCAATATTAGTATACTGTCCGTTTATATAATCGAAACCAGTAGGAGAGTTCATCCAGGCGTTTGCTGCAACAACCAGAATTCCGGAAGCCAAACCGCTCAAGCCTACCAAAAAGCCACAAAACCAGTGAAACCATTTGTTAAATTTATCCCAGCCATAAAGGAAAAAGCCGATGGCAATTGCTTCTATAAAAAATGCGGTTCCTTCCAGAGAAAAAGGCATCCCGAAAATTGGACCGGCATGTTTCATAAAGCCGGGCCACAATAAGCCTAATTCAAAAGAAAGCATTGTTCCGGAAACTGCACCCGTTGCAAAAAGAATAGCAACACCTTTGCTCCATGCTTTGGTGAGACCTTTATACATCTCATTTCCTGTTTTAAGGTATTTCCAGTGAGCAAATGCCATCAGAAAAGGCATAACCATTCCTACACAGGCAAATATTATATGAAAACCTAAAGAAAGAGCCATCTGCGCCCTTGCCGCAATAAAATCATCCATAAGATTAATTTTTCACAATAAAGTTATGCATAAATTATTTTGCTTCAGTATGATTTAAAACATTCTCAACTTTTCGTATTTTTCTTATAACTTTAATGGTTTTATATTTTCTTTAGGCATAGAATTAATGATTATACAGATGCTTTTTTATCTTTCACAACTCGAAAAAAATCACGATATTTGTAAGCATTTTTATTAAAAAAATAATCTAAAGAAGCTGCAGGCAAAAACCAGGCAGCGGTTAGCTAAAAATATGAGTCAAAAACAATATACAGCAAGTAGTATTCAGGCATTGGAAGGAATGGAGCACGTTCGTATGCGTCCTTCCATGTACATTGGTGATGTAGGTTTCAGAGGTCTTCACCATTTGGTTTATGAAGTAGTAGATAACTCAATTGATGAGGCTTTAGCAGGATACTGTGATACAATTTCCGTAAAAATCAAAGAAGGAAATGCCATTGAGGTGATGGACAACGGTCGTGGTATTCCTGTAGATTTTCACGAAAAAGAGCAGAAATCTGCGCTTGAAGTAGTAATGACCAAGATTGGTGCGGGTGGTAAGTTTGATAAAGATTCTTATAAAGTTTCCGGAGGTCTGCATGGAGTTGGGGTATCTTGTGTGAATGCTCTTTCCAATGAGATGGTGACTACAGTTTACAGAGACGGAAATGTTTATCAGCAGATTTACTCTAAAGGTAAAGCACAAACTGAAGTAGAGGAAATAGGGAACAGTGACATCAGAGGAACGAAGCAGTTTTTCAAACCGGATGATACTATTTTTACTGAATTAGTTTATAATTATGATACACTGGCTACTCGTTTAAGAGAGCTTTCATACCTTAATAAAGGAATTACGATTACGCTTACTGACGAAAGAGAAGCACTTGAGGACGGATCTTTCAGATCTGAAGTTTTTCATTCTGAAGGCGGATTGAAAGAATTTGTTGAGTTTATTGACGGAAACCGTGAATCAATCATGGAAAGTGTGATTTTCATGGAAGGTGATCGTGATGATATTCCTGTGGAAGTTGCCATGCGTTACAACACATCTTTCAGCGAAAACCTTCACTCTTACGTTAATAATATCAATACCCATGAAGGGGGAACTCACTTAGCGGGTTTCAGACGTGCTTTAACGAGAACACTTAAAAAATATGCGGATGATTTAGGAATTCCGCAAAAAGAAAAAGTAGAAATTACCGGCGATGATTTCCGCGAGGGATTAACGGCTGTAATTTCTGTAAAAGTAATGGAGCCTCAGTTTGAAGGTCAAACGAAAACAAAGCTTGGGAACTCTGAGGTTTCCGGAGCGGTGGATAAAATTGTTGGGGAAATGCTGACCAACTTTTTGGAAGAAAACCCTAACGAAGCGAAGCAGATCGTACAGAAAGTTGTTTTGGCAGCTAAAGCAAGACAGGCAGCAAAAAAAGCCAGAGAAATGGTTCAGAGAAAATCTCCGATGGGAGGTTCTGGTCTTCCCGGGAAACTTTCTGACTGTTCTTCAAAGGATCCGAACGAATCCGAATTGTTTTTAGTAGAGGGAGATTCGGCTGGTGGAACGGCTAAACAGGGCCGTGACAGACATTTCCAGGCAATTTTACCATTAAGAGGTAAGATTTTGAATGTTGAAAAATCTATGCTTCACAAAGTGTATGATAATGAAGAGATTAAAAATATCTACACGGCACTTGGTGTTTCCGTAGGAACTGAAGAAGACAGCAAAGCCTTAAATATGTCTAAGCTGAGATACCATAAAATCGTTATCATGACCGATGCGGATATTGACGGTTCTCACATCTCGACATTGATTCTTACATTTTTCTTCAGATTTATGAAAGAATTGATCGAAAATGGATATGTTTATATTGCACAGCCACCTCTTTATCTTTTGAAAAAAGGAAACAAGAAAGTTTATGCTTACAACGAAAAAGAGCGAGAAGAATTAACTCTGGAAATGTCACCGGACGGAAAAGGAGTAGAAGTACAGCGTTATAAAGGTCTTGGAGAGATGAATCCTGAACAGCTTTGGGAAACTACTCTTAATCCTGAAAACAGAATTCTGAAACAGGTGACTATTGATAATGCAGTTGAAGCTGATAATGTATTTTCTATGTTGATGGGTGATGAGGTACCGCCACGAAGAGAATTTATCGAAAAAAATGCTAAATATGCCAAAATTGATGCATAGCGTTTTTTTAAAATAATAATTGAAAGGTTTCACAATTCTGTGAAACCCTTTTTTATTTTCAGTCTTAATTATTTGATTTTATTTAACTTTTTCTTAAGAATTTTTTTATTTTTGGGAAAAATTCTAACCTTGATGAAAATTTGGTGTCTCGGGGCGCTTTCAATGGCGTCATTATACTATGCTCAAAATTATCCTGTTTCTTCAATCAGTGATGTTTTAAAGAAAAATGCAAGTGCGGTAATCAGAAATGAAAGTACTGTACTTGAAATTAATAAAATTGATGAAATAGTTTATCATAATTCTTCTGCAATTACGGTTATCAATAAAGATGCAGTCGGATTTTCTACTCCCAAAATTTATTATGATAAAGGGAATTCCATTTCAAATATTAAAGTGACTTTATATGATGAAAAGGGAAACAAAGTAAAAACTTTTTCTAAAAGCGACTTCAACGATATAGCTGCCAATTCGCAGGGATCGTTCTATTCAGATAACAGGATGATGTATTTGTCTTTTACTCCTACATCGTTTCCGTACACAATAGAGTTCAGCTACGATCAGAAGGATCAGAATACGGTTTTTATTCCGGACTTTACTCCATACCATGATTTTAATATTTCACTGGAAAAAAGCAGTTTTAAAATCATTAACAAATCAGGAATCAATCTTCGCTCAAAAGTGTATGATTCTCCTTTCAAATTTGCCGCCGTAAATTTATCTGATGAAAATGGGGCTAAAATTTACAGCTATCAGAATATTCCTGCTATTGACAATGAAGATATGGTTCCCAATCCTCAGAAAATATTGCCTAAAGTAAGTTTTTCGCTGGATCAGTTCAGTCTTGTAGGGAAAAAAGGGAATATTACAACTTGGAAAGATTTTGGACTTTGGTATTACAATAATCTATTAACTCCGGTTTCGGTTTCCACGCCACAGATTAAATCTGAAATTGCTGCGCTTAATTTATCGGGATCTACAGAAGAAAAAGTAAAAAAAATCTACCAGTATATGCAAAGTAAAACACGATATGTTTTCGTTGCATTGGGAATTGGAGGTTGGCAGCCGATGATGCCGGATGAGGTTCAAAGAAAAGGATATGGCGACTGTAAAGGTCTTACCAATTATATGAAAACGCTTTTGGATGAAGCCGGGATAAAATCTTACTACGCAATTATTAATTCTAACTCATCGCCGATAAGCTTCGATACAGAGTTTCCAAAAATGGGAGGCAATCATGTCATCCTTGTAATTCCTACCGAAAAAGGAAATATCTGGCTGGAAAATACTTCTCAGGAAATTGCGTATAATCATTTAAGCTACAGTACCACCGACAGAAATGCTTTAGCCGTAAAGCCTACGGGAATTGAGATTCTTGAAACCCCAAGTTATAGTTCTGAACAAAATAAAGAAAAACAGATTTTAAACATCAAGATCAATCCTGATAAAACCATTTCAGGAAACGGAAAATTTTCCTATACAGGAAATCAGTATGATTTTAATCTCTCGTATGCTTCTCTGGGACAGCAGGATAAAAATAATGCAGTAAAAAATGCCATTTCTACACTGCATTTGGAAAATGTTGAAATGTCTAATTTCAAAAACAACAGAGATCTTGCAACTATTGATTTTGATCTGAATTTTAAAGCAGTCAATTATTCTAAAATGGTGGGTTCCAGCTATATTTTCCGTGCTGTTCCTATTTACGCCAATGCTGCTTTTCATAAAGATGAAAACAGAAATCTTCCGTTTGAAAACAGATTTGCGTATCAGGATGAATATGAAATCATTTACGAAGTTCCGAAAGACTACATTATCGAAGAAATTCCTGACAACGGAAACATCACTTCCGATTTTGGAAATTATAAAATTTCTTTTGAAAAGAAAGATGATAAGCTGATTGTAAAAAGGATATTTGAAATGAAAAAAGGGCTTTATTCGAAAGAAAAATATAACGATTACATCAATTTCAGAAAAAAAGTTCTGAATGCAGATAATGCAAAAATTCTTATTTCTAAAAAATCTTAATCAGATACAATATTAAAACAATTAACTACGATAACAAATTATACATGAAAGGTTTTATTAAAGTTTTCTTCTTTTCTATGAGCATTACTTTATCTGCACAAAATCAGCAGTTTTTGAAGATGCCTAAATTTAATAAAGAAGATTTGACCAAAGAAAAATCGGCTGTTGATCCTAAAGCTCCTGCCGAATTGCTTTACCGCTCAGTACATTACAGGATTGATAATAACAACGGATATCTAAAAAAGAAAAATGTTTACAGGATTAAGATTTATGAAAAAGATAAATCTGAAGAATGGCACAATCTGGAAATTCCTTTATATGATAATAATTCCGGTGACAGAGAAGTTTTAGATAATATCAAAGCGGTTGTTTATAACCTGGAAGGAGATAAAGTCACCGAAACGAAAGTTGAGAAGAGCTCTAAATTTAAATCTAAAGAAAATAAATATTATACTGTCAATAAATATGCATTTCCTAATATCAAAAACGGATCTGTAATAGAATATCAGTATGAAGTTTCTTCTCCATTCACTTATGAAATTCCGCTGACTTACATTGAGTTGGATATACCTTCGGTTTATACAGAATATGTTTTTGATACTCCGATTCAGGTTTCTTACAGTGTAGATTTTACAGGAAGTTTAATGCCTAAATATAAGGTTATGAAAGAAGACGTTCTGTACGGTTCACAGCATAAAACATATCGTTTCGGATACGATAATTTAAAAGGATTTAAGACTGAAAAATATGTAAAGAATAATGATAACTACAGAACTAAAATCAGAGCGGAACTGCATTCTACTTATTTTGGAGAAAATTTAAAAATGTATACTTCAACATGGGAAGATATCAGAAAAAAATTATGGGATCACGAAGATTTTGGCTCGCAGTATAAGAAAGACCGTTTGGTAAAAGACGTGATGCCCGCAGGAATAATGGATGAGAAAAACGAACTCAACCGTGCCAACAAAATTTTAGATCATGTAAAAGCAAATTATACATGGAATTACAACAACGGTTTTTATGCAGAAAACGGAATCAGAGAGGTTCTCAAAACAAAGACAGGAAACACAGCCGATCTTAATCTTTTATTGATTTCAATGTTCAGAAGTGCAGGAATCAGCTCTAGTCCGATTTTAATTTCCACGGTTAAAAACGGAGCGCTGAATCTGGGTTTTCCTAATTTGGGTAACTTTAATTATGTAATTGCAGGAGCAGAAATTGATGGTAAATTTTATCTTTTTGATGCTACTTCAAAACAATCTCAGGCAAATCTTTTACCTTCAAGAGTGTGGAATAATAATGGACTTCTTATAAAAGATGATAAGGCAGAGGTGATTAGTATGTTTAATGCAAAAATGAGTTACGCCAACCTTACAGCAAAAGTGAAATTCAATGAAGATGGCTCAATATCCGGAAGATATTTTGACCGTGACGCCGGACTTTTGGCATTGAATGCTAAAGAAAGCTACGACGAAAATCCTGATAAATATAAAAAGCAATACAAAGAGAACTTTTCACAGGATTTTACCGATATTACTTCAACTGTTCTGGCTAATGGAGACTTTGAGTCTAAAATGAGCTTCAGTTCTCAAAACCTTATTGATAATGTTGGAAAAAAGAGAATTTTCAATCCTCTTTTGTTTCTTAATCAGTCTGGAACAGATTTTAATGAAACCGAAGAAAGAAAATATATGATCAACTTTGTGTCGCCTTTTGTAAGAGTGAAAAAAGTTGAGATAGAAATTCCTGAAGGTTATACCGTTTCAGATCTTCCGAAAAGCAAAAAGATTACAACAGATGATAAAGAAATTTCCTACTCTTATATTGTAGAAAATAAAGACAACAAAATTTTTGTAACATCAGAAGTGAAGATTGCAAGTGCAGATTATCCTAAAGAATATTATCCCGCATTCAAGCAAATCTGGAAAGTTATTTCAGAATCTGAAAGTCAGGTAATGAGTTTGATCAAAAATTAATAATTTCATGTTATATGTGAAAAACTGTTTAGATTTGCTGTATATTAAAACACTAAAGATATCTTTGGTGTTTTTTTATGTAAAAAATCTCAGATCAGATTCGTGAATAATTTGAAATATTTTATCTTAAGAACTTTATAACATCTTAGATTGAGAATTATCAAAAATATTTTAATTTTAATAAAGTAAAACAAAAACTACAATCGTCATAGCAATATGGAGGTTGTCGAAAAAATATCAATGCCGCAAAAGGAAAAAGAAAGCATCATTTCTCAGACTGTATCTAGTTACGGAGGTAAACTGATGTCTTTCATCCGTCCTAAAGTAAAAAATACCGAAGATGCAGAAGATATTCTGCAGGAAGTCTGGTATCAGTTCAGCAGTCTTACCAACCTTTCTGAAATTGTGAATGTTGGTGGATGGCTCTATAGAGTAACGGCAAATAAGATTACCGACAAATACAGGAAGAAAAAAACAGAAAATCTGGAAGACTTTGTTTATGAAGATGAAAACGGTGAATTTTCTATTAAAGATATTCTGCTGATGGATGAAAGTGCCGGTCCGGAAATCAAGATGTTTCAGGATGAAATCTGGAAAAAACTTTTTGAGGCGCTGGATGAGCTTCCCGAAAAACAAAGGCTGGTTTATACAGAAAACGAGCTTAATGATAAAACTTTACAGCAGATTGCAGATGAGCAGGGTGAAAATATTAAAACAATTATCAGCAGAAAAAACTATGCGGTAAAGCATCTAAGAAACCGATTGAGAAAATTATACGAAGATTTAAACAATTAAAACTGAAAATGAAAAATAAAAATAAATATCGAAAAGGTTGGTGGTTCTGCATTATTTTATGTCCTCCGATTATTTTCTTGTTGATTTCATGGATCGTCATGTTGCTTTGGAATTGTCTTTTGCCGGAAATTTTAGGTGTTAAGGCAATCAGTTTTTGGCAGGCAATGGGAATTTTGGTACTAAGTACAATTCTGTTTGGCGGTTTTCATGGGAAATTCGGACAGGGGATGAGACAGATGAAAGAAAAACATCTTCAGCATAAAATGGAAGGAATGACACCGGAGGAAAAAGAAAAATTTAAAGAAGTCTGGAGACAAAAATGTTCCGGAGGTTTTTTTAACAAAAATAACGAGTGATTTTAATTTTTGAAGTAGTAAAAGTAAAATTAAAACAGATTCGTCTTTATAAAAAAGTAGTAAAATTTAAAATTAAGAAATGAAAAATTCAGTAGTAAAAGGTGCTTTAGGAGCACTTGCTGTAGCAGGTATTGCTATGATTGCTAAAAAAGCAATTCAGAGAAAAAAAATTGTGAAAGGTATTTTTGAAGAATACGGAATCAAAGAAAAATCTCCTTTTGGTTTTGCGGATAAAATCAGAGAGATGAATGATGAGGATTATCAGGAATTAAAAGGAAAACTGAAAAAAGAATTTGCTTCAAAATGCTGTAAGAAAGAGTTTAAAAAAGAAAATTTTGTTGAAGCATAATTTTTTTAATAACTAAATTGAAATTGTTGATTTCGCCCCGAAAAGCTGAGCTTTCGGGGCGAATTTTTATAAAAATTACCATATTCAAATATGCTTACATAAAAATGAAATTCCTTATTTTTGTAGGATTCAATGAAAGATTACTATTATTTTCTCGGGATTTCTCATGATGCTTCAGAAGAAGACATCAAAAAATCATACAGAAAACTTTCACTAAAATATCATCCTGATAAAAATGAAAACGATGTTTTTTTTGCAGACCGTTTTCGTGAAATTCAGGAAGCTTATGAGACGCTGAATGACAGAGATAAAAGAAAGACTTACGATCAGAATCTGGAAAATCATCAGAAAAGTTTCAGGTATAATATTCCGCCTTCTATTAAGACATTTACCGCCAATAAAATTCATGCTAAGAAAGGGGAGGAGATTATCCTCAACTGGCAGACTCAGAATGCAGATGTGGTGAAGGTTTTGCCTTTCGGACTGGAGAAAGCTTACGGTGAAAGAATTTTCAAAATTACTGAGTTTAAAGACGGGAAATTCCAGATTCTGCTTCATGCAACCAATTCACTGCTGCACAAAACTGTGGTGCAGGGAATTACCATTACAGAAGTTTTTGAAAACGACGGGGAGAAATTCAGAGATAAGGCAGAAGATTTATTCAAATCTCAGCCAAAAACTGCTGCAAATCCATCCGGTCAACCGAAAGTTTTTAGAATTATTGCGGCTGTAATTTTGCTTTTGCTGGCAATTTATTTTCTCATCAAAAGCTTTAATTAAGCCATTTTTTTCCTTCCTGGGCATTTTTTGCATCTTTTGCCTTTCTTAAATTTTTTACAGCAGGATTTTTTTTCACAAAACATCTCTTCGTTTCCGGATGACAATGCCGGAGTCAGAGTCGGAACTTTAAAAGGAATAATTGCATTCATGTGACAAATATATTAATTTAGAATAAATATAATTAATTTTTTTTACTGATTTTTCACCATGATAAATCTATAAGAGCTATTGACGAAATTTAACTGTAATGATCTGATTGTTAACTAAACATTCATCTATCATTTCCGTATTCATAATCTATTTTGATTGTATGATTCTCTATTGTATAGTCATCGGAAAAAGCGTAATTTTACGAACCTTTTTTACAATCAAAATCTAATATAAAAAATGAATACAGAACAGTTTGTGAGCCGTCACATCTCCCTTAATGAAGCCGATAAGCAGGCAATGTTGGAAAGAATTGGCGTTTCAGATATTGAGGAATTAATTTCTCAGACCATTCCTTCGTCTATCCGTTTAGAAAAGGATCTTGAAATTTCGGAACCGCTCTCGGAATACGAAATGTTGAATCATTCTAAAGAGCTGGCTTCTAAAAATACAGAATTTACAAGCTACATTGGGTTCGGATATTACAACACCCTTCTTCCTTCAGCTATTCAGAGAAATATCTTTGAAAATCCGAGCTGGTATACTGCTTATACACCTTATCAGGCAGAAATTGCACAGGGCAGATTAGAAGCTCTTCTTAATTTCCAGACTGTTGTGTGTGATCTTACGGGTTTTGCTTTGGCAAATGCTTCATTGCTGGATGAATCTACAGCTGCTGCAGAAGCAATGCATATGTTTTTCAACAACAGAAGTAAAGACCAGAAAAAGTCAGGAGCCAATAAGTTTTTTGTATCTGACCTGGTATTACCACAAACCGTTTCTGTTCTAAAAACTAAAGCACAAGGTTTGGAAATCGAAATTGTAATAGGAGATCACCAAACTCATTCTTTTGATGAGTCTTATTATGGTGTTTTGTTACAGTATCCGGGTAAAAACGGAATTGTTCTGGATTATACCGAAAATATTTCTGAATATAAAAAGCTGGATTTGCAGGTTGTGGTTGCCTGTGATCCGATGGCATTGGTAAAATTAAAATCTCCTGCTTCTATGGGAGCAGATTGTGCTGTAGGAACTACTCAAAGATTTGGGATTCCAATGGGGTACGGTGGTCCTCATGCGGCTTTCTTTGCCTGCAAAGAAGATTATAAAAGAGATATTCCGGGAAGAATCATCGGAGTTTCTCAGGATGCTTACGGAAAACGTGCGTTGAGAATGGCATTGCAGACCAGAGAACAGCACATTAAAAGAGAAAGAGCTACATCTAATATCTGTACAGCCCAGGTACTTCTGGCTGTAATGGCGGGAATGTACGCTGTATATCACGGACCAAAAGGTTTAAACTATATTGCAGACCAGATTCATTTTAAAGCAAATGCTTTGAATAATGGTTTGAAAACTTTAGGCTATCATACTGTCGAAGAGCCGATTTTCGATACTGTAAAAATCCTGATGAGTGAAGATGATAAAGCAAGACTGATGAGAATGATGAAAGATCATAAAATCAATCTTAATTATTTCACTGAAGGAGTGGTAAGTATTGCCATCAATGAAAGTACAACCATTGAAAAGCTTAATTATCTGATGACTTCTTTTGCTAGTTTTAAGGATAAACAGGCTTTTAAATTAGAACTTAAAGAAGAATACAGCATTCCTTCGGATATTCTGAGAAAAGACGAAATTCTTACGGAAGAAGTATTCAATAAATATCACACGGAAACAGAATTGATGCGTTACATCAAGCGTCTCGAAAGAAAAGACTTGTCTTTAACGCATTCTATGATTTCTTTAGGATCTTGTACCATGAAACTAAATGCGGCTACTCAGATGCTGCCTCTTTCTTGGGATAACTGGGGAAGTGTGCATCCTTTTGTGCCGGTAGAGCAGGCGAAAGGATATCAGGAAATGATCCATGAGCTGGAAAAAGATCTTGCAGAAATTACAGGTTTTGCAGGAACTTCTTTACAGCCAAATTCAGGAGCTCAGGGTGAATATGCAGGTTTGATGGTGATCAGACAATATCATATCTCAAGAGGTGAAGGTCACAGAAATGTAGTTTTGATTCCTCAGTCAGCGCACGGAACCAATCCTGCGTCTGCTGCAATGGCAGGAATGAAAATCGTAGTTGTTAAGAATCTTGAAAGTGGTGAAATTGATTTTGAAGATTTGAAAGCTAAAACAGAGCAGCATTCTGCTAATTTATCTTGTGTAATGATCACTTATCCTTCTACTTATGGTTTCTTTGATGCCAATATTAAGGATATTACAGGTTTGATTCACGAACATGGCGGACAAGTGTATATGGACGGAGCCAACATGAATGCTCAGGTTGGTTACACAAGTCCGGGAAATATTGGAGCGGATGTTTGTCACCTGAATCTGCACAAAACTTTTGCCATTCCTCACGGTGGAGGAGGTCCTGGAGTGGGTCCGATCTGTGTTGCGAAACATTTAGTTCCATTCCTGCCAACCAATGCTAATATCAATGTAGGATCTAAAGATGCTATTGACGGAATTTCAGCAGCGCCTTACGGATCTGGTCTGATTTTGAATATTTCTTACGCTTACATCAAAATGTTGGGAACTGTTGGCTTGAAAAAGTCAACCGAACATGCAATTCTTAATGCTAATTATCTGAAAGAAATTTTGGCTGAACATTTCCCTATTTTATATTCTAACGAAAACGGAAGAGTAGCTCATGAATGTATCGTAGATTTCAGACAGTTTAAATCTTTAGGAGTTGAAGTTGCAGATGTAGCGAAAAGATTGATGGATTATGGTTTCCATGCTCCTACAGTTTCTTTCCCTGTTGCAGGAACATTGATGATTGAGCCTACTGAGTCTGAAGGCAAGGCAGAAATAGACCGTTTTGCAGAAGCTCTGATTGCTATTAAGCATGAAATTGATGAGATTGCTAACGGAGAAGCAGATCCTTCAAACAATGTATTGAAAAATGCACCTCATACAGAGCAGATCGTTGTTTCAGATTCTTGGGACAAACCATATAGCAGAGAAAAGGCAGCTTATCCTCTAGATTGGGTAAGAGATCACAAATTCTTTGCTTCAGTTTCCAGAGTAGATGAAGCGTATGGCGACAGAAACCTGGTTTGTACCTGTGAGCCTATTGAAGCTTATATGTAATCAGATTGCAGATAATTAATAAATTGAACCCTGAAAATCAATATTTTCAGGGTTTATTTTTTAGATTTAATGCTAAAAAAATCCGGGAAAAACCGGACTTTATAATTAATAAAAATTATTTTTTTATTTAACCAAAGTATCGAAAGGAGCCAGTTTAAGATCATCAGATTTTACCTGCTCAAAATAAGAAGATTTGCTGTTGCCTTTCAGTTTTTTCATTGCTTTAGAAGCTGCAAGAAAGTCGGTATCAACTTTGGTAGCAATTTCTGTCGGCTTAAAATCCAGCTTTACAGATTCGTCTTCTACTCCCAGATAGCCATTTTTCTTTGTAATATAATTTACGTAGTTATTATAGTTACCTAAAGTATTTCTGAAATACAAAGTATGATAATTCATGCACTTTGTAGATTTTTTTGGCTTGTTGACAATGCAGCTCGCCATATTGCCTCTGTAAAGGTCAAATTCCAAAGCAACAGTTTCATATTCTTTTTTCAAAGCAGCTTTACCATTCGTATAAATAGAACTATCACCTTGCGCTTCACTTATTTTTTTAAGATGTTCCAATACGACAGGAACGGTGTTTTCAATTTTTGATTTTGCTTCAGTTACAGATCCAAAAACTGAGGATGACTGTGCTGAAACCACATTAAAAAATAATAGTAATAATACAGAAAATAGCGAATATCTTTTCATGAGTAATTTTTAAAGCACTAAAATAAATATATTTTCTCATTTTAGCCGTATTCATTTTGATTTTATTTAATATAATTTAACAAATTTTAAGGATTTTGCCTAAAAGTGTGTGTTTTTATATTAACTTGAAATTAGATTAGCCTTAAAATCAGATATTACCTTTAATTTAATTATTTGATAATCAGCAAAATATGTAATTTTAACAATTTATAACTATAAAAATAGTTGTATGGATTAAAATAATTTCTACATTTGTATAACTAATTGATTAGTGATAATAATTTGAAAGAATAAAATATTACAATAATTAAAAACTTTAACCATCATGAAATATTTAACAATTTTAGCTTTATATTTTGGATTGAATGCTGACACTAATTTTGAATATAAAAATCTTTTGGGCTCATGGAGTCAGAAATCTATTGCCAATACAAAAGATACGGGAGTATTTATTTTCAGGGCAGACAGCACAGCTTCTTTCGAAATGAGAAAAGGAAATACAGATCATCTCATTGCAGGAATGGAAGGTCCTTACAGCATTGGCAGATCAAAAGGTATTTTGAAAATTTCAATGTTGGGAAAAGAAAAAGTTTTTAAACTAATCAAGTTATCAAAAGATTCCTTAATTTTTACCAACGTACTTGAGAACAGAGAACCGCAGATTTTCGTGCGAATCAAATAATCATTTAATATAATTTAATTAAAATAATGAAAATCCAGACTTTAACAAAAGCAGAAGAACAGGTAATGCAGTTTTTATGGAAAATACAAAAAGGTTTTCTGAAAGATGTTTTGGATTTGTACCCAGAGCCAAAGCCTCATACAAATACGGTTTCTACGATCCTGAAAGTACTGAAAGACAAAGAATTTGTAGATTATGAAGTTTTTGGAAGACAGCACCGGTATTTCCCTTTGATTACAAAAGAGCAGTATTCGGGTAAAACTATGAAAAATCTTGTGAAAAATTATTTCAAAGGATCTTATAAAAGTGCCGTTTCTTTTTTGGTTGAGAAAAACGAAATGAGTGTTGAAGATCTGGAGATGCTGCTTAATGAACTTAAAAACAAAGATTAACGATGGAAACTTTCTTTTTTTATTTAGGTAAAGTAATTCTGTGTTCCGGTGTAATGTTTCTGTATTATCAGTTGTCTTTAAAAGACAGAACATTTCATCATTACAACAGGTTTTATCTTTTATCGGCAATGGTAATCTCCATTTTACTGCCTTTAATAAAAGTAGAAGATTTTACCATTGAGGTGAGCAATAATCTGTTTTTGCTGATCAGTCAGTTTCAAAATATAAACCAGGAAAAAACTATAAACAATGACTACATTTATCTTACAATTATTTTTTCAGCTCTGGGAGTGGTTTCTCTCTATTTTTTAGCAAAATTTCTCTACGGAATTTTCAGAATCCGACAGCTGAAATCCCAGTTTAAAAAGGAAAGCTTTGAAGGGGTAAACTTTTATCAGACCGATCTTTCGGAAGCTCCTTTTTCTTACTTCAAAAATCTTTTTTGGAAAAATACCATTATGCTGAATTCTGATATAGGAAAACAGATTCTGAAGCACGAAATGGTACATATTGAGCAGAAACATTCTGTTGATAAAATTATTGTGGAAATCATTACTTCTGTATTTTGGTTCAACCCGTTTTTTCACATCATCAAAAAAGAAATTAACCTTATCCATGAATATCTGGCTGATAAAAAAGCCGTAAAACAATCGGACACTAAAGCATTTGCGCAGATGCTTTTGGCAAGTCACTTTTCCGGAACACAGTTGCCTGCAACAAGTCCGTTTCTTAGTTCAAACCTCAAAAAAAGACTTAAAATGTTACAGAAACCTAAAACAAAATTCGGGTATGCGCGAAGGATTTTTGCCTTACCAGTGCTATTTACCGTTGCTTTTGCCTATATGGTAAATGCTAAAAATAAAGAAATTAAGGAAACCAATACTGAAATTGATAAAGCAGTTGCAGAGATTAAGAAAGATACGCTGTCTCCCAAAAATGAAATTGATCAGATCGTAAAACTGCAGCAGGAAAAAATTTTAAAAGCCAGTGAAAAGCTGAAAGTTCAGTCCGAAAAGCTGAAAACATTAAGTGAAAAATCAAAGGAGAAAGCATCTGAACTTCAGAAAATTGCCAAAGAAAAAGGCGATAAAAGTTATGAATTTGAATTGAAAGCTAAAGAATTAAAACAGCTTTCTGGTGAAATGGATAAAATTGCCCGCGACAAACAGTTTTCTGCAGATTTTGAAGATTTACTTAGCAGAAGAGATAAAATACTGGCAGAAAAAGATGCAAAAGTTATTCTTAAAGATCTGAGTTTTAAAAGAGTTTTTCCAGATGGAGATAATTATAAAATAAGTGTAAATGGAGAAAGTATCGACTTTGATAAATTGTTTGATTCTAAAGAGTTTAAAGATTTAGGTTTAAGCGAAGATAAAATCAAAGCAATAAAATCAAAATTTAATTCACCTGAATTCAAAGAGAAATTTGATCGTATAAATAAAGTTTATATAAACGGGAAGGATCTGTCTCCCAATGTTGAAGAATTAAGAAAAATTTCCAACGGATTTAATCTTTTTGACGGCACAAACAGCTTTTCTAAAAAAGAGCTTACCAAAAAAGAAAAAAGAAAACTTGAGAAATTGACTAAAGAAAGAGCAGAAGCTGAGAAAAAACTCCAGGAAATAAGAAAGCAGCAAAGAGAATTGCAGGGAAACCCATGGATGCTTTCTGTTGATGCTCATGCGCCTAAAAATATAGTGAAGTCAAATTATTCTATAAATTTTGAGAATGATAATACTAAACTACTCGCCGCTGCAAAAAAATATAAGGAGATAGAGAGAGCAACCATTCTCAAATCTAATTTTGAAGATGATGCCATAATCTATATCAACGGAAAAATTGCTACAAGAAATGAAGTAGACGCTTTAAGTCCTAAAGAGATTTCAAAAATTAATATTAATAAATCGAACAATAATGGTGATAGAAAAAATGAAATTCGTATAGAAACAAAATAACTTTAATGATACAAAAACTATTTGCCTTCCCGATTTTATTCTTAATTCTGTTTTGCAATGCTCAAAATAAACGCTTCAGCTACGAATACCGCTTTATTCCGGATTCTGCTAATATTTCCGATGTAAAAACCGAAATGATGAATCTTGATGTTTCATCTGAAGGATCCAAATTCTACAGTTATACTGTTCATGAAGGTGATTCTGTGGCAAAAGCCGAAATTGCAAAACAATTGGAAACAACGAGAATGATTAAAATGAGAGCAGATATGCATAAAGGATTAATTAAGTATTCGGTTACTAAAAAATATCCTAGCTATGATGTGGCTTTGCATTCTAAAATTTTTCTGGATCAATATAAAGTGGCAGAAACAAGACCGATGAAATGGAAGATCATTTCAGAAAACCAAAAGATCGGGAAATGGAATGCTCAAAAAGCAGAAGCAGATTTTGCAGGAAGACATTGGATAGCTTGGTTTACAACAGAAATTCCTATTCAGGACGGACCTTACAAATTTCACGGTCTTCCGGGACTGATCGTAAAAGTTGAAGACCAAACAAAGTCGCACCAATTTACATTAAGAGCTATCAAAAGCATTGGTTCAGCACCTATAATTTTAAATTTTAATAAAGAAATTCCTGTTAATTTAAAACAGTTTGAAAAACTTACTAAAGACTACGAAAAAGATCCCACAAAAGGATTGAAACAAATGCAAATGGGAGGCTTTACAATGATTATGGAAAGCGGACAGAACAATCATATGAAAGATCATGAAGCCCGTTTAAAAGAAAGATTTAAAAAAAATAACAACAGAATAGAGCTTAATACCGTACAATAATGAAAAAAATATCTTTAGCTTTAATGATCGTATTCGGATTTTTCAGTTTTGCCCAAAACCGTTTTTTCTATGAGTACAAGTTTATTCCGGATTCTACTAATAAAGCTGATATAAAAAAAGAAATGATGCTTCTGGATATTGATAAAAACGGCTCAAGCTATTACAGTCAGGACAAATTTATCGCAGATTCTACCATGAAAGCTGATATGGAAAAACAGCTGAAAGCAGCTTCAGGAAATTTCACCATCAACCGTACCGAAAGACCGGGACAGGTTGCGTATAAAGTCACTAAAGCTTATCCTGACTTTAAAACTTTTCTTTTTCTGAAAATTTCTACAGACAGTTATAAAATTGAAGAAGATCAAAAACCGGAATGGAAAATACTTCCGGAAAAGCAGAAAGTAGGAGAATACAATGCCCAGAAAGCGACTACGACATTCGGGGGAAGAGAATGGACGGCTTGGTTTTCCACCGATCTTCCTTTTCAGGACGGACCATATAAATTTTACGGGCTTCCGGGTCTGATTGTAAAAATTGAGGACAAAACAGGTTCGCATTCGATGACTTTGGTAGGAAATAAAACCTTTCAGATCGCAAATAACGAAGAACCTCAGCTTCCGCAGGGAATTCAGCTCTTCGGAATGGGCGGAAAAGATGTCGAAACCAACAAAAAACAGTTTAAGAAAGTCTGGAAAGCGTATGTAAATGATCCTGCAAAAAACATGCGTGAAATGATGATGAAAAATACAGACACCAATAGAGTTGTTTTTAAAACACGATCGGCAGACGGAAGGGAAATTTCAGATCCGAATCAGGTTTTCAGGGAAATGGAAAAAAGAGCAAAAGAAGGTTTTAAAAAGAATAATAATCCTATAGAACCGGATTTGTATAATTAATTTTGAAGTAGTAAGAAAAAGGCTGTCCAAAGATTTTTGAACAGCCTTTTTGTTTTATTTTTTTCCGGTCAGCCACTGATTTTGCAGTTTTTGCTCTACAGCCGTAGGATTAGGTTTAAACTCCAGAGTTTCTAAAACTGTTTTTTCAAGGACGGCTTTGCCTTTCAGATCAATTTTATCAGTTTTATCTCCATTTTTGCGAAGAACAGTTACGGTAACGTTTTGTCCGTCTTTGATGGATTGCGCATAGCCGATAAACTCCTGAATGTTCTGCACATTCACCGTTTTTCCGTCTAAAGCAACCACTTCGTCGGTAATCTTGAATCCGATGCTTTTTGAGAAAGCCGAAAGTGCAGAGCTTTCATCAAAAACAAAGGTGTTGTTTTTCTCATCATAACCGGTCTGCTCAGGATTTTTAATAAACCAGAACATTGGCGGTGTTTCCTGTTTTTTGATGTCGACACCCACCATATTCAGATATTCTGCATACGGAGTAGGCTGGCTTCCGGCAATATACTTATTATAAAAATCTTTTACCTGCGGATAACCAGTGATAGAAACCAGTTCGTCAATCAGCTTATCATCTTTAAATGGCTTGTTTTCTCCGAATCTTTGTGAAAGCTTTCGGATCATGTCACGATAACCCATTTCTCCGTTAGAAAGTTTTCTCAGCTCAATATCCAGACACATGGTAAGAAGCGTTCCTTTTTCGTAGACGTTTCTGTACTGGTCTTTATATTCATCCAAAAGAATATTTTTGCTCATCACCGTAAAAGGCATGGTGTCGTTATAATTTTTGGAGTTTTTAATTTTATCGCTCATTCTCTGCAAGAACTGCTCTTTGGAAATCAAGCCCTCCTGTATCTGAAATAAATTGGCAAAATATTCGGTTCCTCCTTCGTACATCCAGAGATGCTGAGACATTTTCGGATTGGCATAATCGAAGTAATGAATTTCTTCAGAATGCGTTTTCAGAGGATTTACCGTATGGAAAAACTCATGGGAAACCACATCTACAATCGCTTCGTCTATCGCTTCTTTCGGCATCATCTCATGAAGCACTACGCTGGTTGACTCATGATGTTCCAGCGCTCCGAATCCTTTGATCTGCGGACCGGTTAACCCGCCCAGATAAAGCATGATGGCGTATTTTTTATTGGTATTCATATCACCCAGAAATTTTTTCTGAGCGACGACCATTTTTTCTAAATTTTCTTTAAAATCAGCAGCTTTATATTTTCCGGTTGGGGAGTAAACACCTAAAACCAGATCCATTCCGCCTGCATTGAAGGTAATATAATCGGGTTTGGAATACATCAGCGGAGAATCGGTAAGCTTAGCATAATTTGCCAGTGTAAACGTATCTGTCGCTTCAGATTGATCTTGGTCTACCAAAGCGGTAGTTCCGTAAAAATCTGTTGGCTTTTTGATGATCAGCTGATAAGGAACATCCTGCATATTTTCAATATATCCTACAAAACCATGAGTATTGATAAGATACACTTTGCCTTCTTCAATATTGGTTCCGGATGGTGAGAATACGGCTTTGTGTTTTGATGTGTCCTGTTCTTCATCAAAACTGTCATTTACAAGATAGGTTATTTTGCTTAAAGACTGCGCATTTTTCAATGAATAGGTGTTATCATTTACTTTAGTAAAAGCCAGCTCTTTTCCTTTATTGTCAAAAAATTTTATTCCTTCTACAAATCTTCCGTAATCATCTACCGAATAGGTTCCGGGAACGGTTTTTGGGAAATGAAACTTTACATCTGCCGATTTCATTTTCGGAAACTCCATGGTTACGGCTACTTTATCATCTTTTACATTCACAAGATCAATATTGGTCTTAATTGACTGTGCATTAAAAAACAATGCGCCCAATAACGCCAAGCTTATTGCTGTTTTTTTCATGTTACATTAATTATAGATAAGTAGTTGACTGTAAATTGAATTTGTTACAGAATATCTTTAAAGTGATTATTTTTTCTTTAAAAAATTTTCTACTTCAGTAAAATAATCAGAACCGTAGTATTTCAAAAATTCACCAGTGGGCTTTAATATAAAAAATGCTCTGCAATTTTCCTGCAATGTAAATATGGTTTGAGCAAAGAAACCGGAATCTTTTATGTAATTTTCTCTTTTTTCAAATCTCTCTTTATTCAGTGCATCGTTTGTGAAAACAAAAAAATCAACAGCATGATAAGTTGTACTCATTTTTGATGATAACTTAATATAATTATCTATCAATTGGTTGGCATATTTTTCTTTCAGATTGTATTCGCTGCAGTTTTTTCCGTATTGAAAATAATTGATAAGTATTGATTTATCTTCTTCAATTTCTACTTTTAATTCATTGCTAATTAAAGTCCTGATTTGTTTTAACTGCACAGAGTCTAATTTTCCATGAAATTGTTTTCGGCTTAATAAATAGCTTTCGTTAATTTTTGTGTTTATTTTATCTGGTTTCTTTTGTGCTTTGTAACTAATAAATAAATTTAAAATAAGAATTAATAATAATTTTCTTTTCATTTGTATTAATTAAACTTTTTTATATCTGATATAATAATTCCTGTTAAACTGTACCGGGTTTGAGCTGGTAAGTTTTAAGCTTTGCCATTCTTCTGTAGGAGAAATGGTCTGATCACCAACTTTTAGGGGAAGCTTTAGGTTTTTTACAGTATTAGCATATCGGAATTTAAGCTGATTACCCTTTTGAGAATATTCCAGAACGGGAACGTTTGTTGTTCTGAGATATTGGTCGAAAACAGTCGAAAAATCAATACCCGCTTTTTCAGAAATATAATTTTCAATTTGCTGTGTAGTAACGGTCTGATGATAAAAATCTTTATTGATTCCTCTCAGAATCTGACGGAATTTTTCGTCATTATTGATCATTTGCCTGATGGTATGTACCAGACTTGCGCCTTTAGGATACATATCGCCGCTGCCTTCATTGTTTACGCCATATTTTCCGATAATCGGAATGTCGTTTTCTATATTATTCTGAATTCCCTGCGCATAAATTTCTGCTGATTTTTTATCCATATAACTTTCGGTAAACAATACTTCAGAATACATGGTAAATCCTTCGTGAATCCACATGTCGGCTTTGTCTTTTGCCGTGATATTATTGGCAAACCACTCGTGTCCGCTTTCGTGGATAATGATATAATCCCAGTTGAGTCCCACTCCTGTACCGGAAAGATCTGTTCCCAAATAACCGTTTGTGTAGCCGTTTCCGTAGGCAATGTTGCTTTGGTGTTCCATTCCAAGATAGGGAGATTCCACCAGTTTATAAGAGTCTTCGTAAAACGGATAAGGGCCAAACCAATATTCAAACGACTGAAGCATGGGTTTTACCTGCTGAAATTGCTTTTTAGCTTTATCTAAATTATAATCTATCACCCAGTAATCCAGATCAAGTTTTCCTTTCTCACCTTGATAAGCATCTTTAAAATTTACATATTTACCAATATTTGGAATGATAGAATAAGCATTGATAGGGTTTTTCACTTCCCATGTCCATACCATTCGGTTGTCTCCGATAGAGTTTCCGATTTTTACTTTTTCATCAATTAATCTTCCGTTTCCGATACCTACCAATCCCATGGGTGTGATGATATTCATAACTACTCCTTCATCCGGTTCGTCACTCCAGATATCTTTTACAGGAAGCCAGACAGAAGCACCAATCCCTTCATCGGCAACACTCATCCAGGGATTTCCTTTTTCGTCTGTTGTAAATATCCATCCGCCATCCCACGGAGCATTTCTGGCAATAGTTGGCTGACCCGAATAATCTACATTAATGGTAAATTTCTCTCCTTTTTTAAAGTTTTTATTGGATGGTATAAAAATAAAATCACCTTCTCTTGTAAATGATTTCGGTGTAGGAAAACTGCACTGCACTGCGTCAGCTTTCATAGGCTGTTGAAGATCAATCTGGAATACAGGATTGGAAATGTCTTTGGTGATCTCAAACGTAATTTTGTTATTTCCTGAAATGCTTTTTTGCTCAAAATCTGCTTCAACGGAAAGCTCATATTTTTTTACGTCCCAAAAGTTCCGATATTCAGTGTTGGAACCTTTTAAAGTATCAGATTTGGTAAAGGATGTATTATGGCTAAACAACTGACCAAAATAAAGGCTTGAGCTGAGTATTAAAGCAAAGGAAATGATTTTCATCTTAAATTTTATGAATTTGTCGTCCAAAAATAAAGAATATTATTTAAAGGAATGCAAAATCAGTAATGATTGATTCACTTTTTTATGAAAAGAGCGGTAAAATATTTGATTTTACCGCCCATAAGTATATTTTTAAGAAATTATTTTGCTTTTTCCAGCCCCATTTCACGTTTAAGAACTTTCTTGTAGGTGTAAGAACACATCACGATACTGAATTCGTAAAGCAGCAAAAGAGGAAATGCTGCCATAAGCATACTTAGAACATCTGCAGGAGTAATGATGGCTGCAATAACCATAATAAGTACAATAGCATGTCTTCTGTAAGTTTTCATAAAAGTGGGGTTCAGAATTCCGATATTGGTAAGGAAATAAATAAGAACCGGAAATAAAAACACAACTCCCATTCCTAAAACAACCTGCAGGAAAAGAGTGGTATAATCACTCAGATCATACAAAGGAATAATGATATCTGAGATTTTAAATATAACCCCAAAGTTGACTGCAAATGGTAAAATAAGGAAATATCCGCATAAAACTCCTGTCATAAAGAGAATCCAGACCGAATTGATGATAAAAATAGAGTTCTTTCTTTCATTAGGATGCAGGGCAGGACTTATAAATCTCCATAATTCCCAGACTATATAAGGAAAAGCAGCTACAACACCTCCAAAAATAGAAACCGCCATCATTACATTAAACTGCTGATATAAACGCTGTACACGAACGGGAAATTCTGCGGGCAGAGTAATGCTGTCTTCTCCCAAAACCCAGCGTGAAAACTGATTGACAATTTTAAAAGTTGGAAAATCATTTCTGGTAGGACCGAAAAAAATATGATCCATAATCCAGTTAATATTAAACCCAACAACAATTGCTGCTATAATTATGGCAAGAATAGATCTGATAAGATGTCCTCTTAGTTCTCCAATATGTCCAAGAAAGGACATTTCTTTTTCTTCGCTCACAGATAAAAATTTAATGTTTCAAATTTAGTTAAAAGTTTGTTTATACCGGAAGCAGAATATTTGATTCCGGAAATTGCAAATCTTGTTTAATCTAATACCAAATCTAATTAATTCCCTCATCCAACAATTTGTGCAGATCAATAATTCCGAAATATTTTCCGTTTTCTGTGACTACAAGCTGTCCTATATTATTGTCTTTTAAGATTTTCATTGCTTCTTTTGCCAGTGCATCTTTCTCAATTGTTTTTGGCTGTGAAGACATAATGTCTTTTGCCAAAGTTTCAGATATGTCATTGCCGTTTAAAAGCATTCTTCTTAAATCTCCGTCTGTGATAACGCCTACAAGCTTTTCACCGTCTGTTACAACCGTTATTCCGTGGCTTGATGCACTGATAGATATAATTACATCTTTTATTGACGCATTTTCAGACACATACGGTTTCTGTGAAGATAAAAACTGCTCAACTTTTGCCGTTAAATTTTTTCCCAGGCTTCCACCCGGATGAAATTTGGCAAAATCATTTTCCTTAAAATCATTCAGCTCCATCAGGCAGACTGCCAAAGCATCTCCCAAAGCCATTTGGATGGTGGTTGAACTTGTAGGAGCCAGTTTATTGGGACAGGCTTCCAGATCAACATGTGTATCCAGAATTACATCAGCATATACGGCTAATTTGCTTGTTCGGTTTCCGGTCATCCCAATAAGTGCAGAAGAATAATCTTTAAGATAGGTAACCAGATTGGCAATTTCAGGAGAATTTCCGGAATTGGATATGCACAAAACAACATCCTGTTTCTGGATAACCCCCAAATCGCCATGAATCGCTTCAGAAGCGTGTAAAAACTGAGCAGGAGTCCCCGTCGAATTTAATGTTGCCACAATTTTATTGCCTACATGAGCAGATTTCCCGATTCCTACCACAATTAATTTTCCTTTAGCCGAATGAATAATTTCTATGGCTTTCACAAATTCGTCACCAATTCTGTCTTTCAGTTTTTCTAATTCGGAGATTTCAATTGAAAGGGTGTTTTTTGCAATTGAGATAATCGAGTCTCTTTCCATTATTGTTTAAATTAAAATGCAGATTACCAAAGTTTTTAGTTTATACACTGTATAAATAGAGGGCTTAAAAAATCTATTGCTTTTGTTTTAACTAAAATTTTTATAACTTTGGATTGGATGCAAATTTAGCAATACAAAATTAGATGAGTGCAAAAAAAGCCAATTTATCAGGCGAATTGAAAAAATACTTTGGGTTTTCTACCTTTAAAGGACAACAGGAAGAAATCATCAGTAATCTTTTGGATGGAAAAGATATTTTTGTGCTAATGCCTACCGGTGGCGGGAAGTCGCTGTGTTATCAGCTTCCGGCTCTTATTTCCGAAGGTACTGCAATAGTTGTTTCACCTTTAATAGCCCTGATGAAAAATCAGGTAGATGCGGTGAACGGATTATCGTCAGAAAGCGGTGTTGCGCATGTTCTGAACTCTTCTCTGAACAAAACACAGACCAAACAGGTCTTTGATGATATTAAAAGCGGAAAAACAAAACTTTTATATGTAGCTCCGGAATCACTGATTAAGGAAGATTATCTGGATTTTCTGAAAGATGTAAAAATTTCTTTCTTTGCGATAGACGAGGCTCACTGTATTTCAGAATGGGGACATGATTTCAGACCCGAATACAGAAATTTAAAATCAATAATAGATAAAATTGCCAATGTGCCGGTAATTGCCTTAACGGCAACTGCAACTCCTAAAGTACAGGATGATATTCAAAAAACTTTAGGGATGACCAATGCTTTGGTTTTTAAAGAAAGTTTTAACAGACCCAATTTGTTTTACGAGGTAAGACCGAAAGTAAATATTGATAAGGAAATTGTAAAATTCATCAATAAAAATAAAGGAAAATCGGGGATTGTATATTGCCTGAGCCGAAGAAAAGTGGAAGAATTTGCCCAGCTTCTTCAGGTAAACGGAATCAATGCGCTTCCTTATCACGCAGGTTTAGACCAAAAGGTAAGAGTTGCCAATCAGGATAAGTTTCTGATGGAAGAGGCAGATGTAATTGTAGCAACCATAGCTTTTGGAATGGGGATTGATAAGCCGGATGTCCGTTTTGTAATTCATTATGATTTCCCGAAATCTCTGGAAAGTTATTATCAGGAAACGGGACGGGCAGGACGCGATGGAGGCGAAGGGTACTGTCTTGCCTTCTATGATCCGAAAGATATTGAAAAGCTTGAAAAATTTCTTGCCCAAAAACCAGTCTCCGAAAGAGAAATAGGTTTGCAGCTGCTGAATGAAGTGGTAGGTTATGCAGAAACGTCAATGAGCAGAAGACAGTATATTTTGTATTATTTTGGTGAAAAGTTTGATCCTGTAAACGGTGACGGAGCCAATATGTGCGATAATTCTGCAAATCCGCCTAAGCTGAAAGAAGCAACAGAAGATCTGAAAAAAGTTTTACAGCTGATTGATGAAACTAAAGAGAAATTTAAAGCAAAGGATTTAATTTCTGTTATTGTCGGAAAAGAAACCGCTGTTACCAAATCTTATAAATTAGAACAAAGCTCTTTTTTCGGTTTTGGAAAAGAAGAAAAAGACAACTACTGGAAAACTATCCTAAGACAGGCAACGGTTCAGAATTTTTTAACCAAAGATATTGAAACATACGGCGTTTTAAAGATTGCCGAAAAAGGAAAAAAAGTATTAAGCGGAGAGTGTAAAGAAGCATTCCAAATCGCTGAAGACCGCGAATTTGATTTAACGCAGAGCAAAGCAGAAAGCGATCAGGTTCAGATGCAGTCAGGAGGCGGATTAGATCAAAATCTTTTTGCCCTTCTGAAAGACTTGCGGAAAAAAATTGCTAAAAAACATGAGATTCCGCCGTATACGGTTTTTATGGATCCAAGTCTGGAAGATATGACCGTGCAGTATCCTGTCACTGTAGAAGAAATTGCAAAAATTTATGGAGTAGGAGAGGGAAAAGCCAAAAAATACGGGAAAGAGTTTGCTGATTTTATAGCAAAATATGTGGAAGATAATAATATTGAACGTACTCAGGACATGGTTCTGAAGCAGGTTGCAAACAAATCCAGCCATAAAGTTTTTATCATTCAGAATACCGATAAAAAAATTGACCTTGAAGATATTGCAAGAGCCAAAAATCTTTCGATGAGTGAGCTTCTTAAGGAAATGGAACGTATCGTTTATCAGGGTACAAAGTTGAATATTGACTATTATATCGAAGAGAATTTTGATGAAGATATTGTGGATGATTTTATGGAGTTTATGCGTGAATCGGAAAGCGACAGTATGAAAGTCTTGCTGGATGAGTTTGGTGATGAGCTATCTGATGATGAGGTAAGAATACTCAGAATTAAATTCATTTCTGATGTCGCTAATTAGACATGATTTTAATTTCAATGTTAGAAATACGACAAAAAAATTAATATAGTTTGGTAAAAGTTTTTACGATACAAAGCAAATAACAATCCTTCTTGTAAATATTTTTTGACCAGAAGAAGAACCGATTTTTAATTAATTATATCATCAATAATCATTCTTCAAAATTTGAGGATTTATTTTAAAGTCAGTAAATTTATCATTACTAATTTTGCAGGATGAACAAGAGAATTACCGTCATATTTATTTTGCCCGATTTGGAAACCGGTGGAGCAGAAAGAATTGTTACCACTATTGCCAATCACCTGTCAAGAGATTTTTTTGACCCTAAAATTTTATTGTTGAGAAAACAGGGCGGTTACTTGGATTTACTGAAAAAAGATGTTGAAATTATTGATATAAAAACTGAAAGAATAAGACACTCTTTAAAGCCAATTCTGAAAGAAATTTACAAACGAAAGCCCGATATTGTTTTTTCCGGATTTGGTGAAGTTAATGCTTACCTGTCATTATTTATAAAGCTTTTTCCTAATACAAAATTTATTGCCAGAGAAACCAATGTGGTTTCAGAGCACGTTACCCGAAAAGAAATCAGATTTTTCTATAAATTTTACAACAATTATCATCAGATCATTGCCCAAAGTGACGATATGATGAAAGATTTAACGGGTAATTTTGATGTAAAACCATCTAAAATTGTTAAAATTAATAATCCTGTCGATTTTGATTTTATTAATTCTAAACTTGCCATTTCCAATAAACCGGAAAGTTTCAGATACAATTACAAAAACGTTGTGGCAATCGGTAATCTATCTGCCAGAAAAGGTTTTGATAATTTGCTGAAAGTTTTTTCCCGGCTCAAAAATGAAAACATTCTGCTTCATATTTTGGGTGATGGGCGAGATAAAGAAATACTTCATCAGATGAAAGATTTTCTTGGTTTGAAACATGTAATTTTTCACGGTAGACAAGAAAATCCGTATCGGTTTTTGAAATTTGCAGATCTGTTTATTCTCTCTTCAAGGTATGAAGGGTTTCCCAATGTTTTGCTTGAAGCCGGAGCTTGTGGCACATACGCCTTAGCGAATAACTGTCCGGGAGGAATTAATGAAATTATTCAAAACGGAATCAATGGCGAAGTTTCGGATATTGATAATCATGAAGAGTTTTCGCAGATGATTTTGCAGGCTTTACATCGGGAACATGATGCTGATGCTATTAAAAATTGCATTAAATCAAGATTTTCTAAAGAAATTATTTTAGATCGTTATGAAAATGTTTTAAAAGATGTTTTGAATTAGATAAAACATTTAATATTCCTAAATTTACGCTCAATTTCGTTAAACATTATTTCGAGTATGAAAAAACTTCCGAAATTAGGTTGTGTCTGTGAAAAACACGATCTGATTGAATCTGAATACAGAACTTCAACGGTGGGAACTGATTTCACCGATGGCAGAAATGCTGAAATAAGTATTATTCAGTGCAGACTTTGTCAGAGAATCTGGCTTAAGTATGAAATTGAGTCTCCGGATAATCCCCAATATTCAAGATGGTACAAAGGAATTATTGCCAAAAAAGAAGTTGCCGTAATGAAACCGGAAAACGCAGTTGAATATTTGGAAAATCTTGACTGGTACATTTGTGGTGGTCCTTATTTTGGAAATAAAGAAGTTTTTAGACAGGGTAATCTCAGTTTTGATATTTAAAATTCTCTTTTAAATAAAGTTGTAATTATTTTCAAATGAATGCAAAATTTTTACTAATAATCTTTGGAACTATTATTTTAGTCGGATGTAAAAGTCCAAAAGATAAAATCACAGATACTGTTCTTTATCAAGATAGTGTTGGTTATTGGAACTATGAATGGGATAGAACAGGAGTTGAAGATTATGGTTTTACTTTTAAATTTTTAAGGAAAAATAAGCTTCAAAAGTTATCATTTAATAAAATTAAGAACAAAAGATGGATGTGGAATGATTATCCATATGATGAGTCTATTTATAGATGGGGCGTTACTGATGATTCAATTTTCACTTTCATGAATTATGACTCAAAAATAAAAATTACCAAATACAATAATGATACAATCTGGCTTAATGATAAAGAAAGAAATAGGAAAATGCTTTTAATTAAGGTAAAGGGAGAATTAAATATAGAAAAGTCTATTGAAGTAAAAGCTGGGGACGGAGATGCAGGTAAAGAAATTCAACCGCTAGATATTTAATTCCCGTCATCTGACATACCGCTCAAAAAAACCTGACAAAACTTACTTTGCCTGTTCTAAATTATTCAGTAAATTTGTAAGAATCAGTCAACAGATAATAAATAAATTAAAATATACAATGAGTCAATTCGATGTTACCGTAATCGGTTCTGGTCCTGGAGGTTATGTTGCTGCTATTCGTGCAGCACAATTGGGTTTCAAAACCGCAATTATTGAGAAATATCCAACTTTAGGCGGAACTTGTCTTAATGTTGGGTGTATTCCGTCAAAAGCACTTTTAGACAGCTCTGAGCATTTTGAAAACGCAAAACACAATTTCGAAAATCACGGGATTATCATTAATGAGCCAAAGGCAGACATCGCAAGAATGATTGCCAGAAAAAACGAAGTGGTAGAGCAGACAACAAAAGGAATTAACTTCCTGATGGATAAAAACAAAATTACTGTTTTTGAAGGTGTTGGAAGCTTCGAATCTGCAACTCAGATTAAAGTTACAAAAAACGATGGTTCTTCTGAAACTATCGATTCTAAATATACCATTATTGCAACAGGTTCTAAACCGTCATCCTTACCTTTCATCACTTTAGATAAAGAAAGAGTAATTACTTCTACTGAAGCTTTAAATTTAAAAGAAATTCCTAAGCATTTAGTCGTAATCGGAGGGGGGGTAATTGGTCTTGAATTAGGTTCGGTTTACTTAAGATTAGGTTCTCAGGTAACTGTCGTTGAATTTATGGATAAAATCATTCCTACAATGGATGGAGCTTTAAGCAAAGAATTGACTAAAGTTCTTAAAAAGCAGGGAATGAAGTTTATGCTTTCCACAGCGGTTTCTGCAGTGGAAAGAAGCGGAGATTCTGTAAAAATTACAGCAAAAGACAAAAAAGGAGAAGAGGTTACAGTTGAAGGAGATTACTGTTTGGTTTCTGTAGGCAGAAGACCTTTCACAGATGGTCTTGCTCTTGAAAAAGCAGGTGTTGAACTAGATGAAAGAGGAAGAATTAAAACCAACGATCATTTACAGACAAACGTTGCCAATATTTATGCAATCGGTGATGTGATAAAAGGTGCGATGCTTGCTCACAAAGCTGAGGAAGAGGGAGTTTTTGTTGCTGAAACTTTAGCGGGACAAAAACCTCACATCAACTATAACTTAATTCCCGGAGTTGTGTACACTTGGCCGGAAGTTGCTGGAGTTGGAAAGACAGAAGAGCAATTGAAAGAAGAAGGAGTTGCCTATAAAGTAGGAACTTTCCCGATGAGAGCTTTAGGCAGAAGCCGCGCAAGCGGTGACGTGGATGGTTTGGTGAAGATTATCGCTGATGAAAAAACAGATGAGGTTCTTGGCTTCCACATGATTGGTGCAAGAGCTGCCGATTTAATTGCTGAAGGAGTTATTGCAATGGAATTCCGTGCAAGTGCAGAAGATATTGCAAGAAGTTCTCATGCGCACCCAACGTATGCAGAAGCTATTAAGGAAGCTGCTTTGGATGCTACAGGCAAAAGAGCGCTTCATATGTAAGAATAACAAAAGAACTGTTATTTACATTTTAAAATTATATAGAATGCAGAAATATTTTGATGTTTCTGCATTTTAATTTCAAATTATGTAGTAATTTTGATAGGTTAAAAATTATTTTATGAAAATAAAACGTTTACTCTGTTTATCAGTAATTATATTCTTATCTTCTTTAACGAAAGCACAAGATTTTTTTACTGTATTTAATGAAAGAAGTATTTCAACCGATTCTAAATCCAGAACGGTACAACCGGAAAAATATCTTACCTATAAGCTCAATGTTGAAGATTTGAAAGCTTATATTAAATCTGTACCGCAATTAAGTGATATGGATTCTAAAGAAAATGCAAGCATTATTGTATTACCGATGCCAAATGGAACAAAAGCCAAGTTTAAAATTTGGAAATCTTCTGTTATGGAGAACGAACTTGCAGCTAAATTTCCGAATATCGTGACATTTACGGGGCAGGGTGTGGATGACCGTTATGCAACAGTAAAATTAGATTTTACTGAGCTTGGATTCCACGCTCAGATAAAATCTGTGGTAACCGGAGATTTATATATTGATCCGTATGCACAAAATGACAATACTCATTATGTTGTCTATAAGAAAGAAGACTTAAGGGATAATCACGCTAGAAGTTGTAAAGTTCAGGATGATCTGCATGTCGAAAAAAAGATCGAGCAGAAAAGCGTAACTCCAAGCGTAGGTAATCAGATAAGAATTTTTAGACTAGCTGTTGCGTGTACAGGTGAATATGCCATTGCAGCAACCGGAAACCCTTCACCTACTGTAGCGCAAACTCTTTCTGCGATTGTTACTACAGTAAATAGGGTTAATGGTGTTTATGAACAAGATTTGGCGGTACGATTAATATTAGTGGCAAATCAAACGAGTATCATTTTTACAAATCCTTCTACTGATCCCTTTACCGGAAATAATGATGCTTTTACATTAATAGATGAAAGCCAGATAAATATTGATGCGTATATTGGTAATGATAATTATGATATAGGACATACCTTTAGTACAGGAGGAGGAGGTTTAGCAGGATTAGGCGTAATCTGTAATAATTCTTCAAAAGGAAGCGGAATTACAGGCTCACCATTTCCTGTTGGTGACCCTTATGATATAGATTATGTAGCACACGAAATAGGACATCAGTTTGGTGGACCCCATACTTTCAATGCTACAACAGGCAGCTGTAATGGTAATAGGTCTGCGGCTAATGCAGTAGAGCCGGGAAGTGGGGTAACTATTATGGCATACGCAGGAATTTGCGGATCTACAAATGATCTAGCTAATAATAGTATTGCAATTTTTCATACGCGTTCATTTCAATCAATAACTACAAAAGTTCAATCAACATTTTGTCAGGTGACAACCCCTGTGTCAAATACAGCTCCGGTAGTTAATGCCGGAAATGATTACACTATACCAGTTAATACACCTTTTAAATTAACGGGTTCTGCAACTGATGCACAGGCAAATGCGCTTACCTATTGTTGGGAGCAAAATGACACTGGACCTGCGGGAAACTGGAATGTTCCGACAGGAAATGCACCTTTATTCAGATCATATTTACCAACGACAGTTCCACACCGTTACTTTCCAAGACTTCAGGATGTTTTGAACAATCAGGTAACAATAGGCGAGTTTTGGCCAAATTATGCAAGATCTATGGAGTTTAGATTAACCGTTAGAGATAATAATGCCGGCTGTGGCGGAGTGGCAAATGATGATGTTATAATTACTGTTAATGGTACTTCTGGTCCTTTCAGAGTAACATCACCTTCTACAGCAGTATCATGGGCAGGTAACAGTTCTCAAACTGTAACATGGAATGTAGCAAACACAACTCTGGCGCCTGTAAACTGTGCAAATGTTAGTATTTTACTTTCCACAGACGGAGGTCTTACTTATCCTATTACAATTCTGGCTTCAACACCAAATGATGGTTCTCAGGTAATTACTGTTCCAAATGTCAACACATCTCAGGCGAGAATTATGGTGGCAAGCGTAGGAAATGTTTTTTACCATATTAATCCGGCTACATTTAGTATTACCCAGACATTAAGTGTGGATGAAGCTTCAATGGATGATGATGCATTTGTAATATATCCTAATCCGAGCAAAGGGATTTTAAATGTAAAATTCACTAAGCAGAACGATAACCATGATATCACTGTTTATGATATGAGTGGTAAATTGGTTTTCAGAAAATTAAACAACACAGTAAACAAAGAAAGAATTGCAACATACAATTTAAGCAGTTTGATAAAAGGTGAATATATAATCAGCATTAAATCTAAAACGATTGACAAATCAATAAAATGGATTAAAGAATAGTTGATTTAAAATTAAAGCTAAACAGAAGAGAAGTATTTTTTGCTTCTCTTTTTCATTTTAAATGATCTCTAATTGAATTGATTTAGATTAAACTCTCCAACTTATTTTTCCTTATCTTTGTCAGCTAAATAATCATTAATGCAACCCGGAAAAACTCAGACTTTAAAAATTTCAGAAAAAAACAATTCAGGATGGATTTTAGAAGACAATAGCGGTGAAAAAGCTTTTTTGTCTAAGATTTTCATTGATGAAGAAAAAGAAGTTGGAGAAGAAGTTGAAGTATTTATTTATCAGGATGATAATAAGCTGAAAGCAACAACAGAAATTCCGTTGGCGGAAGTAGGCGAGTTTGCGGTAATGAGCTGTGTGCAAAGCCTCCCTAGCGGAGCATTTATGGATTGGGGAATTATCAAGGATTTGTTTATTCCTTATAAGCAGCAGAAAACCAAAATTATTGAAGGTAAAAGATATCTGGTGTATTTGTACATAGATGAAGATTTTGAGTTAATTACCGGAACTACAAAGTTTAAACGGAATCCTCAATACGAAAATCTTCCATTTCAACAAGGGGATAAAGTGGATTTGATTATGATGAACGAAAGCGAACTGGGCTGGAATGTAGTCATTAATAAAAAATACATCGGTCTGATCTATGCCTCTGATGTTTTCAAAAAATTGTATCCGTTATCTGAAGAGCAGGGCTACATCAAAGAAATTCGTGAGGACGGAAAAATAGATGTTTCTCTTCAGCCTCAGGGTTTTGAAAATATTGATGAATTTAAGCAGAAAATTCTTACAAGACTTGAAGAAAATTTCGGATTACTTCATCTTTCAGATAAGTCTTCACCGGAGGATATCAAAGATGAGGTTCAGATGAGCAAAAAGAATTTCAAAAAAGCAATCGGCGGATTATATAAAGATAAATTAATAGAAATTCTTGACGATAAAATCAGGCTTCTGTGAAAATTTTTCAGCATAAAAATAAAAAGGCTCAGATTGTATTGTCTAAGCCTTTATTTTATTTCTAAGATTGGCTCTTAATTCCGCCATTCTTCATTGATGTCGCATATAGGAATAGGAACCATTTTATGTTTTGCAGCCTTATGCATTCTGTCGAAAATTATAAAAACTTCTTTATCCCGACCTTCATAATCATCAGCTGTTTTTGTGCCGTATTCTTTCTGAATTTTTTCCAGCTCCGGATAAGTTGCGCCAATTTGCTGCTCATCGGTTCGGTCTACATCCCACAATCCGTCTGTAGGAATTGCATTTTTAATGCTTTCAGGAAGATTCAGCGCTTTTGCCAGTTCATAAACTTCCGTTTTATAAAGGTCAGCAATTGGCGAAACATCTACGCCCCCATCACCGTATTTAGTATAAAATCCGATTCCGAAATCCTCTACTTTATTTCCTGTTCCGCACACCAAAAGTCCGTTAATCTGCCCGTAGTAATATAATGTAAGCATTCTTAATCGTGATCTTGTATTGGCAAAAGCCAGTTTTTCATTGGGGAATTCGTCATCTTTTACATCAAAAATATTGTGTAAAGCTTCAAAAGGAACGTTGAGATCTACCGTAAATCCTTCTACATTGGTAAAGTTTTCTTTAAGGAAATCAATCTGTTCCAGAGCTCTTGAGATCTGATCTTCCTGCTGTCTGATCGGCATTTCAATAACCACAGTTTTCAGCCCTGTCATGGCACATAGTGTGGAAACAACACCGGAATCTACACCTCCGGAAACTCCTATAATATATCCTTGTGCGTTAGCTTTTTTTGCATAATCTTTCAGCCATTCAATGATGTGGTCTATAACCTTTTGTGTTTGCATATTTTATTTTTTAGGGCGAATCTTATGATTTCAATGCATTCGCTGTTATACTTTATTTTAAAAATTTTATTCTGTCAATTTCATACCAAAAACATTTGTCTCCTTCATCGGTGAAAGTTTCTTTCTCCTCGAAACCTAATTTTCTCAGCACATGATTGGATGCATCATTATTTACATCTGCATACGCATAAATTTTCTTAAGGTTCATGGTATTAAATCCAAAATTTAAAACGGCTGAAGAACTTTCAGTAGCATAGCCTTTTCCCCAATGTTCAGGTGTGAAGCGGTAACCAAGATCATAAATGTTTTTATGATTATTGATTTCTTTAATCAGTTTAAGTCCGCTCCAGCCAATGAGCTGATGATTTTCTTTTTTAATGACAGCCCATCTTCCGATTCCGTTTTCATGGTATTGGGTTCGGATATTTTTTATCATTTCTACACTTTGGCTGATATCGGTAAGTGGCTTTATACCAACATATTTTACGACTTCAGGATTGCTGTCCATAGCAAAGAAACCTTCTGTATCTTCAGGAATTATTTCTCTTAAAAGAAGTCTTTCGGTTTCAATGAATATTTTTGCCATTAATTTTCCTTATTTTTGTATACTTAATTCTATGTAAAAATAATGAAGATTTTTAAAATTGCTATCCTTTCTCTTGTTTTAGTTTTAAGTTTAAATTCCTGTAAGAAAGATCAGGAAAAACAATGGAAAGTAGAAATCAAAAATCCTGCTGAAAAAGTGGAAGTGACCGATATTTCCAAAATATTTTACGATCCTGATGTTCCGTTGGAAAAATTTAAGGCTCAGTTTCCGTGGTTTCAGGGAACAGTTTCGGATGAAGACTTTGCCAAAAACAAAGTAAACCAAACCGAAATAAAAATTTATAAAGAAGCAATTTCCAAAATTGATCAGGCGAAATTACAGAAAGAACTTCAGGATCTTTTTTCGCATATCAAATATTATTTTCCCGAATTTAAAACACCGAAAGTTTTCCTGTTTTCATCAAGTCTGCAGATGATTCAGGATCCTATTCTGTATGATGATAAAACCAATTTTCTGTTTATTGACGTATCAGGATTTATGGGGAATAAAAATCCTAATTATACAGGTTTGGAAGAATATTTTCAAAAATCTATGAATCCGAATAATATTGTTCCTAAGATTTCTAGAGTTTTTGCGGAAAATATTGTTCCATTCTCTACAGATCACCAGAAATTTATAGATTTACTGGTTTATAACGGCAAAATGATGATTCTCCAGGATGCTTTCCTTCCGGAAACTCCTGATCATCTGAAAATTGATTATGATCAGAAACAATATCAATGGGCTTCTTCCAACGAACCCAACATTTACAATTATTTTGTGGAAAATAATTTAATATTTGGGGATGATCACCGTTTAATTGACCGTTTCATCAATCCTGGACCTTTTTCCAAATTCTATACAGAAATTGATAATGAGTCTTCTCCAATGGTAGGAGTTTTTATAGGATGGCAGATTTGTAAAGAATTTTTAAATAAAAACCCTGAAATTAAATTGGCAGATTTCCTCAAAATGGATGCAACAGAAATTTTTAATAAATCAGGATATAAACCAAAATTAGAAGAGTAAATGCAACTCACTAAAATATAAGAAAATAGATAAAATGAGAAAAACTCAGATTACAATAGATGTAGAGCTGGACGAGAACCACATCCCTGAAAATATGACATGGAACGCTCAAGATGGCGGTGTTGAGAAAGAACCAACAAAGGCAACCATGATTTCAGTTTGGGATGACAAAGCGATGGAAGCTTTAAGGATAGATCTCTGGACCAAAGATATGCCCGTAGATCAGATGAAAATGTTTATCCATCAGATTTTGGTTTCTTTAGGAAATACTTACCAAAGAGCTACAGGTGAAGAAGATGTAGCACAGTGGATGGAACAGATGGCTGAAGAATTTGCGGTAAAATCTGCTATTAAAATGTAAACAATGAATGTAACAGTCTACCAAAGTACCAATCATTGGTGAACTGGTATATTGATACATTGCTAAATTATAAAATAATGAATTTCAATACAAAAGTTATACACGGCGGGCAACATCATGAGTCTGCAACAGGTTCTGTAAATGTTCCTGTATTTTTAACCTCAACATTTGCACAAAAATCTCCGGGAGTACATTCAGGATATGAATATTCAAGAGCAGCAAACCCGACCAGACAGGCTTTGGAAGACTCTTTGGCAAGCATCGAAAATGGTGCGAAAGGCTTGGCTTTCGGTTCTGGTTTGGCAGCAATCGACTGTGTTTTAAAATTATTGAATCCGGGTGATGAAGTAGTTGCAGTAGACGATTTATACGGCGGTACTTACAGAATGTTTACAAGGCTTTTTGAAAAATATCAGTTGAAATTTACCTTTGTAAGCTTTGATGACGTTTCTAAAATTAATGATCTGATCACTGATAAAACTAAGTTGATCTGGGTTGAGACTCCAACGAATCCATTGATGAAATTGGTAGACATCAAAGCGGTGGTAGAAATTGCAAAAGGAAAAGATATTCTGGTTGCGGTAGATAATACCTTTGCAACACCTTACCTGCAGAGACCCATTGATTTGGGAGCCGATATTGTGATGCACTCAGCAACAAAATATTTAGGAGGACATTCTGATGTAATCGCAGGAGCTTTGATTGCCAAAGATGCAGAATTGGGAGAAAAATTACACTTCATTCAGTTTGCAAGTGGCGGAATTTTAGGACCTCATGATTCTTATTTGGTTTTGAGAGGGATTAAAACATTGGCTTTGAGGGTTCAGAGACATTCTGAAAACGGAATGGCTGTTGCAAAATATCTGGAATCTCATCCTGCTGTTGATAAAGTAATTTATCCCGGATTGGAATCTCATCCGCAGTATGAACTGGCAAAATCTCAGATGAAAGATTTCGGAGGAATGGTTTCTTTCACTTTTAAATCGGGTAAAAAAGAAGATGCGGTCAAATTTTTAGAAAGAGTAAAGGTTTTCACTTTGGCAGAATCTTTAGGCGGAGTAGAATCTCTTGCCAATCATCCTGCTTTGATGACTCATGCATCTATTCCGGCGGAAAAACGTGCAGAATTAGGAATTACAGATGATTTGGTTCGTTTAAGTGTTGGAATCGAAGATGCAGAGGATCTGATTGCAGATTTAGAAAGAGCATTTTCTTAGATAAATAAAGCCTAAACATCCGTTTTTAGCGGATGTTTTAGGTTTAAATAATAATTATCAATGAGAATTACAAGAAAGGCTGATATTAAAGATATAGATCAGTTAGCAGAGTTATTTGATCAGTACAGGAGTTTTTACCATAAGGATTCGGATATTCAGAAAGCTGCAATATTTTTAACAGAGAGAATTGAAAATAAAGATTCTGCAATTTTTGTAGCTGAATCTGAAGGAAATTTAGCTGGTTTTGTGCAGCTGTATCCGTTATTTTCCTCAACCAGAATGAAGCGTTATTGGTTGCTGAATGATTTGTTTGTAAATGAATATTATCGTGGAAGTGGTTTTTCAAAAGCATTAATTGAAGAAGCAAAGGATTTGGCAAAATCAACAAATGCCTGCGGTATTCTTCTTGAAACCGGAAAATCTAACGACATCGGAAATAAATTATATCCAAGCTGTGGTTTTGAGTTATACGATGAAGTGAATTTCTACGAATGGACGACCGAATAATTATTTAACAATATATCATTTAACAGGTTGCCAAAAATTGTTATACTGATACACTACTAAATTGCTAAATTCAATTTGATGACTGATTTTCAAAAATACATCCAAAGATATTTAGACTTAATTCCATCTGAAAGCTGGCTGGAAGAACTTAAAAACTGTGGAGAAAAAACGTTTAAAATTTATTCTGAAATTTCAGAAGAACAATCGCTTTTTGCTTATGCTGATGGAAAATGGACCCTGAAGGAATTGCTTTTGCATCTTTCGGATACGGAAAGGGTCTTTCAGTACAGAATTCTGGCTATTGCGAGAGGAGATCAGAATGAGTTGCCGGGTTTTGACGAAGAACTTTATGCTAACCAGTCTTTTGCAAACGAAAGAACACTGAATTCTTTGCTTGAAGAATATCAGCTGATCAGAAAATCTTCACAGATTTTACTGGAAAGTGCTCATTCTTCTGCATTGAAAAATATCGGAACAGCAAACGGAAACAGAATTTCCGCAGAAACCATAGGACAACTGATTGTGGGGCATAATATTCACCATTTGAATATTATTGAAGAGAGGTATTTACCAAGCTTATAAGTAAAAATTTCTATTAATTAAGTCGAAGCAGCTTTCTCCTTTTCTAACGCCATTTGCATTTTTTTGCATTCAGGACTTTGGTATTTTGATTCCCATTCTTCAAGAAGATAAAGAATCGGCAATAACGCCAAACCTTTTTCAGTTAAAGAATACTCAACCCGGGGAGGAATTTCTTTAAACTCTTCACGGATAATCAAACCATCAGTTTCCATTTCCCGAAGCTGATCTGTCAGAACTTTTCTGGAAATTACATTAATTCTCACAGCAAGTTCTCCAAAACGTAATTTTCTGTCTTTAATTACCAAAGCAATAATAGGTTTCCACTTACTGCCCAATGCTGACATTGCTTTGCCGAGCGGACAGTTATATTTCATCATTTCATTTTTTTTCATAATCAGATATTTTTAAGGTACATACAACAGCTTGTTCTTACTCAGATTTTATTTTTAGTGATGTTACATCTAATCGTTACTTTATGGTTACCATCACTGGTTACTGCAAAGTTACTACTTTTTTTTATTGAAAGATACAAATGTGAACTATTATTAGTTACTTTGTGTAACAATTAATATTTAAGCATAAATAAATGAGTACAGAATCACTATTCAAGCCATTCCGATATAAAAACCTGGAACTGAAGAACAGAATTGTCATGGCGCCTATGACCAGAGCTCAATCTGATAAAGGTGTTCCTACACAACAGATTGCAGATTATTACGCAAGAAGAGCAGCTTCTGAGGTGGGATTAATCCTTTCTGAGGGAACCGTGATTAACAGACCAGCCTCAAAAAATCTTCTAAATATTCCTGACTTTTATGGAAATGAAGCATTAAACGGATGGAAAAACGTCATAGATGCAGTTCATGAGAATGGCGGAAAAATGGGACCGCAGATCTGGCATGTAGGTGATACAAGAATGTCTGAAGAATATCCGGCTTTTGATATGGAGAAGGCTTCTTCAATGACTTTAGAGGATATTCACGATACCATTGCTCAGTTTGCTGCGTCAGCGAAGTCAGCTAAAGAATTGGGATTTGATGTTTTGGAAATTCACGGAGCTCACGGCTATCTGATTGACCAGTTTTTCTGGGAAGTAACCAACACAAGAACTGATGAATATGGCGGAAAAACGCTTAAAGAAAGAAGCCGTTTTGCTGTAGATGTTGTAAAAGCGATCCGTAAGGCAGTTGGAGAAGATTTCACCATTATTATCCGTCTTTCTCAATGGAAGCAACAGGATTACTCAGTAAAACTTGCCAACACACCACAGGAAATGGAGGAATGGCTAATTCCTTTAAAAGAGGCAGGAGTAGATATCTTCCACTGTTCTCAAAGGAGATTCTGGGAACCTGAATTTGAAGGATTTGATCTGAATTTTGCAGGTTGGGCAAAGAAAATTACGGGGCAGCCAACTATTACTGTAGGTTCTGTGGGTCTTGAAGGAGATTTTATGGAAGCATTTTCAGGAAAAGGTACAGGAAAAGCCGATCTTTCTGAACTTACCCGAAGACTGGAAAGAGGTGATTTTGATCTTGTAGCGGTGGGAAGAGCGCTTTTGCAAGATCCTGAATGGGTAAAGAAACTCAAAGAAAATAAAATTGATGAGATAAAAGATTTCTCTGCTGAAAGTATGGCAATACTCTATTAAATTTAAAGCATAATTTTACCTATAATTTTTTTGATTTTAACCGTTTTCAAGTTTTTGAGAACGGTTTTTTCGTAGGAATATAGATATTGATATTTTTTACTGAAACCATTTTCGGGGTTTAATAATATTCTAAACAAAGTATAAGTAAGAAAAAATGATTGTTTTATTACTTTTTAGATTATTTTTAAAAAAAGTTTATCATGTTTCCAACCAAGATTAAAATTCCTGCATCTATTAAAGTATAAAGCCAGACTATGGAACAAAAACTACTAATAGAATGCCAGCAAAACGACCGCAATGCACAGCGCAGGGTTTATGAAAAAATGGCGGGCAAACTATACTCGGTTTGCAAGCGCTACCTGAAGAATGATGAAGATGTTGAAGAGGTACTCGCAGATACTTTTTACAAAATTTTCACCAAACTCAATCAGCTGAATAATCATGAAATTTTCGAAGCCTGGGCAAAAAAAATTGCGGTGAACGAATGTCTGCAAAAATTGAGAAGTATGAAAGCACTGAATGTTTCTTTGGAAGAAGAGTTTATCGAATCAGCGGATTCTCCTACAGACAGTATTTCTTTCGAGAAAGATATTTTGAGGCTTCTCAATTTTCTTCCGGAAGGTTGTCGGGCGATTTTTAATCTCTTTGCAATTGAAGGTTATCCACACAAAGAAATTGCAGCGATGCTTTCAATCAGTGAAGGAACTTCAAAATCCCAGCTGAATTTTGCGAGAAAAAAACTTCAGGAACTCTTGGTTAGTCACAACATTTAAACTTTATACAATGGAAAATAATCACGATATAGATAAAAAATTCAATAAGGCTTCTCAATCTCTGGAAGAGCCTGTTACTTTTCAGGGTTTTGATAAAGTCTGGGCTAAAGTTGAAGAAAAATTAGATAAAAAAGAAGACAAAAAGAGAATCCTTCCAATTTGGTTTCCTTACGGAATTGCTGCGAGTTTAATTATCGGTTTGGGTGCATTTTATTTTATTAATAAAAATGATGTTTCTGAAATTGAAAAACCAGCTATCGTTCAAAATACAGTTTCACCTAAAACGAATTCAAACGTTCAGACGATTGACAGTACGGTGAAATCGAATATTGAAAAGGAAATTGATGCTCAAAAACAAGTACAAAATCCTGAAATTTTGGCTTATGAAGATGTAAATATTACAAATTTTGATAAAGGATTGAAATTAATAGAAAAAGGATTAATTACTACAAGCGAGAGCAAATATATTAAGCCGGCAGAAATTAATCTAATATTTCCTCAAGTTCCTGTAGATAGTGGTTTTAAAGAAAAGAATATTGAGGAGGTTTTAGTTTTAGGATATAGTAAAACGGCAACTAAATCTTCATCTGTTTCTTCTTCAGCAGGGAGCGGAAATCTTATTGCAAGTAATTCACCGAGTGCAGGATTTTTAAATTCTATAAGTGGAGCAGCTCCGGGAGTATCAATAAGTTCTTCTTCTGGAACTCCGGGATCTTCCAAAAATGCTATTCTTATTCGGGGAGCTGCATCAATTAAAGAACATTCAGAACCATTATATGTCATTAACGGTGAAATCGCAAGCGGCGAAAAATTTAAAAAACTAAAACCGGAAAATATCAAGGAAGTTTCAATAATTAAAGATGCGACAGCAACTTCTATTTATGGGAGCAGAGCCACAAACGGCGTTATTGTAATCTCCACAAAAGATGCTTTAAAATCAAAGAATAAAAAGTTTAATAAATTTTTAAATAAACTTTTTCCCAAAGCTAAAACGGATATCACAGATAAGCCAGAAGAAAAAGAGGAAATACTCCCAAAAGCCGGACAATTGACTGCAGGAGAAGCAAACGATTTTTCTAAATGGAGCTATTGGATGGATATTGCTGTGCCTGCTTTAGAAAGATATAAAGACGAGTGGAAATTTTTTCCTGAAAAAAGAATATCTGTACAATTGGTAAATAAAAATAAAAAACCGATTGTTGGAGAAAAGCTAAAATTGATTAATGATAAAAATGAAGTTGTTTGGGAATCCATTACAGATAATCTAGGAAATGCAGAATTATGGATTAATCCAATGAATGGTTCTGATCAGAATCCAGAAAAATATATTTTGAAAGATCAATCAAATAATATAATCAGTAATAATCCCAAAGAATTCAAAAACGGACAAAACCTTATAGTTCTTGACAAACCATGTCTTGAAAAAAGAGCTTTAGATTTAGCTTTTGTAGTTGATGCAACAGGTTCGATGGGTGATGAAATTGCTTATTTACAGGCTGAACTTTTGGATGTTCTTAAAAAGGTTGAATCTAATCTTAAAAACACAGAGGTAAGATATGGTTCTGTTTTTTACAGAGATAGAGGGGATGAGTATGTAACCAAAAAATTTGAATTTAATGATGATGCGAATCAGCTTTTGAAATTTATTAAAGAGCAGAATGCTTCAGGTGGAGGTGATTTCCCTGAAGCTGTGGTTGAAGCAATGGATGTTTCTGTGAATGAGCTGAAATGGAGCAATGAAAATTCCACTAAAATCATGTTTTTAATTCTTGATGCACCTCCACATCAATCAGAAGAAAATATTGATAAACTTTTTAAATATATAAAAACTGCTGCTCAGAAAGGAATTACCATCATTCCCCTTTCTGCAAGTGATATTGATAAACAGACAGAATATCTCATGAGGACTTTTGCATTGATGACGAACGGCACTTATACATTTCTGACCAATCACAGTGGAATTGGGAACAATCATATTGAGCCTACTGTAGAATCTTATGAGGTAGAAAAGTTAAACGATCTCTTTCTAAGACTTATTTTACAACGGGCATCGCTCACCGAATGCGATAAAAATATCTCTCAGAATTATCTGAACAAAAAATTGGAAACAGAAGCGGGTAGCCAGGTTGAGCATCAGATAAAAATTTTTCCGAATCCAACCAATGGTCCCGTAAACATTATTTCGGAACTACCAATACATGAATTATTTGTTTATGATTTAGCAGGAAAAATTATCATGAACAAAGAGAAGCTTTCCGGAAAAAGTGCGATTGATATTTCATCTTATCCTCAAAGTGTTTATCTCATTAGAGCCAAAACAGAAAAAGGATGGGAAACATTTAAAATCATTAAAAACTAATAAAAGATGATTTCACAAAAAAAGAAATTTCTTCGGGGATTTCTTTTTTTTCTCTATTTTTAGACATATTATCTATGATGAAAAAAGTTTATCTGTTTTTACCTGTATTTATGGTTCAGTTTGTCTATGCGCAGGATTCTCAACGTTATTTTTCGGGTACATTTTATAATGAAAAAAAGAAACCTCAGAATTTTCTAAAGGTTTTTAATAAGAATAAAGGAGTTTATGAATTAACCGATGAGAAGGGTTTTGCGATTATTCAGGCTGATGTAAGCGATACCTTGGTCTGGAATAACGGCAAAAATATCCAGGTGGTTTATAATGTCTATGAACTAAAAAATATTCTCGAAAGACAGATAAACAGGAAATATGTAGAAAGTATCAGTTCCAAAGATTATGACAATCTGATTAAAAAGCCTGAATCGGATAAATTCAGCGTTGAGAAATCTTATGATTCTATTAGGAATTATTCAGATTACAGTCTTTCTGCGGTCAGAAAACTGAAATTAAAATCAGATTCTACCTACAAACTTAAAAGGCAGCCTGAAAAATTTCTCGTTTTTAACGGGAGTTTCAGCAGTTCATTAGATATAAAAAACAGAAACCGTATTCCTAACACTCAGAACAGATATGTTCAGGGAAGATCAGAAAATGGGTTTTTAGTTTGGAAAGGTCCAGAGACAGGTGAAATGTTCAGTTTCGGACCGGATATTTCAACTTTAGGCTATAACGGACAGCCTTATGAATATGATGTTAACGGACAATTAATCAATTTGTCCAACGGAATTTCTCCTGCAAAAGCTTACAATAACAATCTCTTTAGAACTACAGTTGGTTACAGCAATCAGCTGAACGTCAATGCAATTATTAGGAGTAACGGTTACAGCGAAAATGCAAGACTTTCTTTGAATATTGTACAGCAAAAAGATCAGATGTATTTTATAGATCAATTTGATATTGTAAATTCTTTTAAGGCGAAATTCAGCACTGAACTTTTAAAGTTTAAAATCAATGCAGGATTTAATTATGAAGAAAATAAAGCAACCAATACCAACAGAATCGGACTTTTCAACAGGGTGTATCAAAATTCTCTTTTAACGCCGGTTTCATTTTCAAATCAGCAAAATGCTTTTTTAAGTAATGGCTTACAGAGAAGTTACAGTCCAACTGCAGACAACCCTGAATTTCTTTTTAAGCAGGATAATAAATACAATTATTACGAAAATGTGCGACAACTTAATTTTGATGTAAGTAGACAATGGAGAGGTTTTAAACTCAATATCAGTCAGGCTTATGACGATCAGGAAATTGCGCATCGTGATGTTTATAAGATTTCAACAACTGGTTTTCAAAACGGATTATACAATATAAGAAATCAGAAAAATGAATTTTACAATTCAAATATTTCAGCGAATTATGATTTGCAGGGTGGAGATTTGACGAATAAATTCAGTCTAAATCATATCTTAAATGACCGGAAAATCAATATTGGTCATAGTTTAGATACAAATTATTTTTATCAGCGAACTTCTCAGGATTATATTTTTAATTATAATTTGGATTTCGAAGATTATAATAATATAGAATTCGGGGTTAATCTGGGAAACTCATTTTATATTTCAAACACTTCTATAAAAAACAATTATTGGCTGCCAAAAGTAAATGCTTACTTCACTTTTAAAGATGTTTTAGGTTGGAATAATTTGGATATTCAATTCATGGGAGCGCATACTCAGTTATCTACTGAAGCTGAAATTGCAAAATCATATTCATCATATACTACTACACAGTTTTCTGCACAAAACGCATATCAATATTTTCCCATTAAAGAAGTTCAGACCTTTAATAATCTCTTGAATATTAATATCAAAGAGTCTAAAACAGGTTTTAAAATTATTTTATTTAATCCACGACTCAGTTTGATTGCAGAATATTTCAACCGAAAAATTTACGATGATGTATTTCCTGTCTTTGAAAACCAGAATTTAGTCTTAAAAAATCTTGCAGACCATACATATGACGGGTATGAAGTTAATTTTAATTACGATAACATCATTCGTAGTCAAAGTATCAGTCTAAGCAGTAAAGCCTCATTCTTTAAATACCGGGATATGGTGAATCGTGTTAAATCAGGATATAATAATCTGATGATTTCAGGCTTCACTGATATTTATAAAACTTTGACTGAGGGTGAGGTTTTAGGTGCAGTTGCGGGAAGTTATTATGAAAGAAATACAGATGGAAATGTAATCATTGATAACCATGGTTATCCGGTAAAAGCTTCAGGAACGAAAATTATTGCAGACCCGACTCCGGATTTTGTGATGAAATTTTCCCATAGTCTCACCTATAAAATGTTTGCTTTGGATGTGAATTGGGAATGGAAAAAAGGTGGTCAAATCTGGAACGGAACTCAGGCTGTTCTTGATTATTATGGTCGTTCTCAAACTTCGGCAGACGAAAGAAATATTAAAAATTATGTTTTCGAAGGGGTTAATTCTAATGGAAATGTCAATCAAATTCCTGTTGATTTTTATAATCCTAATTTGTCAGTCAACGAGAATCGCTGGACGAGATATGGTTTTCTTGGTGTTGCGGAATATTATGTGCAAAAATCTGATTATATAAGAATAAATGATATTGCACTTTCTGCCTATTTTGATGTTGGAAATTTGAGAAGAGCTTTGGGCGTGAGTTTTTATGTTAACAATATTTTTATTTGGCAGGCAAATACTGGTGTGGATTCTAACCAGAATTTTTATGATTTTGATAACAGCAGAGGTTTGGATTTTTTCAATCTTCCGTCTTTTAAAACGTATGGTTGTACGGTTTCTTTTAAATTCTAATTGAATGTCACCAAAACCAAAAGTATTTTCAAACTTAAAACGAAATTCAATGAGATTCAATATTTTATCTTACATAATCCCTGTTTTAATTCTACTTTCAAGTCCTTTTTGTAAAGCGCAAAATAAATTCAGCGACTTCAAAAAGGAAAAAACATACATACAGACCAACCATGTTTTTTACAAACCGGGAGAGGAAATGTATTTTAAAATTTATATTGTTCAGGCAGAAAACCAACTTCCGACAGAGCAATCTAAAGTTGTCAATTTTGAAATTGTCGATCCTAGCGGAACGGTGGTGAAAAAATCTAAGTATGAAATTAAAAATGGTCATGCAGAAGGATATTTCTATTTCGATAATGACATGAAAGGCGGAATTTACAAGGTAAGAGCTTTTACAGCCTGGATGCAGAATGAAGCTGGAAAAAATGTTTTTGAAAAAGAAATTACACTTCAGAAAATTGTTTCTCCACGAATTTTAATGAAACTTGATTTTCCTAAAAAAGGTTATGGAGCCGGAGATGAGGTTTTGGCAGATTTTTCAATAAGAAGTTTAAGCAATCTCCCGATTCCATTTTACGAGGCTAATTTTACAGTAATGCATCAAGGCGAAAAAATTACTGAAGGTAATTTAATTACTGATAAAGAAGGAAAATACTTGTTGAAATTTCAGCTTCCTGACGTTTTGAAATCTCCTGACGCTCTTTTGAATATTAAAGTTAATTTTGACGGTTTCACAGAATCTATTTCCAGAAATATTCCAATAGTTTTAAATAATCTTGATTTAAAATTTATGCCTGAAGGCGGAACTTTTATCAATGGAATCGAACAAAACATCGCTTTTAAAGTTTTGGATGAATTTGAAAAGCCTGTAGACGCTGTTTTAGGGATTTATAACCAGAATAATCAGAAAATTTCTGAAGTTTCAGCCTACAATTTCGGGATGGGAAGCTTTTATTTAACTCCAAAAAATAGTGAAACGTATTATGCAAAAATTTTAAAACCGGAGAATATCAGTCAGATTTATCAGCTTCCTGCCGCAAAAGATGATGGAATTGTTTTTAATGCTAAAAAAGAAAATCAAATTATCCGTTTGATCGTCAACTCGACCTCCGAAAGAAACATTTTAATCTCCGGGAATTTTCGTGAGAAAGAAATTTACACTAAAAACTTAAGCTTAAAAAAGGGCTTAAATCAAATTGATATTTCTGAAAAAGAATTCCCAATCGGAATCTGCAGGTTTACGATTTCAGAGAATAATATACCACTTGCCGAAAGAATTGTTTTTACGAATGAAAGTAAGCAGATGAAAGTAAAGGTTACTCCGGTCAAGAAAAATTATTTACCGAGAGAAAAAGCGATTGTTAATATTGAAACTTCCGATGAAAATAACAATCCAATCCCTGCAAATCTTGCCATATCAGTGATTGACGATAAATTGTGGACTTATGCAGATGATAAACAAAATCATATTCTGTCATGGCTTTTAATGGATTCTGAATTGCGAGGGAAAATTGAAAGACCTCAATTTTATTTTGATAAAAAAGAAGAAAAAGCGGTAAAAAGTTTGTACTTGGTTATGTTAACAAACGGTTATCGATACTTTGAAATGAATTCTGAAGTGAAAAAGACAGGAAACTACAAATATCTTCCTGAAAAGAAAAACCCGATTTACGGCATCGTTGAAGATGAAAATAAAAAGCCTGTGAAAGCAGAAGTTTATTTGGTCAGCAGTAATTCCAAAATAAAAAAACAGATTACTTCCGAAAACGGATTGTTTTATTTTTCAGATTTGAATCGGAATGAATATTATTTTGTTATTGCAAAATCTGCAGATCAAAAACAGAAAGTAAAAGTGAGAATGTTATCTTATAAACTCAATATAAATCCTTTAGTAAAGCAATCTTTAGAAAATATTGATGTAGATGAGATTATTAAAGAAGCAGAGATTAACGAGAAAAAGCCTTCAATTTCTCAAGAAATAGAAGGTTTGCGGAAAACTTTACCTTCAGTGAATTCTAAATCGGATACAATTAATAAAGAACAAAAAATTGAGGAAGTTGTAGTTGTCGGTTACAAAACGGTAAAAAAAAGTGTAGCAACTTCATCAATTGTGAATTTAAACCAACGACCGAACTCAAATGTTCTCAATATAGCTCAAGGGCAATTAGCTGGAGTCAATATTTCTACAGGAACAGGGCAACCAGGTACAACACCGTCAATTGTTGTAAGAGGACTTGGTTCTTTAAGTGGAAATACTGAGCCTTTATATGTAATTGATGGTTTTCCAACAAATACTAATGCTTTTAGAATCCTAAATCCGAACGATATCAATTCGATGGAAGTTTTGAAAGATGCAGTAGCCACATCAGTCTTTGGTAACCGCGGCTCAAACGGAGTAATCATCATAAACACAAAAAAAGACAGAAACTCAAACCTAAAATTCAATATCACGCCCCAAAGTTATTTTGCGGTAAAAAATATTCCAAATGACAGTTTAGTCAGTTATGAATATTCACGGCAGTTTTCATATCCTGTTTATGAGTCAACCAATACCGGATATCGTCATGATTACAGGGAAACTTTATATTGGAATCCAGTTGTTGAAACTGATAAAACCGGAAAAGCTCAGATTGAATTTTATCAGTCTGATGCCAATTCAGCTTTCAGAATTATGACGGAAGGAATTTCCGCAAACGGATTAGTCGGAAGAGACGAAACGACTTATGCTGCGCAAAGTTTAATTTCCATTGATGCTAAAATTCCGCAATATTTAACACGGACAGACCAAATGACAGTTCCTGTTGTTGTCAAAAATAATTCTTCGGAAATCCGAACTTTGAAAATGGATGTGATCGTTCCTAATAATATTAAATTGATGAAAGCTGACAGTTTAATTACTTTAAAACCTTTGGAATCCGGAAGATTATTTGTAACCATGCAGACCGATAAACTGATTAATTCTAATATTCAATTTGCTGTAAAGTCTGGAGAATCCAGAGAAACAATGATTTTGCCTTTGAAAGTTGAGGAAAAAGGTTTTCCGTATCATTTTTCAATAATAAATAATAAAAATGAAAATTTTAAAATTAATATTCCGGAATATATCAACGGAAGTTTTGTGTCGTCTTATTACGTTTATGAAAATTCGGCATTGCAGATGTTTGAAGATTTAGAAAGAATAAAGCAAGAACCTTACGGATGTTTTGAGCAGCTCTCATCAACGGTGTATCCTAATATTTTTATTCTGGATTATTTGAAGTCTACGAAAAAAATTGATCCGAATACTGAACTTAACGTTATTAAAAATATGAAAAAAGGATATCAGAAAATGCTATCCTATAAAAATAAAGATGGCGGTTTTTCATATTTTGGAGGTAATGAATCTGATGTTGCGTTGTCTGCATTTGCTTTGTTAGAATTCAGAGATTTGAAAAAATATGTGAATGTAGATACAAAATTAATTCAGAATTTAAGTTCATTTATTTTATCAAAAAAGAATGCAAACGGACTTTTTGAAGTGAGAAAAAGCTACGAAATGACAACTGTCTATTCCGAGTATTCATGGTCGAGAAATATGTATGTTTTGTACGCGCTTTCTAAACTCGGATTTAAAAATGAACTGCTTCAAAACTATGATTACAGCTTAAAAAGAGTTTTAGCAACAAAAGATTCATATCAATTGGCTTTGATGGCAAATACAGCAAAAAGTCTCGGAAAAAATGAAGATTATACTCATCTCATTGAAATTCTTAATAAACAGTATGCTGATAAAAATATAAACGTAAAAACTACTTTCACAGGTTCAGCAGGGATTTCAGCCAATGCAGAAACGCTTTCGCTTTATATGATAGCATTGCAGAAAAATGAGAAAAATAATCAGCTGAAAATCGCTGAAGTTGCGGATGAATTGATTAATTATAATGGTTATTACGGCTTTGGTTCAACTCAGGCAACATCTTTGGCATTAGAATCATTATCCGATTTCTTTGCTAAAAATGAGAAGCTCTACGGAACTGATCAACCTACTATTAAGGTAAATAATGTAGTTGTTTCAGATAAAAACAACAGCTTTGCATCAGCTTTCAGAAAAGGAGAAAATGATTTGAAAGTTGACTATAGCTATGAAAAAGGTTTACCATACAAATTAGATTATCAATATTATACTTTAGAAGCTCCAAAGAGTGAAAATATTCCGATAATCTTAGAGACAAAGCTGAAATCTCAGGTTTCTAAAGTAGGAGAGACCAACAGAATGACAGTGACGATAAAAAATAAAATCAATAGTCAATTGCCGATGACAACAGCAAAAATCGGAATTCCTGCAGGCTTAACTCTTCAAAATGCTTTGATGAAAGATTTAATTGATAAAAAGCAGGTTTCCTATTACGAAATTTTTGATAATTATCTTGTTTTGTATTGGGAACATTTCGATAGCAATGAAACGAAAACAATTAATCTTGATTTAAAGGTAGAATTTGCTGGAGAATATACAGGAAAAGCAAGTAATGTATATCTTTACTACATGCCGGAATCTAAGTTTTGGAATGAAGGAATCAAGGCGGTAATATATCCGTAATTTTAAAGATTTAATTATATAGAAGTGGCTGTTTTAAAACTAAAATCAGCCACTTTAATTTAAAGGCTAAGATTTTAAAATAAATTTTCAAAAATTATTGAAAATTCAAAAAGTATTGTTATCTTTGTAATAGAAATTTAAATATAAAAAGATGCAGCTTTCAGAAGCCAAAGAAAAATATATTCAAACTTGGGGAACATTTGCAACCAATTGGGGAATCAATCGTACAATGGCACAGGTTCACGCTTTGCTTTTGGCAAGTGGAAATGCACTTTCTACGGATGAGGTGATGGAGCAACTTGAAATTTCCCGAGGAAATGCCAATATGAATTTACGAGCTTTAATGGACTGGGGAATTGTAAGAAAAGAATTTGTAAAAGGTGAACGAAAAGAATATTTTGTTGCTGAAAAAGATGTATGGTTTTTGTTTAAACAAATTACCAAAGAAAGAAGAAAACGGGAAATTGAACCTGTTATTTCTTTTCTGGAAGAACTGAAAAATATTGAAGATAAAGATTCTGAAGAAGCAAAGGAATTTATTAAGCTGATGAACGATTTTAGCACTGTAACGGGAAAAATCAACAATATAATGGATCTGGCTATTAAAAGTGATGATCATTGGCTGGTTGGAAAAATCACTAACTTATTAAAATAGAAAGGACTAAAATCCTTTTTTATTTCATAAAAACTTTCAAAAATTATTGAAAATATTATAATTATGAAAAATTTAATCATTCATTTGTTTCTGATTTTATATTTCGGAATTAATACAAAACATTAAAAAAACAAATAATCATGAAAACTCTCAACAACCACACGCTCATCTACGATAACGAATGTCCATTGTGTAATCTTTATTCAAAAGGTTTTATAAAAAGTGGAATGCTGAGTGAAAATGGAAGGGAAGCCTTTACTGAACTAAGCTTAAGCAACGAAAAACTCATTGATCTCAACCGTGCAAAAAACGAAATCGCATTAGTTGATTATAAAAAAAATACGGTAATCTACGGGTTAGACAGTCTTTTGCTTATTATCGGGAATTCGTTTCCGACATTAGAAAAAATTGCCAGAATAAAGCCTTTATATTGGTTTTTCAAGAAATTATATTCTTTCGTTTCTTATAACAGAAAACAGATTATTCCTTCTGCTAAAGATCATTCTGTGAAAGCTTGTGTTCCAGATTTTAGCCTCAAATACAGATTAGCTTATATTACTTTCGTTACATTTTTTTCTTCCTATATTCTGAGTGCTTTCAGTGGAAATTTAGGGTTAAACCTGCAACAGAATTTTGGCAGAGAACTCTTCATTTGTTTGAGTCAGATTATTTGGCAGACCATATTTTTAAAATCATATTTAAAAGAAAAATTCTGGGATTATCTTGGAAATATGATGACCGTTTCTCTTATCGGAACTTTGCTGCTGATTCCAGGTTTACTTTTCAGCTTTAATTCATTATCAGCAATAGTTTATTTTGGAATTGTAGTTTTCATTATGTTTTTAGAGCATTTAAGAAGGTGTAAAGTTTTACAATTAAATTTTCTTCCCACTATTTCGTGGATGATTTTCAGAATAACAGTTTTGGTCATCCTTATATTGATTAATTATTAAAGTAAAATGTCAAAAATTCACTTAAAAACAATCATAAAAGCTGATATTGAGACCGTTTTCGATTTGGCGAGGGATATTGATCTCCATCAAAAGTCAGCTTCACAAACCAATGAAACAGCAGTTGCAGGAAAAACTTCAGGACTTATTGAGGAAGGTGAAAGCGTGACTTGGAGAGCTAAACATTTAGGTTTTTACCAAACGCACACATCAAAAATTATTGAAATGCAAAAACCTCATCAATTCACGAGAAATCAACTTATAAAATCAATTGCCGAAAATGAATTTGAAAAAAGGAAAGTGCAAAGCAATCGTGCAAATATTAATTACTAGAGATGCCGAAATATCTCAAGACGACAAACCATTAATCTATATAACTTTTAATTAAAATGAAAATAATCATCGCAGCCGGAACTGGTTTCTTAGGCAAAAATCTTGAAGAATATTTTATGCAAAAAGGAGATCAGGTTTATATTTTAACCAGAAATCCAAAACGTAAAAACGAAATTTTCTGGGATGCAAAAACTTTAGGGGAATGGAAAAATTTACTTGAAAATTCCGATGTTCTTATAAATCTTGCAGGAAAATCTGTAGATTGCCGATATACAGACAAAAATAAGAAGGAGATATATTCTTCACGTATTGAAAGTACTAAAGTTTTGCAGCAGGCGGTCGATTTATGTACCAATAAACCTAAAATTTGGTTAAACGCAAGTTCAGCAACGATTTATATTCATTCAGAAAAACAGTTAAATACAGAAGAAAATGGTATTATCGGGGACGATTTTTCTATGAACATTTGTAAAAGCTGGGAAAGTGAATTTTTCAGATCCAAAACAGAATATGTAAGAAAGGTGGCTCTGCGAACTTCAATTGTTTTAGGAAACAACGGCGGCGCTTTTCCAAAGCTTAATATCCTGACTAAAATTGGTTTGGGTGGTAAACAGGGAAGGGGAAATCAGAAAATAAGCTGGATACATATTGACGATTTTTGCAGAGCAGTTGAGTTTGTTATTGCAAACGAAGATCTTACGGGTGAAATCAATATAACTGCGCCCAATCCTTTATCTAACAATGATTTTATGAGAAATTTAAGAAAGGAAATGAAAGTTCCTTTTGGGCTAAATGCTGCGGTTTGGCAATTGGAAATCGCCTCTTCGGTCATGGGAACTGAAACCGAGTTATTACTAAAAAGCAGAAATGTATATCCGGAAAAGTTGATTAAAAACGGTTTCAGTTTCAATTATCCGGATGTTGGAAAAGCTTTGAAAAACCTTATTAAATAAGTTTTATATAGGTTTAAGCCGAATCTGATTTTGTTTTGGGAAATTGAGAAAAAAACAAAACCGAATGAAATTGAGCCAGATTCTGCAGGGTTTGAATTAATTTGAGACAGCCTTAATTGATGAAAAAACCGTAGGGCGTAACATCCAATATTTTTCCTTAAATTCGCATAAAAATTTTAAGCTAATGAATTACGATATTATTGTCATCGGGAGTGGTCCCGGTGGATATGTTACAGCAATCAGAGCGGCGCAGTTGGGTTTCAAGACTGCAATTATCGAAAAAGAAAACTTAGGGGGAATCTGCCTGAATTGGGGTTGTATTCCAACAAAAGCTTTATTGAAATCTGCTCAGGTTTTTCATTATATTAATCATGCTGAAGATTATGGATTAAATAAAGTAGAAGCTAGTTTTGAGTTTCCAAACGTAATTCAGAGAAGTCGTGGGGTTGCCTCAAAAATGAGCAAGGGAATTGAATTCCTGATGAAGAAAAATAAAATTGATGTAATTCTTGGTACAGCTAAAGTTCAGAAAGGTAAAAAAGTTTCTGTAACGGATAAAGAAGGAAAAGTAACCGAGTATACAGGTACTCATATCATTATCGCTACAGGTGCGCGTTCAAGAGAATTGCCAAATCTTCCACAGGACGGTAAAAAAGTAATCGGATACAGACAGGGATTATCTCTTCCTGAGCAGCCAAAATCTATGATCGTAGTAGGTTCCGGAGCTATCGGGGTAGAGTTTGCTGATTTCTATAACACAATGGGAACAAAAGTTACTGTTGTTGAATTTATGCCAAACATTGTTCCTGTAGAAGATGAGGAGATTTCAAAACACTTGGAAAAATCTCTGAAAAAATCAGGAATTGAGATCATGACCAATGCTTCTGTAGAAAGTGTTGATACAAGCGGAGAAGGTGTAAAGGCTAAAGTGAAAACAGCTAAAGGAGAAGTTACTCTGGAAGCAGACATTTTACTTTCAGCAGTTGGTATTGCTGCAAATATTGAAAATATCGGACTTGAAGAAGTGGGAATTCAGACAGATAAAGGAAGAGTTTTGGTAAACGAATGGTACGAAACTTCAGTTCCTGGATATTATGCAATCGGAGATATTATTCCAACTCAAGCTTTGGCTCACGTTGCTTCTGCGGAAGGAATTACCTGTGTTGAAAAGATCAAAGGAATGCATGTTGAAAAAATTGATTACGGCAATATTCCCGGATGTACTTACTGTCATCCTGAAGTGGCTTCTGTTGGTCTTACAGAAAAGCAGGCAAAAGAAAAAGGTTATGAAATCAAAGTGGGTAAATTTCCTCTTTCTGCAAGTGGAAAAGCAACAGCAAACGGCAATACAGACGGTTTTGTAAAAGTAATTTTCGATGCTAAATACGGAGAATGGTTAGGCTGTCACATGATTGGAGAAGGAGTTACAGATATGGTTGCTGAAGCAGTTGTCGCAAGAAAATTAGAAACGACAGGTCACGAGATCATCAAGTCTATTCACCCGCACCCTACAGTTTCAGAAGCAATTATGGAAGCTGCTGCAGCTGCTTATGGCGAGGTAATTCATATTTAATAAATAGTTTTGACCTATTTTCAGGGAAAAAATAGAAGGAGAATCAATAATGGTTCTCCTTTTTTATGGACCTGTATTTATTTATCTAAAACATTTTTTTGATCCAGTGAAGTTTTTTCTCAGAGTAAGGAGGGTATTTGATGTTGGGTTCGCCCCAGTTGACTCTTTCAAGAATAGCTTTCTGATGCGAGAAAGTTTCAAAACCAAACTTACCGTGATAGCTTCCGATTCCGGAATTTCCGACACCTCCAAAAGGGAGATTTTTATTGCCTAAATGCATAATCACATCGTTGATACAGCCACCGCCAAAAGAAATTTTTTGGGTGAAATGCTGTTTTTCTTCCGAATTGTTGCTGAATAAATATGCTGAAAGAGGTTTTTCTTTTTCAAGAATATCATTAAGAGCAATATTAAAGTTACTGAATGTTAAAACCGGAAGTATAGGTCCGAAAATTTCTTCCTGCATTATATCATCTTCCCAATTTGTATTTGAAAGAATTGTGGGTTCAATATAGAGATTTTCACGATCATAATTTCCGCCATAATAGATTTTTTCTGTATCTACTAAGCTAAGAAGTCTGTCAAAATTTTTATCGTTTATGATTCTTGTATAGTGTTCTGCATTAGGCTGATAATTAAATTGCTTAATATATTTTACCAGAGTTTCCATAAACTGTTCCTGTATAGATTCTTCTACCAAAACATAATCAGGGGCAACACAGGTTTGTCCTGCATTCAGAAATTTTCCCCAGACAATTCTTTTGGCTGCAACTTCAAGATTGGCGTCTTTGGTGACAATTGCGGGAGATTTTCCTCCAAGCTCCAGAGTAACAGGTGTAAGGTTTTTTGCAGCGGCTTCATAGACTATTTTTCCGATCTTGGTACTTCCTGTGAAAAATATTTTGTCAAATTGCAGTTTTAGAAGTTCAGTAGTTTCATCAACTCCGCCTTCGAAAACATACAGATATTCAGGAGGGAAGTTTTCGTTGATAATTTTTGCCATCAGTTTCATGGTATTTTCTGCAATTTCGCTTGGCTTCAGAATACAGCAGTTTCCGGCAGCCATTGCAGCGATAAGAGGGGAAAGTGATAATTGATAAGGGTAATTCCATGCTCCGATAACAAGTATATTGCCTAAAGGCTCAGGATAAATTCTGCTTTTTCCAATTTGGTTGGTGAGATTGGTGCTTACTTTTTTTGGCTTGGAAAGTGATTTTAAATTTTTCAGATAATATTTAATATCATTCAGAATAAATGAAATTTCAGTAGTAAAGGTATCAAACCTGGATTTTCCAAAATCTTTTTTGATTGCTTCATATAAAGAATCCTCATTCTTTTGAATCAAATCTTGCATTTTCTCCAGATACATCTTTCTGAAATTAAGATTTTTTGTTTTATGTGTTTTAAAAAAGTCTTTTTGAAGCTGTACTATTTCTGAAATATTCATAAATATAAATTTAGATAATCAGAAGCAATTTTTCTGCCTAAAAAATTTAAGAATATAATTCAGTAAATTCCATTACAGCATTAAAGTTATTATTGCCGGGTTAAAATTAGATAAAACTGCTGTGGCATTGTGTTTGCTCCCAAAAGAATATTGAGTTAACAACGAAAAATAGAATCATTATGAAAAAACTATTATTATTAGGAGCTTTTGCATTATTTGGAACAATCAATGCACAAAGCGGCTTTAAGCTTGGTGGTCATATTGGTGCTCCTGTAGGAGATGCCTCAAAAGTTTCAAGCTTCACACTTGGAGTAGATGCTGCTTATATGTGGAACATTATAAGAGGACTGGATGTAGGAATTGCATCAGGATATTCTCACTTTTTCGGAAAAGACAGATGGGATGATTTTGGTTTTATTCCGCTTGCTGCATCAGGAAAATACAAATTTGCAAGTGTTCCTTTGTTTGTAGGTCTTGATCTGGGAGGTGCTATTTCAACCAAAGATGGTGTAGACAGCGGCTTGTATGTTTATCCTAAAGTTGGTTATCAGATGTCTAATGCAGAATTGTATCTGGGATATCAGAATATCGGAAGTGAAAGAAGAGATTTTGACAGAGACAGAAGGATAGATTCAAATTTTGGTGCAATTAATTTGGGTATCAACTTTTTCCTTAAGTAAAATATTTTTTTAGTTATCATATCATACTCCAATTGCAAAGTTGGAGTTTTTTTTATTTTATTTTTAAATTTTATACAATTAAGTCTCGTTAAAGCGATTTTAGTCCATAAAACCTCAGTATTGGTGAGTGATATTAATCATGTTAACAAATTTTAATATTGCAAATATCACTTATAAATTTGCAGTCAGAAAATATTAAATAATTTAAAACATGAAAAAAATATTATTAGCAGCTGCAGTAGTAGCTTTTGGTTTATCAAACGCTCAAATCGCAAAAGGAACTACTTATGTATCAGGAGTAGTTGGATATTCTTCTACAGAAAATAACAATGATGATACTAAAGTAGAAAACTTCGCAGTTGTCCCAACAGTGGGTTATTTTGTTGCACCAAACTTGGCAGTAGGTTTAGGAGTTGGTTATGCATCAGCTAGTGAGAAAGAAACTTTTCAAAATGGTTTCGATAAATATACTCAGTCTGCATTTGTAGTTGAGCCTTTCGTAAGAAAATACTGGACTTTAGGAGATAAATTGTATATCTTCGGTCAGCTTTCAGTTCCTATGCAGTTTGGGAATGAAAAAATGGAAGAAAACTTAAACAACACTACAGTTTCAAACAAAGTAAACTATAACTCATTTGGTGTTTCTGTAAAACCAGGTTTAGATTATTTCTTAAACAAAAACTGGACTATTGAAGCAACTATCGGAGAGTTCGGTTACAATACATCAAAATATGATGTTGACGGAGCAAAAAATGTAAACAACTTCAACTTCGGATTGAACCTTGCTAACGTTGGTATCGGTGTGAAATATGTTTTTGCTAAGTAATAAATAATTTCTGAACATTTGTTTAGAAGTAATCATTACATTAAATAATATAATAGTCTGGTAATTTTTGCCAGACTATTTTATTTTGCTATTGTTTAAATCAACTTGATTTTGCATTAATTATAATGCTTTTTTAATGTAAAAGGTTGTCAGGATTCTTTTATATACTAACTATTTCTAAGTTTGCAAAGGCGTTTGACTTCGTCGAATCTTCAATTTCACTCAGCAAATAACTCAGAGGGTTTTCAATGATGACAAATTACGAACAACCATTAAAATAAAAGGAATAATGAATATTGAAAATGAATTATTTTTTCACAAAAGTTTTTAAATGGAAATATTTATCATCCAGAGACAAAAAATATCAGTAATTTTATCATAAAACATTTTTTTATCTTAGTTTTTTCTACATCATCAAATTAAGTTTATGAAATTAAGCATAGAAAATAATTTAGCTAAGTCAGATCCTGTTCTTGAAAAGATTATTTCCCAAATACCCAGTATTATTATCAATTCCACAAATAATATTTTTCACGATGTAATAAGCTGTATTATAGAGCAGCAAATCCATTACCGAAGTACTAAAAAAGTCTTTGAAAAAGCTTTGGAGCGAGCAGGAATTGAATTTTTAACTATAGAGAATTTTCATTTAATTGAAAAACATTCTCTTTCAAAAATCAGACTCTCAATGGGAAAGTATGAGACTATGATGGCTTTTATAGAATATTGGAATGCAAATACAAAAGACTTTAGTAAATTATCTGACGAAGAAATAAGAAAAGAGTATCTGCTGTAAAAGGAATTGGCAGATGGACTATTGATATGATTTTGCTTTACACTCTGCAGAGACCAGATGTTTTTCCCTATGATGATTTCCATCTAAAAAATATCATGGTTTCACTTTATAATCTAGATCCTAAAATTAAACTGAAAACACAAATGTTGTCAATAGCACAACATTGGGGAAATCAAAAGTCATTAGCTGTATTATATCTACTTAGCTGGAAAAACTTACAAAAACAATACAATGCGAAGAGCCAGAACCGAAATATCTAAAGAAAACCGTAAACAATTTATTTTAGATTGTGCAGAAGAGCTAATTCTTGCAGAGGGTTTATCAAGTTTAAGTTTAATAAAAGTATCTAAAAAAACCAAGCTTGCCGTTGGTACTATTTATCTTTATTTTAGTAGCAAAGAGGATATCATTGCAAATCTTACAATTAAATCCAGAGAAATTTTACTTGAAAAGTTTATACAATATACCAGCGAAAAAGAAAATGCCATTGAAAAAATAGCTGAACTTCTTAAGGCATTTTATTCTTTTTATAAAGAAAAGCCTTTCTATAATCAGCTGGTGTCCTTCTATGAAACCAATTCAGGTCTTGAAGAAACTGAAGAATTAAAAGCAGCAAGCTTCAATATAACAAAACTAGTGTCAGATATTATAAGAGAAGGAAAAAAAGAAAATATCATTCAAAAAGATTTAAACGAAATGGAATTTTCGTTCTGGCTTTGGGCAACTACCATCGGTGTTATTCAGCTTTTAGAAATAAAAGGGAATATAGTGACTGATACATTAAAACAATCTGAATCTGAATTTTATAAAAACCATATTAAAATGATAATCAGTTCTTTAGGTTAATAGTTTAAAAATACAAAAATAAATGAATGTAGTTCATTTATTTTTGTATTTTTGTTCTTATTAAAACTTAAAGAAATGAAAGAAACAAAAATTAGATTATTTCAAGAAGCTGAAAAATTAGGAATGTTTGTAGTTGGTCAAAAAAGACCAGACATTTTTAATGCCTTTTTGAATCTGGCTCATGAGGTTATGCATCCCGAAAGTGCTTTTAGTCCCTTAATTAGAGAGTTGCTGGGTTCCTATGTATCAAAGAAGTTCGGGTGTAGTTTTTGTCATTTAGGACATTTAGAAACAGCTTTTGCTATTGGCGGAGATAAAGTAAGAACGCTTGTAGACAATCCGTCAGAAGAATTAAAACCAGTATATTCACTGGCTGATAAAATAGTTGATAACGCTGTAAAAGAACAAGACGTAGTAGATTTTCTTAATTTAGGCTATACTGAAAAGCACTATGAAGATATTGTTTTTGTATGCGCTTTATTTGGATTTGCTAATCGAATGGTTACCGGCTTTGGAATTGAATACAATCCAACACGAGATGAATCGTCTTCTCGCTATTTAGCAAGAGGATATAAAATGATAAATAATTAAACTGACTCTGGTAATTTTCATAATGCTTATATTTCTTACATTAGAATAAGCTTAACCAAATCTAGACAAAGCCGCTTCGCTTATTAACAGTAATTTACATAATCCTTAATTGATAAGTGTAACGGCTTTGTATATTAGGATAAAGAATATTATAGTGCTAGTTTCTTTATTCCTGCCTTATCATTCTGATCTATAGTCTCACTTTATTGTATAAATGATATTGACAATATATGATGCATATCATAATAATTTTATTAATATTTTAGTTTAACAATTTTGTCAAAACATTTGTTTGGTATAAATTTGCACAAATTTGTTTAACAAAAATGTCAAATCAAAATAAGAAAGATCAAACTCAGGAATTAATAAAAGATACTGCCAAGAATTTGTTTTTCGTACAGGGAAAGTTCAATTCAACGACACAGGAAATTGCAGATGAAGCAGGAGTAAACAGAACTTTGATTAATTACTATTTCAGATCAAGAGATAACCTCATTCAGATTATTTTTAACGAAGCACAACGTGTGGAAAAAGAAAAATCTGAAATCATTATGAATTCTGATCTGCCACTCAAGCAGAAAATCAGCGAGTTTATAGAAGGAAGTCTGTCAACAAGCCTGCAATATCCATATCTTGAAACTTATATTGTTTCTCAAATCAATAAAGGAACCTGTCATCAAAAAGATATTGAAGAGAGAGATCTGAAAAGGCTGTATGACGATATTGAAAAGGAAATGGATAAAGGCAATATCGAAAAAATGGCTCCCGTTCAGTTTCTGATCAATATGGTTTCGCTACTGGTTTTTCCAAGTGCAGTGAGACCTTTATTCATGGAAAATCTTATGCTTAGCGAAAGTGAATTTAATAAAATTATTTCCGAGCGAAAAGAAATTATCATCAATATGCTTTTTAAGAATTAATTTTTAAAGTAAATGAAACAGTATTCCGTCATTTAATAATAACATAGAAAAATAAACGAAGTATAAATTATGAACAGAAAACGTATAACTGCTAAAAAACTCAAAATAGGAGTTGCTGCAGCATTTATGTTGTTTACCTCTTCTTCTGCATTTGCCCAGCAGCAGGTTTCTTTACAGGAAGCCATCAAACAGGCTCTTCAGAATAAAGCGGAAGCCAAAAAGGCAGCTTTGCAGGTAAAAAAAGCAGAGTACAAGATCAATGAAGCAAAGGCAGGAGCCTTGCCTCAGATAAGTGCTAATGCGGGTTTAACGTATAATCCCATCATTCAGGAGTCTTTGCTTGAATTTGGAGGTCAGCGTTTACGAGCACAGTTGGGTCAGCCTTGGGTTTCTCAGGCAGTCGTGCAGGTTCAGCAGGCAATTTTTGACCAAAGAGTTTTCACCGGACTGAAAGCAGCAAAATCAACCAGAGAATTTTATATCCTCAATGCACAGCTTACCAACGAACAGCTTATAGAAAATGTTGCAACCGCTTACTATCAGGTTTTTGTACAGGAAGAAAATCTTAAAACCATTGAAGCCAGCTACGCTAATACCGAAAGAGTACGCAATATCATCAAAAGTCTGGTAGATAATGGTCTGGCTAAAGGAATTGATTTGGACAGAACCAATGTGCAGCTTACCAATATAGGTTCTAATAAGCAGCAATTGATCAATGCAGTTGAACTTTCAAAAAATGCGCTGAAGTTTTATATGGGAATCCCTATTGACACAGCAATTGAACTGGAAGAGAAAACGATAGAACCACAGCCTCAGCTTTTAGAAAATACAGTAAATCTGAATAACAGAACCGAGCTGAAAGTCCTTAACAAAAACAGAGAACTTTTGGTATTCAATAAAAAGGCAACGGAAGCATATCTTTATCCAACTGTCGGACTGCAGGCAAATTACGGATGGGCAGGAATGGGTTCTAAATTTCCTTTAACCAATGGTTTCAACAACGGAGTTTTGTGGAGCGATTATTCTGCAATCGGATTGAATATCAATATTCCGATTTTTACAGGAGGATCTACCAAATCTAAAATCCAACAGGCGGAAATTGATATTCAGGATCTGGATCAGGATATTCAGAACACGCAGCAAAGTCTTGATCTTGATTATAAAAATGCAGTTACCAATATTGAAAACTCTTTAATCAATATCGAAAGCATGAAGAGTAATGTAGCACTTGCCGAGAAAGTACAGAAAGATACACAGGCAAACTACCAATATGGCCTTGCTCCTCTTACAGAAGTTTTGGATGCTGAAAATGCACTTACCCAGGCAAAACAGAACTACGCCAATGCACTTTTGGACTATAAGCAGGCAGAAATTAAATTAATAAAAGCTAAAGGAGAACTCAATACACTACAAAACCCATAATTAAACAATGAAAAAAACTTTAATATACATTATCGTAGCTGCTGTACTGATAGGTTTGGCAGCATGGAAAATTGCTGATAATAAGAAGAAACAGGAAACAGAAGTAAAAGAAGTAGCAAAACAGGTTGATAAAATCAATGTAAATGTAGTTACTGTTTCCAGAGAAAATATCAATACAGATTACTCAGCCAACGGAACTTTTATTCCAAAGCAGGAAATGAATCAGTCAGCTGATATTTCCGGACGTATTGTAAGCGTGATGGTAAAAGAAGGAGCAAGAGTTGGTGCAGGTCAGGTTTTGGCTACAATAAAAAGAGACGCTATTGAAGTAGATGTTACTCAGGCTCAGAATAACTTACAAAACGCGATTATTGACAATCAACGTTACGAAAACGCTTTCAAAACAGGCGGTGTTACCAAACAGCAGCTTGATAACTCCAGATTACAGCTTAAAAATGCACAGGCTGCAGTAAGAGCACAAGGTGTGAGAGTAAATGATACAAGCATCAGAGCGGGTATCAGCGGAACAATCAACAAAAGAATGGTAGAGCCGGGAAGCGTAGTTGCTCCGGGAACTCCTTTATTTGAAATTGTGAATATCAATACTTTAAAACTTTCAGTTTTAGTAGATGAAAGCCAGATTGGAAGAATTTCATTAGGTCAGGATGTTGCTATTAATGTCAATGTTTTACCAGAAGAATCTTTCAGCGGAAGAATTACTTTCATTGCTCCGAAAAGTGATGCTTCTCTGAATTTCCCGGTTGAAATTGAAGTTCAGAACAGAGGAAATCTGAAAGCAGGGATGTACGCGACAGCAATATTCAAAACCAATAACGGAGCTGAAACACAAAATATGCTTACCGTTCCTGCAGAAGCATTTGTAAACGGAGTAAGTTCAGGGCAGCTATTTGTTGTAAATAATGGAACTGCGAAACTCATTAAAGTTCAGACCGGAAAAGTGTATGGTGATAAAGTACAGATTTTAAGCGGACTTAACGGTGGTGAACAAGTGGTAACAAGTGGACAGATCAATCTGGACAACGGTTCAAAAATCAATATCGTAAAGTAAGAGAAGATGAAGTTAGCAGAAATATCCATTAAAAGACCATCCCTTGTCATCGTATTGTTTACGATTCTTACATTGGGAGGTTTATTAAGCTACTCCATGATGGGGTACGAGCTGATTCCGAAGTTTGAAACCAATATGGTAACCATTTCTACGGTATATCCGGGAGCTTCACCGAGCGAGGTAGAAACTTCGGTAACCAGAAAGATTGAAGATGCTGTTGGTTCTTTGGAAAATGTAAAAAAAGTTGAATCATCTTCCTATGAGAGTTTGTCGGTAATTATGGTTCAGCTGAATACCGGAGCCGATGTAAACTATGCTTTGAATGATGCTCAGAGAAAGGTAAATGCGATTCTGGCAGATCTTCCGGAAGATGCAGATCCGCCTTCTTTGCAGAAATTCTCATTAGATGATTTACCAATCATGACTTTGAGTATTACCAGTGGTAAACTAAATAATAAAGAGCTTTATGATCTTTTAGATAAAAAAATAGAGCCTATTTTCTCAAGAGTAAATGGTGTTGCTCAGGTTGACCTTATTGGCGGACAGGAGAGAGAAATTCAGGTAAATCTGGATGAAAAGAAAATGCAGGGGTACGGCATTGCTATTGGAGATGTGCAGCAGGCAATTTTATCTTCCAATTTAGATTTCCCTACCGGAGCACTGAAAACAAGAACTTCAAGATCAACGATCAGACTTTCAGGAAAGTACCGTAACATTGAAGAGATGAATAATCTTGTGGTTTCCAATAAAAACGGAGCACAGGTTCGTTTGTCTGATATTGCTATGGTTTTTGATACTCAAAAAGATGTAGAAAAAGTAGCACGTTTTAATCAGAATCCTACGATTTTACTTCAGGTAAAAAAACAGTCTGATGCCAATGCGGTTTCTGTTTCGGAAGCTATTCAAAAAACAATTGCTCAGGTTCAGGAAGATTACAAAAATCAGTCACTTAAAGTGAATATCGTTGATGACAGCACCAATTTCACGTTAGATGCAGCAGATCACGTAATATTTGATTTATTTCTTGCCATTATTCTGGTAGCGGTTGTAATGCTTTTATTCCTTCACAATATCAGAAACGCATTTATTGTAATGGTTTCTATTCCGGTATCATTGATTGCAACGGTTATTGGAATGTATTTGATGGGATATACTCTTAACTTAATGAGTTTACTTGGTCTTTCGCTTGTGGTGGGTATTCTTGTGGATGATGCCATTGTGGTATTGGAAAATGTTTACCGTCACATGGAGATGGGGAAAAGCAGAATCCGTGCAGCATATGACGGAGCTTCAGAAATTGGCTTTACGGTAACGGCAATTACTTTGGTAATCGTTGTAGTATTCCTTCCGATAGCAATGAGTTCAGGATTAGTTTCTGATATTCTTGCGCAGTTCTGCGTAACGGTGGTAATTGCAACAATGTTCTCATTATTGGCATCATTTACCATTATTCCTTGGTTATCTTCAAGATTTGGTAAATTAGTTCATTTGACAGGTAAGAATCCTTTCGAGAAATTCATTCTCTGGTTTGAAAAGCAATTAGAAAAGTTTACTCAGTGGATCAGCGGAATTCTGGAATGGTGTCTTAAAACAACTTTAAGAAGAGTAATGACTGTGATCGTGACTTTCATTATTTTAATTTCTTCATTTATGCTGGTAGCGTTCGGATTTATTGGAGGTGAATTTTTCCCTAAAATGGACAGAGGACAGTTTCTTGTTCAGATGGAATTGCCAAAAGATGCTTCTGTAGAAAAAACCAATCAGGTAACTTTGGAAGTTGAAAAGTATCTCCGAAATGATAAAGATGTAGTAGATATGATTACCACAGTAGGTCAGCAGTCTTCCGGATTTGGTGGAGTTCAGGCTACTTTGTATCAGTCAGAAATTCAGGTTATCTTAGTGGATAAATCAGAACGTAACGAAAGTACCGATATTAAATCTGCCAAAATCAAGAGAGCTTTAGAAGAAAAATTTACAGGAGTTGAGTTCAAAACAGCGCCAATCGGTTTAATGGGGGCAGACAATGCGCCAATTGAGTTGGTGGTAACTGCTCAGGATAACGAAACGGCGAATAAAGAAGCCAACAGAATTTTGGAATTGCTTAAAAAAGTACCGGGATCTGTTGATGCAGAATTATCTACCGATTCCGGAAATCCTGAAGTTCAGGTAAATATCGACAGAGATAAAATGTCTTCTTTAGGATTAAATCTTGCAAGTGTAGGACAGACTATGCAGACGGCATTCAGCGGAAATACAGATGGGAAATTCAGAGCTGGTGAATATGAATATGATATTAACATCCGTTTTGGTGATGCCAACAGACAATCTATTGAGGATGTAAGAAATTTAATTTTCACCAATCCTCAGGGAGAACAGGTAAGACTAAGTCAGTTTGCTGAAGTGAAAATGGGATCTGGACCAAGTTTGCTTGAACGTAGAGATAAATCACCTTCTGTAAAAGTAAAATCTAAAGTAGTGGGTCGTCCTGTAGGAGATGTAGCGAATGAATGGGCAGCTCAGTTTATGGATAACGAAAAAACAAAACCTGCTGGTGTAAGTTATATTTGGAGTGGAGATATGGAGAACCAGACAGAAGGTTTCGGTACTTTAGGAATCGCTTTATTGGCAGCTATTGTATTGGTATATCTGGTAATGGTATCGCTGTATGATTCATTTGTGTATCCTTTTGTGGTATTATTTTCTATTCCTCTGGCGTTAATTGGAGTAATGGTAATTCTTGCTATCACAGGAAATTCTTTGAATATCTTCACCATGCTCGGAATGATTATGTTGATCGGTTTAGTAGCGAAAAATGCAATTATGATTGTCGACTTTGCCAATATGAGAAAAGCAGCGGGGGCAAATACACATGATGCGTTGATTCAGGCAAACCACGCCCGTCTTCGTCCGATTTTGATGACAACAATTGCGATGATTTTCGGGATGATTCCGATTGCTATTGCAAAAGGAGCGGGAGCTGAAATGAATAATGGTTTGGCATGGGTAGTAATCGGTGGTTTAACATCATCTTTATTCCTTACATTGATTATTGTACCGGTAGTTTATTCATTGTTTGATTCTATCTTAAGAAGAATGGGTAAACATGAAAAAGTAGACTACGATGCGGAAATGAAGGCAGATTATGAACACAGAGAACTGAGTGAGGATGGTTTTACTCCTAAACACGTAGATTAAATTTATAACAGCCATTAATTAACCTTAAAACCGTATCAGAAATGATGCGGTTTTTCTATTTATGTATAAGAAAAGTGATTCATAAAAATTATACATTTAGTAAAGAAAGTAATTTCAGCAGAATTTCGTAGAAAAGTTCAATCATTTTATTGGTATTCGTACCAATCAATAAAAAAAGCTTCCAGAATCCTCTGAAAGCCTTAATTTGTTTCTTGAAAAAAAAATTAATCTGCCATTACTTCGCCTGATTTTCTGTACAGAAAATTTCCGTAGATATGTCTTCTTGCAAAACGGCTTGGAGAATCAGAATTAACCATTTTAATATACGTATTTCTGGGTACTCCGATGTATTCAAACATTTTCCCATTCAAATGCTGTACTTTCAGAATTGATTTTTCCAGATAAAAATCTGTAATGATTGATTTTGTAATGGTTTCTGTATATTCCTCTTTGTACTTTTCCTGAGTTTCTTCGTTAATGCTTACCAGAAAATGGTAGGCTTCAATCACAGATTTGCTTTTCTCCTCTGCTTCAATTTTTCCTGCCTCATTATTGATAAATTTATCAGGATGAGTATCCTTCATTACATTTCTGTAAATATTTTTAAGTTCCTTCAGTGTAACATTTTTATCAACTTCTAGAAGCTTTCTGTATTCGCCTAATTTTTTCATATGGTTGAATCCTTATTTCGGAATGCAAAATTAAGCTTTTTTAATTGATAAACTGTAAGTTATGTATTTTATTAATAATGTGTTTCTAGAGTCTTAGATATTGTAATGTATAATTAACGTAAATTTAATATTACGGGAATAATTTTTTATAAATGATACTTTTTTCAGAAAAAAAACCAATATACCACAATTTTGAATTAAATTTGCAAACCACCTTAAAGTTCTAGTATTCTTAAAAGAGATTGTCCGTTTTCTAAACGGTCTCATCATATATCACCATTTCACAAGCTTTATTTGCACGACATAAAAACGAAATGTGATGATAAAATTTAAGCTGTTATTTTTACTGATACTTTTTTTTGCTAAAGTAAATTCGCAGAATTCTTGTGTGATATTGGATTCTTTGATGATGAAAGAGCCTGATAAAATGCTGGCTGATAATATTTCCAGACAAAAAATCATCAACTGGAATCTATTGATGATGAAAAAGGCTCAAAAAGAAAATTGCAAAAAGGCAATAGTTTGGGGGAATATTAATCTGGGAGTACAACATTACAATCTGGCAAAACCGGATATAAGTCTTACATATCTTAATAAGGCTAAAACGCTTGCAGATGAAATATCTGCTGATAATGAGACTTATAGCAGGATTTTTCAGGAGTTTTCACAAACTTATTATACATTGGGAATGTACGATGTTAGTTTAAAATACAATTCCAAAGCAATGTATTATGGAAGAAAAATTACAAATATTAAATATAAAAACTGGTTTTTAAGTTTTGTTTACAATTCTCGTGCAAGTAATCTGATACAATCAAAAAAAGATTCTGCTCTGTTTTATCTACATAAGGCATCAGCTGCTTTAAAAAATCCCGTAACATATTCAGCTTTAGCAGGATATTATATTAATAACAATATTCATACAGATTCTGCCAGGTTTTATTTGAATAATGCTGAAAAACTTTTTAAAGAAAAAAAAGTTAATCCTTACAATTTATCTGTATTGTATTATCGTTATGCCTGTTTATATGCAAATGAAAAAAACAACGAAAAATCTCTCGAATATCTGGAAAAATCTCTCGATTTAGCATCCAACGGTAAGAACAGACAGCATCTTTTAAACGTATATAACCTGCTTGGAGAGATGTACAGAAAAACTGGCGATATTGATAAAGAGAAAAAAATACTGGAGGAGTACAAAAAATTTAATGATTCTTATAAAGATGCCCAGGCAAAAAGTGTTGATATAACAATACAGAATTTAGAAAAAGAATTGTCAGAGAAACAAGATAAACAAACTAAAAAAATAATTATTATTTCTTCAGTTTTATTATTAATCTTGTCATTATTACTTCTTTATTATAGTAAAAACAAAAGAAGATCTGTTAAATTGGAAAATACTATTGATGAAGTCTTTACAGTTGCTGAAAAAAAAGAAGAAGTACTGCCTTCTGTTACCTTGGATGAACTGTATGAATCTGCAAAATCAAGAGATCCTAACTTTTATAATAAATTTCAAATCTTTTATCCCGAATTTTTCAAAAAACTTACAGAGTTCAATTCTGATTTACAAAAAAATGAACTTCATATTCTGGCTTATATTTATTTAAATTTTGAAACAAAACAGATCGCTGATATTCTTCATTTGTCTACAAAAACTATTCAGAATAAAAAATATAATATCAGAAAAAAGCTCAATATGCAGACTAATGAAGATATGTATATATGGTTAAAGGTCTTTTATCAATAAAATTACAGAGTTTTTTGATTACGTAACTGTCTAACTTTCAGTATTTTATTTTGTAGGGTAGATTAGGGGTAGGCGTTTTTTTTGTTTTCATATTCTGCTTTTATTTCTTTGCATCAGATATACACAGATGCACAGTTGGAAAAAAAATATTACGGCAACAAAACATTACACTGTTTTTACAACAGTTGTAGTGTTTTTTGTTTTTTTGTTTCCTGCTTCATTATTTTCACAAAAGGCTAATCCCGACTCACTTACTCAAAATAAAGAATTAAAACCGGCTGCAAAAGAAAAACTTACTTCCGATAGAAATGCCATAGTAAAATCTCAGGATTCTAATCCTGTCTTGTATGTAAAGGAAGGGGTTACAGTGTATAATTTTGATAATATCAATAATATACGTATTGTAGAAATTCGGGAAAATTCTGAAAAACCTGTAAGAGTTGCTAAGATTTCGGTTCATAAAAAACAGAAAAAGAAAGAACATATTAGAATAGCCGTAAAAAAGGCTACTGTACCGAATAAGTTTACTTATAAATCATTTCCCAATCATTCTCGTTTTACTGTAGAAAGTTTAGTAAAAAACGTTGCTGTAATCATCAGTAATAGCTCCAATCATAAGAATGTTTCTGGTCTTGCTACTATATATACTCCTTTTATTGCTTTTTATGCAATTCCAGAAAGTAATTTTGGGGAGAATTCTTTTTTATATTACAATATAGTCTCACAAAATAATTTTGCGAGACCTCCTCCTGTGAAGATTTCATAAAAACGATCATTTTTTAATTATTCAACATACTAATATGTTGATGAGTTATTTATTGTTTAAAAATTAAAAATAATTAAATGAAATCTCAGATCTTTATCTTATTATCACTTGCTGTATCTTCATATGCATATTCTCAAACAGGAAGAGTAGGTATCAATACCGAAAATCCGCAAAATACCTTTCATATAGATGGGGGAAAAGATAATCCTCTAACCGGAACACCATCGGATGCTCAGCAAGCAAACGATATAATTATTACCAACGATGGCAAAATTGGAATCGGAATGACAGTTCCAAAAAATTTGCTGAATATCAGCAAAAAAGGAAATGCAACAGGGATAGTAACTCCTTTTGTAGATGGAATTACCATTACAGCTGATACAAATAGCCCTGGTTGGTCTGGTCCCGGTTTATATTTAGAGGGCGCAAATGCTACAGCAGGACAAAAGCTTTTTAAATTAAATTATACCAGAAATACAGCCGGAAACTCTTTCTTAAACTTTCAGGCAGTAGCAGATGATGCTTCTAACAGTACTAGACAAATTATGTCTGTATACCATAACGGCAATGTCGGGATTGGTGGCAATCCTAATACTACGCCTGCAGCAGAGAGACTTGATGTGGTTGAAGGTAATGTAAGAGTAAGAACCATAAATACTAATGTAGGTGCAACTACCGACAAAGCAGTAGTAGCAGATGCTACCGGAGTTTTAAAAACAGTAAGCCTACCGGCAGGAGCACTTATAGGTGATATAAAGCCAGGTTTTCAAACCGGAGATCATTCTGGCTGGGTAAGATTAGACGGCAGATTAAAAAGCAGTTTATCTGCATCTCAGCAAACGGCAGCAACTTCTTTAGGTTTCGGAACAAATTTACCCAATGCAACAAATTCTTATTTATCCCAAAACGGCACAACACTCGGAAGTATCAGCAGTGCCAACACCAAAGTGATTAATCAAAATAATCTTCCCAATGTAACTTTGGGTGGGAACACCAATACTGTACAGCCTGCTATAAGATATGATATTAAAAATGGTTCGGGAGCTAATCAGGCACAAATTGCTAATGGTCCATCAGTTACTTTTCTGGCTGCTGACGGCACCAATGGTATAGGGGTTTATAATGACGATGTGGTTAATAATAATATTTTATCTCAAAATTCTCATAACCACACGATCACTACTGAAAGTATAAATGGGGGAGTAACACAGCAGGCACTTAATATTCAGCCACAGACAATGAGCGTTAATATGTTTGTTTATCTAGGACAATAATTTAATGAAAAAATACTTACACTATCCCTGTCAACCACAGGGATAGTATGATAACACAAAATTTATAACACAAAATGAAAAAAACAATTTTATCACTATCAATAGTGATATCAGGAATTCTTTCTTCTCAGGTAGGAATCAACGAAAACAATCCATCTGCAACATTAGACATCAAATCCAAAGGAAACACCAGCGCAACAAAAGCTTTGGAAATCAATAATTCTGATGCCAAAGAACTGGTCACCGTATTAGACAATGGCAATGTAGGAATAAATGTTCCGACACCAACAGCAAAACTGCATACCGATGGAGGAGTACGATATGAAAATCTACCACAGATAAGTACAGGTATTACTCCTATTGCAATAGATGCCAATGGCTATGTAGGCACTTATGTGCCATCGGTACTTTATTCTTATCTTACTATTGACAACACTCAAGCTGTAGATAGTTTTCCTTTGGCCAGTAATACTTCATTTACTCTACTACCTTTTCTCACTTCAGGAATCCAAAATAATCCTTTGGGTGTTTCCATAGGAACAGACACAAATTCTATGCTTACCAGAACCAATGGAACTAATATTATGGGAGTAAATGCACGTTATATTACGATTCCAATTCCGGGTGTTTATAAAATTAATTTAAATTATTATACCTCTTGTTCAGGAAATAGGACAGGAAATAGTGGCGGTGTAAATCTCTTAGGAATAGGAACAGGTATCTACAAAGCGAATTCAGGAAGCACTAACTATTCAGAACTTACTACCATTCGATATAATGCTTTGCCAAGAAGAACAGATGCAGGAGCTTTGGCGACAGGATATTATAATTATCCATTTGCTCACAATATTTTTTCTATTGTAGAAACTACTACAGCCAATGAAAAAGTGGCGTTTTTTGTGAATTGGGGAACTGGTGATCAGTATAGTGGTGACTCCTGTACATTTCCTGCACCTGCTGGTTTGGATAAGAGGGTAACATTAATTATTTCAAAACTGTAGAAGATGAGAAATGTTAATATTATAGCCTGTTTTTTTCTATTTGGATTTACATTTGCACAAAATGATAAAGTAGGAATTGGTACAGAGACTCCGTCTGCAATGTTGGATATTGTTACAAAAGGAAATAATGATGCTGCGAAAGCTTTAGAGATTAATAATTCTTCTAATACAGAGCTTTTAAAAGTAACGAATGACGGGAAAGTAGGAATTAATATAGGTGCAAATATTCCTGATGCACTCCTTCACATTAATTCCCAAGGAATAAAAAATATCAGACACCAGAATTTACCTGTACTTAACGAAACAGATTATACACCTCCTTTTAACAATTTAGGTGTATCTTCTAACGGTAACGCCGTAGGAATTCCTACCACAGTAAAATATCTCTATTACCAAAATGGAAGTGCATTTCCTGCAACCTATAACAATACTAATAATACAGGTGGATTTTCATTGTCAAATACAAATCAATACATTAATTTACCCATACGAAATGATGCTGGTCTAAAAGGTGATACTATCGGAATGACCTTTGGTACAGATACAAACGCTACCATCAATGGTCAGTCGGTAAGCAACGTGCAGTATATTACGATTCCGGAGCCGGGTGTTTATTTGTTTGAATTTTATGGTACAGCAAGATGTAACAGATTTAATGATACCCAAAACTACACATTCAACGGACAAATTGAAGTCAATACCATTTTTGCTTCTGCAAGCGGAACGATTTATACTACAGACACTATTTTTAGAGGCAGACTAGATGGGATGAGGAATGATAGTGGCAGTACTTTTAACACATCATACAGTTTAGCAAATCCTCAAACTCTTACTGTAGCCTACCAGACAACACAGGCAAATCAAAAAGTAGCGTTGTTTTTTAATTATGCAGGTGGTGATAATGACTTCAGTAAAGACGAGTGTCTATTCAATATTCCTGCAGGTTCAAACTTCAGTTATTATTTTATTATAACAAGATTATAAATTTCAAAACAACATATTCTAGTTAAATGAAATTCTATTAAAATAAAAATTAAAGAATAGTTCTTTTAACGAAAAAAACAAAAAAAATGAAAAACAAAATTTTTATACTTATTCTAAGTATGATGAGCGTAATTGGATATGCTCAGTGTGTCCCATCTGCCACCAATCCTGATTCAGACGGTGACGGAATTGCAAATGTCTGTGATTTAGATGATGATAATGATGGGATTTTAGATACAGTAGAATGTCCTACTGTAAATAATAAACCTCTTTTTCACCTTTTTGATTACACCCCTACAAATTTAGCTGATCCTTTATGGCTTTATAAACAGACAAATGGTATTGCTTCAGCATATGTTTGTGCGAGTGGTACAGGTTGTAGCACAGCACCAAATGGACAACCTTATTTAAATGCTAATGTAACAGGAACTGTTGATAACTTAGCGTATGATGATGGTAAATATTATATCATAAATTCTGCTGGTAATTTGCTTTATTCTGCCAACATCATAACAGGAAACTTTGTCAACCTAGGGAATGCAAATATTGGCAGCGGTTATAAAAATCTGGGTTATGATAATGGTGTATTTTACCATTGGAAGAGGATTGGTACAACCAACAATATAGAACTATATCGTACAACCAATCCCGTATCTGTTCCATGGACTTCTTTAGGTACAATAGTAGGAGGTACATATACTTTTGGAACCGGAGGTTTCAATTATTTATTGAAAGATATTGCTGTTAATGATGGTGTTTTCTATTTTTTGTATGACGGTACTGATGTCCCTACTGATGAGTCGTACAGTAGTGTTCGCTCTATAGTTTATTCAAACAGTGCTCCTACGACTGCTGCTTCTAGTTGGCAAAATTTAGGTTCTGCCAATTTTGGTGTAGATGTTTACAATATAGCTTATGGCTCTGAAGATGTATTAACTCTCTGTGATACTGATGGTGACGGAATCCCTAATCATTTAGACTTAGACTCTGATAATGATGGTTGTCCGGATGCAATTGAAGGTGGTGCGGCTTTCACATCTACTAATCTTGTCAACTCTTCAATGTCGGGAGGTAACTCTGGTGCTACAAGCGGCACTTTCAATCAACCAATTACTCAGAATTTAGGTAATACCGTCAATACAACTTCCTCTTCAACGCGTTATGGTGTACCTACTGTTGCAGATTCAGGACAGACTTTAGGAACTTCACAAACTGCGAATCCTGTTTTAGCGGCAGGAACTGCAGGAACAAATCAAACTATAACTTCAGGAAGCACACCAACAGCGTTATCGTTAACAGGTGCTACAGGAAGCGTTCAATGGCAGCTTTCTAATGACAATACTACATTTACAAACATTTCAGGAGCAACTAATACAACTTATGCTCCGGGAACATTAACGGCTACAAGATATTACCGTGCAATTGTTACCAGTGTTGGTGGATGTACTTCGATAAGCAATACGGTAACAATTACCGTAAATAATCCTTGTTTAATTTCTGCAACTAATCCTGACTCAGATGGAGATGGTATTGCTGATGCATGCGATTTAGATGATGATAATGATGGAATTTTAGATTGTGAAGAAAATCTTTTAAATAGACCAGTTAATGAATTTTTTAAGATTAACGGTAATGCTCAGATGGTTAATAGTACAGAGGTACGATTGACACAAAATGCACAGGCACAATCAGGACAACTGTGGTCTTATGGAAAAACAGATTTTACAAAAAGTTTTACAATTTCTTTTCAGGCTTATTTAGGTGCTGATAATGATGGTGCTGATGGAGTTGCTATTGTTTTTCACAATGATCCGGCAGGAGTTAATGCTACTGGTCAGATAGGATCTGGTATTGGGGCAAGAGGTATTCAAAACGGAATAGTTTTAGAACTTGATACGTTTGAAAATTGGTGGGAGCCAATTTCAGATATTACTGCAGACCATGGTCATATATGGCGATCTAGTAATCAAGCTTCATTATCAACCCCTGTCGCTTTGCCAAATTTAGAAAATGGTGCATGGCATGCGGTAATTTTAACTTGGAATCGTTCAACAAATACGCTTTCTTATACTGTAAATGGCACATTGGCAGGATCTTATACAGGAGATATTATTAATTCTATCTTTGGAGGAGCTAATAAAGTATATTTTGGTTTCACGGGATCAACCGGAGTTTTTACCAATGAGCAAAAAGTAAGGTTTTCTCAAACCTGTTCCTTACCTTTTGAACTTGATACCGATGGTGACGGTATTCCTAATCATTTAGATTTAGACTCAGATAACGATGGCTGTCCGGATGCAATTGAAGGTGGTGCGGCTTTCACATCTACTAATCTTGTTAACTCTTCAATGTCGGGAGGGAACTCTGGTGCTACAAGCGGCACTTTCAATCAGCCGGTTACTCAGAATTTAGGAAATACGGTCAATACAACCTCAACCTCTACAAGCTATGGTGTGCCTACTGTTGCAGGTTCTGGACAGACAATTGGAACTGCGCAAACGGCTAATCCCGTTTTGGTGGCAGGAACAGCCTGAGCCAATCAGACCATAATTTCAGGAAATACGCCAACAGCGCTTTCATTAACAGGAGCTACAGGAAGCATCCAATGGCAGGTTTCTACCAACAATACATTATTTACAAATATTTCAGGAGCGACCAATGCTACTTACGCTCCGGGAGCATTAACGGCTACGAGATATTACCGGGCAATTGTTACCAGCGCAGGTGGCTGTACGGCAATAAGTAACACGGTAACTGTCAATATTACAACGCTTTGTAGCGTGAGCACTTTACAGCCAACAGTTTCCGGTACGCTTACCAATACCTGTCCTGCCAATTTTGCAGATTTGAACACAACGTATTCAGGAACTCTGCCTCCAGACTCAGAGATGAAATGGTTTACGAATAATACCCATAGCGGAACAGCATTAACATCGGTGCAGGTTTCAAAAGCAACTGCAGGAACTTACTATGCATTCTTCTATGATACAGTAAACAATTGTTACAGCAATGCTTCTGCGCCTGTAACAGTTACGATAACTCCTTGTTGTCCGTCTTTTACAAGTTACAGTACGACGGGCTGGTCTGCAAGAGTATTTGATGCTCCTGCCGGAACTGATGCTTGGACAGAGATCTCAAATGCTAATAACTTTCCTACGAGCAGCTATTCTCAGGTAGCTACATTTAATTATAATGTAAAAGCAGGAACCAGTGATGCTTACAGTATAGATTTTCAAACATTAGGTACAGGTTTAATGCCTTCTAATCCACAAATTCAAAATTATGTCGGAACTCAGATCAACAATGATCCAAGCTGGCCGGTTGGTGATCCCAGAATTAATGAAGATTATGCTGTTTTATTTAGTAAAACGGTTGCGAGTGGAGAAGAAGGAACTTATCAATATGATTTAACGTATGGTGATGATCATATCTTTATTTATAAAAACGGTGTGAAAATTAATCAAATGGATAATGCTTACTATCTGTATCCTTTTGTCAATTTTGCAACGGTAAACTTAGCGGTGGGTGATGTTATTTCTGTTCTGATGGTAGAGGAGTTTGAGTTCAATACAGAAGTACAGATATTTGCCAATAAAATTCCGACAGTACAAAATATCACCAATACCTGTCCATCTACAACGGTTAATCTGAATGATGCCTATACAGGAAATACTGCACCCGGAGCAAATCTTGTATGGTTCAACAATAATACGCATAGCGGAACGGCTTTAACGGCAGCACAAGTTGCCAATGCTGGTGCAGGAACTTATTATGCTTTTTATTCTAATGGTTCAGGATGTTACAGTCCAGCTTCCAATGCAGTAACGGTCACTATTAATAGTTGTGTTTGCTACAGAGATCCTGTAAATAACGGAAGCGGAACAGAAACAAAAATGGGAATTACATTATTAAAAAGAGCAGGAAGTAATGATCCAAGTAATTGGCCAATGGTAAGAAAATCGGGACATATCGCTCTGGAATCTAATACACAAGGTTTTGTAGTGACAAGAATTGCTAAGGCAGATTTAGGAAATATTACCAATCCACAGGAAGGAATGATGGTGTATGACACAACAGATAAATGTCTGAAAATATATTCTGACAATGCCTGGAAATGTTTCAGCACGCCTGCTTGCCCTGATGAAAGCCCAATTCCGCCTGTAGTTAATCCCAATACTTCTCCTCAAACTTAAATCTTAATTGGATTGATTTAAATTATTAATACAACAAAAAAATGAAAAAAATATATTCAACAATTTGTCTGGTCATAGCATCTCTTTGCTTTTCACAGGTAATTATAGGTAACAATATAGGAACGACCAACGACAAAACATCCGTTTTATTAGAATTTGCTGACCAAAATAAAGGTATCATACTACCTTACAACCGAACATTACCTTCTGGTTCTGGCTTGGTGGAAGGAACAATTCTCTTAGATGCTACAGATCCGGTCAATGCTAAGGTAAAATATTATAATGGCACTTGGCAGGATTTGAGCAGTGGTAACGGAGCAAATGTAAGTTCTTATTTGTCGATACAACCTTCTACAATAGAAGATACAACAAAAGGTGCAATTATAGGTGCTCCAACATCTTCAGCAAACGGTGTACTTATCTTGGAATCTGCCAACAAAGCAATGGTTTTACCAATGGTAGAAGATACAGACAATATTCCTGATCCTGCTCCTGGAATGATGGTGTACATCAACAAAGCAGGAGCTAAAAGATTAGCGATTTTTAATGGTTCTAAATGGACTTTTTGGAAATCATAATTGTATTAAAGCTTAATAAAAAAGAGGATAAATATTTATCCTCTTTTTTTGTTATCAGTTGAATAAACTGACGTATTAATCGTTTGATTTTCAATGTAATTATATAAAAGTCTTTTTTGAACGTTGATATTCTGCAAAAGCTTTATAACTTTCAGAAAATCCGAAATGATAAATAGCATCAGCATATACAAATATCATTACATATAAAGGAATTTCCTGAAGAGGAGAAAAATTTGAAGAAAATATAAATGAAACTGCCATAATGACGGCGAGTGAGAAAAGAATGAGAGACACCGTTCTTGCCCATTTTTTACCAATGAAAACCAGATACATCAGTCCACAGGTAAGTATAAAGCGGATAATCTGCGAAATAAGTTTTAAAAGCTTAAATTCCGGAACAACAGATTGATAAATATAAATAGAGTAGAGACTGACCAAAAGTATACTGATGATGACAGCAATTGTTCTTTTCCTGCCTCGTTGCTGTAGTGATGTCAAAAGATATAATATTTAATTTCCGATGTATGAAAGTTTCGATCCTTCTATAAAAGTTTCCAAAGGCATTTCTTTTGTTGCAGCATTATTAATGAGTTCAAAATAATACACTGAATTTATTTTAAGACGATGATCTCTGAAATCAGTTTTAAATCTTTTTACTTTTATATTTTTGTTGCCACTGCTAATCTCTGAAGCATTACTTAGTTCAATATTATTGACATCAAAGGCAGCTCGGGGATCTTTCTGTAGCTTCAAAAACCTTCTTTGGGTTTTGTCTGTATTTTCATCAAGAAATTTCTGCATTTGGTAATCGGTCATAAGCTGTGGATAGATAAGCCCTTGTTTCAGGACAGAAGTAATGATCTTATCTTTGTTATCATAGTAAACCGTTTTGTTGTCAAAAACAACCGCTTTTTCCTGCATATTGATCTTTCCGGAAAATCTTTGATAGTTTTTCTTTTTATAATGATTTTTAAAATGTTCCACTGCTTTTATGTCATTTATAACGTCTGTCTTTTGAGCGTAAAAGCATAAAGACAGCAATATAAACACTATCATCATACATTTGTTTTTCATAACCATTGTATTACTTTTTATGTTCTTGTTTATTTAATAAATCTTCCAATGTTTCTTTCAGATTCGGAAACTTGAATTCATAGCCTGCTTTTTGTATTTTTTCAGATGATGCTCTAGACCCTTCCAGTAAGACATTTGAAAGTTCACCAAAAATTAATTTCAGCATAAAACCCGGAACATTCGGCATAAACAATGGTCTTTTCAGCACATTTGCAATCGTTTTTGTAAATGTTTTATTGGTTGCATGTTGCGGTGATGAAGCGTTAAAAGCTCCTTCCATATCAGGGTTTTTTAAGGCAAATTCATAAATTCCGCAAATATCGTCAATGTGTATCCAAGGCATATATTGTTTCCCGCTTCCAATAGGTGAACCAAAGCCTAATTGTATCGGGATCATCATTTTACTGAGTGCGCCATCATTTTTAGATAAAACAACAGCAGTACGGATTTTCACAACCCGTTCTGCCATATTTTCGGTTTTGAACTGGTCTGCAGCATTTTCCCATACAATAACGACGTTGCTGAGAAAATCGTGTCCGGGAGGATCATTTTCGGTAAATATTTTTTCGGAAGTTATGGTGCCGTAATAATTAATCCCGGATGCAGAAATAAATGATTTTAGTCTGATGTTTTTTTGCTTTAAGTATTCCAGAATAAGATTTGCAGATTTCACCCTGCTCTCAATAAGTTCTGTTTTACGGTCTTCACTCCATCTTTTTTCAGAAATATTGGCTCCTGCAAGGTGGATGATGTGATCTACATTTTCAAAAGCTTTTTCATCTGCAATATTATTTTCCAGATCCCATTCAAACTCATTTTCAGCCTCTTTTTTTCGGGTAAGAAATCTTATAGAATAGCTGTTTTCCAGTTTTTTTGAAAGTGCTCTTGCAATAGCTCCGCTGGCTCCTGTAATGAGTACAATTTCTTTCATTGTGAAATTAATTTTTAACGATTAAAACAAAATCTTCTTCCAGTATTTTGTATCCCTGGTCGTAAATAAATTTGTATTCCGAACCGTTTTTATAAATTTTTAAATTGGTAAAGTAATTAAAATCAAAACCTAAGCCATCAAGCTTCTTTTTCGGAATTTTTGTTTTCCCTTCTGTATTGATTTCGCTCAGGATTCTGTAGTTTTTGCGCAGTTTATTGTTTACGTTGCGCATCAGGTTGGTAGAATCTTTATTTTGTTTGTTATTGTAAGCGTTTCTGCATGCATCGTTGCAGAATTTTTTATCAGATCTTCCGATAATTTTTTCGCCGCATTCCATACATTCCATAATCATTAATTTTTCAATTTGTGTTGATGTTTTTTCCTCAGCATATTTTTTATTCTGCTGTGATTTGGGTAAGTTCTGTTTTGGGTTAAATTGTTGAATACCAATGCAACTGCCAAAAGTATAATACATCCCGAAAGAACAGGAGAAAGTACATACCAGTATCCCAGGTCAGGAATTTTTCCTGTTGAACTTACCGCAATAAGTGCTGTAGCGCCACCTGGAGGATGCAGAGTCTTTGTATACTGCATAATGACGATAGAGGAGGCTACCGCAAGGGGAGCAGACAGCCAGATAATATCCGGAACAAACTGATAAACAGTAACTCCTGCCAAAGCAGATAATACATGACCGCCGATCAGATTTCTCGGCTGTGCGAGCGGACTCTGGATCGCTCCATAAATCAGTACGCTGGATGCACCGAAAGACCCGATAAGAAATATATTTTCCTGCTCAAATAAATATTGCGACTGAAGAAATGCAATAATGCCAATTCCGAAAAATGCGCCTAAAAATGACCATAAATGTTCTTTTTTGTCAATCAGCGTTTCACGGTAAATTACATATTTTGAAACTCTTAATGTTCTTTTTATCGTTTTTTTCACAACTTTATTTGAGCTTTAAAAATACAAAAATATCCGTTTGTAAACGGCTAATTTAAAGAAATAAAAAAATATGCAGATTAAAATTTCTTACGCTGTAATTCCACAACGGGTATTTAACAGTTTAAAAAAATCAAAAGATTTTCATTTTCCAAAAAAAAGTCTCACATTTGCGCCATCAATGGGGTGCTGCAATAGCGGCTGAGATGATACCCGGGAATTTTTTTCACACCTGATTCGGATAATGCCGACGTAGGGATTTTTTGATTTATCATCTCATCATTTAATTTATATAAGTTAATTTGATGCAGGAAATTTTACAGCAGACTACATGGCAGGAATGGCTCGGTGTTGTCTTTTCAGTATTTCAGGTGTTATTGGCACGAAAAAATAACTCCAATAACTATCTTTTCGGAATTGCCGGAATTTCACTTTCGCTTTATGTGATGTTTTTCGCAAAACTTTACGCAGAGTTTACCTTAAATCTCTATTACCTCGTCATGAGCATTTACGGATGGCTGTACTGGAAATTTGGTAAAAAACAAAAAGAAACAGCGATTTCAGAAACCACCAATCATGAGAAAATAATTACGGCAGCAATTGTAATTGGGACATTCTGCCTTTTCTGGTATTTTCTAACCCGGTTTACAGATTCAGATGTTCCAATTTGGGATTCTTTGGTCAGTGCTTTTGCGTGGGCAGGAATGTGGCTCATGGCACGAAGAAAAATAGAAAACTGGATTTTACTGAATATGAGCAACATCATTGCAATTCCGTTGTTGATCCACAAAGGTCTTTACTTGTATGCTGCTTTAACGGCTTTTTTATTCATCGTGGCGATCTTTGGTTACTTAGAATGGCGGAAAATTATTAAATCGAAAGTGGTCGTTGCGTAATCTTTAAATGAATAAAATAATTAAACGCAAAGATTTAAATAAGAATCAAAGATTGCGACACGTCGCTTGATGAAGCTTCAAAATAGATGCACGTTTAAAATTAATTTTATTGATTATCCTTTGCTGACTGGAATAAGCAGAGTGTAAAATAAATGTTTGCGTTTAAAATAATTAAAGTCAAACACGGGTTTTATTAATCATAAAAATTTTCAAGAGAATGATTAAAATCCATCCATACTAATTTAAAAGATATGTTGAGACCTCAGGAAATCAGAATTAAAATGCAACAAGTTTCAGAAGTTCCTGCTGAAATTATTGAGCAAATTCATCAGGAAAGACTGCTTCAGATCTGGGTTCCGAAAATATATGGCGGATTGGGATTGCGCTTGAATCAAGGTTTAAAAGTGCTTTTTAACTGGTCAAAAATTGATGGAAGTCTGGGTTGGATGTTAACTTTATGTTCGGGAGCCAATTTTTTTTCAAGAAATTTAAAGCCTCATATCGCAAGTAAACTTTTTTCGGATCATAAAACCTGCTTCGGCGGAAGCGGAATGATTGGCGGAACAGCCGAAAAAGAAACTGACGGAACTTTTTTAATCAACGGACTGTGGCATTTTGCAACCGGAGCACCTCATTTAAGCCATTTTACATTAAATGCAAAGCTTACGGATAATGAAATTCCTTTGCTGGATGAATCAGGAAATAAAATGATTCGGTCATTTATTATTTCTAAAAATCAGGCTGAAATTATCCCGAACTGGCAATCAATGGGAATGAAAGCAACTGGAACCTATTCTTTTAAGGTTGAAAATGTAAAAGTTACAGAAGATTATAGTTTTGTGTACGATGAGTTTTTTACGGATGATGTTCTAGATAGAATTCCGTTCAGGATTTTTGCTGATCTGACTTTATTGGTCAACTATCTTGGCATGGCTTCTCACTTTGCAGAAGAAGCTCTTAAAATTAGACCTCATCTAAATTTGGATTTATTCAATAAGAAAATAGAAGAAGCAATGAAAAAGGCTGTTGAATTTGCAGATGAAATTGAATCTCTGCTTACTAATTCTAAGTTGGTTATTTCTGAAAAACAGTCTGAAGTTCATGATTACTCTTCATCTTTAGTGGAAAGCTTATCGCATCAGATTCTTGAAATTTATTTTCAGCTGGGAATAAGAGCAAGTCACACAGATTCTGCAGTTTACCAGGTTTTTTGTGATTATTTTACAGCAACGCAGCATGCCAATTTCAGGAGGGAGTTTTGATGTTTATAATTGAAAAATATTTAAAATTATTAGACTTTCAGATTTTTTCATGAAACTTAATATGTTATTTATTCAACTTTACTTTCTAATTCAATTATTTCAGGATACTTTATCGAATAAAGAATTTTGTATTGATCTCCTTTCTGGAATTGGTTTCCATCATTAAAAATCCCCTTTTGATAAATTTCATTTTCGGAGGTTTTATATCTGAAAATTGCCCAAATTTTCCAGCCTCCTCTTGTATATCTGCTTTCAAGGTCTATTACTTCGGCAATCGTTTCATCATTTGGTTGTGTATAGAGTATTTCTTTTATTCTTTTTTCAGTGAAATGTCCGGTAACAATAATTGAGAAGATAATTCCAACGACACTTAATGTTATTATTCCGGTATTTTTTATCGTTTGGTTCAGCCACAGAAATTTATTTGAAAAGAATTTTGATTTATTAAAAGTGTAAAATTTCCCAAAAATTGAAAAAATTACTATAAGCCAACCAAAAAAGAAAGTAAAATAACTTATCATCCTTAAAAGATCACTGTCTTTATATCCCAAAAAATAAGTTACTGAAAATCCAATTAGGATTAATAAAATTCCAAAAACTATAGTTTTATTTTTCACTTTAATATATTGAGAACTTTTTAAAATTGTCGGAATGTGACTTAAATAAACTGTTTAAAAGTGTTATAAATTTTTTTTAATCTACTTTTGAGAATATTTTATTGGAGGCAGTTTTTCATATTTCTCAATGTATTCCCAAATGTACTCCATATTAGGTAGGAAATATCCATCTTTTTCTAAATTGGCAAGTTCATTGTCTTTTATATTTCTAATGTCAAATGGTTCAAGTTTATTTTCCCGTAAGATTTCTAGACCTCTTGAAATCTCATTCTCTATTTTTGTACTTTTTGTCCAAGGATAATAGTTTATGAATATTTTTAATCGATCAAATGCAAAAATTGTTCTTTTAGTTTTTGACCAAAAAGTTTTATCATATTTTTTATTTAATTTGTTAATTTTTACGTCGTCTATAATATTGTTGAATATTTGAGGTCTAAAGAAAATGTCAATTTCAATATCGCCGAAACTCATAAAACCCTCTGCTACTTTATTCCAATTATAAAATATTCTTATTGTTCTTCCGTTTTCGGTCTTTATTAAGCCTTCATATTTGTCTATTTGCTCTTTTTGAAAATTTCTAAACTTTAAATCTTCAAAAATTTTTTTTGAAAAAATTTTGTTATGTACATTTTTCCCGACGTAATCATTTACATCAATTATTATACAAATGAATATCCAAAAAATTATAAAACAAATTAACGAAAAGACTAGTTTTTTTGATGAGAAATATATTGCAGGAAAAATAAGAATAAATGAAATAATCATGTTTATTATGTACTGATGAAAATCAACATAATATTTACCGTTTTTAATTTTTTAATGGTGATTAACTTGTTTTCCATAAAGTTTATAAGAGTTGTAATTCTGTTTTTTGGGTAAACACTTATTATTTGCAGTTTCTTTTTATTATTTCAATTTCTTTTGCCATTTTCTGTTCCCAATTTTTTCCATTTCTTTTTTCAAGATACGGTTTTACAATTTCTGCATATTTTTCTTGAGCATTAATTTCACGTTCCATTACAATACAACCTGTATTTACGAATATTAATCCATATCTTTTGTTGATACTGTCAATTTTATTTTCAGTATTTTGATTACATTCCGAAATTGTTAAACCTCCTGCATATCTGTACGTAACTCGATCATTTTTAATATCCAGATTTGCTTTATTAACGTATTCTTTTTCTAATTTGAGATACTCATTTTTCATCGTTTTATATCCTGAAATACCTTCAAATATTATAAAGGCTAAAAATACTGTATTAACTAGAGCAAAAATTCCTAAAAATTTATTTTTAAAATTCAGATTTTTAAAGTTTAAAGTCGAAATGAGGGCTGTAGAAATCGCAATTATAACTAAAATAATGATTATGTATTCAAATTCATATTTATTAAAATTGAACAAAAAATTAAATTTTGTTGGATAATTAATTCCATAAAACGTTATAATATTTGAAAAAAATATTAAAGTCAGAATTATAATATTTATTATTGTGAATTTTTTTGTCACGGCATTTTTTTATGGCTTTATCTACAGCCGTTTTCGGCTTTGTTCAGACATGAAGTTGAAATATAATGTTGATATTATTACTAAATTTCAATTGAAAAACTACACTTGAGTTTGTACTTCAGTCGCTACGTAAAACTTGCTACTGATTGTTATTCTTTTTAGTTCCATCATTATTTATAAATGTAAACTCGTGGTCTTGATTGATAATTTCTCCGCCTACTTGCAAAAAAAATTCAAACAAACCTAGCCAATCCTCAAAGTCATTTTCTTTTTCAGTATCCCATCTAATTAAACCATATTCATTTCTGCCATCACTTTTATCTATTACAACACCAAATTTATTATGAAGTGAAACTTTTGTTCCTAATAAGAACTCTTGGTTTCTTTTCCACTTGTCAGTAATACGAAAAACATTGCGCCCAATTTTTTGTCCTTTATCACCAAGCAAAATTTCCCATTCTTTTGTTGGTGTGAACCATTCCCAAATTCTTGTGAAGTCTGCAACATTATCTCCTTCAATTTCATATAGCTCTTCAATAAATTCGTTCTTGAATTTAATGAGTTCGTCATCATTTTTTTTATCTAAAATATCAATCAGAAAATTTTCTGCTTTATGCAACTCGTCAAACAATTCAAACAGCTCCCATTTTTTCCAATAGTCAATTTTGGAAATTCCGTCAGATTTACGTTTTTGAAAAAATCGTTTGTGCATAATGTTGATTTTTAAGCTTGCTAACGGTTGGCGGGTTTCGGAGCAGAAACTTTCAATTTTAGCACTAAAATTTAATTGGAAAACTGAACTTGAATTTTGCACTAAACCCGCCATTACGCAAAACCGTTGTGCTTGTTGCACAACTCAAATATACGTTAAAACTCTTATATTTAAGAAATTACTGAAATTTACTGCCCAAAAAGTGAAAAAGTAAAGCTCAGATACTGAACCTTCCAAAAGCAAAGTTTGTGCTTCTTCGGAATCTCGCAATACGTCCTTCATATCCTTGAATTAAGCGCCTCAAAATTCTAAAAAATTTCCTACTGAAAATACAGAACCTCTTTTAAAGCCATTTAAAAGAGGTTGTATACTTTTAATGATTTTTTAAAAATGAAGGTTGTGCAACGGTTACCGATGTTATGCACTGTTTTTTTTAAATTATTGTTATTACAAATGGGAAATCAACTTCTCCAATTTTTGTCGGATTTTGATTTCCTTTTGTCAATTCTACAACTTGTTTTTTTGTTTGTTCAAATATATAGGTTGCACCTACAATTTCTTCTCTAAAATATTCGTGAATGTAAATTGAAATGTCTATAATAATTTGCAGAAATAAATAGCCACTCGCACTTTCGTCAATACTTGCAGCGAAAAGATACAATACTCCTTCTTCTGATTTTAATAATGATTGATTAAACTTTAAAACTGCTTCCTCACGTGTTAATGGTCTTTTAACAATACCTCCATATTTATATTTTGGTATAAGTCTGTTTATTCTTTTTATGTCAAGTTCAAAGTCAATTATATTTCTGCAAGTTTCAAGAATATGTAATTGTCTTTTGCATTGAAATTGTATTTGTCCCGGTTGAACAAATAAATTTTCCTGCATTTGGAAAACTTGTACACCATCTTTATTTGCACCGTGTCCGATAAGCAATATAACTAAATAATCATTTTCATTTAAAAAATCAAGATTGTTGAGTGTATCTAATTCGGGTTCTTCATAAATAAATATTTCTTTGTTAAAGTCAAATGCTCCTCCTGCATTGCTACAAAAAAAGTCAATATATAATTGAATGATTTTTCGGTCATTCAATAATTAAATGTCTGTTTTGCTGTGTCCTTTGATTATTAAAATTGATTTCTTCATTTCGGTTTATGTCGGTCTTAAAATAGTGCATAACGGAAAAAGTATTGGCGAAGTGCGGGCTAAATTGGACGAAAAGTTCAATTTCGACCAATCTTAGCCGATATTTTTTCCATGAAGTAAACTAACTAAAAAACTACGAAATGGAAAAATAGCGGCGACAAAAAAATGCACAAAAGTTCAACTATAAATTCAACCCCGCATTTTGCCAATGCTATGTTATCTGTAGTGCCAATTTCTGTCAATTTTTTTGTAAGATTTTTTTAATTGCATCCGAAATTTCAAAAATTTTGCCTTTATAATTATTGCTCAAAAGTATTATATCGAAGTTCTTTTCTAAATCCGAAATTAAAATTGCTTCGTAATTTCCTGCTCTTCCATCGTGAGAATGTTCAATCATTTCTTTATTAACAAATTTTGCTTCACCTAAAGCAGATTGCGTATCTTCTTGCTTAAATCGTTGACCTAATTCAAACAAAGAATTTTTATTTATTAGCTTTTTCGAATGTAGAGATTTTAAAAATTTTAGCAGTTCTGTTGTTGTAATAAAAGTTCCTCCAATTAAGAAATCGGGATTATCTTCAACAAGTTTATTATTAAATCCTTTTGCAATAAAATTTACATCAACGATTGGGGTGATTTCTGCAGATTTCATTTTGCTCGGTTTGAAAATATATTTTTTCACATATTGTTTATATGACATTCCTGTAATTTTTTCGACAATAAACTGTCTTAAAAATACATTGTTCATATTGTAATCATATTTTGTTCCAGGGACAAAATCAAGTGTGTCAATTAATTTTAAATCTGCAAAAACATCTGGATTACTCTTAATTTTTTTCCAATTTACGTTTGGAAGTCCACTTGTATACTGTAATAAATCTTTTATGGTAACTTGACTTGACCATTTTGGTAATTCTGGAAAGAACTTGGAAACTTTATTGTTTAAATTCAGTTTTCCTTTTTGCTTTAACTGTTGTAAAGCAACCGCACTAAATTCTTTGGTTATTGATCCAATATTAAATTTATAATTAGGTGTTAATTTGATATTTTTACTAGCATCAACAAACCCAAAAGAAGAATTATAAATTATTTTGTCATTTTTAGCCACAAGAATATTACCATTAAACATCTCATTTTTACTCGACCACTCCATCAAAGAGTCGATTTTGTATTGAATTTTTTCTTGTGAATAAATTTTATTTGTAAAAAGTAGAAGAAGTATAAATAATAAAAACTTGTATTTAATATTGAGCATATTTTTATTTTTAATTATTTGTACGTAATGCTTTTATGGCATTACAGATAACATCCAAATTTACGCAATTACCAATAATTATAAACAATTACTAATTTATTTTTATTCATCTAATATTCAAAAAAATATCCATTTTCAAACGACTACAAACGAATTTAAATAGTTTTCTACCGAATAAATTTCCCAGGCTGATGAATCTTTGCAACAGAGATTTGAGAAAACAAGTGAACGTCTCTTATCTGAATTGTTAATCTAAAAAAAATAAAGTTATGTCACTAAGAAACAAAGTAACCTTAATCGGGTTCACAGGAAAAGAAGTTGAAAAGGTAAACTTCGAAAACGGAGGAATGAAAATTTCAGTTTCCCTTGCTACAAACGACCATTATACAAATGCAAAGGGTGAAAAAGTAGAAGAAACGCAATGGCATAATCTGGTTGCTTTCGGAAAGACTGCGGAGATTTTTCAGAAATATGTTACCAAAGGAAAAGAAATCGCTATTGAAGGGAAACTGACGTACAGATCATACGAAGATAAAGATGGTGTGAAAAGATATATTACTGAGATAAGAGTGGATGAACTTCTGCTTTTAGGCAGCAAATAATTCCTCAACTTTAAAATGACCGAGATGAATGTAAAAGTTTTAAAAATCAGAATTGCTGATGAATTTCTGTTGCAGGATCAGAAGATGATTGATAATTTTCTGAACAATCACGAGATTATAAAAGTGGAAACCGCTTTCGTACACGAAGAAAACTTTTGGTCAGTGGTTTTGTATTTCAACGAATATAAGACAGAGATCAGTAAAAACACGGTGAAAGATTCTAAAGCAATGAAATATTCTGCGGATGATGAAATGCTGACCAGTGATGAAATTGAAATTCTGGAAGCCCTGAAACTATGGCGTTCCGAAAAAGCCAAAGAACAAAATCTTCCGTCCTACTTTATTGCGACCAATAAAGAACTGATATCTGTGGCTAAATTTAAGCCTGCCAAAAAACAGGAATTATTGGAAATAAAAGGATTTGGTAAACATAAAATCGAAAATTATGGCGAAGAAATTCTTGAAATATTAGAAAGTGTATAATATGATTCAAAAAAGCATAAGTGATTACAGGATGCCGGAGAAATTATAATCTCTGGCTTTTTATTAATTTAAAAGTCTTTTCAAATCCTTATTTTTGCAGTCTATATCATTTATAAAACATCAATTATCATTCATACAATGAAGCCGAGCTTAGCAAAAGGAACAAGAGATTTTACATCTTTGGAAGTATCCAGAAGAAAATATATTATCAATATTTTACAGAAAAATTTTGAATTGTTTGGTTTTCAGCCTTTGGAAACCCCAAGCTTTGAAAATCTTTCAACTTTAACAGGAAAATACGGAGAGGAAGGAGACCGCTTGATTTTTAAAATTTTGAATTCCAGTATAAATGAAGCCAAAGAAGATAAAAAAATGCAGATGCTGAATGATTTTCAGAAAGCTTTAGACAAGCCTTTTAGTTCAGAAAATCTTACGGATAAAGCCCTTCGTTACGATTTAACCGTACCTTTTGCGAGATTTGTAGCGATGAATCATGGGAAACTTACTTTTCCGTACAAGCGCTATCAAATCCAGCCCGTTTGGAGAGCAGACCGCCCGCAAAAAGGAAGATTCAGAGAATTTTATCAGTGTGATGCCGATGTGGTGGGAAGTGAAAGTCTTTGGCAGGAAGTAGAATTGGTGCAATTATATTTAAAATCTTTTGCAGAGCTTAAAGTTTCCGTAACGATTCACATCAACAACAGAAAAATTCTTTCCGGATTAGCGGAGTTTGCCGGAATTACAGATAAATTAATTGATTTTACGGTTGCATTAGACAAGTTGGATAAAATAGGGAAAGATGGAGTAGTGAAGGAGCTTTTAGAAAGAGGAATTTCTCAGGAATCTATTGATAAACTGGATTTCTTATTTACTCAATCTGATGATGCTCTGGAGAATCTTCTTCAATTAAAAGAAAAATTTGCAGGAAACGAAATCGGCTTAAAAGGTGTTGAAGAATTGGAATTTGTCATTACTCAATCATTAAATCTTGGTGTTGATATTCAGAATCTTGTTTTTGATATTACTTTAGCCCGAGGTTTAGATTATTACACCGGGGCAATTTTCGAGGTGAAAGCAGATGAAGCGCAGATGGGTTCTATTGGAGGTGGTGGAAGATATGATAATCTTACGGAAGTTTTCGGAGTGAAAAACGTTCCGGGAATCGGGATTTCTTTTGGTCTGGACCGTATTTATCTGGTGATGGAAGAGCTGAATCTTTTTCCTGAAGAAGCAGCATCAAATGTAGAATATCTCTTTGCAAATTTTGGAGGCGAAGAAACTTTGGAAGCACTAAAGCTCATCATACAGCTGAGAGAGAAGGGTATTTCTGCTGAACTTTATCCTGAAAATGCAAAAATAGTAAAGCAGTTTACGTATGCTGAAAAAAAGGGTATCAAAAATCTGGTGTTTTTGGGTGAAGAAGAGATAAAAAACAAAACAGTTACTTTTAAAAATCTTGAAGCAGGAGAGCAGAAAACAGTTTCTCTGCAGGATTTTTTAGGATAATTGATCTGAAACTGAACACATATTACAAATCGCCGGTCTTTACGCTGGCGATTTTTTATTATCTGAAGTAAAACATCAGTTTAAAAACTCTGCATGAAGTTTGTACTGTTTCATCATCACAAAAAATATAATATGAGTAACAGTATTTTAAAAAAAGAACATGAATTGGGTTTGGGAGGCGTTGCGATCGGAACGGCTTTTGAAAAATTAACAGACGAGCAGTCACACGAAATTTTGGAAAAAGCCTGGGATGAAGGAATAAGATATTATGATACCTCCCCATGGTACGGTCTTACTAAGAGTGAGAGAAGGTTTGGTGATTTTTTAAAGGAAAAAAACAGGGAAGATTTTGTTTTTTCAACAAAAGTAGGAAGGCTTTTCACAGAAGTGCCTTCTTCTGAAGTTCCTGAAACCATGTGGCAGGATCCGCTTAATTTTGATTTTGAGCACAATTATACAGCAGACGCAATTAAAAGATCCATAGCTGACAGTTTACAGAGAACAGGTCTTGGCTATATTGATATTGTTTATATTCACGATCTGTCCGAGGATCAGGTAGGTGATAGGTATCCGTACTTTATGGATCAGGCAAAAAAAGGAGCTTTCAAAGTCTTATCTGAATTGCGCGATGAAGGGATAATAAAAGCTTGGGGAATGGGCGTTAATAAAATAGAACCGATTTTAGATTGTCTGGAATTTGCGGATCCCGATATCTGCCTTTCAGCAACTCAATACTCTATTCTGGAACATGAGGACGCTGTTGACAGATTACTTCCGGTAGTAAAAAAGGCTGGGATCAAACTTGTTTCGGGAGCAGGATACAATTCAGGATTCATCAATGGCAGAAACCGTTATAATTATAAAGAGGTTATTCCTAAAGGGATGACCGAAAAAAGAGACAAAATAGCAGCAATAGCTTCTAAATATAATATTGATATTGTAGATGCAGCTCTACAGTTTGTGCTCGCAGCCGATGAATTCGTTTCTATCATTCCCGGTGCAAGCAAACCCGATCAGGTTTCCGATAATATCAGTGCATGGAAAAAAGAAATCCCTCAAGAATTCTGGCGTGAGATTCAGGAACAAGGTCTTGTTTATGAAAAAGCACAGTTGCCATTATACTGATTTTAATGAAACGAAAACTTACCTCTTTCCGAAGGGGTATTTTTTTAAATAAAACTTAGAATGATCTCCAGCAAAACCAAAATCTAATTTCATGGTTTAATATAAAAACACCTGATTGATTTATGGCTCTTTGCTCATCCACGCATTCATATATTCTCTGTTGAGTCTTGCAATATTATCAAGCGAAATATGTTTTGGGCATTCAACTTCGCAGGCTCCGATTACAGAACAGTTTCCGAAACCTTCATCATCCATAGCTTTTACCATATTCAAAACCCGTCTTTTAGCTTCGGTTCTGCCTTGTGGAAGGAGAGCAAAATGAGAAACTTTTGCACCTACAAAAAGCATTGCAGCACCATTCGGACAGCAGGCAACACAGGCTCCGCAACTGATGCATGCGGCAGCATCCATGGCTTTGTCTGCATCTTCTTTAGGAACAGCAATTGCATTGGCATCTAAAGTATTTCCAGAAGTATTTACAGATATAAATCCTCCTGCAGCCATAATTCTGTCAAACGAACTTCTGTCTGTGATAAGATCTTTAATGATAGGGAATGCCGCACTTCTCCAAGGTTCAATTACGATAGTTTCACCATCTTTAAACATTCTCATGTGCAATTGACAGGTGGTAATCCCTGTATCAGGTCCGTGTGCTCTTCCGTTGATATACAATGAGCATGTCCCACAAATGCCTTCTCTGCAATCGTGATCAAAAGCTATCGGCTCTTCATTTCTGGTAATCAGTTGTTCATTTAAAATGTCAAGCATCTCAAGAAAAGAAGCATCCGTTGAAATATCAGAGACTTGATATATCTGAAATTTTCCTTTTGTTTTGGAATTTTTCTGCCGCCATATTTTAAGCGTAAGATTAAGATTTCTCTTCATAAGATTGTTGTGATTTGTTAGTTATATAATAATCTGATAATCAGGATAAAATACAGTTTTTATTCCTGATATTTGGATCTGTATTAATATAAAACCCCAGTTCGGGATAAGAAATAAATTTTAATAATTGATTTATAGAATCATTATTAATTTATCTCAAAGAAAAACAGAAGATTTTTTTACTTATTGAAAGTCGTTAAGCTAAACAAAGGCACTTCGTTTATTGAAAAAAGACAAAAATGGTATTACTTTGATAAGTTAAAGTTTATATTGAGCGTAGTCGAAGTGCCTTTGTGTATATTACAGAATTACAGATAATTTCAGAATAATTTACACGCAAAATTAAAAGCTGTAATTAAACTGAAAAAACAAAATAGTTTTAATTTTTGTGACTTCGATCTTGATTGATTTGTGCAGTATCAGAAACTTCCTGTAAGGTACGAATGCTATCACTTTGAGGATTGTTAACCGATTGTTTTTTGTTTTCCTTATCAATATACTGAGTTTCAGATTTTGTACATGAAGCAGCGAAGGAAATAATGATCATTACTGATAATAACTTTTTCATAGGTAAATATTTATTGTTTTTATTTCTGATATTTAATCGCATGATATTGATGATGAATGTTTTACAGTCACAGCGATACAATATAGAGGATTTGGTATTCCAAATGTAATCAATATCTTCTATAGATCTTATGACAGCGATCATAAGAAATTTACCACTACTGATGAGATATGCTTTGGGTCATAATTTAAACAACGGTTATATTGATAGTTTTACAAAAAATATGTTGTGTTCTTTTTTGTAATGGTGAAGCGGACAACATTATAAACCGGTATAATGATTAAAGCCTATATTCTCGTTCTTTCGTTTTTGTGTGTAAATTTTTGCTTCTGCCAACAGCTTAGTATAAAAATTCTGGAGGATGCCGCAGAAAATGAATTTCTGTTGCTTGATGAATTGATGAGGAATCATCAGTACACCAGAGAATACGATCCTGAAGAGACAAAGTACAGAGTTTACAGCAACAGTTCTAAAGATACAGAAAAGCTCGTTGTTCTGACAGTAATTGCTGTAAAAGATAAAACGTGTAAAAATATAGTGAGTGCAGTTTCCGGAAAAAAGACAGATATGAGGGACCTTAGAAAACAACTGTCGGATTCAGAATATATTTTTCAGGGAGAAAAAAGTCTTACAGATCAGATAAAGCTTCTGCATTATTCTAAAAATAATAAAGGAATATCTTTTACAGAAGAAATTACGCAATCTGGTGGTTATCAGATTTTATTTACCTGCAGATAAGCTTATAACTGATTTATGTTTACCGTAACAGGCATTTGTTTTTACTAAAAGCATTTGTATGGCATACATTCTGTAATATAACAGCCAAGCAAATATTATTTATGGAACAAATCAACATTAAGGTAGCATTCTGCCTGCAGTGCGGAGGCTATCATTCATCGGCACCTGCTGATTTTAGCCAGGTTAATGATCCTGAAGTTACTGATCATTTTTTCTATCATGGGGAACCGTGGTTTACATTAAATAAGGAGACTTTCGAAAAGACTCTGCTGCTTGAAGACACAGTAGTAAAAACATTGAGCTTATCAAACCATAAAATAAACGATAAAAAATACTGTAAGTGCACACGGTCGCCAAAACCTGTCAATAAAATACAGGTCTATTCATTTCCTGTGTCTGACGAAATTTTAATGAATAAAAATCAGGTTTCGGATAGTGAGCTTTATTTTACAGAAGTGTACAGATTATGCTATAATTTTCATTAATTTTTTTATATTCTAATTTTAATGAGAATCTAAAGAAAGATTTAAATTATTACAATTACATTAATTGAGGTTTATACTCGAAATAATCCGTCTTGTAAAACGATACAGGACGGATTATTTTATTTGAAAATGCTTAACACGTATTGCGGAAGTTATTCTAGAATCTATAAACTTTTAATCTCTTTTGTGTAAATTAATCTTTACTACAGCTTAAATTTTTTGTAAGAGAAAGTCATATTTATGAATCTTCAGAATTTCTTTTTTTATGATCAGACTAATACACATTATTTGTTTCAAAAATTAATAATTTTTAGAAATAGGTTATTGTTTTTATGTTGAAAATCAGTATTTTACTATAGTATTAAGTTAATAAAAGCTAAAAACGTTAAAATTATCAAAAAACTTTAATATATGACTTTGATCATAAATAATGGTAAGTATATTCTCGTAAATTTGGTATACCAAACCAGATATATTATGAAAACAAGTAATGCTACAGCATATTTGCTTTCTGCATTTTTATTACAAAAAATTGCAGACCTATTAGAGAAGTCCCAATTTTCTACCCAAAATTCAACAGGGTAATTACCATAATTTTCACGGTATATTTTAAAGATTTTTGATTGAACGTCAATAATCTTTCATCGTATGCTTTCATTATATCATTGATCATCCTGAACGAGAATACGTTCAAGGCTGTCAACTAATGCTTAAAAAAAACAGAAATCCGAATACTAGTCAAGGGTTTTTGAAATCACTCAATATTTAATATTTAAAAAATTCAGTTATGAACAACAGAAATTCAAACAGAAGAAATTCAGGTAACCGATCTTCGCAAAATGACAGATCAACACTGGAAGAAGTTTATCAATTAGGTTATGATCACGGTTTTACCGATGCATCGGAAGATGAAGATTATGATGATGATTTCTCAGATTATGAGGATTATTATGATGATGACAATGAGGACGACGATTATGAAGATTACGATAATTATGATGACGACGATGATTATGATGATGACGAAGACTATGACGACGATGATTATGACGACGATGACTATGATGACGACGATGATGATAATGGTGGAAGTCGTGGAAGATCTGGACGTTCAGGAAACAGAAATCCAAACAGAGACAGTCAGGGCAGATTTACTTCAGGTGGAAGAGGCTCCAGAGGCGGAAATTCAGGTTCTGGATCAGGATCTGGAAGAGGAAGATCAAATAGCGGCAGCTCCGGCAACTCAGGACGAGGTTCAAATTCAGGAAGGGGTTCCAATTCAGGAAGATCTGGAAATTCAGGGAATTCAGGTAGAGGTTCCAATTCAGGTTCAGGAAGACAGGGATTTGCATCTATGAGCAAATCTGAACGTACCAGAATCGCACGTATGGGAGGCGAAGCTTCTCACGGTGGAGGAAGAGGTTCAAATTCAGGTTCTGGAAGATCTAACAGCAGTAACTCGGGAAGCAGTTCTAGAGGAGGAAACTCAGGTTCTGGATCAGGATCAGGAAGAGGCAGATCAAATAGTGGCAACTCTGGTAATTCTGGAAGAGGTTCCAATTCAGGAAGATCTGGAAATTCAGGTAACTCTGGAAGAGGTTCCAATTCAGGTTCAGGAAGACAGGGATTTGCATCGATGAGCAAATCTGAACGTACTAGAATCGCACGTATGGGAGGTCAGGCTTCTCATGGTGGAGGCAGAAGTTCAAATTCAGGATCAGGAAGATCTGGTTTTGGAGGAAGAAGAGATTCATAATTTATAACCCAGACTGCCTTTTTTATAAGAAAGGGCAGTCTTTCATTAATTAATCTTAAAATTTATAATAATATGGCAACTAAAACAAACAGTACAGCTGCTCAGACCACTGATACACCAGATATACAAAGCAAAACAGCAGAAAAAGATTCTTCTACAATGAAAGTAGATAATGCAACAGTAGAAAAAGATCAAATGAAAAACGCACCATTGCATAAATTCTTTGTAGACGCTTTAAAAGACATTTATTATGCAGAGGAAGCAATAGTTTCTGCATTGGGAAAAATGCAGGAAGCTGCAACAACAGAAGAACTGAAAGATGCATTTGAGGATCATCAGCTTCAGACTAAAAAACACATCAGTCGATTGGAAAAAGTTTTCAAATCTATTGATGAAAAACCAGAGAAGAAAAAATGTGATGCTATCGAAGGGATCATTAAAGAAGGTGAGGAAGTAATCAAATCAACTCAGGAAGGAAGTATGACAAGAGATGCAGCTCTTATTATAGCTGCACAGAAAGTTGAGCATTACGAAATTGCTACTTATGGCGGTCTTGTACAGCTTGCCATTACGATGGGTCACGATAAAGCAGCAGATCTCCTGGAAAAAACGCTTCAGGAAGAAGAAGATACAGACTATGATCTTACTGAAATTGCAGAAACGTATATCAACTTTGAGGCAGAACAAGAAGATTAAGTCCCACTTTATTCAGCCATACGGTCAATGATTTCGTATGGCTTTATTTTTTAATACTATGAATTTATGAATCAACAAAAAAAATATGCTCTGATTACCGGAGCTACAAGTGGTATAGGATACGAACTTGCAAAGTTATTTGCCAAAGAAGGCTTTAACCTGATCATTATTGGAAGGAAAAAAGAAATTCTGGAAGATAAAGCTAACGAATTCAAAAAGTTAGGGGTTGAAGTAATTCCATTGGTCAAAGATCTATTCAACAGTGATGAGGCAGGTTCTATTTACGAAGATCTGAAGAAATTAAATGTGAGTCCGGAAATATTAGTTAATGATGCCGGTCAGGGAGCTTACGGAAAGTTTCAGGATACAGACATCAATAGGGAAACAGATATCGTAAATCTCAATATTTCATCAGTTATTATTCTTACCAAATCATTTCTAAAAGACCGCCTTCCGCAAAAATCTGGTAAAATACTGAATCTTGCATCTATTGCCAGCAAGGCTCCCGGACCATGGCACTCAGTATATCACGGGACAAAAGCGTTTATTCTTTCATGGTCTGAAGCTATCCGCGAAGAGCTTAAATATACAGGAATTTCTGTGACAGCTCTTTTACCGGGACCTACAGATACAGATTTCTTTAATAAAGCGGATATGAACCGAAGCAAAATTCTCGAAGACAGAGATAATCTTTCTTCACCAGAAGAAGTGGCAGAAGATGGGTTCAAAGCTTTAATGAATGGCGATGATAAAATTATTTCAGGAATGAAAAATAAGCTTACTGTGGCGATGTCTAACATCTCTCCAGACAGTATGGCAGCTCACCGCATGAGCGAAATGCAGAAGCCTGCAGATGAGAAATAACAGTTTTTTTACAATAAATAAAATCAGACAAAATGTTTAGAGACGGAGCAAGAAAAAGTGCTTGGCAGGAAGAAATAAAAAGATTTTCTTCTGTGAAAGTAAATTCAGATCATATTAAATTTGACGTTATTATTGCAGGTGGCGGAATTACAGGGATTTCGACTGCACTGCATCTTCAGAAGCTAGGGAAAAAATGCCTTCTTATAGAAGCTTCAAATATCGGATTTGGTACAACAGGCGGAACAACCGCTCATCTCAATACTTTTTTTGATACTACTTTTGATGAAGCAATCAGCAAATACGGTGAAGATCAGGCTAAGTTGCTGGCCGAGGTTGGGAAGGATGCTATTGCAATTATTCAGAATAATATTGCGGCACATGAGATTGATTGTGATTTTGAGACAAAATCGGGATATGTTTTTGCTCTGGATGATGCACAGAATAAAAAGCTGGAGAAAATGGTAGAAGGCTCAAAAAAAGTAGGCGTAAATATGGAATTTTGTAAGGGAATTTCGTTTCCTGTTCCGTTTATAAGTGTTGCTATGGTTCCTAATCAGGCTCAGTTTCATCCGGTGAAATATATCAAAAAACTAGCAGAAGCGTTTATTTCTTCAGGCGGTACTATATTAGAAGATTGTATCTGTATAAGCCATCTTGAAGAAGATTCCACTATTACTGTGAAAACTTCTCAAGGCGAATTTAAGACAGAGAATCTTGTTTACGCCACTCATACGCCACCCGGAGTCAATATTCTTAATATGATGACGGCTCCTTACAGAAGTTATGCAATAGCTTTCGAAATTAAAGATAATAAGTATTCTGACGATCTGATTTATGATCTGGAAGATCCTTATCATTATTACCGAACCCATATTATCAATGGACAAAAACTTCTCATTGCAGGTGGTGAGGATCACAAAACAGGGCATGAGGATACGGGAGTCTGTTTTTCAAACCTGGAAAACTATGTTAGAAAATATTTTGATGTAGGAGCAGCGGCATACAGTTGGTCAAGTCAGTATTACGAATCGGTAGACGGCTTGCCTTTCATAGGAAAACTGCCCGGAAGCATCGGAAATGTTTTTACGGCAACAGGTTTTATGGGTAACGGAATGATTTTCGGAACCATCAGTTCGCAGGTTATTGGTGATTTAATTATCAGAAAAGAAAATAAATATGAAAAGCTTTTTGGTCCGGGAAGAGTGAGACCTGTTTCAGGCTTTAGTGATTTTGTAAAAGAAAATGCAACATCAGCATTTGATTTTATTAAAGATAAGCTCTTTATGACAAAAATCGACAGTCTTGCGGAAATAAAAGATGGTGAAGCTAAAGTAGTGAAGTATGAAGGTGAATCTTATGCCGTTTACAAAGAATCTTCTGACAAGATTCATGTACTCAAAAGTACCTGTCCTCATACCCGCTGTGAAGTACGGTGGAATTCCGCAGAAATAAGCTGGGACTGCCCTTGTCACGGCTCCAGATTCTCTGTAAACGGAAGACTTCTTACTGCGCCCTCTACCCAGGATTTGCAGAGAATAATGCTGGATGATAAGTAAGTATTGAGCATATCTGAATTCTTTTAAATAATTAAATATATTACTGAATTATTTATAATAAAACCATGAAACCTAAGAACATCCCCGGAGTTCCCAAACATTATAAGGGAAGCTACCATGATACTGAAAGTGTAAAAAATATTGAAAAACATGAAGATATTGATTTTCAGTTTAATATTCTGAAACAACGTTTTTTTGCAATTAATAACTGGCGGAAATATTGTCCGGAAAGCACTACAGATTTTAAACTTTTCGATTCTGCGGGAATCAGTACAGAACGGATTCCCGAAATTGGAGATTACATCAGAATTGATATTCCCGGACCTGGCGGAAGTGAAGGCAGATCATTCGATTGGGTTCAGATCGTAATGTTGGATAAAGAATCTGAAGATTTTGTATTAATGCAATGCAGACCCTGTCATGATCCTGCAAAATCAGGAAGCAGAAAAGTTGCCCATTTTTATTCTAATGCGGCAACTTCTACTTTTGTTGTTTCAAAACATACAACCTTTATAAAAGCCGGTATTTATGGCAGAAATGAATCGCCTAATTTCAATTCCGGTTTTTTTAACAGTTTAAGAAACCTTTTGGTCGCTATCGGAGGAATGCTTGGTTTTTCAAAGATACAATGGAAATGTCTGAGCAACGGTCTTGTTGATTTTTGATAAAAAAACACAGCTTCATTTTCATTTAAATTGCAGCCTAAACGGACCTTCAAAATACGTTTCATAAGAATCTACCAGATTTCCTTTAAGGTCGTAAACACCAATTTCTATATTTTGTTTGGATAATTTCATCTCATTCTCAGGGAATGAGATTGTAATTGTCCCTTTGGCTATTTTGTCTCTTTCTACTGTAATTTTTTCTGATTGCGTGAAGCTGATTCTGCCATGTTCCGGCGAAATAACTTTGACTGTCAGAATTTTCTTGTCATTCGATTTATTCAGAAAAGTATAATTGTATGAGTTAGTAATCATGCCATCTCTTACAAAAAAGGTACTTCCTGCAGGCTTTATGAATTTGGCTTCAAGGTCTCCTCTGCTGTAAAGCAAAAAGCCTAATAGAAGCTGTAATCCAACCAGCAGAACAACAAAAATCTTCATTCTTCCGGTAAATCTGGTTGGTTTTCTGGTTTCAATTTCTTTTTCTGAAGCATATCTGATAAGACCTTTAGGCAGACCCACTTTTACCATTACCTCATCACAGGCATCTATACAGGCGGTACAGTTTACACATTCAAGCTGTTGTCCGTCACGTATATCAATACCTGTAGGACATACTACTACACACTGAAAACAATCTATACAGTCTCCTTTTCCGGCAGCTTCACGATCTTCGCCTTTTCTCCATTTTGCTCTGTTTTCACCTCTTTTATAATCATAAAATACATTGATGGTTTCTTTATCTATCAAAACTCCCTGCAATCTTCCGTAAGGACATACCAATGTACATACCTGCTCTCTGAACCACGCAAAAACAAAATAAAAAGCCAGGGTGAAAAGCATGATAACAATAAAATTGGTAGGATGTGCCAAAGGTCCTTCTGCAATAGTCTGAAATACTTTTTCGTATCCAACAATCGTCATCATCATAAAATGCGTAAAGATTAAAGACAGAATAAAAAAGATGGTCCATTTTAGTGATCTTTTCCAGATTTTCTCACTGTTCCATTCCTGCCGGTCGAGTTTCATTTGTCTGTTTCTGTCTCCTTCAATAGCAAATTCAATTTTTCTGAAAACACTTTCCAGAAAGATGGTCTGCGGACAAATCCATCCGCAGAATATTCTTCCGAAAGCGATGGTAAATAAAATAATACAAACTAATCCGACAATAGCTCCCAAAGTAAGAAGGAAAAAATCCTGGGGATAAAACGGCTGTCCTAAGATAAAGAATTCACGATCTATCACGTTCAGCATCAGAAAAGGATTTCCGCCGATTCTGATAAATGGAATAATTAAATAGATGGCAAGAAGAATATAGGCAACAATGGTTCTGTAATTGGTGTATTTACCTTTAGGTTTTTTAGGAAAAACCCATTTTCTTTTTCCGGACTGTTCCATAGTTCCAATGGCGTCCCGATAAGTTTCCGGATCTAAGACCTGACCTTGTCCACCGCGTATTTCTGAGTTTTCATTTAAAGACATTTGTAATTGGATTGTTTGGTGTGAAATAATAAAATCTGTAAAGCCTAATACAATTATAAGACCACATTATCTTAGTGAAAACAATAATTATTTGATAGTCTGTGGTTTATGATTTCAGTCATAATAATTTATGTGAGAATCTTTTAAAAGAAAAATTAAACCGCTGTGATTGTAAGCATAAAGAGAATAAATCTAAATTATGTAATTTCGATTAAAATCAACTTAATCACAATCATTGTACGAACTATTAATATGGAAGTTTATTCTGGACAGCCTTATAAATGGATATGCCGTTTTCAATTGAGAAGTGATTCAATCTAAGGAATATATTTCCTGCTTAATTCTTATATTTTATGGAACTTGAAAAAAATCTTCTTTCCGAAATCGGACAGTTGTTAGCAGATATTGATGAAACTGTAGCTGTTGCAGAAAGTGTTACCTCTGGTTATCTTCAGTTTTGCCTTTCTCAGATGAAAGATGCCTCAAAATTTTATTGGGGCGGAATTACCACTTATACCCTTGATGAAAAAGTAAAATTTCTACAGATCAGCAGGAAAGAAGGCGAGAAATGCGATTGTGTATCAGAAAATATCTCTGAAGTAATGGCATTGAATGTTGCAAAATCTTTCCAGACCGACTGGGGAATATCAGTAACAGGTTATGCTACTCCTGTAGAAGAATCAGATTTTAAACTTTTTGCCTACTTTAGTTTTAGTCATAAAGGCAAAATTGTTTACAACAAAAGATTAGACCTGCATCCGCGTACACAGTCTCAGAATGCGCAGATTTGTTATGCAGAATATATTTTAGGATGCTTTAAAATACAATTGGAAAAACATCTTTCACAACAATATGATAATACTATGGAAAATTTAACTTTAAAAGATAAAACTGCACTTATTACCGGTGGCAACAGCGGAATAGGAAAAGCCATTGCTCTTCTTTTTGCAGAACATGGAGCCAATGTTGCCATTATGTACTATGATGGAGATGATGAAGCAAAATCTACTGAGGAAGAAATTGTTGCATCCGGTAACAAATGCATGATGATGAAGGGAGACGTCGGTGACAGCAGTTTCTGCGAGCAATCTGTGCAGAAAATAATGGATGAATGGGGACAGATTGATATTTTGATTAATAATGCAGGAACACAGATTCCTTCAGATAATATTGTCAATCTAAAAGAAGACGACATCCGCAAAACTTTCAATTCAAATATTATCGGGATGATATTGCTTACAAAAGCTGTTTTTCCACACTTGAAGGAGGGCGGATGTATTATCAATACAACATCAGCCGTAGCGTATCAGGGACACGCAGAATTACTGGATTATTCTGCGACAAAAGGAGCAATAGTTTCATTTACCCGTTCACTTGCTTTACAGGCAAAACCATTGGGAATAAGAGTAAATGCTGTAGCTCCCGGTCCGGTAGCAACACCGCTTACAAAAAAAACTTTCGGAGAAGAGGAAGAAGATCAAAGCCAACCGCCTTTGCAGAGAAATGCTTCTACAGAAGAAATTGCTCACAGCTACTTATTTCTGGTTAGTGACGGATCCGTACAAATGACAGGTCAGGTTTTGCATCCGAACGGCGGAATTATTGTAAATGGCTAAAAATCTGTAACCATGATTAACGGAGTTATTTTTCAGTTTTTTCACTGGTATCATGAGGGCGATCTCTGGAATGAATTTGCAGAAAAGGCATCATATCTGAATGAATTAGGAATAACGGCTGTTTGGCTGCCGCCTGCAACAAAGTGTTTTCTTGGTACGGAGGGAAGGGGTTATGATGTTTACGATCATTATGATTTGGGGGAATTTTTCCAGAAAGGAACGGTGAGAACAAGATACGGAACTAAGCAGGAATATCTTAATGCTATTCAGAAAGCACACGAGTGCAACATTCAGGTATATGCCGATGTGGTGTTAAATCATAAAATGGGCGGTGATAAAACTGAAAGCGTAACTGTGCATGAAGTTGATGCTGAAAACCGGACTCAGAAAATAGGAAATCCTTTTCAGGCGGAAACTAAGACATATTTTAATTTTCCAGGCAGAAACGGAATGTATTCTGATTTTGTATGGGATTATCAATGTTTTAGCGGAATTGATATTATTAAAGTAAACGGAGAAGAAAAAAAAGGAATTTTTAAGATCCACAATAATTCCGGCACCGAATGGGATGATTCTGCAAGTCACCAGTTCGGAAACTATGACTATCTCATGGGTGCAGATGTTGAATATCGAAACCCTGAAGTAGCAGAGCAAGTAAAAAACTGGTTAAAATGGTATTTGGACCTTACCAAAGCAGATGGTATAAGGCTGGATGCGCTTAAGCATATTTCATCAGATTTCCTTATACAACTTATTGATTTTATTAAGAATGAAATTAATGAAGATTGTTTTATAATAGGTGAGTACTGGAAAGATAAGCCTGATATGATGTCTGCTTTTTCGGAAAAGATTAATCATCAGATTTCATTGTTTGATGTGCCTCTTCATTACAATTTTCATGAAGCTTCAAAAAAATACAGTAAATATGACCTGCGAACAATTTTAAAAAACAGCTTTTTAGAAGAGCATGCCCGGATTTCTGTATCATTTGTTGAAAATCATGATACACAGCCTTTGCAGGGATTAGAATCTTCGGTTAATGAATGGTTTAAACCTTTAGCTTATGCGATAATATTACTTATGGAAAAGGCATATCCGTGTGTTTTTTATGCAGATTTTTATGGAGCTGAATATTGTGATGCTAAAGATGGCGCAATTCAGAGAATAACATTAAACAAAGTTGAAATTCTTCCGAAATTACTTGAAGCCAGAAAGAGATTTGCTCTGGGCAACCAGATCAATTATTTTGATCATCCCAACTGTATCGCATGGCTTAGAAAGGGGAGTGATATCTCTTTATCCTGTCTGGTTATTATTTCTAATGGTAATGTTGATCGAAAAGCAATTACCCTTGGAAGCTGTTTCGGCAAAAGTAAATTTGTTGATTTTTTAGGTTACAGATCCGAAACTGTTGAGTGTGATGAAAATGGCAAAGGAACCTTCATGGTAAACCCCAAATCTGTAAGTATTTGGGTAATGGAATCCTAAAAGTTCCTTTGCCTTGTAATTATTTTATTCTGTTGTATATCAATTTGGTAACTATTGCTCCAAATGTGTAATATCCTATGGTCATTAGCTTTTTCTTGTTGTTTTCGGCTACAGGTGTATCGTCTAATCCTAATTTTTCGGGAAGCATTATAGCACCAACGCCTGCTGCAATACCGCTGAGAACTTCATGATTGGTTGCCGTTCCTGCATAATAAACTGCATTGCTGATAACGTCACCAGCTAACGTAGCTGCGTAAATAGTATCAGGATCAGATAATTGTATATCATTGGCTTCAGCAGCTTTTTGCAATGCTTCTTCTCCAATTTCATTAATGTGCGGAACGTCTTCAAAATTCTTTCTGATGACTTCATGCAGGATGTTGAGGGCGATCGCTCCTCCCAGTCCTGCGATTAATTTCTTAAGCATAATATATTTATTTTAAGTGATAATTTATGATTTACTGTTCTTTCCGGGCTGCATGATCATTCTGATAGAAGGATTATTGGTAATAAACAATCTGAACCATTCTGTAGCCAGTCTTATTTTAGTTCTGAAACCGGTCAGCGGAATTATATGGATAAAAAGCCAGGTAAGCCAGGCAAAAAATCCGGTGTAGGAAAAAGCCGGGAGATCTACTACGGCTTTAAATTTAGATATAATAGCCATACTTCCTTTATTCTTGTAGATAAATGGCTGCATAGCCTCTCTTTTTCTATGTTTCTGAATATTTTTAGCAGCCAGTTTCGCCTGTTGAATAGCGACCTGTGCAACTTGAGGATGACCTTTTGGATATTCTTTATCATTAAGCTGCAGGCAAATATCGCCTAATGCAAAAATATTTTCAAAACCGGCAACACGGTTGTACTCATCAACCAGGATTCTTCTTCCTTTTCCTAAAGCATCTTCAGGAATCCCCGGAACTTCTTTTCCTATAACTCCTGAAGTCCAGATCAGGCTTTCTGTCTGGATTTTCTTTCCGTCAGATAAGATGACATTTCCGTCAATATAGTCTTTCACCGAGACATTCAGAAGGATGTTTACACCAAGTCTTTGTAGATTTTCATAAGCTGATTTTTGTGCCTCATCACTCATAGGAGATAATAGAGTAGGGAGCGCATCCACAAGGTAAAGGTGAGAAAGATTAAGCGGAATCTCCGGATATTCTTTTTCGGCAATATAAGATCCCATCTCTGCGATCATTCCGGCAAGTTCCACACCTGTTGGTCCGCCTCCTGCAATTACAATATTCTGCAGACGTTCTGCTTTTTCTGGATCTTTGTTTCTGGATGCCTCTTCTAAGGTTAGCAAAATATGATTTCTAAGATATAACGCTTCATGGATAGTTTTCATCGGAAGAGCGCATTTTTTTACATTTTCCATACCAAAAAAATTGGTCTCGGTTCCCATACAGATTACCAGATAATCATAAGATATAATGCCATTGTCGGTCTCAATAGTTTTTGTTTCAGAATTAATTTTTTTAAGACTTCCCATGTGAAAATTAAAATTTTCATAGTCTGCAAAAAGCTTTCTGAAAGGATAGCTGATGTGTGAAGGCTCTATAAAGGCTGTAGCAACCTGGTAAATAAGAGGAGGAAAAAAGTGGTAATTATTTCTGTCAACCAAAGTTATTGTGAAATTCTTATTATCAGCAATATTTTTTATCAAATTAATTCCGGCAAAACCTCCTCCAAGTATAACGATGTGGTTTTTCATAAGTAAAATAAAATGTGAGTAGTGTATAATGACCGCTTCAATAATAAGACCAAAGAAGATTGCAATAGGATCATTTTAATACATAGGTACTAATTATTGCTTTAAATTTTAATTTTTAGTAATGAAAAATTGGATTTGAATAATTTATTTCAGGATATTTTCAGGGATAGATATTATTAAAATAATTGATTATTTTTAAAATTCTGATAATTTGGCAGCAAAATTGTTAGTAAAACACAAAACAAATTACATTAATCAACCAAATAAAATATTATGAAAAATTCAATTCTTACAGTTCTGGCTGTTGCAGCTATGGTTTCATGTAACAAAAAAGAAACAACCACTGCAGACAATTCTTCTGATACTATGATGATGACAAATTCTGATTCTATGACAACGCTGGATGACTCGGCTACAACTGCAGGTACAATGGGAACAGAAAACTCAATGCTTAGCTCGCAGGACAAAATGTTTGCAGATGCAGCAGCAAGCGGAGGAATGATGGAAGTAATGATGGGAAAATTAGCTGAAACCAATGCAACCAGCGAAACTGCAAAATCTTTAGGGGCAATGATGGTAAAAGATCACAGTGCAGCTAATGAAGAGCTTAAAAAATGGGCTGAAGCAAACAATTACACATTGCCTACGTCAATGAAAGCAGAACATCAAAAAAAATATGATGAACTGAAAATGAAAAAAGGAGCAGAATTTGATAAAATGTATGCCGACATGATGGTTACAGATCATAAAAAAGATATTGCTGAATTCAAAAAGCAAGCTGCTGAAGGAACTGAATCTTCTCTTAAAACATTTGCAGGTAATAAGGTTTCTACCTTAGAGCATCATTTGATGGAAGCTGAAAAAGCAAAATCTACTTTAAAATAATTGATTAGTCAGATAAAAAAAGCCGTTGTTTAAATATAAATAACGGCTTTTAATTTTTAAAATTTATTTGATTATTTCATTAATTTTAGAAATATTTTCGTTTTTGTATTCTGTATAAACATGAGAATGAAAATCATTTAATTTTCTGAGTAATTCCAAAAGCTCGGTCTTCTCTTTATTTTCAAGTTTTCCGGCGAGAATTCTGGAAGTCATATTCACTTTTTCAACGGAACGGTGGAAATAATCTTCGCCTTTTTCGGTGAGGTTCAAACGTTTGCTTCTTTTATCTTCGCTGTCGTTTTTTTCCTCAATTAAGCCATATTCCAGCAGACGTTTGATGATTTGAGTTCCGGTTTGCTTTTCGTGTCCGTTTCTTTCAATCAACTGAATTTTAGTAAGATTAGGCTCATCTTTTAGTCGGTAGAGATAGGTAAATTCTTCATTGGCAAGTTCTGGAAAATCATTCAAACCTTTTCGAATGAGTTGTTTAGAATATCGTCCCAAAAGCAAAACCTGTTTGCAGATCTCATTTTCTGTGAACGAAACCTGATGCTGTTCTTTCTTAAAAAGCTTGGTCGGACTTTCTTTTCTGTATTTTTTATCATTCAGCCATAACCTGAAATCCTCAACGGTGGAGTGAGGTCTGTAAGCATCGGAATTTTCAAATTCTTTAACCTGATGAAGCAGATCAATGAAAAAGTCAGTATTCATAGTACAAATTTAATATAAATATTTTTTCTTTTTTACAGTTTTACACTTCCCATTCCGCCATCAATTCCAAAAATCTGTCCCGTAATCCACGATGACTTATCGGAAACAAGGAAAGCTGCCATTTCAGCAATTTCTTCAGCAGTTCCTACTCTTTGCAAAGGATGTCTTTTCGCAGAGGCTTCCCTTTTCTCGGATGTTGCTAAAAGCTGTGAAGCTAGGTTCGTATCCGTTAAAGAAGGTGCAATTGCATTCACTCTGATTTTTTGTACCGAAAATTCTGCCGCCAGACTTTTCGTAAGACCTTCTACTGCGTTTTTGCTGGCTGCAATTGAAGCGTGAAAAGGCATTCCCAGTTTTGCCGCTACGGAACTGAAAAGCACAACCGAAGCTGAATCTGATTTTTTAAGATTCGGTAACAGTTTCTGAATCAATTTTACCGCTCCCAAAACATTGATCTCAAAATCATTCTTAAAATCATCCACAGAAAGTCGGTTAAAAGGTTTTAAATTAATACTTCCCGGTGCATAAATCAATCCGTCGATAATTTCCGGAAAACTGATTTCCTCTAAATTTCCCGAAAGAATATCCATTGTGTGGAATTCGATATTCGGATGATTCAATTCAGGATTTTCCGTTCTGGAAATTCCGATAATTTTGTTTTGTTCTGAAAGGATTTTTGCCGTTGCCAATCCAATTCCTTTTCCGCAACCGATGATGACGATATTTTTCATAATGATTTATTTTTATGTTTTTGAACACGAAGTTCACAAGGTTTACATTTTGAGACACTTCGACAAGCTCAGTGTGACATCTCTAATACTAACTGTTTTTACGTTGTCAGGCTGAACTTAGTTTATCCTGAGTCTGGCGAAATAAAGTCTCTATTTACAATGCTTTTTTGCTCTTTTACAAACTTTATTTTCAAACAATTCTTTTGTGGCTTTTGCGGTTAAATCAACTACCTTTTCGAAATTTTATTATTGCTGATAACTCTCTGTCTGCTGCATTTAAAGCGGTTAATCTCTTCACTTCTTTTTTTCAAATGTTTCTGGCTCACTCCCGAATTCACTCTTTTTCTCCAAAGCTTAAAACTCGATTCCTTCAGTTCCGAACGCATCAGTTCAATGACTTCCGAGTCACTGATTCCAAACTGAAATTGTATCGCTTCAAACGGCGTTCGGTCTTCCCACGCCATTTCGATGATTCTGTCGATTTGCTGTATGTTGAGGTTTTTGTTCATTTTTTATTTTGATAAATATTCTATCAATTGCCTCGGGCTTTAGCCAAAATATATTTTAAGTTTTGGCTAAAGCCAACCATTTTATTCCTTTTTTGCAAACGGGTTAAAACCCGTTCCTATTGATATTAAATTCTTGTATGATTAAAAAATCATTACAGATTTTCAATAACTTCCTTCGCTGTTTTAAAATGCTGTTTTCGTTTTTCTTTCGGCATTTTTTCCAGTGTTCTCAGCATCATTCCCAATCTTGGATTTTTAGCAAAAAATTCTTGGTTATCGTTGATGAAGTTCCAAAAAAGCGCATCCCATTTTTCATTCCATTCTCCGTCGGGATAATCGCTCATTTTTTTGATGTAATTGCTTCCGCTGATGTACGGTTTCGTACTCATCTTTCCGCCGTCCGAAAAACTGCTCATTCCATACACATTCGGAACCATTACCCAATCGTAGGAATCGATAAACATTTCCATAAACCATTGATAGACTTCATCCGGATTGAACTGAGCAAGATTCATAAAGTTGGCAAAAATCATCAGTCTTTCGATGTGATGTGCATAACCAGTTTTCAGGATTTTCTGAAGCGAACTGTCAATCGGTCGGATTCCTGTTTTGGCGGTGTAAAAAGATTCCGTAAGTTTTTGCTTGTGTTTCCAGTAATTTTTATTTCGTTGATACGTTCCCTGATAGATGTAAACACCACGCACAAATTCTCTCCAACCCAAAATCTGGCGGACAAAACCTTCCAGAGAATTCACTGGAATATCATTGTCTTGTGCAAATGAAATCGCTTTTTCCAGCACATTTTCAGGTGTTAAAAGTCCGACGTTCATTAATGGAGACAGCACGCTGTGATGAAGGAAATGTTCCTTTTCCACGATGCTGTCTTCGTAAACGCCAAATTCCATAAAACGGTTTTCAAGAAACTGTTCCAGCCAATGTTCAGCTTCTTTAAAAGTCGTTGGATAGAGCTGTTCATCCGTAAGAGTTCCGTAATTCTTGGTGAAATGTTTTTCGGTGTAATCTTTTGCTTCCTCGTAAAATTCATTGCTTTTCGGAAAATGAATGGCAGGCGCTTTTTTGTTTTTTGGGTATTTTTTTCGGTTTTCCGTGTCGTACGTCCATTTTCCACCCAACGGTTTTCCGGCTTTCATCAGGATATTTCGGGTGATTCTCTGCTGCTTGTAAAAATCAGTCTGATGATAAGATTTTTTACCCTCAAAATAATCTTTCAGGTCATCTTTGGTATTGATGAAAAGCGGACTGTCAAGAATTTTGAGTTCCAGTTTTGTTTCCTTTAATCTTTTTTCCAGCCAATTGTCGCAAACATCCGTTATTTTTATCGTTGTAAAATTTTCTTTTTCAAGCTTCGGAATTAAATTTCGGATGTCTGAATATTTCGAAGAACTTTCAATATATTCAACTTCAAAACCTACCTTTTTTAGTTCATTTTCATAAAATTTCATTGTCGCACGATGAAACGCAATCTTCTGTTGATGAAAAGAATACTGCTTAAAAAACAGAAATTCCTCAATCAAAAACACAGGCTGACTTTTATCCAGATAATCCGTATCCTCAAAAAGCTGATGCGGAAAGATTAATTGGGCGGTATGTTTTACTACTTTAGCCATAATTTTCTGAATTCTTTATTAGAATCATACATTTCTGCCTGTTTTTCAGGGTTAAAAGTCCGGTCACGATTGTCATTTCCGACTCCGGCGAGATACATCCAGTTTCCGTAATTGCTGTGAACATCATAATCAATCAGCATTTCCTCAAAGTAAGCCGCTCCGATTCTCCAGTCCTGTTTCAGAATTTTGCAGAAATACGAAGCTACATTCTGTCGACCACGATTGCTCATCCAGCCGGTATTTTTGAGTTCGAGCATATTTGCATTCACAAAATCGGAATCTGTTTCTCCGTCTTTCCATTTTTCAATCAATGTTTTATTGTTTTCAACGAAATATTTCTGATGATTGATTCCGCTTTTCCAGAAAATCAAATCTTTGTACTGTAAGGAAATATATCTGAAAAAATCCCGCCAGAGCAATTCGAAAATCAACCAATAGGTCGAATCATTGGCTCCGAATTCCTCTTCATATTTCTTAATTTCATAGTAAATCGTTACCGCAGATATACTTCCGTCCGACAACCAAGCGGAAAATTTTGAACTATAATCTGTTCCTACCAAACCGTTTCGGGTTTGTTTGTATTGACTCAAATTTTGTGTTCCAGAAAAATATTGATGCAGCCTTTTCAGAGCTTCATTTTCTCCGCCCGAAAAAGGAAAAGCAGTTCTTTCATCCATTCCAAAATCTTCAAAACCGAGCGATTTCAATGAAATGATATCGCTTTTAAAATGAATTTCCAATTTATTGTACACCAAGTCTTCCGATTCAAATTCTGGACGAATCAGCAGATTTTTTTCAATTTTTTGTCTAAAACTGGTAAAAAGCATCGGGATTTTATCCAAAGTTTTAAATACAAAAAGCGGATGAACCAAAAATTGTGAATACGATTTTTCCCAAACGGCTTTCGGAATTGCTTTTTCAATTTTAGCTTGTAAATCAACTTCTTCCTTCGTCCATTCTTCCTGACAGAAAATTTTCACGATTTCAAATTCCTCGGAAATTTCTTTGAAAACATCCTCTGTTTTGCCGTATCTGACTGAAAAAGGAATTTTCTGTTTTGCTAAATTCTGTTTTAAATCTTCTATACTTTCCAGCAAAAATTTTACACGGTATTTTCCGATTTTCCTGAAACCAAATTGTTTTTGAGCAAAAAATTCAGTGTCAAAAACATACACCGCAAGAAAAGGCAAATCTTCCTGCATCGCTTTGTATAAGGAATCTGAATCTCTCGTTCTCAAATCTTTGGTGAACCAGAGGATGTTGATTTTTTGTTTTTCCGGCATCTTTCGCTGCAATATTTTACTTCGTCCCAGTTTTTCTTCCACTTTTTGCGCCAGTTGAAGGGTAGTCCGCAGACTTCACAGATTTTGGAAGGTAATTGTGAAGGCATATTTTAAACTTTTTATTTATTATAACCACAAAAGACACAAAAGAAAGTATAAATTGAAAAGGCAACTGAAAGCTAACAAAAATCTTGTGAATATCTATTTTCAGCCTTTTTTGCTCTTTTGAATAACTTAAAATTCATTAAAATCTTTTGTTACTTTTGCGGTTAAATATCATTTACAATAATTTTTAAAATTATTTATTGCCACATCTTTCGATTTCAAATCGTGCATCATATTATACAATCCGAAAAATGTTCGGTTCAGGTAAATGAAATGTCTGGAACCACGATTGGTATTCATTCCCTTCATATCACTGGCTTTGGCGTATTTTTGTCCCAAATCGGCAATCTCCTGAAAGAAAGATTCGTCTGAAAAATCAAACATTTCTTGATTGAAAGGTCTTGTAAATAGTTCCAACAATTCGTAGAATAATTTTGCAAAAAACTCTTTTTCCTGTGGCGAATCATCTTCACGCAAAATTTCCAGTGTAAACAATTTCTCACGGAAAACTTCAGGATTTTTAAGATTTTCCTCTTTTGCCAGTTCGAAATACGGAATGTAAAAATCTTCCGGAATTTCTTTGATACAGCCAAAATCGATAACCAATAATTCCTTGTCTTCAGAAATCAGGAAATTTCCCGGATGCGGGTCGGCGTGTACTTTTTTTAGAATATGCATCTGATACATATAAAAATCCCAAAGCGTTTGTCCGATTTTATTCAAATCTTCCTGAGAATTTTGTTTTTTGGTAAACTCAGAGAAATGAATTCCCGACATCCAGTCCATCGTAATGATTTTTTCGCAGGAAAATTCAGGATAATAATGTGGAAATTTTACATTCGGAAGGTGACTGCATTCTTCTGCAAAATGTTGACTGCGTTTCAGTTCCAAGTTATAATCTGTTTCCTCAAATAGTTTGTCTTCTACTTCCTGAAAATAAGATTCTGAACCTTCTTTTTTGATGTTGAACATCTTCATCGCAATCGGTTTTACCATTTTCAGGTCACTCGAAATGCTTTCTCTCACACCGGGATACTGGATTTTAACCGCCAGTTTTTTGCCGTCTTTTTTTGCGGTATGAACCTGTCCGATGCTCGCTGCATTAACCGATTCGGCGGAAAATTCATCAAAAATATCTTCCGGATTTTTCCCGAAATATTTTCTGAATGTTTTCTTCACCAAAGCACCCGACAAAGGCGGAACGGAAAATTGCGAAAGCGAGAATTTTTCCACATATTCCACCGGAAGAATGTTTTTTTCCATACTCAGCATTTGGGCAACTTTGAGCGCGGAACCTTTCAATTCTTTCAGTGAGTCGTAGATGTCGGTTGCATTGTCCTCGTTCAGAATTTTGCGGGCTTCATCTTCATCTTTTGTTATTTTATTTCCGTAATATTTCAGGTAATTAACACCAACTTTCGCTCCTGCTTTGAGCAGGCTGCTTGTCCGTTCTAATTTTCCTGTAGGAATTTTATCTAATGTTTTCATTTTTAAATTTTGTTTGTAATGTGTTTGATGTACTAAGCTCCTTTGGGAGCTTTATCTGTGTAGCTTAAAGCATTTGTTCTTGGCGGCACTCCGTAGGAGTGCAATCTATTAATCTTAATCTTTTTTCATTTTAAGATTGAACTCCTACGGAGTTCTCTTCAATACGATTATTCGTAATTTCTAAACAGATTCCGCTCCTACGGAGCGCAACATTCTGCTGTCTATTTTCTTTCATTTTGCATCCGAAGTGCTTTATTCTTTTACTTTTACTTTTGAATTGGCAAATCTCGCAGCCCGACCTGAGTGGAGCTCTTTTTGTAAGACTGGCAAAAGCATTGGCACAAAAAAGCGGGAACGGAGGGCGGAAATAGCTGCCCAAATAAATATTAGCTTTATTTGAAGCCAAAAGCTATACATCAACTCATTTTAAACTTTTCCTTCCACAGAAATTTCCCAAGGTCGAAAACTTTTCTTAACGGTTCATTATCCATTAATTCAAAACCGGTGTCGATGGTTTTTTCAATAAAAATATCGGTCTTTTCAAAATCCGGCGAAGTGTCTTTTTTCCAGAAATCAATAGCGGAAATCAAATGGAGCCAAAGTGCTTCCTGTCTTGATTTTTCGTTGAATTTTCGGATGTCTTCCTTCGCTTTTTCAATCATTTCCCATTCGTTGAAATTAAGGGTATTGACAAATTGTTTGTGGGTTTCCCTAAGATTCTGAAGCGTTTTGATGTTCTGAATTTTATTGCTTCCCAAAATTGATAATACCAGAGAACGGTTCATCGTCATATTTTCAAAGAAAATATAATAGACATTCAGGAGTTTTTCTTTGGTTGTCACTTCGCTCGAAGAATTAACTTCCGAAGCGAGTTCCAGAGATTTTGTGAAAAGATGATTCACAATTTCTCTTTCGATTTGCTCAAATCCTGAAAAATAATGGTAAAACTCTTTTTCCTCAAAATTATTTTCTTTGGCAAAAAGATAGACGTTTTTAGGTTTTTCTCCGTGATTCAAAAGATAATCTCCGTATAATTCAAATATTTTTTCCTGCGTGATATTGGCTTGTTCTTGCATAATAGAATTTATTTATTGACAAATTTAGTAAATAAATTTACATTTAATTAAAATAAAGTATAAATTTGTACTATATAAACCATTTAATTTTTGAATTATGTTGACAATACAGGCACAATCGAATATACCTACAGATTTTGGAATGTTTACTGTTTATGCGTTCTCAGAACACGAAGAAGACTGGAATCCGCACTTGGTTTGGGTGGCAGAAAATACAGATTTCAGCAAAACGGTAAACGTGCGTTTTCATTCTGAATGCATCACAGGCGAGATTTTTCATTCTAAAAAATGTGAATGTGGACAGCAGTTGGACGCAGCAATGAAATATATGTCGGAAAACGGCGGAATGATTATTTATCTTCGACAGGAAGGGCGTAATATCGGAATCATCAATAAATTAAGAGCGTATGCGCTTCAGGAAAAAGGTTTTGATACGGTGGAAGCAAATTTGAAATTGGGTTTGCCTGCGGATGGAAGAAATTTTGATGTGGCAGTTGAAATGCTTAAGATTCTGAACGTTAAAGAAATTAACCTATTGACCAATAATCCGGATAAGCTTAAATCTTTGGAAAACAGCGGAATTAAACTTAACCATCGGGTTTCTTTGGAAATAGAATCGAATGAGGTGAATGAAAGTTATCTTTCAAAAAAGAAAGATTATTTCGGGCATCTGTTGGAAAAGGTATGATTTTCTCACTAGCTGAGAAATAATTTTACACACCAAAACTCAAATCTAATGCAAAAAATTCTGCTTACCGGAGCTACCGGATATATCGGAAAACGAATGATTAACGTAATCGCTGCACAAGGTTATCAGGTAATCTGCTGTTGCAGAGATAAAAACCGTTTTTCTAAAAGTGTGGATATTGATGATGCACAGATTGAAGTGGTGGAAGTGGATTTCCTGAAACCTGAAACGCTGGAAAAAATTCCAAAAGATATTTCCGGAGCGTATTACCTGATGCATTCGATGAGCAACAGCAATGATTATGCAGAAATTGAAAAACAATGCGCCGTTAATTTTTCAGATTATATTGAAAAAACCGATTGCAAACACATCATCTATCTTTCGGGTTTGGCGAATGAAAAAGAATTATCTCAACATTTGAGTTCAAGATTTGAAGTTGAAAAAATCCTGATGAAATGTAAAGTTCCGGCAACAGTTTTACGGGCTGGAATTATCATTGGCTCAGGAAGTGCCTCGTTCGAAATCATAAGAGATTTGGTGGAAAAATTACCAGTGATGGTGGCTCCGAAGTGGCTCCATACAAAATGTCAGCCGATTGGAATTGCCAATGTGCTGGATTTTCTGATTTTTACTTTATTTAAAGAACAGGCATATCATAAAAATTTCGATATCGGATGCGATAATGTTTTGACATATAAAGAAATGCTTTTGGAGTTTGCCAAAATCAGAGGACTGAAACGAAAAATTTTTACGGTTCCTGTAATGACTCCGAAATTGTCTTCGTACTGGCTCTATTTTATTACTTCGACATCTTATAATTTAGCTTCTGCATTGGTGGGAAGTATGAAGATTGAAGTCATTTGCAGACCGGAAAGCCTTGCGGAAATTAAACAGATTACCGGAGTTCAGCCATTTTCTTATGATACGGCTCTGAGAAGAACGCTGGCTAAAATTCAAGACAACGAAATTGCCTCAAGCTGGAAAGACAGTTTTATCAGCAGCAGAAGCGATTCCAGCCTGAAGGATTATCTTGATGTTCCGAAGTATGGCTGTTTTACAGATTTGAGAACTGAAGAATATGATGACCGTGAAAAATGTCTCGACAGAGTTTTTTCGTTGGGCGGCGCAAACGGATGGTATGGTCAAAGTCTCTGGAAGATCCGTGGATTTATGGATTTACTGGTGGGCGGACCCGGATTGAGACGCGGAAGAACACATCCCGACAAGCTTCACGAAGGCGATGCCCTGGATTTCTGGCGTGTTCTTTATGCCAATAAAGATGAAGGAAAACTGATTCTTTTTGCTGAAATGAAACTTCCGGGTGAAGCGTGGTTAATGTTTAAAGTCTACAAAGGTAAACTTTGGCAAAAAGCGGTTTTCCGACCGCACGGATTATCTGGAAGATTATACTGGTATTCCGTTTTGCCGTTTCACGGAATTATTTTTAAAGGAATGGTGAAGAGATTGGTTGGCAAATAGTATTTCCTGTAGCATTTACTTATAAGTAAAACAATCAATCTCTATATCGGTTGTTGATTACAAATTTTTCGAGCTTACTTTGTTATAAATATGATGGATAAGACCGTCTGCAACAGATATTTTTGGAACAAAAATCTTCGTGATTTCTGACCATGTCATAACATTGTTGTAAATTTTGAGAGCATGAACCAAAACGTCGGCTCTGTCTTGTCTGAAACCATATTTTGTCATTCTTTCTTCCACCGTAAGCTCATTAAACTCTTTATAAACTTTTTTAAGGTGAGCCGAAGAAATTGGTCTGCCGTCTTTTGTTTTGCTCATTGAGAAAACTTTATTGATATTTCCGCCGGATCCAATAGCCACAATAGGTTTTTTGCTGGAAATATTTTTCTTTATTTCTTCTTTCATTTCCTTCCAATTGCTCTCTGTAACGAGATTATTAAGCAATCTTATAGTCCCAATATTGAAGGATCTTTCGTAGATCATTTCACCGTTTTCATAAAAAGTAAGTTCTGTGGAGCCACCACCAACATCTACATAAAGGTAAGCAAAATTTTTATCAAGTCCTTCTGCCACGTGGTTTTCATAGATAAGTGTAGCTTCTTCGTCCCCCGAAATAATTTCAATATCTATTTCTGAAGTCTGCTTCACCTGCTGTATAATTTCCTGACCATTGGCTGCATCACGCATTGCACTGGTTGCACAGGCTCGGTAATGATCTACTTTATAAATTCGCATCAGATCACTGAAAATCTTCATAGAATCAATGACCATTTTTTTTCGTTCATCACCAATTTTTCCTATGGTGAAAACATCCATTCCCAATCTCAAAGGAATTCTGAGCAGATTAAGTTTAATAAACTCAGGTTTACTGTTCTGAATTTTCACTTCATTGATTAAAAGTCTGGCTGCATTACTTCCTATGTCTATCGCTGCAATGATCATATCTGATGATGAATTTTATTGAAAACTTTAAATATTACACAAATATAGGATAAATGGTGAAAAGATTATTGCCATGACATTCTTTAAGGCAACTTAATAATATAAAAAATCCCCAAGCTTTCGCTCAGGGATCATATTTAATAAGTTCTAGACTTCTTATTTCACTTCTTCGAAATCTGCGTCCTGTACATCTTCTGCACCTCCTGCATTTCCTGCGTTCTGTGCTCCTGCATCAGCTCCCGGCTGTTGACCTGCTGCATACAATTCTTCTGAAGCTGCCATCCATGCTGCGTCTAAAGCTTCTGTTTTAGCTTTTACATCGTCTGCATTTTTAGCTTCAAAGGCTGTTTTTAATTCTCCATGAGCAGTTTCGATGGCTGCTTTTTTATCCGCAGATAATTTCTCACCAAACTCTTTCAATTGCTTTTCAGTCTGGAAGATCAATCCGTCTGCTTTATTAAAGATTTCAACTTCTTCTTTTTTCTTAGCATCGGCAGAAGCATTTTCCTGAGCTTCTTTCTTCATTCTCTCAATTTCTTCGTCAGAAAGACCAGAAGAAGCCTGAATTTTGATAGACTGCTCTTTACCAGTTCCTTTATCTTTAGCAGAAACACTTAATATACCGTTTGCGTCGATATCGAAAGTTACCTCGATCTGAGGAACTCCTCTTGGCGCAGGTGGAATATCTGTAAGGTCGAATCTGCCGATTTCTTTGTTATCGTTGAACATTGGTCTCTCTCCCTGTCCAACTCTGATGCTTACAGCCGGCTGATTGTCAGACGCTGTAGAGAATACCTCAGATTTTTTAGTTGGAATCGTAGTGTTTGCTTCAATTAATTTAGTGAAAACAGAACCCATTGTTTCGATACCTAAAGAAAGTGGCGTAACGTCTAATAAAAGAACATCTTTTACATCTCCTGTCAATACACCTCCCTGAATTGCAGCACCAATCGCTACAACCTCATCCGGGTTAACTCCTTTAGATGGTTTTTTACCAAAGAATTTTTCAACTTCTTCCTGGATGATCGGGATTCTTGTAGAACCTCCTACCAAAATTACTTCGTCGATATCTGAAGTAGATAAACCTGCATCTTTCAACGCTTTCGCAACAGGCTCCATAGATCTTCTTACCAAATCAGCAGACAATTGCTCGAATTTAGCTTTCGTTAAAGTCTTCACTAAGTGTTTAGGACCTGTAGCGGTAGCGGTAATATATGGAAGGTTGATTTCAGTTTGTGGAGAAGAAGACAATTCGATTTTAGCTTTTTCAGCAGCTTCTTTCAATCTCTGTAATGCAATTGCATCAGATTTTAAATCTACACCTTCTTCAGATTTGAATTCATCTGCCATCCAGTTGATAATTACATCATCAAAGTCATCACCTCCTAAGTGTGTATCTCCATTTGTAGACAATACTTCGAATACACCATCTCCTAAATCAAGGATAGAGATATCGAAAGTACCACCTCCTAAATCGTATACAGCAATCTTTTGGTCTTTATGATTTTTATCTAAACCGTAAGCTAATGCCGCAGCAGTTGGTTCGTTGATGATTCTTTCTACTTTAAGACCTGCGATTTCACCTGCTTCTTTCGTAGCCTGTCTTTGAGCATCGTTGAAGTATGCAGGAACAGTAATTACCGCTCTTGTTACTTCCTGACCAAGATAATCTTCAGCAGTTTTCTTCATTTTCTGAAGCGTCATTGCAGAAATTTCCTGTGGAGTATATTCTCTGTCGTCAATTTTTACTTTTACCGTATCGTTTGGTCCTGATACTACTTTATATGGTACTCTTGTGATTTCAGAAGCATCATCTTTAAAATGCGTTCCAATAAATCTTTTAATAGAATAAACCGTTTTTGTTGGGTTGGTTACCGCCTGTCTTTTTGCAGGATCTCCTACTTTTCTTTCACCATCTTCTGTAAATGCCACAATAGACGGTGTTGTTCTTTTGCCTTCTGCGTTAGGAATAACAACAGGGTCTTTTCCCTCCATTACAGCAACACAAGAGTTGGTTGTTCCTAAGTCAATTCCAATTATTTTACTCATAATATTTTATATTTTTTCTAAATTTTAAATTCAATTTACACTCACACTTTCTCAATATCTGTACCATTCATTTTTTTGTGACAAATTGACATATTAAATTAAAATAGCCTGATTAAATAATTCTAAAAGTAAGCTTATTCCAAACAGAACAGCGTTTTTGCTATGAGAACAAAAAAATAAATATCAATGGCGATTATTTAAAAAATGGATTATTATCAGTTTATTAAGTTTAAAATTAAAGCTGGTATCGTACTTGTACTCTTCACAAACCTTTCACAATTTATACCGATATGAAAAAATATAATCTCACCATTGTTGTATTTTTATTCAGCCAATTTCTTTTTCATGCTCAAAAACTAAAGTCGCCGGACGGAAAACTGGAAATGACTTTTACGATTACAGACGGAGTTCCATTTTATAATCTGAAATATAAAGGGGATTTGGTAATTGAAGATTCAAAATTGGGATTAAGAATATTCGACGACACTTACGTACATTTTGCTTCCGAACAGGAGAAAGCAACAGATAACAATTGGGATCTCAACCGTGGTTTCATTAAATTGTCGGAAAAAAGGGATAATAAAAATGAAGAATGGCAGCCGGTCCTCGGAGAAAAGAAAATGTATATCAATCATTATAATGAGCTGAGCGTGACATTGCATCAGTCATCTTCCGACAGAAATATGATTATAAGATTTCGATTGTTTAATGATGGTCTAGGGTTCAGATATGAATTTCCTTATCAGAAAAATTTTGAGCATTTCAGAATTAAGGAAGAAGATACTGAGTTTGATTTTCCTTCAGATATGAAAGCATGGTGGATTGTTGCAGATTACGACTCACAGGAATATCAACCGCAAACGACATTAATTTCTGAAATTCCCGGACGGTGGGACAAAGCCTACGATAAACATTCATCCCAAACTTTAGTAAAAAATGCTGTGCAGTCGCCGCTACTTTTGAAAAAAGAAGGGAAAAATGAATTGTATGTCAATGTGGCGGAAGCTGCTGTCCTGAATTATCCGGCATCTCATTTGGAAGTGGATGCAGAGCGTTATAAATTTAAAACCCATCTTACCCCTAACAAACTAGGCATTAAGGCGTATCTTCAGACACCATCTGTTACACCTTGGCGAACCGTTATTGTATCTGATAAAGCCGCACAAGTTTTAGATTCTAAACTTTTATTCAACCTTAATGAACCTACGAAGTATAAAGATACTTCTTACATTCATCCTACAAAGTATATGGGAGTTTGGTGGGAAATGATTATTGGAAAATCAAAATGGTCTTATTCTACCAATACAAGTGTAAATTTACAGGAAACCGATTTTTCTAAACTTACGCCAAACGGAAAGCATGGCGCAAACAATGAAAAAGTGAAAGAATATATTGATTTTGCATCAGAAAACGGTTTTGACGGGCTATTGATTGAAGGCTGGAATATTGGGTGGGAAGACTGGATGGGACATGACAAAGAATTTGTCTTTGATTTTATTACTCCTTACCCTGATTTTGATATTAAAATGCTGAATGAATATGCACATTCTAAAGGATTAAAGCTCATTATGCATCATGAAACGTCTGCTTCAGCAACCAACTACGAACATTGGGCAGATGAAGCCTTCAGGCTGATGAATAAATATGGTTATGATGCCGTGAAAACAGGCTATGTTGGTGATATTATTCCCAGAGGAGAGCATCACTATTCTCAATGGACTGTTAATCATTATTATCGAATTGCAGAGAAAGCCCATGAATACAAAATTATGGTTAATTCCCACGAGTCAATAAGACCGGGTGGAGAAAGCAGAACTTATCCCAATTGGATTACCTCCGAAGCTGCACGAGGAACTGAGCATGAAGCTTTTAAAGGAAATAATCCTGATCAACAGACTATTCTTCCTTTCACCCGATGGATAGGGGGTTCTATGGATTATACACCTGGAATATTCCAGACTAAGCTAGATTATTATTTCCCGGGAGATAAACGATTTGTAAAAACAACTTTAGCAAAACAGCTTGCTCTGTATGTTGTCATGTATATGCCCTTGCAGATGGCTGCAGATTTGCCGGAAAATTACAAAAAACATATGGATGCTTTTCAGTTTATAAAAGATGTAGCAGCAGATTGGGACGACACAAAGATTCTTGCAGCAGAGCCGGGAGATTATATTGTGACTGCGCGTAAAGAAAAAAATACTGAAAACTGGTTTGTAGGAGGTATTACAGATGAAAATCAAAGAGAATTTATGGTTGATTTTTCATTTCTCGCCAGCAAAAAACGATATGAAGCTACGATATACGAAGATGGGAAAGATGCCGATTATATTGATAATCCCCAAAGCTATCATATTTATAAAAAAGATATTACCAGAAGTACTAAAATCAAAATTAAAATGGCACGCAGCGGTGGTTTTGCTATCAGCATTAAGCCTAAAACCTAATGGTTGTATGATTGGATTTTTTAATAGCAACTTATATTGTCATTTAAAAATTCAAATGGTTAAAATATTCGGGTTAGCCGGACATTTTAAAATTGTTTTTCTATTGGAAGTGATTAGTATCATAAGATTTTAGATCACTTATTTTATAAGTTTGATGAGCCAACAAATCAATTTGGCAAAATTGATAAGGAGACCAATTTAAAAGACTTATAAATTATGAATGCAAAAGGAAAATTGCTGATTATTGGGGGGCATGAAGATCGAAGTGACAACCATATTGATATGGAAGAAGCTAATAATCATTTCTCACCTTATGAAATTCTTAAACTTTTAGCACAATTTAAAGATCACAGGATCGAAATTATTACAGCGGCAAGTTCTGAACCTGAAGATATGAGGAAGACGTATAAGGAAACATTTTCTAAAATCGGATTCACCAACTTTGGATTTATGCATTTGTCTGATGAATCTAAAATTGAAGAGTATATTGAAAGAATAAAGCAGGCAAAAACTGTTTTTTTTACAGGCGGGGATCAAAACAATATCTGTAAAAAGCTTAACAATTCGCCTATAAATGCTGTATTAAAGGAGAGATACTATAATGATAAAGATTTTATGGTGGCGGGAACAAGTGCTGGAGCTATGTGTATGCCGGAGATCATTATCGTTGAAGCAGAGAACGGCGAAGCAATTATTGATAATGATATCCAGCTTGGCAAAGGTCTTGGTCTGTTGAATAGTTCTTTGGTAGATACTCATTTTATACATCGCGGGAGGTTTGGGCGTTTAGCTCATGCCGTACTGAAAAATCAGGAATTATTTGGATTGGGTCTTGGAGAAGATACCGCGCTTCTTATTGAAAATGGAAATCGTGCTATGTGCAAAGGCTCCGGAATGGTAATCGTGATTAGTGCAAAAGAAGTTATGCAGACCAACGTTGAAACTGTTGATAAAGATTGTCCGATATATGCTGAAAATTTGAAGGTAAATCTTTTAACTGACGGATGTATCATTGACTTATCCAGCGGTAATATGGAAAATACACAATGCTAAATGAAAAACAAATAATAGATTTAATCATTGTCTATTGGAATTGTAGACTATTTGTTGTAAATTTGTACCCAGATTCTCATGTTTAATTTGAGTTTTCATGGTTATTAGTTTTTATCCTCGGCATTGCCGGGGATTTTTTATATTATTACTAGTAATAAAACAAAATGAATCGGGTGAATGATTAATTGTTTCCCTTTTTATATCTTAAAAACACATGTTATATAAATATTTATGTATTAGTTACTTATATTTATTAGTTCATGTGATAATTTCAAAATTTTTACGTCGATATTGATAAATCATAACCACATACGTTTGTTATTGCTCTCAGATCATTCTACTTTTGTCTAAGAAATCAAGGACACCAAATTACAAATATATTTTCATCATTCAGTTTTCATGTAGATCAAGGGTTCAGATCACTAGGGAGAGCGAACCCTTTTTTCTACATTTCTTACTAAATCAATAACACAATAATTGTATATAAATGGTAAAGCGAATCCAGATGGAATTCGCTTCCATTTTTTCATATAAAGAGAAACAGTTATTATTGATCCTGATTAAGTATCATAATAGCTTTAAAAATTCATTTATTCTTAAAAAAATGAATAAGTAAATTAGGAGATAATATTAATGGCAATAATGGTTCTTTTATATATATTTGTCAAATTTATGATCCCCGAAGAAAATCCTTTCAATAATAACTTTAGTTCTGATTTAATTATTCAGGCACTAACTTCTTCTTCTGCACCAACAGCTATTTATTCAGGCGAAAATATGGTCATACGTTTCGTAAATGAAGGTATGCTTGCAATTTGGGGCAGGGATTCTTCGGTGGTAGGAAAACCATTAATGGAAGCAATTCCAGAGTTGGAAGGTCAGCCTTTTTTAGGATTGCTTCAGGAAGTTTGGCATACTGGTAAAACTTATTCCGTGTCTGAGGCTCCTGCCAAACTGATCATCAATGGTAAAGAAACGCTTGATTATTTTGACTATGAATACAAAGCACTCACTGATGCTCACAATAAAACATGGTGCATTATCAATACAGCTCTTAAGGTAACTTCAAGACGTGAATTTTTACAGCAGATACGTAAAAAAGAAGAGCTAGAACAGGCACTCAACAGAGAAATGGCAGCAACTCTTGAAGAACTCACTTTAACTAATAAAGAGCTAAACCATTCTTTAAAGCAACTTGCGCACAGCAGAGAATATATCCGTACAATCATTGAGCAGGCTCCTGTAGGAATTGCTATGCTGAAAGGACCCGAACATATTATTGAAATTGCTAATCCGGCAATTCTTAAGATTTGGGGACGCACAGAATCAGAAGTAATTGGTTTTCCACACGAAAAGGTGCGTCCGGAATTACGTGGGCAGCCGGTGAATAACTGGCTTAGAGAAGTTTATCATAGCGGAAATCTTAGAATAAATACAGAATTCCTTGTCAGATTGCGTCATAATGATGGTTTGAGAGATGCTATAGTAAATTCTGTGTATCAACCCATACGCTCCGCTGACGGAGATATTTCAGGTGTTCTGGTAATCCTTGAAGAGATCACCCAACAGGTTTTACAACGCAGAAAAAACGAAAATGATCAGCAAATGCTTGCTCTTGCTATAGATGCAGGGGAACTGGCTACCTTTTATTATCAGCCTTCAACAAATCTTTTTTCGGGAAATACGCTGCTTAAAACTTGGTTTGGACTGGCTTCCCATGAAAATATTGATCTTTCACTTGCATTAGCTGTTATTTTGCCGGAAGATAGAGACCGTGTATTTGAAGCTATCAACAAAAGTCTCAGTAAAGATTCTGACGGAAATTATTTTGTAGAATATCGCATCAGAAATAATACAGATAAAAAAATAAGGCTGCTGCAGGCTAATGGAAGAGTTTTCTATGATCAGCAGGGCAATCCTTTGAGCCTTAATGGTACGCTTAGAGATATCACCGAACAGAAAAAAGAAGAAGAAAGAAAAGATGATTTTATGGGAATGGTAAGTCACGAACTTAAAACACCTCTCACGTCACTTAAAGCGTATCTTCAGGTTTTGCAGCGTATGTCAATGAATACAGAAAACCTTTTTCAGCAAAATACACTTGAAAAATCTTTAAAGCAGGTGGATAATATGAACAGCATGATTAATGGTTTTCTTAATGTATCAAGACTTGATTCTGGACAGATGTATATAGATAAAACTCTTTTTGATGTGGAGTTGTTATTCTCTGAAATTAAGGATGAAGTTCTGGCAACTAACCATACGCACCAGATTATGTTCAAAACATCCGGGCAAATATTTGTACTTGCAGACAGAGAAAAAATATCACAGGTGCTTCATAACCTTATTGGGAATGCAGTCAAGTATTCTCAGCCGGAAACTATAATTACAGTAGAATATCAAACCATTGGTAATACTTTAAAGATTAGTGTTCATGATCAGGGAAAAGGAATTTCCCTAGAAGATCAGCAGCGGATATTTGAACGATATTACCGGATAAAAGGTATCAATAGCGAATCTATTGCAGGATTTGGTATCGGACTTTATCTTTGTAAAGAAATTGTTGAGCTTCACAGCGGTACCATTGAAGTTCAAAGCTCAGAAAACAATGGGAGTATATTTTCATTTGTTTTGCCACTGAATGAACAGAAATAATATATTTTTGAAGTAATCCTAAAGATAAAGTGTTCAGTTTAATATTATTTCGATAGGTAATAATTACATTTGCAACACAATTTTTCATCCATTGAACAAAATTCTCATCATTGACGACGAAGAAAAGATCAGGACACTGCTTTCCAGAATTATCGGTCTGGAAGGTTTTGAGGTTTTTCAGGCTTCTGATCTGAAAAATGCCAGAAAAAGACTTGAAGTTTCTGAAATTGATGTCATTATCAGCGATGTGAAGCTTCCGGACGGAAGTGGTGTGGAGTTTTCTAAAATTATCAAAGACAATTATCCTGCTTCAGAAGTGATTCTCCTGACAGCATTCGGAAATATTCCCGACGGTGTACAGGCTATCAAAAACGGTGCTTTTGATTATATTACTAAAGGTGATGACAATAACCGGATTATTCCGCTCGTGTATAAGGCTTTGGAAAAGGTAAAGCTCAACAAACGTCTTTTCCAGCTGGAAAAACAGTTGGGTGACAAACAGTCTTTCGATAATATTATCGGGAAATCTTCGCTTATAAAATCTGCCATTGTTTCTGCAAAAAAAGTTGCGGTGACAGATGCTACGGTGCTTTTAACGGGCGAAACAGGAACAGGAAAAGAGGTTTTTGCACAAGCCGTTCATAATGCAAGTAACCGAAGCAGACAAAATTTTGTAGCCATAAACTGTTCTGCTTTTGGCAAAGATCTACTGGAAAATGAGCTGTTCGGACACAAAGCCGGAGCCTTTACAGGCGCAATGAAAGATTCTAAAGGTATTTTTGAGGAAGCTAATAACGGAACGGTTTTCCTGGATGAGATCGGAGAAATGCCTTTGGATCTGCAGGCAAAGCTGCTTCGTGTTTTGGAATCCGGCGAATTTCTGAAAGTTGGCGACAGTAAACCGACGAAAGTCAACGTAAGAATAATTGCTGCAACCAACCGGGATTTGCAAAAAGAAATTGATAACGGAAACTTCCGGGAAGATTTATATTATCGGATCAATATTTTCAATATAGTTTTGCCATCTTTGAGAGAAAGACCTTCAGACATTGAAGAACTTGCCTATTTTTTTCTCAGAAAATTTTCAGGTAAGATCGGAAAAAAAACAACCGGTATTTCCGATGAGTATCTTAATTCACTCAAAAAACATTCCTGGAAAGGAAACATCCGTGAGCTTAGAAATATTATTGAAAGGAGCGTGATTTTGGAAGAAAGTCAGGAATTGTCTGTCAGTAGTCTGCCGTTTGATTTACAGCAAAATTCCAGCACAAATTTATCTGAGAATAAAATTTTATCGGCTTTTTCAATGGCAAGTGCAGAGAAACTTCATATCCAGAAAATCCTCAATCACACCAAAGGTAACAAAGCTGAAGCCGCTCGTTTGCTGGAAATCGGCATTGCGACACTTTACCGTAAGATTGAAGAATATAAAATATCATAATCAGCCTATCATTCTGATAACGAGCCTATCATTTTGATAGGTTTTTTTATTTATTTAAATCTCAAAATTTAATGTATTTAATTGTAAATGAATATATTAAATTCAATTTAATTAAATCGGAATATATCTTGGCATAGTTGATTCAAATAATTAAAGAATGAATCATCGAAAAACATTACATCCAATCACAAGATTTACTCCACAATCTTCACAAAAAGAAACTGAAAATCCATTAAAGGTTGTTCCCTGGAATCTGTTGGTTACATTTTACGGAATAATCATTTGCGCTGGAATTATTTACAGAACATTCAATCCATAAAATGATGACATTTATACTCACGTTATCAGGAATTTTCCTGTTTATCATCTTTTTTTTAACAGTTAAATATTTTGAAAAGATATGATTGCATTATTCATCATTGCGATAGCCGTATTCGGATATATGTGCTACGTGCTGATAAAACCAGAAAAATTTTAAAAAGTAAAAATGTGAGAAGTTAAAATTTAAGGTCAATCCTTCGTACGTTTTACATCTCACTTCTAACGAATATAATTATGAATACAGAAATTTTAGGAATTATCCTGATGTTTGCTATCACCGTAACTCTGGCGATACCCTTAGGAAGATACATAGGAAAGATCTTTACCAAAGAAAAAACCTGGCTGGATGGGATTTTTAACCCAATCGACAAATTATTTTACAAAATTTCAGGAATTGATCCCGAAAAGGAAATGAACTGGAAGCAGCATCTTGCCGCATTGCTTACCATTAATGCGGTTTGGTTTCTCATTTCAATGTTTGTACTTACCAATATGAGCTGGCTTCCCCTGAATCCCGACAACAACCCTTCAATGAGCGGAGATTTGGCTTTTAATACCGCCGTAAGTTTTGTGACCAACACCAACCTTCAGCATTATTCGGGAGAATCCGGATTGTCTTACTTAGGACAATTAACCTTAATGCTTTGGCAGTTTATTTCTGCAGGTTGTGGTATTGCGATTGCCGCTGTGGTTTTCCTTGCCATGAAAGAGAAAACGACTGATAAATTGGGGAATTTTTATTTTCTATTCATCAGAACCTGCACCAGAATTTTATTTCCGGTTGCAGTAATTGTAGCTTCATTATTGGCTCTAAACGGTACTCCGATGACGTTTGAAGGTAAGGAAAAAATTATTACTCTTCAGGGAGATGAGGTTGAGGTAAGCCGTGGTCCGGTGGCAGGATTTGTAGCAATCAAACAGTTAGGAACCAATGGTGGGGGTTTTTTTGGACCTAACTCTTCGCATCCGCTGGAAAATCCTAGCTATTTTACTAACATGGTCGAAACCATATCGATTATGCTGATTCCGATAGCGATGGTATTTGCAATGGGTTATGTTTTAAAAAGAAAAAAGCTGGCGTTGACTGTTTTCGGAGTAATGACCGTTGGATTTTTACTTTTATTGATTCCAACAGTAATTAACGAAATGAATGGCAATTCAGCTATTGAAAAAATGGGAATTACTCAGAATTTGGGTAGTATGGAAGGAAAAGAAGTTCGATTCGGACCGGCTGCTTCCGCATATTGGGCAATCAATACAACGGTGACGAGTAATGGTTCCGTTAATTCCATGCACGATTCATTAACCCCGCTTTCCGGAATGAATGCTATGCTCGGGATGATGGTGAATGCATTTTACGGAGGTGTTGGTGTTGGTTTTCTTAATTTTTACATCTTCATTATCCTGGCGGTTTTCATCAGCGGATTGATGGTCGGCAGAACACCGGAATTTCTTGGTAAAAAAGTCGAAGCCAAGGAAATGAAAATTGCCATGATGATTGCACTTCTTCATCCTTTTCTAATTCTTACAGGAACTGCCATCTCCAGTTTTATGGTTGCACACAATCCCGATGAATACGGAAGCTGGCTAAATAATCCTGGGTTTCACGGTTTCAGCGAAATGTTGTATGAGTTTACCTCATCCAGTGCCAACAACGGAAGCGGTTTCGAAGGATTGGGAGACAACACACCATTCTGGAATATTGCCTGCGGAATCGTAATGCTGATGGCAAGATATTTACCGATTATCGGTCCGGTAGCTATTGCAGGAAGCCTTGCTGCCAAAAAATACATTCCTGAAAGCGCGGGAACTTTAAAAACAGATACCGCAACATTCGGCTTAATGGTATTTGTAGTAATTGCTATTGTAGCAGCTTTATCATTCTTCCCGGCTCTGGCTTTGGGACCTATCGCTGAATATTTTTCAATGTAATTAATTATTAAAACAATGAAAGGAAATAACAATTTGTTTCAGGCAGAATTAGTCAATGAGGCACTGAAACAATCAATTATAAAACTTCACCCTTCAAAAATGTTCCGCAACCCGGTGATGTTTATGGTATACATCGGAACTCTGGTAATGACCGGAGTATGTATCTGGATTGCGATGGGTGAAAAAAGCCAGGGAAGCCTGGGGTACAATATCATCGTAACCTTTATTTTATTCATCACGCTTTTTTTTGCCAATTTTGCAGAGGCTATCGCTGAAGCAAGAGGTAAAGCACAGGCGGATTCTTTAAGAAAAACAAGAGAAGAAACTCCAGCTAAAATACTGGCTTCAAATGGAGAAGTTAAAATAGTTCCGTCCAATCAGCTTAGAAAAGGAGATGTATTTGTTTGTGAAGCAGGAGACATCATCCCGTCTGACGGAGAAATTATCGAAGGTTTGGCTACGATTGACGAAAGTGCCATTACGGGAGAATCTGCTCCGGTAATCCGTGAATCTGGCGGAGATAAAAGCAGTGTAACCGGAGGAACAAAAGTGCTTTCTGATAAAATTAAAGTAAAAGTAACAACAGAGCCTGGGGAAAGCTTCCTTGATAAAATGATTGCTTTGGTGGAAGGTGCTTCCAGGCAGAAGACACCCAATGAAATTGCTTTAACCATTCTTTTGGCAGGTTTCACATTGGTTTTCATCATTGTAACGGTCACTTTAAAACCTTTCGGTGATTACGCCAATACACCGATCACGATTGCGGCGTTCATCTCCTTATTTGTTTGTCTGATCCCAACAACGATTGGAGGATTATTATCAGCCATCGGTATTGCAGGAATGGACAGAGCTTTAAGAGCCAATGTGATCACCAAAAGTGGTAAAGCGGTAGAAACTGCAGGAGATATTGACGTTCTTTTATTGGACAAAACAGGAACTATCACGATCGGAAACAGAAAGGCTACTCATTTTTATCCGGCAAACAGCATAGACGAAGCCGTTTTAGTTAAAGCAGCCGTACTCAGCTCAATGGCCGACGATACACCGGAAGGAAAATCAATTATTGAACTCGCAGGTATCAATCCTTTGAGCTATGAAGTAAAAGAACCGCAATTCATCAGTTTTACGGCAGAAACAAGAAGTTCGGGAATTGATTATGAAAACATACGAATCAGAAAAGGAGCAACTGACGCAATTAAAAATATTGTTACAAATTCGGGCAATCTATTTCCGGCAGAGGTTGAGCAAAAGGTCAGAGAAATCTCGCAAAACGGAGGAACACCGCTCGTGGTTTCAGAGAATGAAAGAGCGCTTGGGGTTATAGAACTTCAGGATATCATCAAGCCGGGAATCAAAGAACGTTTTGACCGTTTAAGAAAAATGGGAATCAAAACCGTTATGGTTACGGGAGACAATCCTTTAACTGCCAAATTTATTGCTGAAAAAGCCGGTGTAGATGATTTTATCGCAGAGGCAAAACCTGAAGATAAAATGAATTACATCAAAAAAGAGCAATCGGAAGGAAGATTGGTAGCGATGATGGGAGACGGAACCAACGATGCTCCAGCTCTTGCTCAGGCAGACGTAGGTGTTGCGATGAACAGCGGAACACAGGCTGCCAAAGAAGCCGGAAATATGGTGGATTTGGATAACGACCCGACTAAACTGATTGAAGTGGTTGAAATCGGAAAGCAGTTATTGATGACCCGTGGAACGCTTACAACATTCAGTATTGCGAATGACGTAGCCAAATATTTTGCAATCGTTCCGGCATTGTTTATTGCTTCGATTCCGGCATTGCAGGGTCTTAATATTATGGGACTTCATTCTCCGGAATCAGCGATTCTTTCTGCAGTAATTTTCAACGCGATTGTCATCCCGATGCTGATTCCTCTGGCTTTGAAAGGTGTAGCTTATAAACCAATTGGAGCTAGTGCATTATTGAGAAGAAATCTTCTGATTTACGGTTTGGGAGGTGTTTTAATACCATTTATCGGAATCAAATTAATTGATTTACTCGTGTCAGTATTTATTTAAACTAAAAATAATTAATGTTAGGACACCGGTACAGGTGGATTTATCTGAAATTTTAATAGTAAATTACTATCCATCTGCCCGGATTCTAACAATCAATTTTAACAATAAAAGAAATGAAACAAAATATATTACCAGCCATCAGATTAACACTTTTCTGCGCTGTATTTTTCTCAGGAATCTACACATTTCTCATCTATGGAATCGCTCAGACTGCCCCGAATAACGGAAAAGGAGAAATCATTGAGCATAATGGGAAAAAATTTTACGCTAATGTAGGACAGAAATTCGATAAAGACGAATATTTTTGGTCTCGTCCGTCGGCTGTAGATTACAACGCTGCGGGAGCAGGGGGAAGTAATAAAGGACCTTCAAATCCTGATTACCTAAAAGAAGTTGAAGGCAGGATTGAAAACTTTATGAAGCACAATCCAACGGTTAAGAAATCTGAAATCCCTTCTGATATTGTGACGGCGAGTGGAGCGGGTTTGGATCCGAATATTTCGGTTCAGGCCGCTAAGGTTCAGGCTCAAAGAATTGCCAACGTTAGAAAAATTGACCTCAGCAGGGTGAATTCACTCATCCAAAACAGTATCGAACCTCCTTTCCTTGAGATGTTCGGAACAGAAAAAATCAATGTTTTAAAACTCAATATCGCATTAGACGGTTTGAAGTAAATTATATTACTAAAAATGAAGAAATTATCATTACTTGCATTTGCAATGCTTGGCGCATTTTCTACACTGCACGCTCAGGAAGAAACAGAAACTAAAAACCCTTTAAAAATCTCTGGATATGCAGAGGTGTATTACCAGTACGATTTCAATAATCCTGAAAACAACACAAGACCCGGATTTGTGTACAGCCACAACAGAAACAATGAGGTAAACCTTAATTTGGGATTTGTAAAGGCTAATTACGAAACCGAAAAATTCAGAGCCAATGTAGCTTTAGGTGTGGGAACTTACATGAATGCCAATTATGCGGCAGAACCGGGTGTTCTTAAAAATATTTATGAGGCCAATGTTGGGGTAAAAATATCAAAAAACAAAAACCTCTGGATTGATGCGGGTGTAATGCCATCACATATCGGTTTTGAAAGTGCAGTAAGCAAAGATTGTTTTACTTTGACCAGAAGTATGTTGGCAGACAACTCGCCTTATTTTGAAAGCGGTGCCAAAATCTCTTACACCAGCGACAGCGGAAAATGGTTTGTAAGTGCTTTAGTTCTTAACGGATGGCAAAGAATCCAGCGTGTAGACGGAAATTCAACCGTAGCGTTCGGACATCAGTTGACTTATAAACCTAACGATAAAATTACCCTGAACAGCAGTTCTTTCATCGGTAACGATAAGCCGGACAGCATCAGACAGGTGAGATACTTTCACAATCTGTACGGAAGTTTTCAAATCAGTAAAAAGTTTGCTCTGATTACAGGGTTCGACATCGGAGCTGAGCAGAATGCCAAAGGCAGCGAGCAATATAATATTTGGTATTCACCTGTGGTTATTGCAAAATACAGTCCTGCAGAAAAATTGAGTTTTGCTGCGAGAGGCGAATATTACCAAGATAAAAATGGTGTTATTGTGCCTACAGGAACAGAAAAAGGTTTTCAGACTTTTGGATATTCAATGAATGTAGATTACTGGATTCTTCCTAATTTGGTTTGGAGAACGGAAGTAAAAAACCTGAACAGCAAAGACCAGATTTTCTTTAACAGAGATAATGAATTAAGGAAAAATAATTTATCGGCTGTTACATCACTGGCTGTTAGCTTCTAATAAGTGAGAAGTTTGAAGTGAAAATGTAAAAGTGGAAACGGTATTTATTGGTAAAAATTAAAGTTTTTTTTCTCACTTTAAGTCTTAATTTCTCGTTCTACATTACATATCACTTTTTTACTTCTAACTTTTTACTTCTAACTGAAAAAATTATGGACGAAAAAAAATCTGCTCAGGATTTCCTCAGTCTGATCAAAAAATCAAGACGCGGAAAATTCAAGATCTATATCGGGATGAGTGCAGGCGTCGGAAAAACTTATCGGATGCTGCAGGAAGCGCATTCACTTCTGTCAAACGGCATTGATGTAAAAATCGGTTATATTGAAACGCATCACCGTAAGGAAACACACGCATTGCTGGAAGGTCTGCCAATCATTCCCAGAAGAAAATTGTTTTACAAAGGAAAAGAGCTGGATGAACTGGATGTACAAGCAGTCATTAATCTTCGTCCGGAAGTAGTGATTGTGGATGAATTAGCACATACCAATATAGAAGGCAGCAAAAACCAAAAACGATGGCAGGATGTTTTAGAAATTCTGGAAGCAGGAATTAATGTCATTAGTGCGGTTAACATTCAGCATATCGAAAGCCTGAATGAAGACATCAAAAGCATAACGGATATCGAAGTAAAAGAAAGGATTCCCGACAGCGTTTTGGCTCAGGCGGATGAGGTAGTGAACATCGACCTGACCGCAGAAGAGCTGATTGACCGACTGAAAGCTGGAAAAATATATGATCAATCAAAAATCAATTCTGCACTGAGCAATTTCTTTAAAAGTGAAAACATCCTCCAGCTTCGTGAATTAGCTTTAAAAGAAGTGGCATCACAAGTGCAGCGAAAAGTGGAAACAGAAGTGTCGGTCATTAAAAATATCCGGAAAGAACGTTTTCTGGCCTGCATCAGTTCCAATGAAAAAACCGCAAAAAATGTGATCCGAAAAGCGGCAAGACTTGCGAATTATTACAACAGTCAGTGGTATCTGCTGTATGTTCAGATTCCAAAGGAAAAACCGGATAAAATTGCGCTGGATAAGCAGAGATATCTTATTAATAATTTTAAATTAGCAACAGAATTGGGAGCAGAAATTATCAAGGTTGAAGGCTCAAATGTTGCACAAACCATTATGCAGCAATGCGAGGATAGGAAAATTACGACTGTATGCATCGGGAAACCTCATCTCAGTATCTGGAAAATCATTGCTGCAACAGATACTTTCAATTCACTGCTCAATAAATTATCAAAAGAAAATATAGACTTAGTTATATTAAGTTGAAAATTTAAAATTGAAATATGAAAAATCAAAATATTTTAAAAGATAAGTCTTACCTTTTTGCGGTAAGAATTGTAAAGTTTTATAAATTTTTGAAAGACGATAAAAAAGAGTTTATTCTATCAAAACAAGTTTTAAGGAGCGGAACTTCTATCGGTGCAATGGTGGAAGAAGCTTTGCAGGGAGAAAGTAAAATGGATTTTATTCATAAACTTTCAATTGCAAACAAGGAAGCAAATGAAACGAGATATTGGATAAGATTATTGAAAGATACAGATTTTATAGACGAAAAATTATCACAGTCTCTTATTTTTGATTTGGAAGAATTGATAAAACTTTTGGTTTCAATCATTAAAACAACTAAGAATTCTGTTGCTAAGTAATTTCAATTTCTAATTCACAATTATCAATTTATTAAAGTGAAAATTAAAACAAAACTCAATATTGGTGTCGGTTTGCTCTTTATCATGATTTTTGTATTGTCGGTTCTGAGCGGATGGTACATTAATCAATTGAAAAAAGATACCAATAACATCCTGAAAGCCAACTACAACACATTAGAATATTCCCGAAATATGCTTTTGGCGCTGGAGGAAATAAATTCTGACCCGCTTGCTTATCAGGTTTTTCAGAAATATTTACACAAACAGCAGAAAAATGTAACAGAATCCGGTGAGAAAGAAGCCACAGATAATGTTTCCGTACATTTTGAAGCATTGAAAAAAGACACCGGAAATATATTTCTTCAATCATCCATAAGAAAGGATATTGCAGAACTGATGCAGCTGAATATGAGTGCGATCGAACACAAAAGTAGCATTGCAGATTCTACTGCTGAAACTGCGATAATGGTAATTTCCGTTACGGGAATGCTGTGTTTCATTGTTGCGTTTATTCTTTTGGTAAATCTGCCGTCTAATATTGCGGATCCTATTAAGATTCTGACAGAAAGCATCCGGCAGATCGCCAATCAGAACTATAAAGAAAGGGTTCATTTCCAAAGCAAAAGTGAGTTTGGCGAACTGGCAAAATCCTTCAATACAATGGCGGAAAAACTTCAGGAATATTCTGAAAGTAAGCTGGATAAGATCATAAGAGGCAAAAAACGTATTGAGACTTTGATTGATAATATGCACGATCCCGTAATCGGTATTGATGAAAATAAAAAAGTGCTTTTTGTGAATGATGAAGCTCTTAAAATTACAGGATTGAAAAAAGAAGCTTTTGTAGGAAAACTGATTCAGGATGTAGCAGTAACCAATGACCTTGTGAGAGATTTGATCAGAGAATTGATAAAGCCTGACAATATCAATCCAGATAAAGAACCTGTAAAAATATTTGCTGACAGTAAGGAAAGTTATTTCGAAAAAGAAATAATTGATATTAACGTAGTTCCAACCGGAGAGCAGGAAAGCCGCTTTATTGGTCAGGTAATAATGCTGAGAAACATTACCCCTTTTAAAGAATTGGATTTAGCTAAAACCAACTTTTTAGGAACAGTCTCGCATGAATTTAAAACGCCAATTTCTTCTATTAAAATGGGCTTACAACTCTTAGAAAACGAACAAATCGGAAACCTGAATAACGAGCAGAAAAATTTGGTGAATGGAATCAAAGAAGATGCTAACCGACTTCTGAAAATTACTGGTGAACTGCTCAATATTACTCAGGTAGAAAGCGGTTCCATACAGTTGAATATAAAGTCTTCGGACATCAAAGCAATTATTGATGATGCCGTAAAAGCCAACAAGTCTGCCTCGGAACAGAAAAATATTCACATTAATGTTACAATTGATGATAATATTACAAACGTCTTGGCAGATAGTGAGAAAACATCCTGGGTTTTGAATAATCTGTTGTCTAATGCCATCCGCTATTCATATGAAAATGCTGAAATTGATATTGAGGTTTTCGGTGATAGTGAGCATATTTGTTTTTCGGTGCAGGATTATGGAAGAGGGATTGAAGAAGAATATTTAGACAGAATTTTTGAACGCTACTTTAAAATTCCGGGAACAAAAAAACAGGGGACAGGTCTTGGATTAAATATCAGCAAACAGTTTATTGAAGCACAAGGTGGAAAAATTACTGCTAAAAGCGAATTGGGAGCAGGAAGTATATTTACTTTTTTGTTGAAAAGAGATAAGTAATTTACTGAATAAAGCCGCTTAAAATTAATCAGGCTAAGATTTGTTATTAAAAGTACCTTTTAAGGAACATTAATTGCACTATAATTTTGCATTCATAATACAATTATGAAGTTTAACTATTAATTACAAAGATAGTTTGTCATTAGAATGAACATCTCATGATAATCTGTTATAAAAATCACAAAATTATTATGGAAAATTTGTTTTTTGACAATTGGGAAAGTCTTGTCAGAACTTTTATAGTGGGATTATTAGGCTACTTCGCATTGATATTGATGCTTAGAATATCTGGTAAAAGAACATTATCACAAATGAAAGAATTTGATTTTATTGTTACCGTTGCTTTAGGCTCTACGTTGGCAACATTGTTATTAAGCAAAGAAGTTTCACTGGCAGACGGTATTTTAGCTCTTGCAATGCTAATCTCATTACAATACCTTTTGGCATATCTGTCTTTAAGATCCAATAAAGTTTCTAAACTCATCAGCTCAGATCCAACATTGTTGTTTTACAAAGGAGAATTTCTTTGGAGCGCATTAAAAAAAGAAAGAGTAACAGAAGCAGAGGTGCGTTCTGCATTGCGTAGCAATCAAATTACTTCTCTGGAAAATGTTGAAGCTGTTGTCATGGAAGCAAATGGTAAATTCACAGTAGTGAAAACGGGTTCGCTTTCAGATAAAGATTCGCCTTTGTCCAATGTAAAGAGAATTGATTGATCTTCAATATTCCAAAAAAATTGTAATCATAGGTAAGTTGATTTGCTTATAAAAATTTGAACCATGAATAAAAATATATTCAAGTCTGTAAGAAAGATCTATAAAAATATTACCAACAGTATCGCATTTATTCCCGGAACAGTAGCATTTGCGTTTTTGGTATTATCGTTTTTTATGGTTCAGTTTGATTTTTCTGATGCAGGAAAAGAAATAAAAAGCAATGCATATTGGCTTACATTAAAGGACGCAAGTACCGCAAGAACCATCATTTCAACCATTACAGGAGGAATTATCTCTTTGACTGTTTTCAGTTTCAGTATGGTAATGATTTTACTCAATCAGGCGGCATCGCAGATGAGCAACCGCATTTTAGACAAACTCATAGGAAATCGTTTTCAACAGACTATCTTAGGCTTTTATATCGGAACAATTGTGTATGCACTTTTTTTGTTGAGTACCATAAGAGATATAAATTCAGGTATTTATGTACCGGCTATCAGTACTTATTTTTTGATCGCTCTTACAGTTGTAGATATTTTTTTATTTATATATTTCCTGCATTATGTTACTCAATCGGTGAAATATGATACAATTATCCATAGAATTTATGATGCTGCCTGTCATTCACTTAAAGAAAATTGTATTTCGGAAGATATTTCCGATCCTAGCTTTTCTGTAAATGACTACTTTCCAATCAACGCATATAAGTCCGGCATATTTCAGGGATTTCTGCGTGACAGCATGTTGAGAATCTGTGAAAAAGAAGATATCATTATTGCTTTTAATTATCCTGTAGGAACCTTTGTTATACAAGATACACCATTGATGAAGGTTAACAGAGACGACATTTCTGAGGATTTGCTGAATGAGATCAATAGTTTGATAGACATTCATCGGGGTCAGAATATTGATTCATCATACCATTACGGATTCCGGCAGTTAATGGAAGTTGCTATCAGAGCTTTAAGTCCGGGAATAAATGATCCGGGAACTGCTGTTTTGAGTTTACAATCACTAAGTCAGTTATTAGCATTTCGGTTGAAAAACAATCCGTCAAATCAAATTAAAGGTGACAATGGTTGGGTAAGGATTATAACCAAAGAACGCTCGTTTACTGATCTTTTTAATGAATATATCTATCCTATATGGGACTATGGTAAAGATGACCGCCTTTTGATCAACGAGATGCATCACATTCTAACTCAGCTACAAGAATTGCACGATACAAAAGCAATACGTGAACTTTTAGCGGTTGTAAAGGAGGCTAAAATTAAAAAGGGTATTTAGGCCGCTCGCAATAAAAATTACACAAGCCTTTACTAAATAATTTTTTTTGAAAATAAAAATTCAGACAGAATTTAAAGTCTGTTAAGAAAAATATTGGATATTCCATTTATGTTTTTTTGTTTTTTCCTCGTAAATTTAGTCAATGAATATTTTAAAAAAATATAAAATAAGAAGCACTCTCAAAAAAGGGATCATTGTTCCCAGTATGATTTTTATTGTCGGAATCTGTCTGGTTTCAGCAATATATCCTAAAATAACCGACGGTTTATTAACAATCGTTAAAAATTTTATTTTTGTGAATCTCAACTGGATTTACGTTTGGGCAGTAACGATATTTGTGATTTTTCTGGTATATATCATGACAAGTTCATACGGAAATATCCGTCTTGGCAGAAATGACAGCAAACCGGATTACAGCTTTTTTTCGTGGCTCTCTATGCTTTTTGCTGCAGGAATGGGAATTGGTCTGATGTATTTTAGTGTGGCAGAGCCAATGCAGCATTATTCTAATGATATTTTTTCAGGAAAATCTTCTGTTCAAAGAGCTCAAAATGCTCAGCTTTATACTTTTTTCCATTGGGGTATTCATGCCTGGGCAATTTATGGTGTTGTCGGGCTGGCTCTTGCTTATTTTTCCTACAGGTACCGGCTTCCATTGTCACTGAGAAGTTGTTTTTACCCGTTACTTAAAGATAAAATTAAAGGAAAATGGGGAAATGTTATTGATGTTTTTGCATTATGCAGTACTTTTTTCGGAATTACCACAACATTGGGATTTGGTGTTGTACAGATCAATTCGGGACTTGTAACGCTTGATATTTTACCTGAAACCAGTTTTTTATATCAAATTCTGATCGTCGCTGTTTTGGTTTCACTTGCCATATTATCTGCAGTAACAGGATTAGATAAAGGAGTGAAAATTTTAAGCAATGTCAATATTATTGCTGTCGTAGTTCTGTTGATTTTTGTATTGGCTTTGGGACCAACGGTTTATCTGATCGGAAGCTTTACTGAAGGAATTGGGACGTATATCAACAGCTTTTTCAGCCTTACTTTTAATACTCATGTTTATGAAGAAAATACCCAGTCATGGTTCTATGACTGGACGATTTTGTACTGGGCATGGTGGATATCATGGTCGCCGTACGTAGGACTTTTTATAGCAAGAATCTCAAAAGGAAGAACAATAAGAGAATTTGTATCTGCGGTGTTGATTTTACCAACTCTTTTCAATTTTATTTGGATGTCTGTTTTTGGTAATAGTGCAATATGGTTTGATGCCAATGTTGCCGACGGATTTTTGAGTAAAATGGCTAGAGATCCGGACGGATTGATGTTCCAGTTTCTTGAATATCTTCCTTTTACTCAACTGGTAAGCTTCTTAGTCATAGGCATTATTATCATTTTTTTCATAACGTCTGCAGACAGCGGTATTTATGTGATGAATAGTATTGCTACAAAAAATTCGAGAGTTTCACCAAGATGGCAGACCGTTGGTTGGGGATTATTGCTGGCAGTATTGTCATTAATGTTGCTCAATGCAGGCGGTTTAGCTGCTTTGCAAAGTATGACACTTATTACGGCACTGCCTTTTTCAATCATTATGCTCTTATTTATCATAAGTCTTGCCAAAGCATTGATCATAGATAAAAATTATTACGAAAAAGATTTTTCATCAACAACGGTTCCCTGGTCGGGTGAGCACTGGAAGGAAAGACTGAAACAGATTGTCTCATTTAATGATGCTCAATCAACCGAAAAATATATCCAAACCACCGTAATGCAGGCATTTGAGGAGCTGCTTTCCGAATTTGCGGTAAATAAAGTGGAGGCAAAGATCAATTCTGAAAACATTCCGCAAAGTATTGAAATTGAAATCAGGTATGATATCATCAACAACTTTATCTATGGTGTAAAAAGTGAGCCTAAAGTTGTTTCAGAGCATTTGCTGAATGAGGAAAATCTTCCCGGATCTGAAGAGGATCTCATTTATTTCCCAAAATCATATTTTGGTGACAACAGGGAAGGATATGATGTAAAACTTTTTACAAAAAACGAACTCATTTCCGATGTTTTAAAACACTACGAACGCTTTTTAGAAATAATTTCTGAAGAAAAAAATACAATGTTTATCAGCAGTGATGCTAATCACCGTTTCAAGTAAAATAGGCAAACGCAAGATCAGTTTTTCACTTGCTACAACAGAAAGTTTATTATAGTTTTCTAATTCTTTCATAAATAATTTTTAATTCATGGAAAATTAGCTGTCAACCAGTTTATATAACCTATCTTTGTTAAAACCATATATTAAATTATTTCGTATATGATATAAGTTGTCGGGCAATTTTATGTTTAGGTATTTCTATTGCACTGCTGACCATATTCAGAGTTCAATTGATATATAAACAAGATTTCATGGCTATACTTATTTTCATTATCATTCATTGGTATGCATCACTTTTTTTTCAGTCGGTATTTCATCACAGATATGCGGCACATAATCTCTTCACGATGTCAAAACTTTGGGAGAGAGTGTTTTATTTTGGATGTTTTATAACGCAGGGGTCGTCTTATATCAGTGCCTATACTTACGGTCTTATGCACAGGCTTCATCATGCTCATACAGATAAGGCAGAAGATCCGCATTCGCCGCATAATGATCCCAATCCTTTTTTGATGATGTGGACTACGAGAAACAATTATTTCAATTTACATATCGGAAAAACCGGAGCCGAAGACAAATACAAAAAAGATCTGCCGGATTGGGAAAAGTTTGATAAAATTGCTCACAATTATATTACCAGATTTATCTGGATCGGGATTTATGTTTTTATTTACTGGCTTTTAGCAACAGCTTGGTGGCAATGGTTGTTTCTTCCTGCTACAATTATTATGGGTTCTTTGCAGGGTATGGCAGTTAACTGGTGGGCTCATAAATTTGGTTATGAGAATTATAAGATGAAAAATACTTCAAAAAATATTCTTCCATTTGACTTTATTTTCTGGGGTGAAGCCTATCATAACAATCATCACAGACATCCACAGAGACCCAATAACGCATCAAGATGGTTTGAATGGGATATGGGATTTCAGACCATGGTTATTTTACATAAACTTCGCGTAATCAGAATTAAATAACTTTTGGAACAATCAATAAAATAATAAAACCTACTGGAAATCGGTAGGTTTTATAGTGTCAAATCAATTGGTTACTGATTTGGGTTTATTGATCAGATTTTCAATTTTTACCAGAACATCGTCAATATCAAATGGTTTACCGATAAATTCATCCGCTTCACAGGCATTAGTTACCTGTTCTGCTTTAGCGTGGGCACTGATAATCATTACAGGAATATCAGAAGTTGAAGGATCTTGCTTTATTTCATTGCACAGATCTGTACCGAGTCCGTCAGGAAGTTTCACATCTAAAATAAAGATATCTGGAATTACCGATTTGTCTCTGCTGTTAAACAACGCTGCAGTCGAAAAAGAGCGTACGTCATAATTCTCAAATGACAGGAGTAGTTGCAATGCATCTCTGATGCCTGTCTCATCTTCTACGATAAATATTGTTTTCATATCACCATCATGACAAAAACAAAGCCAACCCAGATTGAAATTTAAAAATTTGTTCAAAATTTAAGATGCAACCACACAACTTTGAACAATAAAACAAAAATATAACTGAAGATACGCACACCTTAGATAAAATGATTTTTATCATAAAATACACTATAGAAAGCCTTTTCCTGCGATTTGGGGGATTTGGCAGAATTAATTAAGCATTAGGATAAAGTTTTGTATAATTTTTGCTTCTAAAATTTGATTAAATTTTAAGAATATTAAAATATAGATAAAAATACACTATTCATAAGTTTTTATCTGTTAGTTATAATTATTTTTGAAATGTAGATCCTGTAACTAAACTGAATTTTTTCTGTTATGATTTTAATTGTTGACGACAATCCAAGCAATCTTTATTCACTAAAAAAACTTTTAGAATCAAAAGATTTTGAGGTTGATACAGCAGATTCCGGTCAGCAAGCATTGGGGAAAGCACTGAAAAATGATTATGCACTGATTATTCTGGATGTTCAGATGCCCGAAATGGATGGTTTTGAAGTAGCAGAAGCTTTAGCGGGATACAGTAAAACAAAGGATATTCCTATTATATTCTTATCTGCAGTAAATACTGAGAAAAGATTTATCACTAAAGGATATGCTTCGGGAGGTAAAGATTACGTTACAAAACCTGTAGATCCGGAAATTCTGATGCTGAAAGTAAAAACTTTTTACAATCTTCAGGAGAAAAATGTAGAGATGAAAAAAGCTCATCAGAGTCTTGAGCTGGAGGTAAAAGGCAGAAGAGAATCTCAGGTCACCATGAAATCGCAGATAGATCATTTTCATCTGATGCTTGAGTCTCTTCCACAGATTGCTTTTACCATGAATGAAGAAGGATGGGTAGATTTTGTCAACTGCAAATGGTACCAGTATTCTAAATCGGAAAAACATTTTCCGGAAACTCATCCTGATGATCCGGATATAAACGAAGAACTTGAAAGGTGCAGAAAAAAAGCAAAAGCATTAGATTTAGAAATAAGAATTAAAAATATTGAATCTGGTGATTTCAGATATCACTTACTTCGTATAACTCCTGTACTTGAAGATAACATTGCAAAAAAGTGGGTGGGAACTTTCACTGATATTGATGCTCAGAAAAAAGTAGAAAAAGAAAAAGATGAGTTTTTAAGTATTGCAAGCCATGAGCTTAAAACCCCTTTAACCAGTATTAAAGCCTACATTCAGTTATTAGACAGAAAGCTGAAGCTCAGCGAAAGCAGTACAGAATCTGGTTTTATGGTAAAAGTACACGATCAGATCGAAAAGCTTAATATGCTGATAACAGATCTTCTGGATGTATCTAAGATTGAAAATGGCAAGCTTAAAATAAGTAAACAGCCTACCAATCTTGAAAATCTTATTCAAAACACCATAGAAAATATTCTTCAGACCAACGAAAACAAAGTGAAGATTGAACGTCACGGTGTAATTACCGATATTCTCATTCCATTGGATGCTATAAGGATAGAGCAGGTTCTGATCAATTTTTTAACCAATGCCATCAAATATTCTCCACAGAACAATCAGGTAATCGTTACTACTTTTGTAGATGAGGAGGAGCAGGAAGTGAAAGTGAGTGTTACCGATTTTGGAATTGGTATTCCGGATTACAAACAGGAATCGGTTTTTCAGAAATTTTACAGAGTAGATGAGTCGTCGCTTCAGTTTCAGGGAATGGGAATCGGGCTTTATATTTGTTCGGAAATCATCAAGCAGCATCACGGAAATATTGGAGTTTCCAGCATTGTAGACGAAGGTTCAACATTCTATTTTACATTACCATTAAATTAATTTTATGCCTAAAAAAATACTTAGGAATTTACAGTTTGGAGTAGGTTTTTCTTTGATTATTTTGATTGCGAGTTCTATCTCGTCCTATCTAAGTATTCAGAATCAGATGAATCACCGCGAAAGCGTTGGAAAAAGCCGGCGGTCTGTAACGGCTGTAAAGGATATTCTGGTATCGCTTCTGGATGCCGAAACAGGAAACCGGGGCTATCAGCTTACAGGTAAAGAAAGTTTCTTAGAACCGTACAACCGAAGTATGCGCGAATATTCGCAGGCTATAGAACGTGCAGAAAGTTTGGATATTGAAGATCCAAAGCAGGAAGAAAGACTGATGTATCTCAAAAAAAATGTAGAAAGTAATATCAGTAATCTCAAGCTTTTTGTAGAAAACAGGAAAAAAGGTATTGTGATGACTCAGGATCAGATTTTACAAAGTAAAATCTACATGGATCGTTGCAGGAAAATGGTAGATGAATTTGTGAAATATGAAGATTTTAATCTTGAGAAGAAAACAATATCGCTCAATAACTCTTCCAATACAACAGTTCTTTTCATTATTTTTTCAGCGCTTTCTGCCATTGCTGTTACTGCGTTTTTTTATTTTAAACTAAGATCAGATCTTATAAGGAGAGAAAAGCTTGAAAACGCATTAAAGCTTAAAGATATAGAAATTACCAGAAGGGTAAGTGCTATACAACAGATAGCCAACAGAGTTGCCAACGGAGACTACAGCCAAAAAGCAGAAGATGATTCTCAGGATGATTTGGGTGATCTTGCAGATTCGCTGAATCACATGACAGAGTCTCTTAAAATTTCGTTTGATAAAATTAATAAAAGTGAATGGAGGCAAAAAGGACTTGTTATTCTGAATGAGTCTTTGGTTGGAAACAAATCTGTGAAGGATGTATCTGAAAAGTCTCTTCAGCAACTCTTAGAATACGGAAACTGCATCAACGGTTCGCTGTATTTATATGACGAAGGAATTCTCAGACTTTCTGCTGCGTTCGGCTTAGAAAATAATATGAAGAAAACCTTTGATCCGGGAGAAGGCATGGTAGGACGGGTTTTCATGACTGAGAAAATGAAGGTTTATAATAATCTGCATCAGGATGATTTTGTGGTAACTTTTGCCAGCAGTACAATCCAGATTTACGGAATTATGCTGTTACCTGTTTTTGGAGACGGATTCTGTATTGGTGTTATTGAATTAGGCTCTACCGTAAATTTTGAAGAAGATAGAATTGATTATTTTATTGAATGCAGCAGAAACATCGGGATTGCTCTAAGTGCAGCAAAAAGAAGAGAAAAAGAACAGCAGCTGCTTGAAGAAACACAGGCGCAGTCAGAAGAATTGCAGGTGCAGCATTCTGAACTTGAAAATCTGAATACAGAACTTGAAGCACAGACTCAGAAACTTCAGGCTTCGGAAGAGGAGCTGAAAGTACAGCAGGAAGAGCTGATGCAGGCAAATGCCGAGCTGGAAGAACGTTCCAGATTATTAGAAGAGAAAAACCACCTCATTGCCGAAAGAAATATTGAGATTCAGAAAAAAGTAGAAGAGCTTGCGCTGAGTACAAAGTATAAATCTGAGTTTTTGGCAAATATGTCTCATGAATTGCGTACACCGCTGAATTCTATTCTCTTGCTGTCAAGACTGATGGCAGAAAATCCTGAAGAAAACCTTAATGAAGATCAGGTAGAATCTGCCAAAGTTATCCAAAGTTCAGGAAGCAGTTTGCTTACACTGATTGACGAAATTTTAGATTTGGCTAAAATTGAATCCGGAAAAATGACTTTGGAATATGAAGATGTAAATGTGATTGATGTTGTGAAAGATCTGCAGAGTCTGTTTAATCCTGTTTTCCAGGAGAAAAGGCTGCTGTTTAATATAGACATTGAAGATAATTTAAATAAAATTATCAAAACAGATCGCCTGAGAGTAGATCAGGTATTAAGAAATTTACTTTCTAATGCGTTGAAATTTACCAGAAAGGGAAGCATCAGTCTTTCCATCAAAGCAGATACAAAAAAGAAAGATTTTGTCGTGTTTTCGGTAAAAGATACGGGAATCGGTATTCCGGAGGACAAACAGAAAATCATTTTTGAAGCCTTCCAGCAGGCAGACGGATCTACAAGACGGAAGTTCGGAGGTACGGGTCTTGGGCTCTCCATCAGCCGTGAGATTGCAAGATTACTGGGTGGTGAACTTGTATTGGAAAGTAAGGTAGATGAAGGAAGCGAATTCAGCCTGATCATTCCGGTAAAAGAAATATCGGAGATCGTTCATCTGGAAACTGATCAGGATATTGTAGAAATTATCCGTGAAGATGTAGAGCAGATACAGCATATTCTGGAAGATGGCGAGCAAAAAGAGATGGTAAATACGCTGGAAATTCCGGAGGATGTGGAAGACGACAGAAATGATATAGGTGAAGATGATAAAGTAATTTTAATTATTGAAGATGACACCAATTTTGCCAAAGCTCTTTTAAAATATTCCAGAATGCAGAATTATAAAGGAGTAGTTGTTGTAAGAGGAGATTACGGACTTTCTTCTGCGTTAAAATACAATCCGAAAGCAATTTTGTTAGATGTTCAGCTTCCCGTAAAAGACGGATGGCAGGTAATGGATGATTTAAAATCTAACCCTAAAACAAAGCATATTCCCGTACATATGATGTCGGCGTTGCACGTAAAAAAAGAAAGCCTGATGAGAGGTGCAATTGATTTTATCAATAAGCCTGTTGCTTTGGATCAGATGGATGATATGTTCCGAAAGATTGAAGATGCGCTCAAAAAAGCTCCGCAAAAGGTTTTGATTGTGGAAGAAAATGCAAAACATGCAAGTGCACTTTCTTATTTCCTCAGCAATCTCAACATTTCTTTATCTGTAGAAAACAATGTGAAAGATAGTGTAAAGGCTTTTAAAGAAAATCAGATTGACTGTGTGATTCTGGACATCAGTGCTTCTAAAGGCAATGAATACCAGATTGTAGAATCTATAAAAAGTTTTGAAGGACTTGAAAATCTTCCGATTATTATTTTTAAAGAGAATAATTTATCTAAATCTGAAGAGCTTAAAATAAAGCAGTATGCAGATTCTATTGTTGTAAAAACTGCGCACTCTTACCAGAGAATTTTGGATGAGGTTGGCTTATTCCTTCATTTGGTGGAAGAAAAAAACAGCGCACTTGAAGTAGTGAGAAGCAAAACATTAGGTTCACTGACAGAAGTTCTGAGCGGTAAAAAAATACTGATTACCGATGATGATGCAAGAAATATATTTTCGCTTACCAAAGCTCTGGAGAAATATAAAGTGGAAGTTGTTGTCGCAATGGATGGGAAGCAGGCTTTGCAGCAGATAAAGGAAAATCAGGATGTGGATGTGGTATTGATGGATATGATGATGCCCGAGATGGATGGTTATGAAACAATAAAAGAGATACGGAAAATGCCTAAGTTTGCAAAACTTCCGATTATTGCCATCACCGCAAAATCTATGATTGGTGAAAGAGAAAAATGTATTACTGCAGGAGCATCAGATTATATCTCAAAGCCGGTAGATATAGATCAGTTGCTATCCTTGCTTCGTGTTTGGTTATATGAAAGTTAAACAGCTAAAATTCTGATGAATAAGAAAGTACTCATTGTGGATGATGATCCACGTAATATATTTGCTCTTACACTTACACTGAAGGCAAAAGGCTATCAGATAGAAAGCTGTACAATGGCGCAGGAAGCAATTGATATTTTGAAAAAAGATAATCAGTTTTCTATTGTCTTAATGGATATGATGATGCCGGAAATGGACGGCTATGAAGCGGTGAAAATTATCCGTGAAACTCCGGATATCAGCCATATTCCAATCATAGCTGTTACCGCACAGGCGATGCCGGAAGACCGGCAGAAATGCATTGATGCCGGAGCACAGGATTATGTCTCAAAACCTATTAATGTAGATCAGCTGATGGCTGTTATTCAAAAATATTCTTAAAATGCTGGAACCAAGTATAATAAAAGATGAAGAAATTGAATATCTTATAAAAGATGTTTATGATCTCTACGGATATGATTTTTCTGAGTACAGCAGAGCATCTTTTAAAAGAAGGGTAAACCGTATCTGTCTGATCGACAGATTTACAAGTTTTGCTGAACTTCGTTATACTTTGATCAACGAACCTGAATATCTGAAAAGATTTATTGAAGAAATCACAGTAAATGTAACAGAGATGTTCAGAGATCCTCATTTTTTTAAAGCTTTGCGGGAAAAAATTCTTCCGCAGTTGGGTACATATCCGCTGATAAGAGTTTGGGTTGCGGGCTGTTCTACCGGTGAAGAAGCATATTCAATGGCAATTCTCCTGAAAGAAGCCAACCTTTATCATAAATGTCTGCTGTACGGAACAGATCTGAATCCTTCCGTTTTGGAATCAGCCAGAGCAGGAGTTTTCCCGTTACATCAGATGAAGCTGTACTCTGAAAACTATATGCTTTCGGGAGGAAAGAGAGATTTTTCAGATTACTATACCGCCAATTATGACAGTGTAGTTTTTGATAAAAGTCTGAAAGAAAAATTGATTTTATCTACGCACAATCTGGTTTCGGATAGCTCGTTCAACAGCTTTCAGTTGATCATTTGCAGAAATGTTCTGATTTATTTTGACAGAGGTTTGCAGGAAAGAGTTTTCCGCTTGTTTGATAACAGTCTGGAAAATCTCGGATTTTTAGCTCTTGGAGCAAAAGAAACACTTAGATTTTCTAAGCTGGATAAAAATTATCAGCAGATAGAAGACCAGAGAATCTGGAAAAAAACTGATTCATAAAACTAGTATGGAAACAAAATTCAATACCACAGAATTAGTATTAATAGGAGGATCAGCAGGAAGTCTGCAGGTTATCCTGGAATTTATTAAAAATCTGAACAGAAAAGTTTCGTTTCCTATCGTTTTGGTGCTTCACAGAAAGGCTCATTCCAATAATGTATTACAGGTTTTGCTGCAACAGTTTACAGATTCTGAGGTGGTTGAGATTGATGACAAAACAGAAATAATGCCCAACAAAATATACATTGCTCCTGCAGATTATCATTTATTATTTGAAAACAAAAAAACCATGTCTTTAGACGGCTCCGAAAAAATGAATTATTCCCGCCCTTCAATAGATGTAACTTTTAAATCCGGTGCTGAAGTTTTCGGTAAAAACCTTCTGGGAATTTTGCTTTCCGGAGCCAATGCAGATGGAGTGGAAGGATTGGTATACATAAAAAAAAACAACGGAAAAGTATGGATTCAAAATCCGGATACAGCCGAAGTAGATTATATGCCGCGACAGGCAGCAGAACGGGTTGCTTATGATTTAATGATTAGTCCTCAAGATCTTGCAGAGCAGATTAATCTTCTTGATATAAACTAATTTAAACTAATAACTGAATAATTTTCAATTCTATGAATAAAAAAATATTGATTTTTGATGATGATAAAACCATTTTGGAGGTTATAACGATCATTTTTGAAGAAAATGGCTATCAGGTCGAAATTTCTGAAACTTCTCATGATATTTTGGAGAAAGTTTCCCAATTCCGTCCGGATGTTATTTTAATGGACAACTGGATTCCGAAGATTGGTGGAGTAGAGGCGACACGGCTGCTGAAGAACAGTACAGATTTTAAAGATATCCCTGTCATTTATGTAACGGCAAATAATGATATTGTAGCACTTGCAAAAGAAGCAATGGCAGATGATTATGTTGCCAAGCCATTCAATCTTGATGATCTCGAAGAAAAAGTAGCAAAATATATATAAGAAAGATCCTGCAACATATACTGATGCAGGATTTTTTTTGATTAGCTAATCTCTTTTAAGTCCTGTGAGCTTTCCAGCATTGTTCTGATGCGGGTTTCAATAACAGATTGATCACAGTTTTCAAGATTAATCTCATTAATCATCGCCGTGAAAAATTGTTTTAAATCCGAATGCTCTGTAATTTCGTCACTAAAAGTTGGGGCAACAATTACTTTCTTTGATACTAGATTTTCAATAAGAGAAAATTCACATTCTGTATTCAGGTCTATATTGAATTGTTGTTTTATACTCAGCTTAAAATAATCATTCAGTAAATCTTTTTCCATTTTCGTATTTTTGTTTATATACATATAACTTTTATGCCACAAATGGTATTTTTCAGTTATTTGTTAAAAATAATTGGTTCTTCGCCAAAACTGTGAAATGGGATTTTAAATATTTGTTTTAATAATCGGATATATTTATCAAATTCTGAATACGCTAGCTCTATGCATATTTTAGTGTTATCATTTAGATTTTTAATTCAGGGTTCATAAATAACGGTTTAGGACTTTAAGTTCAAGCAGGAAATCGAAGCACAAAAGCTTGTATTATTACTAAAGTTCAATTGAAAAACTGCAATTGAACTTTGTACTTCAGCCCGCCTGACGCAAAACCCTTGTTACCTGCCGTTTTTCTTCTGTCCATTTTGTATTACTTCTATTTTCGTGTATCTAAAAACCTTTCCTTCTTCGTCTTTTTCAACTTTACCCAATTTCATTTTTGGAAATCCGTTTTCAGTTACAACTTGCCCTGTAACTTTAATAATTATGGGTAAATTTTCTCCATTGAAAAGTGTGTCAGCATTAATTAGCTTTTCCTTTGCTGGTTCTAACCAATAATTTTGTTTTCTGTTTTTATTTTCTGTTTTTCGAGTATCACTCCATTGAGCACAAGTACAAGAAATTGCATTGTAGATTAAAGTTAATGTTTCAACTTTACTGTTGGGTTTGAAGTTTGGATTGTCAATTACTTCAATTTTTGTATATCTAAAAACCTTTGCTTTCGGCATTGGTTCTTCCATTTCAATTGTTCCTTTAGGATAATCTTCTTTTTCATAAAATTGTCCTGTAACTTTAACTTTGTGTCTGTATGGTTGAAAATAAATCGGAATTTTTAATGTGCTATCTGCTGGTTCAATATAAAAATGTTTATCAATAAATTTTGTAGTTGTATCTTTGATTTTAAGGTCTTTAGACTTTGTCCATTGAGGACAAGCACAACCCCAAATTGTGTATTCAATTTCTAAATTTTCAACTTTATCATTAAGTTTGTTAGTCGGGTCAGAAATTACTTTTGTGTAATTCTTCTCGACTTCTTTAGTCATTGTAACTTCATCAACTCTTTTTTTAGTTTCTGCCTGTCCACAAGAAATCAATATTAAGCTACAAAGTAAAATTGTCAATATGTTTTTATGTCTCATCATTTTATTTGGTGTGTCGCTCAGAAATTGCAGGTAAGGTTCTACGGCTTTGCGATGTGACGGCTTTTTAGCACAAAAATTCAACAGAATTACTGCTGTTGAACCTTGCACAAATGTTTCATAGAAGCACTTCCGCCGCTATATTGCCAAACCGGTGTTAGCGGTAGTTATTTTCATTTCGTTAATACATTCCACTTTTCAATTGTGTTGTGTCAAACCGCCAAAGAAACTTATCTGCTTTTTCCTTTTGGTTGTTAAAAAAGTCTAAAGCTAATTTTTTCACCAACTTTTTAGCTTCTTTCTTTACTACAGCATCTTCTAATGTTTCTTTCCAACTACCACCATATTTGTAATCTTCTCCACGAACAGCACAAATAAGAATAAGTCCGTTTACGAATTTCTTTTTATTGATTTTATAGGTAGTCAAGTTGTTTTCTTTTGCATAAATTTTACAGGCATTTATTAAGCCTTCTAAAATTCCATTAACCAATGAACCACCACAAATAGTGTAAACATTGTTTGCAAAACTTATAACGTTTGCTGATGGAAACCAGTCTGTGCGATATGCAAGACCTATTTGATATTTGTTAGAATTTATCTTATTGTCAAATGTTAACTTAAATTCTGGTTTCCCTAAAACCTCTGTTGTTGCAAGGTCGAACAAATAGAAAACACCTTGTGGATAGTGATAATAGTTTTGAGTTAAATATTTCTGTCTTTTGTCAATTGTAATTACTTCGCATTGTCGGTTTAACAAAGCAAATTGTAACACTTTTTCGGTGAGTTTTAAGTAGTCAATATTTGTGTTTGAAATTACTGTTTTGTCAAATGAAAAGGCAACTTCTGTTTTTGAATTCTCTTTGGTTATTATCTCAAATGTCTCTGAAACGATCTTGAGAACCTTAGGGAAATAATTTGAGAACTCTTTACTTACATCCGTGAACTGTTTAATAAATGGATTTATGTCGTGCCGTGATGTCAGCCCGAAAGTAAAGTCGTTTTCCCCTGATATTATTATTTCAAAAGTGATTTCGTCAGTCTTACAAAGTTTAATGCAGTCTGTTAATAGTCCTTCAAAAAGTCCAACAATACCGTCATTGCCGATATACATAAAAGGTCGTTTCCTAACGTGTTCTGAAAAATTAAGAACTTTTATGTCGTCAGAGGAATATTTATTGTCTGTGTCTGTCATTATAATGGCTTGTAACGTTTTGGGGCTTTGCGAATGTGGGGAAATTGAAGCACATATGTTCAATTTAGAACAAATGATGATTAGAATTCCAATGCTCAAATTTAGCACAAATGCCCCACTTTTGCAAAACCCCTGTTATAGCCAGTGCTTTTAGTTCATAATTGATTCATATAGTTCATTTTCAAAATTTTCTCGTCCCATCTTTTCGGCAATTTCACTTGCCTTTAATTTGTATTTTTTGTTCTCTAATAAATCTACAATAAGAGGTTTTAAATTTTGTTCAGTGATTTTATTTATAGCTACCCCTTTTGGACCTAAGTCTTTTTTTGCTATTAAATTATTCCAACCGAATTGGTCAAAAATATGGGGTAAAATCATTGAAACGCAACCATACTTTATACTGCTGTGAGTTGTTCCCGAACCACCGTGATGTATAATCCCATAACATTTTTCCAAAACCCAATCGTAGGGGATTTGCTTTGTAAAATAAAATAAGTCGTTTTTTTTAAACTCTTCCAGTTGGACTAGACCACCCGCAGCAAGGTTAATAATAGTTGGAACTTTCAGTTGGTTAAGTACATTTAAGATAGTTTGAGTGGTCTTTTCTGGATTTGAATTAATCATACTTCCAAATGTCAAAAACAGTATTTTCGTATGTTTTTTTGTAAACTGTATAATCATTTCGTCAGGTAGCCAATCCATTTTTTTATCTCTCTCGTGGTATCCTAAAACCTGAACATTTGAAGTCCAATTCGTAGGTTTGGTAAATAATGAAGGTGATATAGCATATATTAATTTTTCTGAAAACAACTTCTCTTTTATTACATTTTTAGTTACTTTATTACTTGTGGATGGTAGTATTTTTTGTGCGTCATAAATGGTTTTTACAAGTCCAAAGTTGGCGATTTTGTATGTTAATTTGTTTATGAACTCTCCATAGTAAAAACTAAACCCTGTATGTCCGAAACCTTTTACATAGTGAATGAAATATGGAATAGGGCTTATTAAAACTATTTTTTTACCTGTTGATAAATTCCATAGTAAAGGATAATTGCATTTTCCATTATGTATGACTAGTTCAGGCTCTTCGGTTTTTAAAATATTGAATTGTTCGATTACCAATATTTTATTGACAGTCATTCCTTCTTTGTAAAGCCTTACGATTGCATTCAATTTTTTTAATCCCATAGAACCACCCATTACAATTTTTCCATCTTCTCCTTCAATAAGGTCTAAAAATCTGGAAGTAAAACCATAGCTTTTAGCATTGTCTGGCATCAAATGATTGTATTGTTCTGGAAAGGCATAAGTAATACTATGCCCTTTTTTAGATAGAATTTCTCCAATTGCCAAAAAAGGTTCAATGTCTCCACGTGTTCCAATTGACATTAATAGTATTTTCATTCTTCGGTGTTGTTTTTTAGCATTGGCTATAACGTTTACATTGACGCATTGCGTCAAACTATCAATAAACTCTGGTATTGACGCAATTCGTCAATCCAAATTATCAATTCTCAAATATAAAAAAAACAATTCAATAAAAAATTGCGGTTTTCCGTAATTAATTTTATACTTCATGGGTGTTAATGAGTTATTAAATTAATTAATGGGATGAAATAACTGATGATTCCTTAATCCGGATTTTTTTTATCAAATTTCCTTAATGCCTCCGTTTTCTGTGTCGAGACAAATCCAATCAATAATAATTTAATTTTCATATTTTTTGGTGAAAAGCTAAACAGTTTAATAATTTTTTAAAACTTTTCAAAAACAAAAAAAGAGCAGTAATACATGATGATTACCACTCTTTTGAACAAGATAAAATAAAATCTATTTACCGCCGCCGCCGTTTTTCTCGACATCGGTTTTGGAGTTTTCTTTAACTTTCTGGTTTCCAAATCTTTTCACAAAAGATAAAGAAAATCCGTACCAGTCTGATCTTACAGAATTTCTGAAAGTTCCTGTCTGGCTGAATGTTGTTACATCAAAATTGGGTCTCTGAAGAATATTCATCAGCTGAAGACTGATTTCCATCTGTGTTTTAGGGAAAATTTTAGTTGCTGAAATATTATGGAAAACATTGGTGAGGTTGGCGTAAGAGTTTCCGTTGTTCTGATTAGAAACTTCTACCCATGCACTCAGATTGATATTTTGGTTGAATAAATTGGTATATGAAACATTGGCAGAACTGCTCCAGAAGCTGATGTAGTCTCTGGCTCTGAGGTCATTTCTCTGGTTAAAATCACTGTTGTCAATATAATTCCAGCCAAATCCTACATTTACATTAAGCTTGTTTTTGAAGAATGTCTGGTTGGTATTGGCATTGATAAAGTATTTATGCACTTTTCCATTAAAATTTTGTGGCTGTGCAATAGTTTTATCAAATTCCGGAGTTGCTCCTTTTTCGGAAACATAGGCAGTCCAGTAATCCTGATTGGTAAATGAATATCTTGCAGAAAGGAAATACTTCTTGAGAATCCCAAATTTCATATAAAGCCTGTCACTCGGATTAGGATTAAGATTCAGGTTGCCACGGTAATAAATTCCGTCATTATTCGGAATAAGAAAAGGATTAAATTCCGAATACCAAGGTCTCCAAAGGTATCTGTTGTACGTTAAACTCAGATCGTAGTTTTTGGAAAAAGAATACTTCAGCAACAAGTTGGGTAATAATGTTCCGTACGATTCTTTTCTTTTTGCTCCTGAAACATCCTGACCTACAGAATAGTCAATATGTTCATAGCGCAATCCGACTCTGGTTTCTAATTTTTCAAAAAAAGTTTTACTGAAATTTGCATAAAGAGAATTGATGTTATCTTTATAACGGAAGATGTCATAAGTCGGCAGGTTGCTCAGGTTATTCCCGTAAAGCTGATAAGGAATGACATTATTATTAAAATCCATTTTACCTCCTACTTCCATATTTCCTCCGGATTTTCCCAAAGGCTGTGTGTAATCTACTTTAATATAGTAATTTCTTGACTGCTGTTCAGACAATATTCCTATTTTGTTGGCTTCAGTAAGAGCAGAAGATGTTTTGATGAATAAATTGTCTTCATTGGAACCATCATAGTTTGACCCGATATTAACGTCCAGAATTTTATTCTTTTCTTTATCGTAATATTTGTAGAAGAAGTTTGTTCCTAAAGTTTTATTCAATACGGATGCGTTTTGGCTTTGACTGTATGAACTGTTGAATGCTCCATCCAAAAATCTTGTTCCATCTGCCTGAGAATAGCTGTTTCTGTTACCTTGATACGCTTCAAGGATGATTCCAACAGAGTTTTTATCATTAAGTTCGTATTCCGATGTAGAAGAAAGCGATGGATTTTTGCCTTTAAAAATATTTTCAGAGTCAATTTGTGTAACATCATTATTTTCGTACAGAGTATTGATGATAGAGTTTTTCTGAACGAAAGTATTATCACTATAGCTTCCGATTAAAGTCTGTGTGAATTTATTTTTATGGTAATTCAGGTTAAAATTGGTGTATTGCGAGTTCTTGGTATTCTGACGGTTGTTGACGGTTACACTTCCTTTAATTCCTTCGTCATCACGTTTTTTTAGAACAATATTGATCACAGATCCCGATGTTTCATATCTTGATGACGGACTTGTAATGACCTCAATTTTCATTAAATTATCAGCAGGGATGGTCTGCAGATAATCTTTCAGTTCCTTTCCTGTAAAAACAGATTTTCTGTCGTTGATATAAACAGTAACCTGTTCGCCTTCAGCTTTCAGAGCATCATTATTGTCAACACTTACCAATGGAGTCATTCTCAATACATCCCAAGTAGTATTTCCAGCCAGTATAGAGCTGTTGGCAACATTGAAAACTGTACGGTCTACTTTGGATTCTACGGTGGGTTTGCGTGCGGTAAAAGTTACAGCTTCAATCTCTTTTTCTTTAGTTTTTACCGTATCGGTTTTTGCCTGAGCAAAAGTAAAGGTACCTGCCAATAGTGCAATAGGTACGAAAATGTTTCTCATGAAAACTTAATTTTATAAATAAGACACTTTAAAGGGAATATTTGTTACATGAAAGCACTCATAAAATTTGTTAAATTTTTATTGTTAACCAAAAACCGTGTGGTATGTATTCGTTTTTCAGATAGATATTGATTTTAATTCAAATATTAATGATAAATTTTAAAAAAAATAATTCACTATTGCGAATTGTTAAACATATTGCGTTTTTCGTATGACATAAATCATATAATCATAATATGTATGATAATTAATATGTATTAAATATCAATTTCTATATTTTTACGATTCCTAGAAAACTATTGTGTGATGATAAAGTCTCTCTCAGCCCTTATCGGGCTAAGCATATCTATTTGCGTCTATTCTCAAAAACCGGTTTCAACAATTTATTCTGACTTCGGCGGCTTTTGGCAAAGTACTACTTCTCCGGCTACTCCCAATAACAATCATAATCTACTGGCATTCACATGGGATGCTGATGGAAGCGGAACGGTTTATTCACCGATTACTTACAGTACCGGCGTGAATGATGCTGTTCTTAATACAAATGGAGTGGTTTTTCAGGCGGGAACTTTCATTTCTTTGCCAATTTATAATATTCCTACTCCGGGAAGCAATACTTTTATAGGAGTAGGACAAGCATTTGGAGGGAATGGCAATGTTTCTCCTGTTCCGGTAAATAATAATCTTGTGGAATATCTCTCTGACGGATTGAATGGATTAGGACTCGGAACTGCTATCTTTAATATTCCTCAGGGTTCAAGCATCAGCTTAAATACAATGGGCATTGTGCCGTCGTCAATAGGTGACGGTATACCAGATCTTATTTTTACACAAATGGGGGAGCCTTCCGGAGCTAATGATACTTTTTATTTTACAGATGCAAGTAATAATATCATAGGAAATACGTATTCTGTTGCATTTAATAGTGTACCCGTAATAGGTAACGCCTGCTGGAAGTTTTATAATGCCAATACAACTCCTCCGACTTATAATTCAAGTATTTCAAGTAACTGTACCCGTGCGATAAGAGTTTTGGCAGCTGACTGGTCAGAATTTGGTATTACGAGTGCTAATTATTCTCAGGCGATAAAATTGGTACAGACTTTTTCCGGTACTTCAGATCTTGCTTTTATTGGAGCTTATAATGAAGATTCTATCACCTTTGCGGCGAGTATCAACGGTTCTGTTTATAATGATAATAATGCTGGGGTTCCTGATGGAAATGCTTATCAGGGTGCAACGGTGAGATTGTTTAATAATGGTACTGAAATCAGGTCAACGGTTACTGATGTCAACGGATTTTATTATTTTGATAACATCAATACCAATACTTATCAGGGACCTTATGCAGTAACGCTTACTGTACCTTCAGGATTTGCTGTTGTAGGGAATAAAAGTGGTACAACCAGTAATAGTCTTAATGTTAATCTTACCAATAGCTCCTCCAGCGGAAATAATTTTGGAATCAATCGGCCACCGGTGGCTGTAAATGATAATTATTCTGTGCCAAAAAATACGCCGAAAACCTTTAATATTCTTGCGAATGATTATGATTTTAATTCAGGCTTATTAGTCGCTTCGACTATTAATTTAGTACCGCCTTCCGGAGCTTCATCAGTCGTAAGTCAGAGTGGTGCTGTAAAAAGTTTTTCTGTGTCAGGACAAGGATCCTGGAGCGTGGATAATAGTGGTTTATTAACTTTTACGCCAGAAAATAATTTCTTCAATAATGCTTCTGTTGTAAACTATACAGTGAAAGATAATGCGGGACTTACCAGTAATATTGCTTCAATTAATATTGCTGTTGATTACTGTTTCAAACCTGGAATTGGCGGTACTCCCGATGCTTATACAAATGTGGGTATTTCTACGCTTTCTCAGAGATACAGAAACTGGCCTGAAGGTCCGGGACTGAATCAGGGCGGAGTTCCTAATGGCTTTTTAGCATTAAATTCTACCAACAAAGGAATGGTCATAACCCGGGTGGCAAATACTGGACTGATTAGCCAGCCTCAAAAAGGAATGATTCTCTACGATATTTCTGCTCAATGTGTGAAACTTTATGATGGTAATACATGGAAGTGTATCAAACGAAGCTGTAATGATTAATACTTTTAAATTTTTATAATGATTAAATATATTCTTCCTCTATTAGTTGCAGGATTGGCAAACGCACAGGTAGCAATAGGTAAAGCTGAAGTGTCGGGAAGCAGTTCTATTCTGGAATTTGCCGGAAATGTTACGAATACCACAAATTCTCGCGGAATAATTCTTCCTGCAGTAAACTCTTCACCTGTTTTTCCGGTGGTTTCACCATCTACCAATAATCCTCAGAACGGCACATTTATTTTTGACAAACAATCAAGAAAAGTCAGAATGTTTGAAAATGGAAGTTGGATAGATTTGTCTGATGAAGGAAATTCTGGCAGTATTATTCCTGTTGCTGGGTCAGAGGCAGGATCTGGTGTGATTATCGGTGCTCAGAATACCACTGCGCAAGGCGTTCTCGTACTTGAGTCGGCAGACAAAGCGCTTGTATTGCCCCATATCAGCAATCCGCATCTTACAGTAAAAAGTCCATATCCCGGAATGATGTGTTATGATATTGTAAGTGATTCTCTGGCAGTCTATGATGGCATCAACTGGAATTTTTGGAAATAAACTAAAAATTCGTTTCAAGGTTATTGATTATCATTAAAATAAAAACCCAGCCGAAGCTGGGTAAAAACTAATAACCATGAAAACTCAAATTAAACATGAGAATCGCTATAGTAATAACAATTTGTATGCCAAAAAACCAGCAGTTTTTTCATAATAAATGTTATAATTTGTTAAAATATTTTAAAGTTTTAAACTGATACTTATTTTACGTTAGCCAGTTATAATAAAGGTTTTCTTTTATTAATATTTTAATTTAATTATGCCGAAATCATAGCAGGTTTCTTTAATAAAGAAAATAACAAAACCGGAAATATTTCTTTCATTATTTTTTGTACTTTTGCGCCATTAAAAAACATTTATTTATGTCAAATATTACGTTTACAATGATTAAGCCTGATGCAGTTGCAGATGGTCATATTGGTGCTATTTTAGGGAAAATCGCTGAAGGCGGATTCAAAATTAAAGCATTAAAACTTACGCAGTTAACTGTAGCAGATGCAAAAAAATTCTATGAAGTGCATGCCGAAAGACCTTTCTATGGTGAATTGGTTGATTTTATGAGTTCAGGGCCAATCGTTGCGGCTGTTTTAGAAAAAGAGAATGCTGTTGAAGATTTCAGAACATTAATTGGTTCTACAAATCCTGCAGAAGCTGCAGAAGGTACTATCAGAAAAATGTTTGCAAGAAGTATAGGAGAAAATGCTGTTCACGGTTCAGATTCTGATGAAAATGCACTTATTGAAGCTCAGTTTCACTTTTCAGGCAGAGAAATTTTCTAAGAAAAGATTATTTTACATACTACATAAATCCGGAATTTTTTTCGGATTTTTTATTTAACCTGAGTTCGGGATAAGTTTTCTTAAACGCAATGTTAACAGAGGGATTCAATTATCAGGAATTCAGTTTTAAATATACACAAAGGCACTTCGACTACGCTCAGTATAAACTTTAACTTATCAAAGTAATACCATTTTGTCTTTTTTCCAATAAACGAAGTGCCATTGTTTAGCTTAAAACTTTCGAGGTTGTTTTAAATTGTCAAACTGCTTGTATGTGACAATTTGTCTTCACAAAAATACCGTGTTTTTACGGATAGTTTTCAATCTCAAATTTGCGCATCTTTACGAAGTAAAAACAAATAAAAGCTAAGCATCAATTTTCAAAAACTAATAACCATATAATTCTCTTTTATTTGTGAGAAAAGACAGTTTTTTTAAGCTGTCTTTTTCTTTTGCCATAGTTTTTTGGGGTAAACAACTGCTCCTGAAAAGGTGTTTTTCCTTATGATATAGTTTTGATTTTGAGTCAACTTTGTCTCATTAATTTTAAAATAAAAAATCATGAAAAATTGGAAACACATTCCGGCAAAAATGTCCTTAGTTAAAAATTTAATTTTATCATTAAGCATATCTGTAGCTGCAATTTCGGTAAGCTGCAGTAAAGATGATGAAGCCGAACAGCCTGTACCAGTAGTTTACGCAGAAGAAAATCCTTTGGCGAAATATTATGAGAATACAGGATTTACGACATCTTCAGATTTTATTAATGCAGGAGATTACGAATTCGGACTCGCTTTTACACCGAAAGTGAAGGGTAAAATCAACGCTTTGGTTGCAAAACTTCCTGCGGCAAACTCAAGTCTGAGGGTTACTATATGGGATTATGCCACTAAGACAGTAATAAGATCTGAAACAGTGAATGTAGGATCTGCCAATACCGAGATTGTAAAAAGTATTCCTGAACTGGTTTTGGAAAAAGATAAAATGTATCTTATATCAATGAATTCAAATGATTGGTATAAAAGAAATAAACCAGATAATTCTAATACGGTATATCCTGTAACCGCCGGAAACATTGTTTTTTCTGAATACAGATGGGTTTCAGGTACAGCACAAAACTGGCCTACCAATGTATCTTCTAATTACAATGCAGGAGATTTAAGCTTTAAATTCCAGCAAATTGATTAACCAATTATTCTTATATATTAACAAAAAGGCTGTTTCAACATTGAAACAGCCTTTTTAAGTCATAAAATCATATTAAACTTTCAGTAGTTCAATAGTCCGTTCCGGAGATTCTGCAGAGAAAACTGCATTTCCGGCAACTAAAACATCTGCTCCTGCATCAAATAATTTCGAGGCATTGTCCAGATTAACCCCGCCGTCAATTTCAATCAACGCTGTGGAATTGTTGCTGAGAATTAAATCCTTAGTTTCAGCGATTTTTTTGTAGGTGTTTTCAATAAACTTTTGTCCGCCAAATCCAGGATTGACACTCATCAGCAAAACAAGATCTACATCTGCAATAATATCTTCCAGCATAAGAACAGGCGTAGAAGGATTCAGTACGACTCCTGCTTTCACCCCTTTGCTTTGAATATGGTGGATGGTTCGGTGAAGATGGGTGCATGCTTCATAATGTACTGAGATAAGATCTGCTCCGTGATCAATAAATTCATCAATATATTTTTCTGGTTCTACAATCATCAGATGGACATCTACAAACTTACTGGCATGCTTCTGCACAGTTTTCATGACCGGAAATCCAAATGAAATATTCGGGACAAATCTGCCATCCATTACATCAATGTGAAACCAGTCTGCCTGAGAATTGTTCAGCATTTCGATATCTCTTTGCAGATTCCCGAAGTCTGCGGATAAAAGGGAAGGAGCAATAAGCTTCGTTTTCATTTTTACTTTTTATACTTAATTTAGATTTATATTTTAAAAAGGATTAACAAAAATAAAATAATACAGTAAAATACTCACTGATACAATTACTTCGATTACTGTTAATTTAATGTTGTTAATTTTAATCACTAACAGTCTGTCAATTATATAAAGTACTAATGGAACGACACTAAAGATCAGCAAGATTTCCAAAATCATATTGTAAGCCGAACCAATTTTAGGAGGATCAAACAGTTTATAAAAAATTAAGAAAATGATATAAGTAAAATATAGCAAACTTACAATTGATATAAATGTTGGCTTCCTAATTAAATAATAAAAGACAGTTTTCACTATTAATGGTATTTCAGCTTCATTTCCGGTGTGATTTTCAGAATCGTTTCATAAATCAGCTGAATAACATTTCCCACATCTTCTTTCGCAACCATTTCTACTGTTGTGTGCATATAGCGCAAAGGTAAGGAAATCAGCGCACTCGGCACACCGCCGTTAGAATGGGCAAATGCATCAGTATCTGTTCCGGTTGCTCTGCTTGCAGCGGCTCTTTGAAAAGGAATTTCTTTTTCTTTTGCAGTTTCGATGATCAGTTCCCTTATCTTATGATGTACACTTGGCGCAAAAAATACTACAGGACCATTTCCACATTTTTGATCTCCTTCTTTTTTCTTCTCAATCATTGGAGTAGTTGTGTCATGGGTTACATCAGTAACAATAGCAATATTGGGCTTGATGGTATCCGCAATCATATCAGCTCCGTAAAGACCTACTTCTTCCTGCACAGAGTTGGTAATATATAATCCGAATGGAATTGTTTTTTTATTTTCTTTTAGAAGTCTTGCTACTTCTGCGATCATAAATCCGCCGATTCTGTTATCCAAAGCGCGGCATACAAAATACCGGTCATTCATTTCAAAAAACTCATCGGGATAGGTAATCATACATCCTACAAAAATTCCCAGATCTTCTACTTCCTGTTTTGATGTAGCTCCGCAGTCAATAAATATATTTTCAATTTTAGGAGTAGGTTCGTTCTGGTTGGTACTTCTGGTGTGTATAGCAGGCCAGCCAAAAACTCCTTTTACAATTCCTTTTTCTCCGTGAATATGCACAACTTTTGACGGTGCAATAGTCTGATCAGAGCCACCGTTTCTTATAACATATATCAATCCGTCATCTGTAATATAGTTTACATACCACGAGATTTCATCGGCGTGAGCCTCAATCACAACTTTAAATTCTGCTTCAGGATTGATGATTCCGTAGCAGGTTCCGTAATGATCAACTTCAATTTTATCTACAAAAGCAGTGATGTATTCCATCCATATTTTTTGTCCTTCATGCTCATAGCCTGTTGGTGATGAGGTGTTTAAGTATTTTTCAAGGAATTTGATTGATTTCTTTTCAAATTTCATATAAAAGGAATGATTTTTGTTGTTAAAATTTGCTATTAATACCTGTAAAAATAATGAAATTTCATAAAATTGCCCTCCTTTTTCTGATCTTTTTGGGAGTGCATATATTTGGGCAGCGAGATTCTGTAATTACTAAGTCATTGGATCAATATCCTCAAGACCTGCTTCAGAAGGATGAATTTGGAAATCTGTATTATTACGATGAAAGGCAGAAAGCAAAAATCTACGAAATCAACGGTGAAACGGTGGTAGTAATGGATGAGCTTACGCTTTTAAACAAACCCAGATTCAATAATCAGTTAGATAAAAATTATTATTTCTTTCTTAATAAAAAACTGTACAGAGTATATCCTCTTTTTTTAACAGCATTGCAGCAGTACCGCGATATTAAAGTGGAAATGGATGATATGAATACTTCAGCAAGACGTAAATATGTAAAAGACAGGCAGAATATGCTTGCTGATCAGTATGAAAAGCAGTTAAGAGATCTAACCACAACAGAAGGCCAGGTTTTTGCAAAGCTGATGAACCGTGCTACCGGTAAAAATGTTTTTGAGATTATAAAGGAACTTCGTGGAGGATGGAGTGCTTTCTGGTGGAATCTGAAAGGTAAAATGGCAGATATTGATTTGAAAGATCAATACAATCCTCACAGAAACCGAACTGATGAATATCTGGAGTCTTTGCTGCAATCTAACTGGAACTCGGGTTATTTGGAACCCTATCCTGGAGCAAAAGATTTTAGAGTTTCAAAATAAAGCGTTTAATGAAAAAGATAATTATTGTTTACCTTGTCACATTTGTAGCAGGCTCTTTATTTTCCCAGCAGCTAGGAAGAGGGGATAAGAATTCTGAAGTTGATAAGAATGATTGTATCACTTTCATAGATGAAGAAAAAATCAAAAGTAAGGTTGGATCTGACCGAAGATTGATTGGCTTTATTCCCGGAACTTTAGGCAGGGATAAAAAGAACAGACCTCCGCTGAATTGTGAGACAAGTCACGGAAAAATTACAATCTTCTACATTGTAAATAAAAATGGTGTTGTAATTTATGCAAGAAGAGATGCCAGTCTGGAAGATGTGTGCGTAGTTTCTTCGGTTGTCGGCTGGGTTCAGAAATACGTAAAAGCAGAGAGGTCCTCAGACTTGTCTTATGGCAGATATACTATTGATATTTAAATCGTTTTTTTAGTTTGTCAAAAACTATTCTGTCAACCGGCAGTGTGAAAGGATTTTCTTCCTGATCAATAGGAATCCATTCTGTTTTTTCGATGCACGGATCCAAAATAATAAAGTCTTCTTCGTTAATGATGTTGACAAGATAATACACTGTGATCAGCTGTTCATTATCCCTGAATCTCGAAACCAGAAAATCTTCCTGAGTATAAAGATGTTCAGCAATTTCTATGTTTACATTCAGTTCTTCCTCAAATTCTCTTTTAAGACATTCCGTCAAGCCTTCGCCATATTCCAGTCCGCCGCCGGGAAATTTCATTAAAGGCTGTCCGGCATATTCTTCAAAAAGGGTCAGAACTTTCATATCCTTTACAACGCATGCATACACTCTTACATTAAAGCTGTTGATCATAATAATAATTTGTAGAGCTAAAATAAGGAAAAATATTTTGAAACATATACCGAAAGCTGAAAGTGAACGTATATTATATACCTGATAAAAGAATGTCCGGGTTATAAATTTTCGGTTCTTTACTATAATTTAACAGCGTTAATCATCTCTCTCTTTCCTGGAGGTCCCTGTTTTTTTTCTATTTTAAAATTAAGCTCTTCCAAAATTCTTCTCACGCTGCCTTTTGATGAGTAAGTGGTAAGCAACCCGTTTGAATCCATTTTCTCTGAAACCATTTCAAATAAAGGTTTTTCCCACAAATCAGGCTGTACTCTTGCTCCGAAACAGTCAAAATAGACCAGGTTAATTTTTGGTAAATCAATATTTCTGAGATCAAAGAAGTCACATTGAATCTTTTTCAGGTGGAAACCTTTAATGATTTCTACTGAATTTTCCCATTCGCAGGTATGAATTTTATGATAAATATTTTTTAATTCAGGATTATCAAATAATTCAAAATAGGCAAGATCCTTAATTTCCGATTCATTTATGGGATATTTTTCAAGAGAATAATAATTGATGATATGATTTTTGTCAGTTTTTAAATATTCATTAATTGTTACTAAAACATTCAAACCTGTTCCAAAACCGAGTTCTAAAATGTTAATTTCGTAATCATAAATTAAATTCAATCCATTTTTAATAAACACGTGTTCTGCTTCCTGCAATGCTCCGTGGTGAGAATGGTAGTTTTCATTTAATTCGTTGATGAATAGGGTTTTACTGCCGTCTTTTGTGGTTTTTATTTCTCTGTTCAAGGTATTTTTTTTCAAATTTAACCTAAAATTTTTATATTTAAAAAATTATGTTAAATTTGTAGAACATCATAAAAATTTTAAGAAATGATAATTCAAAAAACTGAAAACTCCAGAATTTCTGCTTTCGATCCTAATAATTTTTCTTTTGGTAATACTTTCATCGATCATATGGTGATCTGTGAGTACGAAAACGGAAAATGGGGCGAGGTAAAATTGGTTCCATACGGTCCTTTGCTATTCACACCGGCGATGATGGGAGTAAATTACGGACAGGCATGCTTTGAAGGAATGAAAGCCTACAAAGACAAAGACGGACAGGTTTTCCTTTTCAGGCCTGAGAAGAATTTTGAACGTATCAATAAATCTGCAAAGCGTCTTGCAATGCCAGAAGTAACTGAAGAAATGTTTCTTGAAGGATTAAAAGCATTGGTAGATATGGATAGAGACTGGATTCCTCAGGGTGAAGGAATGTCTTTATATATAAGACCGTTGATCTTCGCTACCGAAGAAGCTCTGAAAGCAAGAGTTGCCAATAAATATATGTTTGCTATTGTAGCTACACCGGCAAAAATGTACTATACGGAACCTGTTTCTGTAAAAATTTCAGATCATTATTCAAGAGCGGCTAATGGAGGAGTAGGATCTGCGAAAGCGGCAGGAAATTATGCAGCAGCATTTTACCCTACGCAATTAGCCATCGAAGAAGGGTATGAGCAGATTATCTGGACAGATGATGCAACACACGAGTATTTTGAAGAAAGCGGAACTATGAATGTTTTCGTAAGAATCAATGATACTATTTTCACACCGCCTACTTCAGAAAAAATTCTTGACGGTGTAACAAGAGACAGCTTTATTCAGCTTGCGAAAAAGAGAGGAATAGAAGTGAAGATAGAGCCTGTAAAAGTAAAAGACGTAATAGAAGCTCAGAAAAATGGAACTTTAAAAGAAGTGTGGGGAGTTGGGACCGCTGTAGTTACCACTGTTTTCCAGGCGCTGGGTTATAATGGAGAAAAACTTGAACTTCCTAGACTTTCGGATGAAGAAAGTTATGCAGTAACACTTAAAAATGATCTTGTAAGCTTGCAGACTAATCTTTCAGAAGACCCTTTCGGATGGAGAGTATTGGTAGATCATGCTATGGAAACTGTATAATCTCTAATAAAATATTGATTGAAGCCGGAATTTTCCGGCTTTTTTTATTGAAGCAATGCTGTTTTGGATTGTAATTTGTTTTAAACTCCAGTATTTTTTCAAAGAGAATAACCGGAAAGTTTGACATCAAAATTACCATAAAATTCCGTAATTTTGCACAGCGTGATTTTCTGGTAAAATCGCTCCAAATTATGAGTAAATCAACAGAATATATAGAAGTTTACGGTGCACGTGAACACAATCTTAAAAACATCAATGTAAAAATTCCGCGCAACGAATTGGTCGTTATTACCGGGCTTTCCGGCAGTGGAAAATCCTCACTGGCTTTCGACACCATTTTTGCTGAAGGTCAACGCCGATACATTGAAACTTTTTCTGCTTACGCAAGGCAGTTTTTAGGCGGGCTGGAACGTCCTGATGTAGATAAAATTGAAGGACTGTCTCCTGTAATTGCCATCGAACAGAAAACCACCAACAAGAATCCACGTTCTACCGTAGGAACGGTTACTGAACTGTACGACTTTCTCCGACTTTTATTCGCAAGGGTTTCAGATGCATATTCACAGACTACCGGAAAAAAACTGGTAAGCTATACCGAAGATCAGATTCTGGAAACCATCAAACAAAATTATAAAGGCGAAAAAATTATGCTGATGGCTCCCGTGGTGCGTTCCAGAAAAGGACATTACCATGAGCTTTTCGTACAGATGGCAAAAAAAGGTTACGGACAGGCAAGAATTGACGGCGAATTGCAGGATATTGAATACGATCTGAAACTTGACCGTTATAAAACCCACGATATTGACATCGTAATCGACCGCTGGATTATTGGAGAAAGTGCTTCTGAAGCCAGAATGGAAAAATCTCTACGTACCGCCATGGAAATGGGAGAGGGCTTGATCGGCATTCAGAAATTAGGCAGCAATGAGATAGAATATTTTTCTAAAAATCTGATGGATGCAGAAACCGGTCATTCTTTGGCATTGCCGGAACCGAATACGTTTTCTTTTAATTCACCGAAAGGAAGCTGTCCCAATTGCAAAGGTTTGGGAACCATCAAAAAAATCAATACCGATTATTTTGTTGAAAATCCTAAATTATCAATTAATCAGGGAGGTTTGCTGCCTTTGGAAGATATTAAATCAAACAAATATATTCTTTCCCAAATTAAAAATATTCTGGAAATCTTTGGACTGGATTTATCAACAGCTTTCAAAGATATACCGGAAGAGGCGCTGGATTATATTTACAACGGATGTCATAAAGAATTCAATAAAGATCTTAAATACGCAGGAATTACCAAAAAGATAAAGGTAAGTTTTGATGGGCTGATTCCTTTCATGGAAGAAATCATTGAGGAACGAGAATCTTATGAAGCCATCATGCTGGAAAGACATTTTACAACGGAAGAAACCTGTCCGGTATGTAAAGGAACCCGTCTTCAGCAGGGAAGTCTGAGTTTTAAAATTGATGGAAAAAATATTGCGGAAGTCAATGCTTTGAGTTTAATTGATCTAAAAGAATGGCTTGCTGACGTAAAAGATAAATTTTCTGAGAAAAATAAAATTATTGCTCATGAAATTTTAAAGGAAATAGAAACCAGATTGCAGTTCTTGTTGGATGTAGGTCTGGATTACCTGAGTCTGAGCAGAAGTTCCAGAACGCTTTCCGGTGGAGAATCCCAAAGAATCCGCCTTGCAACACAGATCGGTTCGCAGCTGGTAAATGTTCTTTATATTTTAGACGAGCCAAGTATCGGGTTGCATCAAAGGGACAACGAAAGGTTGATTAATTCATTGAAAAATCTTCGTGACATCGGAAATTCCGTTTTGGTGGTAGAACATGATAAAGACATGATTCTGGAAGCTGATGAAGTTTTAGATATTGGTCCGAGAGCCGGGAAATTTGGCGGAGAAATTCTTTGGCAGGGAAAACCTGAAGATCTGGTAAAAGCTGATACGATTACAGCGCAATACATCAACGGAAAAAGAAAAATAGAAATTCCTGCGGAAAGACGAAAAGGAAATGGTAAAAATATTGTGTTAAAAGGTGCAACCGGAAACAATCTTAAAAATGTTACGCTTGATATTCCTTTAGGAAAACTGGTGGTGGTTTCAGGGATCTCCGGAAGTGGAAAATCTTCATTGATCAACGGAACTTTGTATCCTATTCTTAACAAGCATTTTTACAGAGCTGTTCAGGAACCTTTGCCGTATAAAAAAATTGAAGGTCTTGATAATATTGATAAAATAGTAGATGTAGACCAGACTCCGATTGGAAGAACCCCACGTTCAAATCCTGCAACCTATACAGGAATGTTTACCGATATCCGAAATCTTTTTGCCGAATTGCCGGAATCTAAAATCCGAGGCTACAAGCCGGGAAGATTTTCTTTCAACGTAAAAGGCGGAAGATGCGAAACCTGTCAGGGAGGCGGTTTGAAGGTTATTGAGATGAATTTTTTACCCGATGTGTATGTTCACTGTGAAACCTGCAACGGAAAACGTTTCAACAGAGAAACGCTGGAAGTCCGTTACAAAGGGAAATCAATTTCTGATGTATTGGAGATGACGATTGATGAAGCCGTAGAGTTTTTCCAGCCGATTCCTAAAATTTTCGCAAAAGTAAAAACGCTGCATGATGTAGGATTAGGATACATTACTCTTGGACAGCAGTCTACCACGCTTTCGGGAGGCGAAGCGCAGCGTATCAAGCTGGCAACAGAACTTTCGAAAAGGCAGACCGGAAACACTTTATATATTCTTGATGAACCGACAACCGGACTTCATTTTGAAGATGTAAAAATTCTGATGGAAGCCATTAATAAACTAGTTGAATTGGGCAACTCATTCATTATTATTGAACATAATATGGATGTCATTAAATTGGCAGATCATATCATCGACGTGGGTCCAGAAGGTGGAAAACACGGCGGACAAATTGTTGCACAGGGGACACCTGAGGAAATTGTAAAGTCTAAGAAGAGTTTGACGGGGAAGTTTTTGAAAAAGGAAATGGAATGATAATATTTCCTTTTTTAACATTTCATTACCACTCTTCGTTTTGTTTTGCTCGTAAAGACTCGCTGCTTTTATTAGGAGGAGCAAAACAAATAACTAAGTAATCCAAAGAATAAATACTATGAGCCCGGTTTTATATATATTCTTACAAACAAAAATCACACAACCCTATATGTAGGAGCTACCTCACATATTGTTCAAAGAATCAACCAGCATAAAGACAAAATTTTTGAAAAGAGTTTTACGGCAATGTATAATTTAAACAAATTAGTTTACTATGAAGCTTTTCAGGAAATTGGTGATGCAATTAGTAGAGAAAAACAAATAAAAGGTGGCTCTCGTCAAAAGAAACTTGATTTAATCAATTCTAAAATCCAGAATGGCAATATTTGTATGATGAGATTATTGAAAATTATTCCAATCTAAATTTTCCTTTTTAGATTTGGATTGCCACGCTTCACTTCGTTTCGCTCGCAAAGACGAGTCGCTGTCATTGCGAGTCTCGGAACGGAGTGAAGAGAAGAAGCAATCTTCTAAATAAAATTCTGTAAACTGAGATAAATTACGGAAAACCACAATTCTAGTTGTGGTTTTTTTATTTACATTTGAGGAAAGCGAATAAACATGAGACTTGCAGCTGTTTATGTAAAAGAACACTTCTTATTTTCTGAACCGCAAACCATAAATTTAGGTGGAAAATATCTCTACACCATTATTCCAAGAAAAGGAACAGAAAATGAATACGATATTACAAGAGTAGAAAACCTAAATTTTATAAAGGGATTTTGGGGAGAAAATATTTCTTTGGTTTCTGCTATTGTTGGAGAGAATGGAGCAGGAAAAACGAGTGTCTTAAAAGAGTTTTGCACTTATGAAAATAATTATCCTAATACCTTTTTTATTTGGGAAGAAAACGAAGAAATGAGTTTTACACAAATATATTATAATTCTAATACAAGAAATAAAGTTAAATTATTTGAAAACAATTTTTCAATAAATGATAAAAGTAATGAAATTTTAAAAGAGACACAACAAATATGTTTCAGTCCTTTTTTTGACTATGATATTGAGAAAGTCTTAGGAAACGGTTATTACTCTCGATATATAAATAGATTGAATAATATAAATTCATTTGATATGTTAAATAAAGGAGGCATTACTGTTAAAACATTATTTCTAACTTTTGGAAATCTTTTAAATGAAAATGATCCTATAGATTTGATGTCATTTATAAATAATGATACAATAAAAAACGTTAAATTTTGTGAAAAATTTAATGAATTTAAAGAAAAATTTGGTTTTTTAGATTATAATTTGGTTTTTACAAATTCATTTATTTCTGATGAAAAAACATTTGATTTTTATCGTTTAAGTAAAGGTGAAAAAGAAGATATTAATTACACTCAAGATTATTTAAAAAAAGCTTTTGATTCAAATGAAAAAGAGCTTATAATAAGATATTATGATTTGAAATTTTTTCTACAGGATAAGATGAATTACTATTCAGAACGTTTTGTTTCTGATTTTTATGCAAATTTAATTATTTATATAGATTATTATTTTGATGGTTTTCATGATTCCGTTTTAGCAAAAGTAAATGAAAGCAACAATATTAATCTTGACAAAATAATAAGAGAATTATTAGCTGAAAGACAAAACAATATTTCAGAAAAAATTTTAGATTTATACAGTACTTTGTATAATGACGAAAGTAGTGGAAGAATTGATCTTAAAACTATTATTAATGAATTTTATCATTATAAAAGAGCTGATGCTATTAAGATAATTAAATTGCAAAAGGAAATTTCTAATCTATATAAAAAGGGTGAAAATGCTGTTGCTGAAAAAAAATTATTGTATTATTATCCAGATAGAGTTTTATCATCGGGAGAAAAAACAATGATTAATCTATTTGCAACAATTTTTCATCCTGTTTCTGAATATATAAATAATGTAAAAGATATTGATAATCCTTTAAAAAATATAAAAAATATAATTCTCCTTTTAGATGAAGCTGATTTAGGATTTCATCCACAATGGAAGAAAAAATATGTTAAAATTCTTACGGATTTTTTACCAATAATGTTTGCAGAAATCCCAGGTTTTGAAAGTGTACAAATTATTTTCACTACACACGATCCTTTAACATTGTCAGACATTCCCAATAGCAATGTTGTTTATTTAAAAAAAGAAGGAGAAAAAACAAAAGTTCTTAGCCAAAATGAAAAACCTAAAAAATCTTTTGGAGCCAACATTACCGATTTATTAGCAGATAGTTTTTTTATAAATGATGGCTTGATTGGAGATTTTGCAAAAGGGAAGATTGAGGAAGTGATTAAATTTCTGAAGAAAGAAAAATCAGAAATTAATTCTAAAGAAGAGTGTAAAAAAATAATCGAACTGATTGATGAGCCTTTAATGCGAGAAAAATTATTGGAAATGTATTATGAAGCTTTTGATGAAGAAAAATTAAAGGAAAAAGAATTGAAAATCTTAGAAGAATTGGCAAAAAAACATAATAAAAAAATTACAGATGCTTAAAATTAATCCAACACAAGAAGCATTAGATTTTCACTACGAAAAAGTTTCTAAAATATTTGATAAAATAATTAATAGGGATATTGGAAATGGATTATTAGAAGACACTACAATTAAATTTATTAAAGGATATAAAAACATTCTTATAAAAGGAAAACCAGAATTACTTTTGAAAGTTCATCAGAAATTCAATAGAATAATTACAAATCAGGACTTTGAAAATTTGAAAACTTGTTTTAATAGAGCTTATGAAAATCAATTGCAAAAAAAACATGGTAAAGAATTTTTAGAAAAACTTAAAATAGATACTTGCATATATTGTAACAGAAATTACACCTTATATTTTGATGGAAATTTTGCAAGAGCAGAATTAGACCATTGGTTTCCGAAAGAAAAATTTCCTCTTTTAGCATTAAGTTTTTATAATTTAATCCCGAGTTGTCATTCTTGTAACCATAAAAAAGGAAATGGAGATAAAATAATTAAATCTAAATTCTTATATAATGAAAATGCTACCAATATTGAAATTCAAAACTGGTGGAATAATAAAGCATTGACAAAATTAATACATCCATATTCTAATAAAATTGATTTTAATTTCAGTTATAATGTGGAAGGTATAAATACATATAGCTCGAAGATTAAAGTCCAAAAAGATTCAATATCAGAAGAAACACTTAAGTTTAACAAAACAAAAGAAATCTACAGTGCCCACTCCAATAAAGAACTAAAAGATCTATTGGATTTGCGCTACAAATACTCAAAAAACTATTTAGACATTCTTTGTAATAAAACTTTTGAAGGATTAAATTTATCACAAGAAGAAGCGTACAGAATGATTTTCGGTATCGAAATCAACGAAGAAGATTACCATAAAAGACCTTTCTCAAAATTTAAACATGATATCATTGAAGAACTTAAAAAAAGTTTTTAAAATAATTTGAATTAGTATAAAAAAATCCGTCATCAAATGACGGATTTTATATTTATAAACAAAAACAGAAATTATTCTGTATCGTATTTGCTGATTACTTTTTGGGTAACTCCGGAGCTGCTGAATCCACCGTCGTGGAAAAGATTCTGCATCGTAACTTTTTTGGTAAGATCTGAGAAAAGCGTTACACAGTAATCTGCACATTCCAAAGCAGTTGCGTTACCAAGAGGAGACATATCTTCGGCATAACCTAGAAAACCACCAAAACCTTTCACACCGCTTCCTGCTGTGGTTGGAGTAGGAGACTGGGATACAGTGTTGACACGCACTTTTCTTTCTCCCCAATAGTTTCCGAAAGTTCTTGCAATGCTTTCAAGATAAGCTTTGTTATCAGACATATCGTTATAATCCGGAAATGTTCTCTGAGCAGCAATATAAGTAAGTGCTAAAATACTTCCCCATTCATTCATACAGTCTTTTTCGTACGCTACTCTCATTACTTTGTGGAAAGAAACAGCAGAGATGTCCCATCCTTTTTCCAACCAGTCATAGTTCATTTCTGTGTAATGTTTACCTTTTCTTACGTTGATAGACATTCCTATGGAGTGTAGAATAAAATCAATCTTACCAAATTTTGCGATAGCGGCATCAAAAAGCTTTTCAAGATCTTCAATAGAAGTTGCATCTGCACCAATTACTTCCGAGCCAGTTTTTTCTGCTAATCCGTTTAGCTCGCCCATTCTCAGAGCGATGGGAGCATTAGATAAAATGAATTCAGCACCTTCTTCGTGGCATCTTTCAGCAACTTTCCATGCGATAGATTGTTCATTAAGGGCTCCAAAAATAATTCCCTTCTTGCCTTTAAGTAAACCGTATGACATAATTTTTTAATGTTAATTTGATTACAAATGTAGCAATAATTTGTGTTTAGAGCATAATAAAAACGAAGCCTTCGTAAAAAAGACTTCGTTTTTCTCTGATAATATATAAAAGACTAAAAAACTATTAATTTGTTTTCTTGTTCCATTCTGCTTTTACATCTTCAGCAGCATCTTTGGTTTTTTCCCAAGCGTCATTCGCTCCGTCTTTAACGTTTTCCCAGGTTTCTGATGCGTTGGCTTTTACTCTGTCGAACCAATCTTCCTGAGTCGCTTCCTGATCATTATTTCTTTTTTCGTTGATATAATCTCTCGCTCTGTCAGCTAAATCACTTACTTTCCATTTTGCATCATTAGCTGTATTTCTTAAAGAATTTTCTGTGTTGTCAACCGCTTTCTCAGCTTTGTTGTAATCTTGATTTTCCATAATATTGATATTTAGTGTTAATTGAATTACAGTAAAACAGACAAGAAGTGTTCCTAAAAGAAGAATTATTTTGTTAAACTTTTCATAAATCTTCAGTTTCTGGCAGTAATTGTCAGTAAACATCTATTTGTATAATTTCTATTCTAATTGTAGCACAGTTTAATTTATCAATAGGAATTGCTGAAATTGTGAATTTATTTAGTTTTTATTGAATTTTATATTAATAATTATATTTTATGGTATTTTTATTCAATTTATTACTAATTTTCCTATTTTTGTATTAAATAAAAACTAATGAAAACAAAATTTTTAACTGTTGCATTTATTGCTGTTCTTAATTTAAGTAATATGTTTGGTCAGGTTGGGATAGGAACAACAGCTCCTCATTCATCATCTATTTTGCATCTTAACAGCACAAATAAAGGTCTTTTGCTGACAAGTATTTCTTTGTCATCTGTAACGGATGCCTCTACCATTCCATCACCTGCAACAGGACTCTTGGTCTGGAACAATGGGACTGGTGGACTTTCTCCCGCCGGATTATATTATTGGAACAATTCTCAATGGAATTTTATATCCAATACTAGCAGCGGAAGCTCATCAACAGGATGGAGTACAAACGGAAATAATGCAGGATCATATTCCGGTGCTTCTACTACGCTGTCTATCGGAACTTCAACATTTGATGATTTGGTTTTTAAAGTGAATAATGCAAATGCAGGTCGTCTTGGAACTAACGGATCGGTTCTTTTTGGTACAGGAACTTCTTCTTCACAGAATGGTGTTGCTATAGAAACCAACTCGACAGCAAACAACAATGAAAGTACAGCAGTAGGAGCAGGTTCAAATGCCGCAGGTTTTCAGTCTGTGGCTTTGGGATACAATGCAAAAGCAACTTCAAATAATGCAACTGCTGTTGGTAACGACGCACAAGCCGGCGGACAAAATTCTACTGCACTGGGTACAGGAACCAATGCATCGGGTCAAAATTCTACAGCATTAGGATTTGGAGCGTCAACAGCACAAGCTAATGCTATTGTTATAGGTAATAACAATGCTAACGTAGGGATCGGAACAAATACACCCAATACTTCTGCAAAAATAGATGTAAACGGACAATATAAGCTTGGAGAGAGGGGAAGCATTCACAAAAATCAGATAAGTTTTGAAGTATTTCCATCAGTTTCAATTGCTGGTTTGCAGTCAGGAAGAACTACAACAATCAATATTCCAATTCCTGCAGCATTACAGCCAGCTTCTACACGTGCAAGTATTGTAGTTTCTCCGGCATCAGATTTTGCAGGAATTTCAGAATTTGGAATTAATAACCCACGCCTTACTTCCACTTCCAACATAACGATCAATGTCACCAATATTACCAACGGAACGGCCAGTTTAAACTCAGGACATTTTTATGTAACAATCAATGAATTTTAAACCAAAATCAATATAAATGGAAAAGGATTGCAACCAGCAATCCTTTTTTTACTTTATAATCCTTTCTAAAACCCATTCAATCAGTTTTCTTTCGGAAGCCTGATGGTCGGAAGAAAATTCACCGCGCCTTCTGTTGGCAATAACATTATTAACTGTAATTGCTTTATGACCTAATAATTTTGAGAATGCATAAATTGCAGAAGTTTCCATTTCGAAATTGGTGATTCCCAGATCATTTAAGTTTTCAAGAAATTTTTCATCTAAAGCTTTTAAGCGAAGCTGTCTTCCCTGCGGCGCATAAAATCCCGGAAAAGTAGCGGTATTGCCGTGATAAGCTGCATCTTTATACAATTCGCCCAATTCTTCAGACCATTCGGAGAAATAAAGCATTGGCTTAATATTCAGATAAGGGAAATTTTCATAAAAGTTTTTAGAAAAATCATTTTCAAAATGATAATCCTGATAAAAATTCATCAATCCGTCTAAACCTACAACATTCTGGGTAACCAGCATATTATCTACCTTTACATCCGGATTTACACTTCCGCATGTTCCCATTCTGAAAAGACTTAACGACTGATGTTCTTTTTTGAATTCTTTGTTTTTCAGATCAATATTCACCAAAGCATCAAGCTCATTCATGACGATATCAATATTTTCTGTACCAATTCCTGTAGACATCACAGAAATTCGTTCACCACGCAAAGTTCCGGTATGCGTATAAAATTCACGTTTATTCTTTTTGATTTCAATCGTATCAAAGTACTGCGAAACTTTCGGAACTCTGTCGGGGTCACCTACCAATATTATTTTTTCAGCAATATCTTCAGGTAAAAGATTCAGATGATAAACACTTCCGTTCTCATTAAGCACCAGTTCTGAAGCAGCAAGTTTATTAAGCATAATTATTATAAGTTTATGTATTCAGTTTAATTTTTTGGGGAGTTAAAATTACTAAATTTTAGGTGAATAAAAGATAAACATTATTTAATTCGCTGTTAAAACTGCTCAGGAAAAGAAACTGCTAACTTCTTTTTTAATTTATTTACGATATAAGTAAACTTAAAAGGAAAATATTAATAGATACTTGGGTTTTAGCGGGAAATCCGATGAATCATGAGACTATTGAGAAATTAAAAAAATAATGCCTCACACACAAATCTATTTTTAGATTATCCGCCGACTCTTTTGGTTTTATAGCCCATTTCTTTCAGGATATTCATTATTTTATCCCGGTTGTCACCTTGTATGATAATCGTTCCGTCTTTTTCAGAACCACCTATTCCCAGCGTGGTTTTTATTTTTTTTGAAATTTTCTTCAAGTCTTCTTCACTGCCTTCCCATCCTTCAACTATGGTTACAGGTTTTCCGTTTCTGCCTTTTTTTTCAAACTTACAAACCAGAGGTTCTTTTTGCTTAAATTCTTCTTCAGGCATTTGAAAATCCTGTTCTTCATGTTCCGGGAAAAGGTTTTTGAGTTGATCACGTAAGTCCATAAAGCAAAATTAAAAATTATTGTTAATTTGATGTAACCTTTCCTTATATTTATTTGTCTTTTTATAATAATTCAACCACTATGAGAAATATTATCTGCATTTTAACGACAATATTATTGTCCTTTGGCATGGCAAAAGCACAGTCAGGGTTTTCAGAAAGTCCTCTGAATGCCATATTTGAAACTAAAGATGTTGACAACTTCTGGAAAGCATTTGATGCTATGGAAACTTCAAAAAGCAATCCTTTTGAAGAATATATGAGCAGCGGTTCGCCGGGAGTGAAAGGGTTTACACCATACAGGATATTGAATGCCGACTCATTATACCTTATGGTAAAAAACAGAAAAGAAGATTATATAAAAAGTAAAAATGTTCTGTCTGAAATCGGTTATAAAGAAAAAAGAATAAAAGCTATATACAGCGCATTGAAATATTGGTATCCGGAAGCTAAATTTCCGCCAGTATATTTTGTTTACGGACGTTTTAATTCCGGAGGTACGATTTCCCAGGACGGAATAATCATCGGAACGGAAATGCTTAAAGATCTGAACGGAATTACCGGGCTTATTGCACATGAGCTGATTCATTTTCAGCAGAATATCAAGGGAGACCATTCTTTATTGAGACAGTCTCTGGTTGAAGGCAGTGCCGATTTTGTAAGTGAATTGGTGTCCGGAGAAAACATCAGCAATCCACACTTTAAGTACGGAGAAGCAAATTCTGAGCAGCTTTATAAGGAGTTTGTAACAAAACTGAAAGAGGACGATTTGCAGGACTGGCTTTATGGAACAAGCGGGAAGGATAACAGACCCAATGATTTGGGGTATTGGATTGGTTATAAAATTACCGAAGCATATTTTAACAAGCAATCGGACAAGCACAAAGCAATTCAGAATATTCTGAATATAGAGAATCCTCTATTATTTCTCAAAGAAAGCGGATTTTTGGATCCTTACATCAGAGAATATGTTAAAAAAAACAATACGAAATTCGATGACTTTTTTAAAGAATATTCTGACGAAACTCATGAGGTAACCTTTATAGTCAATGTTCCTGATAAAAATGATGAAATTTATATTACCGGAAATCAGCCGGAACTGGGAAGCTGGAATCCATCTTCTTTGAAAATGAACAGAAAAAACAACTACCAAAGATACATTACCTTAAAAATTCACCTTCCTGCACAATTAAAATTTACAAAAGGAAATTGGGACAAAGAAGCTGAAGTTTCAGGAATTGATAAAGGCAGCAATATAAAAATACAAACATTACCTTCAAAAACAATACGTTATCAGATAAAAGGGTATCGCAATTAAGCAATGATTTTAATCTTTGTAGTCAATAATATTTCGTCGAAATTTAAGTCTTTCAAATTCTTCAATTCGCTTTAAAATCAATAAATTTGTTTGTTAAATAAATTTAAAATGTCAAAAAAAGCAATATTAGCAATACTTGATGGTTGGGGTTTAGGAACAAATCCTAATGTTTCGGCATTAGCTCAGGCAAATACACCATTTATAGACAGCTGTTATCAGAAATTCCCACACACAACTTTAGAAGCAAGCGGTTTGGCAGTAGGACTTCCTGCGGGACAAATGGGAAATTCCGAAGTAGGACATATGAATCTGGGAGCAGGAAGGGTTGTTTATCAGAATCTGGTAAAGCTCAATATGGCAGTAGAAAACGGAACTTTAGGACACGAAGAAGTTATTCAGCAGGCATTTGCTTATGCAAAAAGAGAAAATAAAAATGTGCATTTTATCGGTTTGGTTTCTAATGGTGGAGTGCATTCACATATCAATCATTTAAAAGGCTTATTATCTGCGGCCAAAGAGTTTGGTTTAAATGAAAACGTATTCGTTCATGCATTTACAGACGGCAGAGATTGTGATCCTTACTCAGGGCTCGGATTTATTGAAGAACTTCAGAATCATATGCTTCATACTACTGGAAAGCTGGCTTCCGTGATCGGAAGATACTATGCGATGGACAGAGACAGAAGATGGGAGAGAGTAAAGCTGGCTTATGATGCTATGGTGGAAGGTATTGGTCTTCAGACTACAGATGCTGTTACGGCAATAAAAGCTTCATACGAAGAAAATGTAACAGACGAATTCATCAAACCGATTGTAGTTGTAAACACTACACAGCTCGGAAATATTGTTCCGGTAGGAAAAATTGTAGATCATGATGTGGTAATCTGTTTCAACTTCCGTACAGACAGAGGAAGAGAAATTACCGAAGTACTTTGTCAGCATGATATGCCTGAGTATTTTATGCATAAACTGAATCTCCATTACATTACACTTACCAATTATGACAAGACTTACCAAAATGTAAATGTTGTTTTTGACGAAGAAGTTTTGAGAGAAACAATGGGTGAGGTTTTAGAAAGAAATGGCAAGACACAAATCAGAATTGCTGAAACCGAAAAATATCCTCACGTTACATTTTTCTTTTCCGGAGGTAGGGAAGAAGAGTTTCACGGTGAGAAAAGACTGCTGTGTCCAAGCCCAAAAGATGTTCCTACCTACGATCTGAAACCGGAAATGTCAGCTTACGAAATTACCAATGTTATTTTGCCTGAATTGAAAAATCAGACAGCAGATTTTATTTGTTTAAATTTTGCCAACACAGATATGGTAGGTCATACCGGTGTTTTTGAAGCTGCTGTAAAAGCTGCCGAAACTGTTGATCAATGCATTGAAAAAGTAGCAACAATGGCTTATGAGAATGGCTACACAGTCTTTATTCTGGCAGATCATGGCAATTCGGATGTCATGATAAATGAAGACGGATCTCCAAACACACAGCATTCTACCAATCTTGTTCCGTTTATTGTAATGGATAAAGATAAAGAGTGGACTCTGAAACCAGGAAAACTGGGTGATGTGGCTCCTACTATATTACATACAATGGATATTGAAATTCCTGCAGTAATGACAGGAGATATTTTGGTATCTTGATACAAAATAATAATCTTAAAATAGCGTTACAATAAGAGCGTGTTTAATTTGTTTGCATAAGACTTTTGAAATATTATGTTAATTAAAAAGTTTTTGATAAGCAAACTCAGATAGTAATGCTATTTTTAATGATTTATATCAGGCATGGTATGAGATACATACGATATTATGCCCCAAATAATAAATAAATCATATCTTTGTAAATTATAAATTTTATTTTTAAATGTACAATCAGCTGGTAAGAAAAGAGGTAATGAGTATTTTGGAGAAGGAAGTCAGTTCTTTTCTTGATAAATTTTTGACTCCGATAGAAAAAATATGGCAACCTTCAGATTTTTTACCTGATCCGTCAAGCGAAGATTTCAAACACGATTTAGACGAAATACAGACCTTTGCACGAGAAATGCCTTATGATCTTTTTGTAACCTTAATTGGTGACTGTATTACAGAAGAAGCTCTACCGTCTTACGAATCATGGTTAATGGGTGTTGATGGCGTTAATCAGGAAGAAAAAGTAGGCTGGGCAAGCTGGGTAAGATCTTGGACTGCTGAGGAAAACAGACACGGAGATCTGCTGAACAAATACCTTTATCTCTGCGGAAGAGTAAATATGAGAGAAGTAGAAATTACAACTCAGTATTTAATCAGTGACGGTTTTGATCTGGGAACAAGTATGGATCCTTACAGAAATTTTGTCTATACCAGTTTTCAGGAAACAGCAACCAATATTTCTCACAGAAGAGTAGGTACACTGGCTAAGCAGTCAGGAAACGGTAAACTGGCAAAAATGTGCGGAGTAATTGCAGCAGACGAAGCAAGACACGCAAAAGCTTATAAACATTTTGTAACTAAAATTTTAGAGCTTGATCCTTCAGAAATGATTTTAGCGTTTGAAGATATGATGCGGAAAAAAATCGTAATGCCTGCTCACATGATGAGACAGTCTGGTCAGAAAGCCGGAGAACTTTGGGGGCATTTTTCAGATGCAGCGCAAAGATGTATGGTCTACACAGGTCAGGATTACATCAATATTATGAAAGAGCTTCTTGATGAATGGAAAATTGAGCATGTAACAGGTCTTACCGAAAAAGCAGAAAAAGCACAGGAATATTTAATGAAACTTCCTTCCAGATTGCAAAAAATAACAGACAGATTATCCACACCGGATTTACAGTTTGAATTCAGCTGGGTGAAGAACTAAAATATTTTAATTAAATTATAAATGAGAGTGCTGATTGTTTTTCGGCACTCTTTTATTTATTTCTTATCTTTGCACAGCTAAAAACGCAACAAAATGTTAAATAATAAAAAAATTGCTGTAGATTTTGACGGAACGATTGTAGAGGATGCATATCCTTCAATCGGTAAACCTAAAATTTTCGCATTTGAAACCCTCAAAAAACTTCAGTCACAAGGCTTTAGATTGATACTGTGGACTTACAGACACGGGAAAACTTTGGACGAAGCAGTAGAATTTTGCAGACAAAACGGGATAGAATTTTATGCTGTCAATTCCAGTTTTGACGGAGAAGTTTTTGATCCTCAGACACAATCAAGAAAACTTGATGCAGATTGGTTTATAGATGACAGAAATCTGGGAGGCTTTCCTGGTTGGGGCGAAATATACAATATCATCAACGAAAGAATTGAATTTCGCGTTGAAGGTAAAGAAGTTTTAGCTTATTCAAAACTTAAAAAAGAAAAGAAAAAAGGACTGTTCTGGTAAATCAAGAAATTAGAAGTTAGTAATTAGAAAATAGTTCTAAACGGTGCTTCAAATTACTGGTCAGAAAATATAGATGTTTGCTGTTATTTAAAACTAATATCTAACATCTAATATCTAACATCAAAAAATAAATGATTCAATTAAAAAATATAGACGAACTTCGTCTGATGAAGCAAAGTGCTCAGTTGGTTTCCAGAACCTTAGGAATGTTGGCAAAAGAAATCAAACCGGGAGTTACTACTTTGCATTTAGATAAATTAGCGCACGAATTCATAAAAGATCATGGTGCACAGCCCGCTTTTTTAGGATATGGAGGTTTTCCTTATTCACTGTGTATTTCACCTAACGAACAGGTGGTGCATGGTTTTCCTAGCAAAGAAGAAATAAAGGAAGGAGATGTGCTTTCTGTAGATTGCGGCGTTATTCTCAATGGTTTTGTAGGTGATCATGCATATACTTTTGAAATTGGTGAAGTAAAACCAAAAACCCAAAAGCTATTAAAAGTTGCTAAAGAATCTCTATATAAAGGAATTGAGCAGTGTGTAAAAGGAAAAAGGATAGGAGATATTTCTCATGCTATTCAAACACATTGTGAAAAAGAAGGATACGGAGTGGTAAGAGAGCTTGTTGGTCATGGAGTCGGAAGACAAATGCACGAAGATCCTCAGGTTCCGAATTACGGAAGACAGGGAAGCGGAAAAGTAATCAAAGATGGTTTGACTATCGCTATTGAGCCGATGATCAATCTCGGAACAGAAAAAGTAAAGTTCCATAACGACGGATGGACGGTTACTACGCTAGACAATCAACCTTCTGCACATTTTGAGCATGATGTGGCGGTAATTAACGGTAAACCTGTTTTATTGTCTACTTTCCAGTATATTTATGATGCTTTAGGAATTGTAACAGATGAGGAAAAAGCTTTTCAACTGGATTTTTAAATGAAAAAGCTGACTAAGTTTTTGCTCAATAAAATTCCTCGTCCGATGCTTATTCAAATGAGTGTTTGGGCGAGACCGCTTATTTATCAGTTTTTTAAAGGAGATCAGTTTTTTGATCCTATTGACGGAAAATCATACAGGAAATTTCTTCCTTACGGCTATGGTAAACAAAGAGAAAATGCTTTATCTCCGGGAACTTTAAGTCTGGAAAGACATCGGCAGATGTACCTTTATCTGCAGAATGAAACCGATTTTTTTATTAAAAATTATAAAGTACTTCATATTGCTCCCGAACAGGAATTTTTAAGGAAATTCAAAAGAATGAGCAATATCAACTACATATCGGCAGATTTATATTCTCCGATTGTAGATGTAAAAGCAGATATTTTAGATTTGCCCTTCCCGGATGAAAGTTTTGACATCGTTTTTTGTAATCATGTTTTAGAACACATTCAGGATGATACCAAAGCTATGAAAGAGCTCTATCGTGTTATGAAGCCTGGAGGATGGGGAATTTTACAGGTTCCTATGAAAAACTCTTTAGAAAAAACTTATGAAGATTTTTCTATTACAGACCCAAAAGAAAGGCAGAAACATTTTGGACAGTATGACCATGTCCGATGGTATGGAATGGATTATTTTGACCGTTTGCGAAATGCCGGATTTGAAGCTGAAGCTAATTATTATTCTCAAAAGTTTTCTGACGAAGAAATCAAAAAATATGGTTTGAGAAAAAATGAAATTCTCCCGGTAGTATTTAAAAAATAAAAAACAGGCTTTAGAAATTCTGAAGCCTGTTTTTTTATTTCTTGATGATAAATTCAGATGTATGATTTTCAATACTCAGGATATATTGTCCTTTTGCAAAATTGCTCATATCTATTTTCTGCAGCTGTCCGGAAGTAAGTGTTTCAAACAATATTTTACCTGAAACATCATAAATCTTCAGAGCAAGATTTTTTTCTGAAGAATCTATCATAATATAATCTGATGTAGGATTCGGAAACACCTTAAATAATTTCTTTATGGAAGCTTCTTTGGTGCTGAGAAAAGAATTGTTGTAAAATACTTTATTTCCGTCAGCAGTATTAGTAATGATCAATGTTTTTGCAGTTCCGTTATTCAGAATTTCATAATTAAAAACAGCTCCGTTTGCCACTAAATAAAAATCACAATTTTTCTGATCATAAGGTCTTGCGTTTTGCCAATTGGTTCCCCAATAATCGGCTAGAGTACAAGCTCCGCTGGTTTTAGTAAAAGAATTTTGAGTTGCTGAAAAAACTATTTGTACACCTGCAGTATTAAAATATCTCGAGCTGAAGGTATATAAAGATCCGTTCTGCACAAATGATGATGTCGTAAGACTTTGATCCATCATGGGTGAGTTGGTAGTCTGTCCGTTCATCTGAATTTGGGAAATATACCAGCTATTGTTGAAAAGCTCAGGATTTTGTGCAGAAATCAGTCCGCCAATCAGAGTCAGACAGAGTAAAGTTTTTTTCATGGAATTATTTTTTTAAAGTTACAAATTTTTTTGAAAAAATTAGTGTGAAACAGCTTTCAATCCAATTACAGAACCAATTAAGGTACTGATGAAGAATATTCTCCAAAAACTTACTGGATCTTTGAAAAAGAAGATCCCAATCAAGACGGTTCCTACAGCCCCAATTCCGGTCCAGACTGCATAAGCGGTTCCGATAGGCAAAGTTTGGGTAGCTTTGATTAATAATAGCATACTGATCGTTAAGCAGACCAAAAACCCGGCGAACCATGCATACATTTCGTTTCCGGTGGTTTCTTTTACTTTTCCGAGGCACGATGCGAAAGCTACTTCGAACAGTCCCGCAATGATTAAAATAATCCAGTTCATAATTTATCTCTTATTTTAATGTCAAAAATAAACCTTTTAAATATAATGATGAAGGCAGGCAAATTTTGTTTTAGTAACTTTGTAAAACTTTAAACGTAGAACATTAAACTTTAAACAAAATAAATGCACAAAGCAGGATTTGTAAACATCGTTGGAAAACCAAATGCAGGAAAATCTACTCTTCTTAATCAATTGATGGGAGAGAAGCTGGCAATTGTAACACAGAAAGCCCAAACAACACGACATAGAATTTTTGGAATTTATAATGAGGAAGACTTACAGATTGTATTCTCTGATACACCAGGAGTTTTAGATCCCAAATACGGTCTTCAGGAAAAAATGATGGATTTTGTCAAAGATTCTTTGCAGGACGCTGATGTTTTTCTTTTTATTGTAGATGTTACAGATAAAGCCGATCCTTCAGAGTTTCTTATAGATAAACTGAATAAAATTCCTGTTCCGGTATTGCTTTTATTGAACAAAGTAGATCAAACCAATCAGGAAGGTTTGGAAAAACTGGTAACGGAGTGGCACGAAAGAATTCCGAAAGCTGAAATTCTTCCAATTTCGGCACTAAATGCTTTTAATACAGATATCATTCTTCCAAAGCTAAAATCTATGCTTCCGGAAAGTCCGGCATACTACGATAAAGATATGTACACAGACAAACCGGAAAGATTTTTTGTAAACGAAGCCATCAGAGAAAAAATTCTTTTAAACTATGATAAAGAAATTCCTTATTCGGTAGAAGTAGTGACCGAAATGTTCAAAGAAAAAGAAGGAATTATTTTTATTGATTCTATTATTTATGTAGAGAGAGATACCCAAAAAGGAATTTTAATTGGGCATAAAGGCGAGGCGATCAAAAAAGTAGGAACCGAAGCTAGAATTGATTTAGAAAAATTCTTTGACAAAAAAATTCATCTGAATCTTTTCGTAAAAGTAAAGAAAGACTGGAGGAAAAACGATCGTGATCTTAAAAATTTTGGCTACAGATAAACTAAAAAACCAATATCCATCGCTGTATTAAAAGATTTTATTATCTTTAATTTTAAAATTTATTCAATGATCTATTTTAACTCGAAAACCACTCCTGTAATTTTTGATATTGTTATTTTTATAGTAAGATTATTGGTTGGATTTGCGATGATTTCTCACGGATTTCCCAAACTTCAGATGCTGATTGAGGGCGGAGATATCCAGTTTTTTGATTTTATAGGACTAGGTCCGAGAATAACTTTAGGATTAACGGTCTTTGCTGAATTTGTTTGTTCGATTTTTATCATATTAGGACTTTTCACCAGAGTTGCGGCAGGTTTTCTGGTTTTTACTATGATGATAGCAGCGTTTGTTGTACACGGCTCAGATCCTTTCAATAAAAGAGAGATGAGTCTTTTGTATCTTTCAATTTATCTGATTATCATTTCATTGGGAGCCGGGAAAATTTCAGTAGATCACATGATCGAAAAAAGGAGAAGAAATTCAGAATGGTAAACTTATTTGATATAAATAAAAATCCCGAAGCATTTAAAAATGTTCCGGGATTTTTTATTGTGAAAATAAATTTAAGCTAATTTCTGAGAATCTGCTACAAACTGAGCCAGTCCGCTGTCTGTCAAAGGATGCTTCAGCAGACTCAAGATCGGAGGAAGCGGTGAAGTGATAACATCTGCACCGATTTTAGCACAATCTATAATGTGCATAGAGTGACGGATGGAAGCTGCTAAAATTTCGGTTTCATACATATAATTATCAAAAATCAATCTGATTTCCTGAATTAAATTTAAACCGTCTGTCGTAATATCATCTAATCTTCCTAAAAATGGAGAAACGTAAGTTGCGCCTGCTTTTGCTGCCAAAAGAGCCTGTCCCGGAGAGAAAATGAGTGTACAGTTGGTTTTGATTCCTTTATCTGAAAAATATTTTAAAGCCTTAATTCCGTCTTTAATCATCGGGATTTTCACCACAATATTCGGGTGGATTGCCGCAAGTTCATCACCTTCTTTGATCATTTCTTCATACGTAGTAGAAAGCACTTCTGCAGAAATATCTCCGTCTACAATTTCGCAGATCGCTTTATAATGATTTTTGATTGCTTCCGCTCCCTGAATTCCTTCTTTAGCCATCAATGAAGGATTTGTCGTTACACCATCCAGAATTCCAAGATCTTTTGCTTCCTTAATCTGCTCCAAATTGGCAGTGTCAATAAAAAATTTCATTCGTTTATAGATTTATTCGCACAAAGATAATCATTCCTTTGTAATTCATGGTTTCACTAATAAAATGATTAGTTTTAATTATCTTTGTTTTTGTCAGAAAAATTAATTAAACATTAATCATATCATGAACATCATATTGGCTTCGACCTCTACACTTTTCGGCGGAAATTATCTGGAATATTTAAAAGAAGAATTAGTAAAGCTCTACGATGGAGTAGATGAAATTATTTTTATTCCTTTTGCCAGACCGGGAGGAATTTCTCATGAAGAATATACCCAGAAAGCACAATCTTTTTTTGAAACATTAAATATTAAAGTAAAAGGTCTGCATGAATTTGAAGATAAAACTGAGGCTGTGAATGCTGCAAAAGCATATTTTACAGGCGGCGGAAATACTTTTTTGCTGGTTAAAACTTTACATGAAGAAAATTTGATGTCTGTTTTAAAGCAAAACATAGAAAGCGGAAAGCCTTATTTAGGATGCAGCGCCGGAAGCAATATTGGCGGACAAAATATGAAAACAACCAATGATATGCCGATCGTTTATCCACCGAGTTTTGATTGTATGGGGTTGGTTCCTTTTAATATAAATCCTCATTATCTTGACCCAAACCCCGACTTGAAACACAATGGAGAAACTAGGGAAACCAGAATTAAAGAATTTTTAACACAAAACGATGTTAAAGTTGTAGGGCTTCGTGAAGGGAATTGGATCAGAAGAATAGCAGATGAAATAACCGTTGAAGGCAGCGAACTGACAAAAATTTTTGAGAAAGGAAAAGAGCCTTATGAAATAGAGGCAGGAAGTAGATTGTAGTTTGATTTCTGTATTTGATGTTCAGCAAAGTGTTATTATGACAAATTTTTAAATTATTTTTCGTGAAAAACGTACTCATCATATCTATTCTTTCCACGCAGATTATTATTGCTCAAAATATTGCGCAGAAATTAGATAATGCCACAAAAAATCTGATGAACTCACCTTCAGCCATTTCATCAAACTTATCGTTGTATGTAGCTGATGAAAGTGGAAATCTCATCTATGAATTCAACGGCAATAAAGGACTTTCAACCGCCTCTACCCAAAAGATTTTTACCGCTGCAGCTGCTCTGGAAACTTTGGGCAGTAATTATACATACACAACAACTTCTTCATATTCAGGAAACATTTCAGATGGAAATCTGAATGGGAATCTGTACATTTCTTCCAATGGTGATCCTACTTTAGGAAGCTGGAGATATGACGGCTATAAGCCGGAAAACTTTAAGCAAAAGTTTGTGGAAGCTGTGAAAAAGTCAGGAATTAAAAAGATTTCGGGGGATTTGATTGTTGATGATTCTTATTTCGATCATCAGACTATTCCGGGAGGCTGGCCTTGGGATGATTTAGGAAATTATTACGGAGCCGGAGTCTGGGGGGTAAACTGGCGCGAAAACCAGTTTGATATTAACATCAGCGGAACCGATTTCAAAAGTTTTTCATATCCTTTGGAAGGAGTGAGATGGCTGAATGATTTAACAGCTGCCGGAAGTTCTGATCAAAGTCTGATTTTTACGGCTCCTCATTCTGATGTTGCTTTAATCAACGGAAGTTTGCCCGCCGGAAAAGTGACCACCGTTTCAGGATCTGTACCCAATCCGCCTTTGCAGCTGGGCGCTGAAGCAGTAAAATGGCTGCAGGAATCGGGAATTGAAGTTTCAGGAAAAATAATAACAAGTTCCCGGCTGGAAATCGAAGGTAAAAAGATGCAAGAAGCATCTGTAAATAATGTTATCTTAAACTACAAGTCACCAACTTTAGACAAAATTGTCTACTGGTTTTTAAGAAAAAGTGTGAATCTTTATGGTGAAACTTTAGTAAAAACTTTAGGTAAAGAAAAAAAGGCAAATCCAAGTTTCAGAAGCGGGATTTCTTTTTTAAAAGAATTCTGGACATCAAAGGGAATCAATTCCAACATGATTAATTTTGCAGACGGAAGCGGACTTTCTCCACAAAATTATGTTTCGGCAAAAGCTGAAGTTCAGGCTTTGATATATGCTAAAAAACAACCTTGGTTTGAAGCATATTATGAAGGCTTTCCAACGCAGGACAATGGGATGAAAATGAAAAGCGGGACAATAAGAGATACCAAATCTTACGCAGGATATCATACCTCAAAAGACGGAAAGAAATATGTATATTCTATCATTATCAACAATTTTCCGGGAAGCGGAAGTGCGGAGCTGCAGAAAATTTTAAATGTTTTAAAATAAAAATATTGAAAAAAAGAACCATTTTAGGCAGGTTAAATAATTGGTTTATTTTTATGATGATGACTATTGTGGTGATCGCAATCGTTATATCTTCCACTCTGGTTATCAATTATCTAAAAAGAGAAGAGATCAAAAGGGTTGATATTTTGGTCAATGCCATCAAATTTCAGCAGGATGCAGTCACGCCCAGTCTGGAGGTTCAGGAGTTGCTGCTGAATATTTACAGTTCAAATACCACCATTCCGGTTATTATTTTAGATAAAAATGATCAGGTAATTGAGTTTAAAAATTTACCCAAAGAAGTAGGATCTGAAGCCAAAGATGTGATTGCTCTTGCCAAAAGCATGGCAAAAAAATATCCGGTGATTGAAATAAAAGTAGCGGGAGGAAATGATCAGTTTGTTTATTATGACAATTCAAAAGCACTTAATTACCTTCAATACTCGCCTTATTTACTAGGTTTATTTGTGTTGAGTTATTTTCTTTTTTCATTTTGGTTTTTAAGAACAGTTAAAAAAACGGATGAAGGCTATTTGTGGGCGGGACTGGCAAAAGAAACTGCGCACCAGATCGGAACTCCGTTATCATCAATGATCGGCTGGATGGAAATTATGAAGCTGGAAAACCCGGATTCAGACGGAATTATAGAAATAGAAAAAGATATTGAAAGACTGAGAACCATTTCAGAAAGATTTTCAAAAATCGGTTCGGTTCCGGAGCTTAATGACATGAACTTCAATGAAACCATTCAGGAAAACTTTGATTATCTAAGAACGAGAATTTCAAAAAAAATCAACTTCACCCTGCAGATTCCCACTTATAATATTCTGGTTCCTCACAATAAAATTCTGATGAGCTGGGTAATCGAGAATCTGGTAAAAAATGCTGTAGACGCAATGAAAGGAGAGGGTACTTTGAAGATGTCGGTTTTTGAGCGTAATAAAAATATTCTGGTAGAAGTAAAAGACAATGGAAGCGGAATGACAAAATATCAGGCAAATAATGCTTTCAAGCCAGGTTATTCCACTAAAAAACGAGGTTGGGGATTGGGGTTAAGTTTAGCTAAAAGAGTAGTGCAGGAATATCACAACGGCGATATCAGAATTTCTCAGACTGAAGTAGGAAAAGGCAGCACTTTCAGAATTCTGATTAAGAAGTGAATTAGGATAAAAGCTACATAAAAAAAGTAAAAATTTTCACTATTTTTGAAACATGATTAAAGCTAAAAACATCCATAAATCATATGGAAATCTGGAAGTACTGAAAGGAGTTGATATTCACATAAAAACTGGTGAAGTAGTGTCTATTGTAGGAGAATCTGGTGCGGGAAAATCTACGCTTCTTCAGATCTTAGGAACATTAGACAGCCCGTCTAATCCTAAAAATTACGATACTGAAATCACACTGAACGGAGAATCATTTATCAACATGAATGATAAGCAGATCTCAAAATTCAGAAATCAGAATATTGGTTTTGTTTTTCAGTTCCATCAGTTACTGCCGGAATTTACTGCTTTAGAAAATGTATTGCTGCCTACCAAAATTGCGGGAAGCATCGAAAAAGAAGCCTTAGAAAAGGCACATCAGCTTTTTGAAGATCTTAAAATTGCCCAGAGACTGCATCATAAACCAAATCAGCTTTCAGGAGGAGAAGCACAAAGAGTAGCAGTGGCAAGAGCGTTGATCAATTCGCCTAAAATTATCTATGCAGATGAGCCAACCGGAAATCTGGATTCAAAAAATGCAGATGATCTTCACCGCCTATTCTTTGATCTGAGAGATAAGTACAACCAGACTTTTGTCATTGTAACTCATAATCCCCAATTGGCGGAAATTACTGATCGTAAATTGGTAATGAAAGACGGAATGATTATAGAATAATTTTTTGTATGAAATTTTTAGTGTGCATTTTATCTTTTTTACATCCTTCAATGCCATAAAAGCTCAGGATACGAAGGACGTTTTATCAAAAGAGAAAATAACTAAACTGAAAAACTATCTGAAAGATAAAAATTATAATCAGGATCTGGCAATTTTCATCAATTTTAAAATTCATTCAGGTAAATACAGATACATTGTTTATGATCTTAAAAATGATAAAGTTTTGCAGAAAGCAATCGTTTCTCATGGATCGGGTTCTGTGATTTCCAATTCAGATAAGCTGCGTTTTTCAAATACAGAAAACTCTTACCAGTCATCTTTGGGAAAATATGAAATTCAGGAAAGTTACGAAGGAAAATTTGGTAAATCATATCGGATGAAGGGACTGGATTCCAGCAACAATAATGCGAAACAGCGAGCCATTGTTTTGCATTCTTACGATTGTATTCCTGATAAAGAATCTTATCAACCGTCTTGTTTAAGCTTAGGGTGTCCGATGCTTTCAAAAAAAGCCTTTAAAGAAACCGCTAAATTTCTGGATTCATCAAAAAAACCTGTGATTTTATATGCATTTTACTAAATTTGTGTTGATAAAAACACAAAAAGATGTCTATAAAATTTTTAGCTGAAGATGACCGACCAAGGGAAAAGTTCCTGCTGAAAGGCAAAAATGCACTTTCTGATTCCGAACTTTTAGCGATTATTATGGGTAGCGGAAGCCGTGATGAGACAGCTGTTGAACTGGCAAGAAAAATTTTGGGTTCGGTAAATAACAATTGGCATCAGCTTAGTCTGCTTACGATTAAAGATTTAATGAAATTTAAAGGCGTAGGAGAAGTGAAAGCAATTACAATTGCGTCATCTTTGGAGATCGGAAGAAGAAGAGCCAGTCAGGAAATTCCCGAAAAACCTCAGATTTCCGGAAGCTTAGATGCCTATAATGTTTTAAAATTCCATTTGTCAGATTTAAGAACGGAAGAATTTTGGGCTGTCTTTCTGAATCAGAGCAATAAAGTGATACATATTGCACAGCTCACACAGGGCGGAATCAGTCAGTCGATTGTAGATGTCAGAGTTTTATTTAAAACAGCTTTAGAACACTTTTCAACCGGAATTATTGTGGCGCACAATCATCCTTCGGGAAACAAAAAACCGAGTACTGAAGATATTAATATTACTAAAAAAATAAAAGATGCCGGAAACCTGATGAATATTCAGCTTCTGGACCATTTGATTATTACTCAAAACGCTTATCTTAGCTTTGCCGATGAAGGTTTATTATGATTAGAAGATTAAAGTATCACGAAATAGATTTTAACAAATATTCAAGTTGTCTTGAAAATTCATTTCAGCGGAAATATTCCGCAGCAAGACTATTTTTGGATATTACTTCTGATAAAAAATGGGAGCTTTTGGTTTACAAAGATTACGAAGCTGTAATGCCGGTTCCTTATGTTTTTAAACTGGGAAAGAAAATTGTTCATAACCCGATGCTTTGTCAACAGCTTGGTATTTTTTCCAAAACAGATGATGTTGAAATCAATGAAGCTTTTCTGCATTTTCTGGAACAGAACTATCTTATCAGAATTTATACTTTTAATGAACACAACCAGTTTAAAACCTCTTTAAAAACCAAAAAAAATTTTCTAATTGCTCCTGATGATTATGAGAGAGTATATTCCAGATATTCACCCAAAAGAAAAAGAAAGCTGAGACTTGATGAGGATGTGGTCAATCATTCTGAAATAAGAAAAATAAGTTTTGCTGAAGCTGAAGGTTTTATTAGACAAAACTTTTTGGGAGCAAGCAAAGAAGAGGATATTGATTCTTTTTTGAACATTTTTAAAAAGATGGCTGATGAAAATTGTATTGAAATTACGGCATTTTTTCTTCATGGAAAAATAATCAATACCATTATTACCTATATTGATGATTGTACAGCTGCGCTTTTAGGAACTTTCAATGATAAAGAATATGTGAAAATTTCAGGAGCTTCGGTATTGATAGATCATGCCATAAAAGAGAATATTGGCAACAGAATTTTCGATTTTGAAGGAGGCGAAATTCCCAATGTGGAAGAGTTTTTTCGGGGCTTTCGTCCGGAATTGCGTCCCTATCGTTTAATAGAATATTCCAAAAAAGAGCTTATCAGAAAAATGATCACGTTGAAGTTTATCATAAAATCGTAATTTAATGTACTCTTAAACTTCTTTGTGAATATTATTTCCTACATTTATATCTGTTTTTGAATCATAGAAAATGCTTAATAAAATTCGTCAGTATAAGCTTCCTTACATCATCTATAATTTTTTCAACAAAAAAAAATTGGAACATAATATTCCGCTTTATAAAAAATACGGAATTGATAAAAGCTATTTTTCCAGCATTTCGAGCAAAGATTTTGCACACCTTCCACATCACGAAAGGAAGTTTGACGCTCAAAAACTTTATAATACAGAATTTTACAAAAATTTATCCGAAGAAAATAAGCTGAGCGCACAGGGTTTTGATGAAAACGGATTTTTGGTACTCAGGAATTATCTTTCACCTGAAACTGCGGATCAGATCAACAGCGAGATAGACCGGCTTCTGAAAGACGGAATCATTAAGTTCCGATATGCCGGAAAACTGATGTTTGTCATTCATCATTCTGAAATCTTAAAAAATATCGGAAATGATAAAAAACTACTCGAATTTTTATCTGTTTTAATGGACGGTGATGCTAAACTATTTCAGAGTATCAATTTTATCAACGGAAGCCAGCAGAAGACTCATTCAGACAGTATTCACATGACAACTTATCCTTTAGGCGGATTGTTGGGAGTTTGGATCGCTTTGGAAGATGTGGAGGAAAGCAATGGTGCATTACATTACATTCCTAAAAGTCATAAACTTCCCTATTTTTTGAATTCTGATTATGATAATGAAGGAACATCGCTTAAAATCGGTAAAAAAAGCTACAAAGCCTACGAAGAATTTCTTGAAGAAAAAGTAAAAGAGCTGGGACTGAAAAAAGAGGTTTTCAGAGCAAAAAAAGGAGATCTTTTGATATGGCATGCTAATATTTTACATGGCGGAGAACCCCATCTAGATAAAAACAGAACAAGGAAAAGCCTTGTTTACCACTATTTTGATGCAAAAAGTGTGTGTTATCATGAGGTTACCCAAAGACCTGCATTATTTGAGCTGTAAATTCATAAAATATTATTAATTTTGCATCCTTAAATTATGTCAGACTTCTCAGAGTATTTTCCGTATGCTGCGGCATTAGTTATTGCAATTCCTTTTTTGGTTTTGCTCAGACAGTTTGTTTATACTTACATTAATTTAAAAAATCAGGAATTAAAATTACTTTCCGTCAAGTCAAATTCTGAAAACAAGACTCATTCTTACGAAAGAATGACTTTATTTTTAGAAAGAATAAAACCATCCAATCTTATTCAGAAATTCGACAAAGATTTGGCGGTACACGAGTTTATTTTTCTTACTGAAAAAACCATCAGCGAAGAATTTGAATATAATGCGTCACAGCAGTTGTATATCACCAAAAATTCATGGCAGAATATTGTAGATTCTAAAAACGCTATTATTGATCTGCTGCACAAAACGTATGAAAGTCTGAATAACAATCCTGATCTTAATGAATTTAAAACTGTTTTCATTATGAATTATATGAATGAAAACGATTTTATCGGAGCAACGATTGAGGATTTAAGACGAGAAATTTTAATAATTGCCTAATTAAAAAAATAAATATAAATAATGATTCCAAATTTTAAAGCGCATCCATGGCACGGAATTTCTGCAGGGGAAGATTCGCCAAACATTGTTAATGTTTTTGTTGAAATTGTTCCTTCAGATACGATCAAATATGAAATTGATAAAGTAACAGGTTATCTTAAAGTTGACCGTCCGCAAAAGTTTTCAAACATTATTCCTGCATTATACGGGTTTGTACCGAGAACATACTGCCACAATGAAGTAATGAAACTTGCTATTGAAAGCGGTGCAAATGATGTAACAATGGGTGATCACGATCCATTGGATATCTGCGTTTTAAGCTCGCACAACATCCATGCAGGAGGGCTTTTGATGGAAGCTATTCCAATCGGCGGATTTAAAATGATTGACGGAGGTGAAGCAGATGATAAAATTGTAGCGGTAATGATCAACGATCATGCTTTTGGTCATTTCAGAGATATTTCTGAACTTCCGGCTGCTGAAGTTAACCGTCTGATGCACTATTTTCTTACATACAAAAACTTACCGGATGAGCCTGCAAAATGCAGAATTCAGGAAGTTTACGGAGCAGACCACGCCAAAAAAGTGATCGAAGCATCCAAAAGAGATTATTCAGAAAAATTCGGAGGTTAAGTTTATTTAAGATTTCGAAATTGTATATATGGCAGATGAGCAATCATCTGCTTTTTTTATGTAGTAAATTAAAAATTTAGCATTATTATTAATAAGTCATAAATTTTTAGAATGTTTTATGGAAATAATTGATTATATTTAAAAATATATTACCAAAAAAATATTAAACTATGAGCTTATTTATGTTAGTGCCAATTTTTGGCGTTATTGCATTACTTTACACTTTTCTTCAAAGCAACTGGGTGAGCCGGCAAAATGCTGGAAACGAAAAAATGAAGCAGATCAGCGGATATATTGCTGATGGCGCAATGGCTTTTTTAAAAGCTGAGTATAAAATTCTTACTTATTTTGTCATTATTGTTGCTATTCTTTTAGCATTTATGGGAATGAGCAATGCCAATTCTCACTGGAGTATTGGAGTTGCTTTTGTAATCGGAGCGGTATTTTCTGCTTTGGCAGGCTTTATCGGAATGAAGATCGCCACAAAAGCCAATGTACGAACAGCAGAAGCTGCAAAAACTTCTCTATCCAAAGCTTTGAAAGTTTCCTTCACAGGAGGCTCTGTAATGGGTATGGGAGTTGCTGGATTGGCAGTTCTGGGATTGGGAGCTTTATATTTGATTATTAAGCAGATTTTCGCACCCAATTCATCTGTAGATTCTCACGAAATGGAAAAGACGATAGAAATCCTTACCGGATTTTCCCTGGGAGCAGAATCTATTGCATTATTTGCAAGAGTTGGTGGAGGAATTTATACAAAAGCTGCCGATGTGGGTGCAGATTTGGTAGGAAAAGTTGAAGCAGGAATTCCAGAGGATGATCCTCGAAATCCTGCGACCATTGCAGATAATGTAGGTGATAATGTAGGTGATGTTGCAGGAATGGGTGCTGATTTGTTTGGTTCTTATGTAGCAACGGTTCTGGCAACAATGGTTTTAGGACGAGAAACGGTTTCTGTGGATGATTTCGGCGGATTTGCCCCAATCTTATTACCAATGCTTATTGCAGGAACAGGAATTTTGTTTTCTATTATCGGAACTTTTTTTGTTAAAATAAGTGATAACGAAGGTGCGTCTACTTCTAATGTACAGAATGCTCTTAATCTCGGAAATTGGAGCAGTATCATCATTACAGCAATTGCATCTTATTTTTTAGTGACTTATTTGTTACCGGAAAAAATGGTTCTCAGAGGGTTTGAATTTACTAAGAATGGAGTATTTGGAGCTATCATTGTGGGTCTGGTTGTAGGAACCTTAATGAGCATCATTACAGAATATTATACAGCGATGGGGAAAAGACCTGTTTCCAGTATCGTAAGACAATCTTCAACAGGTCATGCAACCAATATTATCGGTGGACTTTCCGTGGGTATGGAATCTACCTTTTTACCAATAATCGTTTTAGCAGGCGGAATTTATGGTTCGTATTTATGTGCCGGACTTTACGGAGTTGCTATCGCCGCAGCAGGAATGATGGCTACAACTGCAATGCAGCTTGCCATTGATGCATTCGGACCTATTGCAGACAACGCAGGTGGAATTGCTGAGATGAGCGAACTGCCAAAAGAAGTTCGTGAAAATACAGATATTCTGGATGCGGTAGGAAATACAACTGCAGCTTCTGGAAAAGGTTTTGCCATTGCTTCTGCAGCATTAACAGCATTGGCGTTGTTTGCAGCATTTGTCGGTATTGCAGGAATTGACGGAATTGATATTTACAAGGCAGATGTTTTGGCGGGACTTTTTGTAGGCGGAATGATTCCTTTTATTTTTTCTTCACTGGCTATTACAGCGGTTGGTCAGGCTGCGATGGCAATGGTAGAAGAAGTAAGAAGACAGTTCAGAGAAATTCCTGGAATTTTAGAAGGAAAAGGAGAACCCGAATACCAGAAATGTGTTGCTATTTCTACTGATGCTTCTATCAAAAAAATGATGCTTCCCGGAGCTATCGCTATTGCATCTCCATTATTGATAGGATTTATTTTCGGACCTGAAGTCTTAGGCGGATTTCTTGCCGGAGCAACGGTATCCGGAGTTTTGATGGGGATTTTTCAGAATAATGCGGGCGGAGCTTGGGATAATGCCAAAAAATCTTTTGAAAAGGGTGTTGACATTAACGGACAGACTTACTACAAAGGTTCTGAACCTCACAAAGCTTCTGTAACTGGTGATACAGTAGGTGATCCTTTCAAAGATACTTCAGGACCTTCTATGAATATTCTGATCAAATTAATGTCAATCGTTTCACTGGTTATTGCGCCTACTTTGGCAGTTTTACACAAAGATAAAATTGATGCCAACCGAAAAGCAAAAATAGAAAGCCTTACCGGAGTTAATTCAAATTCAATCATAAGTACGGAAAATGATAATTCTCAGGAAATGTCATCTCCTGAAATTATGAAAGGTCAGCTAAATGAATTTGGTGATTTTGTTTATGAAACAGGACAAATGAGAGACGTAAAACTCAGCAATGGCAATACAATTTCTTTAGGCGAAAACAGTCAGCTTTTCTATTTGAATAATAAATTGACTAAAAAGGATAAAGAATTGTTAAATCCTGAAAAATGGTTTACAATAGAAAATTTATATTTTGAAAGCGGATCAAGCGACTTAAGAGCAGGTTCGGAAAGTCATCTTAAAAATCTGGCAGAAATAATAAATGCTTATCCTGAATTAAGAATTAAACTGGGAGGCTACACCGATAATTCAGGAAGCGAAGAAACCAATCTGAAGCTTTCTAATTTACGAGCTCAAACAGCAAAACTCAAATTACTTGAAATGGGAATTGCGGGAGACAGAATAGAAGCAGAAGGTTATGGTTCACAGTTTCCTCTTTGTACGATGGATGAAAGTGATGAATGCCATGCTAAAAACAGACGTTTAGATGTACGGGTTTTAGCTTACTAAATAAAAAATAATTAATTATAAAGCACTGCTTATTGGCGGTGCTTTGTTTTTAAAGGTTTTTCCTGAGATGTTCTAATGCATGAATGATAAGTTCGTCTTTTTTTGCGAAGCTGAATCTTATATAGTCTGAATTTTGTCTGGAGGTGTAAAAAGCAGATAAGGGCAGACAGGAGACTTTCTTTTCTACCGTAAGCCATTTTGAAAACTCAATATCTGTCATTGTTTTATTCAAGTTTCTGAAATTTACAATCTGGAAAAAACCGCCTTCTGCCTGAGATTCAATTTGAAGCGGAGTTTCCTTAATTAGACTGATAAAGATATCTCTTTTATGCTGCAACATTTCCTGGTTTTCTTTAGGATCGAAAACTTTTAGGTATTGTGCAATGGCATACTGACACGGCGCATTGGTGCTGTAAGAGATATACTGCTGATAACTTCTGAAATTTTTGAGCAGATTCTCATTGGAAATAAGATAGCTTACTTTCCAGCCGGTTGCGTGAAACATTTTTCCAAAAGAAAAGATACAGAATGTTCTTTTTTTTAATTCGGGATGAAGAAACGAGCTGTAATGATCTACGGAATCATAACAGTAAAGATCATAAATTTCTTCTGAAATTAAATAAATTTCTCGGTTTTTAATCAATTCATAAAGCTGATTCCAGTCTTCTTTTTTCCAGATTTTTCCTGTAGGATTCTGAGGAGAGTTAACTATAATTGCTTTTGTTTTATCTGAAAAACATTTCTGTAATTTTTCCCAGTTTATACTAAAATCAGTTTCCAAATCATAATAAACAGGAATTCCGCCATTGATAACAATAGATGGTGCATAAGTATAATAAGAAGGCTGAATAACAACAACTTCGTCGCCAATATCTAAAATGGACTTTAAAGAAGTAAAAAGAGCAAATGTAGAGCAGGGCACAATATTAACCTCATTTCGATTAATGATTAAACTGTGCTTTCTTTTAGCATGAAGATTTATAATTCCCTCAATGAGCATTTCATTTCCTGCAAGTGATTCATAACTGTGCGAACAATCATCTGCAGCTTCTTTGAGATAGTTACGTAAACGTACATCTACTTCAAAATCGGGCAGCCCTAATGACAAATCATAACTTTGATGTCTCGAAGCGAGTTCAGACATCTCAGTGAAAAATGTAAAATCATTAAATCCGTAATTATTTACCATAGGCTTTATCAAATATATAAAAAAATAGTTTTGCTAATACAGCTAAAATATTTTTAGTATTTTTAAACCAATAATTCTTAATCTGCTATTTTTTATTCAAAGCAGTCGTTTTTAAACAAATATTTATATGAGAAAAATACTAATACCACTTTTATCTGTAGTTATTTTAAGCAGTTGTGGATCCGCAAACATTTCAGAAAGTACGAAAAAAACTGATGTTTCAAATTCAAGTAGTTTAAAAAATAATAAGGCTTTTAATTCTGCATATCAGCAAATTAAGATTGATAATTTGAAGAAAAACTTAACAGTAATTGCTTCTGATGAAATGGAGGGAAGAGACACCGGAAGTCCGGGGCAGAAAAAAGCGGGTGAGTATATGATCAACTTTTATAAAGATTTAGGTATTTCTTATCCTAAACAACTAGGTTCATATTACCAGAAAGTTCCGGCTTCATTTATGAAACAGAGAGGCGGCTGGAATTTGCCCGACTCAGAAAATATTCTTGCTTTTATTGAAGGAACTGAGAAACCGGAAGAAATTATTGTTATTTCTGCTCATTATGATCATGTAGGAAGTAAAAATGGTGTTGTTTATAACGGCGCAGACGACGATGGAAGCGGAACTGTTGCTGTGATGCAGATTGCAAAAGCTTTTCAGGCTGCTAAAAAAGCAGGAAACGGTCCTAAAAGATCAATTTTATTTCTTCATGTTACAGGAGAAGAACATGGGCTTTTCGGTTCTGAGTATTATGCAGATCATCCTGTTTTTCCATTAGCAAATACCGTTGCAGATCTCAATATTGATATGATTGGTCGTGATGATCCAGAAAACAGAGGCAAAAATTATGTCTATGTAATTGGTTCGGAAATGTTAAGCTCAGAACTGAAAGTAATCAATGAACAAGCTAATAAAGCAACGAATAATCTTGAGCTGAATTATAAGTATGATGATCCTAAAGATCCGGATAGATTATATTACAGGTCAGATCACTATAATTTTGCCAAAAACAATATTCCTGTTGCATTTTTCTTTGACGGAATTCATGAAGATTATCACAAACCTACTGATGATGTGGACAAAATAGATTTTTCTTTATTACAGAAAAGAACTCAGCTTGTTTTTGCTACTGCTTGGGAACTGGCAAACCGAAAAGATAGAATTGTGGTAGACAAAAAATAGATTTTACTAAGTCAGAAGATGATGAATCAGCAAATTAAATCAGTCCGTCCATTTATTGGAGCTAAAAACTTCACCGTCAGCAGAGAGTTTTATAAAGATTTAGGGTTTGAAGAAAATATTCTTCAGCCCAATCTTTCTGTTTTTAAAAAAGAAAATTTTGCCTTTTATCTACAGGATTATTATGCAAAAGAATGGATTGATAATACAATGATTTTTGTAGAAGTCGAAAATACTGATGATTTTTGGAAAGAATTATCTTCATTGAATTTGCAGGAGAAATACTCTGATGTAAAACTGGTTCCTGTGAGAATAATGGATTGGGGTAAAGAATGTTTTCTGCATGATCCTTCAGGTATTTTATGGCATTTCGGAGAATTTTTTAATTAATGATCATATGATTTACGCTTTCGATACGTATTATTATGACAATTTCGCTAAAACAGTCTGTATCGCTTTTGAAAATTGGAATTCTGAAAAGGAAACTTCTGTTTACTCAGAAAACATATCTATTACTGCTGATTATGAAAGTGGTGCGTTCTACAAAAGAGAATTGCCGTGTATTCTGCATTTATTGAAAAAAATTACTTTAAATGAAGGAGATGTGATAATTGTTGATGGCTATGTGAGCTTAAACTCAGAGGGCAAGTTAGGCTTGGGAGGTTACCTGTTTAAAGAACTTGATGAAAGATACCCTGTTGTTGGAGTTGCAAAAAATAAATTTTCGGAAGAAAATATCAACAGAGCAGAAGTTTTGCGAGGTGGAAGCAAAACACCTTTATATGTAACTGTTGCCGGAGCAGATATTTCAGAAATTCAAATAAAGATTCAGGAAATGCATGGTGAATTCCGAATCCCGTCACTTCTCAAAAAGCTGGATCAGCTAACCAGAGTCAGCCAATAAAAGAATCCGCTCTTTAGAAGCGGATCCAGTAGATAAATACATCTCATTTTTTAAATTAGACAACAACAAAAAAGCACAGCCGACGATGCTGTGCTTAAATTTTTATTTTAAATTTAATTGCAATTCCGGAATCGAAAAAAGCAAAATTTAGATACATTGGATTTGTTTTACATAGTAAATTTAGAGATAAATATTGATAAAATATGTAAACTGAATGTTAAAATTCACATTTTATCAACATAAAAATATGAATAATTATTTTTAAATATAAGTGAAATACATAATAAAAGATTATTATTAGCTTTTTAACTTATATTTTTTATTTATAAGTATTAATGATTATATTTGCAGAATGATTGCCGTCATCACCGGAGATATTATCAATTCGCAGCAGTCTGCGACAGAAGTATGGATTACCAGACTTAAAAACCTTCTCGAAAATTGGGGAAGCACTCCGCAAGCATGGGAAATTTACAGAGGTGATGAGTTTCAGCTGAAATGTAAAATAGACGATGTTTTCTGGTATTTCTTAGCCATAAAATCATTAATCAAGAGCCAGGAGAATTTAGATGTAAGAATTGCCATTGGCATCGGACATGAAAATTTTTCGTCCGAAAAAATCACAGAATCTAACGGCTCTGCGTATGTAAACTCGGGAAGACTTCTGAATGAACTTAAAAGTGACGGACATACTGTTTCAATAAAAACATCTAATGACCGTGTGGATCGTGATCTGAATATTCTATTGAAATGGGCATCCAAAGATTTTGATAACTGGACAATGGCTACTTCGGAAATTGTTCACGAAATGATCATGAATCCCAACAGTACACAGGAAGATTTAGCAAAAAAATTTAACATTTCACAGTCTTCTGTAAGTCAAAGGCTGAAACGCGCCAATTACGAACTCATTGTAGAGACTAATCAATATTTTAAAAAGAAAATTTCAGAACTGTAAAATGATTTTTGTTCAGCTCATATTGGCGCATTTACTTGGAGACTTTATTCTTCAGCCAAATTCATGGGTTGCAGAGAAAGAAAGCAAAAAGCTGAAAAGCAAATATTTATACCTTCATGTTCTCATTCACACGATTCTGAGTTTCATTTTCCTTTGGAATACCGAACTTTGGTGGATTGCCGTTTTGGTAGGGTTTTCACATTTTATTATTGATGCTGCAAAGCTGAGCTTCCAGACGGTAAAATCTAAAAAATCATGGTTCTTTATTGATCAGGCTTTGCATATTGCAGTGATTGCAGGAATTTCCTTTTATTTCAATGAATTTAATTTTGATTTTCTTAAAAATCAGGAGTTTTTAAAAATCATTATGGCAGCTTTGTTTTTAACGACACCGGCTTCCATTTTCATCAAGATATTATTGTCTTCGTGGACTCCGGTTTCCGAAACTCAAAACAATATACAGACTGAATCTTTATCAAGTGCCGGAAAATATATCGGGATTTTAGAACGATTATTGGTTTTCACCTTTATTGTAGTCAATCATTGGGAAGGCGTAGGTTTTATGATCGCTGCGAAATCTGTTTTCAGATTCAGTGATCTTGCTCAGGCAAAGCAGAGGAAGTTAACCGAATATGTTCTTATCGGAACTCTTTTAAGTTTCGGAATGGCAGTTTTAACAGGAATTTTAGTTAAGTAATATATCAATCTAATAAAAGTAATTGTAGAAATGGAAAAGAAAGAAATGTTGTACGAAGGTAAGGCAAAACAGGTTTTTGCAACCGATAATCCTAATGAAGTAGTGGTGCGTTTTAAAGACGATGCTACTGCATTCAATGCTCAGAAAAGAGGGTCTGTAGACCTTAAAGGAGAGATGAACAATGCGATCACCACTCTTATTTTTGAATATCTGAATGAAAAAGGGATTAAGACTCATTTCATTAAACAACTGAACGAAAGAGAGCAGTTGGTAAGAAAAGTATCTATCATTCCTTTGGAAATGGTGGTAAGAAACTATTCCGCTGGAAGCATGGCTCAGAGATTAGGAGTGGAAGAAGGAATAAAATCTCCGGTTACCATCTTCGATATCTGTTACAAAAAAGACGAATTGGGAGATCCGCTTATCAACGATCACCACGCAGTGTTCTTAGGTGCGGCAACGTATGAGGAACTTGATGAAATGTATGAATTAACTTCAGACATCAATGAAATCTTAATTGATCTTTTCGATAAAATGAACATCATCCTTGTAGATTTCAAAATTGAATTAGGGAAAACTGCAGATGGTGAAATTATTCTTGCTGACGAAATTTCTCCTGATACATGCAGGCTTTGGGACAAAGATACTATGAAGAAACTGGATAAAGACAGATTCAGAAGAGATCTTGGTGAAGTTACCGAAGCGTATGTTGAGATTTATAACAGATTGAAAGCTGTTCTTAACAAATAAATGTAGAGTAAGCAGATGTAAATTTATTTAACATAATATTTAAATTTACATCTAACTGAAGATCTACAAAAAATCTATATAGAAATAAAAATGAAAAGTTTAGACATTCATAAAAGTGAATATTTAAAACAATTTGAAACTCAAACCTACGGAAGAAATCTTTTCAGAACGCAGGAAGAAGAAAGATTAGACGCTCCCAACGAAGAGTGCGGTATATTCGGAATGTATTCTGATAATGATCTGGATACATTTTCTCTTTCACAGTTCGGGCTTTTTGCACTTCAGCACAGAGGGCAGGAAGCTTGTGGTATTTCTGTTCTTAAAAACGGAAGAATTACCAATATGAAAGATGAAGGTCTGGTTTTGGATGTTTATAAAGAGATCGCAGATCCTGAAACTTTTATGGGAAATTCTGCCATCGGCCACACCCGTTATACAACTGCAGGAGACAAAAAGAAATATAATTTCCAGCCTTTTTTTGCTAAAAACGAATATGATCAGATTATTCTTTCGATTGCTCATAACGGAAATTTAACCAATGCAAAAGAGCTGAAAGCTGAGCTTGAAGCTGAAGGTGTTGTGTTCAGAGCAACTTCCGATTCTGAAGTGATTTTAAGATTGATTCAGAAAAATCTTGATCTTGGGCTTCGCGGAGCGATCAAAGCGACAATGGAGAAGATTGAAGGAGCTTATTCTGTAGTCGGAATGACGAGAAACAAATTCTTTGCATTCAGAGATTTCAATGGAATCCGTCCTTTGGTTTTAGGAGCAATTAACGAAAATTCTTATGTGGTTGCTTCTGAATCTGTAGCGCTGGACGCTGTTGGAGCACAATACGTACGTGATATTTTACCGGGAGAAATTATTTATACCAATGAAAATGAGCCTGGAAAACTTCACTCCATTATGGTTGATGAAGCAAAAGCAAAACAAAGAATCTGTTCTTTTGAATATATTTATTTTGCAAGACCCGATTCTTCACTTGAAAACATCAATGTTTACGAGATCAGGGAAAAATCAGGAGAAAAAATCTGGCATCAGGCTCCTGTAGAAGCAGATGTTGTGATCGGTGTTCCGGATTCCGGAGTACCAGCTGCAATTGGTTTTTCCAAGGCTTCAGGAATTCCTTTCCGTCCGGTTTTAATTAAAAACAGATACATCGGAAGAAGTTTCATCGTACCGACTCAGGAAATGAGAGAAAGGGTAGTAAACCTTAAACTGAACCCGATTATTTCTGAAATTAAAGATAAAAGAGTGGTTATTATTGATGACTCCATCGTACGTGGAACTACTTCAAAAAGACTGGTTAAGATCCTGAAAGATGCAGGAGTGAAAGAAATTCATTTCAGAAGTGTTTCTCCACCGATTATTGCGCCCTGTTATTTAGGAATTGATACTCCTTCAAAAGACGATCTTATTTCTGCCAATATGACTACGGAAGAACTAAGAAAATATTTAGGAGTTGATTCTTTAGAATTTTTGAGTGTTGAAAATTTAAAAGAAATTTTAGGTTCTGCCAATCACTGCTTCGGATGTTTTACTGAAGAATATCCGGTGGGAAAAGGAGAGGAAGTGGAATTATTTAATTAAAAAGATCTCAAAGATCAGATATTCCTATAAAAAAAGTTTATTGAAATTGTTTCAATAAACTTTTTTGTTTGTTGTTCTTTTACATATAATTAATCATTCGCTTGTTTATCACCCACAATATTGATGCTTGTAGGAGTTACCAAAGGAATTTTGATTTCGTCTAATTTAGTTTTAATCTGTGATAAAGCATTACTTTTTACCTGAACTATATTGGCTCCAACAGCTAGCCAGAATTTTACCTGTAAAGTGAAATTTCCTTGTTTGTAATTAGTAAAATTCACCTCTGCTGTTTCGGGACGATCAGTATTTGGCAGATTTCTGATCACTTCTAAAATGCTGTTTTGTGCCTTATGGATATCTTCATCTGCCGGAATTTCAAAATCTAATATGATTCTTCTTTGCGGAGAAGCAGAGATGTTGTAGAAAGGTGCATTGAATATGACCTGATTGGGAATATATGCTTTTTTACCATCATCAGTAATAATTTTTGTTGTAAGAAAGCCAATATCCTGCACTGTTCCGGAATGATTTCCTATTGTGATATAATCGCCTGTTTTAAATGCTTTGTCTATACCAATCAGCATTCCTGAAAATATACTTGATACAAGATCTTTCAGGGCAACTCCTGCAATAACTCCTGCCACTCCAAGGCTTCCGATAAATTTCCATAAAAAGCTGCTGAATCCCATGATTTCCAATGCAACAAAAGTACCCAGAAGCATGATGATGAATCTGAAAATTCCGATAATAGTGACTACAGAACCTTCCTTTTTACTGTTAGGAAAAATTTTGTGCATAAGATTTACTGCAGCTTTACTCAGGTATTTGCTGAACATCAGAAAGAATGAAAAGACGATGATTCCGACTACCAGTTTCGGAGTAAATTGTGCAAATTTCACATACCAGTTCTCTAATACTCGGTAGACCATGTCAAAATAGCTGCGACTGGTTTTTTCCATATTTTTTTTTAACAAAAATATAAAATTCTTTAAAATTGTTTTGTTGGTTTCAGAAAGTCTATTAAATTTGTAGACTAATAAAAGCAAAATATTATGTCAATTAAATTAGGAGATACAGCACCGGATTTTCAGGCAGAATCCAGTTTGGGAATAATCAATTTTTATGATTACTTAGGAGATTCCTGGGGAATTTTATTTTCTCATCCTGCAGATTTTACACCTGTGTGCACTACGGAACTTGGTTTCACTTCAAAACTTCAGTCGGAATTTGAAAAAAAGAATACGAAAGTTATTGCATTAAGTGTAGATGGAGTAGAAGATCATAAAAAGTGGATTAAAGACATTAATGATACCCAAAATACGCAGGTACAATTTCCTATCATAGCAGACAAAGACCGGAAGATTTCTGAGCTTTATGATTTCATTCATCCTAATGCTTCAGCTACGGCAACCGTTCGTTCTCTTCTGATTATTGACCCGGAAAAAAAAGTAAGACTTATTATTACCTATCCAGCTTCTACAGGCAGAAATTTCAATGAAATCAGCAGGGTTTTAGATTCATTACAATTGGTAGATGAATATAAAGTGGCAACACCTGTTAACTGGACAGATGGTGATGATGTAATTATTCCACCTGCTGTTTCTACTGACGATGCAGAAAAGCTTTATCCAAAAGGTGTTAAAGAAATCAAACCTTATTTAAGATATACACCTCAGCCAAACAAATAGCAATTGTTTTTTTTATTTATTATATAGTTTAGTTTTAATTGAAAAAGCGGCTCGGAATAATTTCCGAACCGCTTTTGTTGTTTATTTAATAATAGTTTATTCAATATTATTGAGCATCGTTTGCTATTTGCTTAGCTTTTGATGTTGGGATAAAGATACTGAAACCTACATTAAAAGTAATATTAGAGTTTAAACCTTCATTACCAAAACCTGTTTGTCCTCTGTATTTTACCAAACCTTCCAAACCAATGTTCGGGGTGATAAAATAAGAATAACCAGGACCTACACCAAAGTCAAAACCTGTTGTAGAGTTTCCGTTTTCTACGCTGCGACCTCCTAAACCTGCATTAGCTTCGAAAAACCAACGACCATGATTTAATAAATTATCAACTCCTTTTTCACCTGGTGAAAGATAATATCTTCCTAAACCACCAACTCCGTAAATGAACTCAGTCGGGCTGCCGTTCGTAACTTTATTGATACCTAGATCTACATATCCACCGACAGCAACATTATCTTCAATGAAATATGCACCTCTTGGCTGAATCTGAATGTTATATCCACCTCCTGTATTCAATCCAAAATTACTTGAAATCAAGCTGCTTCCAACCATCCAGTTACCTCTTTGGATCTGTGCATTTGCTGTAGTAGCTAATCCTGCAACGGCTAATATTCCTGTAAGAATTAGTTTTTTCATAATTTATAATTTAATAATTAATGTTTACTATTTTGAATAAATTATGAAACACAATTAATGTGCCAAACCATCCTGTTATGAAGCTTTTTAATAAAAAACAGTCAATTTTGTCATAATATACTTATGTGGAAAATTGAAGTTATTTTTAATGATATGATAATTTAAATCAACAATAAAACCACAGCAGCAACAAGCCCTGCAACTGTGAATTTAATTCCACGTTTGAATGCTTTACTTTTTGGGTTAAACATCCAGAAGCTTGATATAACGAAGAAAAAGAGACAAATCCCGAAAAATGCATTTAGAGGCGAAAATCTATCTTTAGACTGAGATTTGTGAAGTTTTGCCATTTTATCCAAAATGAAAGGCAGCTCTTTTTTTGTGTATTTTGCTTCTCCTGTTACAGAGTTATAAGTTCCCTGTTTGAATTTAAGAATGGTTCCTTCTGTTTTTTCAACCTCAAAATTCTTAATTTTCAGTTCTTTACCAAGCGCTTTTTCATCAAGATTTTTTTCGATGATTTTTTCATATTTTTTTTCTTTTTTAAGAAAGTCGGTATCTCTGTAAATGAGCAAGACGCCACTTACAGCGTAAATTGTCATAATGCCTGCCATGAAATACCCCAGATATCGGTGGGTAATTCTCATGAAACTTCTTGTGTCTTTAATCTTATCCATGTATTGTTTTATTTCAAATAGTAAAAGTGGAAACCTCAAAATTCAGTTACCACTTTCCAATAATTTATCTTGTTGAACTTAGAGTTTATAGGTTAATGTAAAATAATAGTTTCTTGGTGCAATTGGGTTTACAGAATAATTTTCGTGTACATTGTAGTTTACTGTGTCAAAAAGATTACCCACTCTTGCCTGGATCATGAATTTTTTCCATTCATAAGCTGCTGATAGTGATACAGTAGTGTAGTCATCCAACTCAAAAACTCTGCTTATACCGTTTCTTTTTTGTAAGCTGTTGGCACCGGTTTTTGTGTCGTTCCATCCTGCAAGTCTGTCACCTATGTAATATATTCCGGCTCCAAATTTTAATCCGGGAACAAATTTTGTGAATTTATAAAATACAGATGCATTTGCTGTTGTAGCAGGAGTTCTTACTAATCTTTGGTTTTCAACATACCCAAACATTTCCGGAGTATCCAGATAAACAGAATGGTTATATGAAAAACCACCAATAATAGATAAATTTTCATTAGGATTCCCTGTAATATCCAGTTCAACACCTCGGCTTCTCATTTTTCCTGCAAAATCTTTTGTAAGACCTGTAGGATCTATAGGGTTGCCATTGTCATCCAATGCATTCTGGTAATAATTTCTGTAGAAAATCTGATAAACTGTCAGGTTAACTGCTAATGAATTATTCCAAAGATTTTTTTTGGCACCCACTTCGTACTGATCAATATTAGTAGGAGTAAGAGCTTCATTATTTCTTAGCTTACCAACATTGGCTGCAAACGAGTTGGTATATGTGGCAAATGCAGAAAAGTTATCATTAGGCATATACACGAAACCTAATTTTGGAGATATTGCCTGATCTGATGAAGCTGAATTATCTACCAGCTTTTTAACTTCTTTAGAATCAATATTTACCAAACCGTTTGTTACGGTTTTAAATGCAGTATTAATGGTAGGCATATTTTCAATATATGACCAACGTAATCCGGCAATTACTTTGAATTCTTTAGTTAGGCTGATAAAATCCTGAGCATAGACACCTATTCTTCTCGTATTGATTCTGTTTTTTTCTAATTTTTCTGATTCAGGCATATTTCCACCTATCCAGGATTCTGGGTTGTCAAGATAAAGCAGACCATTGCTGTTCCCATTGGTTCCGTAAAGATAACTTGTTCCGTAAGCACGTCTGGTGGTGGGATTATAGTAGCTGTAAGCGTCGGCTGTACCATAATCTGCATCAGTTCCGAATAATACTTTATGATTAATTTTTCCCGTATTAAACTCTCCATTCAGATTTACCTGTGCAGACGTATAGTTTTGTTCATTATAGGTTCTGTTCAATGGTCTCTTCCATGTCAGTCTGTCGCTTACATAGCCCCACTGAACTCTTTCTGTTGAAAAATAATCTTTTGTATAGTTCTGATAAGAAGCTGTAGCATTCAAAGTCCATCTTTCGCTGAACTGATGATTAAAAGTAATATTGGTAGTAGCCTGTTCTACATTTTGAAATTGCCAATCTGTTCCTAAAAACGAATTTCTTGGCAGAAGATTATTTAATTTAAAAGTATAACCATCTCGCTCGGTAATAGCTCCAATTCCAAAATCAGGAGTGAAATTATTCTTAAGATAATCAGCTTCAATGATTAATTGAGATTTTTCACTCAAATTAAAAAGAAAAGAAGGATTAAAATAATATTTTTCCGATTGTACTACATCTCTGAAACTTTCAGCATATTCATAGGTTCCATTAACTCTGAATGCTGCGTTTTTTGAAAGCGGACCATAAATATCAACCATTGGTTTATAAGAATTCCAGCTTCCGGCGTTCATTCCTACACTTCCTCCGAAATTAAATCTCGGTTTTTTAGTAATCATATTAATAACACCACCTGCAGCAGTATTTCCGTACAGCATTGCATTAGCACCTTTTAAAACTTCCACTCTTTCCAAGCCTGTTACTTCTGGAAAAACACCGCTGTTGACTCTGGAACCATTTTTGAAAATATTATCATTTCCTAAAATAAAACCTCTTCCTCCAAAGCTATCCTGTGAATTTCCTCTTGAGGAAGTTACATAAATACCATTTACATTCTGAAGAACATCACTTAGCTGTTTTGCCTGTTGCTGCTCAATGATTTCGTGAGTTACAATAGCGATCGGCTGAGGAGTTTCCATCATCGTAAGATTAGACTTTGTAGATAAAGGTCTCGCTTTGTTGGGGTTTCCTGTCTTATGAAGATTCACATCTTCAATAGTTTGAATTTTAAGGGTATCACTTTCAATATATTTCAGCTGCGCATCCAAAGAAATGGTTGCGAATATTAATCCTATTGTTGCAAGCTGCTTTTTCATGTTCGTTTTATTGTTATTTAGAGCGGTTTTAAATAGTACGCAAATGTAAATTATTATTTAGAATTAATAAAAACTATAAAATGATATTTATCATTAATTGGTTATTTAGAGAAGAGGATGTTTCCTGCTTTTATGAGGATTCAAAGGGAATTATAATATCTTTGTTAAAAATTTAGAGTATGCAATTAATTAAAGCAGGACTGTGTGCGTTTGGAATGAGCGGTAAAGTTTTTCATGCTCCGTTTTTGAAAGAACATCCTGGCTTCTTTATTTCAGCAATTGTTGAGAGGAATAAGGAAGAATCTAAGGAAAAATATCCTGATGCAACTATTTACCGCTCGGTGGAAGAGATGCTTAATCATGCAGATATTGATCTGGTTATCGTAAATACTCCCGTTCAGACACATTTTGATTTTGTTAAAAAAGCTTTACAAGCAGGGAAAAATGTTGTTGTTGAAAAACCTTTTACTGTAAATGCTGCTGAAGCTGAGGAATTATCGGAATTAGCCAAAGAAAAAGGTTTGTTTTTAAGTGTCTACCAAAACAGAAGATTTGACAGAGATTTTCTAAAGGTGAAAGAAATTTTGTCGGGCGGAAAGCTTGGAGAATTGAAGGAGGTAGAAATTCGTTTCGACAGATTTAGAACTGAAGCAGGAGGTAAAGAACATAAAGAAAGTCCGAAGCATAAAGGTTCTGGAACACTTCATGACTTAGGAGCACATCTTATAGATCAGGCAACTTTGTTTTTTGGGTTTCCTGATAAGATTTTTGCTGATGTTTTTTCGATGAAAGGGGAGAATTTTGCCAATGATTATTTTGAAATTTTACTCTATTATAAAAATCATTTTATCGTACGATTAAAATCAAGTACATTTTCTAAAGAAGCCCATTATGCTTACAGTCTTCATGGTTCCAAAGGCAGTTTTTTGCAGGAGCGAAGCGACAATCAGGAAAATGAACTGATTGCAGGAGCCATTCCTGTTTATGGAAAAGACTGGACAAAGCCTTTACAGCAACAGGATGGAATTCTCAATTTCGTTGATAAAAATCAGAAAACCGAGCGGATTCTCACATTAAGCGAGCCGGGAAACTATATGAACTATTATCAGCAGATTTACGAACATATTGTTTTTGGATACCCGCTTCCATCGCCAGCCGAAGAAATTATTCAGAATATGAAAATTATTGAAGCAGCGATAGAAAGTGCTAAAGAAGAAAAAGTGGTTTATTTATAAGGTTTTAGGGTTGGGATAATAAGAGAGTTTTGATTTATAGAAAAATAATTGATAAACAAACTCTTTTGGTCTAAAAAACAGCCTTTACGACTCTAAAACTCTCAAAAGCCCTTTATTTCAACTATGCTTCTCCTAAGATTTCCTGAAGTTCCAGCCATCTCATTTCGTGATTTTCAAGCTTTTCTGAAATTGTTTCGAGTTCTGCTGACAAACCTGCTATTTTTTCATAATCGGTTTCATTATTAAGCTTTTCTAAAATTTCAGCTCTGTTTTTTTCGAAATCCGGCATTTCCTTTTCAATTGTTTCTAGCTCTCGCTGCTCTTTGAAAGAAAGTTTCTTTTTTGCGGTAACAGGAGGATTGGTTGCAGGAAGTTTTTTTTCAGGAGTTTCGGTTTTATCCTCTGTTTTTTGATTTCCTGATTCAGTTTTTTTACTATCTCTGTATTCGGAAAAGTTTCCGGTAAAGTCTTTAATTTTTCCGTTGCCTTCAAACGCCAGAATATGATCTACGATTCTGTCCATAAAATAACGGTCGTGGGAAACGATAATCAAAGAACCCTGAAATTGCTGTAAAAAGTTTTCTAATACCGTTAAAGTAGGAAGATCCAGATCATTGGTAGGTTCGTCAAAAATCAAAAAGTTTGGATTCTGATACAGGATATACATCAGGTGCAGTCTTCTTTTTTCGCCTCCCGAAAGTTTGGAAATAGGAGAGTACTGCGTTTGGTCATCAAAAAGAAATAATCTTAAAAACTGCGATGCAGAAAGACTTTTTCCGTTGGCTAAAGGATAATGTTCTGCTACTTCTCTGATGAAATCAATCACTCTTTCATCTTCTTTATACTGAAGTCCTTTTTGTGAAAAATATCCAAAATGGATGGTTTCTCCGGTTTCGATTTCTCCGTTGTCAGCTTTTTCAAATCCCTGAATGATATTTAATAAAGTAGATTTCCCGGCTCCGTTTTTACCCACAATACCCACTTTTTCACCTCTCTGGAAAGAATAACTGAAGTCTTTCAACAAAACTTTGTCTCCAAAACTTTTATCAATATTTTTGAGCTCCAGGATTTTGTTTCCTAATCTTTTCATTTCAAAATCAAGTTCTAGACCTTGTTTCCTGGTATCAGTTTTAGCAACTTTTTCCGTTTCGTAGAAAGAATCAATTCGTGATTTTGACTTAGTGGTTCTGGCTTTCGGCTGTCTTCTCATCCATTCCAGTTCCTTTCTGTAAAGGTTGTTTGCTTTATCAATGGTGGCATTCAGATTATCTTCACGAATCATTTTATTCTCAAGATATGTTGCGTAAGCACCGTTATGAACATATAAGTTCTGATCTTCCATTTCCCAGATAGTATCACAAACACTGTCGAGAAAATAACGATCGTGAGTAACCAACAGTAATGTTATTTTTGCCTTATTCAGATAGTTTTCCAGCCATTCTACCATTTCAACGTCCAGGTGATTGGTTGGCTCATCCATAATCAATAGAGTATGGCGGTGTTCAGCTCTGGTCTCTGTTAAAAGTTTTGCCAAAGCTACACGTTTAATCTGTCCTCCTGAAAGATTTCCCATTTTGGCATTCAGGTCTGTAATTTTGAGCTGGGAAAGAATCTGTTTCATTTCGTTTTCCAGATCCCAGGCTTTATGCACTTCCATTTGTGCCAAAGCATTTTCTATAAAATCGGTATCAGTAGAATGCAGAGATTGATGATAGTTTTTCAGTGCCTGAATCGGTTCAGAATCCAGCGTCATCATATATTCATCAATGGTGAGCTGAGAATCAAAATCAATTTCCTGATCAAATAAAACTACCTGAATATCTTTGTTGATAATTACAGTTCCGCTGTCGGCAATTTCTTTACCCATCAAAATTTTAAGAAGAGTAGATTTTCCGCTGCCGTTTTTGGCAACAATGGCAATTTTATCCCCTTCATTGATATTAAAACCGATGTTTTTAAATAAAGTTTTTATTCCGTACGATTTGGTAAGATTCTCAGCAGCAACGTAATTCATCTGATATATAAATTTTGTGGCACAAAAGTACAAAATATAAAAATCTGCCGACAACAAAAAACATTTTAGTTTCGATTCGTTAGTGTTTAAATCTAACCTTAAAAATAATTATCCCGAAAAACAATATTAACTTATAATGAACGATCAATCTGCTTTTTTCATCGCAGCACTTGCGGTAAATCCGTGTATGGCAATAGAGAGAAGAATGGTAAATAAAACCAATGTCCATAATTCATTTTCATTTTCAAAATCAAATTTAGAAAGAGCAAAAGAGAGATAAAACACAGATCCCATTCCACGGATTCCGAAAAAACCGACTACAAGTTTATCCCGAAAATTGAGTGTGTTTTTTCTGAGTGCTATCCAGCCGAATAACGGACGTACTACCAGAAGAAATACAAGACCAAAACCTACTGTTTGCCATGTTATATTTTCTAAACTTCCCATCACCACACTTCCTCCAAGCAGAATAAGCAAAATACACAACAGAAGTCTTTCTATCTGATCAGTAAAAGAATGAAGCTCATCATGATATTCATGTTTTTTCTCGTAATGACGGAAGGTGACGGCACATACAAAGACCGAGATGAAGCCGTATCCTGAGATGAGTTCGGTACATCCATAAACTAAAAGTGTCGCAGCTACCGCAAGAAGTCCGTCACTGGTTTTCAGGAATTGGTATTTTTTTGCAGCATCAAATACTATATATCCCAGAGTTTTTCCTGCTATAAATCCGATAAGGAGTCCTATTCCTATACGGTAAATTACATCATACGTAAACCATTTGAAAAAGCTTACGTCATGCCCAGACATTGAAAAACCGATAACTACGGCAAGCCATGAAAAAGGAAATGCCACTCCATCATTAATTCCTGCTTCTGCTGTAAGAATAAATTTTGTCTTACTTGTATGTTTTTCATTGGGAGGTCCCACCTGTACATCAGATGCCAAAACGGGATCTGTAGGAGCCAGAACTGCTCCCAGTAAAACTGCTGAAGCCAAACCTAGACCTAATATATAATATCCTAAGAGAAATACAGCAGAAATACATAAAAGCATTGTTATAAAGACCAGCTTTAGCGGAGAAGACCAGTTTTTAAAAGAAAATTTCTGATCAATTTTTAATCCTGTGCCCATTAAGGAAATAATAACAATAAGCTCAGAAAGGTGAAGCGTAAAATCAAGATTATCTCCGGGAATGGGGTTGGGTAAATGTTGTGGAAAAAGTAAATAAATAAGACCTCCAAATAAGACGTAAAATACAGAATAAGAAATTCCTGTATATTGAGATAGTTTTGGCATCCAAACCATTAAAAATGCTGCAAGACCTGCAAAAGTTAATATTAATACATAATCCATCCTGTAATTGTAATCTGGTTTAAAACAATATTCCAAGCAAATTTTCAGCCACAATAAATAAAAATATTGATGATTGTATATTGAAAAACAAACTACATTATAATTTAAAGACTACATTTGTGGACATTTTTATGGCTTATCACTTTAAAATTTTCACCTCTGTTTCAGAACTTCCGGATGACTGGGATTTTACTATAGGACAATACAATGTTATGCTGTCAAAATCCTACTTTTATACTTTAGAAGAGTCTAAACCAAAGAACATGAAATGTGTTTTCGCAGGTTTTTTTGATCGTAATGAATTGATTGGAGGGGCTTTGATTCAGTATCTGAGTTTTTCAGAACATAAAACATTTCAGAAAAACGAAATTTTATGCAGCATCAGAAATTTTATTACAAAACAGTTCAGCCGCGATTTATTGATTCTTGGAAATAATATGCTCACCGGGCAAAACGGATTTTATTTTAATCTTTCAAAAATCACCTCAGAAAATGCAATACTGTTATTGGATGAAGCCTCACTGGAGTCTCAACACCTGTTTGGTAAACCATCCCTTGTTTCGTTCAAAGATTATCAGAAAAGTTTTCTAAAACATTTTGAAACCAAAAACTTTGAGAAGTATTACAGATTTTCTGTTCAGCCCAACATGATTTTAAACATCAGGAAAGAATGGAAGAGCATAGAAAATTATTCTCTTGATTTTTCTAAAAAGTATAGAGCAAGATTTAAATCTGCCAAAAAAAAGCTGGACGGCATTCATAGAAATGAATTGATTATTGAAGAGATTAAAAAATATCAGCATGATATGAATGCTCTTTATCAGAATGTAGCTGAAAATGCACCATTCAACACTTTTTTTCTTCGTGAAAATCATTTTGAATCCATGAAGTTTCATCTGGGTCACAAATTCAGGGTATTCGGGTATTTTTTAGAAGGAAAACTGATTGGTTTTTATACTTTAATCATCAATAATAAAGATGTTGATACTTATTTTCTTGGGTACGATAAAGAAATTCAGAAGGAAAAACAAATTTATCTGAATATGCTTTTTGATATGGTAGAATTTGGCATCGAAAACCGTTTTGAAAGAATAATTTTTGGCAGAACGGCTTTAGAAATAAAGTCTACGATTGGTGCAGAACCTGTTGAAATTTTTGGATTAATCCGGCATAAAAACAAATGGGTTAATTTCCTGATGGAAAAGATTTTTACTTCAGTTAATCCAAAAACCGAATGGATTCAGCGCAAACCGTTTAAATAAAAATATTTCTAAATTTGGTTAAAAAGGTTTTAAGCTTTCAAATTTCTTATCAATGATAATGAATATTAATTCAGAAATATCATAAAACTTCTAAATTATTCTTTGATAAATTTTTCATAGTAAATATTGTTCTTGGTTTTTACTTTCAGATAATAGGTGCCTTTTGCAAAGTCTTCCACCTGAACAGATTTTTGAACAGATTTTATAATAAATTTACCCAGATTATCATAGATTTCGACAGCCGTTACTTCTTCTACAGTTGCAATATTCAGGATGGTTTTTACAGGATTCGGAAAAATTGCAATTTTATTTCTTTTTACAAGTTCAGAAGTATTTAATGTTGAATTATAAAAATTTCCAAAATTTAAAATTCCGTATCCCATCTGATCAGTATGAGTGGGATAGAGTGAAGCAGTCTGCCGGAGTTTGGTTCTCATCAAATCTCTGTTCATGGTAGGAAACGCCTGTATGAGACAGGCAACGCCGCCTGCGGCAACAGGAGTTGAGAGAGAAGTTCCTGTAGAAGTTGTCACAGAATTGTTGTTAACCGTTACCGTATTGGTACCTCTTGCACTTGCATCTGGTTTTACAGCACCGAGAGAATTGGGTCCGTAGGAAGAAAATCCTGAAGAATTTCCTGCTGAATCTACGGCTCCTATAGTAAAAACTTTGGTATTATCTGCCGGTGTTGTAAGGTAATGCCACGAATTCTGCCCGGAATTGCCTGCTGCAAATAAAACAAAAATGCCTTTGTTGACAGCAATTTCGCTTCCTCTTGCGATGAAGGATGTTGATCCGTTCAGATGAGCATAGGTATAATTGTATTTAGGATCATCAAAGATATTGTAGCCCAGAGAAGTCGTAATGATGTCAACTCCTTTTCGGTCGGCTTCTTCAGCGGCTTCAATCCAATATAATTCTTCTTCCGGAATCTCAACAGCCGCATTTTCGCTTCTGTAAAGATAAAAATCAGCATCAGGAGCAGAACCAACAAACGAATCTGCGATATATCCGCCGATTGTTCCTAAAACAATTGTTCCGTGATAATTTAAAGACGGATTGTAAATGTCGGTATTTTTGGCTACAAAATCATAGCCGCCTTTAATTTTATTCTGAGTCCATAATCTGGAAAATGCAGAACCGGTATTTACGCTAGGAAATCCGGTATCAATGACGGCAATGGTAACGCCCGTTCCCGTATATCCTGCAAGATGAAGAGGTCTGAGATTGATCTGATCAATCTGTTCGGAACCTGCGCCGTACCCAAAAACAGTTAAGTTTTTTTGTTGAGCTTCAAAATCAGACCATTTATTTGTTGTCTGATTTTTTAAAACAAGAGAAGAATTTTTAGCAAAACTTTCAACAGACTGCACGAAAGGCTGAGCTTTTATGATATTTACCTGAGCCTGATTGGCATTCACTGCAACACCATTCAGCCATTTAGAATAATCGGTAATGGTAAATCCCAGATTTTGTAAATTTTGAATATAAGACTGCTCAATAGGAGCGTCCTGATCGTTAAGCGGAATTCCCAAGGCAGTTCTTCTGTCAATAGATTTTTGTGAAAGCTCGGAAAGCGGATTGGCATAAAATGCAGCTTTGTTTGGTTTCCCTGTAAAATAGACAAATACCAATTCCGATTGTGCATGTGTAATGGAATAACCCGCTAAAAAACAAAAGAGTAAAAACTTTTTCATTTTATAATTTTGCATAAAGATAAAACAAAATCAATAAAATTTTTGACAGGATTTTAAATTCCTTATTTTTACACAAATATTTGTTGATAAACCCACACACAATTTAAATTTTAAATGTGACGGTACTTTCAAAAAAAATTAAAAAATATGAAGAAAATTCAGATGGTTGACTTACAAAGTCAGTATTACAAAATAAAAAATGATGTAGATAATGCAGTTCTTAATGTGATGGATTCTGCTGCTTTTATCAACGGACCTGAAGTGAAGCTTTTTCAAAACGAAATGGAAACTTATCTGGATGTAAAACACGTAATTCCTTGTGCTAACGGAACAGATGCTTTGCAGATTGCTTTGATGGCACTTGATCTGAAGGAAGGCGATGAAATCATTACGTCAGATTTTACTTTTGCTGCAACTGTAGAAGTAATACACTTATTGAAACTGAAATCGGTTTTAGTAGATGTAGATTACGATACTTTTACCATCTCTACTGAAGCTATTAAAAAAGCGATTACTCCAAAAACAAAAGCGATTATTCCCGTACATCTTTTCGGGCAATGTGCCAATATGGAAGAGGTCTTAAAAATAGCTGAAGAAAACAATCTTTTTGTTATTGAAGATAATGCACAGGCAATTGGTTCAGAATTTACTTTTTCAGACGGAACGGTAAAAAAAGCGGGAACCATGTCTACTGTAGGAACAACTTCTTTCTTTCCTTCCAAAAATTTAGGCTGTTATGGAGACGGAGGTGCTATTTTTACCAACAACGATGATTTGGCGCACAGATTAAGAGGAATTGTCAATCATGGGATGTATGAAAGATACTACCATGATGAAGTTGGAGTAAATTCCCGATTAGATAGTGTTCAGGCTGCGATTTTAAGAAAAAAACTTCCCCATTTGGATACTTACAATGATGCAAGAAGAAAAGCGGCAGATTTTTATGATGAAGCTTTTGCAGGGAACGAAAATATACTGACTCCCAAAAGAGCTGAATACTCAACGCATGTATTTCACCAATATACTTTGAGAATTCTTAATGGAAAACGTAATGAACTACAGAAGTTTTTAATTGAAAAAGAAATTCCTGCAATGATTTATTATCCTGTAGCTTTAAGAAAGCAAAAAGCTTATTACCAGGAAAGTAATGATGCTGATTTTGTGAATACAGACAAACTTTTGGATCAGGTAATATCTCTTCCGATGCATACAGAGCTGGATGAAGAGCAGTTGAAGTATATTACGGATGCTGTGTTGGAATTTATGGGATAAATGAAGAAGAGAGTTTTTAAGTATAGAATTATCGGGATTTTACTATTTTTAATAGAAGTCTTTATATTTATTTTATTTAGCTTTGGAAGTTATGATAGCTTTGCTAACTTTACTTCACAAGAAATATTTTCACAAGAAAGTTGTCTTTTTCTGTTTGCTGTTGCAGTAGCTTTTACTTCTTTTTTAAGTTTAATTTCGCTTCTATTTAGATCTAGATATACAATTTTATTTTTAAACATTCACTATTCAATTATTTTATTACTTTTTCTAATTGGAATGATGCAATTAATTTACAGAAATGATTACTATAAGGAGGATAATTGGAAATTTATTACAATAATTTCAATTATTTTAATTCTCATATTCATGGTGAATTTCTTTAAGATTAAACGTATTGATTTCTTGGAATTAGATGAAATAGGAAAACCAAATTAGCATTACATATAAGACAATGGCAATACTCGTTACAGGCGGACTCGGATATATCGGTTCTCACACGGTTGTAGAACTCATCAATAATAATTTTGAAGTGGTAATCGTAGATGATTTATCCAATTCGGAAAAATTTATTTTACACAATATAGAAGAAATTACAGGTAAAAGACCTGTTTTTTACCCTTTCGATTTAAAAAGAAAAGAACTTCTTAATCAGGTTTTTGAAGCGCATCAGATTGACGGATGCATCAATTTTGCTGCTTTTAAAGCAGTAGGCGAGAGTCAGGAAAAACCAATAGACTATTATGAAAATAATTTGTTTTCGTTAATTAACATTCTTCAGGAATTTAAATCAAGAAATATTTCTAACTTTATCTTCAGTTCATCATGCACAGTTTACGGACAGGCAGATGAAATGCCGATTGATGAAAACACGCCGCTCAAAATGCCGGAAAGTGTGTATGGGAAAACAAAGCAGATGGGCGAAGAGATTCTGAAAGATTTTGCAGTTGCTTATCAGAAAAAGGTATGTCTTTTAAGATATTTTAATCCGATTGGCGCTCATCCTTCTTCATTATTGGGAGAGTTACCGATCGGAATTCCCAATAATCTGGTTCCTTATGTGATGCAGACAGCAGCCGGAATTCGTGAGAAACTAAGTGTTTGGGGAAATGACTATCCTACGGAAGACGGAACAGCCATCAGAGATTATATTTATGTAGTAGATCTCGCAAAAGCGCATGTCGCAGCTCTAAAAAATCTGATGAATAAAAATTCAGATGAGACAGTTGTTGATATTTTCAACTTGGGAACAGGAAAAGGTTCATCGGTTTTGGAAATTGTGCAGGCTTTTGAAAAAGCAAACGGAGTTTCAGTTCCTTATAAGATCTGCGATAGAAGGGAAGGTGATATTACCATCGCTTATGCTAATGCAGATAAGGCAGAAAAAGAGTTAAAATGGAAATCTGAAACCTCTTTGGAACAGGCTTTGAAGACAGTATGGGAATGGCAGAAATATCTGCAGTCAAGAAACAATTAACAAAAAATTGCTGAATTTATGTTTTCAAAAATTCAGCAATTATAAACTTAAAAAAATAACTACTTATGAAAACACAAAGAATAGGTATTACCTTTTCCTCATTTGATTTGCTGCATGCAGGTCATATCAAGATGCTGGAAGAAGCAAAAACTGTTTGCGATTACCTTATTGTAGGTCTTCAGATAGATCCTTCGCATGATCGCCCCAATAAAAACAAACCTACTCAGACGATTGTAGAAAGATATATCCAGCTAAAAGCAGTGAATGCAGTAGATGAGATCATTCCGTATTATACAGAAGAGGATTTGGAAGATATTCTGAAGTCTTTTGTAATTGATGTAAGAATTATTGGTGATGATTATTTAAACCGAGATTTTACAGGAAAAAAATATTGTGAAGAAAAAGGAATTGAAATTTTTTACAACAAAAGAGATCACCGTTTTTCTTCCAGCGATTTAAGGCGAAGAATCTACGAAGCCGAAATGGCAAAAGAATTATTAAAATAAAAAAAAAATCCGAAAATTAATTTTTCGGAATTTTTTGTTTGTAGTACCATTTACATCGGACCTTGCTGATCGTCTCCGGAAGCATTTGAATTCACATCCTTTTTACGTTTAGGTTGTTCAACCTTTTCTCCTTGTTTAAATCTGTAAGTAAGAGAAACAGCAAACTGTCTTGGCTGCCACTGCATATAAGAATCTCTAACAAAGTTTTGCCCGAAGGTAGTTGATTCCATCGCTCTGGTATTGAAAATATCCTGAATATTGAACGATATTGTTCCGTCACCTTTCCAAATCGTCTTAGAAGCTCCAAAATTTAATGCATACATATCTTTTCTATCCTGAAAAGCTGTTTTTTGCCCACCTCTGTAAAAACCTTGCAATTGGAAGCTAAAGGTTTTATCAACTTTAAAGGTTGTCGTAAGTCTGGATCTTGCAGCAAAACCGCTTCCGTTAAAATTTGCAGTTGCAACGATAGGGTCTCCGTTGTTATCTAATGTGTCATATAAGGTACTTCCTTTAGTTTTATATCCAAACAAATCAATATTTCCAAGAAACTTAAGCCAAGGTGTAGCATCCCAACTGAAATTCAGATCTAAACCGTAACGATCATCAGTTCCTAAGTTGATTGGTTTGGTATGAAAAACTATTCGGTCTTCTTTTTTACCAAGACTATTAGTAAATGTTTCCTTTTCATTATAAACCAGCATCTTTGTGTCATCTGTCTGGTGTCTGAAATATAGTGTCGGATTAATAGTAAGCTTCTTTTTAGAAATACTGTATCCAAGCTCAAAAGAATCTACATAAGAAGGATTTAAATCAATATTTCCATCGAAGATATTCTGGTTGTCATTGTAGCTTGGATTGGGAATAAGAAACCACGATCTTGGTCTGTCAATTCTTCTGGAATAATTGAGCAACAGCTGATTGTCTTTTGAAAACTCATAGCTCAAAAATACGCTTGGAAATAAGTTGTTGTAGGATTTTCTTCTTATAAGCGGTGCTTCATCTGGTACAAGATTAGCATAATCAATATCAATAGTAGAGTGTTCATTTCTTAACCCCAACTGATATCCAATCTTACCGATTTTACTTTTAAACTGTATGTAGCCTGCATTGAACATCTCTCTGTACAATGCATCATAAGTATATAAAGGTAGAAATCTTAATGTTTGAATAGCAACAGTGCTTTCTCTTACATCATTATTATAGTTATTTTCATTAATGTCTAATCGGTAACCTGCTTCTATTTTAGAATTTTCACCAATTGGAAGTTCATAATCAGCTTTTCCGACTAAAGTTTTATTCTTTGTTTGCTGATTAATAATATTTTGTAATTCAAAATTTCCATTTTTGGTTTCATCAATATAAGTATCATTGTAAGAACGGTTACTTTGTAAACTTAATGACAAAGCAAGATTTTGTCCTTTATCATCAAATTTATGATCCAAACCAAAATCGCCCTGAAAAGCGAGATTGTCATTCACTCCTGTAGTAATCCTATTTCTAAAAATATCTGCAGCGTTTAATAATTTATTGTCATAAGTTACGTTTCCGTTACTTGTATTGTTGAATGTTCTTACAGTTCCTGATGCATTAACAGAAGTTTTATCGGTAATATCATAAACAATACCGGTCGAGAAATTATAATTATTATTCTGGCTGTCATTGATGTTTTCCTGATTAGTTCTCAGGATAGATTCATCTTTTGTAACATTATTGAAAACGCTATTTGTTCTATTCGTATTTCTGGATTCTCTGTAACCGCCGCCACCGTTTAAAAACCACGTTAAATTACCCTTTCTCCAGCTTAAATTAGTATTCAAATTGGTTTGTGGTAAATAGCCTAAAGTTCCGATAACACTACCATTAAAACCTGTTTTCTTTGATTTTTTTAAAATGATATTTAAAATACCTGCGGTTCCGCTTGCCTCAAATTTTGATGAAGGATTGGTAATTACTTCTATTCTTTCAATCTGATCTGCCGGAATACTTTGCAGGGCATTGGCTCCGTCATCAATTCCTAAAAGCGCAGAAGGCTTACCATTGATTAAAAAACGTACATTAGAACTTCCTCTCATAGAAACAGTTCCGTCTGTATCAACAGAAACCGAAGGTACATTAGACAAGACATCCTGAAGATTTCCGCCTTTACTTACGATGTCCTGAGAAGGATCATAAGTTCTTTTGTCTAATTCAACTTTGTATGGCTTTGTAGTAGCTGTAATTGTTACTCCCTGAATATCCTGAGTTTTCACATTCGTTGCAGAAGATTCTGCCTCAATAGAAAGGGCTCCAATATTTCCGGGTCTGCTGATTTGCTTATTGATCACACTTTTTTTATAATCTATAGCTTCAACTGAAATGTCGTAATTTCCCGGAGTAAGATCTAGTTTATAATTACCTTTTTCGTCAGTAAGAGTAGCGTCACTGAAGAGCTTATTCTGTTTGTGGCTGAATGTTACTGATGCATAAGGTACAGGCTGATTACTCTTGTCTACAACTGTTCCCGAGATTCCCACTTTTTCCTGTGCAAATGCTAAAGCTGCTGCTGAAAGTACAAAAGTAAGTCCTAAGGTTTTTCTGGTGAAAATACTGATTATTTCCGTTTGATTCATAGATATTCTTTTTATGAAATTGTAACAATAATGCTTTATGATTAAATTCTAACTAAAACATAAATTGAGCCAATTTCATGGTTTGTTTAATGTTTATAATTTATATGTCGATTAATAATAATAAATGTTAATTACAAACTTGTTAAAAAAAGTTAAATATTTTTATTATTTGATATTTTTAGAATTCAGCCAGTCCTGATAGGCTTTCGCATTCACTGCATGTTCCTCTGCACTTGCTGTGAATTTGTGATATCCTAATCTCGCAGGATCTGCACACATAAATATATAATTGTTGTTTTCTGCATTCAGAACAGCATCTACAGAATTTTTATCTACCACACAAATTGGTCCTGGTGGGATGCCTTTATTTGCGTAAGTATTATAAGGAGATGGTGTTGTAAGATGTTTATAAAAAACTCTTTTTATAGATTCTTTAAAGTTTGTCTGTTTATTGATGGCGTAGATTACGGTAGGATCAGACTGCAGTTTCATGTCTTTTTTATAACGGTTAAGATAAAGACCTGCAATGGTTTTCATTTCATCTGGCTTTCCTCCGGATTCTTTATACACTATCGAAGCCAAAGCGTAGATTTGATCTCTCGTTAGTCCCGACTGTTGTTCTTTAGATTTTCTTTCCTCGTTCCAGAATTTTTGGTACTGATCATCAAATTTTGTGAAAAACTCCTGCGGAGTTACCGTCCAAAAGAACTGATAAGTATCTATGAAAAAATATTTTTTAAGATCTTCTGCATTTTTATAACCCTTTTCGGTAGCTATTTTATTCAAATCATTTACAAATCTCAGCGAATCCAGCTCTGTTTTTCGGCTCACTTTTCCAACCATCTGATAAATATCTCCAAAATCCCCGATTCTGAAAGAGTTCGCGGTCTGGTTACCTGCCTTTATCATATTTACCAATGAGGTATTATTGGCTCCTTTTTGAAAATGATAACGACCAGGCTTAAAGTAGTTGTCCATATCTTTATCTTCTGCTACTTGTTCAAAAGATTCCTTATTTTTAATATATTGGCTTGCAGAATCTAAAATCTGTTTAAAGTTGGCACCGTGAGGAATAAGCACATATCCTTCTTTTGCCACATTGCTGCCATAATATTTTTTATAAAATTTAAAACCAAAAAATCCTGCAACAGCAAGAATTAAAAGGATAATAATAAGAATAGCTTTTTTCATTCCTGAAATAAGATTAATAGTTTTTAAAGTAAAAAAATTAAATGAGATCTATTTTGCCTCTGAAAACCTGTTTAGCAGGACCTTCCAGCCATATTTTTTGAAATTTACCTTCATTTTTTTCTGCATAAACTTTCAGGTTGCCTCCTAAAGTTTTTACTTTGATGGAGGTTAGATTGTTTTTTTGCAGAAAAGTTAAAGCAGAAGCTGTAACTCCTGTGCCACAACTGTAAGTTTCATCTTCAACGCCTCGTTCATAGGTTCTTACAAATATTTCGTTATCAGAAATTTTTTCTACAAAATTGACATTAATGCCTTTTTCACAATAATTTTCGGAGTTTCTAATCCTATTTCCTTCAGCAAAAACATTGTAGTTGGCAATATCTTCAACGTATTTCACGTAATGAGGGGATCCTGTATTCAAAACAAAATCTTCTCCGTCAGAAGAAATGCTTTCAACATCAATCATTTTTAGTTTGACAACTCCGTTATGTATTTCGGCTTCATGTTCCCCGTCAATAGCTATGAAAGTGCATTTTTCCTCGAAAATATCCAGAAAAAAAGCAAATGCGACCAAGCATCTGCCACCATTTCCGCACATGGTGCTTTCTCCGCCATCCGAGTTATAGTAAACCATTTTAAAATCGTACCGGTCATCATTTTCTAAAAGAATGAGACCGTCTGCGCCAATTCCGAATCTTCTGTCACAAAGTTTTTCAATTGTTTTTTGATCTTTAGGAAACTGTAGATCCCGGTTGTCAATCATTACAAAGTCGTTTCCGGTTCCCTGATATTTATAGAATTCCATTACACTTGAATTTTGTTATAAAAACCTGCAAAATTACTTTATTTTATATGAAAAAACGAACAGCAGATCTGTTCGTTTATTTATTATTTGATGAATGCTATCTTCTGAATCCGCCATTTTGATTATTTTGATTATTTTGGTTGGTGTTTTGCGGTGCTTCTGATCTGTTTCCTGCCGGATTGCTGTTTCTAAAACCGCTTCCATTGCTGTTTCTCGGTGCCTGTTGCGGAGGCTTTTGAGGAGATTGATTTCTGTAGCCGCTGTTTCCCTGTGTATTTCTGTTAGGGTTTCTGAATCCGCTGTTGTTGGTATTATTTCTTGGGTTGTTATTATTGGGGACATTTCTGAAACCACTATTTTCCCGAGGTATATTGGAGTTTTGACGTTCAAGATATATTCTTGTTCTGTTGTTCCCATAATAATAAGGAATGCCGTTATCATAATAGTATCTCATGTCATTACGATAATAATAACCATCATTTCCAAAATATCCGCCGTTGCCGTAATATCCTTGCGGAGCGTAATAATATCCGTTATCATAGTAAGGTTCTCCGTAAGTTGCATAACCTGTATTGTAAGCGGAGCATGCCGTGAGACTTGCGGTAAGACTTAATCCTAAAACTATTTTTATTATATTTTTCATAACTGTATTGTTCTTTTATTAGTATAACTATTCTTCCAGGCAACAAATCCTACGATTGCCATAACAGTAAATACCAAATATTGAACCGAAGTGATTCCGTACCCTTTATAAATATACATAGGGATAGATGCAAGATCTCCTACAATCCAGAAAATCCAGCTCTCAATACGTCTTCTCGCCATAAGCCACATTCCCACCAAAAAAATGGAGGTAATAAATATATCCAGCCAGTTTGCCCAGTCAAGATGATGAACTCCTACTGTGACCTTATCAATAGAAAAGCCGTTTTCAATAAAAGGCTTATAATAATAAATGAGAGTTATTAAAATTAAGCTCACCATAAAAAGAGCAAAAGATAAAATCCATTCTTTTTTTGAAGCCCAGTCTACGGTTACATGAATCTGATCCTCAGAATTTTTAGCCCACAAAATCCAGCCGTAAATACTCATTACCGTATAATAGATGTTGATAATGCAGTCACCAATCAATCCGGCGATATATAAAAGATAAACATAAATAACGGTGGAAACAATTCCCGTAGGATAAACCCAGATATTTTTTTTAATAGAAAAAAATACACTCAAAATTCCCAATAGAGTTCCTGTAATTTCAAGAGTGATTTGCAAAATGTCTGCAGTTTCATAAGGCTTTATGAAAAAATCATATAAATTCATGGTTTAAAAATAACTAAAAAAACAGATAATTAAAATGAATAGAAATGGGTGTAAATCAGTTTTTTATATTTTTAAAGTTAAATTAATTTGCGAAAATCAGTCATTAAATGTTAATATCTCTAAATTTTTTATATTTTCGTAAATCTTTAATAAATAGAAACATGTCGAATATTTGGAAAACTAAACCACTCGGAGCCTATGAGGCGGATATGAAAAAAAGTGAACTCAAACGAGTTCTGGGCAAGTGGAGTTTAACTGCCATAGGTATTGGAGCAATCATTGGAGGCGGTATTTTTGTACTTACGGGAACGGGAGCTTATTATCATGCAGGTCCCGCATTAGCATTGTCTTTTGTAGTTGCAGGTATTGCCTGTATTTTTGCTGCGTTGTGTTATGCAGAATTTGCAGCATTATTGCCTGTTGAAGGTTCTGCTTATGCGTATGCTTATGGTACAGTGGGTGAAGTTTTTGCATGGCTGATTGGATGGGGATTAGTTCTCGAATATGCAATGGGCTCTATGACGGTTGCTGTTTCATGGTCGGGATATTTTAATAAATTCCTGAAAATTATCAATGTTGAACTGCCGTATTATCTTACCAATGACTTTGCTACTGCAAAACAATATGCGGTGAGTCATGGTCTTACGGAACCTTCATTTGCATTCAACCTTCCTGCGTTTCTGATTGTTTTGATCGTGACGTCTATATTGGTAAAAGGCACAAAAGAAGCTGCAGGAGCAAATAATATGATTGTAATTCTGAAAACTTCTGTTGTAGTTTTTGTAATTGTTGTAGGTGCACTTTTCATCAATATGGATAATCTTACACCATTTATTCCGGACGAGAAAATGATCATTCAGTCTGATGGTAAATTAGGACCGGCTTACGGTTTTAATGGTATTATTGCCGGTGCAGCTGCTGTATTTTTTGCTTATATAGGCTTTGATGCTGTTTCAACTCAGGCTGCGGAAGCAAAAAATCCAAGAAAAGATATACCATTTGCGATTATTGTTTCGTTATTAGTATGTACAGCTTTATATATTCTTATGTCTCTTGTACTTACGGGGATGATGAGTTACAAAGATTTCGGAATTGTACCGGATGCGTTAACAGCTCCTGTTGCTGTTGCTTTTGAAAAAGCTACCGGAATGGATTGGGCAGTAATATTGATTACAGTTGCTGCTACGATTGGATTAATTTCTGTGCTTCTTGTAATGATGTTGGGACAGTCAAGAATATTTTTAGGAATGGCTAAAGACGGTTTGTTGCCGAAAATGTTCAAAGAAATTCACCCGGTGAGAAAAACTCCTTATAAAAATACTATACTATTAGGAATTATTGTAGCTACTGTGGCAGCCCTTACACCTATCAGTACATTAGTTCATATGTGTAGTTTCGGAACTCTTTTCGCATTCACAATGGTTTGCTTTGCTGTTTGGTTGCTTAGAGTAAAAAAACCTGAATTAAAAAGAGGATTCAAAACTCCGATGCTTCCTGTAGTAGCATCATTGGGAATTTTAATCAACATCTATCTAATTGTCAATCTGGAAATCACTGCCATTTACATGGCGATAGGCTGGCTGGCTTTGGGACTTCTTATTTACTTCTTATACGGAAAACGAAATAGTGTTCTAAACCAGGGTGGTTATGATGAATTTATAGAAAATTAAATTATCAATATACATATATAATCCGCAGTTATTTCTGCGGATTTTTTATTTTTACAGATATGAAAAAAATAATAATTCTTTTTTGTCTGACTTTAAATCTCTTTTTGTTTTCTCAGAAAATTGAAAGTTTTAAAACTATATTCAATGACAAGATAAGCATCAGAGCCATTGAACTATACGATAACAAAATTTGGTATAGCGGAACAGATTCTAAATTTGGGTATGTTGACTTAAAAAAGCCGCAGAACCAAAAACAGATCAGACTTTCTGAAAAGAAACTTCAATTTAGAACTCTGGCTCAGGATATAACATCATTTTATGCTGTCAATATTGAAAGTCCTGCTTATTTTTTCAAGATCAATAAGAAAACACTTACTTCGGAAATCATTTATACAGATACAACGAAAACAGCTTTTTATGATGCTTTACATTTTGTAAGTGATGACTTGGCTTTTTCATTTAGTGATACCGATAAAAGTTTAAAATTGAGATTGCTGGAAATTTTTCCTAAAAAGAATAGTTATAAACCTTCCGGTTTCATATCCCGGAATGGAAAATTAATGATGAATGAAGGTGAAGCTGCTTTTGCAGCCAGTAATACCAATTTGGCATCTTACAAAGAATATTTATGGCTGGGAACAGGAGGTGGTTCAGCAAGAATTTTTAAATTTAATTTGAGATCTCAATATGCGGAAATCTTTGAAACTGGATTTATTCAGGATTCAGAATCTCAAGGTATCTATTCCATAGATTTTGCCGATGCAAACTTCGGAATTGCTGTAGGAGGCGATTATACAAAACAGGAGGCAAATGTTAATAATATTGCCACTACGCAAAATGGCGGTAAAAGCTGGAAGATTCAAGCATCAGGAAATAATGCAGGTTACACTACTTGTGTGAAAATAAAACCCGGATCAAAAGGTAAAGACATCATTTCTGTCGGAGATCAGCATATCAGTTATTCATCGGATTATGGAAAAACATGGCAGAAAATTTCTGATGAAAAAGGTTTTTACGTCTGCCGTTGGATTGATCAAAACACAGTAGCTTTTGCAGGAAAAAATAAAATTTCTATAATGAAGCTTATATTCTAGATGCTCAAACTCATACGGATTGATAGTCTTTATTTCAGAAGTATTGGTTAATTTTGCAGGATGAATTTTTTTAATTCATATTAATCATTTATTTTAATTCTGCATGAGTTCATTAGTTGATAAATATAATATTCCCGGTCCTCGATACACTTCTTATCCTACTGTTCCTTATTGGGACGAGTTTACTTTTTCCCGCGAAGAATGGAAATCAAGTGTGATAAAATCTTTTAATGAAAGTAATTCGGAAGAAGGAATTTCAATTTATATCCATCTTCCTTTTTGTGAAGCACTGTGTACTTTCTGCGCTTGCCACAAAAGAATTACAAAACAGCACAGCGTGGAAATTCCTTATCTGGAAAGTGTTTTGAAAGAATGGACGCTTTACCTGCAGTTGTTTAGTGAAAAGCCAAAATTAAAAGAGCTTCATTTAGGAGGTGGAACTCCCACTTTTTTTTCACCTCAAAACTTAAAAACTTTGCTGGAAGGAATTTTTGAAACTGTTGAAATTTCAGACAAGCCAGAATTTTCTTTTGAAGGGCATCCGAATAACACCACAAGAGAACATCTGCAGACTTTGTATGATCTTGGTTTCCGAAGAGCAAGTTTCGGCGTTCAGGATTATGATCTGAAAGTACAGAAAGCCATTAACAGGATTCAGCCTTTCGAGAAAGTAAAAGAAGTTACAGAATTGGCAAGAGAAATTGGATACACGGGAGTGAGCCACGATTTGGTTTTCGGACTTCCGCACCAGCATTGGGATGCAATGGAATATACCATTCGAAAAACTTTAGAACTGAAGCCAGATCGTCTTGCATTTTACTCTTACGCTCATGTTCCGTGGGTAAAAGGGGTGGGACAGCGTGGTTTTGATGAAAATGACCTTCCAAGCGGAGAAGAAAAACGCCGTTTATACGAAGATGGTAAAAAGCTTTTGCAGGAATTGGGATATATTGAAGTCGGGATGGATCATTTTTCTCTTGAACACGATGATCTTTACCAGTCTTTAATTCAAAAGAAATTACACAGAAATTTCATGGGCTATACGTCAAGTAAAACTCAGCTTATGGTAGGATTGGGTATGTCATCTATTTCAGATTCATGGTATGCTTTTGCACAAAACGTAAAAACAGTGGAAGAGTATCAGAAGATGGTTGAAGAGGGAGAAATTCCTGTAGTGAAAGGTCATATACTTAATGATGAAGATTTGCTGATCAGAAGAAATATTTTAAATCTGATGTGTCAGCTGGAAACAACATTTCAAGACATTAATGCAATTCCCGAACTTCAGAATGCTTTTGCTATGCTGGATGAAATGCAGCGGGATGAATTGGTGGAAATCAACGGGAATCAGATAAAAATAACAGAAAAAGGCAGAGCTTTTACCAGAAATGTTGCAATGGTTTTTGATCTCAGAATGATGAGAAATAAACCGGAAACAAGAATTTTTTCAATGACTATTTAATGAATTTAAAATTGATTAAGAAACATATACAAATTAATTGCTTGGATAATCTCTGAGCAATTTTTTATTTTACGTGCTTAGGTATTCTCTTAAATACAGTTTTGAAAACTGACAATTTATATGAAATTTACATTAAGTTTCATTTAAACATCAAAAATACTTTCACATTTTATCAAAAATATGCCTGAATATATCTGAAAATAAACGATTTCTACCGTTAAAAATTCATAAAATATCAATAAAATCATTATATTTGCCGACTTAATTTAACGTAGTTATAACAAAATGCAAGGAAAAGGACTTATTACAATTGTTGCTATTGTATTAGGGCTAATATGCTTAAATGAGCTATTGCCAACCTGGTACGCAAGCAAAATTGAATCGCAGATTGAAGCTGCGAACGGGAACGAGAAAGAGATCAAACGATTAAAAGAAGATACTCTTCATCTGGGTTTTACAGATCTTTATTACTCTAAAGCGAAAGACAAAGAAATGAAACTTGGTCTTGACCTGAAAGGAGGTATCAATGTACTTTTGGAGATCAATCAGAGAGATTTGGTAAGTGATTTAACCAATTATTCTACCAATCCTGTTCTTATTGAAGCTCTAAACAGAACAGATGAAGTACAGAAAAACTCTTCAAAATCATATATAGATAACTTCTTCGTTGAGTTTGATGCAGTAAATAAAGCTAAAGGAGCTAACCTTAAACTTGCGGATCCTGAGATTTTCGGAAATACCAATCTTTCTGAAATCAAATTCAATACAACGGATGACCAGGTTAAAAGCATCGTTAAAAAAAGAATTGATCTTTCTGTAGGTACTGCTTTTGAAGTAATCAGAACCAGAATTGATAAATTAGGAGCTATACAGCCCAATGTACAGAGAGTTCCCGGAACAGCGAGAATTTCTGTAGAAATGCCGGGAATGAAAGATATTGATAAGGTGAAAAAAATGCTTCAGACTTCCGCAAAACTTCAGTTTTGGGAAATACAGCAGATCCCGGAAGTGGCACCTTATTTCCAGACTATTACCACAACAATTGCCGCAAAAGGAGATTCTATGGGAGTTGCAAAAAATGTAAACTTCATGAATCTTTTGCAGTTGGACAAACTAAAAACCAATGGTGTTGCAAGTGTGAAATTATCTGACACTGCAACTGTAAATAAAATCCTTAACAGCAAAGTAGCACAGTCTTTAAGACCGGCAAACATTAAATATACCCAATTTATGTGGGGATATAAGCCGGAAGCTACAGACGAAAACAGTCTTGTTTTATATGCTATCAGAGGAAATATTAATCAAAAAGCACCTGTAGACGGAGCAGTAGAGACAGCTAACATCAGCTATGATGAATTGGGCAGAGTAGTTGTAGATATGCAGATGGATTCTAAAGGCGCAAAAGACTGGAAAACGCTTACAGAGAAAAACGTAGGAAAACCGGTTGCTGTAACTTTGGACAACAGAGTGTATACTGCACCTAATGTTGTTGGTGCAATTCCTAACGGAAGAACTCAGATTTCAGGGAATTTTTCTCAGGATGAGGCGAAAGAATTAGTAGATGTTTTAGGAGCAGGTAAACTTCCTGCAGGAGCAAAAGTAGTTCAGGCAACACAGGTTGGTCCTTCTTTAGGTCAGGAGTCTATTGATGCCGGTGTGGTTTCATTTGCTATTGCATTCCTTATTATCATTGTTTATATTATTTTCTATTATGGAGGAGCGGGTGTTTATGCAGTAATTGCAATGATCATCAACTTATTCTACATTTTTGGAATTATGGATTCCGGAGACTTTACATTGACACTTCCTGGTATTGCGGGTATAGTACTTACTATGGCAATGGCAGTAGATACGAATGTTATTATTTACGAAAGAACAAAAGAGGAACTCTTCGCAGGAAAAAGTATATTTGAGGCATATAAAGACGGTTTCAAGCATGCTTTAAATGCAATTATTGATGGTCACCTTACAACTTTATTAACGGCAGTAGTATTATTTTTCTTCGGAACGGGACCTATTAAAGGTTTTGCATTGACGTTGATGATTGGTATTGTAATGACATTATTTACTTCAGTAGCATTATCAAGAGTAATGATCTTTTCAAGACTGGAAAAAGGAAAAGGTCTTTCCGTTTGGACAGCTCCTACTAAAAATCTTTTTAGAAATACGTGGATTGACTTCATTGGAAAGAGAAAAATTGCTTACGCTGTTTCAGCTATTTTAACCGTAGTTAGCTTAATTTCAATTTTTACAAGCGGTTTCAAATATGGTATTGATTTTACTGGTGGTAGAAATTATATTATAAGATTTGATAAGCCGGTAAATGCGGAGGATATTGAAAGAAAATTGGTTCCGTTCTTCAAAACTGAAGATGGTAAAAACTCTTCGGTTGAAGTGAAAACTTTTGGTAATGACAATCAACTGAAAATCTCAACAGATTATCTGATCAATGATGAGTCTTTGAGAGCAGACCAGACTGTTGAGCAAAAATTATTTGAAGGATTAAAAGGTGATTTCTCATCATCGACTACTTTGTCAGATTTCAAGAGCGCAGATAAAGGAAATACAGGAATTGTTTCATCAGAAAAAGTAGGACCTACCGTTGCTGATGATATTCAAAATCATGGTATTTTGGCAGTTGTTGCAGCTTTGGGAGGTATCTTTATTTATATCTTATTCAGATTTAGAAAATGGCAGTTTTCTTTGGGAGCGGTTGCGGCTTTATTCCACGATGCGATCATCATTTTGGGAGCTTATTCTCTACTTCATAGAATCATGCCTTTCAACATGGAAATCAATCAGGATTTCGTAGCTGCAATTCTTACGGTATTGGGTTACTCCATTAATGATACGGTAATTATCTTCGACAGAATCAGGGAATATCTGAGAGAAAAGAAATCTGCAACCTTGGCAGGGCTTTTTGATGATTCTATCTCAAGCACTTTAGGAAGAACGTTCAATACAACACTTACTGTGTTATTGGTAATTCTTGCGATTTTCATCTTCGGAGGAGACAATTTAAGAGGATTTATGTTTGCTTTATTAATCGGTATTGGTTTCGGAGCTTACTCGTCTATCTTCATTGCTTCTGCAATTGCTTATGATTTCCTTAAAACAGGCAAAGAAGAAGAAGTAAAAGGCAGAACAACAACCAACAAAGAAGTTCTTTCTTCAAAATAATTTAAACTACATTAAATACTAAAAGAGTCTTTCAATTGAAAGGCTCTTTTTTTATGAGCTATTTATTTTTTAAACGGTAAAGTTTTAAAACAATAATCAAAATATTAACTAATTTTGCATCCGCAATGGAAAAATCAAAAAAGAAAGCAGCAATAGGTTTTATTTTTGTAACGCTTTTGATAGATATTATCGGATTAGGAATTATTATTCCTGTAATCCCGAAACTTATAGAAGAACTTATTCACGGAAGTGTAAACGAAGCTGCAAAATATGGCGGATGGCTCGGTTTTGTATATGCTTTTGCGCAATTTATCTTCGCTCCGGTTATTGGCAATCTAAGTGATAAATATGGAAGAAGACCAATAATTTTAATTTCACTTTTCGGGTTTGCCGTAGATTATATATTTCTTGCCCTGGCTCCTAATATTATGCTTCTTTTTTTAGGACGAATCATTGCCGGAATTACAGGAGCAAGCTTTACTACAGCCAGTGCATATATCGCCGATATTTCTACAGATGAAGACCGTGCAAAAAACTTCGGAATGATTGGTGCTGCATTTGGTCTGGGATTTATCATCGGACCTCTTTTGGGTGGCGGCTTAGGATATTTTGGTCCAAGAATACCGTTTTATGCAGCAGCAGTTTTATGTTTGCTTAATTTTTTATATGGTTATTTTATTCTTCCTGAAAGTTTAGACAAAGATAAAAGACGTGATTTTGACTGGAAAAGAGCAAATCCTGTAGGTTCATTTAAATTTATTTTGAAACATCCTGAACTTTCCGGGCTCATTGTTTCACTTTTTCTCGTATATATTGCTGGACATGCAGTGCAGACCAACTGGAACTATTACACCATGGCTGTTTTCGGATGGGATGAACTTATGGTTGGAATTTCATTAGGAGTAATTGGTATTCTAATAGCTTTGGTTCAGGGCGTTCTGATCAGATGGACAACGCCGAAATTAGGTGAAAATAAAAGCATCTACGTAGGTTTGTCATTGTATGCATTAGGAATGTTGCTTTTTGCTTTTGCCACAGAAGGATGGATGATGTTTGCTATTTTAATTCCGTATTGTCTGGGTGGGATTTGCGGACCATCTTTACAATCGGTGATCAGTAAGAATGTTTCGGCAACAGAACAGGGAGAGCTTCAGGGTGCACTTACAGGTTTGATGAGTGTAACTTCGTGCATAGGTCCACCTTTGATGACGTATCTTTTTTATCATTACAGTGAAAAAAGTGCTGTCGTAAAATTTCCGGGAGCTCCTTTTTTTCTGGCATTTATTATGATGTCTGTAAGTGTTGTAATAACGTACTATGCTTTTCAAAAAAAGAAGTCTTAAAATTTGTTTAAAAATGCCGCATAATATAATTTGTATGTATAATCTTTTGTAATTTAGCCTTATGGAATTAAGCATTGGAGAAATGGCACTCGTTGCCATCGCAATAGTAGTTTTGTTCGGTCCCGACAAACTTCCGCAGATTGCCCGAGATTTGGGCTCTGGTGTGAGAAAAATGCGTGGAGCCGTAGAAGATATCAAAACCGAAATTTTGAAAGAAACCGATAATCCTGTTTCCGAAATAAAACGTGAGATAGAAAAAGTAAAAGATGCTGCCAAAGATTTTAATCCCATGCAGAATATTGAAGAAAATATTTCGAAAAAACCTTCTGAATCTGCCCCCCAACAACCTATAATAAAGCCGGCAGATGACGAAGCATACGAAGGTCCTGTAAGCAGATAATGATGGAGGAAATTATTCAGGAAGATAAAGAGCTTTTCCTTTATCTAAATAATTTGGGCGATACGCCATTTGATCAGTTCTGGATTATTGTTTCTGATAAGTGGATCTGGATCCCGCTTTACGTTATCTTTTTTTATTTTTTATATAAAAATTTCAAGCTGAAATCGCTTTTATATATCTTGATTTTTGCAGCAATCGGAATAACAGTTTCAGATCAGGTATCAGGAATTTTTAAATACGGTGTTGCGAGACTTAGACCCTGTAATGATCCTTCTCTTCAAAATTTAATGAGAATTGTAAAATGTGGCGGACCTTACGGTTTTTATTCCGCTCATGCATCCAACACTTTTTTTTTGGCAACGTATCTTGGCTTACTTTTGAAAGATAAGTTAAAATGGTTCCCTTATTTCATTTTTATCTGGGCAATGGTGGTAGCTTACAGCCGTATTTATCTAGGAGTACATTTTCCGATGGATATTCTTGCAGGTGCCGTTGCAGGAACTGTATTCGGATTGATGTTTTTTCTTTTGGTGAAAAAAGTAATGAGCAGACAAGCAGTTTCCGGAAACTGATATGATTCCATATTAAAGAAAATAGTAATTTAGCTTTCAATAAACAACAAAATCCTAAGTATGAAAAAACAACTACTATTTTTTTCTATAGCTTTATCCGCTCTTCATTTTGTATCTGCACAAGACAAAAAAACAGCTGAAGAATGCTTTAAAAAAGCTGACTATCAATGTGCAGAAGAGCAGTATTCAAAGCTTGTTTTAACCGAACATATCCAAAGATATCAATCCGAATACTACAATCTGCTTGGAACGTCTCAGCGCAGATTAGGAAAAACAGCACAGGCTTTTAAATCTTATGAATCTGCATTAAGATCTGATCCGAAATCTGTTTCGGTGTACGAAAATCTGGCATCACTTCATAATCAGAAAGGCAACAGAACAAAGGCGCTGGAATATATTAATACCGGTATCAGAATTGAGCCTGAAAATGCTGAACTGTATCTCACCCGTTCCAAAATTTACAATAATTTGGGTAAAAAAGATCTGGCAATGGAAGATTTGAAGCATATTCTTACGTTTGCTCCGGATAATATTTTTGCGAGAACAGGTTTGGCAAACCTCAAAAAAAATAACGGAGATCTGGATGGCGCACTGAAAGATTATAATCAGCTTCTTTCTGAAAAGCCAGAATCTCTTTTATATAACGGAAGAGCAGATATTTATCTGAAAATGAAAAAAACAAAAGAAGCTCTTGCAGATATTAATAAAGCCATAACTATAGATCCTAAATTTTCTCAGTCATACGTAACGAAAGCTGCTATTTTGTTTGAAACCGGAAAAGATAAAGAAGCTTGTACTAATTTGGAAAAAGCTGTCGCAGCAGGTTATGAGAAAGTGCTTTTACAGGAATATAATGCCAAATGTTCTAAAAAATAATCAGTTTTAATTAATTAATCATTCAAAATATTCATGTTAAATATCGTTCTGGTCGAGCCGGAAATCCCAAACAATACCGGAAATATAGGAAGATTGTGTGTGGGGACCGAAAGCAGGCTGCATCTCATTCATCCGCTAGGATTCTTAATTGACGATAAAAATTTAAAAAGATCAGGTTTAGATTACTGGGTTCATCTGAACGTTACGGAATACAAAAATGTAGACGAATGGATATCTGCAATTCCTGACTTATCAAGAGTATTCTTATTTAGCTCTCATGCTGATAAATCTTACCTCGAAAATGATTTTCAGGAAGGTGATTGGCTTGTTTTCGGAAAGGAAAGCGTGGGTTTAAGTAAAGATGTTTTAGACCGCTTTGATAATCATTTAACGATTCCGATGTCTAAACTCATCAGAAGCTTCAATATAGCCAATTCTGTTGCTTTTGTTGTAGGTGAAGCCAAAAGACAGCTTAGTCTGAAAGTTTAATTCACAGATAAGAAATTCAATCATTATATAAATTAAATAATAAGCTTTAATGATTAGCAAACAGATTTTGTATATTTCAAAATCACTAATTAAAGATTTATTTAAATTATGAAAATACTTTCCAAATTTTATCAGCAACTGTTGTAATGACTTTGGCAAATTCTACCAATGCTTTTGCGCAGAAAACCAAAAACGATCTTGAGATTCAAGCTAATTCATTATTACAAGAAACAATTAAGAGGCATTAAGTGATCTTAAAGAGTTAAAAGGAAATGATGTAAAAAACGTAAGGGTTTTGATGAATGATTCTGTAAAAAAGAAATACAAAGAAAAAGGGATTAAAGAGTTAATTTCTGTAACTACAAAATAATTAATCGTTGTGATAAGGTTTTCCCTGCAAAATCTGATCTGCACGGTAAAGCTGTTCCACAATAAATAGACGAATCATCTGATGGGTAAATGTCATTTTAGATAATGACATTTTTTCATTGGCTCTGCTGTAAATTTCGTCTGAAAATCCGTAGGCACCACCAATCAGAATGTGGATCTTTTTTACCGAAGAATTCATCCAGGTATCTATTTTCTGAGAAAATTCTCTGCTTGTAAACTGTTTTCCTTTTTCGTCTAAAATAGTAACCCAATCATTCTTATCAATATGGTTGAAAAATAATTTAGCTTCTTCCTTTTTCAAAAGATCCGGAGAAAGATTCTTGGCATTTTTGATGTCGGGAATTTCTGTGATTTCAAAATTCCAGTGTTTTGGAAGCCGGGCAAGGTAATATTTGATCAAAGAGGTAATTTCTTTATCATCTGTTTTACCGATACAAACTAAACTGATTCGCATTTCTTATATTTGCTAAACACAAATATACTTTATGGCTATAAAAATTCCTAAATTTATCCTGAAAATTCAAGAGTTTCTTGATGATTTGCATATTCCAGTACTCGGAATATCGCTTTGGCAGCTGTTTCAGATTTATTTTGCAGGAGTTTTTAAAGGAAAAATAGGGAAGAAGGCAGCTGCAATCTCCTGGAGTTTTACGCTGAGTCTTTTTCCGTTTCTTCTGTTTCTGCTTTCCGTTTTGCCTTATATGCCGCATTATGATAAACTTCAGTTTTATATTTTTGAAGTTTTGATGAGTAATATTTTTCCGTCTAATATTGAGGGAGATGTTAGAGGATATATTCAGGAAAATATTATTCCTAACATGAAGGGAATAAGTAATTTGACTATACTTATTGCTTTGGTTTTTGCCACAAACGGAACTTTTTCCATCATCAGTGGCTTTAATGAAAATTCTAAGGAGAAATTACCGGACATCAAAGAATTTATTCTTTCATTCTTTATTACGATAGGCTTTGTAAGTGTTGTTTTTTTATGTCTGTTTGGAGTCTATTATGCTGAAGTTGTTCTCAAACAATTTAAGCCGGCTTATGATTTGTCATGGTTTGTGAAAAACCTTTCCAAGCTGATTGGTTTCGTTTCATTTCCTATATTTTTCTTTTTACTCTTAACTTTATTTTACTGGTTAGGAACAGTGAAAATTGCAAGATTCCGACAGGCAATTCCGGGAGCGATCCTTACAACTGTTTTGTTTATTCTTACAACCTATCTCTTTACTCTTTATGTAAAAAATGTGGCACGATACAACGTATTATATGGTTCTATTGGAAGTATGATTTTGCTGATGATCTGGATCAATGTAAATGTTTATCTTCTTCTCTTTGGAAATGAACTGAATATGGCACTTCGCAAATTGAGAATAGAGAAGCTTCTTTCGGATGAGATCAAAAGAAAGACTAAAAGTTATCACGCCGAAACTACCGAGCCAAATCTTGAAAGCGATGAAGAGCACAGGAGAGAAAAATAGCAATTACTCCTGTAAATTTCTGATACATTTTTCCCTTATATCCCATATTTCATCAAAACTTCTGTCTATTTTATTATTGCTTAGCCAGTCTTTTATAAAACTCTGATGGTATTCAACTTTAAAAATCTCTACTTGTTCAGGTTCAATTTCGATTTCCTGAATGATGTACTTTTTGAGATTGTTAATATCAGAATTTTGAGTGGTAACATCAAACCTTTCATTATTGATCATTAAATAGCAATGTGCTTCCGGGATAAAATCCAGATGATGATCCTGTAATATATTTCCAATTTTAGGAGTATTCAGATGATTCATTTTGTACATTCCTAAAATGAGCTTCACATTATCAATATGATTAAGCTTGGCAATTTTTCGTAAAAAAGCATGTTTTGAACTGCAGGTTCCTCTGTTCTCTTTTAATACTAATGATAAGTCATATCTGTTTGAATTTCTACCGTAGGGAAGCTGTTTTATAAAGTTAACTGCTTCGCTCCAAGTTCTGATGTTTTTTTGTAATATTAAGCTTGTCAGTTCATCATCAGAAAATAAAGCAATTTGTTTAGTAGAAATAATGATTTTGTATCCATCAGGATCAGAAAATAATATTCCGTTATTTTCCCAATAAGGATTTCTTGGTTTTTCCTGCTGAATATGATTGCTTTTTAATTTTCCTATAAAATTTTGATATTCCAAGTCCGAATTTACATAAAACACCAAAGCATCGTCTTGATCAAAAACACTTTTGGGTGACTCTTCCGATGCTGTAAACTCTAAATGCCAATCTGTATTTTCGAGTCCTAAAAATATACCGTTATATCCGTTATGGTTTTCAAAAGATCCTAGTTTGTTAAGACCAATAATTTTGGTATAAAAAATTTCAATACAATGAAGATCCCGGGTGTGTCTGGCAAATCTTAATATCATTTTGGACAAAATTAATTTTGAGCCAATTCCATCTCTTCATCATCGTCTTCTTCAATATTTTTTGATCTGCTCAGAATAAAATACCCTAAAACAGCTGCCAGAAAAGAGGCTATCAATATCGCAAATTTGGCTTCATCCTGAATGTCAATCTGATGTTTAAATGAAAGTAGAGCAATAAAAATTGACATCGTAAATCCTATTCCTGCCAAAAGACCTACACCCATCATCTGGCTCCAAGAACTATTGTGCGGGAGCGAACTGATTTTTAATTTAACCGCAATAAAAGAAAGAAGATTAATACCAATCAGTTTACCTAAAACAAGCCCACAAATGATTCCTAATCCCAAACTGCTGAATAAGCCATCTGTCATTCCGCTTTTGAATGCTATATTGGTGTTTGTCAACGCAAAAATAGGCATAATGATAAAACTTACCGGAAAATGCAGAGATCGCTCCAGCTTTTCTAAGGGAGAAATTTTTATGTTGGAAACATTCGTAGGAATGCTAAACGCCAGCAAAACTCCTGCAATAGTCGCATGAATCCCTGAATGGTGCAGATAATACCACAAAAAGATTCCCGGAATAATGTAAAAGATAATTCTTTTAATTTTTAAATAATTAAGTGCAAATAAGAATGCTGTAATGCCCAGCGAAAGCCAGAGGTTCATCCATTGTATTTCATCAGTATAGAAAATAGCAATAACCAGAATGGCTCCAAGATCATCAACAATTGCCAACGCAGCAAGAAATATTTTCAGCGAAGAAGGAACTCTTTTTCCCAACATGGAAATAATTGCCAATGAAAATGCAATATCTGTTGCCATAGGAATTCCCCAGCCTTTGCTGTAAGCTGTACCATTATTGAAAAGACTGTATATCACCGCGGGAACCAGCATTCCGCCAATGGCGGCAAAAATCGGAAGAGAGGCATTTTTAAATGAAGATAATTCGCCTTCTACCAACTCTCTTTTGATTTCTAATCCTACCAGGAGAAAAAATACAGACATTAAGCCATCATTGATCCAAATACTTATCGGATACTGTAGATGAAGACTTTCTATCCCGATTTTTGTATCTAAAAATATCTGAAAATGTTCACCTAAACCTGTATTGGCAATGATGAGCGCCAATATTACACAGCAAATAAGCAAAATACCTGATGACTGGCTGCTTTGAAAAAATTTTTTGAAATATACAGATAACTTCATTCTTTATGATTTTACAGCCTTCTGATACGGGAAATTCCGTCGATGGCTTTCAATTTTTTAAAGGTTTCCTCAAGCTGACCTTTGTGTTTTACTTCTAGATTGATGGTTCCGGTAAAAATTCCGTCATTAGACTCTATAGACATACTTTTCATATCCATTCCCATTGCGCCGCTGATAACGGTGGTAATGTCATTGATCATTCCCATCCTGTCGAGTCCTTCAATCTCTATTTTGATACGGTTTTTAAAACTTTCCTCATTTACCCATTTTGCAGGAATTACCCTGTAATCATACTGAGCTCTGAGGTTGATCGCATTCGGGCAGTTGTCATTATGTACCTTAATGCCTTCGGAAATGGTAATAAATCCGAAAATTTTATCTCCCGGAATTACCGTACAGCATTTAGCATACGTATAATTGAGTTTTTCTTCATCCTTTCCGAAGACAATCATGTCGAGATTTATTTCTTTTGAGTCTTCGTAGTTCGGATTTTTGTTGGAAGTTCTCTTGAATCGCGAAAGCAGATTGTTGAATACGTTTTTGCTTTCAATATATTTTCTCAGACTACTTGCATCAAGCTCATTGGTCTGAAATTTAAGAAATAATTCCTGCGAACTTTTAAGATTAAAGAATTTCTGAAGTTTGTTGATTTCCTCATCATTAAAATTAATTTTTGCATGGCGAAGTTTTCTTTGTAAGATTTCTTTCCCTTCTTCTACAAAAGAATTTTTCTGAGAATTAAGGAAACTTTTTATTTTAGATTTTGCTTTTGAAGTCACCACAAAATCCAGCCAGTCAAATTTTGGTTTTTGATTTTGTGAAGATAAAATATCTACCTGATCTCCATTTTGCAATACGTAAGAAATTGGAACAAGCTTTCCGTTGATTTTGGCTCCCAAACATTTCATTCCCAGATCGGTATGTACCGAAAATGCAAAATCAAGCGCTGTTGCATTGGTCGGAAGAATCTTAATTTCCCCTTTTGGTGTAAAAACAAAAACTTCTTTAGAATAAAGATTTAGTTTTATATTGTCTAATAATTCTGTGGTAGTCAGATTTTGCTGCTGTTCAAGAACTTCACGGATCTCTGTTACCCATTTCTCAAAGTTCCTGTCATCATGACTTTGTTTGTAGCCTTCTTTGTATTTGTAATGTGCGGCAACACCTTTTTCGGCAATATCATCCATTCTTTCCGAACGGATCTGAACCTCAATCCATTTTTTATCAGGACCTAAAACGGTAAGGTGTAAACTTTCATATCCTGTGGAACGGGGCTGTGTGATCCAGTCTCTCATTCGGGAGGGATTGCTGTGATATACGTCGGTTACAATAGAATAAATTTTCCAGGCAAGGAACTTTTCGTTTTTCGCATCTGATTTGTAAATAATTCTAATGGCGTAATTATCAAAAACTTCCTCAAACGGAACACCCTGTTTCAGCATTTTTCTGTAAATAGAAGAAATTGCTTTCGCACGGCCTTTAATGCTTACATTCAGACCTTCTTCCTGCAGCCTTTCGGAAACTTCTTTTTTAAATTCTTCAATATATCTTTCCCGATTTTCCTTTGCCAGTTCAAGTTTTTCGGTAATTTCGCTGTAAACTTCGGGGTTATTATATTTCAGAGAAAGATCTTCCAGCTCAGATTTTATGTTGTACAATCCCAGTCTGTGAGCCATTGGGGCATAAATATACACCGTTTCAGAAGCAATTTTTTTCTGCTTATCGGGTGCCATGCTTTCCAGAGTTCTCATATTATGAAGACGGTCTGCAATTTTGATCAGAATTACTCTGAAATCTTCTGAGAGAGTCAGTAAAAGTTTTCTGTAATTTTCAGACTGCACAGAAATATTCTGATGATTCATAATAGAAATCTTCGTGAGACCGTTTACAATACCTGCAATTCTCTCTCCGAATATCTTTTTTAAATCTTCATACGTATAATCGGAATCTTCAATCACATCATGCAGTAATGCACAGGCAATAGAAGTAGCACCCAGACCGATTTCTTTTGCAACAATTTTTGCAACTGCGATAGGGTGGTATATATAGGGTTCGCCCGATTTTCTCCTCTGATCTTTGTGCGCATCCAGCGCAATATCAAAAGCCTTACGGATAAGCTTGTTGTTTTCCTCATCCAAAGTCCTATATGTATTAGAAATCAGGTCTTTATACCGTGCTAAAATTTCTTTGTTTTCTTGCTCCAAATCGTAACTCATCTGTGTAAAAGCTTTATTGGAACGAAAGTACGAAAAAATAAGGATTTTCCCGGGTTACACAACAAAAAATCCGCAGAAAAATATCTACGGACTCCGGTTAAAAGTTTTTATCTTTTGGTTAGTTTTTTAGGCTTTCACTTCAGAGGTAATTCCATCATGCTGAACTTTTATTCTGACATTCGGGCTGTTGTGAATTTCGGCTTTGCACCGTGCATCTATCAGTTTTTTAAGATGACTGTACGAAGCCTGGTTGATACTCATGTTTTCAAATAAATAAGTCTTAAGAACCTGATTCTGATCAAAAATGTGCCTGATTTTTTCGGTCAGATCTCTGTTCTTTATTTCTACACTCACCAACAACTGGGAGTTATGATCCTCACTAAGATAAACAATATACTCGGAATCCCGAATGCCTGAACTTTCCAGTTCCAGCTCGAGTTTTTTGTAATCATTCTGATGGCTGAACATTCCTGCTAAGATACTCGACATATTACTTTTGTTTTGGTATCTAAAGGTAGTAATAATTTTAATATCATTAAAAAATTTTTAATAAAATTTATAATATTTTATTTTATCTATAAAAAATTAATAAAATTTAAGATGTTGTCTATTTTCGCAAATAAAAAACTCTGCTCAGCAGCAGAGTTTAATGTTTATATCTGAACGGATTTTAAATCCTTTCGTTTTTGATTTCTTCAACGATTTCAGGATTCAACAAAGTGGTGATGTCTCCAAAATTGCTGAAATCTCCTTCAGCGATTTTTCTTAAGATTCTACGCATAATTTTTCCTGAACGAGTCTTCGGAAGTCCGGAAACAAATTGTATTTTATCAAGCTTAGCAATCGGACCGATCTGGTCTGAAATCAGTTGATTAATTTCTTTTTTCAGATTGTCCTTATCTCTGCTTTCTCCGGATTCTTTCAGAATAACAAAACCATACAGTGCGCTTCCTTTAATATCGTGCGGGAAACCAACAATCGCTGATTCTGCAACTGCAGGATGTTCATTAATGCTGTCTTCAATAGGAGCGGTTCCCAGATTATGTCCGGAAACAATCACTACATCATCTACACGACCTGTGATTCTGTAATAGCCAACCTCATCCCGCAAAGCACCGTCTCCTGTGAAATATTTCCCTGGAAAAGCCGTAAAATACGTTTCCTTGTATCTTTGATGATCTCCCCAAATAGTTCTTGCAATTCCCGGCCACGGAAAACGGATACAAAGATTTCCTGTAACCTGATTTCCTGTAATTTCATTGCGTTTATCATCCATCAAGACGGGTTGAATTCCCGGTAAAGGAAGCGTTGCATAGGTTGGTTTTGTAGGCGTAACGAAAGGGAGAGGAGAGATCATGATTCCTCCGGTTTCTGTCTGCCACCAGGTATCAACAATCGGACATTTTTTGTTACCCACATGATCGTTAAACCAATGCCAAGCTTCATCATTAATAGGTTCTCCAACAGAACCGATTACTTTTAACGAGCTTAAATCGTGTTTGTCTACCCATTCTGAACTTTCTTTGGCCAGAGAACGGATCGCAGTAGGAGCCGTGTAAAATTGTGTAATTTTATGTTTTTCAATCACTTCCCAGAATCTGTCAGGTTCAGGATAGGTAGGAACGCCTTCGAAAATGACCGTTGTTGCCCCGTTAAGAAGCGGTCCGTAAAGAATGTAGGAATGTCCTGTAATCCAGCCGATATCTGCGGTACACCAATAAATATCATTTTCTTTATAATTGAATACATTTTTAAAAGTATACGCGGTGTACACCATATATCCGGCGCAGGTGTGAAGCATTCCTTTAGGTTTTCCCGTAGAACCGGAAGTATACAGGATGAACAGCGGATCTTCTGCATCCATAATTACGGTAACGAAATCCGGAGAGGCGTTTTCGTAAAGATCTTTCATCCAGAAATCTCTATGCTCCTTCATTTTTACTTCATTATGAGTTCTTTTTACCACTAAAACTTTTTCTACACTTGGTGTTTTTTCCAGAGCTTCGTCTACAATGCTTTTCAGATCCAGAACTTTGTTTCCTCTGTAACTTCCGTCTGAAGTGATGACCATTTTTGCTCCGCAGTCATTTACCCTTGAAGAAACTGCTGAAGCAGAAAATCCTGCGAAAATAACGGAATGAACAGCTCCAAGTTTTGCACAAGCGAGCATTGTTATAGCCAGTTCCGGAATCATCGGAAGATAAATGCAGACTCTGTCGCCCTTTTCGATGCCCATTTCACGAAGAACATTGGCGGTTTTGTTCACTCTTTTGTAGAGTTCGTTGTAAGAAATATGCTGTGCTTCTTCTTTCGGATCGTTCGGTTCCCAGATGATTGCCATTTTATCGCCTCTTACCGCTAAGTGTCTGTCGATGCAGTTTTTGGTAATATTTAATTTTGCATTTTTAAACCACGAAATTTTGGCTTCATTCATATCGTATTTTACGACCTTGCTCCATCTCTGGTACCACACGAAATTTTCATCTGCAATTTTGTCCCAGAATTTTTTAGGATTTTTGATCGATTTTTTATACTCTTCAAAATATTGCGGTAAGTTTTCTATCTGATAGTTTCTCATATCCTTTCTTTTTTGAAATTTTATTATTTAAATTTTTAGTCTCTTTTAAAGTCTGTTTAAACTTTTATTTAACCGCGAAATTCACAAAAGATGAACTAAACCTTTATTTAAAGTTGATCATTATACATCAAAAAGGTAACAATAGTTTTTAAAAATCTTTGATTTTTATTCTTTTGAGCACTTTAATTATTATAGAAATTCACTTTAATACTGTCTTTTGCGACTTTTGTGGTTAATCCTGAAATAGTTTAAACAATTTTATATTTTATCTCCTGTAGTCTCCAATTTTCTCCTGAATCTCTTCAATAATCTTTTCGTCATCAATCGTTGAAGGAATCTGAAATTCTTTTCCGTCCAGTAAAGTTCGGATCAGTTTTCTTAAAATTTTTCCCGAACGGGTTTTAGGCAAGCGTTTTACAACCATCACATTTTTAAGACAGGCAACAGCGCCTATTTTTTCACGGACTATTTTTACGATGTCTTTTTCTACCTGATCTTCAGAAACAGCAGATCCATTTTTTAAAACAACCGTTGCAAAAGGAATCTGCCCTTTCAGTTCGTCATCAATTCCGACTACGGCACATTCTGCAACATCGGGATGAGAGGAAACAATTTCTTCCATTTCGGAAGTGGAAAGGCGGTGTCCTGCAACATTAATGACATCATCCACTCTTCCGGTAATGAAAATATAGCCGTCTTCATCTTTTATGGCTCCGTCTCCGGAAAAATAATAGCCTTTGTACTGCGAAAGATAACTTTTCTCAAAACGGTCATAATCTTTCCAGATTCCCAGCAAAGCTCCGGGAGGAAGCGGTAATTTTATAACTAAATAACCTTCATGATGCGCATCCAGTTCATAACCGTTTTCATCGAAAATTTTAATATCATAGCCGGGAATTGGTTTTCCTGCGGAAGCTCTTTTGATTTTGTAGTCTTCATTAAAAGTCATTAAACCCAGCATTGGCGAACCAGATTCTGTCTGCCACCAGTGATCGATTGCCGGAACGCCGATATGTTCAACAAACCAGTCCAGAGTGGCGACATCACATCTTTCTCCTGCTAAAAACTGTTTTTTGAAGTGGCTTAAATCATACTTTTTCACCAATTCTCCGTTCGGATCTTCTTTTTTGATGGCTCTGATAGCAGTTGGAGCGGTAAACATTGCTGCTACTTTGTATTCGGAAATAATTCTCCAGAATGTTCCGGCATCGGGCGTCATAATTGGTTTTCCTTCAAAAATAATAGTGGTATTTCTGTTAATTAGCGGACCGTAAACGGTATAACTGTGACCAACTGCCCATCCAAAATCGGAAGCTGCCCAAAAAGTTTCTCCCTGTTCGATTCCATAAATATATTTCATCGAAAACTTCAGCGCAGTTGCATAACCTCCCGTATCTCTTGCAACGCCTTTTGGCTTTCCTGTCGTTCCGGAAGTATACAGCAAATAAAGTGGGTGAGTGGATTCTACTGAAACACAACCCTCAGGTTCTGAATTCTGAACCAGATTTTCATAATTAATTAGCCCATCAAACATTTCATGTTGATTGTCAACTAATTTTCTGTTGTAGACAATAATATGATCCACTTTATCCTGTGCCAGTTCGATCGCTTTTTCTACCAAAGGCAGATACGGAATTCTTTTTGCAATTTCGACTCCTGCGGTTGCTGTAATTAATGCTTTTGGTTTACAGTCATCAATTCTCACCACCAGTTCATGTGGCGCAAAACCTCCAAAAACCACATTATGAATCACCCCGATTCTCGCACACGCAAGCATGGAAAATAATGTCTGCGGAATCATCGGCATATAAATAACTGCGGTATCGCCTTTTTTTAAACCTAAAGAAATTAATCCTCCTGCCAATTTTGAAATTTCCTCTTTGGCTTCATTGAATGTGTAGGTTTGCTTTTGGTTCGTTACCGGAGAATCGTAAAGAACCGCAACCTGATCTCCAAAACCATCTTCAATATGTTTATCAATGCATAAATAACACATATTGAGTTTCCCGTCCGGAAACCACTGATTGTATTGGTTTTCATCACTAGAAATAATGGTTTTCGGGAACTCAAACCAACTGATTTCCTGAGCCTGTTCTTTCCAGAAATTCTCTTTATCTTCTATGCTTTGTTTAAATAAAATATCTGTATTCATATTAGTTTTTTTGTTTGAAACACGAGTGCCACTAATTTTTCTCACAGTATAAATAATGGTTACGTTATTAGTGTAAATCTGAGTTCTTATTTGTGTTTACATTAAAACATTTCTTCTATTTGCTGTATCAGTTTCTTTATCGAGTAAGGTTTTGTAATGTATGCATCGGCTCCCATACTCAGACCTTTTTCAATGTCTTTCGGATTGTTTTTAGCACTTAGGAAAAGAACTTTTGTGTTTTTTAGTTTTTCATCCTGTTTAATGATTTCTAAAGTGCTGTATCCGTCGAGATTCGGCATCATAATATCCAGTAAAATGACATCGGGAGTCATTGTTTTCAGAAATTCCAGGACTTCTGTTCCGTCTCTTGCAATAAATACGTCGTATCCGTTTTTCTTAAAGCTGTATTCCAGCGACATTAATATTTTGTGCTCGTCATCGGCAATGATTATCTTCTTCATATTGTGGTTGTCTTATTGTTCAACTGCATTGTTTTTGTTTTGGGAGAACCCGAAGGGTTCAATTTAAATAGCCGTAGGTAAAACCTATGGAATGAGGATTGTGATTCGCATCATACCATCCCGTAAGGGTTGAATTTTATTAATTTAATTCCGACTCAATTCCATGTTCTGTTAAAAGTCTTTTAAATTCATCATCAAAAGTTTCTGTTTTATGGTGATGTTTTTGATTTTTTATATAATTTATAATAATTTCTTTTTCTTTTATTGAGCTGGTAAAGGCTCCATATCCTTCCTGCCACCCTGAGAATTCAGGAAACAGCCCCGTTTCTTTCATCCATAAATTAGAGACAACTTTTATATCCTTTACAAGATTGCTGAGAGTGATATTCGGATGAACGTCACAAAAAATATGGATGTGATCAGGCATTCCGTTAATTCTATATAATTTACATTTTTTATTTTTTAAAATTCCCCAAATATATTTGTATAACTCTGATTCATTTTCTTCATTAATTGTTTGTTCCCTATGTTTGGTTCCGAAAACAATATGATAAAATATTTGTCGATACGTTCCCATTTTCTCATTTGTGTTTATTTTATTTCCATAGGTTTGGCTTCGCCGAATCAAGTTCCTTGATTTCACCTACGGCTACTGTTATTGAACTCTTCGCGTTCTCCGCCTTTTGGTAGAGCAATTGTAAAAGTCACACCCAATCCGCTGTTTTCAGCTTTTATGATTCCGGTATGGGCTTCAATAATTCTTTTTGAAATAGCAAGTCCAAGACCGCTTCCGGAAGGTTTTCTTATGTTTTGGTTCTTTGATTGATAAAACTTATCAAAAATAAGCTCAAGATCTTCTTCGGGAATAAGTTTCCCGGTATTGAAAATCGTTATGTTCAGATCATTATCTTTCTCAAAAAACTTGGTCTGAATAGTTCCCTGTTCGTCTGTAAATTTCAAAGCATTTCCTAAAATATTCTGAAATAACTGAATAATTCTTGCTTCATCATATTCAAATAAATACTGATTAAGAAGATTGACTTCACTTATATGAATGTTTTTCTGCTTAATAAGATGGATAATTGGATTCAATGCTTTTTTATACGTTTCCAGAATATTATTTTTCTGAATGTGCAAAGCAATTTCGCCATGCTGAAGTTTATCCAGATACAGGATATCATTAATAATTTCGCTCAAACGGTCAGATTCAGTGATGATATTGTTTAAAAATTCTCTTTTAATTTCTAAAGGAATATCGTCGTCATCGGCTAAAATTTCTCCGGCTGATCGAATGGCTGTAATCGGAGTCCGCAATTCGTGGGCAACAGAATCTAAAAAGTCATCTTTCTGTCGGTCTTTGATGATTAAATTCTCATTGGCTGCAGTAAGATCATGAGAAAGCTGTTTGAGTTCTTCAGATTTTTCGGTCAGTTTTTTATTCAGAATGATGTTTTCCTTAGACTCTTCAAGGATATTTAAAACTTCTTTCAGAGAAATTTTATCTTCTTTGGTAACGCCTTCAATTAAAATTTTAGCAGAAGCTGTCCCAATTCTTCCTGCCAGAAGATTTTCAGAAAACTTAATAAATCTTGAGTCTGCGGTTTCTTCCTGAGTATCAATATTATATTTGATATTGAAGATCCGCATTGCCTGTTCGGTCTTCTTTTTACCTAAAAAACGTTCCAGAATATTTTTAATATCAGAAACATAAGCCGTTCCTCTCCAGATAAAAGCATTTTCATGATTTTGGATGTATTTATCAATGTCAACATATAGTTCGGCAAAATTCCTTTCACGATAGTTTCCTTTCATGCTTACCGACAAAATTGTGAATAAACCTGTGTTTACCAGAATAGACCAAAAGAAAATTTCCGGAATACGGTCTAAAAATGCAATATCAAAAAACTGGAAAGCATCATACATATCCCGTAAAATTACTTTCAGTTCTTGATTGTAAGAAAAATAATACTGAGGAATAATTAAGCCGAAATAACAGATAATTAAACCAGCTATAAGTCCGGTAATTGCGCCTTTATAGCTTCCTCTTCTCCAGAATATCGCACCGAAAAATGCGGGAGCCAACTGTGCGATAACCACAAAAGAAATCAATCCCACAGAATCGAGCGAAGTCTTCAGAATAAAATATTTATAAAAAACAAAGGCTAAAATAATTAGTCCAAAAATTGAAAACTTTCGGATATTGGTAATGTTTCGTGTGTTTTGAGTTTCATTTTCTGCTTTAAATTTGCCTAATAATCCATAAGGAATAATCAGGTTGTTGGAAAGCATGATGGATAATGTAATGGACGAAATAATAATCATCGAAATTGATGAACTTAAACCACCAAGAAATACCAAAACGGTGATTAAAGTATTATCAAAATATTGCGGAATTAAAATGGAATAAAACTCCGGATTCACATTCTGACCATCAAAAAGCAATCTTCCGCCCCATGCAATAGGAAAAATAAAAACAGTGAAAACCAATAAATACAATGGGAAAAACCAAATGGCAGTTTTGATGTGTTTTTCCTGTCTGTTTTCTACAATAGCCGTATGAAACTGTCTTGGAAGAATACAGATTGCTGTTCCGGAAATCATACAGAGAACCATCCAGTTCATGGCGTCTTCCAGTCCGTTGAAAGTGTTTTTAGCCTTAAAATCAGGGAATTTACTTGCCTTGCTGTAAAGATCTGAAAATCCGTCAAATGCGAAATAGATCACAAATAAACCTAAAATAATAATGAAAAACAGTTTAAGAAAGCTTTCTAAAGCTATTGCTGAAATAATTCCTGATCTCTTTTCTGAAGCATCCACATATTTTGTTCCATAATAAGAAGAAAATACCGCAATTAAAACAACGACAAAAGTTGCGCTGTCATTTAAAATGTTTTTAGATATTGCTGTTTCGGTTACTAAATGAAAGGTTTCGGAAATTGCTCTTATCTGTAATCCGATATATGGAATAATTGCTAAAATACACACCAAAGTGATAATAGCACTGAAACTTCTGCTATTTCCGTATCGTAAAGAGATAAAATCTGCAAGACTGCTTATTTTGTTGATTCTTGAAATACGGACAATCCTTGTGTTGATATAAATCCATGCCGGAATAATGATAACCGGACCAATATAAATAGTAAGGTAATTGAGTCCGCTTGTCGCAGCAACGCCAATGCTTCCATAATACGTCCATGCAGTACAGTATACAGCAAGAGACAAAGCGTAGATGTATGGATTATTGATCCAGAACTTACTTTTTTTCTTCTCAGCAAAATACGCAACAAGAAACAGAAGAGCCAGATAAATAAGAACAACAGTAAATAATGCGAAACTATTCATCATATTTTTTTACAATGAAGAAAGAAATCATAATAGAAATCATCCAGACAGAAAAAACATACACCAGAATTCTTGGAAAACCTAAAACCTCTTTCTCGCTGTTGAAAAGCAGGGAGACAGGAATACTGAAAGCAATCAGCAGACCTATACACAGGATAATCAGTTTTTGTTCGTGACGTTTTTTCATGATTGAATGATGAATTTATTATAATTGGTAAACATTGATTAGAAAGATAATTGATGAATAGAATCATTCATCAATTATCATCTAACATTTATAATTTACTTATCGTCAGAATATTCTCCTGTCAAAGAGTAATATCCAAAAATTGCCATTCCGCCGGAGACGATAGGAACCAGAATGAAAAGTATAATGATTCCGAATACAAGATCTTCCTGCTTACCCGATGTTATTTTTGGGACACCCATTACTGTTATTCCCAGATAAGCTACCGCAAGAGCGATAAGGATCCATACAATGCCTAATATTTTTTTTAATCCGTTCATTTTAGTTTGATTTAAAATTAGTAATTTTTTTGATGATAATTTCTGTTAATCGTGGATATTGCTGTTTTTATTTTTGAGATAAATCAATCCGATGATTAAACAGACTCCTGCTACACCGATAGGATACCAAAGTCCTTCAAGATACCATGTTGCATGTCCTGCTTCTTTTCCGGTAGTTACAAGATAAGTGGCAACAGCAGGAAGCAAGCCCCCAAATACACCATTACCAATGTGGTACGGAAGAGACATCGATGTATAACGAATTCTCACAGGGAACATTTCAACCAGGAATGCCGCAATAGGCCCGTAAACCATCGTTACAAAAATCACCTGAATAAAGATAAGGAAAACCAGATACCATTTTGTGCTGTCACTTAAGGTAACGGATTTTGATACTTTAGGCTCTTCAGCTTTTCCATCCTTCATTACCGGACCGTTGATCGACCAATGAACAATACTGTCTTTTTTAATTAAAGTTCCGTCGGTATAAACTGTTTCTTTATGGAAAGTGATCAGGCTGTCTGCTGCAATTTCTTTATGAACTTTGGCGGTTCTGTTTTCAGTAATACCATTATCGGCAACTGTTTTTGCTTCTATATTAATGCTTTTGTACATAGCGTCATAAATCGGTCTGTACGCTAAAATAGCAATCAGCATTCCAGTCATCATGATGGCTTTTCTTCCTACTTTATCAGACAGCCATCCGAAAAACACAAAAAACGGAGTTCCTAAAAACAATGCGGTTGCCATTAAAGAATCTACCTGTGCAGATTCCACATTCATCACTTTTTGAAGGAAGCTCATGGCGTAGAATTGTCCGGTGTACCAGATTACTCCCTGTCCCATTGCTGCTCCAAATAAGGCAAGCAAAACAAATTTGAAATTAAATTTATTTCCGAAGCTTTCTTTTAAAGGGTTTTTTGAAGTTTTCCCTTCACTTTTAGCTTTTGCAAACAAAGGAGATTCTTTCATGTTTTTTCTGATGATATAAGAAACACCCACCATAAGAATCGAAATCCAGAACGGAACTCTCCATCCCCAAGTGTCAAATTCTTCTGCTGAAAGTGAACTTTTCGTAACAAGAATAACAATCAGAGAGATAAAAAGTCCTGCTGTAGCGGTAGTCTGAATCCACGATGTCCAGTAACCTCTTCTGTGTGGCTGTGCATATTCTGCGACATACGTTGCAGCACCGCCGTATTCACCTCCTAAAGCCAGACCTTGTAAAAGTCTTAAAATTAAAACCAAAACAGGTGCTAAAAACCCTATAGTTTCATAGCTGGGAATACACCCGATCAGGAATGTTGAGAAGCCCATAATTAATAAAGTGACCAGAAAAGTATATTTTCTGCCAATAATATCTCCTAATCTTCCGAAGAATAAAGCTCCGAATGGTCTTACGACAAAACCTGCCGCAAAAGTTGCCAATGTAGATAAAAATGCTGCGGTAGGATTGTCTGCAGGGAAAAATTTGGTTGCCAAAACAATGGCAAGACTTCCGAAAATATAGAAATCATACCATTCTATAAGGGTTCCGAGAGATGACGCTGTAATAACGCTCCAGATGGTGCGGTTTTTCTGCTTTTCAGTCATATTCTCATAGCTGTCGTGATGTTGCTGGTTCATATTACTAGATTTATTTTTTAATTAAGAATGAAATTTTAGAGATAAATTTGGAGCTGGATAATAAACTCTCCTTTAGAAGTCGGGCTTTCAGTCGGACTTGTGAAAACAGGTCTCGTAGAATATTGAGTGGTAACCTTTGCATGATGCCCATCTAAAAACCAGTTGGCTCCTACATCAAACTGAGAAGAAGATTTCTCATAAGCATCAAAATTTTTGTGAGTATAAGCTGCGAACGGCTGAATTCTGATTTTTGGCTTTTCTGCCTGACTTGGCAGTAATAATCCCGCCTGAGCGTAGATGATGTCACCTGTACCTATCATCGGCTGTAGATTTCCCGGTCCGGCTATTGCACGTTGACCGACAAAGTTGGGATCATTGGCTGCAACGTTCATGATTCCTAGGTTTCTTACATAATTAGGTCCGAATTGATAGTTAAAATAACCTGCGTATGCAGAAACAGCCATTTTGTTTTTAGCATTTCCCAAAGGAATATCTGCAAAAGCATCGGCAGAAAGTAAGGTGATATCGTGTTTTTCAATATTGGAATTTACTGAAGTTCTGGTTCCTTCTTTTTGATGATAAAAGCCGGCACCCAAATTGAAAACTTTTTTGGTTCCCAGATAAGAACCTACTTTATACGGCAGTATATTCGATTCTGAATCTAAGAACTGATATTCAAAATAACCTGCTTTAGACCAGTTGGGGTTTCCGTTATTATCAACAGCAACAGCGTTGTTGGGATTTAAAGTGTTGGCTGGAGTAAGATCGGTTGCAAATGGTTTATTCAAACTCATTCTGTACTCAAATTTTCCGTATTTTCCTTTTGCAAAAATTCCCATTTGTCTTGCAAACTGATCAGAATTATCAATTAAAGGCCAACTGAAAATAGGGGAGTCTACGGTAAGAAAATTTAATGTTGATCCCATGGTCATACGAGAAAGTCCCATGTAATAGTGAAGTCCACCTCCTAAAGTGAGACTGAATTTTCCTGCTTCTCCCGGTAAAATAACAGCATATTCATTCCAAGCATCATGAAAGAAAAGCTGGGGTTTTTTACCGTTTCCATAGCTTCCTGTTCCTGATGTTCCAGTTGCTCCGCCGTTGATAAAGGTTTGGTTGTTGATTCCAAAATGCGTTAAAATCGTATAACGCTTCGTAATTTGAGCGTAAGCCAATGCTCTCAGTCTTCGGTTTCCCAAATTCCAGGTGTTGTCAGTAGGTTCGCCACCAACCATACTTCCGGGGTTCATGTCAGAGTTTCTGATCCAAAACTGATCCCACAGAATAAAACGTACATATTTATCTCCATTAGGATTGAGATTTATTTTTAAACCACTCCCGTAATCTGGAGAACCTTGTGAATATAAAGAACTGCTGATTAAAGCTAATCCAATAAAACTTAATATTTTCTTCATAAATTATTAATTTTTTGGCTATTATTTTGTGAAAGCCAAATTGGAATTAATAATTTAGTTATAAAAATTTAATATATATTTATGCTAATAGTATAGTTTTTAATTTTAAATCATTAATTATGAGCTGAAAAATTGTTCTTATAAATTATCTTTTTAAATTAATAAATAAAGATTTTTGAATGTCCGTTTTTAATCATAACGCTAAAATCAGCAGTCATTTTGTCATTCCGGAGGAATCTCAACACACTGAAAATAAAGCAGTTTAGATTCCTCCGGAATGACAAACAAACTGTTAAAAACTAAATTATTACTAATTACGGACATTCATATAAAGTTTTGATTAATAGTTTTTTAAATGAATTAATTCTATTTTAATAGAACTTAAAATTTATACTTAATAACTTATAACTTCTGAAAACTATTTTTTAAATCTCTCCCATTTAATGAGCATATATTTGTCTGCAAACTGAGTGATAATTAATCCTGAATTTTTCAGATTTTCTTCTTTACTCATATATTCAATCAGCTCATTTTGTTTTAGGATTTTATATACCGGATGAAATTCAGAATGCGGGGGTCTTGTAATATTGTATTTCTTGATCCACGAACTGACTGTCACATGAGAAACGCCAATAATTCTTTCAATTTCACGAAAACTCAATCCCTCGAGATAGAGCTGTAAAGCTTTGGTTACGTAGTAATCGTCTATTTGTTTTCCCAGTTTTTTTACCGTGAAATAATAGTTGCAGTCTTTGCATAGAAAGCGTTGTTTGTTGTTTACAATTCCGCTTTTAACCACTTTGTCTGTGTTGCATTTCGGACAGCGATTTTCCATAGCTATATCTTTTTAGCAAATATATAATAATTTAGCAAAATATTAATTTCATGTAAAGATAAAATTACCTGTTTATTAACTTTATTCAATAAAATTATCTTTTTTATTTGTTTTTTATAGAAATTATATTTTAAATTTACCAAAAAATTTAGATAAATAAATGGAAATAGAAGTTTCCTCATCCATACATCTGAAGTATGTGAGTGAAATACAGCAGGAAATGTACGATTCTGCACAGCGCAGAGGAACGGGGATTGCCAAACGTTCCATCAAGTATCTCAGTAAAAAAATTACTGAAGGTAACGCTGTAGTTGCCACTGATAAAGGAAAGTGGGTAGGTTTCTGTTATATAGAAACATGGTCTCACGGACAGTTTGTTGCTAATTCCGGGCTTATTGTCTCACCGGAATTCAGGCATTTGGGAGTGGCGACCTTAATCAAGGACAAAGTATTCGCTTTATCCCGAAATAAATATCCGGATGCTAAAATTTTCGGTTTAACTACAGGTTTGGCGGTTATGAAGATCAACAGCGATTTAGGATATAAACCCGTTATTTATTCTGAACTTACTCAGGATGAAGAATTCTGGAACGGCTGCAAAAGCTGCGTGAATTATGATATTTTAATGAAAAAAGAACGGAAAAACTGCCTTTGTACAGCAATGCTTTTCGTTCCCGATAATACAAAAAACAGCACTGAAAATAATCAGTCTGAAAACAGATACAATAATGAGCAAGAAAGTAGTTTTAGCATTTAGCGGAGGTCTTGATACCTCTTACTGCGCCAAATATCTCAGCGAAACACTGGGATATGATGTGTATGCAGTTACTGTAAACACCGGAGGTTTTTCCAAAGATGAAGAGAAAGAACTGGAGAAAAAAGCCCTGAATCTTGGGGTAAAAGAATACAGGTGCGTTGATGCTCAGGAAGATTATTACAATTCTTGCGTAAAATATCTGATTTTCGGAAATGTTCTGAAAAACAACACCTATCCTTTGTCTGTAAGTGCAGAGCGTACCATTCAGGCGCAGGAAATTGCAAAATATGCGATCGAAATCGGAGCGGATGCAATTGCCCATGGAAGTACGGGAGCGGGAAATGATCAGGTTCGTTTTGATCTCATTTTTCAGGTAATGTGTCCGAATGTTGAGATCATTACGCCGATTCGTGATATGGCTCTTTCCCGTGAAGAGGAAATTGAGTTTTTGAAAAGCCACGGTTATGAAATGGAATTTCAGAAAGCACAATATTCTGTCAATAAAGGACTTTGGGGAACTTCAGTTGGCGGAAAGGAAACGCTGACTTCAAGAAATTATCTTCCTGAAGAAGCTTTTCCTTCACAAATTAAAGAAAATCAACCTTCCGAAATGGAAATTGAATTTAAAAATGGTGAAGTTGTAGCAGTGAATGGCGAAAAATTTGAACATTCGGTTTACGCAATTCAGAAAATCGAAAAATTGGCTTCTGCTTACGGAATCGGTCGTGATGTTCATGTGGGAGACACCATTGTCGGAATCAAAGGAAGAGTAGGTTTCGAGGCTGCAGCAGCTTCAGTGATTATTAAAGCGCATCATTTATTAGAAAAGCATACGCTTTCAAAATATCAGCAGATGATGAAATCCCAATTATCAGACTGGTACGGAAACTGGCTTCACGAAGCGCTTTTCTTAGATCCTGTGATGAGAAATATCGAGTCTTTTCTTATTGATTCTCAAAAAACAGTCAGCGGAAAAGTATTTGTAACCCTTCATCCTTATCGATTTATTTTAAACGGAATTGAATCTGAACATGATTTGATGTCAGACAAATTCGGAAGCTACGGAGAAGCAAACAGGGCATGGACAGGCGAAGATGTGAAAGGCTACACAAAGATTGTTAGCAATTCCCTGAATATATATCATCAGATTAATTCAGCATTATGATGATGAACCCGAAGGGTTCAATATGAGTAGCCATAGGTGAAACCTATGTATTAAAAAGATCAACATAAACAAAGAACCCGAAGGGTTCAATAGCAGTAGCCGTAGGTGAAACCTATGGCAAAAATAAAAATGATTGAAATTAACAAAACAGCAGGAATCATCGGAGCCAACGGTTACACAGGAAGCGAACTGGTTCGTCTGCTGGCTTTTCATCCCAATGTATCATTGAGCTTTTTATATAGCCGTTCAAATTCAGGAACAAAAATTTCAGATTTGTACCCGGATTTAACGATGGTTTGTGAAATGATTTTGACTGATCAGTCTGAAGAAGTCGATATTTTGTTTCTATGCCTTCCTCACAGAGAAAGTCAGAATTGGCTGATTCAGAATTCCGTAAAAGATGAAACATTGGTGATTGATTTAGGAAACGATTTTCGCCTCGATGGAAACTTTGGAAACAGAAATTTTATCTACGGATTGCCTGAAATCAATAAAAAACAACTTTCAGGAGCAAAAAGTATTGCCAATCCGGGATGTTTTGCCACAGCAATTCAGCTCGCTCTACTTCCTTTAGCTAAAAAAGGTTTGTTGAATGAAGTCTACACAACGGGAATCACAGGTTCCACAGGTGCAGGTCAGTCTTTACAGGCAACCACGCATTTTACTTGGAGGAACGATAATATTTCAGCGTATAAAACTTTAACACACCAACATGTGGATGAGATTTTACAGCAATTAATTTCTTTTAATAACCAGAAAATTAGTCTCAATTTTATTCCATGGAGAGGAGATTTTGCCAGAGGAATTTTTACGAGTTCTACAATAAAGACAGATTTAGAACTTTCACAGATCTATCAGTTGTTCGAGGATTTTTATGCAGATGAGCCTTTTGTACAGGTAAGCGAAAAAGCAATTGATTTAAAGCAGGTTGTCAATACCAATCGCTGTGTGATACAGGTTGAAAAATGTGGGAATGTTGCGGTCATTCACTCAGCGATTGACAATTTGTTGAAAGGCGCTTCCGGACAGGCAGTTCAAAACATGAATATTGCCATGGGTTGGGAAGAAAATTTAGGATTAAACTTAAAACCAATTGCGTTTTAAAAGAAAACTTTAAAAGTCAATTGTCAAATGGTCAATCGTAAATTTTTTGCAATTCGAGTTAAACTGACTTAGGAAAATGGAGCGTTAAGAAAATTTAAATTTAATCCGTTAAGAAATTCCCACTGTTTGGTTTTGGGAATTTTAGGATTCAATTTAAATTTTTAGCGAAAGTTTCCAAGTCTTGAACTTTTGTTTCTTTTGCTTCAAGGCAAAAGAAATTAATTAAAAATAAAGATGAAGCTGTCAATAAGTCAATAATGAATTTTAAAAAATTCGAATTGCAAAACCAGCAGCTGTCAACCAAAAACCATCAACTAAGATGAATTTATTCAACGTATACCCATTATTCAACATCAATCCGGTAAAAGCGCAGGGATCATTTCTCTGGGACGATAAAGGAGAAAAATATCTTGATTTTTACGGAGGTCACGCGGTGATTTCTATCGGACACAACCATCCGCATTATAAAGCTCAGTTAAAAAATCAATTAGATAAAATATCTTTCTATTCAAATTCAGTTCAGAATGAATTGCAAACTGAATTGGCTGAAAAATTGGGAAAACTTTCAGGTTTGGAAGATTACAATTTGTTTTTATGTAATTCAGGAGCAGAAGCGAACGAAAATGCTTTAAAACTGGCTTCTTTCCACAATGGAAAAAATAATGTGCTGTATTTTTCCGGTTCATTTCACGGAAGAACTTCGGCAGCAGTTTCGGTAACGGACAATCCCAAAATTGTAGCTCCGGTGAATTATGATGAAAGATTCATTAAATCTGAATGGAACAATATAGAACAGCTTGAAGAAGTTTTTGAAAAATGTGGAAATGAAATTTCATCCGTCATTATTGAAGGAATTCAAGGGGTTGGCGGAATTATGATTCCAACGGTTAAATTTTTAACTAAAATCAAAGAATTGTGCGAAAAATACAATGCTGTTTTGATTTTGGATGAAGTTCAGTCAGGATACGGAAGAAGTGGCTATTTCTTTGCCCATCAGGAATTTGGAATTGAAGCAGATATCATCACCACGGCAAAAGGAATGGGAAATGGTTTCCCGATTGGCGGCGTTTTGATTCACCCGAAGTTTCAGGCAAATAATGGTTTATTGGGAACGACTTTTGGCGGAAATCATTTAGCCTGTGTTGCGGCAATTGCGGTTTTAGACGTCATGAAAGATGAAAATCTTATCGAAAATGCTCAGAAAATGGGCGAATATATTGAAAATGAAATTAAGAATTTTTTACATATCAAAAACATCCGAAGGAAAGGCTTGATGATTGGGATTGAACTCGACAGAGACTGCTCGGAAGTGAGGAACAGCCTCTTGTACAATCATCATATTTTCACAGGAAACTCTAATGATAAAGCGGTCTTAAGGATTCTTCCGGCGCTTAACATTAAGAAAGAAGAAACGGATCTTTTTATTAATGCTTTGAAAGAAGTATTGGAGAATATTTAAGCTGTGAAAATTTTACGAGATGTCATTCTGACAAAGGAAGAATCTGTTAATATTATAAATTATCAAAAAGAGATTCCTCACTACAATTTGTTTCGTTCAGAATGGCAAACACAACTATCATTAGCCGAGTGAAACGCCCTTGCGAACGAAAATGTTTTTATTTAATAAAACAAAGCTTTGCGACCATAGCGTTAAAAACTCCGAATAATAGATAAGAAAAAAAATCCTTAAAAACAATTCAAAATAAAATGGATATTCCATTTTTCCATTGAAAAAAGAAATTATCAAATGAAAAAATTCACCTCTGTAAGTGACGTTGAAAACTTACAGCAAATCATAAAAAAAGCTTTACAAATTAAAGAAAATCCTCTTTCAGAACCCGAAAAAGGAAAAGGAAAAACAATAGGACTTGTCTTTTTAAATTCAAGTTTGAGAACCCGTTTAAGCAGTCAGATTGCGGCTCAGAATTTAGGATTAAATGTTTTAACCTTAAATGCAGCACAGGAAGCATGGAATCTGGAATTTGCAGACGGCGCAGTAATGAATGGCGATACAGTTGAACATATCAAAGATGCAATTGAAGTTTTAAATCAGTATTGCGATATTATTGCAGTTCGTTGTTTTGCAGGAATGAAAAGCAAGGAAGATGATGTGAATGAAAGCATTCTCAGCCAGTTCGAGCAACATGCAAAAGTCCCAGTTATTTCTCTTGAATCTGCGACACGTCACCCTTTACAAAGTCTGGCAGATTGCATCACCATTACTGAAAACTGGCAGGAAAAGCGTAAACCGAAAGTAGTTTTAACCTGGGCGCCTCACATCAAGCCCATTGCTCATGCGGTGGGAAACTCTTTCGCTGAATGGATGCAGGGAATGGATGTGGAATTGGTAATCGCTAATCCTGAAGGATATGATTTAGATAAAAACTTCACAAAAGATGTAAAAGTAATCCATAATCAGGAAGAAGCATTGAAAGATGCCGATTTTATCTATGTTAAAAACTGGTCGTCTTTTGATGATTATGCTAAAATGCCTGAAGTGAAAGAAAACTGGATGCTGACGAATGAAAAATTAGTAAATACCAATCAGGCAAAGGTAATGCACTGTCTTCCGGTTCGCCGTAATGTAGAGTTGAGTGATGAGGTGATGGATGGTGAAAATTCAATCATTTATCAGCAGGCAAAAAACCGAATTTTCTCTGCACAGGCTGTTTTTTCTGAAATTTTAGATGAATTGAATTCTTAATAAATCAAACCTCATAGGTTTTTAAAACCTATGAGGTTTCCAAAAAAGATTTGTAATGAAAGAAAAGTTATACATCATAAAAATTGGCGGGGCATTAATTGATGACGAGGAGTTGTTAGAACAATTTTTAGAGCAATTTGCAGAAATTCAGGAAAAGAAAATCCTGGTACATGGAGGAGGAAAACTGGCAACAACTTTAGCCGATAAACTGGGAATTGAACAGAAGCTCATAAACGGAAGAAGAATAACCGATAAAGATACGTTGGATATTGTTGCAATGGTGTATGCGGGAGGAATCAACAAAAATATTGTAGCAAAACTTCAGCAGAAAAAATGCAAAGCCATTGGATTTTCTGGTGCGGATGCGAATTTAATTAAAGCCAAAAAAAGAGAACACGCCGAAATAGATTTCGGATTTGTGGGAGATATCACAGAGAAAAGCGTGAACAGAAAATTAATTTCAAAATTGCTGAAACTGGAACTTGTTCCTGTATTTTCGGCAATTACCCACGATAAAAAAGGACACCTTTTCAATACCAATGCAGATACAATCGCTTCGGTAATTGCACAGGCTTTATCTGTAAAGTATGATGTGGAATTGTTATACTGCTTTGATAAAGAAGGTGTTTTAGAAGATGTAAACAATCCTGAATCTGTTATTAAAAATATTTCCGAAGTAGAATTTTCAGCCCTAAAAGAGGACGGAAAACTTCATAAAGGAATTCTTCCCAAACTTGAAAATGCTTTAGGAGCGGTGAAAAATAATGTCAATAAGGTATTCTTAATTAAAGACACCGAACTAAAAAACCATATAGAAAACGATCATGCAGGAACTGAAATCTGTTTATAGCAAAGAAGAATTGCGGGATAATGCCATTGAATTTTTAAAAAAGCTGATTGAGATTCCGTCATTCAGCAAAGATGAATACAATACGTCAGTGGAAATTGAAAATTTTTTCAAAAAACATCAGATTCCTACAAAACGTTTTAAAAATAACGTTTGGGCGGTAAATAAAAATTTTGATGTCTTCAAACCGTCAATTTTGCTGAACACGCATCACGATACCGTAAAACCCAACAAAGCATATACTTTGGATCCGTTTGTTCCGATCGAAAAAGACGGAAAATTATTCGGACTGGGAAGTAATGATGCGGGAGCTTCTCTGGTTTCTATGGCGCAGGTTTTTTTACATTTTTATCATCAGGAAAATTTACAATATAACTTAATTATTGCTTTGACGGCAGAGGAGGAGATTTCAGGTTTTGACGGGATTGAAGCCTTATTTCCCCAATTACCCAATATCGAATTCGCCATTGTAGGGGAACCCACGCAGATGAATCTGGCGATTGCAGAAAAAGGACTTTTGGTAATTGATGGTGAAATGAAAGGCACTCCTTCTCACGCCGCTCATCCAAACAATGATAATTCTATTGTGAAATGCATGGAAGATTTGCAGAATATTCTGAATTTCAGATTTCCAAAAGTTTCAGATTATTTGGGTGAGATTAAAGTGACATTGTCAGGAATTCATGCCGGAGTTCAGCATAATGTCGTTCCGGAATCCTGTACTTTCACTTTGGATGTAAGAGTTACAGACGAATATTCCAATAAAGAGGTATTCGAAATCATCCAGTCGCAGATGAAATCTACTTTAACGGCAAGATCTTTCCGATTAAATTCTTCTAAAATTGAAATGGATCATCCTTTTGTAAAAGCAGGTTTGGAAATCGGGAGGACAACGTATGGTTCGCCAACCTCATCGGATCAGGCAATCATTCCCTGCACTTCCGTAAAGCTCGGTCCCGGTGATAGTACCCGTTCTCACACCGCTGATGAATACATTTATATAAAGGAAATTGAGGAGGGAATTGAGATTTATATTCAGATTTTGGAAAAGATTTTATAGGCTGGAAGCGGGAAGATTGATGATGGAAGTCTATGAAGCATAAAAATATCAACCTAGGAAAATGAAGCGTTAAGAAAAATAGTTTTATGAACGTTAAGAAAATCCCACTGTTTGAGTGCGACGGAAATATCGAATCGAAGAACCAATATTCAATTCGCACGAGTTTTGGGATTTTTAGAGAATAAAAATATTTTTTAGCGAAAGTTTCCAGTCTTGAAATAACATTCGCCGAATTTATGGAGGCAATTTTTGTTTCTTTTGTTTGACTACGTCGAATCTTCGATTTCAAGACAAAAGAAAATTTTAAAATCAAAAAAGAAATTTTATGAAAAAAATATGGCAAAAAGACGATAACGCCACTAATATATTAGTCAACACATTCACAGTTGGAAAAGATCTTGATTTTGATGAACGTTTGGCAAAATACGATGTCAAAGGTTCAATGGCGCATTGCAAAATGTTGTCGGAAGTCGGGATTATTTCTGTTGAAGAATCAGAGCAAATGTTATTTGTTTTAAAAGAAATTTTAGACGATATCGAAAACGGAATCTTTCAAATCGATAAGAATGCAGAAGATATTCATTCTCAGATTGAATCAATTTTAATTGAAAAATTAGGCGATATCGGAAAGAAAATTCACACGGCGCGATCTAGAAACGATCAGGTTTTACTGGATATTAAATTGTATTTATTAGATGAAATTCGTGAGATTACATTATTAACAGACGAATTCTTTCAGATATTAATCAAACTGGCGGAACAGCATAAGAATGTTTTGCTTCCGGGATACACGCATTTACAGATTGCGATGCCTTCTTCATTCGGATTGTGGTTTGGAGCTTATGCAGAAGCATTTTTAGATGATATAGAAATGTTGTTTTCGGTTAAAAATATCATCAATAAAAATCCTTTGGGCTCTGCGGCAGGTTACGGTTCATCGTTCCCGATTGACCGTGAAAGCACAACATATAATTTAGGCTTTCAGTCGATGAATTACAATTCGGTTTACGCTCAGATGACGCGTGGAAAGTCTGAGAAAATGCTGTCGATGGCAATGGCGACTTTAGCCGGAACATTAGGGAAATTTTCTTACGATGTTTGTCTGTATTTAAGTCAGAACTTTGATTTCATCAGCTTTCCGAAGAAATTTACCACAGGAAGCAGCATTATGCCTCACAAGAAAAATCCGGATATTTTTGAGTTGGTTCGTGCGCGCTGCAACAGAATACAGTCTTTGCCGAATGAGTTTATTTTGCTCACAAATAACCTTCCTTCAGGCTATCACAGAGATATGCAGCTTACAAAAGAAATTCTTTTCCCTGCGATTGATTCTTTAAAAGAATGTCTGGAGATTTTAAATTATACGTTGCCTAATATTCAGGTGAAAGACGGCATTTTGGAAGATGAAAAGTACAAATATCTTTTCAGCGTAGAGAAAATCAATGAAGAAGTAAAAAACGGGAGTTCATTCCGTGATGCCTATGTAAAAGTAGGGCAGGAGATTGAAAATAATGCGTTCGATTTTGAAATTGGAAATTTAAATCATACACATCAGGGAAGTATCGGAAATCTTTGTTTGGATAAGATTGAATATCAGTTTAATAAATGGAAAAATAAATTGTTGAGTTGATTTATTTTAAACCATTAAGATTCATTTAAGGAGTTAAAAAAATTAAGAGATATAGGATTTTTGATATAATTCGCTTAAAAATTTAATTTCTTAATTAAAATCTTAATGGTTCAATTTAACCCAAATCAATCTTAAACTTAGTAGACTTCTTCACCTCATGAAGCACAATAGAACTGTGATATTGCCCAATACTCGGAATATTAGAAATGACATTTACGGTAAACTCGTTATAAGAGTTGATGTCTTTGGCAATAATTTTTAGCATATAATCGTATTCGCCGGAAAGACTAATGATTTCCTGAACTTCATCATGCTGCATAATGTTTTTCTCAAAAGTCTCTAAAACTTTTTTAGACTGTTCTTTAAGACGGACATTACAGTAAACGACAATATTTAAGCCCAGTTTTTCACGGTTGAGAAGACCCACATATTTTTCGATGATTCCCTGTTTCTCCAGCTGTTTAATGCGTTCGTAAGTCGGCGTAAAGGTGAGACCGATTTTTTCTGAAATTTCCTTAACAGAATGCGTAGAGTCTTCCTGAATGATGCTGAGAATCATTTTGTCTTTTAAATCCATATATAATGAAGGTTGAATGGTAACAAAAATAATATATAAAAATGAAATAGGAAAAAGAATATTCTAATTAAATCCACTTTAGAGTTTTGTCATTTTACAGAATTGTTATATCTTTGCACCTAATGAATAACACAGTATTTATATCATTAGAATTACCGGGCGTAGACGCCCTTTACGATATTTATTTATTTTAAGCGAAGATATTTTCTTCGCTTTTTTTTTTGTAAAAAATTTAAAGACAATATGTTTACGATTACAGAACTAAGCAACGAGAGAATCAACAGTATAGTAACAGAAGCTTTGGCTTTTGCGAACGGAAAAACTGCCAAAATTGATGGAGAAGTTTTCTGTTCCAATCTTTTCTTCGAAGACAGTACCAGAACGAAAACAAGTTTTGATATTGCCGAAAGAAAATTAGGATTGCAGGTCGTTCCTTTTGATGCATCAAACAGTTCTGTGAATAAAGGGGAAAGTCTTTATGATACAGTAAGAACAATTGAAAGTCTTGGAGTAAATCTGGTGGTGATCAGAGATAAAAAAGACCGATATTTTGATGAATTAAATGATATTAAAATTCCCATAATCAACGGGGGAGACGGAACGGGAAATCACCCTTCACAATGTATGTTGGATTTGATGACGATTTATCAGGAATTCGGAAAATTCGAAGGGTTGAAAATAGGAATTGTCGGAGACGTTAAACACAGCAGAGTTGCCAATTCCAATGCCGAAGCTTTAAGAAGACTGGGCGCAAAAGTTTACTTTTCAGGACCTGAACAATGGTTTGATGAAGGTGCTTTAATCAACGGAACCTACTTATCTGTTGATGAAATGATAAAAGATGTTGATGTGTTGATGCTATTGAGAATTCAGCATGAAAGACACGATGCAAAAATGAGTTTTTCTGCTTCGGAATATCACAGAAAATATGGTTTAACAAAAGAAAGAGAAAGAGCCATGAAAAAAGAAGCTATTATTATGCATCCTGCACCGATTAACAGAGGAGTTGAAATTGATGATGATTTAGTAGAATGTGAACGTTCAAGAGTTTTCAAGCAAATGCAGAACGGTGTTTTCGCAAGAATGGCAATTTTAAAAGAAGCTTTGGAAAAAGAAGGCTATACTTTTAAATAAACGAGATTCACGATACGAGTTTCAAGTGTAAATAAAACCGACCACAAATTCCCATCCAAAGGAGGGGGGCGGAAATTCAGAATGAATTTTTGACGGGGTAGCTTAAAAGTAAAATAGAAAGAAATAAAAATAACAGAATGATGAAGTCTAACTTCTAATTTCTAAAATCTAATATCTAATTTAAAAAATGAAGAAAAAGTTAATACTGGAGTCCGGTGAAGTGTTTCATGGAGAAGGTTTCGGAGCAGACTTGGAAACTGCAGGAGAAGTAGTTTTCAATACCGGAATGACAGGGTATCAGGAACTGATCTCAGATCCGTCTTATTGTGGTCAGATTGTTTGTATGACTTACCCGCTGATTGGAAACTATGGGATTAATAGAGATGATTACGAGAGTATTGAGCCGGCTATTAAAGGTCTTATCGTAAAAGAACTTTGTGATCTGCCATCTAATTTCCGTACTCAGATTACTTTAGATGAATTATTTAAAAAGAAAAACCTTTCAGGAATTTCAGGAATTGATACAAGAAGACTGACAAGAATTCTTCGTAATTCCGGAGTGGTGAAAGGAAAAATTGTAAATGCTGATGCCGCCGCAAATACTGTTGTAGCAGAATTAAAAGGAACAACGTTCCCAACTAATCAGGTGGAACAGGTTTCAACAAAAACATCTTATGCAAATCCGGGAAGAGGTTTAAAAGTTGTTTTAGTGGATTTTGGATCAAAATTGGGGATTATCAGAGAATTATCTCAAAGAAACTGTGATATTACAGTGGTTTCTCATGATACAACGGCGGAAGAAATTCTATTGATGCATCCAGACGGAATCATGCTTTCAAACGGTCCCGGAGATCCTGAAGATAACCAACCTGCTTTAGAAATGATTCGAGGTTTATTAGGGAAAGTTCCAATTTTCGGAATCTGTTTAGGGCATCAATTGATCGGTTTGGCTTGTGGAGCGAAAACTTTTAAGTTGAAATTCGGACATAGAGGTGGAAATCACCCGGTTTTAGATTTAGTAAAAAACAAAGTAGCAATTACTTCTCAGAATCACGGTTATGCCGTTGATCAGGAAAGTTTGAAAGATACAGAATTAATCGAAACGCATATCGCACTGAACGACAGAACAAACGAAGGTCTGAAACACAAAATTCACCCGTGCTTCTCAGTTCAGTATCACCCTGAAGCAAGTCCGGGTCCTGAAGATGCGAATTATTTGTTTGATGATTTCATTACTTTGATGGAAGATTTTAAAAAATAATTTAGATTTCAGACATTAGACATCAGATAACAGACTTTTTATATGCATAATTTTGAGAGATTAATTTTTTGGCAGAAATCAATAGAACTTGCAAAAGAGGTCTATATTATTTGTGCTGATTTACCAAGAGATGAAAAATTTGGTTTGATTTCTCAGATTAAAAGATCAGTTGTTTCTATTCCGTCAAATATTGCGGAAGGAGCAGGAAGAAACAATGATAGAGAATTTTACCATTTCCTTGGAATTGCAAATGCTTCCTCTTTTGAATTGCAGACACAATTAATATTAACAAGAGAATTGGGTTTACTTAATGCAGAAAAAGTCAACAGTTTAATATCAGATCTGAATGAAATTCAACGAATGATTTATACATTTAAATCTAATCTTAAAAAGTAAACACAATATTGGAAGTCTAAAATCTGAAATCTGACTTCTAATATCTAAAAACAAAAAAAATGGCAAAACGTAACGACATAAAAACAATTTTAGTAATCGGTTCAGGACCCATCATCATTGGTCAGGCGGCGGAATTTGATTACGCAGGAACGCAAGCTTGTCTGTCTTTGAGAGAAGAAGGCTACAAGGTAATTTTGATCAATTCAAACCCTGCAACGATTATGACAGATGTCGAAATCGCGGATAAAGTATATATTGAGCCGATTTCATTTCAGTTTGTAAGTCACATCATCAGAAAAGAACGTCCCGATGCACTTTTACCAACGCTTGGCGGACAAACCGGTCTGAATATGGCGGTAGAACTGGAAAAATCAGGGATTCTTGAAGAATGTAAAGTTGAGGTTTTGGGAACAAAACTTTCAGCCATCAACAGAGCGGAAGACAGAGATTTGTTCCGTGAATTGATGAGAGAACTCAATGAACCGGTTCCGGAATCTGATATTGTAAACACAGTAGAAGGAGCATTAAGATTTGCTGAAGAAATTGGTTATCCTGTAATTGTTCGTCCTGCCTTCACGATGGGTGGAACAGGTGGAGGAATTGCTGCCAACGAAACAGAATTAAAAGAAATTGCCGAATTAGGATTGAAGCATAGTCCTGTTACCCAATGTTTAATTGAAAGATCAATCGCGGGTTTCAAAGAAATAGAATATGAAGTAATGCGTGATGCAAATGACAATGCGATTGTAGTTTGTAACATGGAAAATATAGATCCTGTAGGAGTTCACACAGGAGATTCAATTGTTGTTGCACCATCTCAAACGCTTTCAGACAGAGAATATCAATTGTTGAGAAACGCTTCTTTGAAGATCATCAGAGCTTTAGGAATCGAAGGTGGATGCAACGTACAGCTGGCTTTAGACCCGCATTCATTCGATTATTATATCATTGAGGTGAATCCGAGAGTTTCCCGTTCATCAGCTTTAGCATCAAAAGCAACAGGGTATCCGATTGCTAAAATTGCGGCTAAAATTGCAGTAGGATTGACTTTAGATGAAATCATGAACCCAGTTACGGGGAAAACATATGCTTGTTTTGAGCCTGCTTTGGATTATGTAGTCACTAAATTCCCAAGATTCCCTTTCGATAAATTTGAAACAGCGGACAGAAGATTGTCAACACAAATGAAAGCAACAGGTGAAGTGATGGCAATCGGAAGAAATTTCGAGGAATCTTTACAGAAAGCAATTCGCTCATTAGAAACAGGAATCAGACATTTAGGTTTAAAGAAAAAACAGGCAGAAGCTTTAACAGACGAAGAAATCGAAAGAAGAATCAGAGTTTGTGATGACGAAAGATTATTCATCATCGGTGATGCTTTAAGAAAAGGGTACGATTGGGAACAGATCGTAGAATGGAGCAAAATAGATAAGTTTTTCATCTGGAAAATCAAAAAATTAATTGATTTTGAAAAAACAATTGCTGATAATAAATTTGATGTTAAAACTTTAATTGAAGCTAAAAAATTAGGTTTTGCAGACTTAAATATTGCTCATCTTTGGGAAGTTTCTCAGAGAGAAGTATTCAACTTCAGAAAAGAAAACGGAATTATGCCGGTGTACAAAATGGTAGATACCTGCGCCGCAGAATTCGAGTCTGAAACTCCTTATTTTTATGGAACTTACGAAGAAGAAAACGAATCTGTAGTTTCAAATAAAGACAAAATTATCGTTCTGGGTTCTGGTCCGATCAGAATCGGGCAGGGTGTTGAGTTTGATTACGCAACGGTTCATTCAGTTTGGGCAATCAAAGAAATGGGTTATGAGGCAATTATCATCAACAATAACCCCGAAACAGTTTCAACTGACTTCTCGATTTCAGATAAATTATACTTCGAACCTTTAACGGAAGAAGACGTAATGAACATCATTGAGTTGGAAAAACCAAAAGGTGTTGTGGTACAATTCGGAGGACAGACAGCGATCAATTTAGCAGATAAATTAGCCGCTCACGGAGTACAGATTTTAGGAACTTCTCTGGAGGATCTAGACAGAGCGGAAAACAGAGATAAGTTTGAAAAAGCACTTCAGGAAATGCAGATTCCGCAGCCGTTAGGAAAAACGTCCACTTCAAAAGAAGAAGCGATAAAAATTGCCAACGAGATCGGTTATCCGGTATTAGTTCGTCCGAGCTATGTTTTAGGAGGAAGAGCAATGGAAATTGTGTACACGGAAACAGAACTGGCGCACTACATGGAAAATGCAGTTGAAGCAAGTCCTGAACATCCTGTCTTGGTCGACAAATATATGGTTGGAAAAGAAGTAGAAATTGATGCGATCTGCGACGGTGAAACGGTAATCATTCCGGGAATTATGGAACATATCGAAAGAGCGGGCGTTCACTCCGGAGACTCAATTGCAGTATATCCTCCACAGAATATTTCACAAAGCGAGATCGAAACTTTGGTTGACTATACAAAGAGATTGGCAAAAGGATTAAACGTGATCGGATTGATGAACATACAATACGTTCTTTTCGAAGGAAACGTTTATGTGATCGAGGTAAACCCAAGATCATCGAGAACCGTTCCTTTCTTATCTAAAATAACGGAAGTTCCGATGGCAAATTTAGCTACCAAAGCGATCTTAGGTCAGAAACTGAAAGATTTAGGCTACGAAAGCGGACTGGTTCCAAATAAAGAAGGTGTTTTTGTGAAAGTTCCGGTATTCTCTTTCTCAAAATTAACAAAAGTAGATATCTCTTTAGGACCTGAAATGAAGTCTACAGGAGAAGTTATGGGGAAAGACACGACTCTGGAAAAAGCTTTATACAAAGGATTGGTTGCAGCAGGAAGAAAAGTTCCGATGCACGGTTCAATCTTGTTCACAGTTGCAGATAAACATAAGCAGGAAGCAGCGGATCTGGCAGCAAGATTCCACGAAGTTGGTTTCAGAATCTGGGCAACGGAAGGAACGGCAAAATTCTTTGAAGAAAAAGGAATTCCTTGCAAAATAGGATACAAAATCGGGGAGGAGAGTGTCAACCTGATCGACCTGATCCAAAAAGGAAAAGTACAATATGTTGTCAATACCATGACGAAAGGAAAACAGTCGGAAAGAGACGGTTTCCAGATCAGAAGAATGAGTGTGGAAAACGGTGTTCCTTGTTTAACGTCTATGGACACGGTTGAAGCCATCTTAAAAGTAATCGAAAGCATGAGTTTTAAAATGGAGACGATGTAATTGTCGGAAATTTTAATGATTTACCATAAATCAACCTTACAGATTTTTAAAGTCTGTGAGGTTTTTTTATTTGAATTACCGAAAATTCTGAAAAAGGAATACAAATTATTTTTGATTCTGAAAAAGGAATTCATTGATGTCTCGGAAGAAGATAATCAACAAGCATCAAAATATCACACAAAAGTGCTATTTTTTACAAAGTTGATATTGAATAACTTCGGATAAATATTTCAGGAAAATGTTGTGAATTATTTTAAATTACAGTAACTTTTTTTCTGTAATTTATAAGTGACTTTTTATTGACTAATAACCTTTAAAACTTATATTATGTTTAACTCTTTTAATGCTGCCGAAACAAAAGCAATTATTGTTGATAAGCTTGTGAATCAATACGGTCAGATTATCAAAGATCAAAGCAAGCTAGAAGAAGCAAGGCTGCTGAATCACCCGCTTATTGATCTTGAAGATAATCAGAAGCGTGTAGAAACCAGAATAGCTCGTGAGAATCTTAATTTCAATCTTGGAATTGAAAGGATTATTGAAGAAAATGATTTGGTTGACATTGTCAATCTTTCTAAAATACTAAAAATATCTCAGTCTGTCTGCCGAATTTTACATAATAACAAACCTGTGGGAACGGGTTTTTTAATCAACGGAAATATTTTAGTTACCAACAATCATGTGATTTCCAGTGAAGTAGAGTGTACAAATATTAAGGCTGAATTTTTCTATGAACTTGATGAGGAAGGTAGAATACTGAATCCGGTACAGTTCAGACCAGAACCTAAAGCTTTCTTTTTTACTTCACACATCAAAAAGAGTCCTGAAGATGAATTTTCCGGACTAGATTTTACCATGGTTGCGCTTGAAGAAATTAATCTTAGAGGAAAAAAAATTACAGATATTCCTTCTTTAGAACTGGATGGAAATATTGGTAAAATTATCAAAGGTGAAACCTGCATAATCATTCAGCATCCTAATGGTCAGCCAAAAAAGATTTCGCTAAACAATAATTCTTTCTTTTCTGAAAATCAGGATCAGATTATTTATGAAACCGATTCTTTGCCGGGTTCATCAGGTTCACCGGTTTTAGCATTAGGAACGTGCGAAGTGGTAGCACTACATCAGACCGGGGTTCCAAAAATGGATGAAAACGGAAATCCTCTTACCAAATACGGAACTGTTGCCAACTCAGAAACTCCTGATGAGGATATTGAATGGGTAGGAAATGCCGGAATCAGAATCAGCAGAATACTGGAGTTTCTTCAAAAGAAAAATTTTGATAAGCCGGCTCATAATACTAAAAAAAATGAAATTCTTGCAAGAACCAATAAAGCTAAAAAAGAGTTGGACGAAGTAGTAGAAAATCAGCCTGAAATATCTCTTACAGATGTTAAGAATGAAGCACAGAAGCTAAAAAATTCTGCATCAGATGCTAAATTGAAAGATGAAAATAAATCTGCAGCCGCTTTTGAAAAATTTCCGTTTATTATCCTGGCAAAAAACAACCCTGAAAATTTCGAAAATCTTGAAGCTGAACTGAAACTTAATTATGGTAATGACTTTAGTCTTTACCTTGCAACTCCTGTCTCTGCAAAAGAAAATGAAGAAGAACTTTTTGTATTGAATATTTCTTCTGAAGGCAAAAATCCAAACGAATTTGCCAGAGAATTACTTTCATTAAAAGAGATTATTCATGCAGAATATGATAGTGAGATTTATCTCAACATGGAAGTAACGTATGACAATGATTTGAAAGCTTTTGAAAGCTCTGGTTCTAAAGATTTTAATAATGAACAGCATTTTCTTGAGCTGTATAGCCAAACCAGCAAATATGTAAAAGGTAAAACCAAAGAACAGTACAGACAATGGAACTGGAAAGCTGTGAATTATAACTCAGCGATTACCGATACTATAGGAGATTCCATAAAAATTGTTCAGTTTGATACCGGATATTCTCATCATCCGAAAAATCATGGTGCTTTTAATCTTTCAGAAGATTTTGATTTTGTAGACGATGATGATAATTCCAGAGAAGAGGAGCATCGCAAGATTACTTTGGCAGATTACGGTCACGGAGCCCGTACAGGAAGCATTATTATAGGAAATCTTTATTCTGATGCAGAGGAAAACGGCAATTGCGGATTACTGCAGCAAAACGGAATAAAACTTATCCCTTATCGTGTTGCCCAGGATGTCCTGATTTTAGGAAGACAGGCAGAACTGGCAAAAGCTGTAGATGCTGCTATTGCCACGGGCGCAAAAGTAATTACCACGAGTATGGGACTTCCTCCAACGATGACAACATACAATCTGGCAAAAAAAGTTTATGAGAAAGGAATTATATGGTGCTGTGCTGCAGGAAATGAAGTAAGAGAAGTGGTAGCACCGGCAGTACATCCCGGAACTATTGCAGTCGCCGCCTCAAATCCGGATGATAAAGAATGGAAAGGCTCTTCAAGAGGGAAAATGGTTGATATTACAGCACCGGGAATGCATATGTATGTTCCGAAGTTTTTAAAAGAAAGCACAGGCTTATTCCGCTACGGAATGGGGTATGGTCACGGTACAAGTTATGCAACACCTCACGTTTCATCTGCAGCTGTTCTCTGGCTTTACAAAAACAGAGAAAAACTGAAAAACTATCATGGCTTTCAGATTATTGAAGCTTTCAGAACTTGTCTGAAAAGTTCGGCAAGAACACAGCATCATCTTCCTGTAAATTTTGGAGCAGGTATTTTAGATATTGATAAACTTTTAAAAACAGAACTCCCGGATAGCTCAGACTTGATTGATGCTTACATAGATGAAGACATCAGCAGAGTTGCGATGACATTCAGAACCGTAGGAGAAAGCCTTAAAATGTTATGGAATGGAATTTTGAGAGGAATCAAAAAAGGAATTACTAAGGAAGAAAGCCTTATTGCCGAAGAATATGAAATGTCTGATCATGCTAAAAAAATTATTGAGCAGAATTCACCAACAGGATATTCAGCAAAGGAAAGCATAACAAATCCTAATGTAAACAGAACTCTTGAAACATTCAACCTGATAAGAGAAAAAGTAGTTAATTCTTAAAAAATACAGATATGAAAAATATTTTTGATTTTCATTTTCATTTGTTATTCAAGCATTTGATCAGTATAAAAGATAATGGTCGTCTTCCTCTTGATTCCAACTTCAAAACAAAAGGATTGATGAGTGCGATAGATGAGTTTATGGGAAATGCATTCGACAGTCAGTCATCACCTCAGATGGTAAAAAACAGCCAGCTCGGATATGGAGTAACAGCACTGATGGCGATGGAATATGCTTTTGCAGAAAATATCAATGGCTTTTTCAAAGGGTTCAGTCCGTCAAAACTTCCCATCAACTGGAGTTTTATAGACCGAGTAAAAAACAGGGAAACCACCTATTTTGATTTATTTAAAGAAGAAATTGCTTATTATCAATCAAATTTTACCAATTTAGAAAAAGATTTCAATATCCGCTTTATCAGCAGGAAACAAAAACCGGCAGAAGATATTTTCAGCAACCAGCAATATACTTACCTTGCGTTTTCTGTAGAAGGAGCACACAATTTTTCTGATGCAAGAATCAGAGAGTCTGGAGCTGTTACAGATCCCGGAAAATGTTATCGTGAGATTCAGGATGATAAAAATAATGTAGATTTATTCAGTATCAATCTTGTTCATCTCAGCGAAATTCCCGAGCAGCATATGTGTGGTTTTGCTCAGGCTCTCAACGGAACAGCTCAAACAGCATTCCGGAGCGAAGATTTTATCCCGAAATCCGGCTTTGGAATTTCAGATAAAGGTAAAGATTTTATCCGTTCAGTTTTTCTGCATCCTTATCCTTCTCTTATTGATGTAAAACATATGAGTGTATTTTCCCGCCACAAATTTTATCAGTTTCGCGAAGAATTGGGAGAAGAACATCCCGAAACGCTCAGACTTCCGATTATTTCATCGCATACAGGTTTTACATTTTCCTCGATCAAAGATTTTGTAGAGCAGAAAAATTACCGTTCAGGTTTCAGGTATGTTCAGGGCAAAACAATTTGTGAAATTCAGGCTAAAAACAGATTTATCGGTAAAACAGATTTTCTGCTGAATAATAAACTGTTTGCCAATCCCTGGACCATTAATTTATTTGATGAAGAGATAATAGAAATTATGCGCAGCAACGGACTCATCGGAATTTCGATGGATCAGCGTATTCTGGGTGCAGCCAAAGGTACTGCAGATGGAATAAGACCTGAATATTTTAAAGATCCTGAAGCTATCCCGCTCTACGAATGGCGAAAATGGTTCAAAGAGGGAACTTTTGACCTGAAAGAATCTATGACAGCCACTCAGGGATATAAAACCGACCGTCAGATAAGACATATTTATCTTTTATGTGCACATATTATTTATGCAGTACGGTTGGGATATGCTGAGATGAATTGGGTGGGAGAGCGTAGTCCGTGGGATCACATCTGTATAGGTTCTGATTATGACGGATTGATTAATCCCATAAATCCGTATGATGATATTACCAATATCGGAAAACTAAGAAATGATCTGCTGGTTTATTTGCCAGTTGTCGATAAACGTCTGGAGCCTCTTAGCGAAATAAAAGTTTTTAAAAATACAGGTTCAGAATCAATTCAGGACAGTTATCTTGAGGAATGTGTTGACAAATTTCTTTCTGAAAATGGCAAAAAGTTTTTGAAAAGATACCTCAATAACTGGTATTAATATTAAAAATGAATTTAATCTGATGTTTAATTGAAAACTTATGTTAACTCCCAACCAATATTTTTTAGCCCTGTGATTATATTACAGGGCTTATTTTTTATAAATCTGACGAAATTTAACTAAATTGGTGTTATGGAATATAATGCAATATCTCAGAATACATCATTTGAAATTAAAGCAGGCAGCCAGATTCTTGGTAAGCTCACTTATGGTAATTGGTTTAAATTTAATGCAGAAATGGAAATTGCCGGTGAAAAATATGATGTTGAACCGAAAGGCTTCTGGAAAAAGAATATTGAAATAAAAAATGATGCAGAAATTATCGCTGATATAAAGATGAACTGGGACGGAGATTTAATCATAAGAATGAAATCATCAGGTAAAGAGGAGGAATTTGTATTAAAACACTCGGGCTTTTTTAAGGAGAAGTTCATTCTGACCAATGATCAAAACGAAGATTTACTCATCTTTAAAGCATCCTATCGTTGGGTAGACATGATCTATAACTATCACATCACCAGTTCAGAAAATTTTGAGGCTATTCCGGGTAAAACTTTATTGCTTTTCATCACTTTATATGCTGCCAATTATTTTATGTGGATCTCTGCATCAATTTAATTGTGACTACACTAAAAATATTAATTTTCTCTCACATTTGAATTAAAATAATTATCTTCGGATCATCAAATAAAACCTAATGACGAAACACCAACAGCGGGTCGTTGAAGTGAAGCATTTTTTCGACAATAAAGATACTGTTCTCGGGTTCAGAAAACTGATGGATTGTGCCATGGATACCCAAAACATGGACATCTACAAAGAAGCAATTGAGCTTACAGACTGGAAGGAAAAATATCCTGACTATACCGAAGAACTTATTCAGAAATCAAACGATCTGCTTCTCAAAATTGAAAAAATCCCTGTTCAGGAGCATCCGTTGGAACCCTCTGTTCTTCGGGCAAGAAACATTATGAAATCTTACGGAAGCAACCGCTTTTCGCTGGGACCGGTTTCTGTAGAAATCAACAAAGGTCAGGTATACGGTTTGGTAGGGGAGAACGGTAATGGCAAGACGACACTTTTGAGAATTTTAGCCAAAGAAATTTCTTACAATGAAGGCGAACTCAATTATTCATTTAATAATCAGCCCGAAAATGATTTCGATCTTCGTACGAAACTGGTCTATATTCCGCAGCGAACAGAAAAATGGTATGGAAGCCTGAAAGACAATTTGAAATTTGTACTTTCCAATTACGGAATTTCTCCTGAAGAAAATGAAACCAGAACTCTGATGATGATTGCCCGTCTTGGTTTGTGGAATTATAAACATTTGAAATGGAGCGAGCTTTCTTCCGGTTATAAAATGCGGTTTGAGCTAGCAAGGACGCTGTTGAGAAAGCCCGAGATTCTTTTGCTGGATGAGCCTTTGGCAAATTTGGATGTTTTGGCGCAGCAGGTCATTCTGGAAGATTTAAAATCAATTGCCAATTCTGTAAATAATCCCATTGCTTTGATTCTCAGTTCGCAGCAGCTGTATGAGGTGGAGAAGATTTCAGATAAAGTCATTTTCCTGAAAAATGGGCAGTACAAAGATAATTCTGAACTTCAGAATACCGAAAATTCCCATCTGATCATCGAAATTGACACCCCGGAATCCCGTGAAAAACTGCTGGAAATTTTCAGAGATTTTAATCCTGAAAAACTGAACTTCAACGGAGGTATTTTTGTAGCATATTTCCCTTCTGAAACTAAGTTTTCGGAGGTGATGAAAGCCTTAGGAAACGCCGGAGCAGAAATTGTGTATATCCGAAATATTTCTTCTTCTACCAGAAGATTTTTCGTGAGTTAATCTTCCTTAATCTAAAAAAATGCAAAAAATAAATCAATTCAATCAATATCTGCTTGAAAAATATCCTACAATCTGGAATACCAGAATCGTGTGGATGCTTTTAGGAAGCTTAGCAGTACATATTCTGTTTTTCGTGATAGGTTATCTTTCACATATAGATCCTGTTTCACTGCAAAAATACAGCGTGAAAAATGATTATTATACAGATGGAGTTATCTTTATACATCTTATTATCTCTATTCTGATGATTGTAGGCTGGCTTCTCATGATGTTTAAAAACAACGCTTTCAAAAATTTTTATCCGTCCTCAAAGGGTAAACTTTTTGTCCAGTTTGTACAGTACTTTATCATCATTTTCGCAAGTACAACTTTTTTCTTTTCCTATATGGTTGGCTTCAGATTGTTTATTAATCAGAAGTATTCTGACGAGGAAATGTCGAAAAATATTGATATCATCAACAGAGTACATCCTTTTCTTTCACAAAATCTGGAAAGTTACACGCTGGAAAACCGTCTTTTTCCCAAACCTTTCAACGATTTGTATTGTGAAACGGATATTGATGATATTGACAGAAACAAAAAATATTTTGTGTATTATGACAGGGTTTATCAGTTTAACTCTGTATATTCCAAAACTTCATTCAAGAGAAACAAAAAAAATGAATTTATCATTCCTGAACCCGAAGCTTCACTGAAAACACCTATTGCATATTCCGACACAAAAGAAAAATCTCAGATTTTTTATTTCAAAAAAGAGGTAGTGGACGTTTCTCCTTATATTAAAACAACAGGACTTACGTATTACAATTTCTCAAATATACTGTATGACCATAACTTTCAAGCTTATGATGATGGAGTTTCAGCGATTGAGATCGATTATTATTACAACAAAGACTCTCCTGATCATACTTTAAAAAACAAAAAAGCCATAATCAACCAGAAAACCGCAGAACTTCTAGACAGAAAAAATCCTGCTGAGCTGGAAAAATTACTGACAGATTTTCTTGTCATTTCTAAAAAATATAGAGTTAAAAATAATCTTGAGGCAAAAAGCTGGGTAAAAATGATTTATACTCCCCAAAATCCTGATTTTGAAGTGCGGTATTTCATTAAAGACTATCAGCCTCGCATAAATGAAGATGATGAATACTATGATTCTGATATTGTAGTTGATTCAGTTTCTAATGCTATAGATGAATATGGAAATATTGTGACTGACAGTGTGAAAATACGTCAATTTAATCCTGAAATTAATAATCAGGTCTCTCCGCAGGATTATTTTAAAAACAATGTCACCGATTATTATTACTGTACAGATCATATGAAAGAGCTGTTGGAAAATGTAGACAGGGTAAAAAATGAAGACTTCTTTTCAGAAAATGTTCATATTTATATCTGGATTGCATTTTTTCTTTCAACTTTTATTTTCAGTTTCAGAATTACAGGACTTAAATCCCTTCTGTTCAGTGTAATCAGCGCAGGATTACTTGTTTTGGCGATTACGTTGGTCATCGTAATGTACACTGCAGTTACAGGGCTTAAAGAAGAGTTTTTCGTTTTATATTTTTTGCTGCTGGTTTCACTGGTCATCCTTCTTATCCCGATTTTTAAAATAGAATCTTTAAGCAAAGTGGTTTCTTCTATTTTTGTTAATATTTCTATGAATGGTTTTGTGCTCTTTCTTCTTTTGATTTTTGGAATTATCAATATGCATCAAAAAGCAATGTGCGGTGTAGAGATTTATGACAGCTATGATATTTCTCAGACTAAAACCTGTGTCACGGTATTTGATTATTTAGGACTTGGAATAAGCTATATTCTACTTCTCGGAGGATTTATCTTTATGTATTTCTATACCTCTGTTCTCCAAAGATGGAAGGCGATGCCGGAATAATTTTATCAATAACAATATTTAAACCTCGTAATTCATGTATGAGGTTTAATTTTATTTACAACAGCCATGAATATCATTAAAACACTTCTTGACGCTCATATTTTTCAGACTAAAAAAACGGTGAAGCGTAATCAGTTTTTGAAGTTAAGCGGAGAAAAAGACACGAATATTTATTTTATTGAAAAAGGGAGTGTCAGAATTTTTATAAATGATCAGAACGAAGAGCGTATCATCCGTTTTGGCTATGAAGGAAATATCATTGTATCTTTAGACTCATTCCTGTCTGGAAATCCTTCTGATTTTTGCATTCAGGCAATCAAAAAAACCGAAGTCCTCATTGCCGGAAAAAAAGACTTCTACGACTTTATTCAGTCTTCAGGAGAAAACCTGAAATTGTGGATTGTAATTCTGGAAGATCTTGTCCTGCAACAAATTGAAAGAGAAAAAGACCTGCTCATCAGCTCTCCAAAAGAACGCTATGAAAGGGTACTGAAAAGAAGTCCGCAGCTTTTTCAGCAAATCCCGGATAAATATATTGCCAATTATCTCAGAATGTCACCTGAAACTCTTTCAAGGCTCAAAAAATCTTGATTCCGATCAATATTTATCATTTCTCAAAGCCGGATCTTTGCCATAAAATTGACATGAAAATGAATACACGACAATTGATTGATGACCTGAAAAGTATTACGCAGGATAATCTGAATTTTGCTGAAAAACTTCTCAGTCAACCTGATGAGAAACTCAATTTCAGGCTTTCAGAAAAGAGCTGGAGTATTTTGGAGTGTCTGGAACATCTTAATTTGTACGGAAGATTTTACCTGCCTGAAATAAGAAACAGCATTCAGAATTCTGATACCAGATTTACAGAGGTTTTCAGTTCCGGAATCTTGGGAAATTATTTTGCTAAATCAATGCTGCCGAAGCAGAAACTCAATAAAATGAAAACTTTCAAAAGTATGAATCCTATTCACAGCAATCTGGATAGAAAAGTGCTAAACGAGTTTATTGCCCAGCAAAAACAGATGACAGAACTTTTAAATGATGCTGAAAATGTAAATTTAAATACAATAAAAACCAGAATCAGCATTTCAAGTTTTATAAGGCTGAAACTGGGAGATACCTTCCGCTTTGTCATTTATCATAATCTGAGACATATCGAACAGGCAAAAAGAATTCTAGAAATTTAACAAATTTTATCAAAACCAAAAAGCTATTTATGAACTTGATTTTGTATTTTTAAGCAAATTTTAAAAAGTGAAAAAATTATTATTTGCAGTTTGTATATCAGCTTCTGCCATGGCTTTTGCACAGGATTATTCTGTACCGGCAGCAAGCCCGCGACAAAAAGTTGAGCAGCAGTTTTCGATGTCTAAAATTACCGTAGATTACGGAAGACCGGGAGTAAAGGGAAGAAAAATATTTGGTGAGCTCGTTCCTTATGGTCAGGTTTGGAGAGCAGGAGCCAACTCATCTACAAAGATCACTTTCGGGCAGTCGGTTAATTTTGGTGGTAAAACAGTTCAGGCAGGAACGTATGGATTATTTATCGTCCCAACTGAAAAAGAATGGAAAGTAATCTTAAACAAAGACTTCCAGCAATGGGGAGCTTATACGTATGATCCAAAACAGGATGTGGTAGATGTTACGGTTCCGGTAAATACATTGGCAGACAAACAGGAATGGTTTGAAATTACTTTAAATCCTACTGATGAAAACTCTGGAAATCTTGTCATTAAATGGGATATGGCTCAAGCTGAGATTCCTTTAAGACCGGCCAAACCAGATGCGGTAACCAAAATTGCAGAAAAGCTGAAAGAGATTAAAAAAATTGAATCTGAGGCGGCAAAATCTAAAGGATAATGCTATAAACAATACAGATCCCCTTTACAACGAGGGGATTTTTTGAACCTTGAATCTGTCATCATAATATTTAGTTTTTAAAAATATTTATATATGAAAAAATATAAAATCCAGAAATCACCCTTTGTAGTTCCCACCAACGATGGTAAGCTTATTCAGGAACATTGGGGAAACTCAACAGAAAATCCCAATATTTCTATTGCGCACATGATTGCGCCTCCCAATTGGAGCGAACCGCACCAAACTCCTGAATTCGATGAATTTACACTTATCATCTCCGGGAAAAAACAATTTGAAATCGACGGCGAAATAGTAGTTTTAGAAAAAGGACAAAGTATTATGATCGAAAAAGGAGCAAGAATACGTTACAGCAATCCTTTTCCGGAAGAATGCGAGTATATTGCTATCTGCCTTCCTGCATTTTCTATGGAAAAAGTAAACCGGGAAGATGAAGGAGTAGATTGATGTAAAATAATATAACAGTGCAGCAATTATTTTCTATTGTTACACTGTTAGATTTCTACTTTGTTATATTGTATAGTTGTTTTATTACTTAAGGATTTCTTTCAGAAATAAAAGTGTATGATTCCATGCTCTTTTTGCCATTACAGGATTATAATCAGGAGATTTCGGGTCTGTAAAAGTATGTTTTGAATTAGCATACGTAATGATCTGCCAATCTGCTTTTCCGGCTTTCATTTCTTTTACGAGATTATCATAATCTTCTTTGGTAACGCTTTGGTCTTCCGCAGGATTTTCAACCAGAACTTTTGTCAGAATCTCCCTGTTTTCTCTGGATGGGTCTTTTCCGATACTTCCATGAATAGAGATCACACCGGCTACGGGAAGCTGTCCTCTTGCAGACTCCAAAGCGCCTGTTCCTCCGAAACAATAGCCAATTACTGCAATTTTTTCAGGAACTGCACCATTTTTCTTCAGCTGTTCCAAAGCTAATGCAATTCTTTTCTGATAATCGTTAAAATTCTTCTTGTAATAGCCTGAACTTTTTGCTGCCGATGCATTATCCGTCGGAATATTTCCTTCACCGTAAATATCAGCAATGAAAGCAATATAACCTTGTTTTTCCAGATCTGCAGCCGCTGTTTTGGCTTCATCGTCAATCCCTTTCCAGGCGGGGAGAATCAATACTCCTGGAAGTTTTTTCCCTGCATTTGCAGTAATCATTCCGTTCAGCTTTTGCGAACCATCCTGGTAAGAAACATTTTTAAGATTCTGACTCAAAACACTTCCTGATGTCATCATAAATGCAGATAGTAAAATTGTGCGTATCATATTTTGTTATTTTGTTGATGTCAATCTTTTCATTACAGCTCCTGAAATTTTGATGACTGTATTTCAGGTTCATTATTTTCAGGAGCTTTTTCCCGCTTTCCGCTGTATCTTTTTTAAACGAACTCCGCTTTGCTTCGTTCGCTCAAAAAAGGATGCCGCTCCAATTGGGGCTATTTAATTTCGGTGAATGAACAAGCAAAAATCGTACTCAAAATTTTAAAAAAACATTTCTTTGAGATTTCATCTAGGCTTTATAAAAAGATACTCGCCGTTTTCATAATATGCATGAATATGCTGTAATCCGTTTGTAAGAACAATTTCTGAAGCTCCGATAACAGAGTTGTATCTTGCAGTTTGCTCAAAGGTTTTTTCAGTCAGTTTAATCTGAGGTGCTTTGCATTCGATCAAAATTTTAGGTTCTGTTTTTTCGGTAATCAGAAGATCTATTCGTTTCGTTAAGCCATTCAGCAAGATCTTTTTTTCCGTAATCAAAGCAGAAGCAGAGTAAGCTTTTACCGTAAGATAATAGTGAACCCAATGCTGTCGTACCCATTCTTCAGGAGTAAGCAAAAGATAAGTTTTGCGCACCAGATCATAGATAAAAAACTTATCTTTGTCTTTCTTGAATTTAAAATCAAAAGTTTCCTGAAAATTCAGTTTGGGAAGTTCCATTAGTAAAAGATGAAAGAATTAGATTTAATCCTCAAAAATATTAAAAATAAAGAAGTTCTGCCGATTTATTTTTTTCATGGAGAAGAACCTTACTTTATTGATCTTGCCGTAAAAGCTCTGGAAAATGATTTTCTGGAAGAAGACGAAAAAGCTTTCAACCAAACTGTTGTTTACGGAAAAGATACCACATATCAGGAAGTTCTTTCACTGGCAAGGCAGTTTCCGATGATGGGTGATAAGCAGGTTATCATCGTAAAAGAAGCTCAGGATCTGAAATTTACCGAAAATGAAAGCAATGCATTGGAAGCGTATATTCAGAACGCAGTTCCTTCTACTGTTTTAGTTTTTGCCCATAAACATAAAAAGCTGGACAGCCGTAAAAAGGTTACCAAGCTTCTTGAAAAATCCGGAACATTGTTTCTGAGTGAATCTGTAAAAGAAAATCATCTCCCGAAATGGATTGCAGACGAATGCATTAAACTGAGCATTAAAACGGCTCCCAATATTTCGCATCTTCTTGCAGAATATCTTGGTAATGATCTTTCCAGAATTGCCAATGAACTGAATAAGCTTAAAATCATCCTTAAGCAAGGGGATATTTTAGACGGAACGGTGGTAGAAAATCACATCGGAATCAGCAAAGAATTTAATGTTTTTGAATTACAGAAAGCTTTAGGAACAAAAAATGCCAATGCAGCCTTTAAGATTGCTCATTTTATGGGTAAAAATCCGAAAAACAATCCGTTTGTGATGATGCTGGCGAGTTTATACAGCTATTTTTCCAATATAATTATCTACAATACTATGGCAGGACAGCCTCCGCAGGTTATAGCTTCTCAAATGGGAATCAATCCTTATTTTATTAAAGATTATGCCGAAGCAGCCAGATTATATCCGCTAAAGCATTCTACCAGAGTTATTTCTATTTTACGGGAGTTTGATATGAAAGGAAAAGGACTTGGAGCAGTTAATATGACTGAAGCTGAACTTATTAAAGAGTTAGTGTACAAAATCATTAATGTGGATAAAATTAAGATGAAAGTGTGAAAATGAATAGTGAATAGTTAATTCTTTCATTTTGACATTTCTTCAAATGAAAATTCACAATTCATTCATTAACTTTAAAATCGACCATTCGCATATCAGATATTGACAACTATCATCAAAATAAATTTAATTAGAAAGTAAAATTTACGAACTTAGCATCCGAAATTTTTAAAATTATTGATAAACAGATTATGGAGCAAAATATTTTAGATTGTATAATAGTAGGATCCGGACCTTCTGGTTTTACCGCAGCAATTTATGCCGCAAGAGCAGACCTGAAACCCGAATTATACACAGGTCTTGAGCCCGGTGGACAATTGACTACCACTACTGAGGTGGATAATTTTCCGGGATATCCTGCAGGAATTACCGGTCCTGAAATGATGATGGATCTTCAGAAACAGGCGGAAAGATTTGACACAAAAGTACATTACGAACTGATTACAAAAGCCGAATTCTCCCGTGAAATCGGCGGAGTTCACAAGTTGTATGCAGGAAATAAAGAGATTTTTGCAAAAACGGTTATTATTTCTACCGGAGCTACAGCAAAATATCTAGGTCTTGATGATGAAAAAAAATACGCAGGAGGAGGAGTTTCAGCTTGTGCAACCTGTGACGGTTTCTTTTATAAAGGAAAAGATGTTGTAGTAGTGGGAGCAGGTGATACTGCCGCAGAGGAAGCCACTTATCTTGCGAAATTATGCAGAAAAGTGACTATGCTTGTAAGAAAAGATGTCTTCAGAGCCTCTAAAGCAATGATTCACAGAGTGGAAAATACTCCGAATATTGAAGTGAAATTCCATCATGAACTGATAGGAATAGAAGGCGCCAATAATCTGGTAGAAAAAGCAGTGATTATCAATAATCAGACACAGGAAAAGTCTACTGTTGATGTAGAAGGAATTTTTATTGCTATCGGCCACAAACCGAATACCGATGTATTTGTTGGTCAGGTTGATTTGGATGAAAACGGATATATCATCACCGAAAAAGGCTCTACAAGAACCAATCTTCCGGGAGTATTTGCAGCAGGAGATGTACAGGATCACATCTACAGACAGGCAATTACGGCAGCCGGAAGCGGCTGTATGGCAGCAATGGATGCCGAAAAATATCTTGCCGAACTGGAATAATATAAGGATACTCTTAATTATATAAGCAAAAAACCGCCTTTCAAAAGATTGGCGGTTTTATACTTTATTAAATTAAGTTACACATGCTTTTCGAGTAATTATTTACTCTGATCAAGCACTTTATTATAATACAGAAGATCATTATTTTCATCAAAGCCAATAATAATTACTTTAAACTTTTTTGCATCATCGTTATTATACCATTGGATAACAGTTGACTCAGACGGTTTACTTTCCACATACGGATTCCAGTAAAGAACATCTCTTTTATCCTGAGCAATGTTCCTAAGACGTTCATCCTCGTAAATATTATTGATAAAAGGCACTTCTTTATCGTAGCCGGTAAGTTTGATTTCAGTTAGTGTAGATGGCAGAGTAGGATCTATGGTTGCTCCCGTGGTACCGCCGCGTTTGGTATAAATTGCAATAGCTCCGTCTCCGCCTCCAAAGTTTCCTGCAAAACTTCCACGGATAACTTTTATCATCGCAATAGAAGGAACCGGAATGGTGGATATCTGTGATGCATCCATTCTCATTTCATCAAGAAAAAATGCAATAGGACTCCCTCTGAAACTGGCAGTATAATTTCCTCCCTGCATTTGAATCTGCAAGCCGGCAACCCGTCCCTGTAACCATTGTAATATATTAAAAGAAGCCTGTGCTCCCATATTATCATTTACAAAATCAAAAACCACCTCATTATTACTTTTAAATAACGGACTGCTGAGTTCACTATTAAGTTTTTTTGTAAGATCTTTCTTTTGAGCTTTTATAGTAACTTCCTCAATTAATGTTACTTTTTCATTAATCTCTGCTGTACTGCTTTTGTTAACAATAGCTCTTTCTATCTCTTGAGAAATTTTATCACCTTTATTACGGGGTACCAGCTGATATTGTGTTTTTGGAAGGTTTATGTTCAGTGGCAGAAATGAAAAGTTTGGCTGAAAATAAACCTGTACTGCGTTTTTTGTAGCTTTTTCACTATTCAGCTGATAAGAAAATTTCATGTCCTCTTCAAAAATCAAACCGTTCAAGGTAAACAGACCATCTTTATTGGTGGTAACAACATTATATTTTATCCCCTGATTCGGCATTTTAAATATAAGGTTTATTTCTGCTTCTGAAGCAGGTTTTCCCAGCTGCATAGCTTTTCCTTTATAGGAAAGATACATTTCAGGTTTATATTTGATAAATGGGAAATTCCCCGCTATGATTGTTTGCCAGCTAAAGCGGTTCCACTTTTCAGTGATGAGCAAAGCATCTAAAGCTTCAAAATTTCGGTCAGAAGTAAAATATTGTGAAGGTTTGTAAATCTTTGAAGTAAGATCACCCGTAAGCCATAATTTAGAAGGAAGACTTTCTTCTGATTCATTATTTTCTGCCTCACCATCCATAACAGCAATAGTATAAGAGTCAATTGCTTTATTCTGATCAATATTAAAAGAATTGCTGTCTCTTGTTTTGGTACTGAGCGTAATATTTTTTAAAGAGGGCTTATTGATTTTCAAAATTTGCGGTTGTACGAAACAAAGTCTTTGGGCAACAATGCTTTCCTTATCGTCAAATACTGTAAGATTCAGAATGCCATTGATCAATTGATTAGTAGGGATTGAATATTCCAGATCTGATATTTTACTGATTTTAGCTTTGTATACAAGCTGATTGTTTATTGTACCTAAAACTTTAAATTGAGAATCAGCGGTAATATTTTTAGATTTAAGGGTAAATTTTATAGCATCATTGTCGCTCTTTACCTGCAGATTAATGCCCGAAGAAGCTACCTGAGGTAGGCTGATTATCTGTTTTTTTCCACTTGTGTCTGATATATTTACCTGATAAACTTTTCCTGATTGTGGTATGAAACTAAACGATCCTACATTTTGGTCGAATCCTTTGAAACTCACAATTTTCTTATCGGGATTTGAAGATTCGGTTACATATCCTTCCCATTCTGACGGAGTTTCACCTTTAGACTTCAATCTTACAGCAAATTTGGTCTGAATACCGTCAATAAACGTTCCGCTTTCAGGAAAAACTTCACCAGTCCATGGTGATATGGTGTCTTTAACAAGTTTTTCCGGCGAAGATGGATTATAGACCAAAATTGGCTGTATTTCATTAAAATCATCGCTAAAATTACCCATCCAGGTAGTATAGGCTCTTAGATAATATACATCTTCTTTCAGATCTTCCGGTAATGTGATGCTTCCGCTGCCTTTACCTTTGATCAGGGGATATAGCTTTTTGCTGATTAACTTTTTGTTCTGATCGTATAACTCAATAAAAATGCTTGTGGAAATTGTGGATGGACTGTATCCTTCAAAAACGAAAGAAGTAAACCACAGATTTTCACCGGCGACAAAACTGTTTTTACTTAATAGAAGATGTATTTTTTCCTGTGGATAATTTTCTTCAAATTTCTTCAGGGCGGCTTCAGCTTTATCCTGGGCAAAACAGAAATTGGCAGTTGCCATAAGAACACCGAGACTGATTTTTCTTGAAATACTAAAATTCATAAACTGTTGTGTTTTTTTAATCCCACAAAAATACATTTTATCTTTCAATAGAGAAATAGAGTATTTTATTTTAAATAAAGCGAAAAGGGTAACAAAGATACCGGCTATACTGAAGCCTTCAAAAAACCGTGCTAATTAAGAATTGCTTAGTATTCAATAAAAGAAGGCGAGTTGCCCCGCCTTAAATGTTTTCACAACGGAATAATCCTTATTGTGAATTGCTTTCGGATACAAATTTAGAAAAATAATTTTTTATCTTGTTTACGGTTTTCCGTATTTTAATAAAAAATATTCTTTTTACTTTTATGCAATTTCAAAAACTCAATAATTATGACTAAAAATATACTTGGACTAGACTTGGGAGTTTCTTCAATTGGCTGGGCTTATGTTCAGGAAGATACTAAAAATCCTGAAAATAATAAAATAGTAAAGCTGGGAGTTCGTGTAAATCCATTAACCGTTGATGAACAATTAAATTTTGAAAAAGGAAAGCCAATTACAACCAATGCAGGAAGAACTTTAGCCAGAAGTGCGAGAAGAAATCTTCAACGGTTTAAGTTAAGAAGAGCCAATCTTATTGATGTTTTAAAGAAAAATAATATTCTTAAAGAATCTGACTTACTTGCCGAAGTTGGCGAAAATTCAACATTTCAGACTCAGGAATTAAGAGCAAAGGCAGCAAGAGAAAAAATAGAACTTTCAGAATTTGCCAGAGTTTTGCTTCTTATCAATAAAAAAAGAGGATATAAAAGCAGCCGTAAAGCTAAAAATGAAGAGGAAGGACAGATTATAGACGGAATGGCTGTTGCCAAAAAATTGTATGAAGAGAATATAACACCCGGAGAATATTCATTTCAACTTTTACAGCAGGGAAAAAAACAGTTGCCAGATTTTTACCGTTCAGATTTACAGGCTGAATTTGATAAAGTATGGAATTTTCAGAAGCAATATTATTCAGAAATCTTAACCGATGACCTTTATAAAGAATTACAAGGCAAAAATAAAAATGCAACTTGGGCAATTATGAAAGAGCCATTTTCTCTAGTTGGGATTAAACAAACCGGAACAATGCAGGAGAAGAAAGTTGAAAAATACTTTTGGAGAAGCGAAGCGGTAAAAAAGCAATTGGATTTTGAAAGTCTCGCTGTTGTATTTCAGGAAATTAACAGCAATCTGAATAATTCTAGCGGTTATTTAGGGGCGATTAGTGATCGAAGTAAAGAGCTTTATTTTCATAATCAAACGGTCGGAGAATATTTATTTCAGCAGTTGAAAGAAAACCCTCATACAAAGTTTAAAAATCAGGTTTTCTACAGACAGGATTACTTGGATGAATTTGAGAAGATATGGGAAACTCAATCAAAATATTATAAACAACTAACGAAAGAATTAAAGGAAGAAATTCGGGATATTATCATTTTCTATCAGAGGAAGCTCAAATCACAGAAAGGTTTAATCAGTATCTGTGAGTTTGAAAACCGAGAAATTGAAATTATAGAAAATGGAAAAAAAAAAAAAGAAAACTGTTGGGCTAAAAGTGGCACCAAAATCTTCTCCTTTGTTTCAGGAATTTAAAATCTGGCAGGTTCTGAATAATTTACAATTTCAAAATTTAGATACAAAGGAAATATTCCCAGTAGATTTAGATTTCAAGCAATCTATTTTTGATGAGGTGAATATCAAAGGAAAGCTTTCTGCAAAAGATGTTTTAGATCTTGTTGGTTATTCAGGAAAAGAATGGAAAACTAATTTCAAAGATATTGAAGGAAATTATACTAATGAAAATTTATATACTGCTTTTCTAAAGATTATTGCCAGTGAAGGAATAGAATTCCCAAAAGAATTTAAATTGACCATTGATGACGAAATTAAAGTTTCTAAAGTAAATGCTTCTGCAGAAATTATAAAATTATTTGTCAGAGAAAAGTTTTCAGGATTAGGAATTGGTACTTCTATTCTGGATTTTAATCCGGAATTGGAAGGAACTGATTTTGAAAAACAGGCTTCTTATCAACTGTGGCATTTACTGTATTCTTATGAAGGCGATGATTCCCCTTCCGGAAACGAAAAATTGTATGAATTGTTGGCAAAAAAATTTGGTTTCAAAAGAGAACATTCCAAAATATTAGCTGAAATTGGTTTTTCTCAGGATTATGGAAGTTTGAGCTCTAAGGGAATGCGAAAGATTTATCCTTACATTAAAGAGCATAAATACAGCGTAGCTTGTAATTATGCAGGTTACAATCATTCTAAAAATTCTTTGACCAAAGAGCAATTGGAGAACCGGATTTTGAAAGAACAATTGGATATTCTTCCTAAAAATTCTTTACGAAATCCAGTAGTTGAAAAGATTTTGAATCAAATGATCAATCTTGTCAATGAAGTTTCAAAGGAATATGGAAAACCTGATGAAGTAAGAATTGAGTTATCGCGAGAACTCAAACTTAATGCGGAAGAACGTGCTACGATGACTTCTGAAATTAATAAAGCGACTATACAACATCAGAAATATGCAGAAATTTTGCAAAGAGAATTTGGCATAAAAAGTCCTTCAAGAAATGATATTATCCGTTATAAATTATACTTGGAATTGGCAAATAACGGCTTTAAAGATCTGTATACAGATGTAAAAATTGAAAGAGAAAATTTATTTACAGATAAGTACGATATTGATCACATCATTCCTCAGTCCCGATTCTTTGATGATAGTTTCTCCAATAAAGTCTTAGTTCCGAGAAGTGCTAATCTTAAAAAAGGAAATTTTACGGCTTTCGATTATCTTGAGAATGAAGGAAAAGAAAAATTAGAGAAATTTCTTAATGTCATAAAAGATCTTTATGATAAAGGTTTTATAACCAAAGCAAAATATGAAAAACTTCAGAAAAAAGGCATTGAAATAGGAGATGGTTTTATCGAAAGAGATTTACGTAATACTCAATACATCGCCAAAAAAGCTAAAGAAATACTTTTTGGGATAACCAATGCTGTTGTTTCTACTTCGGGAAGAATTACCGATAAACTTCGGGAAGACTGGAATCTTGTTAATACAATGAAAGAACTTAATCTCGAAAAGTACAGAAAATTAGGTTTAACGGAATTAATTACAAATTCCAAAGGAGAGGAAAAAGAAAGAATCATTGATTGGACGAAGAGAAATGACCATCGTCATCACGCAATGGATGCTTTAACGGTTGCTTTTACTACCCACAGTCACATCCAATATCTGAATTATTTGAATGCAAGAAAAAATGAAGCTCATAAAGAACATAAAATAATTACAAATATTGAAAATAGCATTACAGAAATTGTAGAAAAGAAAAACGGATCAAAAGAAAGAAGATTCAAATTACCGATTAAAAATTTCCGTATTGAAGCCAAAAAACAATTGGAGGAAGTTCTGATTTCTCATAAAGCTAAAAATAAAGTAGTTACCAAAAACATTAATAAAATTAAGAAAAAAGGAAGTATAATTGCAAAAACAGAATTGACTCCTAGAGGACAGCTTCATAAAGAAACAATTTACGGAAGTTCGAAATTTCTTAAAACAAAAGAAGAAAAAATATCTGGAAAATTTGATTTAGAAATGATTCAAAAAGTTCAAAATGAAAAATATAGAAATGCTCTACTAAAAAGATTACAGGAGTTTGACGAAGATTCTAAAAAAGCATTCACCGGAAAAAATGTTATTTCTAAAAATCCAATATTTCTTAATGCTGAAAAAACGGAACAATTACCTGAAACCGTAACTTTAGCTTGGTATGAAACAGGTTATACCATCAGAAAAGTTGTTAATCCGGATAATTTTAAAGATTTTAAAAATATTGAAAAAGTTATTGATAAAGGAGTTCGTGATATTCTAACCGAAAGGTTAAAAGAATATAACGGCAACTCTAAAGAAGCCTTTTCAGATTTGGAAAAGAATCCGATCTGGTTTAACAAATCAAAAGGAATTTCAATAAAGACCGTTACTATTACAGGAATAAATAATGCCGAAGTTTTACATTACAAAAAAGATCATTTAGGAAGAGAAATTTTAGATGAAAATGGTCAAAGGATAGCCGTAGATTTCGTAAGTACAGGAAATAATCATCACGTTGCAATTTATGAAGATGAAAATGGAAACCTACAGGAGAAAGTTGTGAGTTTTTATGAAGCTGTTGAAAGAGTAAATCAGAATTTACCAATTATTGACAAAGAATATAATTCTGAGTTAGGTTGGAAATTCTTATTTACAATGAAACAGAATGAAATGTTTTTATTTCCATCAGAAGATTTTGATCCGAAAGAAGCAGATTTATTTGATGATAAAAATCTGAGTTTGATTTCTAGAAATCTTTTTAGAGTGCAAAAGTTCGGATCATTGCTTTCTGGATTTTGGTTTAGACATCATTTAGAAACAAGTGTAGATGTAAACTCTGTGTTAAGAGGTACGTCATATAAAGTAATTCAAAGCTCTAATAATTTGAGATCTATTGTAAAAGTAAGGCTTAACCATTTAGGCAAAATTGTTCAAATAGGAGAATATTAAAGTTTAAGATATGATCACCCGCTCCATCTACATCGGCAATCCTGCCTATCTTAAGCTCAAAGACGAGCAGATGAAAATCCTATGTCCGGAAACCAAAACGGAAAAGGGGAGTGTTCCTGTGGAAGATTTGGGATTGTTGATGCTGGATCATTACCAGATTACTATTTCTCATCATCTGATTCAGAAAATGATGGGAAATAATGTTGTGGTCGTAAGTTGTGACGCACATCATTTGCCACACGGAATAATGCTTCCGCTATATGGCCATACCGAACATTCCGATCGTGTAAAAGATCAACTGGAAGCCAGTGAACCGCTGAAAAAGCAGCTTTGGAAACAGACGGTGGAATGCAAGATCGAAAATCAGAAAAATGTTCTTATGAAACTGGGGAATTACTATGAACCGATGATTGAATATCAGAGAAATGTAAAATCCGGCGACGTTACGAATATGGAAGGGATTGCGGCGCAGCATTACTGGAAATACCTCATTAGTCTGGACTTTTTGAGACAGCGTTTCGGAGATTCACCCAATCAGTTTTTCAATTTTGGATATGCCGTACTCAGAAGCGTTGTCGCAAGAGCCATCGTAGAAACCGGACTGTTGCCTGTTCTCGGTATTTTTCATAAAAATAAATACAATCCGTATTGCCTTGCCGATGATTTAATGGAACCTTACCGTCCGTTTGTTGATCTACTCGTGATGCAGTGGCTGAAAGTTCATCCGAATACTGAAGAACTGACGAAAGAATTTAAAGCGCATATTCTCCAGATTGCGACCAAAGATGTGCGTATTGATGATAAAACAAGACCGTTGCTGGTTGCAGTAAAAACAACGGCTTCGTCGCTTTACAAATGTTACACAGGAGAAAAGCGACTGATTTCCTATCCGGAATTGATGTAATTTTTTTATGGCAGCTTTATCCGCCTGTAGTTTATCCTGAGCGGAGTCGAAGGGTTCCCGCTTTTTTGCAGATTTCCCACCGCATTTTTCCAACGTTAAAATCTGCAAAAAGAGCTCCACTCAGGTCGGGCTGCGACCATTACGATAAACAAACAATAGTCACCAAAAATGAACGCCGAAAGGTTTAATGCATACCGAATTATGTGGGTTTTAGTATTATATGACCTCCCGACCGAAACGAAAGCGAATATGAAAGATGCAAACCGTTTTCGGAAGGCTTTGATTGATGATGGGTTTACGTTATTCCAGTTTTCGATGTATGTGCGTCACTGTCCGAGCCGCGAAAATGCAGAAGTACACATCAAAAGAGTAAAATTTATGCTTCCGAAAGCCGGGAAAGTAGCCATTATGTGCATTACCGATAAACAGTTTGGAGACATCGAAATCTTTTTTGCCAGAAATAAAGAAGAACCTCCACCGACCTTCCAACAGCTCGAATTATTCTGAATTTTAAATCCTGCAAACAAAATAAACCCACTGTAATTCAGTGGGTTAAATTTTGAGGTTGTGTCATATCTCAAAGATACTCAAAAATGAAAGCAATTCACAACGGTATGCAACTCAAACTCCTTAAACTTGAGTTGTGTCATATCTCAAAGATACTCAAAAATGAAAGCAATTCACAACCAGAAAGCCTCAATCTTTAAAAAGTTTGCAGTTGTGTCATATCTCAAAGATACTCAAAAATGAAAGCAATTCACAACGTAACCGATGGCACAGGCACAAGGTTAGCAGTTGTGTCATATCTCAAAGATACTCAAAAATGAAAGCAATTCACAACTAAATTCTGTAATGTTTGTTTCTTCGGTCGGTTGTGTCATATCTCAAAGATACTCAAAAATGAAAGCAATTCACAACGAGGAAAGTTAAAACCACTAATCATCAAGTGTTGTGTCATATCTCAAAGATACTCAAAAATGAAAGCAATTCACAACGCTTCTTGTAATTCTAATCGTGAAAGCTTAGTTGTGTCATATCTCAAAGATACTCAAAAATGAAAGCAATTCACAACAACGTATATAATTCAAATTTTTTTGAAGTTGTTGTGTCATATCTCAAAGATACTCAAAAATGAAAGCAATTCACAACATAAGGCTTCAAGAAACAAAAACATAAAGAGTTGTGTCATATCTCAAAGATACTCAAAAATGAAAGCAATTCACAACAATTTTTAACTTCAAGAAGAATTTCAACCCGTTGTGTCATATCTCAAAGATACTCAAAAATGAAAGCAATTCACAACGCGCTAATCTGCCATGTAGAAGACCCGCCCGTTGTGTCATATCTCAAAGATACTCAAAAATGAAATCTAGCTTGGCAATTAGCGTTGGCGATTCGGCGAAGCCAAAGCAATTCAGAGCCTAGCCGATCAATTCACAATTGACTGATTCACAAAATAAGCTCTTGTGTTACGTGATAAATATAAAATCAGAAAATTAAAACAACTGAAAAGATTCAGCAATAAATAAAAATAGCGAGTCAAAACTGTTTTTAAAGCAATAAAAATAATAAATAGGTATCACTTATCGTTAAAGGATCAAAACACTTTGATATGACATAGAAATACTTTGTTTAAAAATGCTTTACAATGATGAAAATAAAATCAGCCAGCCAGCTCACGGATGAGCAGTTTAAAGATATGGTGCTTCTTATACTTTCAGAACTGCTCAATCTCAATCACAAAACTAATCATACTCACCCTGAATATTATGACAGCGCAGATGTAAAGCAGCTGCTCAAGATCAGTGACCGCACTTTGCAGCGGTTGAGAAAATCAGGTGAGATACCGCATATCAAGATCGGAGGGAAAATATACTATCCAAAATCATTTTTCACTGAAAGATCAAAAAATCACTCTAAATAATAATTTAGCAGGAGGTTCAACCGGTATATAATACAGCCTAAATTCTATTGAGGCTGTATCATACAATTCCAATAAATTAAACATTTTTCGTTCATCCGACTAAGAAATATAGATCAGAACAATCATAAGTTGAGGATTACAATTCTTATTCGAAACAACCGTATTAGGAATTTATTCTGAAGCCATCAAATGATTTCTAAAATACATCCATACGCTGCTCATTTGTCGAGTGGAACGCCCTTGCTTACTCAGACATTCTTAAGAATTTTAAAAAAATTAGCGACATAGTGTTACCATAAATCCTTTTAAGTTTCCACTATCAACTAATCCACCTTCGGAAAAAGGATGTTTTTTCCGAAGAATACCTGAGTAATTCCCGAAGAACACCCGAAACAACCACGACTAAGCCAGAAAAAATAAGTCATTCAAAGCCAAATACAGCCAAACCTGTTCAGACTGGTTTAAAAAACCATTTTCTGTGCTACCTTCGTGTCACTAATCATAAAAAACAGAAAAAAATGGCAAGAATAACAAAAGGAATCCTTGGAGGATTTTCAGGAAAAGTTGGAACCATCGTAGGAGCCAACTGGCGCGGTCAGGACATTATCCGAAGCATCCCGAAACCCAGCAGCAGACCGCCGAGCGAAAAACAGCTTTTACAGCAGAACAAATTCAAACTGGTGATAAGTTTTCTGCAGCCGCTCAGAAATATCCAGTCGAGATATTTCGGGTCGGGGAGTGGTTCTAAATCGAGAGTCAATATGGCGGCTTCGTATACCATTAATGAAGCGGTACAAGTAACAGCAGATGTTCCTTCTCTGGTGTACAACAAAATTCTGATTACCAAAGGTGATCTTACCGGTTTTCAGAATGTGACCGCTTCAGCGCAGTCCGGCAACCAGATCAGCCTGAGTTGGGAAGACAATTCTCTACAGGGAAATGCTTCTACAACCGACAGCATCAGCATCGTCTGTTATGGTGAAGAACTCGGCAGATTTGAAATTTTTGAATCGGTGGCGTTGCGTCCGGATCTCAGTGTAAATATCACGCTTCCGTCTGACTGCAACGGTAAAGCGATGGAAGTGTATGCCTTCATCAGCAACGAAATGCAGACTTCAGCATCCACGAGTTTCTATCTCGGACAAATTCAGATGATTTAAACTAAAAAAAATTCACTCGAAAGGGTGAATTTTTTTATGCTAATACGGTTTTCCGTAGTGGTCGCGTTTGGTTTTTTGGTTATATTTGGCGAAATATCAAATAACCAAGAATTTTAATTAAGGATTATAAATGTCAGAAGAACAGAAACGTCAGTTGCAGCAGCAACTTTGGAATATAGCGAATACTTTAAGAGGTAAAATGGATGCGGATGAATTCCGTGATTATATCTTAGGATTTATTTTCTATAAATATCTTTCAGAGAAAATACATTTTACGGCTAACAAAATTTTATTAGATTCGGGTGAAGATGTTGATTACAATGATGTTGATGAAAATACTGAAGAAGGAAAAGAAATTGTAGAAGCCATTTATGAAGAAGTCGTTGAAGACTTAGGGTATTTCCTGAAACCTTCGGAACTTTTCAGTAATATTGCCAAAAAAGGACATCAGAAGCAGGAAGGGAAATCTAATTTTATTCTGGCTGAACTTACAAAAATCCTTAATAATATTGAGCAATCCACATTAGGGACAAACAGTGAAGATGATTTTGAAGGGCTTTTCGATGATTTGGATCTGACTTCGGCAAAATTAGGAAGGACAGAAGACGAGAAAAATACTTTAATCTCCAAAGTGCTGTATCATTTGGATGATATTGATTTCAATTTATCAGATACCAATGCCGATGTTTTAGGAGATGCTTATGAATATCTGATTGCCCAATTTGCCAGTGGAGCAGGGAAGAAGGCGGGGGAATTCTATACTCCGCAACAGGTTTCCTCTATATTGGCGAGAATTGTAACCAGCAGAAAAGCACATTTAAAATCTGTATACGACCCGACCTGCGGAAGTGGTTCGTTGCTTTTGCGGGTTGCGCGTGAAGCAAAAGTAAGTGATTTTTACGGTCAGGAAATGAATCGTACGACGTACAACTTAGCGAGAATGAATATGATTCTTCACGGGGTCAATTACAGCAATTTTGATATCCGTCAGGAAGATACGCTTGAAAAACCTCAGCATTTAGATAAAACATTTGATGCAATTGTCGCCAATCCACCTTTCTCTGCAAAATGGAGTGCCAATGAGCTTCATCTTTTGGATGAAAGATTTTCACAGTATGGAAAATTAGCACCATCTTCAAAAGCAGATTTTGCTTTTATCCAGCATATGATTCATCATCTGGATGAAAACGGAATTATGGCTGTCGTAATGCCTCACGGCGTTCTGTTCCGTGGTGCAGCCGAATTGGTGATTAGAAAATATCTGATTAAAGAAAAGAATTATCTGGATGCCGTGATTGGTTTGCCTTCTAACATTTTCTTTGGAACAAGTATTCCTACCTGCATTTTAGTCTTTAAGAAATGCCGTGAAGCTGATGAAGACATTTTATTTGTCGATGCCAGCAAAGAGTTTGAAAAACAGAAAAATCAAAATGTATTGCTTAATGCTCATATCAATAAAATTGTTGAGACTTACCAAAACCGTACGATAACTGAAAAATTCAGTCATAAAGCGACATTGCAGGAAGTGGCTGATAATGATTACAATCTAAATATTCCTCGTTATGTTGATACTTTTGAGGAAGAAGAGGAAATTGATATTCAAGCGGTAATGGCAGAAATTAAGGAGCTTGAAGCAAAGCGTTCTCAACTAGATTCTGAAATTGAAGTTTATTTGAAAGAATTGGGACTTGTTTTTTAATAATCCTTAATGTTTATAGCTAATACAAAGAATTATTAAGATGAAAAAACAAGATACAAATATGGGTAATTTTCCTAATTTACGATTTCCGGAGTTTGAAGGGGAATGGGAAATGAAAAAGTTGGGTGATGTGGGAGATGTAAAAATGTGCAGAAGAATTTTTAATGATGAAACTTCAACTATTGGAGAAATTCCCTTTTTTAAAATTGGATCTTTTGGAAAAAAAGCTGATGCATTTATATCTAAAAATTTATACTTGGATTATAAAAATAGGTTTCCTTTTCCAAAAAAAGGCGATATTTTAATTTCCGCTGCAGGAACTATTGGCAGAACTGTTATATATAATGGAGAAGATGCATATTATCAAGATTCTAATATTGTTTGGATTGATAATGATAATGCAAAAGTTATAAATGAGTTTTTATTTCATATTTTGCAAATTGTTAAATATAATACAGAAGGAGGAACTATTCAAAGATTATATAACAATATTTTAAAATCTACAAAATTCAATTGTCCTACAATTTTGGAACAAAAGAAAATTTCAAATTTTTTAGATATAATTAATACAAGAATCCAAACCCAAAAGAAAATAATTGAACAATTAGAAACCTTAATGAAAGAAAGTCGTGAAAATATATTTTTACAGAAAATAAGATTTAAAGATGATGATTTTTCAAAATGGGAGGAGAAAAAGCTTGGTGATATCTTGATTGAATCAAATGAAAAATCAATAAAAAATAATCAACATAGGGTTATTTCTTCTACTGCAAAAGGATTATTTCATCAAGATGATTATTTTACACGAGATATTGCAAGTCAAGACAACACAGGATATAAAATTTTGAAAAAACAACAATTGGTTTTTAGTCCTCAAAATCTATGGCTTGGAAACATAAATATTAATATGGATTTTGAAATAGGTTTAGTATCTCCATCGTATAAGATTTTTAATTTTAATACAAATTTAACTTCCCATAATTATTGTAACTTTTTCCTAAAGACTTCCTTAATGCTATTTGAATATGCGCAATCTTCTATACAAGGTGCAAGCGTTGTAAGAAGAAATTTGGATTTAAATATGTTTTACAATATTAAAATTTTATTACCTTCAAAAAAAGAACAAACCAAAATCGCTAATTTTCTTTCTTCTATTCAAGAAAAAATAGAAATGGAAAAACAAATTTTAAAAAAGTTAGAACTTCAGAAGAAGTTTCTTTTGGCTAATCTATTTGTTTGATAAAAAATAAGCCTTGTCAAGGTTTTAAACTTTGACAAGGCTCTTCCGAAAACAAAAAATTTTAAACAAAAAGATTTTGTAATAAATATTTTTTCTGATTTTCGTATTGAGCAAGTAATTCTTTTTCCAAATTGATTTTATCGTCCAATCTTCTAAAAAAGTTTACTATTTCATCTTGTTCTTCTAATGAAGGAATTTTAAATTTTTCGTTTTTATAATCTTTAAAATAAATGTGTGGAATTGTACTTCCAGTTATGTACTTTTTAAAATTGATTCTTGAAAGAATTAAAAACAAGAAATATAAATTTACATTTTTAGATTTTATTATATCCAAAGTTCCTAAAACAGATGATTTTCCTTTGCAATAATGTAATCTTCCAACACCAGCTCCATCTTTAATGATTGATATATAATCATTTTCAACTTCATAAAAGTTAATTTGCTTTAAAATTCCTGTTGCACTGTAAATTGGATAATCTCCATAATTATCTTCTATTTTGTTTGCGGAAATACTAGAAGACTGTTTTTCGCAAATATTTTCCAATTTAACTTTTTGCCAATTTGGAAACTTATTTCCTTTCTCATCTTTAAATCTCAATTGTTGCTCAAACAAAAAATCTTTTAGATTTGACATTAAGGTTTCTAATTGTTCAATTATTTTCTTTGAACATAATATCCTTTTATCTAAAAGAGACAGAAATTCAGAAATCTTTTTTTGTTCTGAAATTGAGGGAAAGGATAAGTAAATATTACAAATCCTACCTACATTAATACTTAATACCTTAGAACCCTGAGCTTCCCTTTTTATTTGATTTCTAACAAAATCAGATTTTAATAAATACCCAAGAAAGCCTTTAGAGAAATTATTTTTTTGTGGTCGTGCTAAAAGAGTATGCAAACCAGAAAGTAATTTTTCTCCGTTAAGATTTGTAATTTCAATACTTTTCCCAACATCGTTCAAATCTTCAGATGCATCTGCAAAAATTACATCCCCTTCTTGACAATAAAAATCTTTTGAAATCCTATTAAGAGAAATATCTTCATTTATATAAGGAACATTTTCTTTTTCTAAGTCAAAAAGAGTTTGAAATTTAGTATGAATATCTCCATAGTGAATATTTTTTACAATTCCTGATTCATAATTGAGATTATCTCTTGAATAAGAATTAGTTACTTTGAAAGTCATTAGGTCTCCAAGTTTCTTATTTTCCCATTCATCACTAAATTCCGAAAACCTCAATTTAGGTACGCTTCCATAATTAGGAAACATAAAGTTCAATTTTCCCCAAGTACATTAGGGAGTTTTTATCTCATTAATTCTCAGTCTTGACGATTTTATGGTAAA
>NZ_VKOG01000010.1 GCF_007474545.1 Chryseobacterium binzhouense
ATATCCTTTTGCAAAAGCAGAAGTTGTAGAAGCTGCATTCACAAAATAATCAGTCGCTGTATTATATTCTGTGATGAATGAAGGAGTAGCACCAGGATACATAGCCGTTAAATTCTGTGAAGCTACCGGTGAAGACCAGAATGCATACTTATCCTGTACGCTTGTTCCGTTTTTCAAAACTTTGAATGTTCCGGTATGATTCAACACCCCAGAATCTTTGATCACTAAATTTCCTCCGTCTTCTACGGTTACATCTGCTGCATTAACAGTGTTTGTTCCATTGATTTCCAAAACACCGCCGTTTTTGATCGTGATGTTATTGGCGGTAAAGGCAGGATTTGATGTTGTTGTGTAAATCCCATTAATAATTACATTAGTTTCATTATTTGGAATTCCATTACTCCAAGAAGACGACCAAATTGTTGTTGAGAAAGACAATCCTTCAACTGTTATGTCATCAATAAAGCTTGTTCCGCCACTTGCTACTGAACCATTATTTATACTTATATCAGATGAATTTAAAATTCTAATAAATACTTGGGACTTATTATTAATTAGTGAAACGGTATCAAAATCAAATATTCTAACAGATCCAGCGACTGTAGATGAATTGTTCCAAGAATCATTTACTATTGAATAATTTCCTCCAGCTAAGTCAGTAAAAGAAATTCCATCCGTACTATACTGCAATTTAAAATCTCTAGGTCCTGTATTACTTCCTCTTTGACTTATTTTTAATCTAATATTTTTATAGCCAGTTGTAGCAAATTTTATCTGCCAATAATCTCCATTATTCCAATTTGGAACTGTTGCTGCCTTGGACGACCCATTTCCTGTACCAGTACTCCAACTACTGCTTGATGAATGATACCCTGAAAAAACTGATCCTGTTGTAAGAAGTCCGAAATTGGCTGAAACCGGATTAACATTAGGGGTATTACCAGTTCCTGTAATTGTTGTATTTTCAAAATCCCAACCAACGATGGCTACTGGAGCATTATTTATAGTTATTATTCCAGAAACTATTGTTGGAAAATTACCTGAAACTGCTGAAATTGTATAATTGTCCGCAATATCAAATTTTATATCATTAAATGTTGCAACACCATTTATAAAGTTTACACTTGAAGTTGTTCCAGACATAGTTCCCGTACCTGCTAATTTGTTTATCGTGACAAAGCCTGAATAATTTGTATCAATTGTATTATTAGGTGTTCTAGCCTGAACACTAAAAGTTCCCAAATTACTGTTTACAAATCCACTAGATGGAACATTTACAAAAACAATTTGTGTAGCAGGAATTAATGTTGTAAAAGTTTGTTCCGTTCCATATATGTAAATTCCATTTGCATCTTTTACATATGCTCTATAAAAATAAGTCGTTCCTGCTGTTAAAGAAGACAAATTAATATTAAAGGAGCCTGTTGTTACTGTTGTTCCTATAACGATTGGAGCACCATAAGAACCAGAAAAAGTTCCATAAACAAAACCTCTTTCAACCGTAGCAGGACAAGTTCCCAATGTTGCTAGATTTCCATTAAGTGTCACAGTATTATACGAAATTGCAGTTGCACTGTTTGTTGTGATTACTGCATTTGAAGTAGAATTTATTGTTACTGGATATCCTACTGTAGAAGCCCCTGACCAGCAAGTTCCATTATATGCCCTTACGTAATAAGTACCCGAAGATGTTACATCCAAAGCATTATTAGCAGGAAAACTCAAAGAGGTCCCTGCTAGACTTGTTTGCCAATATAAATTAGCGGCATTTTCACCAACTGAGGGATTATAAGTCAAAACGGTTGAATTACATGCTGGAGTAATACCTGAAATTGAACCTCCAGGATTTGAAGGTGCTACGCAATTTGATGTTCCTACTAATATAAGGTCATCAAGTCTGTGTGTAGCACTTGTTCCGGTCGATGTTATTCTAATTCTTATTGAAGTTTTATTATCATAATTCGAGCCTAATGTCGTTTGTGCTAAATTTGTAAAACTACCATTTCCAGAATTTAAACTTGTAATATTTGAAAATGTTGATCCACCTGCTGGATCACCAGTTACAGACCATATACTGCCAGATTGTGATGATCTACCACTAAAAGATATTTTTACATTTGTGTAGCCTATAGTTGAAATTGTCAATTCAAAATACTTATTCGTAGAACTGCCAAATGCTACTGCATTACCAGTCACTCCTGCAAAATACGAAACTGCACTTGAAGCAGTCAAATTCGGTGAACCAATGCTCCCTGATTCCGGAAGCAAATTATCTTCAAATTTATAATTAACGAGTGTCGTCTGCCCCCAACTCCAAACCGAGAAAAGAGCCATCAAAAATGCATATAACATTTTTGATTTCGTGTGTAATTTTAATTTCATATATAACTAATTTATTTTTCAGCAAAGCTAAAAAATATTTTCATTTGTTAATGAAACTTAAAATTACATATATATTAATTTTCAATTACCTGCAAAATAAGGTCGTATTCAAAGCCTTTACTTAAAAGATATTTAATAGTTTTTGATTTTTTTTGATAATCTTTCAATCCTTTTAGTTTACCTGCATAGTTTTCGTAGATCTTATTTATTATGTTTATATAATCATTTTCATCAATTTCATCAAAACAGGTAGAGATTAGTTTATCCGTAATGCCTTTTTGTTTTAAATGGATCTTAATTTTTGTCTTTCCCCAATTTTTCATGTAAAATTTTCCGCGGATATAACTTCGTGTAAATCTTTCTTCATTCAGATAATTTTCTTTCATCAGGTATAGAAGAATTTCATCTTTTGCTTCGGGAATTAAAACAAATTCACGCATCTTCTGCTCAACTTCAGAATGGCAACGATCCTGATAAACGCAGTAGTTTACCAGTTTCTGTTTAATTTCTTCAAAAGTGAATAATTTTTTTTCAGGATTCATTTTTTAGTTGATAGTTAAAATTACAATTTGCAAAAAAGAGGCACAAATATTTGCACCTCTTTTTATTTTAAATTAATGCCAAAAGCAAATTGCTGTTAGCTGAAAGCAATTCTTAATAATTAAACAAAGCTTTACCTTCCATTAAAGTATTAACTTTTTTTCTAACTTCGGCAATGAGTTCTTCATTTTTGATATTGTCTATTACTTCAGAAATTAGATCCGCAATCGTCTCCATATCATTTTCTTTAAGACCTCTTGTGGTAATTGCGGCAGTTCCCAATCTGATTCCGGAAGTGGTGAAAGGAGATTTATCATCAAAAGGAACCATATTTTTGTTGCACGTAATATCTGCTTTTACCAGAGCTTTTTCAGTTTCTTTTCCGTTAACCCCTTTATTTCTAAGGTCAACCAACATCAAGTGATTGTCTGTCCCGCCACTCACAATGTCAAATCCGTTAGAAATCATTGCTTTAGCCAAAGCCTGTGCGTTAGATTTCACCTGTTTTGCGTATGTTAAGAATTTATCGTCAATGGCTTCACCAAAAGCAACTGCTTTTGCTCCGATTACATGTTCCAGCGGACCACCCTGAATTCCCGGGAAAACAGCGCCATCTAAAACCTGGCTCATCATTTTTACTTCACCTTTTGGCGTTTTATGTCCGTAAGTATTTTCAAAATCTTTCCCCATCATGATCATTCCGCCTCTTGGTCCTCTCAATGTTTTGTGAGTTGTAGTACTTACAATATGGCAGTGCTCAAAAGGATTATTCAGAAGCCCTTTAGCAATTAAACCCGCAGGATGTGCAATATCTGCCCAAAGAGTTGCCCCGATTTCATCTGCCACTTCTCTGAATTTAGCATAATCTAAATCTCTGGAATACGCCGAGAAACCTGCAATCATCATTTTGGGCTTTTCTCTTAAAGCAGTTTCTCTCATCTGATCATAATCAATAAGACCTGTTTCCTGCTGAACGCCGTAAGAAACTACATCATATTGAATTCCGGAAAAATTAACCGCAGAACCATGAGTAAGGTGACCTCCCATTGAAAGATCCATTCCCATGATTTTGTCTCCCGGCTTCAAAACAGCAAGATAAATTGCTGCGTTTGCCTGAGAGCCGGAATGCGGCTGAACATTCACATAATCAACACCGAAAAGCTGTTTTGCTCTTTCGATTGCTAAAGTTTCAACCTCATCTACCACTTCGCAACCTCCGTAATATCTTTTTCCGGGATAGCCTTCTGCATATTTGTTGGTCAAAACACTTCCCATCGCTTTCATTACATTTTCAGAAACAAAATTTTCCGAAGCAATAAGTTCTAATCCGTGAGACTGTCTCGCTCTTTCTTTTTCGATAAGGTCAAAAATAATGTCCATTTATTTTTAGATTTAAAATTTCAAGTCCAAATATACGGAATTTCCTACACGATTTCAACAATGATAGGGATGATAAATGCTGTTATTTAATAAAATTTTTTCTTCAGAAATAAGCTGAACTTTACCAGAAGAATCAACACAGGAACCTCTACCAAAGGACCAATGACCCCCACAAAAGCCTGGGCTGAATTGATCCCGAAAACTGAAATCGCTACTGCAATTGCCAGCTCAAAATTGTTTCCGGTTGCAGTAAAAGAAATGGATGCGTTTTTATCGTAAGGCACTTTCATTGATTTATTGATGAAAAAACTCACAAAAAACATCAGGACGAAATAAATAATTAACGGAATAGCAACTTTTACCACGTCCATCGGTAATTCTATGATCTTTTCGCCTTTCAGACTGAACATTAAAACAATCGTGAATAATAGAGAATATAAAGTAATTGGTGAAATTTTCGGAATAAACTTACGGTTATACCATTCAATACCTTTTGTTTTTATTAAAAAAAATCTGGTTAAGAATCCTCCTAAAAAGGGAATTCCAAGATAAATCAAAACGCTTTCTGTAACATCCCGCATCGGCACCGAAACACTGAATTTTCCAAAGCCTAATTTTTGCGGCAGTACATTAATGAACAACCAAACTAAAAAACTGTAAGAAAAAATCTGGAAAATGCTGTTCATGGCGACCAGAAGTGCAGCATATTCACGGTTTCCTTTTGCTAAATCATTCCAGACAATCACCATTGCAATGCATCTTGCCAATCCGATTAAAATCAGTCCAACCATATAATCCGGTTCGTCCCGCAGGAAAATTAGGGCAAGAATGAACATTAAAACCGGACCAATAATCCAGTTGAGGATCAAAGAAATTGAAAGTACTTTTTTATCCTTAAATGCTTTTGGCAGCAACGAATAATCTACTTTTGCAAGCGGAGGATACATCATCAGAATCAAACCAATCGCCAAAGGAATATTGGTACTTCCTACAGAAAGTGAATTTGTTATAGCCGAAATATTTGGAATAAAATAACCTAAAGCTACGCCAATTGCCATTGCTAGGAAAATCCAAAGGGTAAGAAAGCGGTCGAGGAATTTTAGTTTCATTGATTATATGATTTGAAGATTTGTTGATTATACGATTTAATCACTATATCATCATATCATCAGCAAATCGTATCATCGAAAAAATATACAAACATTCCATTGCAATTTGGTTGCTTCGTTCAGTGTATTTTTCGTCCTGAAGAATGGAATTGTCGTAAGATTTCGGGTCGAAATATGTTGTTCCAATTCGCAAATCGCAACCCGGAATAAACGGACAGTTTTCATCGGCATCGCCACAAGTCATTACCGCTACAAAGTTTTCTTTAGGAAGGCTTTCATCCTCAATGGTTTTGGAAAAACAAAGATTGAATTTTCCGTCACCAAAATGTACTTCGTATTTCGGATTGTTGGTTTCGTCTGTTTTTTTCACATCAAAACCTGAATAAATTAAAGCATTGATTGCATTCTGATTGAAAGCTGTCGCTTCTGTTCCTGCGGAAAAAGTATTAACATTAAAACCAAAAAAATTAGCCGCAACTTTTGCCCAAACCTGTCCCAGATGACTTCTGCGGGAGTTGTGCGTACAAACATAGACTAAATTAATCTCCTTGTTCTCATTAATTTTCCTCTGAATATGATCAGCTAATTTTTCAAGCAAAGCTTTTCTTTCCGGATTGATTTCTTTAAAATTTTTACTGAGAATTTCGCAGCGGTCTTCTATTTTCTGAAGCATTTTCGTATACTTTTTAAATTAACAACATCCGCCACCGGGTGTGCAGGAATTAGCGGCATTTACTGTAAGTTCAGATAAATTTCTTTTTGGTTTTTCCGCAGGAATTCCGCACGCATCCTGAGCGAGACAAGCGGTGGTTTTATTTTTCAGAACAAAATGTTTTCCATTAAATTCTAAATCATATTTTCCAATGGTATCCGATTGATATTCTACTTCGATTTCAGCATCTTCGATACACAATTTCTCTTCAGAAAGCTGTATGATGTTCAGCAATTTTGCAGGTTTTAAGCGATGTTCAAAATCATCGGCATTCCAAAGCTGGAAATTCACTGTTTTTTCTTTGCGGATCACGCCACCGCAATCAATAAAGTTTTTGGTAATTTGTCCCACTTCCGTAACGTGGAAATGTTCAGGAATCATTGTCCCATTTTCCAGCTGAAATTCCACATTTTTTAATGTAGGAAGAATTTCTTTAATTTCTGTAAGAGTCATATTTTATGATGTTTTATAATTTAATATTGCAATATTGCGATTTATTTAGTCAAAAAAATATCTAACAACATTTTGATTTGGAAACCGTCTCAATAATTTTTGAGAAATATGCATTGAGAATTTCAATTGTTTTTTCATCAATACAGTAGCAGACAGAATTTCCTTCAATATTTCCTTTGATGATTCCTGCATTTTTGAGTTCTTTCAAATGTTGAGAAACTGTCGGCTGAGCCAGAGGGAGTTCATTTACAATATCTCCACAAATGCATTCATTTACTTTCAGTAGATATTCAATAATAGCTATTCTTGCGGGATGACCTAAGGCTTTTGCTATATTTGCCATTTTATTTTGCTGCTCCGTGAAATGCTCTGTTTTTGTAGCGCCCATTATCTTAACTTAATATTGCAATATTACGATATTAAATTTTGAGAAAAAAGTATTTTATAGTTTTTTCCAGAATATCAGACAAAAGTTTTTTATTATTCTTTATATTTTATTGATATTTAGTGTATTATTGGTTTGATTTTTTACGCAAAGCTTTATTTTAAAATCATTTTATTTTTGAGATACAAAGGCAAATAAATTGCTTTTCAGGCGTGAAAACATTGTTTTTTTTAAATTGATGATTCATCCTTTACTCTTTATATATAACGCAAAGTTTTATTTTTCAAACCATTTTATTTTAAGATGCAAAGGCAAATAAATTGCTTCGCAAAGCGTGAAAATTTAGCAATTTTCTTAATTATTCGTCATTACTTTATAGGTTGGATCTTCAATGATATTGACATCAATTACACTCTCTGCATTTTTGAGCAATTGTCTGCAATCCGGGCTCAAATGTTTTAAATGGACTGTTTTTCCTGCTTTATGGTATTTCTCGGTGACTTTATTCAGTATTTCAATGGCAGACATATCTGCCACTTTACTTTCTTTGAAATCTATAATAACTTCCTGCGGATCACCTGCTACATCAAACTTATCTGCAAACGCTGAAGCAGAACCAAAGAATAATGGTCCATAAATTTCATAATGCTTTACACCTTTTTCATCTGTAAATTTTCTGGCACGAATACGTTTAGCACTTTCCCAAGCAAACACTAAGGCGGAAATTACAACACCAATCAGCACAGCCAAAGCTAAATTGTGCAGAACGATGGTAATAAGTGCTACCAGAATTCCTACAAAAATATCGTGACGAGGCATCTTGTTTATGATTCTAAAACTAACCCACTCAAAAGTTCCGATAGAAACCATCATCATGACACCTACCAAAGCCGCCATAGGAATCTGCTCAATAACAGAGCCTCCTATTAAAATAACAAGCAATATAGTTAGTGCACCTATGATTGCAGAAAGCCTGGCTCTTGCTCCTGCTCCAATATTTACCAACGTCTGGGCAACCATTGCACAGCCTCCCATTCCTCCGAAAAAACCGTTGGCAATGTTAGCCATACCTTGTGCTGCAGCTTCACGATTAGACTGACCTTTGGTATTGGTAATTTCATCAACCATATTAAGCGTGAGAAGACTTTCTATCAATCCAACTCCTGCCATTACTAAAGCGTAAGGGAAAATAATTTTGAAAGTTTCCAGATTAAAAGGGATTTGAGGAATATGAAAAGAAGGTAAAGATCCGCTTACAGATGCAATATCAATCACTTTTTTTGTATCTATATTCAAAAAATAAACAATCCCGGAAACTACAATGATAGCAACCAAAGAAGCCGGAACAGCTTTGGTAAATTTAGGAAGAACAAAGACAATGGCAATTGTAAGCATCGTTAATCCAGCCATGAGGTACAGTGCATTTCCCTGCATCCAGACTTCAGTACCATTTTGAAAAATTTTGAACTGCGCAATCTGAGCCATAAAAATAATTACCGCAAGGCCATTGAGAAAGCCATACATTACCGGTTGTGGAATTAATCTTACAAATTTGCCTAACTTAAATATACCAACAAGCAACTGAAAGAACCCTGCTAAAATGACTGCAGCAAAAAGATATTCAACTCCGTGTGCAGCAGCCAATGCAATAAGCACAACAACAGTCGCTCCTGCTCCTCCCGAAACCATTCCCGGTCGTCCGCCCAGAACGGCGGTAATTAATCCCATTAAAAAAGCCGCATAAAGTCCGGTTAAAGGGGAAAGTCCTGCCAATATAGCAAATGATAAACTTTCAGGAATCATGGTCATAGCGACTGTTAATCCTGCTAAAATTTCATTTTTGTAATTAATCTTCTGTTTGAAATCAAACAAGTTGATTATTTTTTGCATAATGTATAAATTGTAGAATTTGAAATATTCCCGATCGAAATAATCAGGCACGATTGATAGCCAATAAGTAATTGGTAAAATAACAGTTTGACCTTAGATCAAGGCGGTGTAACTTGGGAAGATGTTTGTACCGTATTTTTCATAGAGCTGCAAAGCTACAAATTTTTAATAAATAGAGAAAACTTGTCGCGCCAGAGTAAAAATGATATTTAAAGACTTTATATAGTAATCAATCAAATCTCAAAATTTTCTTGTTTAAGATTAAAAAAAATCCCTATATTGAAAAATGTAAATTTGTATCATCAGAAAATAGTTAATCTGAAATTATGGGAAAGAAAAAATATAAAAAACAATTAATCAGTACCCTGAAGTCACTGGAAAATACGGAACATTACATTTTGGAAAGTATGACCAATCTGATGCTGTTTGGGGAATTGAAGAAAAGCAAGATTGAATTTAAAAACGGAGACACTTTTAGTTTCAAAGACAATATCTTTGATTACAGTGAAGATAAAAACATCAGAAAACTGGCAAAACTTCGCAGAAAAATGCTCAAAACGATGAATAAGCTGGTTAATAAAAATAAATTTAAAGATAAAGAGATTAAGTTTTTAAGCTGATTCAGAACTTAAATTATAATAATAATAAAGTCCCATATTTGGGACTTTTAATTTTTAATCAACATAATCTGTTACTGATTATTCTTAAATAGTTGAATGGTATAATCTAATAATTCTGTTCCTCCAGCATTTCCGTGACCGGGAATAATAATCTTCGCATCAGAAAACTTTGTTTTAATTTTTTCTACAGTTTCAGACCAGTTTTTTACATTGGCATCTCCAAGATATCCTTTAGTAGTGTTCATTTCTTTAATAAGACAACCGCCAAACATTACCTTTTCTTTCGGAAAATATCCTATGATATTATCTTTGGTATGACCTTCTCCCAAAAATTCAGCATACACATGTTGATTTCCAACATTTAATACCATTTGTCCGTTGAAGCCATTTTGAGGTATGTTAAAGTCATTTTTTTTGGTTAATTCAATGGTTTTATTATTAGCATAAGAAGGAATTTTGTTTTTATCAAACTCTTTCAGACCTCCCACACAATCATCATGAAAGTGGGTAGCGATCACGGCGTTTATTTTACAATGAAGCTTATCTTTAATCCAAAAAATAAGTTCAGAGGAGCTCTTATCATCTACCGGAGTATCAAAAACTATGGTTTCTTCCTTGTCTTGCACAATCATTCCGTTGCATTCAACTCTTCCGAATGACTCGGTGTTGAGATAGGAAATATGCTGGTAAACATGATTTGATAACTGAATGATTTTTAAATTTTCAGATTGATAAACAATCTTGTTTCCCTGAAAGCTGGATTTTTGCGAATGACAGCTTAACAAAATAAATGCTGAAATTAAAATCCCTAAGATTGGCTTCATAAAAATTATTATTGAACTAATATAAAAAATTTAAACAAGAAGTAAAGTAACCATCAAACTCATATCAAAAAAAATCCTGATCAATTCAGGATTTTTTTTAAAATTATAATTACTTACCAGATTTTTCTTTCAGTTCTTCTTTGTCTTTATCGGAAGGATTCCACACTTTTACCTCTGCATTTTTATCAATTCCTGAGAGAACCTGCACATTGATACCGTCACTGGCTCCGAGTTTTACATATACTTTTTTAAATTTTCCATCAGCCTGCTTTACTTCTACAAAAGGTTTGTCTTTTCCGTTGCTTTTCTCGTACTGGATAAGAGATTCATCCAAAAGAAGAGCATTTTTCTGAGAGCTTAAAACAATTTCTCCGTTGGCAGAAAATCCTGCTCTGATGTATTCATTATTAGGATTAAATACGTCACCCTCCACAGGAAATTTGATGGTTCCGTTGTTGTCTTTCCCTTTTGGAGCTATCATCGTAAGCTTTCCGGGAAAAGATTTATTCTGCAACGCTCCGATCACTATGTTCATATCCATTCCCTGTTTTAGTTTTCCGGCCTGAGCTTCATCAATCTCTCCCTGAAAAATTAAAGAGTTAAGATCTGCAATAGAGCAAATGGTTGTTCCCGCATTGAAAGAGTTCGCCTCAATTACCTGGCTTCCGACTTTCACCGGAACTTCTAGAACGGTTCCTGAAGCTTTGGAGCGGATCTGAGTGGTTGCTAAACCCTGCAATTCCGGAATAGCACCCGTTTTAGCGATTTGCAAGGCTTTTTGTGCCGTTATCAACTGTTGATTGGCGTTTTTCAAAGCCTGCTGTTGTGTGTATAACTGCTGCTGTGCTGTTAAATATTCCTGTTTTGAAATAACTCCCTGCTTAAAAAGTTTTTCAGACATAGTAAACTGCGTCTGCATATTAGAAACATTCATTTTGGCATTATTGATCTGAAGCTGCGCATTCTGCACATTTTGCTGCGCATTATTTACCTCTGCGATATTCGGAACAATTCTTACGGTTGCGATAAGCTGTCCTGCTTCTACACGATCACCTTCATCTACAAGAATTTTATCAATAATTCCTGCTATATTGGGTTTGATCTCAATTTCTTCCTTAGGAATAATCTTTCCGGTTGCCATTACTTTATCTTCCATATTCTGGACGGTTGGCTTTCGGGTAAGAAAAGTTACACTTTCTTTTGAGTTGGATTTTACGAGGTAGCTGATTCCGGCAAATAATGCAACAGCAAAAATAAGCCCGAGCAGAATGTAAATTGCTTTTTTCCAGGTAAACTTCTTTTTCATATGTTTAATAGTCTATTTTTATTTACAATTTAGAGATTTATATAATCTTATTTAATACTTATTCACTTCTTAATGCTTCAATCGGTCGGATCTTTACTGCTCTCTGTGCCGGAATCATTCCGATAATGAGTCCCAGTAAAATCATCACACCCATTGCTGAAAATACATCACCGTAATTTACTGTGGGATTGTAAAAAGGAAACGCATCCTGATTTTTTGTGGATATATCTATAATCATCAGCAAAATAATTCCGAACATAAACCCAATCAAACCTGAGACGAGAGTAATCACAACACTTTCCAGCAGAATCTGATTTCTTACTTCAGAAGGTTTGGCTCCTAAAGCACGGCGGATTCCAATTTCTTTGGTACGTTCTTTCACGGTGATAAGTAAGATATTAGAGATCGCAATAACTCCGGCAATGATCGTTAATGTTCCTACAATGATTGTTAACAGCTGCATTCCTGTAAGAAAACCGGTCATTTTTTCAAACATTTTCCCTAAATTGAATGTTCCGAATGCATTGGTATCTTCCGGAGAGACACTGTTCTTACTTTTAAGCTCATCTTTTGCCTGATCTTCCACAATTGCCAAATCTGCATCGGGCTTACTTACGATCGCAAAAAAGTCTACGCGGTCACCATCATTAAACATTTTGGTAAAAGTTGAAAGCGGGATGAAAGCGGTGGTATCATTGTTATTCGGACCTCCGGCTTTGGCTACTTTATAAACTCCTATAACGTTGAAAAATATTCCTTTAATGTTGATTGACTTTCCGATAGGATTTTCATTTTTCTTGGCATCGAAAAAGTTTTTGTAAATACCTTCTCCGATGACTGTCACGTTTTTGTTTCCTGAAATATCGGCATCGTTGAGGTAACGTCCGAAAATCAGTTTCTTTTCTGAAATTTTATTTCCTACAGGATAATCTCCGGTTAAGGTATAAACTGCAGTTTTTCCGTTTCTGCTCATCTGCTCGCCCGGATTTCCAAAACTTCCTCTGGAATTCTGAGGAGATATATAATCTATCTGCGGAATTTTTCTTTCCAGCAAATCCATATCCGGCAAATGAAGCGACATTTGTCTGCCTTTTGGAAAACCATTGTAAGGAATTGATGTATTTTGCGCCCAAAGAAATATAGAATTGGTCGCAAAACCTGAAAAAAGCTTATCGAAACCATTTTCCATTCCTTTTGCAGCACCCAAAAGACTCACATACAAAAACATTCCCCAACCCACACCAATCATGGTGAGAAAGGTACGAAGCTTATTATTCTTGAGTGAATAATAAATTTCCTGCCATGTATCTTTTCTGAATATGATGTTCATTTTCTAAATATCAATTTTTATTTACAACGTGAATTTGATTTTTTCCTGAATTTATATTACGACTGCCCACTTCTAATCATGTATAGATTCTTTGAGTATAGCGGATATTCAAAATTATCATTTCAAACTTAAAATTCACTATTTACCATTCACTATTGTCATTCCGTTCTCAATGCTTCAATCGGTCTGATTTTAGAAGCCCTGTAAGCCGGAATAAACCCTGCAATCAATCCCGAAATAACGAGACAGATAAATGCTGCAAAAATCAACCCCCATCCTACACTAGGATCTTTAATGAAATATTTCTCAAGACCGTCGCCTATCAGTTCCAGTGTCAAAACTCCAATTCCTACTCCAATAAAACCTGAAATAACTGTTATGACAATACTTTCCTGCATAATGAGCCCTACAATACTTCTCGGTTTGGCTCCTATTGCTTTTCTTACTCCAATTTCTTTGGTTCGTTCTTTTACGATATATACCATGATATTGCTGATCCCAATAATTCCCGCCAGCAAAGTTCCCATTCCGATAAAACCGACAATCATCGTAATCACAAAAAGGAAAGTGAAAGAATCTTTAAGTCCTTCTGCACGGTTGTTGACAAAAATTGCGTTTTCGTCATCCGGAGATACTTTTTTTCTTGCTTTCAGCTCTTTTTCCAGATTTTTACCGTATTCGATAGCCTGTTCAGGTTTCATATTTTCATCATACGCAATGTAAATACTGCTTATCGTATCAGAACCTTTTTTGATCTGCTGTAAAGTGGAAACCGGTAAGCTGATCATCCGCTCATCCCAGTCTCCTCCGTCGTCTGCAAAAACCCCTATTACTTTGAAGATACTGCCATTGATTTCGACTTCTTTTCCTATAGGATCACCATTTTTTATCAAATCCCGCTGAACCATTCTTCCGATTACCGCCACATATTGATTATTGGCGATATCTCTTTTTGAAATAAATCTTCCGTTTACCAGTTTTCGGTTTTCAATAAATGATTCTTCATCGTTTGCTCCCGATATCTGATAATTACCGCTTTCTTTCCCATATTTCACCAAAAAATTAGTAGAATATCTCGGTGTGGAATACTGTACCTTATCAGGCTGAGAACCAATGATGGCTTCATAATCAGAATTATTCAGGGTTATATCTCTATTTGCCTGCAAACCACCGTAAGCAATATTGGTACGTCCTGTAAAAATTGAGATCAGATTTTGTGCATCTCTTGTAAATCCTTCCTGAAAAGCATTCTGAAGACCGTTTCCGATCCCGAAAAGCACAATGAAAATATACAGTCCCAATGCTACAGTAAAACCAGAAAGTACCGTCCGCAAAATATTGCTACGGATAGAACTGAAGATTTCCTGCCAACGATCTAAGTCAAACATATTTTTTGGTTTGATGCGGAAAGCTGGATGATTGAGGTCGCCAATCTCGCCGCTGATTTTTCATTTTTTTAAATATAAACTGTAATTGTTTCCAACAATTCTTAAATCAATACATCATTCATTCTTCATGATTGATCCAACCTTACAAAACAATCTGCTCAATAAACTCATCACTCTCAATGATTCCGTCGCGGAGTATTACATTTCTTTTGGTTTGTGCAGCTACATCCGGCTCGTGTGTAACAACAATGATTGTTTTTCCTTCATTATTAATATCCTGAAGGAGCTTCATGATATCATGCGTCGTTTTGGAATCTAACGCTCCGGTTGGCTCATCAGCAAGAATGACTTTCGGATCTGTAATTAATGCTCTTGCAATGGCAACCCTTTGCTTTTGTCCACCCGAAAGCTCATTGGGAAGATGATTTGCCCATTGTCCCAATCCTACTTTTTCAAGATATTCTAAAGCTTTCTGATTTCGCTCTTTTCTGGGAACATTCTGATAATACAAAGGAAGTGCAACATTTTCCACGGCTGTTTTATACCCGATCAGGTTAAAAGACTGGAAAACAAATCCTAAAAATTTGGATCTGTACTCTGCGGCTTTTACCTCGTTGAGATGCTCAATAGGAATTCCGTCCAGTTCGTAAATTCCGGAATCTTTTTCGTCCAAAATTCCGATAATATTCAGCAAAGTAGATTTTCCCGAACCCGAGCTTCCCATGATAGAGACAAACTCACCCTCGGAAATATTAAGATTTATCCCTTTGAGAACGTGCAGTTTACTCTTTCCTGTATCGTATGACTTATGTAAATCCTGAATTACTAACATTAAGCTAAGACTGTTTTAATTTTTAATAAGTAGCTTCACAAGAGAATTTGTTACAATATTTCAAATTTCTTTTGTTTTTAATCTGTTTAATATTTAAAACTTTGATAATCATTTATTTAAATTAAATTGTTTAACTAAAATCATACCTAGACAATTATTTTAATATGTTAAATCGCTCTGATCCAATACCAAAGGGAGTTTCATGTAAATGTGGAAAACTTTTAGGGTTAAAAGTCAGCCAATTAGTCTTTAGCTCTTTCAAAATAGAGGTTGGTTTTCTAACTTTGTACGTAGTTTGTGATATGAATAACAAATTCGTAATGAATGCAAAGCCAAAAAGCTAACATTCAGATAAACAATAAGTTATTAAATAACGCAATTTTCTAAGCATAATGACCGCCGGTTTTAGTAAATAAAAAATTAAATTTTTAATATGGGAATTTTCGATAAAAGAGTTAGTTATAAGCCATTTGAATACCCTGAAGTTCTGCAGTTTGTAGAAGCGATTAACAAATCTTTCTGGGTACACTCGGAAGTAGATTTTACAGCAGATGTTCAGGATTTTCACTCTCAGCTGGAGCCACACGAAAAAAATGCAGTAAAAAATGCACTTTTGGCAATTGCTCAGATCGAAGTTTCCGTAAAATCTTTCTGGGGAAACCTGTATAACCACCTTCCAAAGCCTGAACTGAATGGTTTGGGAGCTACATTTGCAGAATGTGAATTCCGTCATTCGGAAGCCTACTCAAGATTGCTGGAAGTTTTGGGTTATAATGAAGAATTCCTTCACGTGGTAGAAGTTCCTGCCCTGAAAAAAAGAATTGAATTTTTGTCTAATGTTCTGAAGCATGCTAATTCTGCAACACCGAAAGAGTATGTTTCATCGCTTTTATTATTTAGTATTCTGATTGAAAATGTGTCTTTATTTTCTCAGTTTGCGATTATTCTTTCGTTCACGAGATTTAAAGGATACATGAAAAATGTTTCCAACATTATTGCATGGACTTCAGTGGATGAGCAGATTCACGCCAACGGCGGAATTTATCTCATCAATAAAATCCGTGAGGAACAGCCTGATCTATTAACGGATTCTGACATCGAAGATATTTATACTTTAGTTGATCAGTCGGTAGAACTGGAAGGAGAAATCCTAAGCTGGATTTTTGAGCTGGGTGAACTGGATAAATTCTCGAAAGAAGATTTGATCAACTTCATGAAATACCGAGTTGACGACAGTTTGAAGAAAATCGGTATGGAACCGAGATATAAAATTTCTCCTGAAGAATACCGTCCGTTGATGTGGTTTGAAGAAGAAGTTTTCGCCAATTCTATGGATGATTTCTTCGCCAAAAGACCGGTAGATTATACTAAGCATGATAAGAGTATTACGGCGAATGATTTGTTTTAAAAAAGGAAAAAAAATAGTAATACATTCTTGATTTAAATAATATGGAAAATTCACTTATATTTCAAACATCACCAGAAGTAACTTTAGCTACGAACAGATTTATAAATGTACCTGTGATTTTAAAGTATGAAGATACAAATTTAATAGAGATTATAAAGGATCAAGCTATTGGGTTTACCACACAAATACCAATCTACCATTCGGATGGAACTTATCTAGCAAAAGTGATAGGAAACAGAATTTACTCAACGAAAGATGGTGAAAAAGCAGGATTGAAAATTGAAAAGCATCAAAATTTGTGGGTATGTACAATGGATAATAAAACCGTATTTGAAATTCAACAGAATCAAGGAGATGCATTCAAAACTACTGCTGAATTGTATACTCCAGAGGGTTATTTTGTAAAATGTTCAGACTCCCCATCTCCCAATCTTTTTGATTTAACAGGTAGTGAATTGAGATTCCCTGGAATAGTAATGTCTGGAAACACTTTTTCAGGATGTAAAGTTGGTATTTGGCTAAAAAAGAATGGAGGTTTTCTGATTGGTGTAAATTAATCTTGTCTATCAAGAAGTTTAGTCATTTTACAACGAAAAAAACTTCAATAAGCTTTTAAGATCTAGCACCAAACAGTTAGTATTAGAGATGTCATGCTGAGCTTGTCGAAGCATCTCTACAAAAAGTAGAGACTCCTCGTTCCTCGGAATGACAAACTGTAAAATTCAATAGGAACGGGCTTTAGCCCGTTTTAAATAAAAGAAAATCCATTGGCTTCAGCCAAAACTTAGGAATTGAGTTTCTGAAATGGGATTATTGCGAAAAAAACCTTGTCAAAGTTTGGAACCTTGACAAGGTTGATTAGAAAACCAAAATTGCAGGAATAAAAAGATTACATCATTCTCTGCAATAACGAGATTCAGAAGTAAAGAAAGCAAATCGTCATTTTAGCCCTGATTGAGCGGCATGTCTGAGCTCTTTTTCTTTGCAAAAGAAAAAAGCGAGCAGCGAAAGCAGGTACACAAATGAAAAGAAAGACTAAATTTTCTGCTCCTAAAAAATAACAAAACAATGCATTGGCATTTTACAATATAAAAAATGGAAGAACAAAACAACAATATCTGGTGGCTCAACGAAGAATCTGAGCAAATGCTGAACAGAGGCTATCTTCTGAAAGGCGAAACGGTAGACGGTGCCATTGAAAGAATTACCACCGCAGCAGCAAAAAAATTATACAAACCCGAACTGCAGCCAGCTTTCAAAGAAATGATCACGAAAGGATGGATTAGTTTTTCTTCTCCTGTTTGGGCAAACATGGGAACGCAGAGAGGTCTTCCAATCTCTTGTTTCAATGTTCATATTCCGGACAGCATCGAAGGAATTACCCACAAAATGGGTGAAGTCATCATGCAGACAAAAATCGGGGGCGGAACTTCGGGATATTTCGGGGAACTCAGAAACAGAGGAACAGCAGTTACCGACAACGGAAAATCTTCAGGAGCAGTTTCGTTTATGAAGCTTTTTGATACTGCAATGGATGTGGTTTCTCAGGGTGGCGTAAGAAGAGGTGCTTTTGCAGCATATCTTGATATTGACCACGGTGATATCGAAGAATTTTTATCCATCAAAGACATTGGAAGCCCGATTCAGAATTTGTTTACGGGAATTTGCGTTCCGGATTACTGGATGCAGGATATGATTGACGGTGATATGGATAAGCGTAAAGTCTGGGCAAGAGTTTTGGAAAGCCGTCAGCAAAAAGGTCTTCCGTATATTTTCTTTACCGATAACGTTAACAGAAACAAACCTCAGGTTTACAAAGATCTAGGACTGACTGTTAATGCAAGTAATCTGTGCTCGGAAATCATGCTTCCGTCAACCAGAGAGGAGTCTTTTATCTGCTGTCTTTCTTCTATGAATTTGGAATTGTATGACGAATGGAAAGATACCAACGCTGTGAAGCTTGCTATTTATTTCCTTGATGCGGTTTTATCAGAATTTATTGAAAAAACGGAAGGGAATTATTATCTGCAGGGTGCAAGAAACTTCGCCATGCGTCACAGAGCGCTTGGTTTGGGAGTTTTGGGTTATCATTCTTATCTGCAGAAAAATATGATTCCGTTTGAAAGTTTTGAAGCGACTCAGTTTAATGCAAGAGCGTTCAGACACATCAGAGAGCAGGCTGATATTGCGTCGAAAGAATTGGCAAATATTTACGGCGAGCCGGAACTTCTGAAAGGATACGGAATGAGAAATACCACTTTAATGGCAATCGCTCCTACTACTTCGAGTTCAGCAATTTTGGGACAGACTTCTCCGGGAATTGAGCCTTTCGCATCGAATTATTACAAAGCAGGTTTGGCAAAAGGAAACTTCATGCGTAAGAATAAATATCTTGCTAAATTATTAGAAGAAAAAGGTCTTGACAATGAAGATACATGGAGAACAATTATGCTAAATCATGGTTCTGTTCAGCATTTAAATGAATTAACAGACGAAGAAAAAGCAGTATTCAAAACGTTTAAAGAGATTTCTCCGATGGAGATTATTTCTCAGGCTGCACAAAGACAACAATACATCGATCAGGCTCAGTCTCTGAATTTACAGATTCCGTCTACGATGCCTGTAAAAGATGTAAATTATCTCTATATTGAAGCCTGGAAGAAAGGAGTGAAAACACTATATTACCAAAGAAGCTCATCAGTTTCTAAGGAAATGATGGTAAATTTTGTAACTTGTTCGGCTTGTGAGGCTTAATATAAGATCAAGTAAAAAGTCAAAAGAAACAAGCAAGTTTAGCTATAAACATATTTAAACCGCAGAATTTTTTCTGCGGTTTTTGTTTAAATAGAAAGTAAAAAAAACTTTACAAATTGTAAAATATTTTTTACATTTGTGTCATTAAAATTTTACAATATGAATACATTACCACTTTTACCTAACCGCTTCAAAACGATTGGCTGGTTTATTTTTATTCCGTCACTTATTTTTGGATTAATCTCTCTTTCAAGGTTCTTTGATTTTCAGATTTCATTTCCCGTTATCTATAATTCAGGTTTTTTTAATCACGGAGAAACAGGTTTTATGAAAACCACAGAAGTTGATTTATTCCCCAATTTATTTGGTATTTTAATCATTATTGGCGGAATTCTTGTTGGATTTTCGAAAGAAAAAATTGAAGACGAATATATATCGAGTTTACGCCTAAAATCAGTTTTTTGGAGTCTGATCGTTACTTATACAATAGTTCTTCTATTATTTTTAACCGTTTTTGGAATGTTATTTTTTACCTTTATGATTTTCATTATGTTTTTGCCGTTGGTTCTTTATGTTTTCAGGTTTAATTATTTACTGATGAAAAAATGAAAAATACAATTAAAATCGCACGAGCCTTTAAAAATATTACTCAGGAAGATTTAGCTAAAGAGATAGGAGTTTCTAGACAGACTATTAATGCTATGGAAGCCGGAAAGTACGTTCCTTCAACCGTTTTGGCTTTAAAAATCGCCAAATATTTTGGTAAAAAGGTTGAGGAAATTTTTGAGCTTGAAGAGAATGATTAGTTTAAGCAGCAAAAAATTTATTAATCGTTCGTTATGAATGATGATTTTGATTTGAATGCAATTAAATAAGTGACTACGGAGAATAATAAATTATAAAAAATGAAAAAAGTCATACTTGTTTTACTGATTTTGGCGGCGAATATTGTTTATTCACAGTATAAAATTTATGCTTTTGTTGGAAAGAAAATTTCTGTGGAAAGAGTAAAATCTGATGACAGCTTTTATTTGAAATATAAAAACATTTATAAGGTTGAGCAAAGTTTCAATGAAGAAATAAAAGCAGATACGATTGTTTTCAATTCTTTTACTCACATGAATCAGATTAATTATTCTATTTACGATTATGCAATTATTTATGTAGTAAAAAATGATAAAGGAGAGATTGTTCATAAAAGAACCTATTTTACACCAATTGTTTTAAAAGAAAACGGAAAATGGTACGGATTTGAAATAAATGAAAAAAGAACTGAAAATTATTTACCGATAAAACCACATAAATTACGGATAAAAAATAGCAGAAAAGCTGCAAAGACCATTATTCCTGAGTTTAAGAAAGAAAAGCATATTGTAGAGGCATTTTATCCTCCTAAGTTCTTTGAATACGTTAATAAAAACACTGTAAAAGCCAGATTCCTTCAATCTGCTGAGAATTTAGTCAAACAAAAATTTTAATTTAAACTTTCCTCAATAGATTCATATTGAGGTATTTTAAAATCAAAATAAAAACACCGTAATGTGATTTTTTTTGTAGCAGAGAAAAAATATTTGTACTTTTGCCTTGTTGATTTTATCTCTAATTTCAATCTAAAAAAACACAAATGAAAAAAACTCTCATTGCTCTTTGTGTAAGCTTATTTTCATCGGCTTACTCTCAAAATCTGAATTTCACAGATTCCAAATTCAAAAGTTTAATCTTAAGTTCCAATCCGGGCAACAGTATTGCAAAAGACGTTAACGGAAATTCTATTGCTATTGATGCAAACGGCGATGGAGAAATTCAGCTCTCGGAAGCTCAACAAGTAAAAATATTAAAAGTACAGCTTCCCACATTTGCAAGTAACTTAGTCCCGGATAGTGTTTCTGATGCAACATTATTTGCCAATGTTGAAGAACTTTACATTTATCATGCACATTCTGTAATTCTGAATTATTTAAATAATAATTACATCAGAAAAGTAAAGTATATGCCATCAATAGACGTTAATCCAAGTATTGTTGCATTTACTTTTGATAACTGTTCCTCTTTACAAACATTGAATGATGTAATAACCTCACCTGTAAATAGCCAATATGCCACTATTACTGCTGAAAAACTGAGCATCAAAAATTGTTCTCAACTTATCCCCAATCAGATTATTGAAGGAATACTTAAAGAACTTACCATTGAAAACAGTCCTGTAAGTGATTTAACCATAATAGTTGATGGTGGTTTTGAAAAACTCAATGTCCCAAACTTGTCATCTTTAGTTAATATAAAATTATCTTCTTTAGCTTATGGAAATTTTGCATCCATTCCTGTAGAAGTGGTGGCAAATGACTGTGTCAACTTACAGCAAATTACAACACAAGATATCTTGCCATATATATCATTACTCAACGTAAACGGATGTTCTTCTTTAAAGAAAATAAAAGGTCTTAATGCTCCGAATATTGATTTATCATCTGCAGGTTTAGTGAATCTTGAAGAATTAGACTGCGGATTTTATAACAGATATATTTACACGTCATCCTCAATGGGTTCTGTTACTTTAGGAACCGCAACTACATTAAATCTTGCAGGGCTTCCTAGTTTAAAAAAACTTGTGGCTTTTAATCAGCCTATCAGTACTGTTAATTTTTCTCCTACACCATTACTAGAAGAGATTGATATTGTAAATACGGCTCGTTTTATGCCGAATCTTAATATTAGCAATTTATCTCATCTACACACTTTAAAAGCATTTAAACCGCATGAGAATAATGATGGTTTACCTCAAAATCTTGAATTGGTAAATGCGCAAAACTGCACATCGTTGGTTAATTTAAAATTAGGCGGTAATGCAGAGTTGAAAGAATTAAACTTAAATAACTGCTCTAGCTTAGTTAATTTTTTTATAGGATACAATAATAATTTGGAGATTAGCTTTGGGGGGAATTTAAACACTTTAAATCTTCTAGGTTGCACTGCTCTTAAAGATTTTATCATTCAGGGTACACAACTTAACACTTTAGATCTTTCGCAATGTAGTTCTTTAGAAAATTTAAGCATTGAATATTGCTCAACACTTACTAGTGCTACTATACCTAATAATTCATTAGCATTATCAACAGTAACATTAGTACATTGCCCATTAATCACCCAGTTTGACGTTTCCAATGCTTCAAATTTATACGGAATCGATGTTATAAACATGTCAGGTTTAGTAAAGCTGAATCTTAGAAATGGAGCATATGAAGGTACTTACTTTTCAGGTTCCTTAAACAATAACTTATCTGTATGCATAGACGATGTACAATTATCGGATGCACAAGCGGAATATCCAGATATATATTTCTCTACAGACTGCAGTAATTTAATTACTACAGTCTGGAACGGAACATCATGGAGTAATGGAGCACCTACAGCAAATATAACGGCCATCATTGATGCACCTTATTCCACTATTTCAAATTCTGCATTCACCGCTAAAAACATCATTGTTAATAAGGATGCCGTATTGGAAATAACTTCTGGAAACACAATCAATGCAGGTGATGTTACAATAAAAAATGATGGAAATCTTATTCAGAGAGATGGATCGGTTTTAAATTATTCAGGAGTGTTTACCGTAAGAAAAAAGGGAACAAGCTACGTTGATCAATATGCTTTCTGGTCATCTCCTGTTATGTCTCAAAATCTAATTAACATTTACGAAAGCGGAGGTACTCCTTCATTCATCACAGAATATAATACAGCGACTGATTATTTTGTGAATGCAGCTTCTACAACTTCTGCTTTTGCAAAAGGATATTCTATTAAAACTCCTGCAGTTTCTAATGCGGAATTCACGGGAACACCCAACAACGGCACCCAGACTTTTACTTTGTCAACGGCAGGAAACGGATACAACCTTGTAGGAAATCCTTATCCGTCAAATCTTGATTTAATAGCGTTCTACAATGCCAACTCACAAAGAATCTCAAATACGTTCTATTTCTGGGACAACACCAGCAACAGCGTAACGGTACAGGGTGGAGCTACCACTACAAACGTAGGATATGCAACCTATAACCCTGCATCTCAAATCTGGACTCCGGCTCCGAATATTTCGGTTATTCCTACGCAAAACAGCGTAAAAATAGGACAGGGATTCATCGTAAAAGCGACTAATACAGCAGATACTTCTCTAAGTTTTAACAATGATATGAGAACTGCAGCTCCGGCGACTTTTTACAACAAGAACAATTCATCTGCGGAAGGAAAATTCTGGTTGAGATTAAACTCTTCTTATAATACGAACAATACATTTGCAGTAGCTTATATCAACGGAGCGTCCAACTCGTTTGATCAGTACGATTCAAAAGCAATCGGAACAGGTTCTGATGCATTTTATACATTGGCAGGCACTCAGAAACTTGTGATTCAGGGGAGAGAAAGCTTCAATATCAATGATGTGGTTCCGGTAGGTGCAAAACATTTCCAAAACGGGAACTTCACCATTTCATTGGTTCAGAAAGAAGGAATTTTCAATAACGGACAGGCGATTTATCTTCATGATAAAGTAACGGGAACTTATACTGATCTTCAGAATAATACTTACTCATTTGCAGCCAACTCGGGAGATGTTTCCAGCAGATTCGAGATTGTTTACAAACTGGGCGTATTATCAACTTCAGAGGTTTCTAAAGATTCTTTTGAAGTGTACAGAAACGGAGATCACTTTGTGGTAAGAAACAACAAAAATATTGATAGTGTAATCGTTTACGATGCTTCGGGAAGACAGATTCAGACTGTTGAGGGAGGTTCTAAGGAAATCAGAATCACTCTGGATGCAAAAGGAGTGTATGTTGTAAAAGCAGTATCTGAAGGCAAAGAATACACGAAAAAAATAATTAAATAAGAATGATGGACTCGCCTGACTGATTTGATTAAAAACAACAGACAGGCGATACCCTGTAACTTGAAAAATGAAAATTAAGATATGAAAAAGATATTAATAACTGCTTTGTTTGCTGTTTCCGGTTTTGCATTAGCGCAGGAACAGGAAACATCAGATAATCCTTATGTACATGAAACTCAGGATGAGGTGGCAGAAGATACTTATCCCGGAAATCCCGGAGATCCAAATCCTGCTCCTATTGATGATTATATTCCTGCACTGTTTGCTTTAGCTGCTGCCATTGCTGTACGAGCTAAAATGAATAGAAAAGTGAAGGAAAGCAATTAGAAACCAACATAATCAAATGAAAAAACTCCCGAAAAGGGAGTTTTTTATTGTGCATTATTAGAGAAATTTAAAAGCTTATTTTTATATTTGTTTTAGACTAATCATCAAAATTTATACAATGAAATTCGGACAAGTTGAAGATCCTTCTCAAATAGATTTTACCCTGCCAAAAGATCATTCACGAACCAAAGCAATTCTTAAGCAAAATAAAAAAGGGCTTGAAAACATATCAATTGGCTGCGCAAAGTGGAATAAAACTGACCTCAAAGGCTTTTATCCGAAAGGAACAAAAGATGAACTTACTTACTATGCAAAGCAATTCAATTCTATCGAATTAAATGCTACATTCTACGGAATGCCGACTCCTGAACAGGTGCAGACATGGAAAGAAAAAACGCCTCCGAATTTTAAGTTTTTTCCTAAAATTACCAATACCGTTTCGCACTTTAGAAGACTTCTGAATGTTGATGATGTAGTAACACAATTTGCAACTGCTGTTTTAAATTTTGATGAAAAACTGGGAATGGTTTTTCTACAGCTGCATGATAATTTTAAACCAAAAGATTATGAAAGACTGGAGCAATTTGTCAACAAATGGCCAAAAGAAGTTCCTTTAGCTATCGAACTCAGAAATACAGAATGGTTTACAGATGAAGAAATTTTAGACAAAACCTGTCAGCTTTTTGAAGAAAACCAAATTACCAATATCATTGTAGATACAGCAGGAAGACGGGATATGCTTCATATGAGACTGACGACGCCCAATGCTTTTGTAAGATACGTTGGAGCCAATCACGAAAGTGATTACGAAAGATTAGATGACTGGCTGAATCATCTTACACAATGGAAAAAAGAAGGATTGCAGAATTTATATTTTTTTGTACATCAAAATGTAGAAAAAGCATCACCGCTTTTATCGGCATATTTTATCGAAAAAATCAACAAAGAATGGAAAACTGATCTTCCTATTCCAAGGATGGCACAAGATAATCCACCATCTTTATTTTAGGTTAGTTTCTTTTCATTAATAATCCCAGATTCAAAAAAATCAGAAGAAAACAGAGGGTTACCCAAATTCCAAGCTGCATATTTTCATAATTATGGGCTTCAACTTCTTTCCTGGCTATAGTTGATAGCTTTTCACTCTGATTTATGTAGTTCTGAACCTCAACAATCTGATCCATGTTCTTATTGGGTAAGGCATGCTGTGAAAAATAAACAAGATTTTTTCTTCCCAGAAAACCTGCAACCCAGTATTCATCAGATTTATTCATTTTCAGATACTCAATTCTATAAAATTCGGGACGAATTTTTCCAATATGCTTGGTTTCTATAGGCAAATTCTGATCAAGATTATTAAGGTTGATAACATAAAAATCCAATGTCTGAGGAAGTTTATTGATCATCTGCAAAGAAACAGAATCATTTACAATACTGACAGCTGATTTTTTCACAAACCAATAACTAAAAATTGATATGGAAAAAATAACAGACGCAAATCTGAAAATTTTTGCATACTGACCTAAAGCCCCCTTTTTAACTTTAGCTAAAAAAAGTGAAAAAATAAGTGACAGAAAAATGACAAAAATGATAAATCCCATTTGGCAAAGATAAACAATAGCAAGCTTCTACTCAACATTCCATTCCTTCAAAAACTGGTCGAGGAAAGTCAGCATAAACTGATGTCTTTCTTCGGCTATTTTTTTTCCTTCTTCCGTATTCATAAGGTCTTTCAGCAGCAATAGTTTTTCATAAAAATGATTAATGGTAGTTCCGTTGGATTTTTTGTATTCTTCTTTTGACATATTCAGTTTCGGATGAATATCGGGATGATACATCAGATTATTTTTAAAACCTCCGAAATTGAACGTTCTTCCGATTCCAATAGCACCAATTGCATCCAGCCTGTCAGCATCCTGCACAATTTTCAATTCAATTGGTAAGTTTTCAGGAGCTTCTCCCCTATTCTTGAATGAAATATTTTGAATAATAAAAAGAACCTGTTGAATAGTTTCTTCACTCACATTCTGAATTTCTAGAAATTCTCTGGAAATTTTTAAGGCTAAAGTTTCATCACCATCATGAAATTTAGGATCAGCAATATCATGCAGTAAAGCCGAAAGTTTCACAACCTCAAGATTGCATTGTTCAGTTTCAGCAATTTTTCGGGAAAGCTTCCACACTCTTTCAATATGAAACCAGTCGTGACCCGCTTCTGCTCCTTCCAGTTTTTCCTTTACGAATTTTATTGTGTTTTGTACGATGTTATTCATTATGAAGTTAAATTTAATCTAATTATTAAAGACTTGTCTGATTTGAATTTCAGATTTTATTTAAAACAATATTCCAAAGCTTCTTATTATAGCTTCTGAAAAAATTCACATGTCCAATTTCACCTTTATCAGATTCCGAGACTTTTAACAGTCTGTATTCGGGCTTTAAATTGGGATAAGTATCCCGTAACAGACTTTTTACTCCTTTTTCCGTAAGCCAGTCATCATCTTCAGCATATAAAACCAAAACTTTTTGTGATAATCTGTGAGAATAATTTTCTGTTTTTTCAAGCAGTTTATTGGTAGATTTTCGGTTCAAAATTAAGGTTCTCCAGTCATAAGCACAATTTTTAGGCAAACTTTCTCCCAAACCAAACCAATGGGCAGGAAAATATCCCAACACAAAACTTGTAATTGGCTGTACAACTCCAAATCCAAGATAAGCCTCTATTCTTGTCTTAAACCTTAAATTTCCTACAAAAGCATTTTGAGTTCCCACAAAAATAAATTGTTTGAATATATCAGAATTTTTATTCATGCCGAGTAAAAGAGCTCCCACAGAATGCCCAAGACAGAATTTTATGTAATTATTAAATTCTTTTATTACAAAATCAGTTACTGCTTTGAAATCAGAATTTCCCCACGATTTCATAGAAGCATTACAGTTTTTTATGCGATCCGGTTTAGACATCCCTATTCCGAAATAGTCATAAGTCATTACCGTAAAGCCATCATCTTTCAAAAAATGAGCAAATGCGAAATAAACCTGCTGCTTTACTCCTGTTGCTGAATTGATGACGAGAAACTTCCCGTTAGACTTTTCCGGCAGAAACAGATGTGCAGTAAGATGATTTTGCTGATCTGTAACAATCTTAATTTTTTGCATGATTCAGAAATAAAAAAATCCACATCAAATGTGGAAATTTTAGTTTAAAATTCTTTAAAATAATACGGTTTTCAATATGTACCAAATAAAGTTTACTTTATATCTTTAAGATAAGGTAAAGCTGCTTGAGCACCTTTGCCTAAAGAAACTTTCGATGAGACAAGGTTTCCGAATTTCACACAGTCTTCAATAGTATTTTTATGACACATTGCGATAGAAAAACCTGTAGTAAAAGCATCACCCATTCCCATTTTATAAATCATATTTTCATTTTCATTACGGAAATATTTCATTTCAGTTCCGTTAAAATAAAGCGTGGAATTGGTTTCGTCTCTTACAAACAGTTTATTGAAATATTTTTCGAGAATCTTTTCTCTTTCATCTTCTCCAAAGATTACAGACAGCTCATTTGATTTAGCGATAATAAAATCAACAGAATTTAAAATTTCGTCATTAAGCCTTTTTCCGGGTGATGCGTAAAGACCTACCATTTTGCCATAAGACTTTGCCTTTTTTACGGTAAATTCTACTACTTCCATAGAAATTTCAAGCTGCAGCAAAACCAAATCAGATGCTGCAATATATTTTTCTGCGTTCTTTACGTTTTCAGTAGCGAGATATTTATTGGCAGCAGGATCAACTACAATAGAGAAATCTCCGTTGCAACTGGTTACATAAGCAATTCCTGTGGGTGCCTGATCTGTTTCACAAACATAACCTACATTTACATTTTCATTCACAAGATTACGCATAATCTGCTGTCCTAAAGGATCTATTCCCACGCAGCCCACAAAATAAACATTAGCGCCCAATCTTGCGGCTCCAACAGCCTGATTGGCACCTTTACCTCCAAAAAAATTTTCGGAATGGTGAGCCATTACGGTTTCATTACCGCCCGGAATTTTATCTGTATACAAGACTAAATCAAGTGAACAGCTTCCTATGACTACGATTTTTGGTTGTTGTGATGAGAATTTCATTTATAAAAATCTTAGCTTGTTAAAATATAAAGTTTAAATGTAAGTAATTTTAATTTACCAATATCTCTATAAATTCTGTAATTACCTTTACAGGCTCATTTTTTTCGTTAAAACCAATATAGCTCGCATAGAAGCCTTCTCCGTAACCTGTTTCAAAAGCAAAAATATTTCCGGGGGTTTCTTCATTTGGTTTTAAAAATGCAAACTGATCAATCGCTCCGTTTTCATCGAAAAAATGTCCGTGAAAAAATTCTTCATAAATTCCCATAAAATCATCTCCCTTTCTGCGAAAAAGCTTCTGCTCCAAAAGGTTAAGCTGTTCCTGTGTCTCAAAATCCATAAAACATCCCATTCCGCTTTCTACAGGATATCCAAAAACCTCTCCTTCGGCTAAATCTTCCGTATGCTGATTTTCGGTTGTTGCCATTTTCCATGACGATATTTTTTCGTCACTGAAAACGATTTCAACATACGCAACACAATTGCTTTCCCGCTCTTTGTGAAGTATGACCTGAAAATCTCCTTTTGGAAATTCAGTAGAAAACGGCTGCATATCATTCGTAATCAAAGGATCACAAGCCACCAGTTTTCCGGTCGAAAGATATATTTTTCCGACTTCAAAACTTTCCAGTAACGGACTTTCTACAAAGTCTTTGGAAAAAAGTTTTTGTATATTTTCTAAGTGTTGCATTTTATATTAAGATAGGATTAAAGCTATATTACGTCTTTAATTTTTAATTTAAATTTTTTATTTCTAATTCTATTTTCAGCCTTTTCTCGCTCCAATAATTTATTCTTTCTATTTTATCAGGATATTCTTCAAAACTAACATTCTGATAAAATTTAATAGAATCCTGATAATCTGTTAAAACTTTTTCCAAATAATCTTTGTAGTCTCTTTCATTTTGTGGAATATATCCAATTCCGTCACATCCACAACTGAAAAAGGTTTTACCAATTCTATAAAGTCCTTCTATAATTTTCCATTCTTTTGTAGCAGATATTTTCGGAGCTTTAAAATCTTTTCCCAAATTAACCATTAGATTACTACATTCAGGACATTTTATAGTTCTATTTTCAATTTCGTCACTTAATTCTTTTAAATTATTAATCTCTTTTTTTGTAAATACCTGTCCAACTTTTTTAATGGATTTTCCATTCAGTTCATGATATACTTTGTCTTTTTTTATTCTTAGTAAAATATCATCCACAGGAGTTTGTTTAAATGTTTTTTTACATCTAAAACAAACATAATGGAACTTATATATTTTAAAAGCATATCTACACATCTTTGGATATAAACCTAAAGCGTTTTTAATTTTTCTTCAAGAATCGCAATTTTGTCCAGAGCATCTTTTTGTTTTTTGCGCTCTACTTCTACAATTTCTGGTTTTGCATTGACAACAAACTTTTCGTTTGAAAGTTTTTTGTCTACAGAAATCAAAAATCCTTTCAGATACTTTAGTTCTTCTTCTGTTTTTGCTTTCTCTTCTGCTAAATCTAAGTTTTCACTTAGAGGAATGGAAATTTCCGTTGCACCTACCAAAAATGTAAAGCTTGGCTTATCTGTTTTTGTCCCGAAATGAATATCATAAACATTTGCCAGTTTTTTAATAACATCTTCATTCTTAAATTCTGCAGCATTTGTATAAATTTCTGCTCCTTCTCTTGAAGAAATTCCTTTTGTCTGGCGATAATTTCTAATGCCCGAAATGACTTCGGATGCTATTTCAAAGTTTTTAATAATTGTTTCGTCAAACGATTCTGCTTTTTTCTGCTGAGCGATAACTAAAGCCTCATCAATATTTCTTTCAGAAATAGCCTGCCACAATTCTTCAGTTAAGAACGGCATAAACGGATGAAGCAATTTCATTAATTCTTCAAAGAGCTCAATTGTTTTATTGTAGACCTCTTTAGAAATACCTTCACCATAATTTGGTTTTATTGCTTCAAGATACCATCCGCAGAAATCATCTTTAATTAGTTTTTGAATTAAATTTAAAGCATCAGATATTCTGAATTTGCTGAATTGGTCATTAATTTCAACGATTGATTTATTCAGTTGATTTTCAAACCATTCAATTGTCTGAATTTCAGTAGAATTTGCAGGCTTATCTTCATGATTCCACAAATTGATTAATCTAAAAGCATTCCAGATTTTAGTTCCGAAATTCCTTCCCAAATCGCAAAGAGGCGAAGTATAAATTGGATCTCTACCTTCATCCATTCTTTGTTTTATCTGTTTTTCTGTAAGAACATTCCCCTGTTCATCAATTTGTTCGGAATCAAATTTCAGATCATTTCCAGCAGCAGAACTCATCATAATTCCTACTCTTACAGCATCAGCTCCATAACGTTCCATTAAATCCAGCGGATCCGGAGAATTACCAAGAGACTTAGACATTTTTCTGCCAATTTTATCCCTTACAATCCCCGTAAAATAAACATTTTTGAAAGGAACTTCTTTTCTGTATTCCAATCCTGCCATAATCATTCTGGCAACCCAGAAGAAAATAATATCCGGACCTGTCACTAAGTCTGAAGTCGGGTAATAATAATTAATATCTTTATTTTCAGAATCAAGCAATCCATCGAAAACCGACATTGGCCACAACCATGATGAGAACCAGGTATCAAGAGCGTCTTCGTCTTGTTTTAAGTTCTCAGTTGTTAGTTGATCGTTGTTGGTTTTTTGCTTTGCAAGTTCTAATGCCTCTTCGATGCTTTCAGCAACGACAAAATCATTTTCTCCGTCACCATAATAATACGCAGGAATTTGCTGTCCCCACCAAAGCTGTCGGGAAATATTCCAGTCGCGGATATTTTCCATCCAGTGTTTATAGGTATTTTTAAACTTTTCAGGATAAAATTTAACCTCATCATCCATTACAACATCCAAGGCTGGTTTTGCAATTTCAGACATTTTCAGGAACCACTGAACAGAAACTTTAGGTTCAATGACCGCACCAGTTCGTTCTGAAGTTCCTACTTTATTCATGTAATCTTCTGCTTTCAGCAAAAGATCTTTTTCTTCTAATTCCTTAGCAATCTGCTTTCTTACCTCGAATCTGTTTTTTCCTGCGTAATGTAACCCGTGATCATTCAGATTTCCGTCATCATCCAAAGCATCAATCATCTGAAGATTGTGTTTCTGTCCTATTTCGTAGTCGTTGATGTCGTGTGCAGGCGTAATTTTCAAAGCTCCTGTTCCGAATTCAATATCTACATATTCGTCTTCGATGATAGGAATTACTCTGTCAACAATCGGTACGATAACGTTTTTACCTTTTAAATGAGCATATCTTTCATCATTAGGATTGATGCAAACCGCAGTATCCCCGAAAATGGTTTCAGGACGCGTTGTAGCTACAGAAAGGAATTCCTCAGATCCTTCGATTTTGTATTTTAGAAAGTATAATTTTCCGTTTTGTTCTTTAAAGATTACTTCTTCGTCAGAAATATTGGTTTTCGCTTCAGGATCCCAATTGACCATTCTGTACCCACGATAGATTAGTCCTTTATTGTATAAATCAACAAAAGATTTGATGACCTGCTGAGAAAGTTTTGGCTCCATGGTGAAACGGGTTCTGTCCCAATCGCATGAGCATCCTAATTTTTTCAACTGCTCAAGAATCGTTCCTCCATATTTGTCAGTCCAGTCCCAAGCGTGTTTTAAGAATTCTTCACGAGTAATATCAGATTTATTGACTCCTTCAGACTTCAGTTTAGCAACAACTTTAGCTTCTGTAGCAATAGAAGCATGATCTGTTCCCGGAACCCAACAGGCATTAAAGCCCTGCATTCTTGCACGACGAACCAGAACATCCTGAATGGTATTATTCAACATATGCCCCATGTGCAAAATCCCCGTTACGTTTGGCGGAGGAATTACAACAGTGTAAGGCGGCTTGTCATTCGGTTCTGAATGGAAATATTTGTTTTCCAACCAGTAATTGTACCACTTTTGTTCTGTTTCCTTTGGATTGTACTTTTCTGAAATCTGCATAAATTCTTAATTTCTTTTCTTTACGATTTGCAAAAATAGTTTAAAGTAAAAAAATGTAAGCACTAATTAAAATAATTTTTAACTTTGTTCCTCAAAATTTATCTAACAAACATATTAACATTCAAGAATATGAAAAAATTAATCGCAGGAATTGCATTATTCGGAACTTTTGCATTAGCATCTGCACAAACCATTACTTTTGACAGAACAACGTACGAATATGGTCAAATAAAGCCAAATTCTGACGGAAATAGATTTTTTACAGTAACTAATACAGGTGACAAGCCTTTAATTATTTCCAATGTAAAACCTTCTTGCGGATGCACAACTCCGGAATTCAGCCAGGATCCTATTTTACCCGGAAAATCTGCAAAGATAAAAGTGGGTTACAACACTGCGTCTCCAGGTGCTTTCAATAAAATGATTGAAGTTTTTTCTAATGATCCTGTAAACAGCAGAAGTGTAATTTACATCAAAGGTGATGTAAATCCTAATGCTCCTGACCCTAAACCATTAACTCCCGCCGAGCTAAAAGCTAAAGCTAAGGCTGATAAAAAAGCAGCTAAAATAGCAAAGAAAGCAGCTAAATAGTGTTCAGATTAAAAAAATAGTAGAAACCGTCTCAATTGAGGCGGTTTTTTGTTATTTTAGATAAAAAAAATATCAATGGATAAGAATTTTTCAGATAATTTTAAAGTGACAGAAAATTTTTCGATTAAAAAAACACCCACTCAATATGAAGGTCCGCTTACAAAAGATGATGGTATTATCATTCTTAATGAAGAGAAACAAAAACTTAGAGAACTTCAGGAAAAACTCTATGCAGATGGAAGCAAATCTTTGCTGGTTGTACTTCAGGCAATGGATGCAGCTGGAAAAGACAGTCTTATAGAACACGTTTTCGGCGGTGTCAATCCACAAGGATGTAGCGTGACGAGTTTTAAAACCCCAAGTTCAAAAGAATATTCGCATGATTTTTTGTGGAGGCATTATCTGGCTTTACCTCAAAAAGGAATGATAGGAATTTTTAACCGTTCGCATTACGAAAGTGTTTTGGTTTGTAAAGTACATCCTGAATATAATTTGAGCGAAAAAACCTGGGATTCTGTAGATGATTTTGATGATAAATTCTGGGAAAACCGTTACGAAAGCATCAGAAATTTCGAAAAGCATCTGGCTCAAAATGGAACAACCATTATTAAAATTTTTCTTCATGTTTCAAAAGATGAACAAAAGAAAAGACTCCTTGACCGCATCAACGAACAGGATAAAAACTGGAAATTTTCTGCTTCTGATCTTCCTGAAAGGGCTTTATTTAATGAATATATGAAATGTTATGAAGAAGCCATCAACGAAACCTCAAAAGATCACGCACCATGGTATGTAATTCCTGCCGACAACAAATGGTTTGCAAGACTTTCTGCTATACAGATCATTATTGATACTTTAGAGAAAATGGATTTAAAATTCCCGGAACTTTCAGAAAAAGATAAGGCTGAATTAGATAATGCTAAAAAACAATTGGAAAGTGAATAAATTAGGACGGAAGATAGGAGTTAAAAACTTTATATTAAAACTTCCAGCTTCAAACTTCTGCCTTCCAGCTTAAACAAAAATCACGAGAAAATCTATAAGCCGGATTTTGTACTTTAAAAAAGTGCCTGTTATTTATCTGCGTTTTACATTGCTGCAAAACTTGAGCTGATTACCCCTCGGCTTTCAGGACGAGCCGCCCCTATTTTCATTACTGAAAAGAACCGATATACTTATCATTGCACCGCAAAGAGTTTACCTGGTTTCACTACAGCCGAACTGTACCTGCTTTCTGTTGCACTTGTCCTATCCTCACGGATGACGGATGTTATCCGCTTTGCTGCTCTATGGTGTCCGGACTTTCCTACCCTCAATTGAATGAGAATCAACAAGCCGATTTTCTCGTGGATACAAAGATATGTAAAATGAGAATAGTAAATCATATTTTGTGAATGATGAACAGTCAATTCACTTTGTTGTCAATTTTGAAACTTTTCAATTAAATTAAAAAATAAAATTTACAATTCAGTTACGAAGTAAAATTCACAATTGACTAATAATTATTATCTTCGTGCAGTTATAAAATTTGTTTTGATTTCAAAAGAAAAAGAGTTTGCGCAGCTTGTAAAAGATAATCAGGGATTGATTATCAAAGTTTCGCGTCTCTATACCAACTCTCTGGAAGATGAAGAAGATTTGTTTCAGGAAATCGTACTTCAGCTTTGGCGGAGTTATGACTCTTTTAAAGGAAATTCAAAAATTTCAACGTGGATGTACCGTGTAGCACTCAATACTGCAATTACTCTTTTCAGAAAAAAAACCAAAAGCATACAAACCAATGAGCTGGACATCAATCATCGGGATTTTGTAGAAGATGATGATGAAAAACAACAGCAGATTTCACTTCTTTACACTGTTATAAAAACTTTACCCAATGTAGAACGAGCCATCGTAATGATGTATCTGGATGATTTACCATACAAAGATATTGCAGAAAATTTGGGAATTACTGAAGTCAATGCGCGTGTAAAAATGAACCGACTCAAAAAAGTTCTTAAAGAAAAAATGGAAAAACATGCCTGAATTTGATTTAGACAGCTTTAAAAAAACCTGGCAGGAACAGTCTGTACAGTCCAAATATGATCAAAATGAGATCCTGAAGATGCTCAATAAAAAATCGCGCAACTATATGAAATATATTTTCTGGATCAGCGTGGCAGAGTTTTTATTTTTTAGTATTTTGGGATTATTTTACATTGTTAAAAGCAATGATTCGCAAAGTTTTCTTTCAATTTTGGAAAAAATGGGCGTTCAGAAAGATGTGGAACTCGAAAATAAGCTTGATAATATTTATTTATTAATCAAAATTCTAAGTCTTCTGGTAACCGGATTTTTTGTAGTAATATTTTATCTGAATTACCGAAAGATAAAAGTTGAAGAAGATCTGAAGAAATTTATTATAAGGATTATCACATTCAAAAAGACAGTTAATGCTTTCATTCTCACGAATATTGGCTTGCTGATTATCTTAATTTTGGTTTTAACGGGATTTGTATTTTATATCCTCAACACACAGCACATTGAGCTGAGCGGCTCGGAATTCACCGGATTTATCGTTGGAATTATCGCAAGTACGGTTTTGTGTGTAATGCTGATCTGGATTTATTACAGACTGGTGTACGGAATCATTATGGGAAGATTGGACAAAAACCTTAAACAGCTTAAAGAAATTGAGTCTCAGGAAAATATGTAACAAAAATGTGGTTACTAATCAAAATTTTGGGGCGGCGTTTTATCGTCTTTCCCTCTGTTCATAATAACTAAACCTAAAGACAATCCTACAACACCTGCTCCGGCAATCATAAGCGCTCTTTCCAGTTTATCGGCTTCATTATTCCCTAAGTAATTCATCAAAAAAAGAATAACAAAAGTGATTGCAGAAATGATAAGATGATTTTTTCTAAATAATTTCATTGTAAATTTATTTTAATTAGTGATATAGAATTATTTTAGACGGTAAGAAATCATTATTCCGCCGCGATAAGGCAGTATTTCTCCGCTTCTGTTGTATCCGTTAGGTTTTTCGTCATATCTTTTACCTGATATTCTGTCGTAACCTTTGTAAAAATCCTGTGACGAACCAACCGTTCCGTAAACGTCCATTCTCCAGTTTTCAGACAGCTTAAACTGATACCCTAATGTAGCACCAAACAAAACAGAATAGCCTTTTTGGTAGAGATTTGATTTAATAAAAGTTACGCCCTCCTCGTTTTTACTCGGAAAAGGCTCATCACTCCAGTAATTCCATTTTTGAAGCACAAAAGATGATGCCGCAATATTAGCTCCAACATACCATCCCTGAAAAGCTTCTTTAAAATAATAACGCCCTTCCAATGACAATGAATAATACTGAAGCTCATGTCCTGCAAAAGATTTCCACGGCGAAACCAGAATATCACCCTGCATCGTAAATTTCTGATTCAGCTGATATTCCAAGCCTGCATTCACAATTCCAATCGGAATAAATAAAGCATTACCTTTTATATAAAGTTTTTTCTCTGAATTATCAATATTTTGAAAATCAGAATTTTCCTGCGCCTGTAATCTAAAAACAGAAAGCAGTACAAAAAGCAGGGTAAAAAATTTAATCTTCATTATCTATTTACTTTATCTGGTTAAGAATACCTTGAGCTAGACCTGAATCTTTTCCAGTTCTTGAAGCAATATCTTTCGATAGTTCGGCGAAGTTTTTAGCCAGATCTTTATTACCTAAACTTAAATAAATTTTTGCCAGAATATAGGTGTTTTCGGAAGTTTCTCCTCTCATAACAGATTTTTCTGCCCATTCTGCTGCTTTTTTCAGAGATGATACATTTTTAATATGATCAGAAAAAATCCAAGCTGCTTTTAATAACTCATTAGCATCAAAATCATCTGCATTTTTATAATACTCCAAAGCTGTTTTTTCATATTCCTGAAAATCGGCATTTTGTTCATAATACGCAAGTTTTGTCTGATTAAGCTTCAGTTGTGCTGTTTCTCTTCCTACAAGAGGTTCTGCTGTTTTCAGAAAATAATCATCATTGATCTTTTTCTTCTTTTCATCAATAGATTCCTGAACTACTTTAGCCAGAACAAGCTGATTTTTAAAATCATTATAATTCTGCTCAGGAAAAAACTGCAGAATATCTGATTTTCTGTCTAAAAACATTTTATAATTAGGATCTTCGGTAGATTTTAGGAAGAAAAGTAAATAGCCCACTTCATCTTTCGTAAGCGATTCGCTTTTGGATTTGTTGGAGAAATATCTTTCAGAAGCTTTTTTGGCAAAATCAAAATCAGAATTGGAGTTGAGTTTCATAATACTGACCAAAAATGCGGGATCTTTTTCTCCCTTAGCAAACCTTTCTTTCAATGAACCTTTTTTATTCGAAGGAGAATCAATATTCTCAGCCATTGCCAGAAACATACTTTCCTCCATATATCCATAATTCTGAGAAACCAGTTCACCATCGCCATTCAGAAACAGATAGGTAGGATAAGATCTTACGCCGTATTTGGCAGCAATTTCTCTTCCTTCACCTTTTTCCATATCAATACGGGCGTTCACAAAGTTTTTATTGTAAAAATCACCAACAGATTTTTGAGGAAACACATTTCTTTCCATCATTTTACACGGACCACACCATGAAGCATAGGCGTCAACAAAAACAAGCTTATTTTCTTTTTTTGCTTTGGCAAGCATATCTTTGAATGGAATTTCTTCGAATTTAATTCCTTCCTGAGCCAATATAAGAACAGTAAAAAAAACAAATAATCCGGAGATTAATCTTTTCATTTCTAAAGTATTTTAAAAAGCGAAGATACTTATTTTTTGAATTTATATGAATAATGAAGAGGATAAAGAATATAATGTAATTGAAATAAATAAAAATCCTCTGATAACAATAGTTTCAGAGGATATTTTGTACCCAGGACCGGGATCGAACCGGTACTCCTAAGAACTGGTGTTTGAGACCAGCGCGTCTACCAATTCCGCCACCTGGGCTGCTGTAAATTGGTGTGCAAATATAGAAACTTTTTTTACTATTCAAAAACTTTTTATCAAATTTTCTTTAAAAAATAATCTCCAAACCATCGTAAGCAAGGGAAATTCCATCAGGAAGCTCTTTATTTTCAACATCATGCAGCCCAAAATGATGACTGATGTGCGTTAGAAATAATTTCTTAGGCTTCAGCTCTTCAAACAACTCTAAAATATCCGGCAGAATAAAATGAGCAGGATGAGGATCAAATTTGCGTATGCAGTTTAAAATTAAAACATCCAAATTTTTAAGTTTCTCTTTTTCCGCTCCGGAAATAGAACCTGCATCTGTAATGTATGCAAGGCTTTTAAATTTATACCCAAAAACAGGAATTTTGTAATGAGTAACCTCAACAGGCTGTATTTCTGTATTAGCTACGGTAAACTTTTCATTTTCTATTATGTGAAGATCAAATGCAGGAGCTCCGGGATATTTTTCATCTGCAAAAGCATACGGAAATCGGTTTTTAACCTCACCTCCTACTCTTTTCATACAATACAGCGGCATATTTTCTCCACTTTTGAAAATCAGCGGACGCATATCATCCAATCCGATAACGTGATCGTTGTGCTCATGCGTTAATAAAGCAGCATCAATATGATTTTCATGATTCAGAAGCATCTGCTGTCTGAAATCTGGACCGCAATCAATAAGAATCTTCCTGTTTTCTTCGGTGGTTACCATTACTGAAGCCCGGAAACGACTGTCCTTCGGGTTTTCTGATGTACAGACCTCGCAAGTGCAGCCAATTACCGGAACACCCTGTGAAGTGCCTGTTCCTAAAAATTTCAACTTCATTTCTTTTGAGGTTGTTTTAATTTTGGTAAATTTACGAAAAATTTAATGTCCTAATGTATCAGAAACTAACTCCTAAACAAAAAGCATTAACAATTAACTTAGATCCTACTATTTATGGTACTTTCGCAGAAATTGGAGCAGGACAGGAAACCGTTCGACACTTTTTTAGAGCTGGAGGAGCTTCAGGTACAATTGCAAAAGCAATGTCGGCTTACGACAAAGATTTCAGTGACGCTATTTACGGAAAAGAGGTAAAAAACAGATATGTTACCCAAAACCGACTCAGAAAAATGCTTCGTTATGAAGTATCGCTTATTGAAGAAAGAATCTCAAGAGACAGCAATCCCGGAAGAAAATATTTCTCTTACGCCAATACCGTTACCACCATCAATTTTGATAAAACAGTAAAAGGTCATGGCTGGGTAGGAATCCGTTTTCAGGTAAAAGAAAATGAGGATTACAACGAAATCGTTATCCATGTAAAATTTAAAGAAAATGACGCCACTTTACAGCAGGAAACTCTGGGAAATCTTGGTGTGAATCTTATTTTCGGGGCTTTTACCTATTATGACAATCCAAGAAGACTCATTGAGTCTCTTTACGATGATATCGCAACAGATAATCTGGAGATTGATATGATTGACTTCAGCGGACCGGCGTTTGCCTACGTTGACAACAGGCTGATGTCTTTACAGCTCGTAAAAAATAACATGACCGATGCTGTAATTTTCAATTCTGAAGGAAACAATATGCTTCCGGCAGATATTTTATACAAAAAAAATATTTTTGCAGTAAGAGGAAGCTTCAGGCCCGTTACAAAGGTAAATATTGATATGCTGCGCAATGGCATGGATATGTTTCTGAAAGATGCTATCTGCACTCATGAAGAAACCGAAATCCTTATAGAAATTACCATTTCCAATCTAAGAGCAGACGGAGACATTGATGAAAGAGATTTTCTTGATCGTGTGGATGTTTTGGGAAAACTGGGCTATACCGTAATTATTTCCAATTTCTCTGAATATTACAGACTGATAGATTATTTTTCTCATTATACCAACGGTGATATTGGAGTTGCAATGGGAGTAAATAACCTATTAATGGTATTTGATGAGAAATACTACAAAGATCTTTCAGGAGGAATTCTGGAAGCATTCGGAAAGTTTTTCCGAAACGGAATGAGAGTGTATCTCTATCCTTACAAAGATCCCGAAACACATGAGCTTCTGGACTCTTCCAATCTGAAAGTAGAAGAGAATCTGAAAGAGCTGTACAAATATTTCAAACTCAACAACCGTATTGTAGATATTAAAAATTACAATCCGCAGTTTTTGGAAATTTATTCGCGGGAAATTCTCAGAAAAATCTCATGCAATATGAACGGATGGGAAAATCAGGTACCGGAAGGTGTCGCAGAAATGATTAAAGAAAGAGGAATGTTCGGCTTTAAAAACGAACTGTCCCTTAAACAGTTTTCATAAAAATTATAAAAATGTCTGAATTAAAAAAAAGACTTTCGTCTATTCTGGAAAGTCCGAAGCATAATACTGAAGAAAAACTTCAGAAAGTTTGTCATTTACTGGATCAGGAGATTTCATATTTCAACTGGACGGGTTTTTATTTCAAAAACGGGGATAAAAACGAGCTTAAACTAGGTCCTTATGTAGGCGCCGAAACCGATCACACCATTATTCCGTACGGAAAAGGAATCTGCGGACAGGTAGCTGTTTCCAACGAAACATTTGTAGTTCCTGATGTACATTTGCAGGACAATTATCTAAGCTGCTCTATTGATACAAAAGCGGAAATTGTAGTTCCGATTTTTAAGAATGGAGAAAATATCGGGCAGATAGATATTGATTCTCATACTTTAGATCCTTTTACAAAAGAAGATTTAGAACTGTTGGAGTGGCTTTGTAATGAAGTTTCAAAGATTTTGTAATTCATTTTCTCTCAATTCTAAAATAAATGAAAGCCGCAGATAGATAATTTCTGCCGCTTTTTTTATTTAATTATTTTTAAGATGCAAAAAAAGAGATTCAATCTTTTTAATATATTGACCATAAAATTTGTTGAACCACCATTTCCCAAACACGAAAAGCAGAACAATACCTACAACTAAGGTAGAAATCAAAGTAACAGCAATTTTCATATCAGACAATGGTATCTGCCGCGGAATAAACTCCAGAACAATCAGCAGTTCGCATACTAAAAAAGGAGCAAATGCAACATAAAAAGACAGATAATACTGTTTGTTAAGCTCAAGCTGATGCAAAAGATCTTTCAGTCCCTCAAGCGTATTAAGATTCATATCGGTCATGTTTCTGTAAAGTTTAAAAAACTTATCGAAAAAAAACATGGTAACAAAAATCATTGAAGCAACAAGAATGGAGATATAAAATTTAAATTTGAACGGAGCTTCACAAACAGCAATTAATGCAAAAGCAAAAATAAAAATACCCAGAGTAGACCAAAATTCCATCCGCATATTTTTTCTTATCTTTTCCAAAGGAAGATGAATGCGTTTTTTATCTTCCATATTAATTTCCGGAATCTTTTCAGACTGATCGTCATTCCACATATTTTTCAGTTCATCTATATTCATAGCAAAATTTATTAAGATTAACTATAATTTTTAGTTTAAAAGTTCTTTAAGTTTATTTTTCGCCCGGTTCATTTTTACCCGTACATTTCCCTCCGAAATTCCCATCTGTTCGGCAATTTGTTTTCCGGAAAAATTTTCCAGATAGTAAAATATAAATGCTTTATCAATGGGATTAAGTTTATTGATCGCAGAATACATTTTTGAAAGTTTCTCTTCTTTTTCATCATCATATTCCTCATTTTTAATTCTATAGTCAGAAAAATCATCATTGGTGGTTATGAAACTTCTTCTTTTCTCAGATCTCAGAAACATAATGGCGGTATTGAGAGCAATTCTGTAAAGCCAGGTAGAAAACTCGCTATCCCCTCTGAATGTAGAATACGCTTTCCAGACCTGATAGGTAATTTCCTGAAAAAGATCTTCCCGATCGCTCTGGTTATCCATATACATTTTGGAAATCTTATAAATGATTCCCTTATGTTTTTCAATCTTTTCTAAAAATTCCTTTTGTTGTAAAGTCATTTGATTGTACTCTATAGAGTTAGTATCTCTTGAATAAAAATGTTACAAATTATTATAAAATTAAAAATAAAGACAATAAAGATTAAAAATAATACCTCAGCTGGCTCAAAATTTGTTTTGAATGTGTTACACCAAAAAATATAGATATGCCTTACATTACAAAGCAAAATGACAAGAGTTTTGAACTTTATTATGAAGATTTCGGATCAGGACAGCCTATTATTCTCATTCACGGATGGCCGTTGAGCGGAAAATCCTGGGAACTTCAGGTTCCTGTACTTCTTGATTTGGGTTACAGAGTCATTACCTATGACAGAAAAGGTTTCGGGAAATCTGCACCTACGTTAGACGGTTATGATTATGACTCTCTTGCAGCAGATCTTCATGAATTAATTTCTCAGCTTGAGCTAAAAAATGTAATTCTTTTTGGCTTTTCTATGGGTGGCGGAGAAGTCGTACGTTATCTTACTAATTATGGTTCTGAAAATATTGATAAAGCAGCATTAATTTCATCCATCATTCCTTTGGTTAAACAAAAAGAGGACAATCCGCACGGAGTTCCACCTGAAGAATTGGCTGAAATTATGAAAAATTTGAGGCTAGACCGAATAAACTTTTTGGAAACTTTCCACAAAAATTTTTACAACTATGGAATGCTTTCTCCTACCGTAAGTCCAAAACAAATGGATTTCGATTGGGCTATTGCATCATGTGCCTCGCCTATTGCCACCATCAAGTGTGCAGAAAGCTGGGCAGATACAGATTTCAGGTCTGAACTCGCCAATGTTACCGTAAAAACACTTATCGTTCATGGCGACAGCGACCAGATTGTTCCTATTGAAACTTCCGGTCAACAAGCAGCGCAAGGCATTCCGGACAATCATTTTGTAACCATTGAGGGTGCTCCGCACGGTCTGAATGTTACTCATGCAGAGGAACTCAATCAAATAATTACTAAATTCTTATCCTAGTTTTTTCAGTTTATAGTTTTTATTAAGTGAAGCCGCAGTTTTTTACTGCGGCTTTTTTCTTTAATATGCTAATTTTACAGAAACCAAGATCTATAAATTATAATATAAAAAAAGACAGACCTTCACAAATCTGTCTTAAAATATATTGTCGTATTTTTTACTCTACATTTACTACCTTTTCAATTTCGGGAGCGTATTGTTTGATGGTGTTTTCTACGCCTAATTTAAGAGTAGAAAAGTTAAGAGAACAACCCGAGCAATTACCTAAAAGCTTAACAAAAACTGTTTCGTCTTTTACATCAATCAGCTCAATATCTCCACCGTCTTTATTAAGAAACGGACGAATGCTGTCTAAAGCCTCCATCACCCTGGTTACTGTATCTTCGTGTGTTGTTTTTATTTCCATATTTGGTTTGGTTTTCAAAATTTATTTGAAATTACATTATTTTTTGGGCGAGCAACCAGCCATTGTGGTAATTTTCACTGCTTCAGTCGGAGGAAGAAATTTATTTCTCTCTACCAGACTTTCTACCATTTTTTGTGCCGTTTCAGTATAAATTTCAGCAATTTTAGAACCTTCCTGCAAAGCAGCCGGTCTTCCGACATCGCCCGCTTCTCTGATGCTCTGAATCAAAGGAATTTCTCCTAAAACCGGAATATTTAAATCATCAGCCAAATACTGCGCTCCCTGATTTCCAAAGATATAATACTTATTCTCAGGTAACTCTTCAGGCGTAAAATATGCCATATTTTCTATCAATCCCAAAACCGGAATGTTAATACTTTCCATCTGGAACATAGCAATACCTTTTCTTACGTCTGCCAAAGCAACATGTTGAGGTGTACTTACAATTACTGCTCCCGTTACCGGAACTTCCTGAATAATAGACAAATGAATATCACCGGTTCCCGGAGGAAGATCAATTAACAAGAAATCCAGTTCTCCCCAAGCTGCGTCTCTGATCATCTGGTTCAAAGCTTTTGAAGCCATTGGTCCTCTCCAGACAACCGCCTGATTTGCCCCTGAAAAATATCCTATCGAAAGCATTTTTACTCCATAATTTTCAATAGGCTTCATTAAATTTTTTCCGTCAACTTCTACAGAAATTGGCTTTTGTCCTTCCGTATCAAACATCGTAGGAACTGAAGGTCCGTAAATATCGGCATCTAATAAACCTACTTTAAAACCCATTTTTGCTAAAGTTACAGCAAGATTGGCGGCAACCGTAGATTTCCCTACTCCGCCTTTTCCTGATGCAATAGCAATAATATTCTGAATTCCGGGGATCTGTTTTCCTTTAATCTGACTTAGCTGAACTTCACTCGGTTCCGGAGAAACTATTTTAAGTTTTAAATTAATTTCTTCTCCAAACTCACTGGCAAAAGCCTGCTTCATTGCCGCCTCAAGCTTCTTCTTTTCATGCATTGCAGGAGAATGAGCAGTCATATCAATATAAACATCATTTCCCATAATCTGAAAATTATTTACCAGATCATCTACTTCTATTTCTTTAAGGAAATTCTGAACCTTTTCTTTAGTCAACATAAAATATAAATTGACTACAAATTTACGCAATTTTTAATTATTTAGAATCAATAAACTTATCTATAGATAAATTCTTTTACATCCTAAAATTTATGTATTTTAGGACGATTTTTTTAAATTGATATCCATGAAAAAAATAGTAATCATTCTTTTAGGATTTATTGCTCATAATTTGTTTTCACAAAACTTTTCACAATACGTAAACCCTTTTATCGGAACCGGCGGTCACGGTCACACTTTTCCGGGAGCAATCGTACCTTTCGGGATGGTTCAGCTTTCTCCGGATACAAGAATTGACGGAAGCTGGGACGGCTGCAGCGGTTATCATCATTCCGATTCGGTGATTTACGGGTTTTCTCATACACATCTGAACGGAACCGGAGTTTCAGATTACGGAGATATTATGCTGATGCCGACCATGGGAAAAGCGGGTTTAACACCGAAGGAATATTCTTCTAAATTTTCTCATAAAAACGAAAAAGCCACAGCAGGATTTTATTCGGTAAAATTAGATAAAGATAATATTGATGTTCGGTTAACCACAACAAAAAGAGTGGGCTATCACGAATATAAATTTAACAAAGCCGGAACAGCGAACATTATTTTAGATCTCAATCACAGAGATAAATTGCTGGAAGGTGAAGTAAAAATTATCGACAGCAAAACGATTGAAGTTTTCCGCAGAAGTGAAGCGTGGGCAACGAATCAATATATTTATGCGAGAATTGAGTTTTCAAAACCGATGTTTGAAGCTAAATCGTTGGTTGAGAATCTATCACAACCTGGTGTTGCTCGTACAAATTATAACGGAACAAAAATTCAAATTGCATTTTCAAATAAAGTAAAAAAAGGTGAAAAAATTCTTGTAAAAGTGGCAATTTCACCGACAGGTTACGAAGGTGCTGCAAAAAATATGCTGGCTGAAGGAAGTTCAAATGATTTTGATTTAATTAAAAAACAGGCAGAAACCGACTGGAATAAAGAATTGTCTAAAATTGAAGTTAAATCTGACAATAAAGATAAACTGACGATTTTCTACACCGCATTGTACCATGTTTTCACACAACCCAACATCAATATGGATGTTGACGGAAAATACCGAGGCAGAGATAATAAATTTTACATGGCGAAAAACTTTGATTATTACACGGTTTTTTCGTTGTGGGACACATTCAGAGGAGCGCATCCTTTAATGACTTTGATCGACAGAAAAAGAACGGCAGATTTCGTCAATACTTTCATCAAACAACGTGAACACGGCGGAAGAATTCCTGTTTGGGAACTTGCTTCCAACGAAACTGAATGTATGATTGGCTATCATGGCGTTTCTGTAATTGCAGATGCGATGGCAAAAGGAATTACAGGATTTGATTATGAAAAAGCTTTTGAAGCTGCAAGAAATTCGGCAATGCAGGATATTTTTGGATTAAATGCTTACAAACAGAAAAACTACATCAGCATTGATGATGAGCATGAAAGTGTATCAAAAACACTGGAATATGCTTACGATGACTGGTGTATTGCTCAAATGGCAAAGATTTTAGGCAAAAATGATGATTACGAATACTTCATGAAACGTTCTCAGAACTGGAAAAATCTTTACAATCCGAACAACGGTTTTATGCAGGCAAGAAAAAACGGAAACTGGTACGAACCGTTTGATCCGAGAGAAGTTAACAATAATTACACAGAAGGAAATTCATGGCATTATTCTTATTTCGTTCCACAGGATATTCCAGGATTAATTCAGGCTCATGGCGGAAAACAGAAATTTGAACAGTTTATTGATGCTATTTTTTCAGCATCAGACAAAACAACAGGGAGAGAACAGGTAGATATTACCGGACTGATCGGACAATATGCCCAAGGAAATGAGCCAAGTCACCACATTGCTTATCTCTACAATTTTGTTGATAAACCACAGAAAACTGAAGAAAAAATAAAATACATTCTTGATAATTTCTATAAAAATGCTCCCGATGGTTTAATTGGAAATGAAGACTGCGGACAAATGAGCGCATGGTTTATTTTGAGCTCGATGGGAATTTATTCCGTAACTCCGGGAAAACCGGAATGGGAAACCGTAACGCCTTATTTTGACGAAATTAAACTTCATCTGGAAGAAGGAACAACTAAAACCATAACCAAAAACACTCCAAAAAGCGAGCTTAAAACTTTAGGTCTTGAAAATGTGAAAACGGCTAAAGATTTAAAATATTCTGAGCAGACCGCCTCACCGGTAATTGCTGCAGACCGAATTTTTGATTTTACAACTCAGGTAAAAATAACACCTCTCAACGAAAAAGATAAAGTGTATTATATGACACTGGATGAAGATGATAAAAATGTAAGAAAAACCTTTAAAATCTATAAAGAACCTTTTACGATCAGTAAAACCACACAGGTTTCTGCCTATGCAGAGAGAAATGGTGAGAAAAGCGGAATTACCATTTCAGATTTTAACAGAAGACCCAATCATTGGGATATCACCATCAATTCAAAGGTAAATCCTCAATATACAGCGGGAGGAAAATTTGCTTTGATTGACGGAATCAACGGTGATGTGAACTGGCGAAAAGGAGAATGGCAGGGTTATCAGGGACAGACTGTGGAAGCCATTATTGATTTTAAATCACCTCAGCAAATTAATTATATTTCCTCCACTTATTTACAGGACAGCAGAGCATGGATTTTGATGCCTAAAAAAGTAGAATATTATGCTTCTATGGATGGGAAAACATATATTCTTCTGAAAACTTTAGAAAATAACATCGATGCAAAAGATGAAAAAGTTCAGACGAAAGATTTCTCTACCGAAGTTCTTCCTACTGAAGCCCGCTATCTTAAAGTAAAAGCTTATCATTTCGGAAAACTCCCGGAATGGCATCAGGGAGCAGGCGGAGATTCTTATATTTTTGTGGATGAGATTTCCGTGAAATAGAAATTTGCAGTTTAAAATATGAAACCTCTTTCGACTGGAAGAGGTTTTTGTTTTTTTTTAATTAAATCTTGAAAATTGGAATCTAAAAACGCTGAGTTTTTCATCCAGTAGGAATTTCTACGTTGTTATTTAAATATAAAAGTTGTTGAGATTCCTCCGTAATGACAAAGATACCGTGAAACTTACATTTTATTAATCATGAGCAACTATTAATTCATCCTCTCCGACCAATTCAGTTCTTCCGGCAATTCTCTATCCGAAAACTCAATATGAATCACTCTCCTTTTCTTGCCGTTGGTTGTTCTGTTTGAACGGTGGAGAAGTAAAGGCTTTATCAACATGATTCCGCCTTTTTCTACATTACAGATGGTTTCTGTTTCCACATCCCAATCAATCGTTTCAGGTCTATAAATACCTTTTGCGTGAGACTTCGGAACCACTTTTAAAGCTCCGTTGTTTTCGTCTGTATCATCCAGATGAATTCTTATGGTAAAAATATTTTCAAGAATATCTAAAGGTGGCTGTACTGCAAATTGATTTTGTTTGGTTGTCCAGGGTCCGAAATTTTCCAGTTCTAATTTCTTATCAACTGAAATTGTTAAATCCTGATGATAAGCTACATACCAATTCGATTTTTCAGGCTTATCAAAATAAATACTCTTTACGGCAAAATAATTTTCACCAAAAATTTCTTTGATAATCGTTTTTAAATTTTCATTAAAAATCAAATCTTTTACCTCAGGAATTTCTTTTAAAAACTGTCTAATCGCAAAAAGATCTTCCGATTTCCTGAAGGTGTCTTTTGAAGAATCTATATTTTGAATTGCTTCACTTATTTTCTCGACTTCTTCTTCAGAAAAGATATTATTGATTACAGCAAAACCGTTGTCAGTAAATTCATTTTTATAAGTCTGCAGATTTATCATATTGAACATTAGTATTTAGATTTGATTATAAATCAATACGTTTTTTCTAAATTTATCTACTAAAGTAATCATAATTTTTAAATCATGCTTAATTTTAATTACTTTTGAGAAATGTCAAAAGAACTTAAGATTCTATGGTTTTTTTTCAGGAAACTTCTGATTCCGGGAGTTTTATTTTCTTTTTTGCTATCATTGATGGTTGGATTCAATATCAAAATTTTTGGCTTAAGTTTTATGTTGCTTTTCCCGTTTCTTCATTATTTTATTTATGAATTGCGGTTTAGAAATGAATATGTTTTTTATGCCAATTTCGGATTTTCCAGAATTTTTCTATGGACAATTACCGTCATTATTTCTGTTGTTTTACAATTCGTAACATTTTTATTATGAGTACGCTTCACATCGACAGCATCACAAAGTCTTACGGTAAAAAAGATATTCTGAGAGATATTTATTTGAGCTGCGAAACAGGAAAAACTATTGGGATCTTAGGAAGAAACGGCTGCGGAAAATCTACTTTGCTACAAATTATCTTTGGAACAGTAAAAGGAAAAAGTCAATACATAAGGTGGAATCATAAAATTCTGCAAAAGCAATCTGACAGAAAAAATATCATTGCTTATTTACCTCAAAGCACCTTTCTTCCGAAAAATATAAACATCAAAAAACTCATCATCCTTTTCTGCAGTCATCAAAATACCGAAAAGCTATTTCAAAATGACTTAATGAAACCGTTTCTTGACGAAACTCCAAAAAATCTTTCTGGCGGAGAAGCCAGAATTATAGAAATCCTGCTCTTACTGTGTTCAAATGCTGAGTTTATCTTGCTTGATGAGCCATTTCAAAATCTATCTCCCAAAATAGTCTCGGAAATAAAAACAATTATCAGACAGCAAACTCAGAATAAAGGATTTATAATTTCTGATCATCAATACCAAGACGTTATTGATATTGCAGATGAGCTGCATCTTCTTTCTGAAGGCTGTTTACGACCAGTAAAAGATTTATCTGATCTGAAACAATTTAATTATCTTCCAAAAAATATTTAATTTATATCTTTGGACTATAATATTCTCAATAAAAATGAAATTTATCAATAAACTAACATACTTATCTATATTCAGCATTTTTTCAATGTGTTTGATTCAGGCACAGAATAAAATTCCGTTTGGTGTTGTAAAAGCCACGGAAGGATATGCAATGGTGCGTGTACACAAAGAAGATTACCGAAAAATAGTAGACAAAATAAGAATGAAGAAAGGCGATGTTTTTGTATATGTGAAACCCGCTCCCGGAGAAACCGACTGGATCTGGATAAAATATCCTGAAAAAGACGACATCCCAAAACCATTTGTAAGATATGACAGTCTTACAAAAGAAGGCATGGTAAATAAAGAAAGAATTGCATTTATTGACCAGCTCCCAAAATTCACACCTTCAAAATCAAAAAACGGGAGGTCACTTATATTTACAGATGATACCAACCAAAAAATCCCCACCAATGAACGTACAAAAGTGATCATTGATGTATATCCTTCCAGCGCAAAATTCAAAAAGCAGGAAAAAGATACAGAAGGAAATATCATCAAGATTGATAAGCAGAAACCATGGGGAATCGGCAAAGAACTGCCGGAAGGACTTACTGAGGTAAAATCTATCAGAGTACAGCAGCCGGGAAGAGGATCTGTTTTTGTAAGAGAAGCGATCAAGAATATGTTTGAGCCTACAATGGATTTTGATAAAGCCGGGGTTTCTTCTATTGATAAAGATCATATTTTCTTGTACATGATCAACGGTTCGGGAGCAAACAGATATACTACATTCTGGACGATCAAAGAAGGAAAAGTAATTAGCCAGATTGTATATCATAATCCTGAATAAAATCTGAATTTTAATTCTTATTTTTGTCCTCAGAAAGTGCATAAGCTTTCGGAAAAATGGTTGTGCTTAACCGCAGATGAAAAGGGAATCGTGTGAAAATCACGAGCTGTCGCGCAACTGTAAGTAACGCTAATCTTTATCACAAAACCACTGTGCAAAGTCATGGGAAGGAGATAAAAGATAGTTATCAGCCAGGAGACCTGCCAATTTTCTTTAGAATAAAACTTTCGCGATTTGAAGTTTTTGATTAGCAGATTTTCGGAGATTTTTATCTCTGCTTATTTTCTGTTGTTTTAAACTTTCATTTTGCCTTAAATTTATAATGAAATGACAACAGAAGAAAGAATTGAAGCTTCCGAAACCAGAATTTTTAAAGCCGTTTTCCCGAATACAACCAACCATTATGACACCCTTTTCGGTGGTACTGCCATGCAGCTGATGGATGAAGTAGCTTTTATTGCAGCCACCAGATTTGCCAGAAAACGTGTTGTAACTGTAAGCAGCGACAAAATTGACTTTAAAAAGCCAATTCCCGCAGGAACAATTATTGAACTTATCGGAAAAGTTTCTCATGTAGGAAGAACCAGCATGAAAGTAAACGTAGAAATCTACACCGAACAGATGTACTCCTATGAAAGAGAAAAAGCGATTACAGGAGATTTTACTTTTGTGGCAATTGATGAGTTTAAAAAACCTATTCAGATATTGTGAAAAATCGGCGGGCTTTGCCCGCCGATTTTTTTTATATACTATCTTAATACTTTTTCGGTTTCCAGATTAAGATTCAGCAGTTGATGAAAAGCCTCTCCCATTTCATCGGATGCTCTGCATATAGCATTTTCAAGCATATTTCGGATCTGAAGCTCTGTAACTTTAGCTTCTGTCCAGCTTTTTCCTGAGGTATGGGAATTTAATATAAAAGGCATAATTCTGTCAATAGCACACGCAAAGATAGCATCCGGAGTCTGCTCTTCTTCAAATTCCAGCCAGAGATTAAAAAATTCTGACCGAAGTGGCTCATCCAAAATTCCGAAAATCTTCTGAGCAGAATTTTTTTCCCTTTCAAATTTGCCAACCATGGCTGCTTCGTCAAACAGAAAAGTATCGCCGGCTTCAATTTCAACCAAGTCATGAATGGAAAGCATTCTGATTACTCTCAGCAAATCAATATCTGCTCTGTTTTTTGCATAAGGAAAAAGGATCTGAGCCAGAATAATGATCTGCCACGAATGTTCCGCTGTATTTTCTCTGCGGGAATCATCGGCGTTGTAATTTCTTCGCTGAACATTTTTCAATGCATCTACAGCGATAATAAAATCTATTTCTTTTTGAATTTTCATGCTGTAAAATTACATTATTTAGACGAAAATTTAACTTTAATTAAAATCTACAAATTACAAAAATAATTTTATTATACTGAAAATCAATATTTTAAAGTAAATAATAAAAATATTTTACTACTTTGTATTGCATAATACCATTTTAATTACATATCTTTGTAATATAAAATCAGAACAAGTTCATCTAGCTAGGAACTTTAATCTGAAATGATGATAACTAATTAATAAAACCAATTAACAATGAATACCGAAAATACCAAAGCGCAAATGCGAAAAGGGATTCTGGAATTCTGTATTTTAAGTCTTATCAATTATCGCGAAATGTATGTTTCTGATCTGATTGATGAGCTCAAAAAAGGAAAACTGGATGTAGTGGAAGGAACACTCTACCCTCTTTTAACAAGATTGAAAAATGGAGAATTTCTCTCTTACAGGTGGGAAGAATCAACGGGTGGACCACCAAGAAAATATTACCAGATTACTGAAAAAGGCAAAACTTTTCTTACCGAACTTCAGAATACATGGAAAGAACTGACAGATTCTGTAAACCAAATCACTCAAAAAAATTAAAAACAAAAAGCTATGAACAAGACACTCTCAATAGGACTCGCAGGTTTTTCTTTTACCATAGAAGAACACGCATATATAAAGCTCAGTGATTACCTGAACGCTCTGAGAAGCTCTCTGGATATTTCGGAAGCAGATGAGGTAATGCATGACATAGAAATAAGAATGGTTGAAATCTTCAAAGATTCTTTAGGAAGACGCGAGGTGATCAATGACGCTGATGTAGAAAAAGTAATTGCACAGATCGGCTCACCTGAAAAAATTGAGGAGCAGGAAGAAGCATATTACTCAGAAAAGAATTCTAAAGCAAAAACCTCAGGAACTTATTATACCGATAAAAAACAACTGTTCAGAGATCCTGAAAAACAAAAAATAGCAGGTGTATGTGCTGGTTTGGCTGCTTATTTTGGTCTGGAAATCAGCTGGATGAGGTTGATCTGGGTAGGAGCATTTATCCTGTTATGGATCGCACCAGGATCATCTTTCTTAGTGATCATTCTTTATATCATTCTTTGGGCAGTATTGCCAAAAGCGGAAACTGCATCAGATTTTTTGAAAATGAAAGGCAAACCGCTCAATTTTGATAATTTGAAGGAAGAATCCAGCAAAATTGTACAGTTTGCCAACGAAACCACAACAAGAGCAGGAGAAATCTATATTGAAAATAAACCTTACGTTAACAAAGCTGGAAGCGGAATCTGGAATGTTTTGAAATACATCATCGGGATTTTCTTCGCCATCATGGCAGTAAGCAGCATTATCGGGGTATTCGTAGTTTTTGGACTTTTCGGCATTGATTCTAATTTTCCGGGAGCCAATGAAATGAAATTTTATTTTGACGATAATGGTCTGTATAATGTTCTGGCTGCATTAATCATCATCGGGTCTTTGATTCCTGCAATTCTATTCAGTTTACTGAGCATCAAAATTTTTTCTCCGAAAACAAAGTTGAGAAATATCGGATGGGTTTTAGGGGCTTTATTTCTTACCGTGATTGGATTGGGAACCTATTTCGGAATTAGCATGGCAAAAAGAGAGATGCTTTTTACGGGTCATAAGGAAGATACAGAAGAAATTGCCATCAACACTCAGTCTGATACCCTTTATGTAGATGTAAAACAAATTACCATCCCACAAAATTTTGTAGGCTATGATGATGATCTGTACTCTGATAAAAGCTATGTTTATAAAAAAGACTGGATCAATGTAGATATTACCAGAAAACCAGATGTTAAAACTCCTTATCTTATCATTAAAAAAGATGCGAAAGGATACAATATTCCTCTGAATGTACATATTCCTGTAGAAATCATGGACAATAAAGTAATCCTTCCTAATTATGTAAAATACCCTTACGATCATCGTTTCAGAGAATATCATATTGATTACGAATTAGTTATTCCAGAAAACTCAGTAATCATTTCATTGAAAAAGAACGAAATTAATATGAATGGTGATGCAGATGGAAATGGGATTAATGATGATGACGAGGATAATGAGCATGAAGAAGAAAGCGAAAATGTGATTAAGATAAATGGTTCTACTATAGAGTATAATTCTGATGATAAAGACAGTGTAATCATCAATGGCAAAAAATACCCTAAAGGCGAAGCAAAGCAGGTGATGGATACGATGAAGAAAAAAATCGGTGAACTAGAAAATGTTGACATCAAAATAAAAGACGGCAAAAAAGAACTATCTATTAAAACCAAATAATTAAACTTTAGAGAGTGCGGAAGGTGTGAATGGAAGGCAATCGTTTGAAATTCACACTCTTCTTCTCTCAAAAAATTAAAATAATTTTCAATCTAAAGTGTTTTATTACAGAAATAATTCTTATATTCGTACTTTAAAATATCACAAATTATAAACACAAAAAAAATTAACCCATGGTACAAGTAGTTTTAGAAATCGCAGTAAAAATCGCAGATTTTATCAGCAGTTTATTTTAAGAGCAACAATATTTCAATATATTTGTAGAGTATAACCATTTTTTGGTTATACTTTTTTGTTTTAAATCGAAAAAAATGAGAAAACTGATTGGCAAACTTATGCTGAAAATTCTTGGCTGGAAAGTTGTACTGCAAGGAAACGTTGATAATCTTGACCGCTGCATCCTTGTCGTAGCTCCCCACACCCATAATATGGAATACCTGTTAGGAAATCTTGCTTATTGGTCTTTAGGAAAAAAATTAAAAATAATTATCAAAGATGCTCATACCAAATCGTGGTATGGATCTATTGTAAAGAGTTTGGGAGGAATAGGAATTGACAGAAGCCAGAAAAATGATCTTGTTAATTTTGTTGCCGGACAATTTGCCAAAGAAGATTTCAGTCTTGTAATTACACCGGAAGGAACAAGAAGCTGGGTTCCAAAGTGGAGAAAAGGTTTTTACCATATGGCATTGGCGGCAAAAGTACCAATAGTTTTGGCAGCCGGAGATTTTAAAAGAAATATCATCTATTTGGGCTATCAGATTTCTTATGAAAGATTAGAATCTGCAAGTTTTGCTGAAATTATGAAAGAAATTGAGGATTATTACATTAAAAATGATATTGTCCCAAAAGTTCCTGCCAACTGGAATCCTAATATTATGGGAAATGAAACAGAAGTTAGAAGTTAGAAGTTAGAAGTTAGAAGTTAGAAGTTAGAAGCAAAATTACTTTTTACTCTTTTACTTTTTATCATTTTCTATTCATCATCCATTAATTATCATTCATAAAAATGTATATACAAAATAAATCTAAAGAAGAGATTCTGGAATTTTTAAATAACTGGGGCGGCGAAATTACTTTGGCCAAAACTCTGGAAATAAAATTTACAGATATTGATCTTGAAAAAGAAATGCTTACCGCAACCATGCCTGTACAGCCTAAAGTACACCAGCCGTTCGGAATTTTACATGGTGGTGCAAGCTGTGTTTTGGCAGAAACATTGGGATCAAGCCTGTCTAATCTATTTATTGACGGCAGCAAATATTACGGTGTGGGAACTAATATTAACTCCAATCACCTCAGAAGTAAAAAAGACGGTACAGTGACGGCAGTTGCCAGATTCATCCGAAAAGGAAAAACCATGCATGTTTCAGAAATTGAAATAAGGGACGAGAAAAATCAGCTCATCAATCATACCACGATGACCAACAATATCATCAACCGATAACTTCACATTAAAAAAAAATTAAGGACTCAATAAAAATTTGAGTCTTTTTTTTATGTTTTGTTGCAACCTTTTGATTTTTTTTCATCATATATACAGAAACCCTTAAATTTATAGATCATGAAAAAACTTCTACTCTTTTTGTTAATCTCAGTTTTATTTATCAATTATTCCTGTAATGATAAGGATGAAAATATTGAAAGTAAAACACAAATTAATTTCCAGTTAATCGGAAAAGGAGAACTCATTGGAAACAGCCTGACACAGCAAAATCTTGTCATCACCAATTCTGCACAATGGACTACCCTTCTCAATACTCTGGATGCGAACAATGATGTATCAGGAGGATTTACCGAAACGAATATTGATTTTAACCAGTACATGGTAATTGCGGTTTTTGATCAGACTTACTTAAATGGTGGGCATTCTATTGATATTATTGCAGTAGATGAAACAGCATCAAATCTGGAAATAAATGTAGAGAAATTATTGCAGGGCAATGTAACGTCAATCGTCACCCAGCCTTATCATATTGTAAAAATACCTAAAATTGCAAAACCTGTAACATTTTATTAAAATTCACTGCAACCTTTTAATAATTCTTCATCTTAATAGAAAATAATAACCATGAGAAATTTAATTTTACCTTTTATTTTGTTGTTAACTTTTGTATTTTCTTGCAGGGAGAATGAAACTGAAGATCTGGAAAAAAATGTTAATTCTGTAGACCTTTATGTTGCTGGTGCAGAAAACAATCAAGCTTGTTATTGGAAAAATGGGCAAAAGGTTATTTTACAAAACGGAACTGGACTGTATGCTCACCAGATTATTGTTGAAAATAACAACATCTATGTTTTGGGCTCAAAAACTAGTGAGTACATGCTGGATTTACCCTCAAAACATCATTATTTATGGAAAAACGGAAACAGATACAATTTGGATGAATATTTAGAAGATGTTCCAAATCCAGGACCAAATAGTCATTTCGGAATAAATTCTAAAATGATTGTTGAAAATGGTAATATTTATTTGTCTGGTTATATCACAATTTATAATGCTTCTTCAGCATCTCCAATTACAAGCTATTATTCTTGGAAAAACGGAATTAAAACTTTAATTTCAAATGATACTGATGTTGCTTTTCATTCATCTTATGATTTAATAAATAATGAAATTTATTATAGTATAAGAAAAAATTATCAATATAATCCTCCTACCTGGGAAACGGGTTTTTTTAAAAATAACATATATTATTCTTTAGCTACCAACTCTGATGTTAAAAGCTTACATGTTGATAATTCAGGAACATACGCTCTAATTAAAAATGTAATGAATGGTGAGAAATATTTAAAAAATATAAATACAAACGCTATTTTGCAATTACCTTCAAATCCTCCTGGAGAAATCTTGGATATGCTTTGGATAGATAACGATAAATATTATATTGGAAATAATTTTTACTACAAAAACAATACTTTAATCCAACTAAATGACCCAAATGGATATAATATTATTCGCGGATTTAAAGTAAAAAACCAACAAGTATATACAATTAGATATAAAGATGGGATAAATATTGGAGATTATGCTAAAGTATTTATTAATGATATTGAATTTCAAAATATGGCTCAGACATTAACATCAACAGCAGATCCGAATGTAGGAGGTCTTTTATCAATATTTATAGATTAATTGTAAATGCAAAAACTCAACTGGCAAAAAATTTACCTCAACTATTCCCCAAAACTCTTGGGGATTTGCCGGCGTTATGTAGCAGATCTTCAGGCTGCTGAAGATATTGTTCAGGACAGTTTTATGACAGCCATTGAGAAAAACCAACAGTTGAAAGATGAAAAGGCTGTTTTTGGATGGCTCAGAAAAATTGTTATCAACAACGCCCTGCAATACATCCGAAAAACAAGTGCAGAAAATTTTGCAACCACAGAAATATCAGAAATTGCCGAAATAACCGATACCCATCCCGCAATGGACGAAAAAAAGCACATCCTAATATATGATTTCACGAGAGAAGAGCTGTTGAAGTCTATCGACAGCCTTCCCTCTCATCACAAATCTGTTTTCAATCTCTATTTTATTGAAAACTACACCCATTCAGAAATTTCAAACCTGCTTCAAATCCCTGTAAACACTTCAAAGTCGCATTTATTAAGGGCGAAAAAATCAGTTCAGGATTATTTGATGAAAAATTTTGGAAACAGGCAAAATGCCAAAAACAAAACTGCTCAGATTCTTGTTTTTCTTGGCTTCGGCGGACTTTTATGGGCACAGACTTTTCAAAATAAATTTTCAGATTTCGAAATTCAGCCGCAAAAACTATCCGAATTTTCGGGAAGTACTGACTTGCAGAATTATTCTGGTTTCAATCAATATTTCAAAAAAAATCTTGTAATTGCTGCAACTTTTTTAATCCTGATGACAGGATCTGCATTTTTGTTCAGACCAATACCTTCACTTTCTGCAACAAAAAATAATATAAGCTTATCTGAAAATCATTTAGAGCAAAACATAAAAATTAAAGCAGATTATACATCACAGCAGGAAAAAATAAAAATTTCAACTATTAATACTGATTTAAAAGAAAACTCAGAAGTGACTTTACCAAAATCAGAAGTCGCACAAATAATTTTAACACAAAGTAATTCTGAAAAAAAACCGCTTACAAAAACAATCTCTCAACCGACTGAAGAAAAAACTGCTCCTGTCGTTATAGTTAAGAAAATCATCCAGAGAGATACCATATTTATAGAACACTAAACTATTCTGCTTTTGAAAAAACTAATATTCTTTTTATTTATACTGTTTTACACTTGCTTTCAGGCTCAGAGAAAAAAAACCGACACTATTTATATTTATGAAAAAGTAATCGTATATGATACCATTTATCTTGAAAAAGCCATCAAATTAAAACCTGCAAATCTTATGTTTTCTTCTTTCGAAATTAAGGAACAAGAAATTAAAGAAATCAGTCGAAGCATTGATGAAGAACAAATAAAAAAAATTAAATCGAAAAGATTTCAATACGGAATTCAGGCAGGAATTGGTTTCAAAAAAGCAAGCTGGGCTGAAATGCTCTCTCAAAAGAATCAACAGTTCGGACAAAATTTTGGAATATGGTTTTCTAAAAGCATCATCAATCCTAATTTTTCTCTGATGTTTTCCGTTAATATTCATCATTGGAATTCTACTTTTGATCTGGACGCCAATAAACAAGAAACATACCTTGACGGATTTTATTTTTCTAAAGATGATCAGCCTCTGCTTTTCCAAAGATTTAATAATAAACATTTCGAGTATATCTTGCAGTTAAAAGCAGTATATGAATGGAAAAAAATTCGTCCTTTTGCTGGAATTTTAGCCAGCCAGAATGTTTATAAAATGCAATTTTTGACTCCTGAAAACTATGTGTTGAACAAATTGGATGATTTTAAAAGCAATCAAATCAATTTCGGATTTTCTGCAGGTCTTCAGTATCGGGTTTTCAGTCGTTTTTTTATTGATTTTGAATATCAGCAATTCAGAATTAAGAATCTTTCTCTAAAAAATCCCGCATTTGACTTTGACATATTTAAACCGAATAATATCTTTGCTGAAAGAAAATTCTTACTCGGAATTTCTTACCAGATCAGATAATTCAGAAAAGCACAAATCAAGAGAATAATATCTAAAATAATAAAACAGCCTTTTACAATTTTTGTAAAAGGCTACTTTTTAAGATTAATTTTGCTGTATTGATTCAGTTAATTTTGTGGTAGTACTTGTACTTTTGTGACAAGAAAGATGACAATCTGCAGAACATAATGAAGCACCTAAACTTGTCGGTTTTCCATAACAATCATTTGCACGGTGACATTTAATTACACAAATTGCCGGATCATCACCAGAGCCTGCTAAACTCATATCTTTTGTAGACTTAATATGCAGAATTTCCTTACTTATATAGATCAAATGCTTTTTGGTTTTTTCGCTTAGAATATTGCTATCCTCTGCAATGTAAGTAGCCACAGGTTTTTGACTTTTCTTATCAACAACTACCTTAAAATAGTATCCCTTTCCTTCCGAATCCTCTTTGTAAATTGTATAATATTCAATATTATTTTTCTCCAAAACAAAGTTATCTTGTTCTGTTAATAATGAAAATGATTTATTTTTAGGCTCTTCATTTTTCCTAAAATTACTAAAGTATTCTTTATCATTATCTGTGTTGTTTTTTGTAGCAGCATAAGAAAATAGGCTACATAAAATTAGCATCAATAGCGTTACTTTTTTTAAAAAATTTTTTTTCATAATTGTTAAGGTTTTAGTTCTATTTTATTTTGTTTTTTAAACATTTCTATTAAACTTTTTTGAGTATCATTAACTAATTTTCTCATATCTACAACATTACCGTTTTTATCAGCTCTTTCATAGATTTGAGTAGCATTCATTAACTCTTGCATTCTTTGTGTAGGATTATCCTCATAATTTTTTCTCAAATCATAATATTTTTTTCTAGAAGTTTCTATAAATTTAGTAGTACTAAGATCTAAAGTAATATCGTTTCTATCTGTAGAAATACCTATAATACTAAAACAATGCTTATTTTCTGTGTCATAAATTTCCAAGATTAAACCTGGTAAACCAAAAAATTTATAGGGACCTTCCTGGATAGGTATTTGTTCCGTAAAATAAGCCTCATAACTTCTTCCTGCATAAGAAGTTTTTGCTAAAACAGCATTATATCCTAAGATTTCTTTTTTTGTATTAGTAATAATCCATTTAAAATCTGGCTTTTCAGAATATTTGAATTGTTTATCCATAAAATCATTAGAATAAAAAACAACTTCTCTTTTTGCTAAATCTTTACCTATAATACCTCCAAGATAATCTTCTGGTAAAGCTCTGAAATTGGTTGTTTTATTGTTTTTAGTATCTGCAATCATAATAGAATCTGACAAGTATTCGCCTTCACTAAAAAATAAAGATTCTTTTTCATCAATCCGAAGAAATGCTGTCTGAGATATTATTGTGGTATCTTCAACATTTTTTTGTTTAGAATACTTATACTGAACAACTAAATTTTGTGAAAATAAACTGCTGCAACTGAAGAATAAAACAATTATACTTATTTTCATTCTCAAATTTATATAATTTATTGTATTGATGCCGTAAGAGATTTTACTGGTTTAGAAAGCATATAACATTCAATGAAACAGTCTGTAGCACAAAGCATAGTTCCTACTTGGGATGGTTGATCATCACATTTCCATTTATTATTACAGTCCGAAAAGCAGTTGGCTCTTATGTCTGTTGGCCCTCCATCACCTGAACTTTTTACACTATTAATGTGATAAGTAATGAAATCAGAAACTTGTTGAGTTGCAATATCAATGTTTATGATATCTTCTAATTTTTGGTCAGAATCCAATACTTCGATTGAATAAGAGGATATTTTACCATTTTCAGCTTCTCCTACATAAACTTTGAGCTTTTTTCTCATACCATCAGCAACCGTTCTGTACACAATTTTTTCATGCACATTAATCTCTCTTAGCTGTTCATTCTTATACAGCTCAACTCTGTCTCCTGCGAAGCAAAAAGAAGTAATAAATAAAACGAATAATAATGTTAAATTTTTCATTTGAATTAAGTTTTTATTGTTTAACAGTTCAAAACTAAAACAAATATTTCACACTATATATGAATATTATTCCACAAAATATGTGGAACTTTTTGGACATTTTTTATATTTTTGCAAAAAACATTTTATGGTCGGAAAAAAATTAAGAATCCTTAGAACTAAAGCACAAATTTCTCAGCAGGACTTAGCAGATTTTGTAGGTGTTGACAGAAAAACATATATCAACTGGGAAAACGAAATTACTGATATAAAATCGGAGTACATCCCTAGATTAGCAGAAAAATTAGGTGTCGATTTCAACGAACTTTTTGATGAAAATGTGACTAGTATTCAGCAAACCTTTACTGACAGTATATTTAATAATAGTATTATGATTATGATGGTTACCGACAAAAAAGTAATGACAGATGTATTAAAAGTTTTGAAAAGAGATAACAATCCTGAATAAAAACAAATTCGGATTTAAGAAAAGCACTACTTTATGATTTACTTTCAGTTTCCTTTTGACGAAAAATTCTATTCTATCGATGAAAAATATGAGATACATCCCATAGAATTTCGTTCATTTGACAATGCGGAAATTAAAAATTTCAAAGGAAAAATATTGGAAATCAGTAAGGATGAATTTAATACACTAAATATAAATTCTGCCATTCTCCATGATGAGGAAGTAAATTATAAAGCAGAAAACAAAGAGGAATACCTGAAAAAGCTGGAAGATATAATCGAAATTATCAAAGAAAACAAACTACCGAAACTTGTTCTGTCAAGAAGAAAAATTATCCGTGATTTTAATTCTTTAAATCTTAACAAAAGTTTTTCAAATCTTTGCCTAAATTATCCAAATGCCTTTAAATACGTGTTTTTTGACGGAAAAGATTCCTGGATGGGTGCTTTCTCAGAAGTTTTGGGAAAATTTAATAAAATAACTCAGGAATTTGAAACGATGAGTCTTGCAGGAACAATTCCTGTGCATGAAAACTGGTCGCAAAAAGAAATTGAAGAACAAAAACCTGTTTCAGATTACATCCGGAATATTCTACAACAATACGATTTTGAAAATACATTAAAAGAGTCTGAAACCTATGATCATATTTCAGGGAATATTAAACATTTAAAAACAGATTTTAAGCTGAAAATTAATCCTGAAAATTTGGATATGATCATCAGAGAACTGCATCCTACACCAGCGGTTTGCGGTATTCCCAAAGATTTTTGCGCAGATCAGATTGGTAAAATCGAAAAATTTCCGCGCGAGCTGTATGCAGGATATATCAAAATTGAAACAGAACATCACATTCAGTTTTTTGTCAATCTGCGTTGTGCCAAGCTTTATAAAAATGCTATTCATCTCTTTGTTGGCGGCGGAATTACCGCAGAAAGCAGTCCGGAAAAAGAATGGGACGAAACAGAACTGAAATCAGAAGCTGTTTTAAAAAATCTTGAGCTGAATTGAATTTACTTCTAATAAAATGTGAGTTACAATACAAATCCTCCTGAATTTCTCGGGAGGATTCTTGGTATTTAATCAGTGTTGACAACGATAGCCTATTCATAATATTCAATTTTTCTTATCCATTTATATAAATCTTTTCCATCTACATTTTTAATAACTTCTGTCCAGTTTTTATACTTATCATATTTATATTTAAATACAATTTCAGTTGCTTTTAAATCACTTTTACTTTCCCCTTGAGCATCTAGATACAAAACTTTTACTATTTGATTATTTTCATATGTAAACTGAATTTGATTTAAAATATTCCCTTGATAAAAGTTTTTTCTTGTTTTCAGAGTACCATCATCATAATATTCATAAGCTGTTGATGAAATACTGGCAAAAGCACCTCCAATTATTTCTTCACGGTATTTTCCGTTTTTTTCTAATATATAATACCGGTATTTATCGTCATTAATCTGAGTCTCTTTTATAATTCTTCCTAATGTATCCCGTTCATATTTTGTGTATCCTCTTTGAAAAAGTTTTTTATTATAATGATCGCTCCTGTAACTGAATGATTTTGATTCTTTAATTTGTAAATCATTATCATAAAAATTAACCTGAGTTAGTCTTTTCCTGAAAACTGAATCCTTTCCTTCCAGAAAAGAATTTTTTCCGAGTTTATTCCATACAAAATCAGTTACAGCAAAAACACTGTCGGTCTTTGTTAATGTATCAAATTTTGTTATTATGAACGGATTATATTTTTCATGATTGATAAAATAAACTTTAGTAGGTTCATCTTCCCATTTGGAGCGATATTCTGTGAACTTTAATTTTTTACTTGAACCCTCATAAATATATTTCTTATAAGTTTTGGAATACTTATTAGTGGATTTTTCATTAATTAACCTTCCCAAAAAATCATAAGTATAATCATAATCGTCAACAACATCTCCTGACCTATAATACCAGGTTTCTTTTGTTATATTTCGGTTTTTATCGTAATATGTTTCGTTATTAATGTATCTGCAAAAATCACTCTCAAACCATGTTCCTGACATTCTGGATCTTAAATTTTGGGGTGTCATGATCACCGAGTGACCATATTCGTCATCTCCATGCATAAACGTAAAAGGACCTGAATCATTTAAAAATAGTACATATTCTTTTACATATTTTGGTTTCCCAAAAATAGAATCTTTAATAATCTTAGAGCTATTTTGTTGGGCTTGAGTTATTAAAACCATTCCAAAATTAAACAGCAATAATATTTTTTTCATTTATAATTTCTTATTTTAACAAAAGTTGTCCTAAAAGTCAGATGTTCTTTTGAGCATCGAATATGTAGATATACTACTTATATAGGAGTTACAACAAAATTGACAAAGTTAGAGGCTGTCAAAACTTTTTAGATAGCCTCTTCCACTTTACTGCTTTGTCAGATAAATATTCTGTTTCTCAGGAATAGTTGTTTTAAAGGTATTGGGACACTCTCCCATAACAGTATCGTAATTTCCATCAAAAAATATATTAAGAGTATTAGGGTTTGCCGGTTTTATCATAAGAAAAACTTTACCATAATTTATACACCCTGATGTTACCGGACCTGAAAAAAACATACTATATGATTGTAGATTACTTGTTAAACCAAGACCTTCAAAATTAGTCTTAGTATCATCTGGTTCATTAAAATTATCGAAAATAATTAACGGTAGATTTCCTGTTGTCGTTATTCGTAATCTTCCAATTAATCTATCTTCCTTTACTATACCGTCTACATCCACATTTTCTTTTTTAAGTAAATTCATTTCATATATCTTCCCATCATAAATACCCTTCCATGTACCAACATACTTATTCAGTGTATTATTTACATCTTTTACATATGTGAACATATTAGGACAAGGAAATGGTGGATTATCTTGCATACACTGCGCCATAGTTTCTAATGACACAACTTGTGACTTACAAGAGAATGTGAAAGAGAATGCTATTATAATTATTAAATATTTCATTTTTTTCATATTTTAGTTGAACATTTTATTTCTTCAATATTTGTTTTTGTTGTATTAAGCTTAATTTCAGTATTACTACCATCTGCATTCATCCGGTATAAAGACACACCTTTTAAGTTCATTTGGTCATTCATAAATTTTAATATTCCATATTCTAATTTTTTTGGATCATCTTTATTCCATTTCATAGTTCTTTCAAATGCAACACCAAGCGTTGTGATTTGTGAATCTGTAAATGTTTTAATTTGATTAATATCTCCAGTAAATCTTATTTGATAATTTCCTTTGGGTGATACCATTACTGCAAATACTTCCTCTAATGATGTACCTGCATCTTTTGCATTTTTTACCATTTCCATTAAATAGTTGACGTCTGCAGGAGAAAACATTTTAATGCCATCCTTTGGTCTGTACTCACCATTTATATCTGTATACCAGAAGTCTTTTACATGAGTGTGAAAATAAGCAATAATATTTTTATTTTGTGGTAATAAGGGATTTGGAAGTGATAAAGAATTTTTTTCATCTGTAGCATTGGCATTATTTTCATAAGTATATGACCCGTTTCTCCTATAAGTATAACCCGTTTCTTTTTTTAGATTTAAATTAGTTTTCAATGTATCTATTCTTCTAGAAAACTCGGGATGAGCTCGTTGTGCTTTTATTTTCGCACAAGGAGTCTGTACTAGCGGAAGATTCAGCTGTGACGGCACTGCGTTTTCGCATTCTGCGTTAATGCCTGTTGTAGGATCTTGTGGTGTGGTGAAAACGAGATTGCTTTAAACTGTTAAATTTTAATATTGCCTTTTGTACAAAAACCATATAACAACAAAAACCTCTTTGCAGAGGTTTTGCTTTTACTGCTTCGTTAGATCAGCCCATGTCAATGGTAACAGCTTAGGACAGGTGGGTGTGTCTATCGCATCACCATTCGGATAAAAGAATATTTTCATCTTGTTGCCTCCATTAAGAGAAAGTGTTGGCGTGTGCAGATATATTGTACCATCGACACAACCGCTTTTTCCATCAAATAACATCTCGTAAACAGTATGCTGAAAATTAATTCCATAAGGATATGCATTATCTTCATCATTCTGAAAGCTATCGTAGAGAATATTTCCCTGAGCATCTTTTATCCTGATTTTTCCAATCAGTTAATCCCACTTCATATCATAATTTCCAAAGTCTATTTTCTTTTCCAGTTTCAATTCTATTTGTTTCCCTTCAAATGTTCCTTTCCAGGTTCCTTCATAAGCATTGAGGCGGTTTCCGACATCTTTTACATGAGTAACATTGTCCATACCTGGACATGGTATACTTTTGTCCGGTCTATTCCTACATTCTTCCATCTGCTGTAATGTAGCCGTAGTCTGAGCTTTACAGGAGAAAAAAATAATGAATAATTGGGCTGTAAATAACTTGATTATATTTTTCATTTACTGCTTCGTTAGATCAGCCCATGTTAATGGTAACAACTTAGGACAGGTAGGTGTGTCTATGGCATCACCATTAGGATAAAAGAATATTTTTGTTTTAATGCTTCCGTTAAGAGAAATTGTTGGGGTTTGCAGAAATATTTTACCATCAACACAATCACTTTTTCCACTAAACCTCATCTCATACACACTATATTGAAAATTAATTCCTTTAGGGTCAGCATTGCTTTCAACGTTTTGAAAACTATCAAATAAAATATTTCCCTGTACATCTTTAATTTTCAATTTCCCTATAAGTTTATCCCATTTGATATCATATTCTCCAAAATTAACTTTCTTGATAAGATTTAATTCTATTTGTTTACCCTCAAAAGTTCCTTTCCATGTCCCTTCAAATGCATTCAAACGGTTATCAATATCTTTCACTTGTGTTATTTCTATATTTTCAAAACCAGGACATTCTACGGTTTTATCTTGTCTTTTACTACATTGTTCCATCTGCTGTAATGTAGCCGTAGTCTGAGCTTCACAGGAAAAAAAAATAATGAATAATTGGGCTGTAAATAACTTGATTATATTTTTCATTTACTGCTTCGTTAGATCAGCCCATGTCAATGGTAACAGCTTAGGACAGGTGGGTGTGTCTATCGCATCACCATTCGGATAAAAGAATATTTTCATCTTGTTGCCTCCATTAAGAGAAAGTGTTGGCGTATGCAGATATATTGTACCATTAATACATCCACTTTTTCCACTAAATCCCATTTCGTATACAGTATGCTGAAAATTATATCCGTAAGGATCTGCGTTATCGTCAGCATTCTGAAAACTGTCGTAGAGAATGTTTCCCTGCGCATCTTTTATCCTGATTTTTCCAATCAGTTGATCCCACTTCATATCATAATTTCCAAAGTCTATTTTCTTTTCCAGTTTCAATTCTATTTGTTTACCTTCAAATGTTCCTTTCCAGGTTCCTACATAAGAATTGAGTCGGTTATCTACGTCTTTTACAAATTTTACATCTTCTAAATCAGGACAACCTTCTGTAACTCGATTTGGTCTATTACTACACTCTTCCATCTGTAGTAAACTGGCAGTTGTTTGAGATTTGCATGCAATAGATGCAATTAGCAATACGGCAGTAAATAATTTAATTAGATTTTTCATTTACTGCTTCGTTAGATCAGCCCATGTCAATGGTAACAGCTTAGGACAGGTGGGTGTGTCTATCGCATCACCATTCGGATAAAAGAATATTTTCATCTTGTTGCCTCCATTAAGAGAAAGTGTTGGCGTGTGCAGATATATTGTACCATCGACACAACCGCTTTTTCCCCTGAACCTCATTTCGTATACAGTATGCTGAAAATTAAATCCGTAAGGATCTGCATTATCTTCAGCATTCTGAAAACTGTCATAGAGAATATTTCCCTGCGCATCTTTTATCCTGATTTTCCCCATTAGCTTATCCCATTTTACGCTATAGTTACCAAAGTCTATTTTTTTCTCCAGTTTCAATTCTATTTGCTTACCTTCAAATGTTCCTTTCCAGGTTCCTTCATAAGCATTGAGGCGGTTTCCGACATCTTTTACATGAGTAACATTGTCCATACCCGGACATGGTATACTTTTGTCCGGTCTATTCCTACATTCTTCCATCTGTTGTAATGTAGCCGTAGTCTGTGCTTTACAGGAGAAAAAAATAATGAATAATTGGGCTGTAAATAATTTGATTATATTTTTCATTTACTGCTTCGTTAGATCAGCCCATGTTAATGGTAACAACTTAGGACAGGTGGGTGTGTCTATCGCATCACCATTAGGATAAAAGAATATTTTCATTGTACTGCCTCCACTAAGAGTAAGTGTTGGCGTATGCAGATATATTGTACCGTCAA
>NZ_VKOG01000011.1 GCF_007474545.1 Chryseobacterium binzhouense
ATTGAAACAAAGTTCAATAAACTTTCTATATCATCACTAATTATCAGCATTTCAAAGAATTTTACCAACTATTTTTGACTATTAAACCAGATATAAACTTCTTTAGTTATATAAAAAAATAAGGCTTAGATAAAACAATCTAAGCCTTATTTTCAGTGAAATTATATAAATATTAGTTTTGATTTAAGAATGTGACAAGTTTTTTCATATCCTCTTCTTTATCAAACTTTATCTTATTTTCTTTAAAGAAAGAAGTTAAAACTTCTTTTTTATCAGGCATCTGCTGAATTAAATCTTTTTGATTTTTAGGGTTTTTTATATAAGTTCCTTCTGCTGTTTTAATATAATAAATTGGATCTAGAGTCTTAAAAGATGCCGGTCTGTCTGTAGCATAAGAATTTGCGGCAATCACAGCATCCACAAATTTTGTTTTAATTTTTTTATAAAGACTATATTTATCTCCTTCGATACTCTCAAAAAAATATCCAGAGAGTTCATCATTAGTATTAAGACGTACCATTTTATATCGTGGGCTAGTAAAATTAATTACTCCAAATTTATCTTGTTTTGGAAGAATAAAGGTTTTCTCCTCCTTAGTAAATTCAATTTCATCATTATATGAGTTATATCTTGCAGGTGCAGTTTCATTTGTTCCGGAAAAATTGGCTACATTGTATCCCTTACCATAATATGGAGTACCCTGAATGTCACTATAGCTGAGATTCTTTCCTGCGTTTGGAGAATTTACTTTGTTGAAAACAGCATTATCCTGAGGTAAAAATCCACCATTGTTTGCTAAAGAAAAATTTGATTGAGCACTAGCAGAAATAAATAGAATTGTAAATATACTTATTGTTATTTTTTTCATTTTTTTCATTTAAGATCCAAATTTAAAAAAAAATATGAAAACAACCTAGGTTGAATAAAAAATATTAATTAAAAAATTATATACCGTGGAGGAAATAAGGATTTAGCAAAATATTATTATTTTTATATGTAAATTTAAGTTGGGGTAATTTAAATAATATTTTAGTTTCAATGCTTTACTATCATATCCATAAAAGTAAAAAAATATTTCTTTAATAGACCTATTTATCAAGCAAATTAATAATAAATAATATATATAAGAATAATTGCCATTTATATTGTCATAAATAGCAATTATCTATTATCATAATTGGTGTTAATTTCAGCAGATTTTATTGTGTAATTAAATAATTTTTAGGATTTTTGTTGATAATATATTTTAAATAGTTAATTAAGAGGAAAATGAAAAAAAAATATTTGTTACTCATTATACTATCCAATTTTGTTTATGCACAAAGTGATAGTGAAAGGAAGGAGTTGTCAAAATACTCAGATAAAGCTGCAAATATCGAGCTTTTAAAAGAACTAAAGACTGATGAAAATAATCGTAAATTAAAAATTAACAATTATTTAAATCTAAATCCAAATGTGCAGCAGGTTGTCAAATTTGGTGAGTACGGAATGAAAGAATTATTCGATATTTTACCTGATGGCTCTCCACTTTATATAAAAACATATAACGCAGGATCTGCTACTACAGCTAGGGCAAATACATTATATAATGGTGGAGGTCTATCTCTAAATATTCAAGGGCAAGGTATGATTGCAGGCGTTTGGGATGGTGGCAGTATTAGAAGTACCCATCAAGAATTTTCAGTTGGTGGTACATCAAAAATCGCATTAATGGATGGGGCTTCTGTTTCTAACCATGGTACCCATGTAGGAGGAACGATAGCAGCTCAAGGTCTTACAGCTTTATTGAGAGGTGTTGCGTTTAACTCATCAATCAAATCGTACGATTGGAATAGTGATCTTATTGAAATGCAAAGTGAGGCTTCTGAAGGTTTACTCACATCTAATCATTCATATGGACCTGATCTGATGTCGAATAGTCAATTATGGATACTTGGAGCATATAGCAGTGATTCTAGACAGACAGATGCTTTGTGTTATCTAAACCCTTACTATCTTCCAGTTTTTGCTGCAGGAAATAGCAGAAATGATACAAGTGTTCCCTATATCACACAACTCACAAATAAAACTGGTTATGATATGATAGGAGGAAAAGCAACAGCAAAAAATGTTTTAACAGTTGCTGCGGTTGAACAAGTAAATACATACAGTGGTCCAGGAAGTGTATTAATGTCAAGTTTTAGTAGTTATGGACCCACTGATGATGGCAGAATAAAGCCTGAAATATCAATGAAGGGTGTTAATGTAAGATCAACAACTTCAACAAGTGATACAAGTGCAGGTTTTATGTCTGGAACTTCTATGGCTGCACCTGGTGTTACTGGAGTTGTTTTGCTTTTGCAACAATACTATAATCAACTTTACTCTGCTTACATGAAAGCGGCTACAGTTAAAGGTTTGATTATGCATACTGCAGATGAGGCCGGTTCATACGATGGTCCAGATTATGAATTTGGATGGGGATTGATTAATGCGGAAAGTGCTGCGAAAGTAATTCGTGACAAGAATCTAACTTCTTCCCGAACAATTATTGAAGAAAATGTATTAGCTAATGGGACTTCTTTTACAAAATCTATTTCTGCGGGTGGTTTTGTGCCATTGAAAGTTTCAATTTCCTGGACTGATCCACAATATCCAGGTCAAAATTCAGGGACAGTTGATCCAGCTACAAAATATCTTGTGAATGATTTAGATGTAAAGGTTGTTTCAACTACAGGTACAATTTATTATCCTTGGAAACTTCATGGTTTAACGGGGTTGTTTACCGCTCCTAGCAATAACTCTACTAACGATGTTGATAATTATGAAAGAGTTGATATTCCCTTACCAAGTGGTAATTATACAATAACAGTTACACATAAAGGGAATCTTACAGGAGGAAGCCAGCCTTTTTCATTGATCGTGAGTGGAGCTAATGTTTCTACTTTGGGAACTAATAATAATACAATTAAAGAAAGTGATATTGAGATATTTCCTAATCCTACTAAAGATTGGATAAATTTTAAAAATAACAATGGACAAGATGCGACTGTTGTTATTCTAGATATGTCGGGAAAATTTGTCAATAAAAGGAAGGTGGAAAATGGTAAAATTTCAGTAATGGAATTGCCAAAAGGAACATATATTCTGATTTATACGGATAAGAAAAATAAACAGGAAAGTTTTAAGTTTATAAAATCATAAATTTAATAAGTATAAAAGGGTTTCAATTCTGAACCCTTTTTTTTATGTATAAGAAAAAAATCAATAAATTTTCTAACAGATCTCCTTTGTATATTCTCTAATCAAGACAATCTTAAGTTAATATTTATTATTCTAAATTATTTTAGATATCTATTTTCGTAAGACAGTAACATCCGTACACTAATTCCTTTTGCGGGTTTTATTGATATTAAGATGTATTGCAGTGCTACAAATAAAGATATTCTAATAAGTCATTTATAATACAATAATATCCAGCATTTGTGGAATGTATTTTTTTAAAATCTACATTTGTATAATAATTATCAATTGTTGTGAACAAGAATTATGTATTTATTGTTAAAAACTGAATAAAATTTGTGTATGTTAAAAATAATTAACATATTTGCTCATTAAAAATATTAAAATTTGTTAATATGAATGTTAAATTACGTGTGCTAACGGCTGGTGTGTTGTTTTTCACAGGACAGGTGGTTTTTGCTCAAGACAATGACTCTTTGAAAAATGAAAAAACTATTGAAGAGGTTGTTGTTTTAGGGTATAATAAAACCCAAACTAAACCTAAAGATGTAACTGCGTCTGTAACTGTATCTGCTGAGAAGCTTGAAAACAGACCTAATGTTTCTTTCTTGAATTCTTTACAAGGGGAAGCGCCTGGTTTAAGTATTAGTTCTACTTCTGGTTCACCGGGATCTTCAAAAATTGATGTTATTATTAGAGGGGTTAGTTCTTTAAATGCTAGCTCAGATCCATTGTATGTCATTGATGGTATGATATCTAATACAGTTCAATTCAGAAACTTAAATCCCAATGATATAGAAACGGTTTCTATTCTTAAAGATGCACAGGCTACTGCTATCTATGGTAATAGAGGATCTAATGGTGTTATTGTTATTAGAACTAAGCAAGGTAAATATGGCTCTCGTTTTAATGTAACTTACAATGGGACGGTTGGATTAAGTTTTCTGCCAAATACGAAGTATGATATGGCTGATTCAAAACAATTATTGAGACTACAAAGAGCTTATGGTGATGGTGTTGGTGTGGGAATGACTGATGCTGAAATTGATGCGACTACTGTAAATACAGATTGGAGAAAAGAATTGTTTAGAACAGGTCAAACACAGTCTCACGATATCTCAATGGCTTTCGGTGGGGAGCGTGTTAATAATTTTACATCAATTGGTTATTTTGATCAGACTGGAACAGTTCCGACTACTGATTTTAAGCGTTTCACGCTAAGGAATAATATGAATGCGCGCTCACTAAATAATAGATTTACATTTAATTCTAATATTTCATTAGCATATTCAAAAAGGCATCAACTAGATCAGGAAAATTCTACAGCAATTGATAATAATACTGTTCAAAATCCTTTGTTGTCTGCAATTACTGGTGTGCCATTATTGGATCCTAACAAATATGCTAATGCATATGAGATGTATAATGGTTTTGGTACAAATTTCGATAATGGAGAAAGTATTTACTCCTTATTGGATGTGTTGAGAGGTAATTTACCTAATGAACTTACTGAAACTTCAGCTGTTACAAACTTTGCTGCAACATATAAAATTACAGACGAATTATCTGTTACTAATAAATCTGGTATTGATTATAAGTATTATACAAGAAACTTTGCCAGAGCACCATGGTCGTATTTAGCTTTAGCTGTTGCAAATACAAGTGGAAGAGCGTTTCCTGGAATTGAATCTTTTTCAAACACGTCTGAGTTTAACTTTAACTCAATTACGAGTTTGAATTATACAAAACAATTTGGTAAACATACAATTGACGCTGGAGTTTATTTTGATTATTTGAAGTCACATTATAAGCAAACATTTCAACAACAAGAAGGACTAAATCCTTTAAGCTGGGTTTTTGGTGCCGGAACTGGGTATGTTGCATTTGATACTGCTACTCCAGGTATTTATAGACCAACAATTCGTTTAGAAAAACTTACTGTTGGTACTCTTGCTTATTTTGCAACTGTCGATTATGATTTTGATAGTAAGTATGGTATTGCGGGTACAATAAGAAGGGATGCAAGCTACCGTTTTACGGATGATAATAAATGGGGTACTTTTTGGTCAGTTGGGGGTAGATGGAATATTGACAAGGAGACCTTTATGGAAGGTTCAACATTTGATATGTTAAAATTAAGAGGTTCTTATGGTGTTATTGGTAATCAAAACGTTATTGCCGCTCCGTATGGGACAAACCCTCTTTATACTGCTACTAATCTTATACGAAACACCTTGGCTGTTGGGCAAGGATATAATCAAATTAATGGTGCTTTGGCCAATTCAGTACTAGCTAATCCTGTAGTTCAATGGGAGGAAGTGGGGCAAGCCAATGTTGGTCTAGATTTTAGACTTTTAAATAGAAAGCTAGAAGGTACCGTTGACTACTATAAGAAAACCACAAGAAAGTTATATAATTCTATTTTTTATTCTTATGCTGTTGGAAATAATCCTGCAACTGGTGGGAATACAATTAATGGTAATAATGGTAAACTATCTAACGAAGGGGTTGAATTAATGTTAAAGTATCATTTGTTTAACAATCAAGATTTTAAGTTATCAATTTATGGTAATGGAGCTTATAACAAAGGGAAAGTTTTGGAATCTAATGTTACTACAGGTATTCTAAGAAATAACCCGGGAAGTTTAATCGGAGAATGGTTTATGGTAGATTATGTTGGAGTAAATCAATCAAATGGTAATTTACTTTTTGATGTGAATGGTAATACTGTTGAAACATATGATGTTGTGAATGATCTTAAAGGTACAGGTAAAAGTTATCTCCCTAAATATGTTGGTGGATTTGGTCTAAATTCTTCATATAAGAATTTCTCACTTGATGTTCACTTTACTTACCAGGCAGACGTTTGGAGGTATGATAATCAACTAGACTGGATCTCTGATGCTACTCAGGTAAAAGGTCAAAATGTAACTGCTGACTTATTAAATGCTTGGACTCCAACAAATACAAATACGAATGTTCCGTCAATGTTTATGACTAACCAAATTTTTGGTGATACATCAACTAGATTCTTAAGAGATGCATCTTTTGTAAGACTTAAAAATATCGTTTTTGGATATAGTGTGCCTAAAGAAATGTTAGGAAGTAATATTAAAGGATTAAAAGTCTTTGTTCAAGGAGAAAACTTACTTACATTTACAAAATGGAAAGGTTATGATCCTGAACCTTTATTTGCCAGATCAGTATCTGTTTATCCAAATATGAAGACAGCTACGTTTGGTGTTACAGTTGATTTTTAACAAAATAAATTAAATTATTGAAAATGAAAAAAATAAAAAATATAGCAATGATAATTGCAACAACTGTTGCCATTGTCTCATGTAATGATGCTATTGATATAGTTCAAGATGGAGAAATTAATCCTGATTTGACTCTGACAACTGTTAATAATTTAGAGAATTATCTTAATGGTGCTGTATATAATTCTATGGATCATAGTTCAGCTATTAAATATACTTCTCTATTTACAGATGAACTGAGGATTGGTCCAAGTAATACTGGTCAAGATTTGGCAAATTTCAGATGGGTTATAACGCCTAATAATGGATATGCTTCTGCTATTTGGGGAGAAAACTATACTACTATTAATAGAGTTAACACCCTAGTTGCTGCTTCGGAAAATATTACACCGGCTACAACTGATGAAACTAGTATTTTCAGAAGTACAGTTGCTGAGGCTAGAGCTATTAGAGCATTGGCATATTTGAATCTAATGACTTACTTCAGTACAGATACAAAAAATGACAATGCATTAGGAGTTATGCTTCCTTTAAAACCCATGTCTATTACTGAAGTTCTGCCAAGGGTTTCAAATAGTCAAGTTTGGGCAGCAATGGAAGCAGATCTTAATTTTGCTTATCAAAATATAGAAATACCTGTAGGTAATCCGCCAACAGTTAGAAGACCAAAGCCATTATTTATGAGTAAAGCGGCTGTAAGTGCTATTCGTGCAAGAATGTATCTTTATAGAGGTAATTACGCTATGGCAAAGCAATATGCTCAGCAGGCTATTACAGACGCTGCTTTACCAATGACTGCAGCAACGCCAGTACCAGCAGGCACACCGGGTTCAGCAACTTGGAACACAGCTTTTTATACTGCAACGGGAGGACCATCTCCATACAGACAAATGTGGGTAGACACAATTCCAGGCGAAAATATTTTCAAACTTGCAAGACCTTCTACAGGTAATTTAAGTGGAATTGCTGCTTTGTGGACTACTAACACTACAAATATTGGTGGGGCTCCTTTATGGACTACTGGATTAAACCTATTTAATCTTTATACTAACACTTTAAATGATGTTAGAAGATATGCCTTTGTTGATCCAACATCTACAACAAATGTTTATGTAATTGATAAATATCCAGGTAAACTGACAACTCCTCTAAGAAACGACATTAAGTTGTTCAGAGTTACAGAAATGCAACTAATATTAGCTGAATGTGCTGCAAATGGTGCGCCAACTGATTTGGCTACTGCTGCAAATATTATAAGGAATATTCGTCAGGCTAGAAATATGTCAACAACTGTTCCTGTTCCAGTTCCGGTATATACAACAGTACAGCAAGCTTTGAGAGATATTTTAGTAGAACGAAGAGTGGAGTTAGCATTTGAAGGGCACCGTTTTATTGATATTAAGAGGCTAGGACAAGTTGCAGGAGTTAGTATTGATAGAAACGCTGGTGATGATAGGCTTAATTCTGCAACGCCACTTACATTACCATTATCGGATTATAGATGGACTCTTCCTATTCCTGCTAACGAGATTAACGGAAACCCAACGATTCAACAAAATCCAGGTTACTAACAAATAAATTTGAGAAATTATGAAAAAATTATTAGCTATATTTCTTTTTGGGGCATTAGTTTTTGCGCCTACCTCATGTAAAGATGAAGATGAGATATTTTATGAAGGTGAATCTCTTTTACATTTTAATACTCCAGCTCAAAGAGCAAACGTTATTAAAGATACTGGAAGTGCGGATTATGTAGTAACATACGGTGTAACCAAGGCTGCTGGTGCTGACAGTAATGTAGAATTAGTTTTTGACGCAGCAAAATCTACTGCTGTTTTAGGTACTGATTTCACAATTATTGAATCTACCGATGTGCTTCCCGCAGGAGTCTCTTTAGGAGGTTTTAAAATCAATGTTAAAGAAACTGCTGCTAAAGCGGGGAAAAAAGCTTATTTTAAAGTTAGGTCTGCTTCATTAGCACCCGCTATTTTTAATCAGGAAGTAGAAGTAGTTTTTGGATTGGTTTGTCCTCCAGATACATTTGCCGGTTTCTTTAATGTACAAAATGTTTTATTTGGTCAATATCCTGTAGAAATTGAATTGGGTACCACACCAAATACATTAATCTTAAAAGACTACATTGAAATAGGTTTTGATATTACTGTAGAATTCAATCCACTAACAGGTGAGTTGAGCTTACCTTCAACACCTCAACCTACTGGGTATATTAATGGCGCGAATGGCATGATTCTAATTAAGCCAGCTGTAGATGGTTCTAAAGGTACGGTTGATTTCTGTAACAGAACTATGAACTTAAGACTGTCTTATGGTACTCCATCTGGAGCAACTTATACATCAGGAGGTAGTACTTCTTATGCGGATGTATTTACAGGTATATAAAACTTTAATTTATATTTAAATAAAAATCACCTCAATTTGAGGTGATTTTTTATTTTTGTATTTTTGCCTTTATGAAATACATTTTCTTCATTATATTTTTCCTTAGTATTTCCGTAAATGCACAGGTTATAAGGAATAAAACAGACTCAAACAGACTCGAAAAAAAAATGTCTGATACGTTAGTTATAGATTCAGGTAATAAAGATTCATTAAAAATCTTTAAGCCTACTATTTATGATTACCAATATCAAACACAGTTTTCTGAAAAGAAAATCTTTGATACGGTCATGACTTTTAATAAAACCTATATTTTTTCGCAATATAACAATAGAGATAATTTTGGAAGGGTGCAGTTTGCCAATATTGGTTCAGGATTTAATCAGTTGTCTTATGAGTTAAACGCCGAGCAGAATCTCTCTCTTATGCCTGAAAATAAATCTTATGGCATTATCGGAATTAAAGATGTAAAATACTATGATGTTAAAACCCCGACAGCGACATTCATTTATCATACGGCAATGAGAAATGGAGCTGCCTTACAGTCTACATACACTCAAAATATTGGTAAACAGTTTAATTTTTCCTTAGATTATATGGGGCTTCGCTCGCAGGGTTTCTACAGAAATTCTCTAGCAGCCAATAACAATACTCTATTTTCCGGTCATTATACTTCTAAAAAAGGAAATTATGAGTTATTTGCACATTACCTTCATCAGAATGTTAATAATCAGGAAAACGGAGGGATAATTGATGATGACCTTTTCTTATCTGGCGAACGTCAATTTAGAAACAGACAAAATGCACAGGTAAATTTACAATCGTCCAGTTCACAGTTTTCTTACAGACGGTATTATCTAAGCCATCAGTTTACACCTTTCAATAGTGAAAAGTTCCCATTTAGAATCAGACACACAATTTTTAATCAAGGGAACAAGTATTACTACGATCAGGATGCGGTAGAAAATTATTGGTTTGAACTGCCTTCAGAAATTGTTGGTGGATTTCCTCTTTCCACTAAAAAATACTCAAATAATCTGAGCAACACAGTTAGTCTCGTTTTCGATAATGAGCGTTTTAAGCTGGATGTTGGAGTAAGGCATCAAAATTTAAAATTTGGTATTACAGAAAATGTTTTACCCTTCTTAAACATACCTTCTGAAATTAAAGAAAACAGATTAGGCGCAGTAGGAAATATTCAGGTAAAGCTATTTGATAAATTCCAGTTAAATTCATTTCTTGAATTTTCAAACGGGAGCCAGTTTGGCAGTTATATTAAAACAACCAATAATGTTAAATTTGAACCAATCAAGAATTATTTTGTTGATGCAAAAGTTAATTTTCAAAGCGCATATCCGTCATTCAATTATTTAGCAAATACTTCAATTTATAGAGGATTCAATTATTTCTTAGAAGATGCAAAAAATCAGGCAGTAACAGAAATAGGAGGTAGTGTTAATCTGAAATGGTTCCAGTCTCAATTGTTTGCCAATTATTTCAGAATAGATAATTATACTTATTTTGGTTCTGATGCAAAGCCAAGACAAAGCAGCAACTCTTTGAATATTTCTCAGATTGGTGGTGACGCTACATTTTCATACGGAAAATTCCATCTGAATACGAGAGTTCAGTTTCAGAATGCTCTTACCAACAAAGAATTGCTTCCGATGCCATCAGTAATCGGAAGAGCCAATTTTTTCTTTCAGTCTAAAGCATTTAAAAATGCTGCTGAAATTCAGGCGGGTTTAAAAGTCTATTATTTTTCAAAATTTGCTTCAAGAGAATATTTTCCTATTCTTAATGAATATATTTTGCCCAGAAATGATTCCTTCTCTATTGGTGGACAGCCAATCGCCGATCTTTATTTTAATATGAAAGTTAAAAAAATGTTTTTCTTTATAGAAGGTCAGCAGATCGGAACTTTAATTTCTCATAATAAGGCATACGCATTTCCGCATTATCCCGTGTACGATTTCAGATTGAATATTGGAATTGTTTGGTATTTGTTCAACTAAAATTATCAAGAGTTGAAAACAGTAAAAAAAATAGCTTTCAGTGATATCGACAGTATCCCTCAACTGATCAAAGACTTTTTGAGCAAAAATATTGCTGGCTTTGAAAACAGTACTTTTTCGGATGAAAATTTTTTTCAGCAAATTAAGATTAAACAGGATTTTTCTGATAAGAAAAGACAGATTCTTGCAGAAACAATTGAGCAGCAGCTTTCGGAATACAAATTTTCAGCAAAACAAACAGAGAATTTAGAAAAGCTTACATTAAACAATACTTTTACGGTAACTACAGGACACCAACTCAATCTCTTTTCAGGACCTGTATTTTTTATCTATAAAATTTTGCAGACCATCAAAACCTGCGTTTATCTGAAAGAGAAATTTCCGGATTTTAACTTTGTGCCTATCTATTGGATGGCGTCAGAAGATCATGATTTTGACGAGATTAATCACTTTAAAACTGAAAACGGTTTCTACGAAATCAATGAAAAAAGTGGCGGAGCTGTAGGAAGGATAAAAATAAATGATATTTTTTTTATTTCTGAATTTGAAAAAGAATTTAAAGATACCATTTTTGGAACTGAATTGCTTTTAATGCTGAAAGAAGCTTATAAACCGGGAAATACTTTAACGCAGTCTATTCAGACTTTGGTTCAAAGGCTTTTTTCCGAATTTGGATTGCTGATTGTGGATGGCGATTCAAAAGAGCTGAAACAACAGATGGTTACTATTTTTAAGGACGAACTTACGCAGTTTAGCCTTGAAAAAGCATCTAGGGAAAAAGTAGATTTCCTTACAGAAAAGTATGGAAAAGTACAGGTAAATCCCAGAAACATCAACCTGTTTTATCTTACTGATACTCGAAATAGAATTGATTATGACGGAACAGATTATTATATTGTTGACAAAGACATAAAATTCACTCAAGAAGACCTACTTTCTGAGCTTGAAAATCATCCTGAAAAATTCAATCCTAATGCATTAATGAGACCGGTATATCAGGAAAATATTCTTCCCAATCTGGCTTATATCGGAGGTAATGCTGAAATTATGTACTGGCTTGAACTGAAAGATTATTTTTCTGAGCTTAACATACCTTTTCCGATTTTAATACCCAGAAATTCAATGCTTTTTTTATCGGAGAAGAAATTAGATAAAATAGACAGACTGCATCTCAATATTGAAGATTTCTTCGGTAATTTTACTAAACTAACAAATGAAAAGATATTATTCGGTAACGAAATTCAGAATTTGTTACAAAGTAAAGAAGGCGAACTTCGTCAACAGTTTGCTGATTTAAAAAAATCGGCACAGCTTACAGAGAGATCTTTTGGAAACTTGGTGGAAGCTGAAGAAACCCGACAGCTGAAATCTTTCGGAAGAATGAAAAAAAGATTATTAAAAGCAGAGAAAATTAAACAAAGAGAACTTTTAGAACGTCTTGAAAGGCTCTTTTTAGATATACATCCGGCTAAATCATGGCAGGAAAGAATTTACAATTTCAGTGTTTTTTATGCAGATTTTGGTAATCAGTGGCTAGAATTTTGTCTGGAAGAAATGTCCGTAGAAGATTCAAATCTAATAATAGTTGCCATTTAATTTTAAAGAAGTATTTTTGTAAATTATAATGTCGAATATGATAAAGAGGTTTTTTGTATTATCTGGTTTATGTATGTTTCTGAGTATGTCTGCGCAGAAAACTCATACGGTTGTAAAAGGCGACACTCCGTACAATATTTCCAAGAAATATGGTCTTACGGTAGATGAACTGCTGAAACTTAATCCGAAAACTAAAGACGGAAAAATCGCAATCGGTGACATTCTGGTTGTAAAACCAGGCGGAAATGCTGGTTCTGGAAACTCTGCAATCCCGAATAAAACCACACAGCTGGCGAAAATTATTCTTCAGCCTAAGCAGACTATTTACGGCATTACCAAACAATATAAAATTTCTGAAGCTGAATTGAGAAAATTGAATCCTGATCTGGATTCTCACATGAAAATTGGTGACGAAATCACACTTCCTCTTGATAATATAAAAAAATATGGAGGTTCATCGGTCATTGCATCAGCAACGCCAATGGACGCTCCTTCGGTAAGTATTACGAATAATAATTCTAAAATAGATTCAGACAGCTCAAAATCTTCTGTTTTATCAGGCAGTTCTTCTCAAGATGAATACGCAACATATACTGTAGAACAGGGAGATACTGTTTTTTCTATTGTGAATAAATTTGGCATCTCTATTGACGAACTTATCGCACTCAATCCGGATTTAGCAAAAGGGCTAAAGACCGGAATGATCTTGAAAATAAGAAAGCTTGATCCTGCTTATATCAAGAAAAGCGGGGATGCTTTAAGTGTTGTTTTGATGCTTCCATTCGGATATAGTACCAACGAAACACAATACCGTTCAATGGCGGTTGATTTTCTTACAGGTGCCAAATTAGCTATAGAAAGAAATGCTTCGGGAGGTCAAAAATTAGATGTCAAAATTGTAGATTCCGGTAATGAAGCTTCTTTTAAGAGTTCTCTTTCTCAAATTAATCCGAATAATACGGATTTAATCATAGGCCCGTTTTTCAAGTCGAATGTTATTGATCTATTAGACTTTACCAAAACTCAGAAAATCCCTGTTGTAGCACCTTTTGCCAACTCTTCAGAACTATATGGTTACAGCAATCTTATCATTCTGGAAACTACGGACCAGACTTATGCCGATAAAATAGCTGAAGAAGTGAAGGCTGCCTATTCTGATCAGAAAATATATATTGTATCAGATGCTAAAAAAGAAAATGCAAATTATCTGAAATCCGGTCTGGAAAAGAATTTGAAAAATCCTAACATTATTGTCGTGAATTCTGCTGCAGATATACAGCTGGATCAAAATATGATGACGGGTCAATCTGCGCCTGTTATTGCTATATTGGCGAGTGATAATGAAAATATCGGGGAAGCCTTCTCTAATAAAGTGATTGCTCTATCCAAAGAAGTTCAGGGTATAAAAGCATTTAGTATGTACTCTGTTCCTAGTTTTGATAAAAAAGTAGATGAGCTGAGTCAGGCAAATCTTGTTTATCTTATGGACCGGAAGATTGATACTGACGGAAGATTTGAAAAAGAAATTTTAGCAGCTTACAGAGAAAAATACTGTAAAACTCCGGGTAAATATGCAATTATCGGCTTTGATGTCGTAAATGATATGCTTACAAGAGAAAATAAAAAAGGAGAAATCTTTAAGCAGATCAACAAAGTTCAGACGCAGCTTGCTACAAAATTTGAATTTGTGAGAACAAAGTCCAATGGTGCATACATCAATAAAGGTTTTCGTATCATAAGACTTGTTCCATAGTTTGGAAGTAGTTTTACTTAAATATTATATTTGTACTAATTTTTAAATTAATAAATGAAAGCACTTGTATTTCCTGGGCAGGGGTCACAGTATGTGGGAATGGGGAAAGAATTGTACGATTCTCGCAAAGACATTAAAGATTTGATGGAATCTGCCAATGAGATTTTAGGTTTCGATATCCTTTCGCTGATGTTCAGCGGAACAGATGAAGATCTTAAAAAAACTGAGGTTACTCAGCCCTCAATATTTATACATTCTGTTGCTGCTCTAAAGGCTGTTAATGGTTTGGGTGCAGAAATGGTAGCAGGACACTCTTTAGGAGAATTTTCGGCATTGGTAGCCAATGGTGTTTTATCTTTTGATGACGGGCTGAAGCTGGTTTCCGAAAGAGCAAAAGCAATGCAGGAAGCCTGTGATGCAAACCCTAGTTCTATGGCTGCAATTTTAGGTCTTGATGATGCAAAAGTGGAAGAGATCTGCGCTTCAATCAACGGAATTGTTGTTCCTGCAAATTATAATTGCCCTGGACAACTTGTAATTTCTGGAGAAACGACTGCTGTAGAAGAAGCTTGTATAAAGCTGAAGGAAGCAGGTGCAAAAAGAGCATTGCTTTTACCGGTAAATGGCGCTTTTCACTCTCCTTTGATGCAACCGGCACAAGAAAGACTTGCAGCGGCAATTGAAAATACCAAATTTAGAAAACCTACTATTCCTGTATATCAGAATATTACTACAACAGCCGTTACAGATCCTGACCAGATTAAAAGTAATCTTATTGCACAGTTAACCGGTCCTGTAAAATGGACACAATCTGTACAAAACATGATCAAAGACGGAGCTACTAATTTTGTGGAAGTAGGACCGGGGAAAACCCTTCAGGGACTTATTAAAAAAATTGACAGCGAAGCAATGACAGCTTCTGCAGTATAAAATATATCATGGGCGAGCTGTATTCACCAGGAAAGCTGATGCTTACTTCAGAATATTTCGCTGTAGATGGAGCTCTTGTTCTGGCTGTACCAACAAAGCTGGGACAAGAGTTTTTTTTTGAAGAAAAGGAAGACGGAAATTCAATAATTTATTGGGAAGCTTACCACCAGGATCAATTATGGCTGCAAACCAAAATTGATTATAAAAATTGGCAGGTTTTAGAAACCAATATTCCTTCAAATGCAGAGTTTATTCTCAAAACACTCAGAAATGTTCAGATTTTTTCTGAAACGAAATTAAAGAATACGCATACTTATTTTTTTAAAACAAATCTTCAGTTCCCATCTGATTATGGATTAGGAAGCAGTTCCACACTTATGAATAATCTGGCGGAATGGGCGGAAATTGATCCTTTTAAGTTGAACGAAGTCAGTTTGGGCGGAAGTGGGTATGACATTTCGGTAGCATACTCAAAATCTGCTGTTCTTTTCCAGAATAAACCAAAAATTCATTTTGAAAAGATTAATTATAGTCCTGTATTTAAAGATGAGCTTATCTTTATACATCTTAATCAGAAACAGGACAGCCGTGAAGGAATTAATCTTTATAAATCAAAAAATAAATCAAAAATTTTAATTGATGAATTTTCTGATCTCACAAGAAAAATTTTGTTATGTAATGAATTGGAAAATTTTTCTCAGCTAATGATGTTACATGAACAAAAAATATCCGATTTTATTGAAATTCCGACAGTTAAGTCCATTTTTTTTGCAGATTGTCCTGTTTTTATCAAAAGTTTAGGTGCTTGGGGAGGAGATTTTGTAATGAGTACTAAATTTAGCGGTTATAAGGACTATTTTTGGGGCAAAGGTTTTACTGCTATTTTCAATTGGGATGATTTAATTATTTGATTTTCAATAATATAAATCTTATATTTTTTATTTGTCATTTTCGCTTATATGTTTATATTTATCAACGTTTAACAATTAGTTAATATTAATTTGTTTAAACAGCAAAAAGAAACAGAAAATATAAGTAAAATGAAAAACGCTAAAATCATCCAGGATTTACAAAAATTAGGGATTAAAGGAGATTACGAATTAATTTATAATCCTTCTTACGAAGAATTATATCAAGCCGAAGTTTCACCTGAAAATCAGGGTTTTGAAAAAGCTGAAGTTACAGAATCGGGAGCAGTATCTGTAAAGACAGGGATTTTCACTGGCCGTTCGCCTAAAGACAGGTTCATTGTGAAGGATGATGTTACAAAAGATACTATTTTCTGGGACGGAAAGGTAAATCTTCCTACCACTCCTGAAATTTTTGAATCCTGCAAAGATTTAGTTCTTGATCAGCTTTCATCTGCAAAAAAAATCTATGTGGTAGATACTTTTTGCGGAACTAATACAGATACAAGACTTAAAGTAAGATTCATCGTAGAAGTAGCTTGGCAGGCACATTTTGTTACCAATATGTTTATCCGTCCTTCGCATTATGAGCTGGAAAATTATGGCGAGCCGGATTTTACTGTAATCAACGGATCAAAAACCACCAATCCGAACTGGGAAGCACAGGAATTGAATTCTGAAAATTTTGTGATGTTCAACCTTACGCAAAAACTTCAGATAATTGGGGGAACCTGGTATGGCGGAGAAATGAAGAAAGGTATGTTTGCAATGATGAATTATTATCTTCCGCTAAAAGGTATGGCGTCTATGCACTGCTCTGCAAACGTAGGAGAAGATGGAGATGTTGCTCTTTTCTTCGGGCTTTCAGGAACAGGAAAAACGACCTTATCTGCTGATCCTAAAAGGTATTTAATTGGCGATGATGAGCATGGCTGGGATAATAACGGTGTTTTCAACTATGAAGGCGGATGTTATGCAAAAGTTATTGATTTATCTGCTGAAAAAGAACCAGATATTTTCAGAGCGATCAAAAGAGATGCTCTCCTTGAAAATGTGGTAGTGAATAACGGTATCTGCGACTATTCTGATGGTTCTATTACTGAAAATACAAGAGTATCTTATCCTATTTACCATATTAATAAGATTGTACTTCCTTCAAAAGCAGGTCACGCTAAAAAAATTGTTTATCTTTCTGCTGACGCTTTTGGTGTATTGCCTCCGGTTTCTGTACTAGACGAGAATCAGGCACAGTACCATTTCCTTTGCGGTTATACTTCAAAACTTGCAGGAACTGAAAGAGGAATTACAGCACCGGAACCTTCTTTTTCACCAGCATTTGGAGAAGCTTTTCTAACGCTGCATCCTACAATGTACTCCAAAACTTTAATTGGTAAAATGAAGGAACACGGAGCTAAAGCATATCTTGTAAATACTGGATGGAACGGAACTGGAAAAAGAATTTCTTTAAAAGACACAAGAGCGATCATTGATGCGATCATCGACGGATCAATTGAGAACGCAGATAAAGTAACATTGCCTATTATGAATCTTCAGATTCCTACTTCATTACCAAATGTTTCTGAGGGAATTCTTGATCCTAGAGACACGTATGCCGATGTAGCAGAATGGGAAGAAAAAGCAAAGGACTTAGCAGCAAAATATATTAAGAACTTTGAGCAGTATTGCGATAACGAAGAAGCGAAAAAGCTTATTGCTTCAGGTCCTCAATTACAAAAACAAACGATTTAATAATTGTAAAATCCGCTTCAGATATTGAAGCGGATTTTTTTTGTACTAATTTTGATTCTTCAAATAGCAACCTGTACAGATAAAAACATCCTTAGTTATAAATAATCTACTGAATTTCAGTTTGTTTTATCTTAGTTCTTTTATATTTCTTTATTATATTCGCTTTATTTAGAATCATTTTAAATTTTACTGTGAATTATTTTGAGATTAATAATTCACTTTGTGATTATTTAATCATATTTTAATCTGAAAGATAATCTGTGATGTTTACTTATTCCATACTTGTTTAGGGCGTCCTGATGTTTTTTTGTTGCATATCCGAAATTGGTGTTCCAGCCATATTCAGGATGTTCGTTATGGAGTTCCATCATCAGTTTGTCACGATAATTTTTTGCAATTATAGAAGCCGCTGCAATGGATAAATATTTTGAATCACCCTTAATAATACATTGATGAGGAATATAATTGTACGGGTGAAATTTATTTCCATCAACCAGGATTAGTTCAGGACGAATGGTAAGCTGATCCAAAGCGTTGTGCATGGCATGTATACTGGCATTCAGTATATTATGCTGATCAATAAAAGAAGGCGGAAGCTCAGAAATTGCAAAACATTTTACGTTATCTTTTATATAGCTGTCAAGTTCCATTCGGGTTTTGAATGTTAATTTTTTAGAATCATTAACAAGTCTTTGCTCAAATTTTTCGTCTAAAATAACGGCTGCGGCGACAACTGGTCCGCTCAGGCATCCACGTCCTACCTCATCACAACCGGCTTCTATATAATTTTCTGACCATTTTCTTAATAAATCCATAAATTTTAACATTTTTATTTAACATAATCTGTGTTTTATGCTTTAAATAATAAATTTTTCATAAAAATAGTATTTTTATATATAAAGTTTTTTAAACTTTGTTAATGCAAAATTAATGTAAATATGAAGAAACTAACAACAGGTATATTAACAATTGTTTTATCTTCATCTTTGAGCATAGCCATAGCTCAAGATAAGAAAAAAGATAGTATAAAAACACAAGATATTGAAGGGGTTGTAGTTACGGCATTAGGTATTAGGAAGGAAGCTAAGAAAACAACTCAATCAATAATTACAGTTGGAGCAAGTAGTATTGAGGGAAGACCAGATGCAGACGCATTTAAAGCATTAGATGGTCAAGTAGCGGGTGTAAATCTTAATTCTGTGGGAGGGGCTGTTGGTTCTAGTGGACAACTTACGATTAGAGGAAATAATACTATTTCAGGCTCTAACCAAGCCTTGGTAATTGTAGATGGTGTACCTCTTATCAGTAGTGCTTATTCAGAAGACTCATTTACGGGTTCTTCTACAACTGCGTCAGCCAGATATGCTGATATTGACCCTAATAATATAGCTGAAATTACTGTTATTAAAGGTTACTCTGCTGCTACTTTGTACGGAACAGAAGGTAAAAATGGTGTTATCTTAATTACCACTAAATCAGGATCTAAAGGGGGTAAGAAAGAAAGGATGAATATAAATCTGACGCAAAGCTATTTTATCAATCAGGCTGTTTTACCAAAATATCAAAATAAATATGGTGTAGGTACAAACAATACTACAGGAGGATACTTTTTTAGTAACTGGGGAGCATCATTTGAAGATAAAAATCTTGCAAATTTTCTTCCCGGCTCTTCTATTGTAGATGGGCAAGTATATATTTCTCACCCATATAACTTTATTCCTACTGCTATAGACACTTATAATGATTTTGGAATACGCTCAGAGTTTCCAGAACTACAAGGTACTTCAATAGCATATAAACCTTACAAAAGTGTAGAACAGTTTTTTCAAAACGGTAGCTTGGCACAAACCAGTATTAATATTAATAAATCGTTTGAAAACGGTTCTTTTGGAGGTAGTTTTGGATACCATACTGAAGATGGTGTAATTCCTAATAACACACTTAATAAATATAACTTATCATTAGGAGGAAATGCTAAAATTAATGATTCATGGGAGTATTCCGGTAGTTTTTCCTATGCCAACAGAAGCTATGTAACTCCTCCAATCTCTGCGGGAAACGGTAGCGGAACAACAGGAGTTGGGGCATCAATCTTGTCTGATGTATTTTATACCCCTAGAAATATTCCATTGATGGAAATGCCTTTTGAAGGACCATTATCTCATCGTAGTGTTTATTATCGTGCAAATAATGGGATTCAAAATCCCAGATGGACTGCAAAATATGCCAAAAGTATAGAAAATAATGATCACATTACTTTGGGATCAAGCATTACGAAGAAGTTTGGAAAAGATAAAAGCTTACTCTACAGGTTTGGTTTAGATGTAGTACATCAGAAAAATGAATACAGAACTCCGAGAGGAGGTGTTCAGAATCCTGTTACCAATTTGGGATTTTATAGAACTGTTAACTATAACGAGAAAATATATAATCACGATTTAATATTCTCATGGGATATTGATGAATTCTTCAACGAAGATTTATCATTGAATGTTATTGTAGGGGGACAGGCAAAAAGAAAAACTTTAGATCAGTTTGGTTTATCAAGTACTGGACAAGAAGCATTTAATGTATGGGAACACTCTAATTTTAGTTCTACGTCAAGTAATAATTTGTTGGTAGCAAGTGGTAATACACCTACAGATTTAGCTTTTATTTCCCGTCAAAATCTTTTAGGAGCTTTTGGATCTTTAGAGTTTGGCTACAAAGGTTATTTGTTTTTAAATCTTTTGGCCAGAAATGACTGGTCTTCTACTCTTGAAAAAAATAACAGACAGGTATTTTATCCTTCAATGGGATTATCATTTATTGCTACAGATGCGTTCTCCAATTTGAAGTCTAAAAATTTGAACTTTCTCAAATTAAGAACAGCTTACGGTTCATCAGGTAGTTTTCCTGATCCATATCAGACAAGAAATTCTCTTGTAGCAACAAATAATGCATTTTTAAGTGGGACTTCAGTAATTAATACTCATGAAATAAATTCAATTTTAGGAAATTCAAATTTAAAACCTGAATTATACAAAGAAATGGAATATGGTATTGAGGCTAAGTTTTTTAATAATAGGGTCTCTTTGAATGCTACTTATTTTAACAGAACAACGAAAGATTTGATTGTTCCAGGTATACCATTGGATTATGCGACTGGATATACTTCTTACGCATCTAATGTGTCAAAAGTAGATAGAAAAGGTCTGGAGATTGAGTTAGGTATAACACCAATCAAGGCAAAAGATTTTGTTTGGACAATTAATAATAGTTTATATAGAGATCGATCAAAAGTAAGAGAGTTAGCAGCTGGGCAAACAAAAACACTAATTGCGGGGCTTTCAGGGGGGCTAGGAAATTATGCAGTAGTAGGCGAACAATTGGGAGTGATGATGGGGTATGATATTCTAAGAGATTCAAATGGAAATCCTATTGTTACTTCTGATGGATATTACCAGCCAACTACCGAGCTGCAAGTAATTGGTGATCCTAATCCTGATTTCACTTTAACTATGATGAATAGTTTTACTTATAAAGGTTTTAATCTTGGTTTTAGGCTTGATTTCCAAAAGGGGGAGATATATATTCGTCTACTGTAGCAACTTTATTGGGCAGAGGTAATATTTTAGATTTTGATAGATCTAACACTTATATTTTACCAGGGGTTAAGTCAGATGGGTCTCCTAATGATATTCAGCTTACAGCATTTAATTATATGTTTAATTATTATTCGTCAGGAAACAATATTTCAGGAGCTATCCACAAAAATGCAATTTGGGATGCTACCCATCTAAGGTTAGGTGAGTTGACATTAGGATATTCTCTGCCAAAAAAATGGCTTGAAAATACATCCATTGGAGCTCTAAATGTATCATTAGTTGGGAATAATTTGTGGTACAGAGCATTCAATATCCCGAAAGAAGCACGATTTGATCCTTCGGTTAGCAGTACAGGTGTAGGAAATGGGCAAGGTTTTGACTTTCTAACCAATGTGCCGATCCGAAGATATGGTATGTCTGTTAAACTAACATTCTAATTTATTAAATTACTAAAAAAAATGAAAAAAATAATTATAGGATTATCAGCTTTATTACTGTTTGTAAGTTGTGAGACTTTTGAGTTGGAAAATGATCTACAGAATCCGAATGAGCTTACTATAAGTCAAGCTGATAATGATAAACTATTAAATAATGTTCAGGTAAATTTCAAAGACTTATTTAGGGGTGCAACTTCTATTGGAATGAATTTAACCAGAATGGCAAAAATTAGTGGTGGTGCAGATGCATCTAATTATGATAATTTTGTGAACCCGGGAGATTTTTATACTGATATGATGTGGGAGTCTTATTATGAAATTTTGTTTACTGCAGAAACTTTGAGAAAGTCTACTGCTGGTAAAAACTTATACCATCATGATGCTATTTCTCAAGTTTTAGAAGGATATACTTTGTTGACATTAGTAGATTATTTTGGTAATGTACCTTATTCTGAAGCATTCAAAGGAATTGAAAATTTGAATCCTAAGTTTGATAAAGATTCGGATGTGTATGCAGTGGCAATACAAATGCTAAAAGATGCAAAAGTGAATTTTGCTAAAACGCCATTATCTAAGCCTAAGAATGATATTTACTATAATAACAATGTTACAAAATGGACTAAGCTGACTAATTCGTTATTACTTAAAGCCTACTTGAATACAGGCAATACTGCAGAGCTAACAACATTAATTAGTGAAAATAATTTCATTGGTATAGGAGAAGATTTTGTTTTCACATTTGGAACAAATACATCTAATCCGGATAACAGAAATCCGTTTTTTGTAAATAACTATGCTCAAGCTCCAGAAGACTATATGAGTACTTATTTTATGTGGGCAATTAACCTTGAGAAAGGAGATTTACCTGACCCAAGAAGAAGGTATTATTTTTATAGACAAATATCTGATGTACAGGCTTCTGCAAACTCAAGTGTTTTGCCTTGCAGTACACAAGCTTATCCTAACCATTATCAGGCGGGAACACCGTTCTGTTATTTGGATTATGGATATTGGGGTAGAGATATGGGTAATAGTGATGGAATTCCGCCAGATACATCTATGAGGACAGTTTGGGGAGTGTATCCTTTCGGAGGTAGATTTGATGACAGTTCGTTTGAAGAAGTTGGTTCAGAAAATGGACAAAAAGGTAAAGGTTACTATCCTATTATGCTTTCTAATTATGTGGATTTTATGAAAGCTGAGATTGCACAAAGATTTGGTATTGGGGGTTCTGCAGAAACACATCTTATTAATGCTGTTGATAAAAATTTAAGATATGTAAAAGATTTATTTCCACAAAGTGGGACAGGGGTAATGACGGAAGCTCAGATTACATCCTATAAAAATTTAGTATCAAATTTATATTCGTCATCAAGTAATAAGCTAAGTGTAGTTATGAAGGAGTTCTATTTGGGTGCGTTCGGAAATGGTATTGAGGCATATAATATGTATCGTAGAACAGGTTACCCCAATAATATGCAACCTATGTTACAGGCTAATCCGGGAGCATATCCTTTATCATTAAAATATCCAAGTGCCTCCGTAGAAAATAATTCTAATGCTCAACAAAAACCTAACAATACTGTGAAAGTATTTTGGCATACCGGAACATTTAACTTATATTAACACTTTTATCATGAAATATTTTAAAATAATATCAATTTTTATATTAACTATTTTATTTTCTGCCTGTTCAGAAGATGACAATCATTTGTCAACGGATCTTGCAGACACAGGAATTTATTTAAAAACCATATCTAACAATAGTACTCAGTTTACTCCTGATACTTTTAGTACTTCCAGAATTGACTTGATATTAGAGCTAGGAGGTAATTCTGCGGAACAACGCTTAAGTGTTGTAAATATGTATATTACATATAAAGATTCCGAAAATGTATTTACAGGAGGAGAAAAGCTGGCGAGGTCTTACAGCATTGGGAATTTTGTAAAAGACAGTTCATCAGGATTACTGAGAAAAAAATTCCAACTTTCTATGTTTGATATATTTGCGGCATTAGATATCACAGATAATACTATTTACGATCAGGCGGATATTATTACTGTCAGATTTGAGGCTGTAGCAAAAGATGGTAAAAAATTCACAAACACTAATTTGGGACAGGAAATGACAACTGCGTATTACAATTCGCCTTTTATTTACACGTTTAGTGTTTTTTGCCCTTTTAATAGTGCTGATTTTAATGGTAATTTTGAGGTTATTGAAGATACGTGGCAAGATTATGCCAATGGTGATTTAGTACCTGTTACACTCAGTACAACCCCCAATCAGTTAATTGTAAAAGCTACAAATAACCCATACCTAGTTAATAACACTTCCGCAGAAATGACTGTTACATTTGATCCTGCAACCGGAACAATTACTTCAGTAGTATCAAATGAAGATTTTGATTACGGAGGAGGCTCCATATTTGCTGTTACAGGTTCGGGAAAAATAGATTTTTGTACTAAAACAATTACAATTAATCCACTGAACTTTGGCTCACTTACAGGCTATAAGTTTGTTTTAAAAGGGAATTAATCCTCTTGCAAAACAAAAATTTCAACATTCATATTAGCAACCGCCTCAGTGCGGTTTTTTTATTTCCGTATATTTGCGTATCAATTAGAACTATAATGAATATTAAAAATATAATAGAACAAAAGCTTGCAGAAGTTATTCTTAACGTTTATCAGCTGAAAGATATACATCTTGAAATACAGGAAAATAAAACTGAATTTGAAGGCGACTTTACCATTGTTACCTTTCCTTTGGTAAAACAGCTGAAGAAAAATCCTGAAAGTATCGGGGTAGAACTGGGACAGGCTTTGACTGAACAGACCGATCTGCTGGAAAGTTTCAATGTAGTAAAAGGATTTTTAAATGTAAAAATTAAGAATAATTTTTTTGTTGATCAACTTAAGAGCATTGCTCAAAACTTTTCAAATATAGAAAAGAAAAATGCAACAGTAATGATTGAATATTCCTCACCGAATACCAATAAGCCATTACATTTAGGACATATAAGAAACAACTTATTAGGATTTTCTGTTTCGCAGATTCTTGAAGAAGCAGGATATGATGTTATCAAAACACAGATCATCAATGACAGAGGAATTCATATCTGTAAATCTATGTTGGCTTGGGAAAAATTTGGGAATGGAGAAACACCGGAGTTAAGAAATACAAAAGGTGATAAGTTTGTCGGGAATTACTATGTTGAATTTGATAAACATTACAAACAGGAAGTTGCAGCACTTATGGCTCAGGGAATTTCGGAAGATCAGGCAAAGAAAGAGGCTCCTTTAATGAAAGAAGCACAACAGATGCTTCTCGATTGGGAAAATGGCGATGAAAAAGTGAGAAATCTTTGGAACGAAATGAATTCATGGGTATATGATGGTTTTAATGCAACTTACAACAGACTGGGAGTAGAATTCGATCAGGTACAATATGAGAGCAATACTTATATTTTAGGAAAAGACCTTATTAAGGAAGGTTTGGAGAAAGGAGTTCTGTATCAGAAAGAAGACGGCTCTGTTTGGTGTGATTTAACGGATGAAGGTTTAGACCAGAAATTACTGCTTCGTTCAGATGGTACTTCGGTTTATATGACGCAGGACTTGGGAACTGCGGTAGAGCGTTTCAAAGAAAATAATATTCAGAAACTGATTTATACGGTTGGAAATGAACAGGATTATCACTTTCAGGTTTTATTTAAAATTCTAGGTAAGCTCGGATATTCGTGGGCAGATCAGCTGTACCATTTATCTTACGGAATGGTAGAACTTCCTAACGGCAAAATGAAATCCCGTGAAGGAACAGTTGTTGATGCCGATGATCTGATGCAGGAAATGCATCATATTGCAAAGCTTAAAGCTGAAGAATTGGGCAAGCTGGAAAATTTAACGAATGAACAGAAAGAAGAAAATTATGAAAGCGTTGGAATTGGCGCTCTGAAATATTTTATGCTGAAAGTTGATCCTAAGAAAAAAATGTTGTTCAATCCTGAAGAAAGTATTGATTTTAACGGAAATACAGGTCCTTTCATTCAGTATACTTTTGCGCGTATCCAGTCGTTGCTGATAAAAGCCAATTATCTTCACAGAGAAATTTCAGATGTTGAATTAGACCAATCTGAAAAAGAACTTGTGATGCAGCTTAGCAATTATAAACCGACGGTGGAAAAAGCAGCAGAAGCTTTAAGCCCAGCTTTGATCGCCAATTATGTATATGATTTGGTGAAAACCTATAATTCTTTCTATCAAAGCAACCCGATTTTGAGCCAGGAAGATGAAAACATAAAGCAAATGCGTCTGAATTTATCCAATCTCACCGCACAGACCATAAGAAAGTCATTAAATTTACTCGGGATACAAACCGTAAACAGAATGTAACAAACAATCCTCCTGAAAAATTCGGGAGGATTTTTATTTAAGCCGATTCGTCGTTTTTCTGTTCCAGGCTGTCTCTGTACAGTTTTGCGCTGTTCCATTTGGCGTGTTTGGAAGGTTCTATGCGCAAACCTCTTTTATAGGTATAAACTTTGGTAAATTCGGCTCCGAAAAAAACCAGCATACAGGAATAGTTGATCCACATCATAATTAAGATCACCGTTCCTGCGGTTCCAAATGCTGAGGTAGGTTTAAATTGAGAGAAATATAAACTCAGCAAAAATTTACCCAGCGTAAAAAGTACCGCCGTAAGCATCGCACCTTTCCATACTGATTTCCAGCTCATTTCAACATCAGGAAGTACTTTAAACATTAAAGCAAACAATAAAATAACCAGTCCGAAGCCAATGGCAAAATTGATAATTTCTACAATGAGATAAGTTTCCATACCAAAGTACCTGGTGATAAAATCATTGAAAAGGCTGATGAGCGAAGACATTACCATTGTAATCATCAGGAGAAATCCCAAAATAAGAATCATCCCCAAAGAATTGGCACGGTCTAAAAGGAATTTCACCAAAGCTTTTTTGGGTGCGGCTTCCACATCCCAAAGATTGTTCAATGATTTCTGAAGCTGAAAGAAAAGGGTGGTAGAACCAAATATGAGTGATCCGATCCCAACGATTTTCATAAAAATATTTTCTTTGTCAATTAAAGCGCCTGCAATCATTTCCTGTATGCTTTTGGCGACATCCTGTCCCATCATTCCACTGATTTGAGAAGTGATTTGTCCGCGGATGGCTTCTTCACCAAAAAAATATCCGGCAATCCAGATAATGATAATTAATAATCCGGGAATCGAAAAGATTGCGTAGTAAGCAAGACTTGCCGAATCGCTTGTCGCATTTGATTTATTCCATTCTGTAAAGGTCTCTTTTACGGTTTCCCAGAAAAATTTTAGTTCTTTAAGCATGATTTGGTTTTGATAGTTGAAATTAATATTTACTTAAAAACGGCTTGGCGGTTTTTTGGTAATTCAATTTTCCCGCCAACACGAGAAAAAGGAGGCATTTAAGCTAAAAGCTGATTACTAAAAGCTATTCGATGGTTAGAACGGATATCCGATAGCAATATTCAGGATCAGATTATCTCTTCGCCATGCTCCGCTTCCAAAATTGATTTTGTCGAACGTCCATCGGTCTCCTTTATCATAGTAAGGCACTCTTAACGGCATCGCAAGATCAAGCCTCAGAATGAGTATTGAAAAATCTAACCTTAAACCAACTCCTGCTCCTACAGCGATTTCGCTTAAAAATTCTTTTGAAAATTTTCCGCCTGGTCTTGTATTGGTACCAGTATCATCAAATTCATCGTTAATAAGCCAGATGTTTCCGGCATCCACAAATGCTGCAACATTCAGAAATTTAAATAAGTTGGCTCTGTATTCAGCGTTCATTTCTAATTTAATATCTCCCGCCTGATCAAAAATCGCTCTTGTTGAATTTTCAGTCCTTGGGTCATAACTTCCGGGTCCCAAAGTTCTTGCACGGAATGCTCTGATACTGTTACTACCACCCACAAAGAATTGTCGGGCAAAGGGAATGTGTTCGGAATTTCCGTAAGGTACTGCTACACCCGCAATGAGTCTTGTCGCAATAGATGTTTTTTCGGTAAATTTATGATAGAAGCGTACATCGTTTTCAATTTTGGCGTACTGACTGAATGGGATTCCAAAAATATTTTTTTCTTTTCCATCTTTTACATTGGCTCCGGTTACTAATCCTGTAATATTTCCGGCTAAGTCAAGCATTCCTTTATAATAGAATGTATTTTTTCTAGGAAGCATTGTCGTAGAATAAGTGTAAGAATATGTCGGTCCGAAAATTAATTGTCGGTCAGTAATCCTTTGTAAATAAGGATTTCTAGCGGCTAAAGAATCAAACTTTGGTGTTACGTTCGCTGGGTCAATTAATGAAATATCAATCAGTTTCAGTTCATGCTCTTTGCGGACATTTTCCTTCCACTGATAACCAAAAGAGGCATTAAATGTATTTAAAGTATATAAAGTGGTTCGGTTTTGAAATTCATATCCCAGCTGAATATTGGTTCTTGGAACAAAGGCACTTGAGGAATTGAAACGGAAGGGTGCCACAATTCTCGGGATGGAAAGCTGGGCATTGGCTCCGGCTCTGAAAATGTTTTCGGCATCCGAAGGACCTCCAATCTGAACGTCGAATGCGCCGTAAACAGACGCTTTAAACTGTTCGGCTCCGCGGAAAAAATTTCTTTGTGTCCAGTTCAGGTTCACTTCACTTCCCGCATAGTTGGCAGAATTGGTTCGTCCTAATGCTTCGAGACGTAGAGACTGAAGCTCTCTAGGCGTTAAAATATAATAAGCATCAAATTTATGATTCAGAGAATCTGAAACTACAAATTCGTTTTTCACAAATTTAAAGACCCCTAAACTGATCAGCCTGTTTAAAGAAAGATTATGATCTTTCCGGTTGTAGAGATCTCCTTTTTCAAAATATAAAGCCCGGTCAAACACTTTTGGTTTGAATTTTTTCTCAGGATCTACTACAAATATATTATTGTATTCATAACCTGTAAGAGAATCTGCACTCATCGGAATGCTGTATTTTCCTCTTTTTGCATCACGCAGATTATAATTCGGGAAAACCACTACCTTGTCAATGGTAAACTGCTCCTGCGCAAGTGTAGGAGTGTTGTCTTTTAACTTGACAATAAGTTCTACATCATTTTTTCTTCTACTTACTGTACTGTCTGCCTGAACGATAATGTTATCGGGATTAAAATAATAAAAACCTCGGTCTTTAAGCCCGTCATCAATTCGCTGTCTTTCTGCTTTTATGACATCCAGATCAAAAGGATTTCCAGATTTAAGCAAAGTTCTATCTTTAAGAACCTGAATTTCTTTGTTGATCTCAGATGAATCTGCAGGGAAATTTACGTTACTGATCAGATATCTTCCACCTGGGTTTAGCGTATAGATTACCTTTGCCTTTTTGTTTTTAGATACAGTATCATACCTTGCTCTAGCGTTAAAATAGCCTTTGTTCTCAGAATAATTAACGATGATATCTTTGTTGAATTCTCTGTCAACATCGCCTAGTAAAACGGGTTCTTCTCCAAATTTGTATTTCAGCCAGTATCTGAGTCCTTTCTCTTTTTTTGGTTCTTTAGTAGCATTGTAAGCATATAACTTCGGTCTCAATCCTAAAAAAGATGAGTTTGGTTTAGGAGTTAAATTATCTTTCAGAGCAGATTCCAGTTCGTTTTTCTCTTTTTTGGAGAGTGAGTCGCTTTCTATTTTTACTTCAGCTCCGGTATAGAGCATCTGTCCGTCTTTCAGAAATTTTGTATTGCTGCACGAAATGATTGTTGCAGTAAATCCTGAAACCAAAAAATATTTACAGTATATGTTTAGTTTGTTCCTCATGTTTATATTCTGAATTAATAACTCAGCGTAATCTTCTCTTTGCTGAATTAATCGTCTTTGTGAACGTATAAAGCAGTTAATTTACGTTCTCTGTTAAAATTTTATTTAAATTCTACGACTTCTTTATCTTTATTTCTTCTATTCTGAATGGCTTCTCTGTTTCGGTTGTTTCTGGACTTTCTGAAAATATCTCTGAATTTATCATAATCCAGGGTAATCACAAACCCGAGCCCAGTTTCTACAATCTGCCCTTGTAAAGCCACCTGATATTCGTTTTTGCGATAAGCTCTCAAGGTATATCTTCCGTCTCTGGAAAGTGCATAATCTATGGTTACATCACCCGCAATATTGGTGGTATTTTCATTTTGTCTGGTTTCTCCTTCCAGCCCGAAGTTGCTTCCCACGGATACTTTTAATCTGTCGTTCAGTAATCTTTTGCTGATGTCTACATTCAGATCGGTTCTTGTATTCTGTGTTCCGGTGGAATAATCTTCTGTAGATTCCAGATCAAAGTTGAGGTCGACACCTTTGATCAAATCTGAAGCTAAATTATTAAGCTGCTGAGAAAGAATTTTACTCACACTCTGTCTTGCCATGGTTTCGGCAGATAATCCGGAATTGCTTTGGAAAGGGTTTTCGCCAATAAAACGATTCAGCAGCAATAAAGCAAAAACCTGCTTGTTCATTTCGTTCTCATCCTCTCTAAGCTGGGCAAGTTTGCCATCTACAGTTTCGGTTACATTAGAAGATACCGCATTGTTGTTCTCGTCTGTTGTAATGTCAAAGCTGATCTGAGGTTTCAGCAGCTCACCTTTCAGAATCAATAAAGTATTGAAAGGAATTCTCTGCTTAAACTGGTTCAGTTCTGATGGATTTCCAGAAAACTGCTGTTCTACCAGATCAATAGGTGCTGTTTCAGTTTTATAAACTGCAGTAATATTAAGGTCAGCGGTGGTAGGCTCACCCGTCCAGGTAATGGTGCTTCCTTTCTGAATATCAAATTTTCGTCTTAACAGACTTACCGACATTTCGTAGCTTCCTTTTTCTACCTGATAAACGCCTACCAAAGTTGTTTTTCCTGAAGGATCTATTCCGCCGGTAAGATCTGCCTCACCCTGAAGTTTTACAAAATCTCCGTTGGCTTTATCAATAATAATCGACATTTTTGCCTCTTTGCTCAATTCAATATTCACATTCACATCCATTCCTTTGAGGTTGGTCTGCGAATCAATAGAATCGGCTTTGATAGTTTTTGTTAATTCTACCTGATCCTGATCAATAAATTCCACAATGCCGTCTCTTTCCTGTAATGAAGGCGATGATTGAGGAAGTACAAAAGTAAAATCTGTAGTTTCTGACACCGCCAGTCTTCCGTCAACTTTAGGTAAGTCTAAATTTCCTCTTACCTGTAAGGCGGCATCTATTGCCAAAATTCCGTACATGATGGCATCGTTCGATTTTTCTGAATTGACAACTTTGAAATCTTTTGCGTCTACATCCAGATTAAAGGCAAAATCTCTGTAGGTTTTTGTAAGTATTTGTCCGTCGATATTGAGAGAATTTCCATCTTTATCGTTGATTTTAAACTTATCAAATTCTACTCCGCGGCTGGTAAAACTGATTTTGTCATTGATGTTTCTGAAGTCACTTCCGGTCTGTGCAATCATCATTCCTACATTATTCATCTTTACGTCACCTAAAATTCTCGGTGAATCTGCTGTTCCGGTTATTTTAAGATCTCCTGAGAGATAACCTTCCGTGTTGGTAATAGCATTTTGTGTAAAACCCTGTAATGTTTTCATCTGAAGCTGATTCATATCTAAGTTTAAATCAAAGCTGCTTGCAGAAGTGTTATATGTTCCTAAGATTTTAACATCATTATTATTTCCTGAAAGTGCAATGTCTGCATTCAAAACGTTTGCTGACTGGTTGTTGACTTTAATATCAAGGTTTCCGACCGGACTTCCGAAAACAAACAGATCGGTGACATCAATGTCGGAAGTGAAGGTCATATTTTTGGTTAAATCTCTCAATTGTGCTGTTCCGTTGATCGTTCCTTTAGCAAGAAGCGAATCTTTCTTAATGATTTCTGTAATGGTTTCAATCTTGAAGTCTTTCAGTGAAACATTCAGCGGACTTGTTGGTGAGCTGCTTTCAGATTGAAGAGAAATTTCTGCGCCCGAGTTGGAAAGTCTGAACTGATCTGCCACAATTCCCTGACTGAAAATCTGAATTTTATTATTTTCAGCAACATTCCAGTCTACATAATTTAGTTTTAAACCGTCAGGATTTAAAGAAATTTCTGTAATGTCGTTCATAGATTTTGCGTTTCCAGCAATTAGAAACCGGGTTTCATCTTTTTCATCTTTTGTTGTAATGTTATAATTAATGGTATTTTGGGCAACATCACCATTAATGTTGACTTTATTTAAAGCAAAACTTTCACTTTTCACTGAGGCAACGTCCAGGTTATACTGTAACGCCTGATCTTCGTTGGTGATTTTTAGATTTGTATTTTCTAACGAGTTGGATCCGTATACAACCTGTGGAATGTTGGCATCCAGCTCTATATTCTGTGAATCTGCGTTGTAGTTCCCGCTTATATTGATCGTTTCAAAACTTTTCAGATCAGGAACAAATTTTCTGATGAGGTCATCATTTTTAATCGCAGCATTAAGCGTAAAAAACTGTCCGGCATCAATTTTCTGATTTGGATCTGGCTTCTGAAACTGATAATACTGATTAATAGTTTGCGATAAGGCTCCGAAAATCTGAGTTAATTTATATTTTCCGTTGAGTTCAACATCGGCAATTTGGGAATTGAGTTTTAGTAAGGTTGAATCAGCGGTAGAAACTGCATTGAGTCTAACTTCCTGAAGCGGATACACTTCTTTTGTATCTGAAATGGCAAAATTCTGAAGATTCAGATATCCATTCAGATGATCGGGATCAAGATTTGTAAAATCTCCGTCAATTCCGCCTGCAATAATCATTGGTGAACTGTAAAAACCAAGCTTGTTTAAGTCTAATTTATTAATATTTCCATTGACTTTCACGGTTGGATTATCATTGAAAACTCCTGAAGCGGCAAGATGTAAATTAGCGTTCGGATCTTTTGAGTTTAAATCAATATCATAAACGCCACGGTTGATTTTACCTTTCAGATTCATGTTCTGATAAGTATAACCGTTGTAAGTTGCAGATTGTACATCGCCATTTAAATTAGCAGTCATTATTTTCGGGTCAAAACCTTGTCCTTTAGCGTTAATTTGTGCCGTAATGCTTCCCAGATCTTTATTCTGGATTATTTTTCCAATCTGTAAGCTTTGAAGATTGGCTTTTACATCGAAAGTTTCTCTGTTTTTTCTTCTTAAATCTGCTTTTGCAATCACCGCAGCATTTCCCAGAGTAGAAGTAAGGCGAAGATTGGTGTCAACAACCTGTGTGGTTCCTTTCGCCGTTCCACGAACGGTTAAGAACGAAGGTAATGTTATATTGTTTGGAATAGTATTTTTCGGAACGATATTATAAATCGTTTTAGATGCTGTCGAAAGTTCGGCAACATTCAGATCGTAATACAATTGGTCAGGATTTGTTGCATTTTTGATTTTTCCCGAAGCCAAAACTCTGAGTTTATCCAAACCAGAAACCTTCAAGTTTTGAATAGATAAATCATTGACATTTCCTCTTACAATAGCATTCACATTCAACGTTGCATTAGGGTATTTGTTGAATGGTGCAGTATTTCGTAAAGTAGGAACAATATTAAGAATATCAGAAAATCCGATTTTAGAATCACGGATGTCGGCTGAGATTTTCACCGCACCTACATTGGAAGATAATTGTTCAATCGAGTTATAATTTAACACAACCTCGTCTCTCAAAACTGTTTTTGGAGTTTGCAGATAAAGATTTTTCAGATACGCTTCTTTTTCAGCATATACAAAATCGGTGTTAAATTTTTGTACATTCAATCCTCTGGCTTCCTGAATTTCGGCAGATTTTACACTTCCTGCAAAAGTTCCGTTCTCCATTTTAAAATTCCTTACATCCAGATTGAGTTTAGAAAAGTTCAGATGATTAAAATCCATTCCATTTCTTGTGGGAGCAATAGCTGTATTGTTATAAGCTGCTTTCACGTCATTCAGTAAAAGTTTTCCTAAAACAAGATTCATTGCTTTTTGTTGCTCCGAAGTTTTTGCCGGATCCGGATCATTCTGATTTTTAGGATTTGCATTGTCTGCCGGAAGAAAAAGATTGGCATTGATGTTTGCTCCGGTCAGATAAACATTTCCAATGTTATAATTGTTGTTTTCCAGATCAATGCTGTTGACTTTGGTACTGAGTTCTTTAAATAGAACTTTTGCAAAAGTTTTGGTGTTATCATCACCATAATCTACATCAAAGTTGGTCAGTTTTATTCCGTTTAAACCTAATTTCATAGGTTTTTTCTGATTTAAAGAATCTACTTTTTCTTCAACATTTTTTGAAACTTCTTCCACAAGATCCTGCTTCAGTTTTAATTTTAACCCGTCTAGATTAATATCATTAACTGCGTAAGAATTGTTTTGAAGATCAAAGGTCTTTACTCTTGTATCAAAAGATTTAAAATAAACTTTGATGTCATTTTTTGATTGTTGATCGTTGAAAGTAAGACCTATATCTTTCAGTTTAATTTTATCTAAAGAAATAATGAAAGGTTTTGAGGGTTTCTTTTCCTGCTCTTCATCTGAAGCAGCAAAAGCATCAATAATATAATCGAAGTTAAACCTTCCCTGGGGATTTCTTACGACATTAGCTCTCACTCCTTCCAGATCAATAGAAGTAATATCTGCCTTAGATTTTAATAGCTGCCACATATTAAGACCTACATCAAAATTTTTGACCGCAAGAAGCGTATCGGTATTTTGTCCCTGCAGATACAGGTTTTCCATAATAAGGCTGTTTGGAAAACCAATATAGACTTTATCCAAGCTTACTTTTGTCTTGATTTTGCCTTCCAGATATACAATAAGTTTATCCTTTACATAATTTTGTACGGCAGGAAGTCTGAGACTAAGGATGAGAAGTGTGATTAAAACAACAATAGAGATGATTGTTATAACAACACCTCTGAGAATTTTTCTTTTATTAAATTTCAGTTTCAAGTTTCTGTGATTTAGACAAATATACAATTCGTTTTAAATGTGAAAGGCAATTCACGGGCATGAAATTATGGATGTCTTATATTTTCAGAATTTGAAAAGTAATGAGTTTTAGCATGATGTATTTATTTATGGCAGTTTTTTTGAAGCCGTTATATCATTTAAGCAAGATTTTTGCCAATTGCAGAATTTTATGTTAAGAATATAAAAATGTGGTACTTTGAGCAATAAGAAAAACCTGTTCAAACGAACAGGTTCTTTTGATGTATGCCTCGGCCGATATTAAATATTATGGAATATTTAAAAAGTGAATAGGTTTTCAGATGTTAGTTGAGTTACAACCGCGACATACATCTGATGGAGATTCAATTCATAAAGTTTGTATTTAAAATGAGTAATTATTCTTTCCATTTTACAGCTTCGCCTTGTGGGGCAGCGCCTCCCTGAGCTTCTGTAACTGGTGATTTTTCCTGGTTAATATGATAGATATAAGATGCAATTTTTTCGGCATCTCTTCCTGTGATGGTTCCTTCTTTAATGAACGGACGCATGGTTGGATTGTTGGGCGAACCATTTTCAAGCATCCAGAATACATTTTTGAATAAGCTTTTTTCCTTAATGTTGATCCAGTGATTGTCTGTTAGATTGGGTCCTATTCCGCCTTTTCCGTTGTCGCCGTGGCAGGTTACGCAATTGGTTTTAAACAATTGCTCACCTTCAGAAATATAGTCTGCGCTGTATTTTGCTGTTTCCAGGTTGATGGGTGGCGCATTTTTTTCGTATTCTTCTATCGAAGCCAGCTGTATTTTCGTTTCCTTGTCGTATTCCACATCCGGATGAGCATAATCTGTAAAGGCAAATGCAATCATATAAACACCGCAGAAAATAATGCCGAAATAGAAAAGCCCGATCCACCATTTAGGTAAAGAATTGTCGAGTTCGGTAATTCCGTCAAAACCGTGATCAATGAGAATATCCGTTTCTTCGGACTGAGACTGCTTTTTAAAGGCTGAGTTCCAGAGTTTCTGTAAATAAGAAGTGTTTTTATCTGTAATGTACATTCGCTTTTCTTCATCTGTCAGTCTGCTGAATCTTTCATTTTCCACCAAATCCCCGATAGAATTCATAATGAGCAGCAAGATGGTTACGATAATCAGCAATGCCCAGAAAATAGGTGTAGACAGATAATCGGAATCTTTTGCAAACATTTCAAATGCCATGATGATGATCCCTATGGTAAGAGCAATGTATATAGATATTGGAGTTCTTGTTTTCATTTCAAATAATATTTAAAATTAATCTACACTTGCTGTTTTAATCTCAGTCGTTTTGATATCTGTTCCCAGTCTTTGCAGATAAGCAATCATGGCAATAATCTCACGCTGTTCAAGAGGTATAAACTGATTTCCTTTTGCAGCCTTATCTTTTTCTACCTGTAATTTTACATCGGCTGCCTCAGCATAAATTCTTTTTACAATCGCCTTAGACTGATTGTCTGCCCATTGATCTGCTGAATCAATTTGTGCTTTTGTATAAGGAATATCAAAGGTATTTTTCATCAGTTTCATTTTGTCTACCATTTGTGAACGATCCAGTTGGTTGGTTATCAGCCATGGAAAACGTGGCATGATAGATCCTGCTGATGTAACTCTTGGGTTGTACATATGCTTGAAGTGCCATGAATCAGGATTTCTGTTACCTTCTCTATGTAAATCCGGTCCTGTTCTTTTAGAACCCCAAAGGAATGGTCTGTCGTATACAAATTCGCCTGCCTTGGAATATTGTCCGTTTTTACCGTCAAACCTGTTAACTTCATCACGGAACGGTCTTATCATTTGTGAATGGCAGGAATTACAGCCTTCTCGTATGTACAGATCCCGACCTTCCAGTTCTAATGGTGAATATGGTTTTACTGCAGATATAGTGGGTAAGTTGCTTTTCACGGTTAGTGTAGGAACTATTTCTACCAATCCACCGATAGCGATTGCAATAAATGCTAATATTGATAATAGATGAGGAGTTCTTTCCAGCCATAGATGCACACCTTCGCCTTCTTTTCTTGCGCTTCCGACATTTGCTAATGCAGGAGCTTCCGCAGGAACTTCTTTTTGGAATGATCCTTTTCTGATGGTTTTATAAACATTAACAACCATTAAAATTGCTCCGCTTAAATAAAATAATCCACCTAAAAATCTCATTTTATAATAAGGAATAATAGCAGTAACGGTATCTAACCAGTTTTTCCATAAAAGAGTTCCGTCAGGATTAAACTGTTTCCACATCAAACCTTGGGTAAATCCTGCAATATACATTGGTACAGCATAGAAAATTATTCCCAAAGTACCCAGCCAGAAATGCAGGTTAGCAAGTTTTTTAGACCAAAGTTCTGTTCTCCACATGATTGGAATCAGGTAATACACCACTCCGAATGCCATGAAGCCATTCCATCCTAAAGCACCTAAATGTACGTGTCCAATTACCCAGTCAGTATAATGTCCGATCTTGTTCAAAGATTTTGTTGCTAAAAGAGGACCCTCGAAAGTTGCCATTCCGTAACATGTAACAGCTACAACAAAGAATTTAAGAATAGGATTCTCTCTTACTTTATCCCAGGCTCCTCTTAAAGTTAATAAACCGTTGAGCATTCCGCCCCAAGACGGAGCAATAAGCATGATGGAAAACCCTGTTCCCACCGCCTGAGCCCATGCCGGCAAAGCAGTATACTGAAGATGATGAGGCCCTGCCCACAGATATACGAAAATCAAAGACCAAAAGTGAATAATTGATAGTTTATATGAAAATACTGGTCTGTTCGCAGCTTTTGGCATAAAGTAATACATCAAACCAAGAACCGGTGTTGTCAGTACAAATGCAACAGCATTGTGACCGTACCACCATTGTACCAATGCGTCTTTTACTCCGGCGTATGCAGAATAAGATTTCCAGCTTGTAAATGATAGAGGCACTTCCAAATTATTAAAGATATGAAGCATGGCAACCGCGATCCATGTAGCAATATAAAACCAAATCGCAACATACAAATGGCGTACTCTTCTTTTAGCAATCGTTCCAAACATATTAATTCCGAAAATTACCCATGAAAAAGTAATCAGAATGTCAATCGGCCATTCGTGTTCAGCATATTCTTTAGAAGTGTTGATTCCCATTAAGAATGTAATCACAACGGCAATGATCATAATCTGCCATGTCCAGAAATGAATCCATGAAAGAGTATCGCTGTACATTCTTGTTTTAAGAAGTCTCTGCATGCTGTAGTAAGCACCACAGAAAAAAGAATTACACACGAAAGCAAAAATGACAGCACTCGTATGAAGCATTCTAATCCTTCCAAAACCTAAAGCGCCCTGAGAATTAATTAATCCCTGAATATTACCGCTTCGTAAACTCATAATAGTTGTATCATCAGTTCCGAATAAAAATTCAGGTAATTCAGGATAGAAAAGCATCAAAGCTGCTGTTAGCCCCAAAATAAAACCAATAATTCCAAATACAATTGTTGCATAGAGGAATGCTCTGACAATATTATTGTCATAATTAAATTTTTGCGTCTCCATAAGTCTTGTTTCTTGCAGCGGATCAATTTTTCACTGTTGTTTTCCTCATTTAAATAAGGAATTATGTAACCGTAAATAAATATTATGCTGCTTGTATAATATTTTGACAAAGGTATTTACTAACTTTGTCTATGGCTATTAGATATACTTCTAAAATATACCCAAAACTACTAAAGCAATAAGTACGATGAAAATTTGTGGACAAAGCATCAGAAAAATAAGAAGAGAACGTGACCTTACTCAGGAGTACATGGCATTTGAAATGGGTATTTCACAAAAAGCCTATTCTGATATAGAAAATTCTAAAGTAAAAATCAATCTTGAAATCCTCACAAAAATTTCTGACATTTTGGATATAAAACCGTCCGATATCTGCAGTATTTCTCATAAATGCGGAACAGATGACTTTGAAGAAAAGTATAAACAGCTGCTTGATTACATGAAAAACAATAATATTGAAGTTCCCGAAAGTTTAAAATAATCCTTTTTATCATACAAAAACATTCACCATTCACCATTCCCCTTTTGTAAAATTTTTCTTTCGAATAACCAGTTAGTTAGGGGTGAATATGGATTAAATATGAATTTT
>NZ_VKOG01000012.1 GCF_007474545.1 Chryseobacterium binzhouense
TGCACAGTTCCAAAGAGCTTCTTCACTTTCACTCCGTCTGCTCTGTAAGTGTAATTAGTCACCACAGAGTTCTGAGTAATCTGCTTGGTAAATTTACAAAACTATATTATCAAAAAGAAGAACCATTTAGATTACACATTTTTGATTAAGTTTATTTTCTCAAAATATAAATGTAATCATTATCTGATAGTTTTAATTCTTTTTTAATCATATTTAATTGATAATTATATTTATTATTATATGTTGATAGAAATTTGTCTTTTTCTTTTCTTTTATTTATAATCAAATATTCATTGTTGAGGCACCAATTAAACTTAAACTTTCTACTGCCTATGATATATTTTCCTGTGTTTTTTGTATTAAAATTTATTTCATGACATGTATTAAAATTTACTGTTAAACCGTCTTTCTTACTTATAATCTTACAAATTGTCCAAGTACCAATAAGACCGTCATAACTTGACTCTAAATTATTTTGAAATAAAAATAATATTAATATAAAAGAATTTAGTATTTTCATAATATTTATTCAGTATGATTAGGATTTAATTGTCGCAATTTTTTACCTGGAATCTGGGCATTTACTTTGTTTTCATTATCAACAGCATTACCAGTATTAGTTCCAACGGCTGCTGGGATAGCATGACCAACTAATTCATGCATAACTATATCAGCGGATGTTTGTTTTAATTTTTTTCCGGAAGTGTCTTTTTCATCTTTATTACCATTTCCAGATACAATTACTTCTATAGATCGTGATCCACTTGAACTACTTTTAACTAAACTAACTCCTCCTCCGGCATCTTTATCGGTATCGTATTCAATACCATTTATTTTATATTTTTTGTCAATTCTGATAAGAAATTTTATCAGGATCTCTTATTGCTAAAAGTAATTGATCTCTATATTCAACAGATTTTTTATCTTTTGTTTCGTTTAATGATACTATCTTTAAATTACCTTTTTTATCAACATCAAAATTCCCTTTTGCCAAAGAATTTATATCTTTTAAAATATTCTTTCTATCTTCAAATTTAGGTATAACGATACTATCGCCCATTATATCAATATATTTAATAGGATTATTTGCTGCATAAGAATAAACAGATTTATCAAAATACTTTTCAGAAAATCTATCTAGACGATTAAATCGACCTATGTCAGGTAAATATTGACGCTGTCCATAATCATACATGCCTGTCTCTTGTAGCTCCTTACCGTTGTACTTGTAATTGTAAATATTTATATTAACGCATTATTCAATATTAATTAACATTAGTCTGGAAAGTAAGGGATTAAAATAGGTTCATAATCATTTGTATTTTTTATAAAGGGATATCTTGCATGAGCAGAAGCATTAGTATGATTATAATATTGTAATTTTATAAAGCCTATGTAAAAAGATTTGATTTTCTCATTTAATTCTAAAATTATTGTATTGCCTTCCTCTTTTCTAAAAGTGTAATTATAATTTTCCTCTTCGTAATTTGTTTTTTTAATATCTCGAAAAATTTCATAAAGAAAGTTGTCCTTATCAAAAAGAAATGCTTTTTTCTTAGTGAATAATTTATTAAGATTCTTTTGTTTGTCATAATCCTCTTTTTCAACTACAAAGATGCCAACTTTGTTACTATTAGGAACAATAATTATAGGATTTTTAAAAGTTATCAACTTATTAGTTAAATAATAATCCTCGAATTTCTGTGAAAATAAGAAGTTTGACAGAAATAGGAAAAATAGTACATATAAATTATTCTGTAGGTGTAGCTTTGACTTTTCCCTTTTTAAAGTTTTCATAATCTTTATCGGTTTTTAAATTACTATTTGTTGTATCAATAATTACACTATTAGGATTTCCTGGTATTTTGGTTTTATCACTTGCTTTATTAGGATTCGCTGTGTTACCGTCAAAATAACTTAAGATATCTTGTATGTAAGTAGAATTAATAGTATCTCCACTTTCTGTAGTATGTGTCATAATATCACTGGAAATTGCTTGATCATCACTAAGTCCTAATGTATGTCCCACTTCGTGTCCTCCCGTATCATCACTTGAAGTTGATCTTACAGTTATCTTTTTGCCATTTATTGTTATCCCATCAGTAGTTGACTTTTCACTTTTCATTCTATCATTATCAACTGCGAAAGAATTTGCAGTTCCAGATTTATCAGTATCTAATGCGTTTTTTAAATCGCCTTTTGCTGTAGATTTTACTTCTGTGGCAGTAAGTTTAAAAATTACTTTAAGAGATTTTTGTAAGCCATTTGAGTCTTTATAATTATAAGAATAATTACCACTTGTCTTGTTCCATTTTGTAATTGCTCCATTCGCAGCTTTCATATCTCGACTAAGTGCATAATAATTTCCTGTTATAGTTATTGTTCCTCTTTTCATGTCTACACTCATACCAAAGTCTCTACCGTCATAATCGACAAACAGTGCAGGATTGTTTCCCACATAGATGTAAGGTGACATTCTTGTATATTTCTCCGAAAGCGGATCTACGACACCCCATCTCCCAATATCCGGCATATAAAATCTTGCCCCGTAATCGTACATTCCGGTCTCTTGGAGTTCTTTGCCGTTGTACTTGTACTTATAAGCATTTGCATTATTAGCCTGAACATTATGATCAAACAGCATCCCAAAAGGATAATAGGTGTTGTTGGCAACAATCTCCCCCGGAATAAAATATTCGTTACAGATATCATAACCATAGCCTGAAGGTGTAC
>NZ_VKOG01000013.1 GCF_007474545.1 Chryseobacterium binzhouense
TGCATTGCTCATTTCCTCTTCCAATCAACCGCAGAATATTACAAATTATTTTTGTCAAAAGCACCAACTATTTTTGACCACATTACCTTAACATAAGAATCCGTCTCACAACAAAATTTGAGTCGGATTTTTTGTTATAAAAGTTTTTCAATGTTTTCAGAAAAAGTGAAAAGCTGTCCTCTTCAGGCAACTTTCTTTCTTAGATTGTGTGCTAAAGCGTGTAATCCGAACTCCAGTTCTACTTTTTTCAGACCTTTTAAGGTAAATCTCTTAAAACCATTGCAATGTTTCAGGTGGGCAAACACAGGTTCTACTTCAACCGAACGTTGTTTGCGTTTTTTGACGCCTTCTTCGCTTTTTAGAAGTTCCCGGATTTTTTCTTTGTACTGCTCCAGATGATGGTTTCGCTCTACACTCCGGTTTTCTTTGGAGCTGTGGCAAACGCCTCTAATTGGGCATCCGTCACAATTTTTTGCTTGATAATGTGATAGTTTTTGAGGATACCCGGTCTTGGTTTTCCTTGTGCTTTCGTGTGTTTTTTCCATCTTTTGACCCATCGGGCAAACGTAAAAGTCCTGTTCGGCGTTGTAATGAAGGTTTTCTTTGCTGAAAGTCTTGTGCTTCGACTGATAACGGGTATCCTGCTCCTTGTCGAAGGTGTTGTATTTCACAAAGGGAGTGATGTTTTTTTGCTCTAATAATTCATAGTTTTCCTCGCTTCCTTAACCCGCATCGGCTGTGAGTTCTTCCAATTCTTCGAGTTTATTTTTTCCATATAATTTCTCAAAATTCTCCAAATGGCGCTTCAAAGTATTGATATCATTGGTTTGCTGATGAATCGTGTAATTTAAAATAAATTGATTCTCGGTAGAAATCTGTGCATTATAGGCGGGTTTGAGCTGTCCGTTCTGCATATGATCATCATTGCTCATTGTTTCTCTTTTATTGATTTTAATGGAATTCGCGAACCTTCGGTTTCATCCGCATAAAAGTAGCGTCTTGATCGGTCTTGCTGTAGGAATTCCGCTCTGCCAAAATAGCTTCCTGAGATTTGTATTTATCGAAGTTTTTCTCAAAATTATTTTTAATGTAATTCCGTTTGGCTTTGGCTTTTTTGTCGGACTCTGTTTTGCTGTCGCTGCCTTTTAATTTGGCATTGATATTTTCTACCGTTTGCCGGATTTTTTCTTTGCTGATTTCTTTAAATTCAGGCGGTTCCGGGTCTTTATCTTCTTCCCGGGCAACGCTTTGGGCATATTTCCAAAGGTCTTCCAGTTGGCGCAGCATTTTTTCTTTATTGGTTTTAATGGCATTTGCCCAAACAAAAGTGTAGCGCCCTGCTTGTGCTTCAATTTTAGTTCCGTCTACAAACACCTGTCTCAGACTTACCAAACCCTCTTCTGCCAAAAGCAAAACCACCTGGGAAAAAATATCTTTGAAGGCGGCTTCAAGTTTCTGGGTCCGAAAGCGGTTCACGGTATTGTGATCCACGATGCTCATGTTGGAGAGCCACATGAAGTTGATGTTTTCACGAAGTGCTTTTTCGATTTTCCGTGAGGAATAAATATTGTTCATGTAGGCAAAAACCATCACCTTGAGCATCATCACGGGATGGTAGCTGGGATTTCCTTCTTTGCTGTAGGCTTTGAGAAGTGGGTCAATATTTACCTTCTCCAAAATATCATTGACGATCCGAACGGGATGATTTTTCGGAATCAGCTCTTCAAAACTGTAAGGGAATAACACAGTCTGATTCTGATTATAATATTTGAAATTCATACACAAATATATGATTATCAGATATAAATATACGAAAATCCAAAATAATAACCAAAAAAAAATCCGCCTCAAGTTGTGAGACGGATTCTTCATTTTGATTATGTTGGTTTCTAATTGCTTTCCTTCACTTTTCTATTCATTTTAGCTCGTACAGCAATGGCAGCAGCTAAAGCAAACAGTG
>NZ_VKOG01000014.1 GCF_007474545.1 Chryseobacterium binzhouense
CAGTAGTTTCAGGAACTACGGTTGTAACGAATGTAGCATGTAACGGTGCTTCCAACGGTTCTATCAATTTAACACCGACAGGTGGAACTGCACCATACACGTTCAATTGGGGCGGTGGAATTACGACTGAAGACAGAACAGGACTTCCAGCAGGAACTTACACGGTAACGATCACAGATGCCAACGGATGTACCGGAACGGTAAATGCAACGGTAACCCAACCTGCAACAGCAGTTTCAGGAACAACGGTTGTTACGAATGTGGCATGTAACGGCGGTTCAACAGGAGCAATTAATTTAACTCCGACAGGCGGAACTGCGCCATACACCTTCAATTGGGGTGGTGGAATCACGACTGAAGACAGAACAGGACTTACAGCAGGAACTTACAGCGTAACGATCACAGATGCCAACGGATGTACCGGAACGGTAAATGCAACGGTAACCCAACCAGCAACAGCTTTATCGGCAACGATTTCTCAGACGAATGTAAGCTGTAACGGCGGATCTAACGGTTCAGCATCAATAACAGTTTCAGGTGGAACTGCACCATATACGTATTCATGGTCACCAACAGGTGGAACTGCTGCAACAGCAACAGGACTTTCAGCAGGAACTTATACCGTTACGGTAACGGATGCTAATTCTTGTACAACAACAAGAACGGTAACTATTACTCAGCCAACAGCTTTATCGGCAACAATTTCTCAGACGAATGTAAGCTGTAATGGTGGATCTAATGGTTCAGCATCAATAACAGTTTCTGGTGGAACTGCACCATATACTTATTCATGGTCACCAACGGGTGGAACTGGTGCAACAGCAACAGGACTTTCAGCAGGAATCTATACAGTTACGGTAACGGATTCTAATTCTTGTACAACAACAAGAACGGTAACTATTACCCAGCCAGCGACAGCAGTTTCAGGAAGTACGGTTGTAACGAATGTTGCATGTAACGGCGGTTCAACAGGAGCCATTAATTTAACACCAACAGGCGGAACTGCACCTTATACGTTCAACTGGGGTGGTGGAATCACGACTGAAGACAGAACAGGATTATCCGCAGGAACTTACAGCGTAACCATCACAGATGCGAACGGATGTACCGGAACGGTTAATGCAACGGTAACCCAGCCTGCAACAGCAGTTTCAGGAACTACGGTAGTAACGAATGTAGCATGTAACGGTGGTTCAACAGGAGCAATTAATTTAACACCGACAGGTGGAACTGCACCATATACCTTCAACTGGGGTGGTGGAATCACGACTGAAGACAGAACAGGCTTAGCTGCAGGAACATACAGCGTAACCATCACTGATGCGAACGGATGCACAGGGACTGTTAATGCAACAGTAACACAGCCTGCGACAGTAGTTTCAGGAACTACGGTTGTAACGAATGTAG
>NZ_VKOG01000015.1 GCF_007474545.1 Chryseobacterium binzhouense
CCGACAGGTGGAACTGCACCATACACGTTCAATTGGGGCGGTGGAATTACGACTGAAGACAGAACAGGACTTCCAGCAGGAACTTACAGCGTAACGATCACAGATGCGAACGGATGCACAGGGACTGTTAATGCAACAGTAACACAGCCTGCGACAGTAGTTTCAGGAACTACGGTTGTAACGAATGTAGCATGTAACGGTGCTTCCAACGGTTCTATCAATTTAACACCGACAGGTGGAACAGCACCATACACGTTCAACTGGGGTGGTGGAATTACCACAGAAGACAGAACAGGCTTAGCTGCCGGAACATACAGCGTAACCATCACAGATGCCAACGGATGTACAGGGACAGTGAATGCAACAGTAACTCAACCAACAGCTTTATCGGCAACAATTTCTCAGACGAATGTAAGCTGTAACGGCGGATCTAACGGTTCAGCATCAATAACAGTTTCTGGAGGAACTGCACCATACACGTATTCATGGTCACCAACAGGCGGAACTGCAGCAACAGCAACAGGACTTTCTGCAGGAACTTATACCGTTACGGTAACCGATGCTAATTCTTGTACAACAACAAGAACGGTAACTATTACTCAACCTGCAACAGCAGTTTCAGGAAGTACGGTAGTAACGAATGTTGCATGTAACGGTGGTTCAACAGGAGCAATTAATTTAACACCAACAGGCGGAACAGCACCATATACATTCAACTGGGGCGGCGGAATCACGACTGAAGACAGAACAGGATTGGCAGCAGGAACTTACAGCGTAACCATCACTGATGCGAACGGATGTACAGGAACGGTTAATGCAACGGTAACTCAGCCAGCAACAGCAGTTTCAGGAACTACAGTTGTAACGAATGTAGCATGTAACGGTTCTTCAAACGGTTCTATCAATTTAACACCAGCAGGAGGAACTGCACCATATACTTTCAACTGGGGTGGTGGAATCACGACAGAAGACAGAACAGGATTGGCAGCAGGAACTTATACGGTAACGATCACTGATGCAAACGGATGTACCGGAACAGTTAATGCAACGGTAACTCAGCCAGCAACAGCAGTTTCAGGAACTACAGTTGTTACGA
>NZ_VKOG01000016.1 GCF_007474545.1 Chryseobacterium binzhouense
GGGTGGGGTCCGCGCAGTCCGCCCGGAGGATTCAACCCGGCGGCGAGCCCGGCCGTGCCGGCGGCCCGGCGGATCTTTCCCGCTCCCCGTTCCTCCCGACCCCTCCACCCGCCCTCCCTCCGCCCCTCGCCGCTCTCCCCTCCGTCTCCGGGCGGAGGCGGGCGGCGGGGGGGTTCGCGGGGGTGGGCGGGCGGGGCCGGGGGTGGGGCCGGCGGGGGACCGCCCCCCGGCCGGCGACCGGGCGCCGCCGGGCGCATTTCCACCGCGGCGGTGCGCCGCGACCGGCTCCGGGACGGCTGGGAAGGCCGGCGGGGAAGGTGGCTCGGGGGGGTTGCCCCGCCGTCGTCACGGCGGCGGGTCCGCCCTTCGCCCCGAGTGTTACAGCCCCCCGGCAGCAGCGCTCGCCGAATCCCGGGGCCGAGGGAGCCAGCCCTTTGCCGCCGCGCTCTCCCCCCCTGCCGGCGCTCCCTCCCCGCGGGGGGGCCGCTCCCCGCGAGGGGGGCGTTCCCCGCGGGGCGCGCGCCGGTGTCTCCGGGGGGGCCGGGCCGCCCCTCCCACGGCGCGACCGCTCTCCCACCCCGGCCCGCCTCCTCACCGGGGTGGGTCGGGGCGGGGCGGACTGTCCCCAGTGCGCCCCGGGCGGGTCGCGCCGTCGGGCCCGGGGGGTCGCGCCTCGGTCGCCACGAAGCGAGCGCACGGGGTCCGCGGCGATGTCGGCCACCCACCCGACCCGTCTTGTAACACGGACCAAGGAGTCTAACACGTGCGCGAGTCAGGGGCTCGCACGAAAGCCGCCGTGGCGCAATGAAGGTGAAGGCCGCCCTCGCCGGCGGCCGAGGTGGGATCCCGAGGCCTCTCCCAGTCCGCCGAGGGCGCACCACCGGCCCGTCTCGCCCGCCGCGCCGGGGAGGTGGAGCATGAGCGCACGTGTTAGGACCCGAAAGATGGTGAACTATGCCTGGGCAGGGCGAAGCCAGAGGAAACTCTGGTGGAGGTCCGTAGCGGTCCTGACGTGCAAATCGGTCGTCCGACC
>NZ_VKOG01000002.1 GCF_007474545.1 Chryseobacterium binzhouense
ACATAAAATTCATATTTAATCCATATTCACCCCTAACTAACTGGTTATTCGAAAGAAAAATTTTACAAAAGGGGAATGGTGAATGGTGGGAGGATGGTGAAGAAAGAGGGAAGCTGCATACGGCAAGTGAGGGGCAGTCCGTAGGACTGCTATATTGAAAATGTCAATATGATTTACTTTACACTTAAGACACTTAATGATTACTTATCCAAACAAGCTCAGCGATTGAAATTCCTTCCTCTTACCTTCTTATTTATAACTCTAACTAATTCCTAAATCCTAACTCCTGACTTCTCCCCAAAATAGCCCTGAGTGAAACAGCATCATTTTCTCAAACACTCTAAAAAGCAGCGCTCAAAAAGATACAGCTTAAAACGGAAGAGAGATAAAAGAAAAGCCTCCGAAATATTTCAGAGGCTAATTGTTCTTAGTTAAAACGAATTAGTATTCAAACAAAATACTTCCCCAAGTGAAACCACTTCCAAAGGCGGAAAGTAAAACCAAATCTCCTCTTTTGATTTTTCCTTTTTCGATTGCTTCGCTTAAAGCAATAGGGATAGAAGCTGCAGTTGTATTTCCATACCTTTGGATATTGTTGTAAATTTTATCATCAGGAAGCCCGAATTTCTGCTGTACAAACTGCGCTATTCTTAAATTTGCCTGATGTGGAATAAACATATCCAGATCATCTATAGTTTTTCCGGCTTTAGATAAAGCTTCCTGCATAGTTTCCGGAAATCTTGTTACAGCATGCTTGAATACAAAATTACCATTCATAATAGGATAAACTTCTTTGTTGGTAACATTTTCCGGTTCTTTACGCATCCTGTCACTCCAGCCGAACTTAGATCCCGGAAACTGTGTGCATAGCTCATCTGCATATTTCCCTTCTGAATGCATATTCATTGCCAGAATGTCTCCTGCATTTTCATCTTCGGTTGCTGAGAGCACCACAGCACCTGCTCCGTCTCCAAAAATTACTGATACACCTCTTCCTTCATCAGAAAAATCTAATCCGAAAGAATGGATCTCAGCTCCAACGACCAAAATGTTTCTGTAAGTTCCTGACTTGATAAAAGCATTGGCTACACTCATTGCATATACAAACCCGGAACATTGGTTTCTAACATCTAAAGCTCCTATCGTATCGCAGCCCAGCATATCCTGAAGCAAAACTCCGCATCCCGGAAAATAATAATCTGGTGAAAGCGTAGCAAAAACGATATAATCTATATCTTTTGCCGTGAGACCAGCATTTTGCAGAGCTTTTTCAGAGGCTTTAAATCCTAAATATGCTGACGTTTCCTGAGAATCATTTCTATTAATACGGTGTCTTCTTTCTTTTATTCCTGTACGTTCTGTAATCCATTCATCATTGGTGGTCATTAATTTTGCTAAATCATCATTGGTAACAACATGATCAGGGACATGAAAACCTATTCCTTTTATTGTACTTTTAATCATATAGTTTGTTTAATTTTGGCAAATATAAAACTTATTGAATACATACTATTTTAAAATATCAGTATTTTTACTTTATGCCGATTAATACATTTTACAGAGATTCGAACTGCGAATGGATAGACGTAGAAGCTCCAACTTCCGAAGACATACAGTTTCTTCATGAAAGATATCAGATTAACAATCTTCTTCTGGAAGACACGCTGGATCCCAATCACCTTCCAAAATATGAGGAAGATGGCAATGTAAAGTTTTTTCTTCTTCGGGAAAGTACTGAACTGGAACGTAAAAATCTTAATACAATAAGTGACATCAGTACCAAAATCGGCATTTTCATTCTTGAAAAAACAATTATAACGGTTCACCGGATGAAAACCAAAAGTATTTCGGAAACCAAAAAGCGGCTTTCTACAGAGCAGGAAGACTGTTCGTCTGATAAAATTGCCTTAATGATTGCTTTACTCATTATGAAAAGTTTTGATGATGAATCTCTGAATTTATTTGAAACAATGGATAATATTGAAAATGAAATTTTTCTGAAAAATACTAATCATACCAATGAAATACGAAGACTTTACCGTCTGAAAAGGAAATCTGGTTTAAATGCAAGAGTAATGACTATATCAACCGATGCAATTGATAAATTTAAGTTTCTTAATATCCAGGATGCTGAGTTTGTTGATCTGAAAGACAAACACAAAGATGTAATTGCTGACTTTGATCATCTCAATGCACAGATTACCAACCTTATTTCTATGTTTCTCGCCCTATCTGACCAAAAAGCCAATCAGGTGATGAAAGTTTTGGCAATATACTCTGTTTATTTTTTACCTATCACTTTTATTGCCGGTCTTTACGGAATGAATTTTGACAATATGCCGGAACTGCATACAAAATACGGTTATTTTATAACTGTAGGCATAATGGTTACCATAGTCATCATTACATTTATCTACGCAAGACGGAAACAATGGTAAATAAAAAACCGTCTCAGAGAAACGGTTTTATTTTTTTATTTTAAATCTAATTCGACAGTAGTAACTTTTTTCCGTGAAGGTAAGTTCATTAAAATAATTGCCATTAAAATCAATATGATCCCGATCCACTGAATCAGAGCCACTTTTTCGTTTAAAAGAAAAAATGCCATCGTCACAGAAACAGGAAGTTCTAAAGAAGAAATAATACTTCCTAAACCTAAACCCGTATTTGGAAAACCCAAATTAAATAACACTGGCGGAATAATGGTTCCGAATAATGCTAAAATAAAACCATAGGTCCAAAAAATAGATATATCGAAGGGTCTGATATGCTGTGTATTATCTGTAAAATTCAGATAAAATGATTTTAGGCTCTCTGAATATAACGGACCAATCTGCGCAAAAAACAGAAAAAGAAAGATTATTACAGAGCCACCGCTCAACATGATCATACTTTTGCGTAAAACAGGCAAGTGAGTTGCAATAGTATTGGAAGTAAACATTGTCACGGTGAATGAGGCTGCAGCCAACAATCCCCAAAAGATTCCTTTCCAATCCAGATTTACATCTAAATTAATGAGGTTGGTTGCTAATACTGTTCCGCTCAATACAATTCCTGTGGCAAAAATTTTTATTAAACCTGGGAATTTTTTTGTCAGAAAACTTTCTGCTACAACACTAAACCATACTGACTGCATCAATAGAACAATAGCAACCGAAACAGCAATATACTGTACCGAAATATAATAAAAAAGACTTGTGCAGCCTAAAGAAGTTCCTGCAATCAGCAAGCGTCTCATTTCTCCCGATGACGGCGAAGAAAGTTTATTTTTTGAAGTGATTGTCTGAACAAAATTGAGAATCAAAAGTCCTATAATTCCCAAAACAAATTGTGATGTTGTGACTTCCGCTGTTGTATATCCTTCTTTATAAGACATTTTTACGAAAGTTGCCAACATTCCGTAAACGCTTGCACCCAATGCCACAAATAAAATTCCTTTAACAATATTCTTCTTCATAATTTTTAAAAAGCCGGCAAATATACAATATTTTACATTGACAGGGGTGCCTTTTTATCAATGAATCTGAGAGTTTGTACCGTTTCAATACTTATTTAACATATAAAACATTGATTGTTTGAAATCATTCAGGCTATTATTTAATTTACTTAAATCATTTCTGATTGTCTGCAAAAAAGTAGTAAAGTATAACTGATATTCAACGAATCATCTTTTATCCTGATAAAATATTTAAATGGAAGTTATTTTTTGATAATAATTTTTGTTCTGAAATCTACTCCTATTCCCTGAACACTTACAACATATATTCCATTTTCCAGATCTTTTGTAGAAACAGGAATTCTTGCATCCGGTGAAAACCTATCTTCAGAAAGCACTAATTTTCCTGACATATCATACATCTGAACAAATAATTTTCCAATTGTATTATCTTTCAGATAAATAAAGAACTCATCTTTAGCAGGATTCGGATAAATTTTAATCAAACTTCTATCTATTGCAGCATTTGCATTTCCTTCTCTACAGTCTGCCGGAACAGAAAAATCTTCTACCTGATCGTTAATATTTGTTTTACTTCCAGCGGAAGCATTTAAACCTAAACCTCTTTTAGCAAAAGTTTTCCATATCATGCAACGATTTTCGCCACCAGTGGTAAGCATTTCGGCATTCAGCACTGCATTTCTTCCGTCAATAAATGTAGGATTGCAGGTTTGTAATTTCAAAGCATCTGTCACCAGTTGAAGAACTCTTGCACTTCCGCTGTTTTTGTTGGCGGTAACATCAGAAGAATATCCATATTTTGCAGCATACTGCCAATGAAGATCCCAAAGCATTGATCCCCATACAAATCCTATTCTGTGCACATCCGGAACAATTTCACCGTCTTCCTCAAACTCCATTCCGTTAGTATCTGCATACGTATAATCATTCACAGAAAAATCCGGAGAATATTTTGCAGGTCTGAATCCTAAACCTGATGCAGACTGACCACTCGCATAAGATCCTATACTTCGTGGAACAGAAGCATCAGCATTTGGAGTATTGGTCAACATTAAAGCAAAAAAATCTGACCATCCCTCTCCCATTTGTTCTTTACTCTGAACTTTGGAAAGGCAGCTAAATCCGTTCCCGGTCAATCTGTTGGTAATTCCGTGACCATATTCGTGGGTGATGATTCCGTTATCAAAACTTCCGTCAGGAGTTACTGCAGTTGCCGGATCACTTTTGAGAGTAACATTTACCGTTAATGAATTACTCAACTGTGTTTTAATATATTCTCCTTCAGCATTATTAATCAAAACTGAAGGTATGGTAATTGAAGCATCTGTTCCGCCCATTGATGCAGGAAAATTAATAGCTCCCGGATTATTGTAAATAATCGCTGCAATTGCACCTGCATCCTGAGCATTTTTCACTTTCAGGGCAAAAGTACAGTTGGTTCCGCCTCCTCTTTCTATAAGACCTATTTTTCCTGTTAAAGAATTTGCAGTTAACGGAGTACAGCCATCAATCACATTTGCCAGCATCACATCTCCCGTCACACCCGTACCATTCAGCTGCGGTCCAAATTGAGCTGCGCTTGCCTGCGGAACACGCGGAATTGCAGAAACAGGAGCGTTATAATAAAAATACCTGTTGACTCTTGACCAAAGATACATCTGCATTACAGGTTTTTTTCCATCAGAAGGAGTAGTAAAATTGGCATTATTTAATCCGCCTCCATCCTGAGATTCAGCCAGAAGATAATCATTTCCGATACCGCCTTTTCCAAAATTATTCTGCTGAAAATTTCTTGCAGATTCTGTAAAACCAAACTGATAGAAAATATCGTGTACCCTGTTTGCGGTATAAAACAAATTGGTAATTGCTGCATTTTGATTGAAATCCGGAGTCCCGTTGATTGAAAAAGGAAAATTAAAATTTAAGGAAGATCCGCCATCCGGAGAATATCCCGGCTGATCTTTATCATTTCTGTCTTCATATGCATAGACGTTATTACCTCTGGTAATCGTATATTTTTCGGCTCCTGTAGAATGCCAACCTTGGGGAGATGAAGATAAGATCCACGGATTTGAAACCAGCGTTCTGCTACCAAACGTAGGTGCTTCTACCGGTAAACGAAAAATATTATAATTTGCATTATCAGCCAAAAATGTTGATGGGTATTTTTTTAGAGAATTTTTTATGATATTATTCTGATGCGTGGAATCATGAGAATACGCATCTTTATGAAAATGACATTCTAAGGTAAGGTTTTCTTTTGAAATAATTTCTCCCGAAGATGCATCAACTAAAACATTCCAGTATTTTGAATTTTCCGGATCATGGAACAAAAACTGGTGGCATAATTTTAAATCAGACCCTGAAAGATTATATACAAAATTTTGTTTTACGAAGTTTTTGTGATCAGGCTCTTTATCTGAATCATTTAGTATGATATAATCTGATATTTCATTTCTGCTAAAAGAATCTGCAATTTTTTCTAACGCATTCTTTGGAGAGACCGTTACATCATCAGAAAACGATGTGAAACTTTTCACAAAACTGTCATTAAAATAAGTAATCTTTCTGTCTTTAATAAAAGCAGTCGCTAAAGAATTGTAAACAGGAATCCCTTTAAAGGTCTGCTGTATTTTGATAATCTCTCCATTCAAAGACTGTGAAAAATCTTTATTATCTATTTTAAAATTCGTCAGATCGGCTTTTTTAAATTCGCTGATTTTATTTTTCAGGATATAATCTTTTATCAATCTTTCATTCTCCTGTGCAAAAAGACTTATCGGAAGAACAGCAAAAAATGCAGCCAAAAGAATTCTTTTTTTAGATTTAGTAAAAAAAACAGTATTGCTATCCATTATTAATCGTTTTGATTGATAAATTTACTAACTATTTCTCAATTTCATTCCTGAATTTTAATATACGACTGTAATTATTTTATGGATTGTTGATAAACACTTATAAAACAAAAAACCACTCTTTCGAGTGGTTCTATATCAAAAAATGTTCAGGATTATTTCCCTTCCATTTTCTTTTTCAATTCTGCTAAAGCATCAATATCTCCAAGAGTTGATCTTTCTTCATTGTTAGAAGAAGAAGATACATTTCTGTTAGAAGCTTCTTTTGCATTCTTTTTCTCTTCGTCTCTGAAAATTCCTGTGTGAGAAACTACAACTCTCTTGAATTCTTTGTTGAACTCAATTACTTTGAAATCAGCCTCTTCTCCTTTCTTGATTTTAGATCCGTCTTCTTTCTCTAATAATCTAGATGGGCAGAAAGCTTCTACTTCAGCATCTTCAAATTGTACAGAAGCACCTTTATCGTGTACTTCTACCGCTTTACCAGCGTGTACAGTTCCTTCAGCATATTTAGTTTCAAACTTATCCCAAGGGTTTTCAGTTAATTGCTTGTGACCTAAAGATAATCTTCTAGCCTGGATGTCAAGCTCAAGAACTACAACATCTAGTTTATCACCTACTGCACAGAATTCAGATGGATGCTTGATTTTCTTAGTCCAAGAAAGATCAGAGATATAGATTAATCCATCAATACCTTCTTCCAATTCTACGAAAACTCCGAAGTTTGTAAAGTTTCTTACAGTTCCAACGTGTTGAGAACCTACAGGATACTTAGCTTCGATATTTTCCCATGGATCTTTAGATAATTGTTTCATACCTAAAGAGATCTTTCTGTCTTCTCTATCTAAAGTCAATACTTCTGCTTCTACTTCATCACCAACTTTTACGAAATCTCCTGCACTTCTCAAGTGAGTAGACCAAGACATTTCAGAAACGTGGATCAATCCTTCTACACCTGGAGCGATTTCTACGAATGCACCATAGTCAGCAAGAACTACTACTTTTCCTTTTACTTTATCTCCAACTTTCATGTCAGCAGAAAGAGCATCCCAAGGATGAGCTTCTAATTGCTTCATACCCAATTGGATTCTTGTTTTCTCATCATCAAAGTCAAGGATAACCACTTTTACAGTTTGTCCGTCCTCAAGGATTTCAGATGGGTGGTTCACTCTAGACCAAGAAAGATCTGTAATGTGAATCAATCCGTCAACACCTCCAAGGTCGATGAATACACCGTAAGAAGTAATATTCTTAACAGTACCTTCAAGAACCTGTCCTTTTTCTAACTGAGCGATGATTTCTTTTTTCTGACCTTCGATATCTGCTTCGATCAATGCTTTGTGAGATACTACTACGTTTTTGAACTCAGGGTTGATTTTCACAACTTTGAACTCCATAGTTTTACCTACGAATTGATCGTAATCTTTAATTGGCTTAACGTCGATCTGAGAACCTGGTAAGAATGCTTCGATTCCGTGTACGTCTACGATCATACCACCTTTAGTTCTAGATTTTACAAAACCGTTTACGATTTCACCTGTTTCGTGAAGCTCATTTACTTTATCCCAAGCTTTCAATGTTCTTGCTTTTCTGTGAGATAACTGTAACTGACCAGTTTTGTCTTCTCTTCTGTCAACCATTACTTCAACCTCATCACCTACGCTCAAACCTTGGTTGTAACGGAATTCGTTAAGAGAAATAACACCTTCAGATTTGAAGTTGATGTCTACGATAGCTTCTTTGTCAGTCAATCTTACAACTTTCCCAACCAATACGTCATTATCGTCTAAGTTGTTTAAAGATCCGTTGTAGATTTCTTCAAGATCGCTTTTTTCTTTTCTTGCGTCTGCATCAAGACCAGATTCGAAAGAATCCCAATCAAATTGTTCCGGTGCTACGTTTTGGTTTAATAAAACCTCTGCTGAATTTGTCTCTTTTGACATTTTCTAAAAATTTGTATTCCTTCTTTTTTAATGGTTTGAATAACTGTGGCGTTAAAAAATACGGAAGTCATTAATTATTAATAATTTACTTTTTACAAACCCTCCCACAAAAAGTTGTGCAAAATTACAATTTTATTTCAGATATGCAATACAGATCATTTGCTTTTTCTTTAAGTTATTAGAAATTATTTTTTTAAGAAAAAACATAAAAAGACACCAAAATGATGTCTTTTTATAATATTAAAATTTGTTGAATAATGGTATTAATGCAGATCAATCAATGCATCTACATCAGATTCTCCGCCTGTTGTGCTTCCAAGCTGATTGTCTGCTGAAGGAGAATTCTGGCTTACTGAAGTTGGTGCGTGTACCAGCTTAATGTTTACTTTTCCTGTTGGAGTTGTGCTTACAACAGTCCATTGAGTTTTTAGTCCCAGTTTATTACCATCTGTTCTTGCAACATCATTAGCTGCTCTTTTTACGATAACATTTGCCCCTGAAAAACCAAATGTGATAAAATGCTCATCTTTCTCTTCCATAATTTCGCCATTTACACTGTCGTAATGGTCATCATGTTTTACCTGAAAATCCAGATCAACATTGAACACATCTCCTGCTTCTGCATGAATATGTTTATCAGCAACCCCACCGATATAACTAATCGTCTGTACATCCGTAGGATCATTTGCATTGGTTAATCTCACCACCATTTTTTCTATTTCATCATGATCATGAATATCTTCCGGAATGTCGGTAGAATCATTTCTACACGAGAAAACTAAAAGTGCTGCAAAAATTACCAGTGTAATGTTTAAGAATTTTTTCATTTTTTAAAATTTTTAAAATATTAATAATTAAAAGTTGTATTTAAAAGTTATAATAAAGTTTCTGCCATTTTCAGGCATAAAAAACCTGAGCCTGTTGAGATACTCACGATATTCTGTATTGAAAATATTGTTGATTCTGAAATTGATATTAAAGTTTTTAGCCACATCTGCTCCTACAGAAGCATTAAATACCGTGTAAGCAGGAGGAGGAGTACTCAAGTCTAATTCTTCCCTGAAAAAAGTACCGTTATCTATAAAGTCAACCGTCTGATTTCTGATCGGAAAACGATTTTGCCTAAATACGCTTACATTCTCCAGTTGCAGATAGAAATTATTAGGAATATTCATTTTCCATTCTACTGAATTTCTGAGATTGGATGGCATCATTAGAATCAGGGGTTCGTTATTAGACAAATCATCTCCTTTCAATGCGCTGAATCCTGTATTCCATTTCAACCGATCAAGAATATTAAGTTGTGCATCTGCATCAATTCCAAAAATTCTGGCTTTAATCTGCTGATAACTCCAAATCGGAAAAACACCTCGGTTAGAATTCACAACCCCTGTAGGAATCTGATTGATAAAATTATCAGAGATCATTATATATGGAGATGCTTCAATACGAAGTCCCTTCAGTATATTAAAATTAGAAACTAAAGAGAGATTTGCCTGATAAAGCGTCTCTCTTTTAATTCTCATATCACCCTCTTCCACGATTGCTGCAGAGTGATGCAGTCCGTCTGCAAATAATTCCGCAGGATTGGGAGTTCTGTCGGCTCTTGATAAATTAAATTTAACTTCAACATTATCAAAAGGTTTATAATCTAACCCCAGATTAGCCGAAAAATTGTGATAATCTAAAATAGGTCTTGCCAAAATCCTGCTGTCGCTTTTCTGAATGAAAAATTCAGGGAAAAACTTTGCAAATCTGTTATTCCAGTCAGATTCGTCGTAATATTTATAAGCGTCATATCTGCTGAAATCATATCTTACAGCTGCTTCAGCATTCAGTTTTGAATTAAATCTGTATTTAAAAACAGAAAAAGCACCTGCATCATAACGGTAATAATCGGGAATCAAACGTCTTGCTCTGGTTGCAGGATTGGGGTAATTATCCTGAAAGCCTCCGGAAATACCACTTTCTAAACTCCAGTCTGTACGCTCAATAAGATGAACTAAACTCGCAGAATGAGTAATGAGTCGCAAATCCATAGAAGGCAGCGCATTCAAATCTCCTCTTCTGATATCAAATTCTTTTCTTTGATTTAATTGAAAGCTGTACTGAAAAGTCAGTTTTCCAAAATCTGCAAACCGTTTGTAAGCTGAAATTTTAGCAATATGATGCTCAACTTCCTGTTTCGGGCTTCCAATTTCGTAGCTGAAATCATCCAAAAAATAAGGCTGTCCCAAATTGATTGCTTTGTAAAAATCTGAAGGACTTCCCAAATGCGCACCTTTATATATTCCAAAATCCTGTCTGATTCCGCTATAAGAAACATCAAAACCCTGTAGAAAACTGTGATTTCCGAACGAGAAATTAAAAGAATTAACTTCTGCACCCGTATTCTGCAAAGTATGATGCGGAATGTACAAATCTCCCAGCTTTCTATAGCTTCCGCCTGCTTTTACAAACCATTGGTTTTTCCATGATTTTAAAAGATTAGCAGAAATTTCCCCTCCTCTTCCATTGGAAATTCCGGAAAGTTTTACGTTACCCATCAAAGTATCCTTTTTAGGAATAAGTGCAGGTTCTAAAATCACGACTCCTCCCACTCCTTCGTTACCATATTTCAGAGCAGATGCACCCTTTATCACATCAATATGTTCAAAATCATTTACATCTACATTCGGAGCATGTTCAACTCCCCACTCCTGTTCCGCCATTTTCACTCCGTTATTTAAGATTGAAACACGGCTTCCGTATAAACCATGAATTACCGGCTTTGTAATATTATTTCCGGTTTTCAGAGCAGTAACTCCTGAAAGCTGCGACAGAAGATTTCCAAGATTTTCGGTAGAATTCCTTTCAATATCTGCTCTGTCAAGCGTTGTCATGATGACAGCACCTTTTGCTTTGTGAGTTCCGTGAATCGTTACGGTCTGAATTTCATCTACATGATGTTCCAGTCTTATAGCCAAATGCAAATCTCTGTCAACCCGTATATTTTCAGTATAGTCGTTGCATTCCGGATGTTTGGCAATAAGATCATAATTCCCAGCAGGAATTCCCGACAGAGAAAACTGACCTTTTTTATCTGTTTTCGCAGAAAAATTTCCTATTCGGATTTCCGCATTTTCCAGCATTGTTTTATCATGAAAATCCTGTACACTTCCTTTTACGGTGTAGGTTTTCTGTGCGTTGATATTTACCAGTCCCATAAGAACCAATAAAAAACTTAATATAAATTTCATTGTAAATACATTGAGCTATATCATTGAATCTTTTATCAGTAAAAGATCAAAGATATATGTCGTTAAAAATTTGGATTGGATTTTTATGTAATACTTAATATGAAACAATTCATTCCGGAATGCTTCAATTTTTGACTTACATCATTATAATAATTGCTAAGAATTATTCAAGTACATTAAAATAACCGATTATGACCGTTTTAACCGCTTCAAAGTGTTATTTCAAAGTAATCAATGATTTAAATCCTAAGATTTAAACAAAAAAATCCAAAAAGATAATTAAGAATTAAGAAATTGCGGGCGGACCGCGAAGCTGGAAAGAATATTTGGTTTGTGCCCAAATTTTTTCCTGAAGAGTAAAAATCTGTTCTGTTTTCTCTGAATGCTGAATTGCTTTGAAAGTAAATTCTTCAGGCATAAGTGTGTTTCCGGTCGATATAAAATGACAGGCCAAACAGTCTCCTTTAGATTCTTTAGCATCAGATTTTGTAAGCGTGTTTTCTGACTTTTTAAGATTGAATGTTTTCAATGTATCAGAAAAGTCGTGCTCATGAAATGTCTGAGAAAACAGCGCAAAAAAGTATACACCGAACATCAGTCTGGAGATAAAATTTTTGAAATGTCTGCTTTTAGTACAAATCATGTTGCAAAATTATAAAAAATATATGAAAACGCTTTCAATAAATATTATTTTTTAACCAACTCTACAAAATTTAAATTTTTCGTTTTATAAATCAACAACTTTTAAAACTACATTTACAAGCTAAAAAAAGATGAACTGTAAAAGTCCATCTTTAATCCTTATGCTGAAATTATTCAAGCTGTGTTCCCAAATATTCCCATTCCTGCAAAGCAAGATCCAGATTTTCTTTGGTTTTATTGTATTTTTCAAGGGTTTCCTCAGAAGGATTTTCTTTAGTAAAAGAAGCCTCAAACTTTTCTATAGCGGTCTCAAGCTCTGCAATTTGCTCTTCCACTTTTTTCAGCTTGTTCTGAATATTTTTCTGTTCTTTGCTCCCAGTTCCTGATGTTGATTGCTCGCTGCCGTTGCCGGATGTCTTTTCCTCTTTCTTTACCCTTACCTCAGCTTTAGCTTCTTCACCATGAAGTTTAGCTTTTTCGGCAGAAATCTCTCTGATGGACTCTTTTTGTCTGTACTCAAGATATTCGTTGATGTCGCCCAAAAACTCCTTCATTTTCCCGTCCCGGAACTCGTAAATTTTATCACAAAGTCCCTGTAAAAATTCTCTGTCGTGAGAAATCACAATCAACGTTCCTTCAAACTTCTGCAAAGCAAGCTTAATGATTTCTTTTGACTGAATATCAAGGTGATTGGTAGGCTCATCCATAATCAATGTATTGAACGGACGTAACAATAACTTACACAGCGCCAAACGGTTTCTTTCACCTCCAGAAAGCACTTTCGTTTTCTTATTGACCGCTTCACCCTGAAAAAGGAATGAACCTAATAAATCTCTTACTCTCGGTCTGGTTTCTTCGGTAGCCGCATCCTCTGCTTCTTCTTGCACCGTTTTATTCGGAGTCAGAACCTCTTCCTGATTTTGAGCAAAATAACCAATATTGACATTATGTCCTAAATTCCAGCTTCCTGAATAATCTTTAATATCTCCTGCAAGAATTTTAGCTAATGTAGTTTTACCCTGTCCGTTTTGTCCGAGAAGCGCAATTCTGTCTCCTCGCTGAACCATAAAATCTACATTATCAAAAATTTTCTTTTCTCCGTAAGATTTCCCCAGGTTTTCTGCCTCAAAAATAACTTTTCCGGGAACTACAGACTGTACGAAACGGATATTAAATTTAGAAACGTCTTCATTATCCACCTCAATTCTTTCGATTTTATCTAATTTTTTGATCAGTGACTGGGCAAAAGAAGCTTTTGTAGCACTTGCACGGAATTTATTGATATTATCTTCCATCTGCTTGATCTCCGCATCCTGATTTTTTTTTGCCTGAATCAGCTTTTCGCGGCGGTCTTCACGCATCACCAGATATTTGGAATAGTTGGCTTTATAATCATCAACCTTTTTATTATTAATATCAAAAGTTCGGTTGCAGACCGCAGTCATAAACTGCTTATCGTGACTTACCAAAACAATTGCTCCCGGATAATCTTTCAAAAAGTTTTCCAGCCAGATGATAGATTCCATATCCAGGTGATTGGTAGGCTCATCAAGAAGCATAATATCATTCTTTTGAAGAAGAAGCTTAGCCAGCTCAATTCTCATTCTCCATCCTCCGGAAAATTCATCTGTTATTTTCTGAAAATCATCTGCTTTAAAGCCAAGACCGAAAAGCACTTTTTCCATATCTCCTTCCAGATTGTAGGCATCATGGTGCATCAGAAGATCATTCAGCTCAGTCATTTTATTGATAAGATCAGTATAAGAATCACTTTCGTAGTCCGTTCTTACCGTCATCTGATGATTTACTTCCTCCAATTCTTCTTTCCAGGCATTGATCTGCTCAAAAGCCTGCATGGTCTCGTTCCAGACCGTTCTTCCCTTTACAAAATCAAGATCTTGTTTAAGGAAGCCAATCGTAATATTTCCTTCCGGCACAACATTTCCTTCATAAAAAGAAATTTCTCCTGAAAGCATTTTCAGCAGCGTAGATTTCCCTGCTCCGTTTTTTCCTACAAGACCAATTTTATCGTCTTTTTTGATAGTGAAATTAACGTTCTGAAACAAATAATTTCCCGAATGATGTAAACCTAAACCCTGAACCGAAAGCATCTTTTATGAATATTAATGATGAATAATGTATGTGAATGTTTTTCGGGTGCAAAAGTAAGCAAAATAAAAGAATTGTAAATCAGTTATTCCGTTTCTAGATAATTATTTACAAAGCTCACAAGTGTTCTGGTTCTTTTTGAAATCACTAATGCAATTTATAAGTGTCACGGATATATAAAAGAAATGCATTAATATTACTCAAAAAAATATAAACGAAACTGATTCTTATAATTAATTCCACAAAAAATCCCAAGAAACGCTTGCTTCTTGGGATTTTTATTTGAGATCAAAATAAATTATCCCACCGTCAAAACCACCTTCCCATTCACGCCACCTGCGGAAACCAAATTTTGAGCTTCGGCAGCTTGGCTCATTGTAAAAGTCTTTGCTACAGAAGGTTTCAGCTTTCCTTCGGCAAGCAATTGCAAACCGTACTGCATATTTTTTGCCGATAAATCCGATGAAACAAACTGTGCTTTCACGCCAAATTGTTCCGCCAATTCTTGCGATGGCGGCATTGTGATGCTTAACAATGTTCCGCCTTTTTTCACCACTTCAAACAAGGCATTTTGCGATGGTCCACCCGCACAATCAATCACCAAATCCGCTTCTTTTACCAATTGCGTAAAATCCTGCGTTTTATAATCAATCGCTTCATCGGCACCTAAATTTTTAATAAAATCCACGCCTTCGCCCGAAGCTGTACCTATTACATACGCTCCCAACGCTTTCGCCAATTGAATCAACGCTGCACCAACCGCTCCTGAAGCTCCTTGAACAAACACTTTTTGTCCAGCTTGTACGTTTCCTACATTCACCAAAAGCGACTGAGCCGTTGCCATCGGAATCACCAATGCCGCTGCTTCTTCAAACGAAATTTCGGCAGGTTTTTTCTCTACATTTTGCTCCGGAACTACGCAATATTCGGCGTACGTTCCGCCTATTGCCGACACCATTACTTCATCGCCTACGCTGAAATTCGTCACTTCGCTTCCTACCGCTTCTACGATTCCGGCAGCGTCCAAACCAGGCGTGAAAGGGAATTGCACCGGATACACCTGTTGCATAAATCCTTGTCGAATCTTCATATCCAACGGATTGATGGTAAATGCTTTTACCTTTACCAACACCTGATTTTCTTGGGTTATTGCGGCTTTTGGCACTTCATTTTCTGTTACTACGTCCGCATTTCCAAACGCTGTGTATTGTATTGCTTTCATTATTTTATTTTTAAATTAAATTTTTAGTTACTTTTATTTGGGCAGCTATTTCCGCCTTCCACTCCCGCTTTTTTGCAAATTTTCCCAACGCTTTTGCCCTCGTTAAAAATTTGCAAAAAGAGCTCCGTTCAAGTCGGGCTGCAACCATTCGAAGAAATTATCAGAATCGAAACACATTAATTTTTGAAGCATTAATGAACAGGTCGCTCCTACGGAGCTTCGCCTTTAACGAATTCATCTTTTCTACTAATAGTAAATCCCTTCGGGATTTTTTTAGAACTATTTTTAATTAATGTTTGCTTATCGTTCTTTACAGGTCGCTCCTACGGAGCTTCGCTTTTAACGAATTCATCTTTTCTAATAACAGTAAATCCCTACGGGATTTTTACAATACATTTGATTGTGTAATTTTCAATTTGATAAACAAACTACATCCTCCCGTATTTTCCATTTATTTAGCTCCGTAGGAGCAAACTGTTAATAGAACTTTCATTCATACCGCAAGTTCAGCTCCGTAGGAGCGACCTGTTCATTACATTTTAATTGTTATTCAAAAAAGGATAATCCGTAAAACCTTCCGCTCCCGGTGCGTACAACGTATTGTAATCTACTTCGTTCAGCGGAGTGTCTTTTGCCAAACGCTGATCAAAATCTGGATTAGCGATGTAATTTCTTCCAAACGCTACTAAATCTGCAAAACCTTGTTGCAAAGCCGTTTCAGCAGTTTCAGCAGTAAGTCCGTTGCAAAGAATCATCACACCATCGAAATTTTCTTTTAAACCCTTCATCAATGTTTCCGAAACTTGCGGATTATAACTCAAATGCAAATACGCAATCCCAATTTTGTTCAGTTCTGCTGCCAAATAGGTGTAGGTTGCGTTCACTTCTTCTTCGCTGTACGGCTGCATATCGTTGAACGTAGAAAACGGCGAAATTCGTAATCCTACCTTTTCTTTTCCGATGGCATCTGCCGTTTTTTGAGCGGTTTCAATTAGAAATTTCACTCTATTTTCAATGCTTCCGCCAAATTCATCGGTTCGGTTGTTTACGTTCGGATTCAGGAATTGCTCCAACAAATAACCGTTTGCAGCGTGCAGTTCCACCCCGTCAAAACCCGCTTCCACAGCGTTTTTCGCCGCCGAAACGTATTCGTTCATCAACTCATACACTTCATCCGTGGTTAAAGTTACTGGTTGCGAATGTTCTTTCATTCCTACACCATCAGAATACATTTCTCCTGCTGCTTTAATGTCGGAAACGCCAATGACTTTTCCGCCTTTTGGCAAATTAATATCGTGGGCAACACGACCGGTGTGCATCAGTTGTACAAAAATTTTGCTATTGTTTTCGTGAACGGCAGCGGTTGTTTTCTTCCAACCTTCTATTTGTTCTGGGCTAAAAATTCCGGGGATTCTGCTGTAACCCAAACCATTTGCCGATGGCGACGTTCCTTCGGTGATGATGAGTCCGGCGCCGCTTCTTTGGGCGTAATAGGTTGCCATCAAATCGTTGGGAATATTATCAATGGCTCTGCTTCTGGTCATTGGAGCCATTACGATATGATTTTTTAGGGTAAAGTTTCCTTTCGAAAAAGGATTCAATAAAATGCTCATAATTGTCTTATTTTTTTTGCAAAGATAAATATTAAGTATATATTTGCTACCTAGTAGTAAAAAAATACAAGTATATAAAAAGATACCTATGCTGAAAGTCACTTCAAAAGAACAAGGCGCATTAGTAGTTGCCGATGTATTGGAAATTATTGGTGGAAAATGGCGTGGATTGATTTTGGCAAAACTCTGCGATGGATCGAAACGGTTTAACGAATTGAAATTGGATTTAAAAAACATTACTTCTTCTACTTTAACCAAAGAATTACGCCATTTGGAAGACCTGAAAATGATAGAAAGAGTCGTTATCCAAGAATCGCCGATTGCCGTGGAATACCGAATGACGGATCACGGAGCGTCCATCAAACAACTGATTTATCAAATCATCGAATGGGGATTGGAACACCGAAAGAAAGTGATTGGGGAGCAATAATTTCCACAGATTTTCGCAGAATTTTTCTCCGATGCACGCAGAAGATCATCAGGAATAAGTTATAAAAAAGAATTACACCTAGTAAAAAATGACCCAAACAAAATCCATTTGGATAACCTCTGGCTACGAAATATTGGCGTTGCAGGGCGAAAATGCCTTGAAAATAGAAACGCTTGCCAAAAAAATCGGGATTAGCAAGTCTTCCTTTTATCATCATTTTGCGAATATGCAACTCTTTGTAGAAGAACTCCTGAATTATCATTTGGAACAATCTAAGATTATTGCCGAAAAAGAGAAATTGGCTCAAACTATACAACCTGAGTTGATAGAAATTTTGGTGGAACATAAAACCGATTTACTTTTTAACCGCCAACTTCGGTTTAATCAACAGAAAAAAGAATTTCGGGAAACGCTGGAAAAATCGAACCAAATTATAGGAAATGAATTTATAAAAGTCTGGGCAAACGATTTGCAACTGAAACTTTCGGTAAAGCAGTTGGAAAGTATTTTTGAACTGGCTTTGGAAAATTTTTTCCTTCAAATAAACCCCGAGAATATTAGTTTTGAATGGATTTCGCATTATTTTGAAAATTTGAAAAGAATTGCTAAAAATTTTGAGTGACATTTTCAATAATCTCCTGTTTTATACCCAAGGTACTAAACTTTGTTGCTGTTGCGCCCCGACCTGAGTGGAGCTCTTTTTGTAAATTCCGGAATGGCAAAAGCTTTGGGGGATTTACAAAAAAGCGGGAACAGAGGGCGGAAAAAGGCGCCCAAAAAAATTAATCTATCATTTTGTACGCAAGCGTCTACAATCTGAACTTTTGTAGGACTAATTTTGCAAAAAATTTAGATAATGACACAAGAATTTCACAAGTTTTACCTGAAAATTACCGCAATTGTCGTGGGTTCTTTTGGTCCGATTTTCTTTTTGGGAACAATGTTGCCAACTTCGGAACCGGCACGCTGGTCTTTGGATTTGCTGAGTCTTCCGCTGGACGGATTGCAGAATTACGAAGCACCAACCACCCGATTTTTGAGTGCTTTAACGGGCGGATTTTTGTTTGGTTGGGGTGTTTGCATCTGGTTTTTGCAAAAATGGGTCTACGATAAAGCGCCAAATGAAGTAAGAAAAGCAGTTTTAGCGGGACTTTTGGCGTGGTTTTTCTTGGATAGTGCGGGTTCTGTAGCATCGGGAAATACGAGTAATGCGTTTATTAATATTTTGGTGTTGCTGATTGCAGTTGGGCCGCTCTGGAAAGCTGCAAAAGCTTGAAAAGGTATTCATAGATTTGATTTTCTGCAAAAAAGTGTTCACGCAGATTTTTGCACATTTAAAACTCTGATTTTCACAGGTTTTTTCCCGAAAATAAGCTTGTCTAAAGTAAAAAAATCGTTGCAAAAAATCATAAGTGCTCCTTTAGGAGCAGAATCTGTGTAGAGATAATAGCAATTAGACCAAGCGCAATCCGTAGGATTGCAATAAAAATATCCAAATTCAATACTTATAGATAGCGTTCCTACGGAACGCAGAATGGTTTTGAACATGAATTCTACACAGATAAAACTCCGAAGGAGTTTACAGCAAAGTGAATTTTGAATTTAATTCACCTTAAACAACTTCAATGTAAAAAAATAAACTTTCAACGCTTTTCTTGACGATTTTTCGCCTCAAAAGCGTATTAAAATAATGTGTCGGAAATTTAATTAACTCAAAAAAAAAAAAATAAAAAAAATGAACAATTCTAATTTTCTAAAAGTTCTTTTGGCTGTACAAGCTTTGGCTGTTTTGGTGTATACCATTTTGGTGTTTCAAAAAGAAGGCGCTGATTTGTTTTCGGTGTTTTTCAGCAATGTGAAATCCGTTAATTGGAGCGGACAGTTTAATCTGGATTTTATGAGTTATCTCACACTTTCTGGACTTTGGGTGATGTGGCGCAATCATTTCTCAGGAAAATCTATTGTAATAGGATTGGCAGCAATGATTTTAGGGATTGTTTTTTTTGCTCCCTACGTTTTGGTATTGCTGATGCAAGAAAAAGGCGATTTGAAAAAAGTTTTGGTGGACAATCGCTAAACGTTGCTTTCGGGGTTGTTTTTTGCTTAATTTTGCCCACAAGATGAAGCCCGAAAACGACCAACTGTACCAGTTTTTCATTACCGAATTTCCTTTTAATAAAGAAGGTTTGGAGCTTTTTGTGAATTCTTTCGAAACCAAAAATTATAAGAAAAACCAGCCGATTTTACATTTTGGGGAAACAGAAAAAGAACTTCGTTTTTTGGACAGCGGAATTATTCGGGAATTTTATGCCAACAACGGAAAGGAGAAAAACATTGATTTTTTTCTTACTGGCGAATTTGTAACCGATTTCTATTCCTTTGTTTCCGAAAAACCGACCCGCAAAAATCAGGAATGCGTTACCGATGTACAAATCAGAACCTTATCCAAAGAAAAATTCCTTCATTTTTTAAAGGAATACAGTTGCGGAAAACTCTTTGTGGACGAAATTTTTCAGCGGATTATTGAGAAAAAAGAACAAGATGAATTTGCCCAGTTCATCAATACCGCCGAAGAAAACTATAAACTTTTGCTACAAGATAAACCGAATTGGCTGCAACGGATTCCGCAGTATCACATTGCTTCGTATCTGGGAATAACGCCCGAAACGTTGAGCAGAATTCGGAAACGGATTTTTTAAAATTTGGGCGTGCCCTTCCTTCATTCTTCAGTCAGGTCGGGCTTTTCGTTCCAATTTTTTTGTTCGTTCCTCACAAAAAAGATTTCCACTGCAATCCCTCACGCAAAAAAACTCGAATAAAAGAAATTTCTTGATTCCAATCAATGACTTGCATCGCTCCGTCGTTTCATCTTTGCAAAAATTTAAAATTTAAAAAAAATGAAACTACATCATCTTCGTAACGCCACTTTGGTTATAGAAACACAAGAAAAATTTATTTTAGTCGATCCTATGTTGGGCAAAAAAGGTTCGGGTTTGCCTTTTACGCTTTTCCGTTTCAAACCAAGAAAAAATCCTTTGGTGGATTTACCTTCCAACAGCGATTTCGTTTTAGAAAAAGTGACGCATTGTTTGATTACGCATTTGCATCCCGATCATTTGGACAAAGATGCAGAAGCGTTTCTGAAAGAGAAAAACATTCCTGTTATCTGTTCTAAAAATGATGAAAAAACACTCCGAAAAAGAGGACTAAACATTGCTAAAAGTATTGATTTTTGGAAAGAATACGATTTTTTGGGCGGAAAAATCATCGGAATTCCTGCCATTCACGGTTACGGATTTATTGCAAAACCAATGGGAAATGTGATGGGTTTCTATGTGGAACTTCCCAATGAAAAATCCATATACATCAGTGCAGATACAGTCTATACGCAGCACGTAGATCGGGTGTTGCGAGAACTGAAACCCGATATTTCGGTTTTGGCGTGCGGAAGCGCTCAACTGGATTTTGGAAAACCGCTTTTGATGACAATGGATGACATTCTAAAATTCATCAAAAATGCGCCCGGAAAAGTTTTTGCCAATCATTTGGAAGCGCTGAATCATTGCCCAACCACGAGAATTCAACTTCGCAATGAACTTAAAAATCATCAGTTGCTGGAAAAAGTTTTTGTTCCGGAAGATGGAGAAAGTGTGGTTTTGTAGTGTTTTGTAATGCCTTTCCCTTGATAATTTCCAAATTAACGGCTGAAAATTGATTATCCGCAACATATAAATATAGTAACCTTTTCAGTCAGCTTACTTCTGTCTTAATTATTTATACTTGAAGATAATTGTAGAATATCAAATACTCCTCATCTAATCAGTAATTTCTTACGGTAATATGAAAACAGCTTTGCTGCCTTTCTTTAATGTAATAGATACGCCCCAGATTGGCGTAATGCTTTAAGACTTTTTCTAATGCCGCTTCCAGTTTAGGATTGGTTCGAAGAACATTATTAAATCTCACATAAGAAATATCGAAAGAATTTCCATAATTATGGGAACTGATGCCTAACGACGCATTGCTGTTGACTTTTCGCAATCTGCATTGATCCTCAAGCGTTCTTGTGAGTGACGAAACGGTAAAAGTCTGACCTTTGGTCTCTTTGCTGAATTTTGCTCCGATGTTTTCTAATGTAATTTTCGCTTTTGAGACCAAATATGCTCTACTGTAATCCAGTTTTTGCACTCTGAAACCTTTACCACTTTTTTTAACAGTATGGAATTTACCTTTATTGATATATCTCTGAACGTGAGCTGTAGTTTCCAGGATTTTCACATTAAAACTTCTTGAAGCGTCCAGATGAGGCTGATAAAGAAAAGTTGGCTGAACTTTCAACACCTCTTTCAAATCGTAGCACGGACTAATCTTCTGTGATGACTGAGAATAAAAAACATGACCTAATAAAAAAAGAAAAAAATACAGCAGCTTTTTCATTAAAATAATTTCAACTTAAACTTCATTTAATCTGTAAACTTTTCAAATATAACAAATTTTCAGTTAATATTTTTTAGCGAAGTTGTTTAAAGTTTCCTAATTAGAATGCAGACAAAAGCTAACAAGTGTAAGTCTCTCCAATGTTTTTCCTTAGTCTCATATCTTATTAATAGTGCTTTGAATCCGTCTATCCATGCATTCATTCGCTCAATGACGAATCTTCTTTTGTAAAGTTCTTTATCAAAAATTTCTTCTCTATCTGAGATATTGCCGTTTCTTTTATTGAAATCAATATTGGCAAACAGATCATTTTTTATACAAAAGTTTCTCAATTCCCAAGCATCAAAGCCTGCGTCAGCATTTAGAAAAAGGTAATCTGTCCTAATTTCGGATTTCTTTATGTCTTTCAACATCATATGCAATTGTTGTTCGATTTCAAAAACATCATGATGGTTTCCGGAAGTAACTTCCGAACAGCTTAAAGGAAGACCATTATTATCACAAATAAAAAGCATATTGCTCGTCTTTGCTTTTTTTCTTCCCTGACAGCCAACATTCTCACCTCCTCTTTTTGATATTGTATGGGATCCGTCCAACTGAATACAGCTCATGTCCAAAAGTGTTTTGTACTTTTCTAAGAGTCTTTGTTTGATCATTTCCCAGCTTCCATTTTTACTCCATCTTGCAAAATGCTGGTAAACACTGTTCCAGCTATATTCTACTTCAAAAAACTGTTTCATAGGAAGTTCCCGCCATTGACAGCCTGTTTTAAGACGATATAGAATAGCTCTTACAACATCTTCCAACAATACTTTGGAGTTATTTTTCTTTTCTCCTAATGATAAATACGGACAAATCTCTTTTTTATAATATCTTTGCTTAACAAACTTTTTTTTGAAAGAATGAAACAACTTTTTCATAAAGTTTTCATTCTTTCTTTTACTTTAAACAAGTTCAGCATTTATACATTATAGCTCTCATAAAAACAGGCTTTAATTATATAAAGCCTGTAAGATTGAATTTTTACCAGAAACTATTTTTTGATGAACTGATGTCTCATCATTTTGGATTCTGATTCTATCTGGAGATAATAATTTCCTGTGGATAAGTCTGATATATTCAGCCTGTATTTTGTCTCATTATTTACCGCTTGTTTTCTTACTAATCTTCCGTCTGACGCAAAAATATGTATCTGCTGTAAAGGACTGTCACTTTTAATAATGATAAAATCGGTTGCCGGATTTGGAAAAAATTTAGCAAAATCTTTCTGCACATCATTCACTGATAGATTGGGCAATGTGGCTTTTGTAAGATACTGAAACTGACCAGTAACCAATTGTGTCTGAACGCCAGTTGCTGTATTAATAGAAAATAATGCGCTTCCTGTAGTATAAAGAATATTTCCGTTGTCAGCCTGAATAACACCTCTAAGGTTCCCACTACTTACCGGATAATAATTCAGAATACTTCCGTTTGCTGATGAAATTACATATACTCCGGCATTATTTCCGGAGGTGGAATTATTTTGGAAAACCGCTGCAATAATATTTCCATTGGATGTAAAATTTATTTGCTGTAAATTCTGAAAAACTCCCGAAGGAACAAGATTTCCCTGTGAAACTCCTGAATAGTTAATTTTCTGAATGCCATTGATGTCTAAACCCGAAACATATACCGTCCCGTTATTGTTATCCAGAACATCAAATATTGATGTATTCGGAGCCGGATAAGTTCCTAAAAGAGTTCCTGTTAAACTGAAGCGGACGATTGAGTTTGCGGTTGCACCATTTGCACTTCCCGCATTGGTAACCCAAACCTCATTATTAACGACATTAATGCCGCGTAAATTATCTAATCCTGAAGAGATTGTAGACACATAAGCTCCGGATAAATCGTAGATGTAAATTTTATCACCCGTTTGATCTGTAACCCATATCCTATCATTTACCTGAGCAATACCTTTTACCGTTCCGGGATTTTGTGCCGTCATATCAATAAAGTTCGCATTGATGACTGAACCGTCTGACGAACTCAAACGGAGAATTTTCTTAGCTCCTGTAGCAGAAGACACCAAAAGAATACTGTTTTGAGCAGAAATAAATATTCCTGTAAGAAAAAACAGCATTTTGAAAAAAGTAGATTTTAAACTCATAATTAATTATTTTTAGAATTATTATACATGATATTGTACTTGAAAAATGAAAACACGTCTAAATATAGTTATTTTTTTGTCAATAATTTAAAATCAACATCATATTATTTATTAAAAACCACCAAATAATCTAATTAATTGAATAATTAATTTTTTTGTACATTAGCATTTAATAATTTAAAAAACATTAAAATGATTTCAAAAACATCAAAATTTGCTGCCGAAATGATTGGCACAATGGTACTTGTTCTCATGGGCTGCGGAAGCGCAGTAATTGCCGGTGCAGATGGCACAACAGGAGTCGGACTTCTGGGAATTTCTTTTGCATTCGGTCTGAGTGTAATTGCAATGGCATACGCAATCGGACATATTTCAGGATGTCATATCAATCCTGCAATTTCAATAGCAATGGTTGCCGCCGGAAGAATGAGACTGGATGAAGCGATCCTTTATATTGTTGCACAAATCGTAGGTGCGATAATAGGTGCAGGAATTCTTTACATAATTTTCACCAATCATCCCGGTGCTGTAATAGGAGAATGGGCATTGGGTTCTAACGGTTGGGGAACCGGTTATCTGGATGCTTACAATATGACTGCTGCATTTGTTGCAGAGTTTGTGTTTACTTTTATCTTTTTGATGGTTATTTTAGGATCAACCTCAACGAAAAATATCAATGGCGGATTTGCCGGTTTAGCAATTGGTTTTTCTTTAGTCCTTATTCATATTGTAGGAATAAAAATAACAGGAGTGTCTGTAAATCCTGCAAGAAGTATCGGTCCTGCTATTTTTGCAGGTGGAGAAGCACTTTCGCAGCTTTGGCTATTTATTGTTGCTCCGGTTTTAGGCGGTATTGTTGCTGCTTTCACTTACAATTTACTGATTGAAAAGCCTGAACATAAAGTATCATAGATCAGCGGCTTTTTATAAGATAAATCCTGCTTCATTTTTTATTGAGGCAGGATTTTTTTTATTTTTTATTTTTTAAATCAAATGGATTTTTAAAAATAAGTTCTTCGTGCTTTCCTTTAATTTCCATTTTACGATAAAGAAGATTGAGTGCCATTTTTCTGATGAACAAATCCTTATCTGTAAGTTTCCAGTAAGAATCATTATGCACTCTCGGGGGTTTGCGGATTTCATAAAATTCAGTTTCCCAGGAATCTACATTGTGGTAAAATTCAATAATTCCGCAATGTGAAGGTATTGAAGAGTGTTCTATCATTCCCATCGGAAGCAGAAAACTGAATGTGTTGCAGATATAATCACCGCAGCATATCTTGTCATGTTTCAGATATTTTTCTCCTGTAGAATTATTGGTGTACGATTTTTTAAAATCATTTTTAAAATCACTTTTAGAAAGTTTTATTTCTATTTCGTGACTAAAACCCTCAGAATTTATTATTAGAATATCTGCTTCCCAATCTGCCTGAAAATGGTTGGTAAGAACAATTTCTTTCTCAAAATCGCATTGAGAATGAATGAATGCATGAACGAGTTCTTCTATTTTTAACACGATTTAATTTATATAATAAACCAATTGTCATCAACTTACAAGCAGACTGCAACCGCGAATATCGGAATGATCAATCCTTCCCAATACCTGAAATTTATATTTCTCTATTTTACCCAAATCCTGAGTTGCAATAAATGAGCAGGAATGAATATTTGCCAAATCAATAATATTAATTGCTCCTGTTCTCCCCTCCTTTTCATAACTGAAAGGATCTTCGGTGTTTCTGATTAAAATTTTCATCCAGCCCGGACACTGGTATTCATTATTTCCTAAAGAATATGCCTGAGAAAGTAATTCGGTCATAGAATATTCTGAAAAAATTTTATCGGTTCCAAAACCATTTTGCAGAATTTTCAGTAATTCATCTTTTGTCATTTCTTCCTTTCTTCCTTTCATCCCTCCTGTTTCAATTACAGTAAGTATATCAGAATGCTCAAGGTTCTGAGTGCTTTGCAGACAATAATCTAAAAAATCCAGAAGTGCAAAAGAAACCCCGAAAAGAATTACTTTTTTACCTTTCAGAAGATTCAAGAGATGAAGCAAGTCTTCATGATTGTACAAAAAATATCCGTTCTCTTTTTCACCAGATTTCTTCATCAGATAGTCTACCATATAAATGAGAGATGAATTTTTGCGTTCAAGATAGCTGGGCAAAAGTCCGAGAAAAATAAAATCTTCCGGCTTGCCAACAAATTGCTCAAAGCTCCTTACAATACTTTCCTGATAAATACTCTCATCAGCAATATAATGCTTAGAAAGATTCATCATCGTAGTTCCTGAGCTCTGGAAATACAGATCTGAAGAAATATTTTTGTTGAGAACTTTATGATTCTTAAACATCTCTATCGGCAGAAACGGAATTTTGTCTAAGGAATCAACACTCTCAGGATTGATATTGAGATAATCTACAAATTTCCTGTACACCTCTACATGATGATACTGAAATGTAAACGCTGACAACGAAGCTTCCAAAAAATCCTGTTCGTTCTTTATATTAAATATATTTTTCAACTTAATTCACTGCTTTATATAAATTTAATTACTCATTTTGAGGCAATTATATCTTACAATCAAAAATAATTCACACTTTAAGAAGTAAATAAAAATTTGGTTTAATATTTTGTGTATATTCGTACCAGAATATGGATTAATAATAAGGGGTTTATAGCCTTTATTGAGAATTACCTCTTTTAGGGGTAATTTTTTATTTTACAGCTCCAAAAGTTTTCAGTTCAAATTCATTTTCAAAAACTCCGTAGGTGAAATAAGATATCCAGTCACCCAAATTAATGTATTTTGAATTCTTTTCCAATTCTAAAACCATAGGTAAATGACGGTGACCATAGATAAAATAATCTATATTTTCCTTCTCCAGTTTCTTTTTAGAGTAGATAATTAAAAACTCTTTATCCTCTCCTAAAAACTCTTTGTCTTCGTCTCCCGAAATCATTTTGTTTTTCTGAGACAGATACAAAGCAATTTTCATTGCAATATCCGGATGCAGCCACCTGAAAAACCACTGAGCAACAGGATTGGTAAACACCTTTTTCATCCTTTTATAACCTTTATCTCCCGGTCCCAAACCGTCTCCGTGAGCCAGGAGAAACTGCTTTCCTCCCATTTCAAAATACTGTTTTTTGTAGAAAACAGTACAGCCAATCTCATCTTCAAGATAATCTTTCATCCACAAATCATGATTTCCGACAAAAAAATAAATCTGGATTCCGCTATCCTTCAATTCAGCAATCTTTCCTAAAACACGTACATAACCTTTAGGAATCACGTGATTCCATTCATGCCAGAAATCAAACAGGTCGCCCATAAGAAATAAAACCTGAGCATCTTCTTTAATTTCATTCATCCAACGGATAAACTTTTCTTCGCGAATTTTACTTTCTTTAGGATTAGGAGCTCCAAAATGCTGGTCAGAAGCAAAATATACTTTTTTTCCGGGCTCTAAATGAATGGTTGTTTTAAGCACGACTTAACGTTTTAAATCTTTCGTATTAATTATCCTCAGCAAACCATTCTCCGTAGGAGTTCTCGGTTTCGTGAAGTTTAAGATAGGCAAGAGAAATTCCTTCCGGAAGTTTAGATTTTATTTTGGCTGCAATAGCATACAACATATTTTCGCAGGTTGGCTGAAAGGTGCAATAAATTACTTTATGCCCTTTTTCTTCGAGATCCTCACCCAATTGCTTATGAGGAGACAACCCGTTGATGAGTACAGCATGATCCCAAACATCTACAATTTCAGACTTTACAATCGTTTTTATATCTCCAAAATCTACCACCATTCCATTTTTAGGATGATCAAGATCATTAATTGGTCTTCCTTTTACCGTTACGAAAAGTTTGTAAGAATGTCCATGCATATTTTTACATTTACCATCATAATTATATAAAACATGAGCAGTTTCGAATGTAAAAATTTTTGTAATACGTATCATGCTGCAAAGATACGCAATTGTATTTTGCTTTTATACTCTATAAATTAACAAAAACTTCTCGTTAAGTCAGTCTAATGAATTTACCAATACAAAGTAGCGGTAAGCCAATATTCCTTTCTGGATTTTGGTTAGCTTGGCCGGATCCTTATCACTTAGTTTTGGCAGAATAGCTTTGTTAATCTTATTTAAAACTTTAAAAACTGATTTCTTCATAAGTAAATTTTATTCTATTTAAAAAACTATCTTCATCCGTATATGTATCTTAAATCACGCTTATTTCATATCTTTAATTTATAATTAAATTTCTGAAAGAGTCATTTAATGAAAACAATATTCAAAATTGTCTGATTGCCGGAATAGCTGCTTAGAATAAAAATTATCCAAAAATTATGCTATAAATATCATGAACGAAATATTTAAAAAACAGGTATGGCAAATTACTAAACTGGTTCCGAAAGGCAGAGTAACAAGCTACGGCGCTATTGCAAAAGCTGTTGGTTTTCCAAATCACTCCCGTCATGTAGGAAAAGCAATGGGAGGATGCCCTGATGATGTTCCGGCACATCGGGTCATTTCATCATCAGGTTTACTGTCGGTTCCTGAGTTTCAAACAAGATTGGAAAAAGAAGGTATAGAAGTGGAAAATTTAAAAATCAAGAATTTTAAAAATATTTTCTGGAATCCTATGGAAGAAATATAATTAAATTTGATCTTTGACTAAAATTTCGGCGCGGCGGCTTTGCCGCCGCGCCGAAACACATAAATTCTTCATTTATCTTGAAAATATTACATTTTCATTTTAACAAAATAGAAAATTAGCAACATCCAGCTCAGAATCATCAATAATCCTCCAAGCGGAGTGATCGGTCCGAGAAATTTCATATTCATCCCAAAATAATCCTGCATGCTCAATCCGTAAATACTGAAAGAGAAAAGAATTGTTCCGAAAATCATCAACCAGGAAATCCAGTTTTCGGTTTTGGTTTCAAATTTCAAAATGTAGCCTACAATTAATAAAAAAAAAGCAGCATACATTTGGTATCTTACGCCTGTTTCAAAACTTTCCAGTCTTTCCACAGATAATATTTTTTTTAAAGCATGTGCTCCGAAAGCTCCTAGAATGACAGATAGCATTCCGTAAACAGCTCCGAAGACTAAAGTGATTGTTTTCATTATTAAATTCTTTATTCTGTACTTGTCTTTATTGGCAATATATGTTCTGTGATTAGAATGTAATTAAAATATTTTTTATTCATTTCATATAAAACTATAGCGGACAGATAAGAAAACTCCTCATCTCCAGATATTGGTTTTATTTTTTTTTAAGTATCCATCTGTATCCAAAATAAAATAAATTTTTGCAGACAAAGGAATTTCATTGAACTCTTTTAACTTAAGTGACTGAAAATAGCTAAGAAAATTCTGGTTAATTTCATTTCTACCGGCAGATAGATTTTCATAGCTACCTCTTTGATCGTTTGGAATTCCTAAAAATTCAATTCCAGAAAAATCTTCACTATCTCTAAGTTTATTTATTCTTTCAACCTCGTTTGGATAATCTTTCAAATAGGCCATTTTTTTTCCAATTAATGGATGCTGATTGTTTAGTGTATTTAACAATTTTTTCAGTTCTTCTATTTTTTTTATTTTACATAATTGTAATTCTTTTTTGTACTTACCGTAATCTAACCTCGCTAAGGAATCATGTACTTTTTTCTCAGTTTTACTTTGTTTTTCGAATATAACAGGGTGTTTAAGAATGTACTTTTTATACAATTCCGATTTATTCTCCTGAAATTGAGTGTATATTTTTTCTCTTTCTCCTTTTACATCCAATATTTCCTTATCACTTTGTGCAAAAGAAAAATTAAATAAAACAGGAACTAATATGATGATTATTCTTTTCACGTTATTATCTACTTCTCAACTTTTCCAATTCCGCAATCACTTCGTGATGACTCACCGTTTTATCTTTAAAGTAGGTCACAAAATATTGCTTTTCCTCTTCCGTTGCGTTAAACTGATTCAGAATATTGAAAAGGTGCATTTTCATATGTCCTTTCTGAATTCCTGTTGTGACCAAAGAACGTAACGCTCCGAAATTCTGAGCCAAACCGGAAACTGCCAAAATACTCATCAATTCCTGTGCGGAAGGTTTTCCAAGAAGCGCCAAAGAGAATTTTACTAATGGATGAAGATTCGTCAAACCACCAACAACACCAACAGAAATCGGAAGATCAATCCAGAATCTGAAAATTCCGTTGTCTATGGTGCAATGTGTGAGAGATGAATATTTTCCGTTTCTCGCTGCGTATGCGTGTGCGCAAGCTTCAGTTGCTCGGAAATCATTTCCGGTAGCAATGACAACGGCATCTACTCCATTCATAATTCCTTTATTGTGAGTTGTTGCACGGAAAGGTTCAATTTCAGCAATTGTAACTGCCTGTTTAAATTTCCAGGCAAATTCTTCATTAGAAATTCCGCTGTCATCTTTCAGATCTTCAATTTTGCAGGAAACTTCAGCTCTTACAATACAATCCGGAGTGAAATTGGACAGAATATTCATCACAATTTGCAAAGAATTTTTTTCTTCCTGAGAAAAATCTTCGCTTACCGCCACTTCCTGTTTCAATGTTTTACCAAACTGCTCCAGACAGGAATTGATGAAATTAGCTCCCATCGAATCCACCGTATCAAAACTTGCTTTCAGCTGATAATAGTTTGGCATTTCGGAGGTTTTATCAACCAACTTAATGTCCAGAATCCCGCCGCCGCGTTTTTTCATATTTGCGGTGATATCTTCTGTTGCTTGCAGCAGTTTTTTCTTTAGTTTAAAATTGAAAAAATGAAGAAGTTTATGAGCTTCCACATCAAAAATAAAGTGGGTATGTCCCAGTTTTTCATTGTTGATGATCGTTGTTTTAAAACCACCTTTATCAATCCAGAATTTTGCTGCTTTTGAGGCTGCTGCTACAACGGAGCTTTCCTCAACTGCCATCGGAAGTGCAAACAGCTTTCCGTCAATCAGGAAATTCGGAGCAATTCCGTAAGGCATATAAAAATTGGAAATGGTATTTTCGGAAAACTCGTCGTGGAGCTTCTGCAAATCAGCATTTTCGTTCCAGTATTGGTTTAATATATTTTGATATTCTTTGTTTCCTTCGAGATACTCGTTTATGAGCCAGTCGATTTTTCCCTGCTTCGTTAATTTGGAAAAACCTTCAACGGGTTTATGATTCATATGTTGTTTTTGTTTTTTCTTAATAAGTAATATGTAAATGCTCCCGCAATTTATAACATAAAATTGATACGTGTAAATATACTAATTTGTCACTTTAAAGCGTTGATAACTTCTATCAAAAAAGATTGACATTTATCAATTTTGGAACTAAATTTGACAAATTGTAATTAAAATTAAAATCCGTTAACGCCAATATGAATTTCGACCGCATAAAAGAAAAACTTGAAATACTTGCAGATGCTGCCAAGTACGATGTTTCGTGTTCTTCCAGCGGTGGAAAACGAAAAAATAACGGTGGTCTGGGAGACAGTTCTGCAAGCGGAATTTGTCATACTTATACTGAAGACGGACGTTGTGTTTCGCTTCTGAAAATCTTATTGACCAATCATTGTATTTATGATTGCATTTATTGCGTTTCCAGAAAATCAAATGACATCAAACGTGCAGCTTTTACAGTAGAAGAAGTTGTGGATTTGACTATCAGTTTTTATCGGCGAAATTATATAGAGGGCTTATTTTTGAGTTCAGGGATTTTCAAAAATGCGGATACAACTATGGAACGTCTGGTTCGGGTGGCAAAAAAATTGAGAACCGAACATAAATTTAATGGTTATATTCATTTGAAATCGATTCCCGGAGCAAGTGATGATTTGATGAATGAAGCGGCTCTGTATGCAGACCGACTGTCTGTCAATCTTGAAATTCCGACAGAATCCGGATTGAAATTGTTGGCTCCTGATAAAAACCGCGAAGATATGCTTCAGCCAATGCGAATTGTTCAAAAAGGCATCCAGCAATATAAAGACGAGAAAAAAATTATCCGTAGCGCTCCGAAATTTGCACCGGCAGGACAATCCACACAAATGATTGTAGGTGCAACCAACGAAAACGATTTGCAAATCATCAAAGTTGCCGATCATTTTTATAAAAATTACGGAATGAAGCGGGTTTATTATTCGGGGTATATTCCTGTAACGGTTGATAATCGTTTACCTGCAATAACTTCGGAAGTTCCTGTTTTAAGGGAAAACCGTCTTTACCAATCAGATTGGCTGATGAGGTTTTATGGTTTCAAAGCTGATGAAATTTTAGATTTTAATATGCCTTTTCTGGATTTGGAAGTAGATCCAAAATTAAGTTGGGCTTTGCGGCATTTGGAACAATTTCCTGTTAATTTGCAGACAGCAGATTATAAAATGATTCTCAGAATCCCTGGAATTGGTGTAAAAACTGCGCAAAAAATTGTGAGCGCAAGACAGTTTCAGGTTTTGAATATTGATCATCTTAAAAAACTGGGAGCAGCCGTTAACCGTGCAAAATATTTCATTGATTTCACTTACGGAAATCCATTTTTGAAGCATTTAACAGACTTAAACTTAAGAAAGTTGATTATTGGCGGAAGTCAGTCCAAGTTTCAGAATCAGTTTTCTCAGCAATTGACCTTATTTTAGAATACGAAGGCTTCGACTCCGCTCAGCCTGACAATTCGTAGATTAAAAAATTAGTATTAGAAATGTTACACTGAATGTTTCTACTTCGCTCAATGTAAACTTAGTCGAAGTGTTTAAATCAATTGTTCATATTTGCTAAATTTAGACATAATTTGTAACTTCGAAAAAAGATTTTGTAATGAATGTCAGTTTTACAAAAAAGCAGGAAGAATATATTTCAAAACAAATAGAATCGGGCGATTTTCAAAATGCAAGTGAAGTTGTGCGGGATGCTTTACGCCTTCACGAAGTTTATCGGCATAAAGTAATTCAAGATTTGAAACTTGAGATCGAAAAAGGCTGGAATAATGAATCGAGTTCCCGTTCTGTAAAAGATATAATCCAAGCCAAAAAGCAAAAGAAAAATAATGTCTAAAGAATTCTATATTTTATCTGAAGCTGCTGATAAAGATTTAGAAGACATTTTTGATTATACTTTGGAAGAATTCGGTTTTGACCAGGCGGAAAAATATCTTTTAGAAATCGAAGAAATTTTTCAAAAGTTAATTCTAAATCCGCAATTAGGGAAAAAGCGGCATGAAATAAAAAAAGGTTTATACAGTTTACCAAAAGCCAATCATATTATTTTTTATCGGATTTTGGATAATCATATCAGAATTGTTAGAGTGCTTCACGGAAGCCGGGATGTTCCAAAATATTTTTAATAATGTGATTTCTTAGACAGAAAGGCTTCGGCTCCGCTCAGCCTGACAGCGCTAAATCTTTCAAACACTACAACTCTCAAATCTTCCAACTCTACAACTTAACAATGACAACTCTTCTCTACGACGGCAGTTTCGATGGACTTTTTACAGCGATATTTGAAGTTTTTGAATATCGTTATAAAGACGTGGAAATCCGAAACCGGGAAAATTTTGTTCAGGAAAATATGTTTGCGGAGATCCACGAGGTTGTAACACAGCAGGAAAAATCTGAAAGAGTTCTCAATAAACTGGAAAAAAGTATCGGAAAATCGGGAATTAATGATTTGCTGCGTGTATACCTTTCTGAGGATAATGAATTAGAGAAATTGATTTTATCCGTGGTGAAGCAATCTGTGACATTCCCGGAAGAAAATGTTCTGAAAAATTTTGCGAATGATGATATTTTGAAAATTGCTAAAATCTGCAAATCTGTAAGCAGAGAAAGACACAGAATGACTGCTTTCGTTAGGTTTGAGAAAATGCAGGACGATATTTATTTCGCAAAAATTAATCCGGATTTTAATGTCTTACCTTTAATCAGAAAACATTTTAAAGACCGATATGCGGATCAAAAATGGATGATTTATGATTTGCGACGACATTACGGATTGTTCTACGATTTGGAAAACTGCGATTTTTTTTATCCTGATGAAAGATTAGATTTTAACCAATACCAGCAAAAATTTCACGAGGAAGAAAGAAAATACCAAACCCTTTGGCAAAGCTATTTTACTAAAACGAATATTAAAGAACGAAAAAATACAAAGCTTCACATTCAGCATGTTCCGAAAAGATATTGGAAATATCTTACGGAGAAATGGTAATTCCAATATTGGTCATTCAAAAAGCAATATTGTATTACATTACAAAAATTTATACAGAAGTTCGTTATATAAAATCAATTTGTTTCTATTTTTGCAATAAATAAAAAAATATGTTGAATATCCAAAGTTTCGTTTTCAATTTTGCCAGTGAGAATACATACATTATTTATAATGATAATAAAAATGCATGGTTGATTGATCCCGGAAATATGAATGCAAAAGAAACTCATACAATTGAAAAATTCGTTTTGGATAACGGACTGAATATTCAAAAAATTCTGCTTACACATGCTCATATTGATCATATTTTAGGACTGCAGTGGGCTTTTGACACTTATAAAGTTCCTGTTCTGATGCATAAAGAAGATAAAGAAGTATTGGATATGTTCCAGATCAGCGGCATGAGATTCGGAATTGATCTCGAACACATCAATGTAGATCTTCAATACATTGAAGAAGGAGATAAGCTTGAGCTTGACGGAGAAGTTTTTACGGTGTATCACGTTCCTGGACATTCGCCGGGAAGTGTTGTTTATCATAACAAAATTCAGAAATTTATTATTTCCGGTGATGTTCTGTTTGAAGGGAGTATCGGAAGAACAGATTTATACAAGGGTAACTATGAACAGCTTATTGACGGCATCAAGTCTAAACTTTTTGCTTTAGATGACGAAACAAAAGTTTTTTCCGGACATGGAAATCCTACGAAAATCGGATTTGAGAAGGAGTACAATCCGTTTTTTAAATAACTCCAGTAAAATTAAATATCAATTAATATTGCAATTTCAGGCATAATAAATTTCATTTTTCAGCAATCTTAACTGTATTATATAAAATTAGAAATAAGATTTTATGAAGATTCATTTTTCCATCCTATTTATTTTTCTGTGGTTTCTTGGCAAATCTCAGATAAAAAACAACCAAAACGATACATTCGTAAAGGATAATTTCACTAAAAGAGAGTTTTATATTCCAATGAGAGACGGAGTTAAGCTCTTTACTTCAGTATACATTCCGAAAGACATTTCAAATAAAAATAAATATCCATTTTTGATGCAGCGTACTTGTTACAGCATTGCACCTTACGGTGAAAACGAATACAAAACCAAACTGGGTCCTAATCAATTTCTTATGAAAGATAAATACATTTTTGTTTTTCAGGATGTAAGAGGAAGATACATGAGTGAAGGAACTTTTACCAACATGACTCCGCAGGTAGATCGCACATCTAAAAAAAATGTTGACGAAAGCACAGATACTTACGATACTATAGAATACCTTTTAAAAAACATTAAAGATAATAACGGAAAAATTGGTCAGTACGGAATATCATATCCTGGTTTTTATACAGCCGTAGGAACTCTTTCTCAGCATCCTGCTTTGGTGGCATCATCACCTCAGGCTCCGATTTCTGATTTCTGGAATGATGATTTTCTTCACAATGGCAGATTTATGCTGGGATATTTCAGGACTTTCCCTGTATTCGGAGTTCAGAAAACAAAACCTGAAAATAAAGCCTGGTACACCGATTCAATGATTAAAACATTTTCTGAAGACGGTCTTAAATTTTACAGAGAAATGGGAACTTTAAAAGATGGATATGAAAAATATTACAAAAATAATTTTTTCATGACAGCAATTATGAATCATCCCAATTACGACGATTTCTGGCAAAAAAGAAATCTGCTGCCCCACCTGAAAAACATCAGTCATGCGGTGATGACTGTGGGAGGATGGTTTGATGCCGAAGATCTTTCCGGACCGCTGAATATTTATAAAACCATTGAAAAAACAAGTCCAAAAGCCAAAAACACTATCGTAATGGGTCCCTTCTCTCACGGAGGATGGTCCAGAGAAGATGGAAAACATTTTCATAATCAAATTTATTTTGGCGACAGCATCGCAACCTATTATCAGAAAAACATCGAAACAAAATTTTTCACTCATTATCTGAAAGGAAATACGAAACAAGATGCGGGTTTACCTGAAGCTTTAATGTATGACACCGGAGCAAAAGAATGGCGTGAGTTTTCGGTTTATCCGCCAAAAGAATCAAAAAAACTACAGTTTTATCTAGCGGGAAAAACATTAGGAAACAAATCCGGAACAGGTTTTTCAGAGTACTACAGTGATCCTGAAAACCCTGTTCTCAGCTCGGTCAGTCTAAAAGATTTCAATGGCTTCACTCCGAAAAATTACATGTCTGAAGATCAAAGATTTGCTGTGGGAAGACCCGATGTCCTCACTTTTACTACTGATGTTCTTACAGAAGATCTCACTTTTGCCGGAGAAATTATGGCAAAACTGAATATTGCCTCTACATCAACAGACGCAGACTTTGCGGTAAAACTGATTGATGTATATCCTGAAGATTTCAAACCTGCGGAAAAGAAAGAAGGTGTTATCTATGGAAATTACCATCAGATGGTAAGAAGTGAAATTATGCCTGCAAGATTCCGAAACTCCCGTGAAAAAGCAGAAGCAATTATTCCAAACCAAAAAACAGCCGTTAATTTCAGGTTACAGGATGTTGTTCATACCTTTAAAAAAGGGCATAAAATTCAGATTCAGATCAGCTCAACATGGTTTCCTTTATTTGCGATAAATCCGCAAAAGTTTATGGAAAATCCAAATTTTGCTACCAAAGAGGATTATACAAAGGCTTTTGTTAAGATTTTTGAAGACAGCATGATTGAAGCAGATGTTTTAAAGTAAATATTTTAGGCAACAAATTAATCTCAGCTTGTGACGGATACAGTCTTAGATTAAAGTTAATAAACAAAAAAGAGACTGTTCTTTTGCAGTCTCTTTTATTTTTGTTTAAACTTATTTTCCTGAAGCACTTTTCTGACCGTAATTTTTTTGATATTCCTTTACCGTCTTCCCTTTCCCGTCATGTCTCCATCCCGGAGCATTAAAAATGTAATTAATTCTGTCTGAAAACTTTAATCCCGGCTGTCTGAGATCTTTCCATATTTTGCGCCATTCATAAAAAAGAACAGTATCCGGCTTGTTGTCGGGCATTTTAGGATAAATCCCGAATTTTACAGGAGTTTGAGGATCTTCTTTCTCAAAAGTTCCAAATATTTTATCCCAAACAATAAGGCACATTCCCATATTTCTGTCCAGATATTTGATATTGCATGCGTGATGAACCCTGTGATGTGAAGGTGTTACCAAAATATACTCTAAGATTCCCAGACTTTTTACCGTTTGTGTATGAACCCATGTTCCGTATACTTGACCGATAGCATAAACAACCATGATATGCCAAGGATTAAAACCCAAAAACGCTAACGGACAAAAATATAAATATCTGTATAAAGGCTGTAAAACCGGACTTCGGAAACCCGTCGTAAGATTGAAATAATCTGAATTGTGATGAGTAATATGAACTGCCCAAAAGGCTCTCGAATGATGGTCTACATAATGCAATACATAATAGGCAAAGTCAGTGAGTACAAAACAGATCAGCCAATACCAGATGGTAAATTCCCAAGTAAAAAAACTTAGATTATAAAAAAAGAACATCACTGTCATTGCGAAGACTTTCATGACAAGATCTAACCCAAAATTCATCACAGCAAGACAAACGCTTGTTGCAACATCTTTCCCGTTGTATAATTTAGCTTCAGAATAATGACTATAAATCATCTCAGCCAAAATTACAGTAACAAGAATGGGAATTGACCAGGCATAAACACTTTCCAGACCATCTTCTCCCATAAAAAAATCCATCATTATTATTCGCTATTTTTACAAATGTAGAATTTTATGGAAATACCATAAATTCTTTTTTACTATTTTAATGAAAATTTAATCGAAAATTGATCGAAGAGATTTCAAAATGTATTAATATTCCTAACGTTTCTCAAAGTTTATATTACTTTGACTCAATGTATTCGACTGCACGCTTTGTGCTAAGATGATATTTAGTGTAGAAAACCCAATATTTTCCAGTAATACGATCCTTTTTAAATATCAGATCATCACCAGAAGGTAAAACAGTAACTCCATACGTTTTTCCCTCAAAATAATATTTTTGAGAAGAAACTGTTAAAGTTAAAAGATCAGATGTAGTGATAAAATTATTTTTCTCCAGTTTAAGACGGTTATGTTTCAAATCCGAACAGATTTCATCAGCAATTGAATGACAAAGTCTGTTGTCAGCAAAAAAGAATAATGGAAAGCTTAAGAAAAAGAATACACTCTTTAAGCTGTCTTTCTTTTTAATCTTGTCGTAAATAAAGTATATAAATGAAAATATTATGAAAACTACGCTGAAATAGAACAAGCACAGCCAAAAGAAAGTCATTACTCTGCGGATTTATTTGCCAATTGTCCGCACGCAGCATCAATATCTCCACCACGGCTTTTTCTTACTACACAGACAATACCTGCATTTTCAAGCTGACGGATATAGTTTTCTTCAGCCTGCTTATTGCACTGATCGTATTTTCCGTCACCGATAGGATTATACTGAATTAAGTTAACTTTTGAAGAAACCTGTCTGCAATATTTAATTAATGCTTTAATATCTTCATCGCCGTCATTAATTCCTTTCCATACACAATATTCAAAGGTAACAACAGAACCTGTCAGCTTATACCAATACTGTAGAGCCTCCATAATTTCCGTTAGTGGAAATTTATCAGAGAAAGGCATAATTTCATTACGCTTAGATTCAATGGCCGAATGAAGAGACAACGCTAACTTCACCTTCAGTCCTTCATCTGCCAACATTTTGATCATTTTAGGAATTCCGGATGTAGAAACGGTAATTCTTCGTGGTGACATTCCCAAACCTTCAGGCTGGGTAATTTTTCTGATGGCTTCCACCACATTTTTATAATTCATCATCGGCTCTCCCATTCCCATGAAAACGATGTTGGAAAGCGGTCTGTTAAAATACATTTTGCTCTGACTGTCGATCAAAGCAACCTGATCTACAATTTCGGCAACTTCTAGATTCCTCATTCTTTTGAGTCTTGCTGTAGCACAGAACTCGCAGTTCAAAGAACATCCTACCTGTGAAGAAACGCAGGCTGTTGTCCTGGTTTCCGTCGGAATCAAAACAGATTCTACCAATAATCCGTCATGAAGTTTTACACCATTTTTTATGGTTCCGTCTGTACTTTTTTGCAGTAAATCTACTGAAACAGGATTAATGATATATTCCTCAGAAATTCTATCCCGAAGCTGTTTTGAAAGATTGGTCATCTCATCAATTGAATGAAGATTTTTACTCCACAGCCAATCATAAACCTGTTTCGCACGAAAAGGTTTTTCTCCCAAAGAAACAAAGTAATCTTTGAGCTGATCTAGTGATAAAGTTCTTATGTCTTTCATTTCAGTTGATCGGTTATAGATGACAGGTTGCAACTAAACTAATACCTGCAACCTGTACCTATTATCTTTTTATAGAATTAACATTGCATCTCCGTAAGAGTAGAATTTATATTTTTCTTTTACAGCTTCTTCGTATGCATGCATAACAAAATCTTTACCTGCAAACGCAGCAATCATCATGATTAACGTAGATTTTGGCGTATGGAAATTTGTAATCATAGAATTAGCAATTCCAAAATCATGTGGAGGATAAATAAATTTATTTGTCCAACCTTGAAATGCAGATATTTTTTTATTTGAAGAAACTGATGTTTCAATAGCTCTCATTGTTGTAGTTCCTACAGCACATACTCTTCTGTTTTCCTGCACGGCTCTGTTAATGATTTCAGCATTTTTCTCATCAATAATCACTTCTTCAGATTCCATTTTGTGCTTAGAAAGATCTTCAACCTCAATGGGGTTGAATGTTCCCAAACCAACGTGAAGGGTAATTTCAGCAAAGTCAACTCCTTTTATCTCAAGTCGCTTCATCAAATGTTTTGAGAAATGCAGACCAGCAGTAGGTGCCGCAACAGCTCCTTCAATTTTTGCATAAATAGTCTGATATCTTTCTGCATCTTCCGGCTCAACCTCTCTTTTGATATATTTAGGAAGCGGAGTTTCCCCCAGCTCTTTCAATTTAGCTCTGAATTCTTCGTAAGACCCATCAAATAAAAATCTTAATGTTCTACCTCTTGAAGTAGTATTGTCAATTACCTCAGCTACCAAAGATTCATCTTCGGTAAAGAATAATTTGTTGCCAATTCTTATTTTTCTTGCAGGATCTACCAAAACGTCCCAAACACGAGTTTCCTTGTCTAATTCTCTTAAAAGAAAAACTTCAATTTTTGCTCCTGTCTTTTCTTTGTTTCCGTAAAGACGGGCAGGAAAAACTTTGGTATTATTGAAAATGAACAAATCTTTTTCGTCGAAATAATCAACTACATCTTTAAAAAGTTTATGCTCAATGGTTTCAGTTTTTCTGTTGAGAACCATTAATCTTGCTTCATCTCTGTGCTCTGAAGGGTGTTCTGCCAACAACTCAGCAGGAAGGTCGAAATTAAAATCGGATGTCTTCATTTTTTAAATTACGGTTTAAAAATTATGTAAAATTACAGACTGTAATTTTTTGGAGGTGCAAATATACGATATTTTGAAGGGGTTTGTCAAGTTTTTGTTTTTTGAGAATAAATGGGTTCTAAACAAATTCCAATATCTTCCTCCAGTCATCTAATTTCTTTTCAAAAGAAATAGAAATAGTGTGCAGCGGATTTTAACATTCTAAAAATAAACTTTACAGTTTTCAGTTATTTAGATGCTTTAGCATAATCACTATCAGCTAGGATTTTTAGGTTAATTTTTTCACATTTTGAAAAATCATCATGCATAATTACACCATTTTTATAATCTGTCGTGACTTCTACTATTCTGTAGTACTCAGAATCTAACTTTGATAGTAACGCATCATAAACCTTAGAATGAATATTAGGAGTAAGATCCATAAACACAACTTTAGGCATTGGGTAGGAAGTTTTTTCAACCAAAATTTTTATTTCTAAATTTGATTTACCATTTTTAAGAGATTTAAAAGTTTTAATTAAAAATGTATTTTCTGAAAGTTTAGTCGCATCTGCCCTTCTTACTATAATCTCATCAGAATAAATTTTTATTGGATAAATTTGATCTAATTTTAAACTTGAAAATTTGCTTTCCTGATTTATTGAGTAAGAATATAAATTACTTAACTTAAAATCATATAACAAAAAACTACGATTAGGTTGCTTTGAAAAAAAATAATCATAACCAATAATATCTTTATTTATTGAATTGAAATAAATAATATTTGTTCGCTTATTCCCCTTGTAACTGCCTTTAAGTTGAGTTTCAGAATTGTAACATTTATAATCGAAATGATACTCCTGTGAAAATACAACGCTTGAAACAAAGCAAAACAACAGTAAAAACTTTTTCTTCATCGTAAATTATCTTATTTGTGAACTACAAATATATATTTTTTTAACAGTAAAATTGAAATTTATAAATAATTCAATATCTTCCTCCAGTCATCTAATTTCTTTTCAAAAGAAATAGTGTGCAGCGGACTTGTTGACGGCAATAAATAAAATGGTATAAGAGGACTTTTACCTAACATTTTCTGCGAATTTTTGTAAGATTTGCCTCCGTTACAGAATATTGCTTGAATATTAGGATATTCTTGAAGAAGTTCCGGGATCTGATTGGCTTCCTCGTTTTTAATTTCAGAATCCAAACTGCCTTTTCTTTCGCAGGAATCAATAACGTCCCATAATGCAATGTGATGTTTCTTCAGAACATTAATCCTTTGAACATAATCTTCTGTAAATTCTTCATTAAACAACTCAAAAATAATTTTCCAGAATTTATTTTGAGGATGACCGTAATATTGCTGTTTTTCCAAAGATTTTACACCGGGAATTGATCCTAAAATTAAAATTTTAGAATTAATGTTTATAATTGGAGGAAATGATGAGATCCGGTTTTGCATAATTTAATACGAAATTTGGTATTAACCTGAGATTCTGAAAACAAAAAGCGGGCTAAAGCCCGCCTCTGTTGATTATATCTTGTGTTAAACTTTGATATAAAACCACCCCGTCAAAAATTCTACGAATTATTGACACCCCTCCAAAGGAGGGGAATTTTCGTTTAATTGTAATTATAAAGTTTCTTTCAGCCAGTCAAAAAATTCTCTTTGCCAAACCAAACCATTTTGAGGATGTAAAACCCAATGATTTTCGTTCGGGAAATACACAAATTTAGATTTTAGTCCTTTCAGTTTTGCTGCCTGAAAAGCCTCCTGTCCCTGTTCATAGCCCACTCTGAAATCAATTCCGCCCTGAATAATCATGATTGGTTTATTCCATTGATCTACAAAATTGCTTGGGTTAAATTCTGTATAAGCTTTTGGAAGCGGTTTTTCCCAAGGTGAACCCAAATCCCAGTTGGCAAACCAAAGCTCTTCCGTTGTAAGATACCATGATTTCATATCAAATAAACCATCATGTGCAATAAAAGTCTTAAATCGGTTATTATGAATTCCCGCCAGCATAAATACACTATAACCTCCATAACTTGCACCAACAGCCGCTACTCTTTCACCATCTACATAAGGTAATGTTTTTGCAAAATCTGTAGCTGCCAAATAATCTCTCATGGGTTGTCCGCCCCAGTCTCTTGAGATTTCTTCGTTCCATTTTGTTCCCCAACCCGGCATACCTCTTCTGTTTGGCGCCACTACAATATAGCCGTTTGCTGCCATCAAAGAGAAATTCCATCTTGCGCTGAAAAACTGCGTCAATGCAGATTGAGGACCACCCTGACAATAGACAAGGGTAGGATATTTTTTATTCGGATCAAAATTTGGCGGATAGTGGAACCATACACCCATTTCTTTTCCGTCTGAAGTTTTCACCATTTTGAGCTCAGATTTTCCCTGAGCTAATTTCGCATAAACATCTCCGTTTGCATCGGTAACCTGCTTCAGTTCACCATTTTTCAGATTTACAGAATAAATTTCTGAAGCATGATTAATGTCTGTTTTTGAGACTAAAAGTGAGAGTTTCTGATCAGCAAAAATTTCATTAATATCAAAATTTCCTTTAGTAATCTGCTGAATTTTTGAACTTTTAGGATCTAAAGAAAATAGTTGTTTAGTTCCTTTAAAAGCTGCCGTAAAATAAATAGATTTAGAATCTCCGCTCCAGAATACATCACCGGTAACGCTTTCATCCCAGTTTTTTGTGAGATTTGAAGTTTTACCAGACTTCCAGTCCATCAGCTTAATGTCATTTTTATCGGCTTCGTAGCCGTCTCTTTCCATACTTTGCCAAACCAAAGACTTTCCGTCCGGACTAAACTTTGGATTAACATCATAGCCTTTGTTAGATTCAGTTAAGCTTTTAGTGGTTCCTGAAGCTAAATCATAAGCAAAAATATCGGTGTTTGTGCTTGCTGAGTACTCTTTCCCACTTTTTGGTTTTGTAACATATAAAAGCTGTGAAGAATCCGGGCTAAAGATAAAATCTTCTGCTCCTCCGAAAGGTCTTTGCGGAGAATCCCACATTTTATTTTCCAGTAAATCTTTTGCCGAATCTACATTCGAAGAAACATCAACCACGAAAACATGATTGTATTTCCCTTCATTAAAATAATCCCAGTGTCTGTGATTCAAATCGGTATAAACTTGCGCTGTAGTTTTTGGAGTATCAGAATATTTGTCTTTACCCATTACTTTTTCTACCAAAACCTGCTTGCTGAAAGCTATTTTCTTTCCGTCCGGAGAAACAACAATATTATCAACTTCACCAACAGTATAAAATTCGGTCCAGGTTTTTCCGTTATCTTTTGAAAGATGAATTTTCTCGCCTTCCTGAGCATAAAGTCCGTTTTTATCCCATTGAATCAAAGATTTTTTCCCTAAATCAATTTTCGCTGACTGATGATTAACAATATTTAAAAAATAATTTTCATTTTTTGTCTTTTCTGTTTTTAAATCAGTTTGTCCTATTTTATAAATAAGCGCAGCATGATCCGGAGAAACTGCCTGAACTCCGACTTTTTTTAAAGTCCAAAGAATTTCGGGCGTCATTACTTGTTGTGCGTTCATCAGAAGAGGAGCTGCGAAAGCCAGCAGACTGTGTTTCAATTTCATATTACATACATTTTTAAGATTTTGAATTAATAAAATTCAAAGATTGCCAAAGTTAATATTTAATACAAAACTATACGAATGAAAATTGAAAATTCGTTTCAAATCTGCTATTTGAGTCTTTAAATGAATTTAATTTCTGGAATCTACCTAAAAATCACTTATTACAAAAACTATAAATGAAAAATCCCGCTTACAACTGCGGGATTATATTAAAAAATAATTTCTTCGTTTTCTTCTTCATGATCATCTTCATTGTCGCTTCTGCTGTACAGCTTGTTTTCCTCATCAGGAATCTGGCTGATGATCTGCTCAAAGTTATCGTCATCTTCGGCTCCCGGAACATCCAATCCGTAAGGCATTTCATCATTTACATGATTGGGATTGGTAATAGGATTTCCATTTCCATCTAAAGGAATGTGCTTTTCTCTGTTGAAAATATCTTCTCCAGGATTATAATCCATTTCCTTTAGTTTTCTGTTTTGCTCATTAATATTATCTTCCATAATGCTATTTTTTTGGTATGAAAGTAACAAGACAAAAATGATTCCAATTACCTACAAGTTTTTATTTTAAACGAATCAGCTCTCCTTTTCTTTTCACTAAATTTTTATAATCCCATTGAATTTCTTTTGATTTCCTAAGCCAGCGGATAACATCTTCTTTATTAATTTCATTCAGATCATTATAAAATACTGATGCATCCTGAAATTTATTTCCTTTGCTATTCAATTGTTCTTCATCAAAAGATTTTCCGCTCCAAAACATCAAACGAACTCCATTTTTTGTTTACTGTAACCGACAATAGGATTTTCATCTAAAAACCAGACCGGATGTGAATGCCAGATTTTGCCTTCGGCTTCGTAAAGCTCATCACCAATCAATTCGGCAAGAAAACAACAAATCTCTTTGTCTGAACTTTGCTGACCTTCGTTATATTGATTAATTTCAGGATCTATCATCGCTACTGATTCGTATTATTGAGCATCGGAACAAATTTATAAGCTCCGAATTCTTCTTTTTCAATTTCCGTTGGCGAAATTTTGGTAAATCTGTACAAAACCTGTTCATCTGTCGGCCCCAAAGGAATCACCATTTTACCGCCCACTTTCAGTTGTTTTAAAAGCTCTGTAGGTAAAACTGAAGCTCCGCAGGTCACAATAATTTTATCAAAAGGAGCAAAAGTAGGAAGACCGGCAAAACCATCTCCGAAACTCTGAAACTTTGGGTAAAAATTCATTTCACGAAGTTTATTTTTAGAAAAATCAAACAAATCTTTTTGTCTTTCCACTGTATAAACCAAAGCTTCCATTGCAATTAAAACTGCCGTCTGATAACCGCAACCCGTCCCAATTTCCAAGACTTTTTCTCCAGGTTTAAGCTGCAGAAGTTCTGATTGCTCTGCTACCGTGGAAGGATGTGAAATTGTCTGATGCGCCAAAATAGGAAAAGCGCGATCTTCGTATGCGAAATCTTCAAAAATACTTTCGATAAAAAGATGCCTCGGAACAGCATTCATTGCAGCAAGAACATTTTCGTCAGAAATCCCGATTTTCCGTCTGAGATATTCAATCAAATTCTTTCTTTTCCCCTTGTGTACAAATGAATCTACCATATCACAAAAATAAGAAATTTTGTTATTTATTGACTGCCCTTAGTTGAAGGTTTTCAAATTTCTGATAACTGTCAACCAACAACAATCAACAAATTATTATCTTTACAAAAATTTGAAAACTATGTTAAAAGCAGGTTTGGTAGGAGCCGGACATTTGGGAAAAATACATTTAAGACTTCTGAATGAGTCTACAGAATATCAACTGATTGGATTTCACGATAAAGATGCAGAAAACGGAAGAAAACTGGAAGCCGAACTTGGCTACAGGTATTTTGAAAATTTTGATGATCTTCTGAATGAAATTGAAATGCTGGATATTGTAACTCCTACAATCTACCATTATGATTATGCATTAAAAGCTATTGAAAAAGGTCTTCACTTTTTTATCGAAAAACCAGTTACACAAACTCTGGAGCAGGCTCAGGAAATTGTGTCTCTTTGCAGAAAAAATGCTATTAAAGCTCAGGTAGGACATGTTGAAAGATACAATCCTGCCTTTATTGGTGCAAAAGATTATATTCAGAATCCGATGTTTATTGAAATTCACCGTCTTGCTGAATTTAATCCGCGCGGAACCGATGTTTCTGTGGTTTTGGATCTCATGATTCACGATTTGGATATTTTACTGAGTGTTGTAAAATCTCCTGTGAAAAACATTCACGCAAGCGGCGTATGTGTAGTAAGCAAAACACCTGATATTGCGAATGCAAGAATTGAATTTGAAAATGGCTGCGTAGCCAACCTTACTACTTCCAGAATTTCTATGAAAGCCATGAGAAAAAGCCGCTTCTTTCAAAAAGATGCTTATATTTCTGTTGATTTTTTAGAAAAAAAATCTGAAGTAATCCGCATGAAAGAAGCACCCGAAAATCCAACTCCATTTGATATGATTATTGAAAATGCGGAAGGTGAAAAAAATCAGATTTTATTTGAATATCCAAACATTCAGCCTAATAATGCTATTTTGGATGAACTAAATTCTTTTGCTAAAGCTATTACTGAAAATAAAAATGTAGAAGTTTCTCTGGAAGACGGAACCGAAGCTCTGAAAGTAGCTCTTGAAGTGATGAAACTGATCAGTTAATTATATTTTGATCCTTTTTTCTAAAAAAAAGACTGTACATCAATAATGTCTGAAAGAAGACATTTCCAAGAAATATAAGAATCAGCTGATATGAAGGCAAAGGCAGATAAAACGGCAGAAGCTTATTGAAAAAAACTGCCGGAGTGCTTATTATATAGTGAAGGAAATAGAATGGATACCTAAGGTATTGGTTTTCAAAATCTGTAAGAAAAGCGTTATATAATACAGAATAAATTACATCAAACAAAAGAATTGCGAGGTAAAGCAGAGAAAATTTTTTCATCTTTTGTCTGATGTAATTTTTATTTTAGAATTAATTAAAAGCCTCAATAATTTTAGAGAAATCTTCTACTTTAAGAGCTGCACCACCAATAAGACCACCGTCAATATCCGGTTGAGAGAAAATTTCTTTAGCATTATCCGGTTTTACAGAACCTCCGTAGAGAATGGAAATTTCTTCCGCAACTTCCTGTCCGTATTTTTCAGCAATACAGTTTCTGATATGTGCATGAATTTCCTGTGCTTGTTCCGGAGTTGCTGTTTCACCGGTTCCGATTGCCCAAACCGGTTCGTAAGCGATCACCACTTTTTTGATTTCTTCAGCTGAAAGTGTGAAAAGTGCAGTTTCTGTCTGGGTTTTTACCACATCGAGATGCTGCCCTGCTTTTCTTTGCTCTAAAGTTTCCCCATTGCAGTAAACAGGAACCAAACCTTTATCTAAAGCCAATTTTACTTTTTTATTGCAGCTTTCATCAGTTTCGCCATGATATTGTCTTCTTTCAGAATGACCAATCAGAGAGCCTGCTGCATCAATAGATTCAAGCATATCTGCAGAAATCTCGCCTGTGTAAGCTCCGCTTTCGTGTTCACTCATATCCTGAGAAAAAACTCCGACTTCATCTTTTTCAAAAATATCTTTTGCCATCATCAGATACAAAGAAGGCGGTGCGATCCAGACTTCGCAATTGGCAGCATTGTTATTCTTATAGCTTAATAACTGCATCATCAATTGTTGAGCATCAATGACGTTTTTGTTCATTTTCCAGTTTCCTGCAACTATTTTTCTTCTCATAGTTTATTGTATTGTTGTTTTAAATGACATTAATCCTGCTTTTTTCTTTAATCCAATTTCCAAAGATTTTTCAGAAGTCTGTAGAAAGTGTGTTCTTCATCCGTTACTACCTCATCCGCTTTTATTAAGGATTTTGCAAACTCAGCAAACTTAATGCGTTCGTTTTCCGTAGAATCTTCCAGAAAACAACGTGCATGAAATTCAAAATGGTCTTTCCATTCTTCAGGCTGAAGCAACGCTATAGTTTCAAGCTCATTATCCAAATTCATTTTGAAAGGAAATTCATCAGCAAGATAACGCTGAACCATCATTCCTTCTTCCGGCGCAAATTCCCCGTCTACAGAAGATAGAATCATTAACAAATGATAACCGGCTATTGATTTATTTGATTTATGCATTGTTTTATATTTAATTTTATGTTTAATATTTTTACGCAGTTAAAACTGAGAATTTATCATTCAGCCACCGTTTAGTCAACATAGTTTTTTGCAGGCTGTTTGTCTACAATTTTACCATTTTCCAAGACAACTACAAACGGATTGCTTCTGGCAATGGTTTTTATAGCCGTACCATCCATCAATGTATTTTTGATCATTTTGAAAGTAGCAGGATCGGTAGAAATTCCGTAGACCAAATTGGCTTTCTGAGCTTTCACCTTCGTTTCTACTTTAGTCAAAAGTTCTTTAGATACTTCTTTTGGATGATATGAAAAAACAAGAATTGCTTTTGGAGCATTGATGATCTCCTGTGTTAAATCTACTCCTGCCGGATCTTCAATTTTAAATTTCGCTATTTCAGATTTGTAACCTTCTTTTACCAAAACCGATTCGTTTTTCCCTTCTTCTATTTTCCACGGTGTGCCCTCTTCCCAATATTTAGATTCTTTCACATAATCATCCTGATTCACCCTGATTATTTCATTTGTCTTTGTGTTTTTCATGGAATAAAAAGTTTTGTAGACCGACTGGTTCTTGCTGATTTTTTCTTTCTCAGCTTTCAGATCTGTTCCTACTTTGTAATCTCTGAAGTCAATAATTGGCTCATTGATAATTCCATGAGCCATAATGAAGATCATTATTCCTGTGAAAATTCCGAAAAATACAGATTTAAACTTATTGTTTTCAGGCTTTTCGGTGTAAGCACCATATGAATCCTTTTTTACGAAATCTTTTCTATAGAGCACGAATAAAACAATTAAGCCTGCTAAAAGAACAATATCCTTCACAAAACTTTCCCAAGGTGTAAATTTTATAGCATCACCAAAACATCCGCAATCGGTGACTACATTATAATAAGCTGAATAAAAGGTGAGAAATCCGAAGAAAATACACAAGGCAATCAATGCAGAGAGTGTAAATCTGAGCTTCAATTTCAATAAAAGCATAAGTCCCAGAAAAAGTTCCAAAACCACAACAATTACAGAAAAAATAAGTGCAAATTTTTCCAGAAATGGCATATTGAAAACAGAAGGCGAAAAATATTCTTCCATTTTAAAAGAAAAGCCAACCAGATCTACCGCTTTTACAAATCCCGAAAGAATGAAAATAACAGCAATAATAAAGCGAAGTAAATTTTTTATCATTTTTAAATGGTTTTAGGTTCAGGTTTTTGTGTCTGTTCCGAAAATTTAATCAGGCAGAAAACTGCATAATTCAGCATATCAAAGTAATTGGCATCCAGACCTTCAGAAACCAGAGTTTTGCCCTTATTGTCTTCTATCTGCTTGGTTCGTAAAACTTTTTGATAAATTAAATCCGTAATAGATGAAATTCTCATATCCCGCCACGCTTCGCCGTAGTCGTGATTTTTCTTTTCCATCAAAGATTTAGCTTCAAAGGCATATTTATCGTAAAGCTGCAATATTTCTTCTTTATTTTCATTAAAATCATCCGAAAGCCCTTTTTCAAGCTGAATAAGCCCGATGATAGAATAATTGACGATTGCAACAAATTCCCCTTCCTCACTTTCATCAATCATTTTCACATCCGTCATCTGTAAAGTACGGATTCTGTTGACTTTAATATAAATCTGGTCAGTAATTGAGCTTGGGCGCAAAACCCTCCATGCTGCACCGTAATCCTGAAGTTTTTTACTGAATAAATCTCTGCATTCCGAGATAATTTCACCAAATTGTTCTGAAGTTTTTGACATACATTTCCTTAATCTTTCAAAGATACAAAATTTTGTTTTTCAAGACAGGAGATTGGGTTACAGAGTTAGATCATTTAAAATTTGAGAGCCTAAGCATTTGAAGTTTTTAAACTTCCCCTCCTTTGGAGGGCTGTCGAAAATTTCAGGGAAATTTTGACGGGGTGGTATACAATTAATCTTTAAATTAAAATTAATTCATCAAAAATATTAAAATATAAAAGCTGGTTGAGAGATAACCTTATTTAGCTTAATTTTGTTCAATAAAACCATCTGAACTGATGTCTCATAATAATCATTCTTTTTTGTCTTCTAATTTTCATTCAGTCAACTGCAATGGAAAACTGCTGGATCTGACTTCTCCAAAAATTATGGGAATTCTGAATCTCACTCCTGATTCTTTTTCAGACGGCGGTAAGTTTAATAATGAAAAATCTGCTTTGCTGCACACCGAAAAATTATTGAAAGAGGGTGCAGAAATTATTGATATTGGCGCACAGTCTACCAGACCAAAAGCAGAATTTCTTACCAGCGGTGAAGAAATAAAAAGAATCGGGAAAGTGATTTCCGAAATCAAAAAAAAGTTTCCGGAAGCTTTAATCTCATTGGACACTTTTTATGCCGAAACCGTACGTTTTGGTCATGATGAAGGAATTGATATTGTCAACGATATTTCCGGCGGTCAGTTTGATGAAAATATGCTGGATGCTGTTTCTGAAACCCAACTTCCATATATATTAATGCATATAAATCCTACTTATGAGACAATGCACGAAAAAATTATTTTTGATGATATTGCATTGAGGATCAATCTATATTTCACCAAAAAAATTCAGGAATTACTGATAAGAGGCATCAAAGATATTATTCTTGATCCCGGCTTCGGTTTCGGAAAAAAAGTTGAAGACCAGATGAAAATGATAGATGAAACACAGTTTTTTGGTTTCGGTCAGTTTCCTTTGCTTATTGGGATTTCGAGAAAATCTTTCATTTATAAACCATTGGGGAAATCCCCTTTACACATCAATGAAGAAACTCAAAAACTTCATCTAAAAGTTTTAAAACAAGGTGCAAAAATTCTACGGGTACACGATGTAGCAGAAGCAAGAAAAACGGTTGATGAGTTCTTGAAACTTAAGTAAAAAAAACTATAACTTAATCCGAAAGGTTTCTATAATGGCTTCTAACCTAAAATCCCAATAACTTCAGTTTAAACTGAATAGCAAAATTGTCTTTGAACTTGGCTGTGTTGTAATGCCCTACTCTGTAGAAAAAACCAAGATTGAACTGGGATGACAGAAAATTATTCCACTCCAGTCCCACCTCATTGTAAAGATGATTTAATTTTTTAAAATCAAACTGATGAAATTCAGGGTTTTTCATATCTCCGATAATTCCGCGATAGATCAAATCGAAACTTGAAACATTTTTGCCAAAACTTTTAAAATACCACGGTAATCTGTGGGTGAGATACGCTCCCACAAATTTGTCATTATAATATTTTCCGCCTTCCATGGTAGCAAAACCAAGATAGGAAGTAAGGTTAAAATTGAGTCTGCTATTTGCTTTTCCCAATCCGTTCATTGTAAAATTTTTCCATAACGGTGCGTCTCCAAACACGATTCCTCCATAGGCACGCAATCCTGTAACTCCTAATTTGGTTTTAAAATTGTGTACAAAAAGTGCATCCAGCCTGCTGAAATTGAAATCTCCGTCTAAAGACCTGAATCCCTGCTCGTAATTAAAATAAAACTCAGGAAGATTTTGCTCATAAGTATATTTACCATTTTGAGTCATAATATTTTTTGAGTTAGGAGAATATTTTAGAGTGATAATAGATGATGTAATATCAAATTCATTACCCAGACCTTTATAATTATAATCAAACTTTGCATCTTCTTTTGACTTTCTGGCTGCAATATTCAGGGTCAATCCGTTGGTAAGATCATTTTCATAACTTAGTTTAAAGCCTTCATAACCGTAAAATACTCCGTTGTTGAGTGCAACACCGGAATTCATGATTCTCATTCTGAAATTCCATAAATTTTCTGAGAAACGTCCTGCAGCCATTACATCATTGAAATATTCTGCACGAAAAAAAGAATTTTTCTCTGTCGTAGTACGGATATCAACCCCTGCTCCAAACTTGAATTTCTTATCATAAATACCGTAAGCAAAATATGCATCCGGGGAAATATATCTGCTGAATTTTTCATTCAGTTTCACGCCTGCACCTAAACGGAAATGCTCATATTTGTTATATCCAACAATTCTGGCAAGATCAAAATCCAGCATTCCCAGTCTGATTTTACCTTTCAGCAATCCTGTTAATGCCTTTGCTTTCTGATCAAGTTTGTATCTGCTGCTCAGGCTGTCGATTTTTAGGTATGTTGTCTCTTCTCTTTGGGTTAAACTTTCTGTTCTGTATTGATTGATAATATTCCCGTCGGAGTTTTCGACTTCCATAGAATACCCTTTGAAATCCTGGGACTTTTCTTCAATAGGAGTTTTGAAATCGAAATAATCTGCTGTTACAAAAGCATACGTTCCAAATTGGCTTCTGGTCTGTTTTTCAGCTTCTTTTTCTTCTTTTGTTTTCTTTCCAGACTCTTCCTTGTTTGCAAACGAGGCTGCACCTAATTTAATTTTGTAATTTTCTTTTATCAGAAACCATTTATTATTGATGGGTTTCCAGATACTGGTGATGCTTCCCTCACTTTTAATTTTACTGTTGCTTTCAATTTTTTTTAATGCGTAGGTATCTTTATCTACATAGAGATAGCCGTTAAACTTTCTTTTATTGACTGGCTGCTTGTAATTAACTTCACGAAAACGGATCACATAATTTTCACGTCCGTCAATCTCAATAGAATCTGTGAGATAATAGCGGTAAAGATTTCTGTTTTCTTCTTTTATTTCTTTCGGAATATGATTTCTGTTGGATCGGAAAGCCATCAATTCGTAGATCGGCTCTTTCAGACCGGCAATCTTATTGTCCAGAACAATGGTTTTTTCGCCGTATTTTTTTGAGTATAAATTCTCCAATGCTCTTTCCCAAAGAAACATTTTACTTTCGCCCATCAGTTTCATCAGCCCGACTGATTGCAGAGAATCTTGTCTCTCCTGTTTTTTCATAGCTTGCTGAGGTAAATTTTTTAACGAATCTATCCGGTTGGCAATATAATTACTGTATGCCTTAATGCTGTCTTCATCAAAATCCAGAGATATTTTCTCATAAGATTTATAAGAATATGAATCTAAACTTTGTGGGGAATTTTCTTTATAATTATCATTGATTTTCCTTAGAATTTCCAATGCTCTCGGATCACTTTTATCCTGAAGAACCACTGTTTGAATTTCGCGGGTTTTTACATCTGTTCTGGTCATAAAAACTTCCATCAGTTTATCTACTACCGCATCATCATGGTAAAAACCTGCTGCAGAAACTTCCACTTTCTTACATTTCGTTTTGAAAACTAAAGTTCCCGACTGATCGGTTTTTCCAATCAACTGATTGTTGCATTTCACCACCGCTCCGGAAACCGCACTTTCATCAACTGCACTTTTCACCACAATTTTTGACTGCGAAAAAACGATACTGAATAATAAAGAAAATAAGATTGTAAAAATATTTTTCATAGAAACCTTTTTTCATAAGCATACATTCATCATGCTTACAAAGGTTTCTTCTGACAAAAAAAGTGCCGCAAATGATATGGTTTATGAGGAATTACAGACCGCTAGTTGAAACGTGCCATCTTATCGGCAAACTGTTTAGAAAATTCTTTCCTGTCTTCTTCCAGCTGTTCTGCATTTGCGGGAAGTATATAATTGAACAGAATTTTATCTTCAACATCCAGAAAAATGATTTCTTTTTCTTCGCCATCAATCATTTGAGCAAATACAGACCACATTGAAGTATCTTTAAGTCTTAATAATTCAAAAAACTGCTCGGCTTTTATTTCTATTTTTTTCATATTCTACTTTTAAGATTAATGGTTTGGCTTTAACCACCCCGTCAAAAATTCTAAGAATTTTTGACACCCCTCCAAAGGAGGGGAATTTTAAAACTCCAGAAGTTTTAATTTAAACTGTACAGCAAAGTTCTGTTTAAAATTATTGGTTGTATAATATCCTACCCGGTAAAAAAATCCGAGATTGAAGTACGAAGATAAAAAATTACTCCATTCCAGACCTACTTCCTGATAAAGACGATCCAGTTTTCTGAATCTGAAATCATGGTATTCCGGATGTTTCATATCACCAATGGTTCCACGGATCACAAAATCAAAGCTGGATACGTTCTGCCCTATACTTTTGAAGTACCACGGTATTTTATGGGTCAAATAATAGGCAATAAAACGGTCATTATAAAATTTTCCGCCTTCCAGAGTTGCAAAACCAAGATAGGAAGTCAGGTTAAAATTAATATCACGGCTCGGGGAAGCCAGTCCGTTCATTGTAAAATGCTTCCATATAGGTGCTTCGCCAAAAACTACACCTCCGTATAAGCGCAATCCTGTTCTTCCCAATCTGGTTTTGAAATTGTGTGCAAAAAGAGCATCAAAACGTGTGTAATTGAAATCTCCGCCAAAAACTTTTACACTCTGCTCATAATTAAAATAAAGCTCTGGATAATTCTGGTCAATTAAAGACTTTCCCTGCGGCGTCATAATATTGGTAGAGTTGGGAGAATATTTAAGAGTAACCAGCGTATTAAAATTTTCAAAAGCATCTCCTCTTCCCCGAAAATCATAGTCAAACTGCGCCGCTTCAAAATTTCTTCGGGCAGCAAAAGCCAGTGTCAAACCATTATTAATGTCATTCAGATATGATAAAGAAACGCCTTTGTACCGGTAAAATTTGTCATTGTTGATATTGTTTCCGTAATTCATCATCCGCATTCTGAATGTCCATAGCCTGCGGTAAAATTCACCCGAAGAATTGACATCATCATAATACTCAATCCTGAAAAAGTTGTTTTTTTCCAGAGAAGCTTTCATATCAAGACCAATTCCGTATTTCCATCGGTCATCTTTAAAACCGTAAGCAAAATAGTAATCCGGTGAAAAATACGCATTGAAATTTTCATTAAGCTTGCCCTTCAAACCTACTCTGAAACCTTCTGATAAATTGTAATTTACAATCTCACCAATATCAAAATCAAAGCTTCCTACACGAACCTGACCGTTGATTAAACCAGTCAGAACTCTGGCTTTTCTGTCGACATTATAAATCTTACCTAAACTGTCGATGGTTGCGTATGTATTCTCTTCCCTTACAGAAAGCGGTTCCTGACGATAAAGATCCAAGGTATGACCTGAAGTGTTTTTTACGGAAAAAGTATATCCTTTAAAGTCCGCGGAATTTTCTTCTATGGGAGAAGTATAATCAAAATATTTTGAGCTCAGAAATGCATACGCTCCGAAATTTCTTTTCTCTTCTTTGTTTTCTTCATTATTGGTGTATTCCTTCCCCAATTTCAGACGGCTGAGCCTGAGTTTCACATTTTCTTCCGCCAAAAACCATTTGCCATTAAAGTACGCCCAACTGCTTGTAATATATCCTTCATTTTTTTCTTTACTGGTGCTTTCAATTTTTTTGATTCCGAAAGTTTCTGCATCAATATAAATAGCTCCGCTGAATTTTCTCCTTTTCATCGGCTTCTTGTAATTGGCTTCCCTGAATCTGATCACCAGAGTTTTCCGTCCGTCAATCTGAACGCTGTCTGTAAGAAAAAAACGGTACAAGCCACGGTTTTCCTGTTTGATCTGTTCAGGAATCTTATTTCTGTTGCTTTGTAATGCGATCAGCTCATAAATAGGCTGTTTCAGACCGGAAATTTTATTGTCCAGAATATTGATTTTTTCGCCATATTTTTTTGAATAAATAAATTCCTGAGCCCTTTCCCATAGAAAAAGTTTGCTTTGGGAAAGAATTTTCTTTGATGACAGATCGCTGATGGAATCCCCGTTTTTATTTTTTCTGAAAAAACTGAGATTTCTGCTGAATATATTTCTGTAGGCTGCAATACTGTCCTGATCTATATCGAAAGATAATTTTTCGTAAGATTTATAGGCATAAGAATCTAAGCTTTCGGGAGAATTACTTTTGAAAAGCTTTTCTACTTTTCTTAAAATTTCCAACGCTTCAGGATCGCTTTTATCGTGAAGTATCACGGTTTCTATTGCCGTAATTCTGGATGAATTCCTGATCAGGGAAACGCTCATTGATTTTTCTACCGCAATATTTTCCGTATAAAATCCGCCGGCTTTGATCTGTATATCTCTGCATTTTGTTTTAAACTCCAAAAAACCGTGAGCATCAGTTTTACCTAAGACAATATTGTTACAGAAAATTTCTGCATCAGCAATCGGTTTATAATCATCTTCATTGAAAACGGTAATGCTTGATTGTGAAAAACCAAAAATAAAAACCAACAGAAATATGACAGAGATTCCCTTTTTCATACAAAAATGCTTGTCAAAAGTAGTAATATTTATATTGTCATAAAAGTTTAGCGAAACTAAGAGCCTGTTATTTTTTTTAATTAATCTTTCTTAAAATTATTTAGACTTACAAATCAAGAATAATTTATCCGTTCTTTTCAGATTTAAAAACCGAACTTCTTCAAAGCATGTATAAAAAAACAGAAACCGCAGTCTCTGTTTTTATCATTTAGTTAAGAACATTAAAGCGTAGTTTCACGCCAAAATTCTCTTTAAATTCTGATGTCTGATAATGTCCTAAGCGGTAAGAAAACCCAACTCCGAAATTCCTTCCCAAAAACCGGTTCCAAATCAGTCCCACTTCCTGATAGTAATGATCCAGCGGTATAAAATCGAACTGATGATCTCCTCTGTTTTTGAAATCTCCGATAGCCGCCTGATATTCCAGCTCAATATTAGAATATCTTTTCCCTAATGTTCTGAATCTGAAAGGAAGGTATTGAGAAACTTTAAACGCCACAAATTTATCGGCAAAGAAAGTTCCCGAAGGCATGGTGGCAAACCCTAAATTGGATGGTGTACTGATGCTTGAGTACCAATGATCCAAACCTCTTTCGGTTTGTCCCGCAATTTCAAAGTTTTTCCAGATCGGAGCTGTTCCAGATGATATTCCCCCGAAAAGTTTCAAATTAGTATAACCTAATTTAGTTCTGAACTGATGAACGATTAAGGCATCCAGTTTCTGATAATCCAGCTCACCGCCTAAAGCATTATATCCTTTTTCAAAATTCACAAAAAACTGCGGAAATCTTTTTTCATAGGTATATTTTCCGCTAGGCGTCATAATGTTTTTATCATTAGGAGAATACTTGAAAGACAACGTCGTGCTTACATTATCAAAACTGTTTCCCAGGTCTCTATACTGATAATCAAACAACACTTTCTGTTTTTCTTTATTCACAGCAACTCTCATCGTGAGTGAATTGGAAATATCATACAGATAAGATGCTCCCCATTTTTGATTTCTGTAAAAATTGGCGTTGTGAAGATCCAGATTGATATCCGAAAGTTTCATCATCATATCCCACATCGTATTGCTGAATCTGCCTGCTGCAAAAACATCATCCACATAATCTACTCTGAAAACTGAAGTTCTTTTGGAAGACAGTTTTACATCAAGTCCCAAACCGTATTTCCAGCGGTGATCTTTAAAACCGTATCCGAAATATCCGTCCGGAGAAAAGGTTTTGCTGAATTTTTCATTCAGTTTTACTCCTGCTCCTAAACGCAGACCTTGGTATTTATCATAACTAATAAGTTTAGTGAGATCAAAATCAATCATTTTATAGCGGATGTTTCCACGCACCAGCTGAGTTAAAAATCCTAATTTTTTCTCAAACTCATGCTTTTCTACAAAATTATCAATATTGGTGTAGGTTGCGGATTCTCTTGCCGTAAGACTGTCGGTTCTGTATTGCTGCAAAAGACTGCCGTCAGAATTTCTCATTTCCAGCGAATAACCTTTAAATTCGGAAGCTTTTTGCTCGGGATTGATTTCGTAATCAAAAAACCTGTTTTTTACATAAAGATAATTTCCGAATGTCTTTTGATGGTATTTTTTCCTATCGCTCAGATACTGACCTTTCTTTAAAGTATCGGTTTTTACGCTGTCTTTTTTGGAAATATTAAAAGTCTGGTCACCCATTTTTACTTTCATATCTTCATAGGCAAGAAACCATTTGTTGTTAATTGGTTTCCATACCGAGACTATGTTTCCTTCATTGATTTTCTTACTGATGCTTTCAAATTTTTTGAGCGCAAAAGTCTGACTGTCAATATAAATTTTCCCGTTAAATTTTCTCGGGTTCTGCCTTTTTTTGTCGGTAATTTCTTTGAACTTGATCACGAAAGTATCTCGTCCGTCAATCTGGATCGTGTCTGTAACATAAAAATTAAACAGCTTTCTGTTTTCGGGTCTCAGCTGCCTCGGCGTTCTGTTGAGGTTAGAAATATTGATTGCCAAAGCTTCATAGATCGGATTTTTAAAACCTGACATCCTGTTGTCTATGATATTCGTTTTATCACCAAACTTTTGAGAATATTTGTATTCTGTCGCTTTTTCCCACAAAAACATCTGGCTGTCTTTTGCCGCATTCAGAAAATCTTCACCAATTAAAGAATCTTTTTCTTCACTTTTCTTTTTAAACTCCTGCTTCTTTTCAACTTTTGAAAGAGAATCTTTCCGGCTGATAATGAAATTTTTAAAAATATCTACAGAATCTTTGTCTACATCAATAGAAAATTTGGTGTACGATTTAAATTGATATGAATCTAATGATTTGGGAGAATTTTCTTTTTCTCTTTTATTGAATTCGTCCAGAATTTTCAGCGCTTTGGGATCGCTTTTATCAGCAATGATAATTTTGTCGATATTGCTCATTTTTTCAGACGATGGTTTGAGCATCACTTCCATGGCTTTCTTTACATCTGCTGTTTCATCTTCAAAATTGTTGGCTAAAATTTCAACCTTTTTACATTTGGTTTTAAAATTCAGCACGCCTTCGTAATTGGTTTTGCCCAAAAGCTCATCCTCACAATAGACCGCCGCATTTTCTATCGGCTTTTTGCTGTTTTTGCTGATTACTTTAATCTGACTCTGACCAAAGATCACAATACCCAACAGTAAAAATAATGGAGATAAAAGTTTTGTCATATAGTTTTTATTAATAAGACAAAACTATTGATAAGAAAGTTACAATACTACAGCAGAAAATATAAACTTTTGTTAAAAATTAAATCTGTTGGCTATCAATTCAATACTGTTGATTTCCACTTTATTCAATTCCCGAATGATTGATAAATTAAATTTTATTTAAGAGATTTTAAGGGTTTGTGTTGTTTTTTTGAAGCTTTATCATTTCGAGTAATTTGTATTAAGAAAAATACTATAATGTTGAAATAATTTTCTTTTAGTATTGAATTAAACTGTTTTAATAGTTTTTTTTATCTTTATGAAAATATTTAGATAAACACTAATTGTAACTAATAACCTAAAGAAGAAAATGGAAGAGCTAAACAGGCAAATTGAAGAAAGAAGAACTAGTTTTAAGACTGACAGTTATTCAATGTCAATAGGAGAACTTGTTAATTTGTACGAAAACAATGAAATAATTATACGACCAGAATATCAAAGGCTTTTCAGATGGTCTCATGGTCAAAAAGTCAAGCTTATTGAGTCAATAATTTTAGGCATACCCATTCCTTCGATCTTTGTTTATCAGGATGAAACTGGAATATGGGAATTAGTAGACGGTCTACAAAGGGTTTCAACTATATTGCAGTTATTTGGTGTGCTAAGAGATTCTGATCCATTAACATTAGAAGGCACAAAGTATATCCCTAGTTTAGAAGGTTTTAAATGGGAAAATGATAATGAAAGTAAAGAGTTGCCGCAAGGATTGAAATTAGCTATAAAGAGAGCAAAAATTCATCTAACGATAATATTAAGTGAGTCTGATAAACGTGCTAAGTTTGAGGTCTTCCAAAGACTTAATACTGGAGGTTCTAATGCTTCAAATCAAGAAGTTAGAAATAATGTTATGTTGATGATAAATCCCGACAAATATAATTGGTTTAATGAAATGGCTACCAACTCAAATTTCCTTGAAACGTTATCTTTATCAGATAGATTATATGAAGAACAATATCATATGGAACTATTATTACGATTTATAGCATTAACTTACTATAAATATAATCACAAAAAAGATGTTGGAGATTTTCTTGACGATATTAATGAAGATATACTAAATAGTGAAAATCTGAACTTTAAATTAGTTAAAGAAAATTTTGATTTAACCTTCTCTACTTTGAACAGAATATTAAGTGAAAAAGCCTTTAAAAAGTTTAGTGGAAATGATTTTAAAGGAAAATTTTTAGAATCTGCATTTGAAGCAATCTCTGTAGGTGTAGCATCAAACATTTCAAATTATAATTTTCCAACCGATGATAATATTCTTATTGATAAAATTCAAAAGTTATATGAACAGGAAACTTATAACCAAACATCTGGATCAGGGTCAAATGCAAAAAGTAGAATACCCAAATTAATACCATTTTCAATTCAATATTTTGCAAAATAATGGCAAAAAGAGCATATACCTATGATCAATTAAGCAATCTTATCGGTGAAGATTATGCTTGGCGTAGAAAGGAATTGAAAATAATTAATGATTATGTTCCTGAAACTCCAAGTCCAAAACAAAGTGCTTCACTGAGATTTTCAGTTCCTATTCTGTACGCACACTGGGAAGGCTTTGTGAAAAAGTCAACTGAAATATATTTGGAATATGTTGCAAAAAAATATTTAAAACATAAAGAATTAAGACCACAATTTATAGCACTATCATTATCAAAAAAAATAGGAAATTTAGAAATTAAAAATATTGAGGAAAAATCAAAAACAGTTGAATTTTTAATTAATGAACTTGATAAAAATTCAAATATTTTAACAACAAATGTTATCCAAACTAAATCTAACTTAAAATATAACATATTTAGAGAAATATTATTTATAATTGGAATTAACGAATCGAAATTTTCAGCATATGAAAGTTTGATCAATGACTTGGTTGATGCAAGAAATAACATTGCTCACGGTGATTATTTGAGAGTTGATTTTAATACTTATCAAATTATGTTTAAAGAGATTCAAGAAATTATGGAATCTTTAAAAACTGAAATTGAAAATTCTGCATTAATGGAAGGATTTAAACAAAAATAGTTCTCTATATATTCTTATCAAATTATATGAAGTTTATTACAAACAAAAAACTAATCTACAGCAAAGTTTTAATAAAAATCCCTTCCAAAACTGAAAGGGATTATACATAAATTTATTGCAAACTTCTCTTACAAAGTCAACGCTTTCTGGTACGCATTTTCCAGACCATCAAGATTTTTTCCGCCTGCTGTTGCGAAGCCCGGATTTCCGCCGCCGCCGCCCTGGATTTCTTTTGCCAGATCTTTTACAATCGTTCCGGCTTGGTAATTCGCAGCCAAATCATCGGAAACGCCCACCGTAATCATCGGTTTTCCGTCTGCATCAGAAAGAATCACGGTAACCGAAGTCGGGATTTCTCTTTTCAGCTGGAAGACAATATCTTTTACCGAAGCTGCATCCAACGACGTTTTCTTCACCAAAAGCTGCTTGTCGCCTTTTTGTTCGTAAGCATTTTTCCAGTCGCCAATTTCGCCTTTTGCTTTCTCTTTTTTGAACGCTTCTACTTCAGATTTCAGTGAAGTGTTTTCTTCGATCAATTTCTCGATAGATTTAACAATATCCTTAGATTTTAATATCTGAGAAAGTTCAGTGATCTGTTTTTCTAAGTTTTTGAAATATTCTGCAGATTTGTCTCCTGAAATCGCTTCAATTCTTCGGATTCCGGCTGCCGCAGAGCTTTCGGATACAATTTTGAAATGACCGATTTCGCTGGTATTTTTTACGTGCGTTCCGCCACACAATTCCATTGAAGTTCCGAACTGAATCATTCTTACACTGTCACCGTATTTTTCGCCAAACAAAGCCATTGCACCTCTGTCCAAAGCTTCCTGAATCGGAATATTTCTGAATTCCTGCAACGCAATACTTTCCTTTATTTTCGCATTCACTTTATCTTCAACCAGCTTCAATTCTTCCTCCGTCATTTTGCTGAAATGTGAAAAATCGAAACGAAGATAATCCGGACCCACAAATGAACCTTTCTGCTCCACGTGTGTTCCCAAAACTTCTCTTAATGCTTCGTGCAATAAATGCGTCACTGAATGGTTTGCCTGAGAATTTTTTCTTTCAGCTGCATTCACTTTAGCATAAAAAACAGCACCGGCATCTTTCGGAAGCCCGTTGATTAAAGAGATAATCAATCCGTTTTCCTTTTTGGTTTCCAAAACCTCAAAGCTTTCAACGGCATTTTCAAGAATGCCTTTATCACCGATTTGTCCACCACCTTCGGGATAAAAAGGCGACTCGCTCAACACGACCTGATAAAATTCTCCGTCTTTGTTTTCTACTTTTCTGTATCTTGTAATGTAGGTTTCAGACTCCGTTTTATCGTAACCCACAAAGTTTTCCGGTTTTTCTTCCAAAGTTACCCAATCGTACACTTTCTGAGCCGAATCTGCCTTTGAACGCTGTTTTTGTTCGTTCAAAGCCTGCTCAAATCCTGCTTCATCAATCGTTAATCCTTTTTCCTCAGCAATAATTCTCGTTAAATCATCAGGGAAACCATACGTATCATATAATTCGAAAACTTCTTCGGTTGGCAATACTTTTTTACCATCAGCAATCGTCTGCTGAATCAGTTTCTCTACTCTGATTAAACCTGTTTCAATAGTTCTTAAAAAAGATTCCTCTTCACTTTTAATCACTTCCGTAACCAAAGTTCCCTGTTTTTCCAATTCCGGGAAAAATTTTCCCATCTGCTCCTGAAGAACAGCCACCAATTGATAAAGGAACGGCTCTTTCCGGTCTAAAAAACGATAAGCGTACGAAATTCCTCTTCGCAAAATTCTTCTGATCACATAACCGGCTCCTCCATTGGAAGGCAGCTGTCCGTCTGCAATCACAAAAGAAACTGCTCTGATGTGATCTACCACCACACGAATGGCGATGTCTTTCTCATCAGTTAAAATTCCGGTATATTTTTTACCTGAAAGTTCTTCAACTTTAGCAATCAAAGGCGTGAAAACATCCGTATCGTAATTGGATTCTTTCTGCTGCAACGCCATACAAAGACGCTCAAATCCCATTCCGGTGTCGATGTGTTTGGCAGGAAGATTCTCCAGCGAACCGTCTGCTTTTCTGTTGAACTGCATAAAAACCAGATTCCAGATTTCAACGACCTGAGGATGATCATTATTTACCAACTCCAGTCCTGAAACTTTCGCTTTTTCTTCTTCACTTCTCAGATCAACGTGGATTTCAGAGCAAGGTCCGCAAGGTCCGCTCGCTCCCATTTCCCAGAAATTATCTTTTTTATTTCCGTTGATGATTCTGTCTTCAGAAATGTGTGCTTTCCAGTAATTATAGGCTTCGTTATCACGTTCAAGATTCTCTTTTTCATCACCTTCAAAGATGGTTACGTAAAGATTTTCTCTCGGGATTTTATAAACTTCCGTCAGCAATTCCCAAGCCCAGTCAATCGCTTCTTTTTTGAAGTAATCACCAAAAGACCAGTTTCCCAGCATCTCAAACATCGTGTGGTGATAAGTATCACGACCTACATCATCCAGATCATTATGCTTTCCGGAAACTCTGAGACATTTCTGCGTATCGGCAATTCTTGAGGCTTTTGGCTCTTTATATCCTAAAAAATAATCTTTGAACTGCGTCATCCCTGAATTGGAGAACATCAAAGTAGGATCATCTTTCAAAACGATGGGCGCAGATGGAACAATCAAATGTCCTTTGCTTTTAAAAAAGTCTAAAAATTGCTGTCTTATTTCTTGTGAAGTCATTGTATATAGCTTTTGGCGCATAGCAAATTGCTATTCGCTTTTGATTGGCAAATTTAATATTTTAAAGGTAATTTGTCGCAAAATAATATTGCCTGAATAGATTATTCTAAATTTCCTATATAAAAAAGCCCAAGACATTTCTGATTTTCATGAATTGTTAAGGATTCTTTTAAGTGGTCAACAAGCTTTGGAGAACTCCAATAGCAGCCAATATTGTTTGCTGTACAGGTAAGATACATATTCTGAACCGCCATGGAAACTGCGGCAATTTCTTCCCATTCCGGAACCATTCCGCTAAAATTGACTACAATGGAAAAAACAGCATCTGCTTTGTTGATTTTAAAACCAATATCATTGTATTTTTTTTCTAAAAAAAGTTGTTCGGGCTGCGTTACCTTATAAATCGACTGCATTTCCAAAGCCAGTTTTGCTTTTTCTTTTCCACGGAATATTTTGAAACGCCAAGGTTTGGTACGCTTATGATTCGGAGCCAATGTAGCGGAATGCAAAATTTCGTCAAGAATTTCCTGCGAAATTGCCGTATCTGAATAATCTTTCGGAAATATACTTCTTCTTTGCTCTATGATTTCTTTTAAAACGTCTGCTTTATTCATCTAACAAAAATAGCGAAAAAGCCAGATTACGAAAACTATATACGGATGTTTATTAAAAACTTACTTTTTACTTTTTACTTTTTACTTCTTACTTTCACATCTTACTTTTTCACTCTACAAAACCTCAACAATCTTCTGATGGATTTTATTCAATGTAAATTCGTCACCTGATTTCATTCCCATCATTTTCTTTGCCATTGGACTTTCGGAGGAAATCGCATAGAAACGGTCTCCCTCAAAGAAAAATTCCCCCAAAGAAACAGAAATATAAAATCTTGCTTTATTGGTAATCACCAGAGACCCCAGCTGAACTCTTTCAGTAGAATTGTTCAGAACCTTAGCCATATTTCTTTTTAAATCATTTAAAGCTCCCAACTGACGCTGCATCTGATAAATTTCTTCCTGCATTTCCTCTCTCATGCTGTCATATTTTGGAGTTTTTTTGATGTCGCGACTTGCTTCTAATGTAAATTCTATAAAGTTTTTTAGTTTCTCAATCTTTTCAGCAATCACATTTTTTACATAATTTCTTATGTTATTTTTTTCATATGCCGTCTTCTCCATGTATCATAATCTTTACATAAAGATAATATTTTAATTTAAATGAAAACACAAACTGCTTTCAGAATTTGAAAACAGTTCTTTGAAATAATATGTTAATCTTATTTTTCGACTAAGGTTTTGAGGTTATTCAAACCTTCTTCGTAGGATTTCCCCATTTGGTAATCCATCATCGGGCGTATGATTTTCATCCAGGTTTCCTGTTCTGTATCCATCGTGCAAGTTACCTTGGTTCCGTTACCTTCGGATGACAGAATAATTTCTGATGTTGCCTGTCCCGCAAAGGGTCTTTGGAAAATCATTTCTGTTTTCTGCTTTTGATTTTCAATCAAGTCTCTGATTTCCTGACATCCTGCTCCCGCATCATCATTTTTGCTGTCCCAACAATATTTATCACCAACCTGACCTTCACTTCCCGAATAGACTATTTTCATATTCGGATCCAGCTTCATCCACGGATTCCACTGATTGAAAGCCTTCATAGAACTGACTTGCTGCCACACTTTTTCTTTTGGTGCATTTATCATCATAGATTTTTCATAATGATAGTTATTGCCGAAAGCCAATAAAGCAATTACGACATAAACAATGATTAAAAGAGCAATTACGCCAAAAGCCTTTAAAATTGTTTTCATGGTTATAGAAATTTAGTTTATTTTTAAATCATTATCATTTATCTGTTCAAAATTAGCCATTCCAGCCATATTTCCACTTCGCTTATGACAAGATATTAAAGATAAAGCATTTTTGTCACATTTTATCTTTAGGGTATTATTTTTGAACAATATCGCTGTCGATTCATCAGAATTTTTACATTTACATTAAATAAAACTCAGCATATGAATATTTTAACTGAAAAATTTACCACACCATATCATTCAGCACCATTTGACCAGATTAAAAACGAAAACTATCTTCCTGCTTTTAAGGAATTGATTCAGAAGTCGGAAGAAGAAATCAATGCTATCATCAATAATCCGGAAGAACCAACTTTCGAAAATGTAATTGAAGCTTTGGCTTACTCGGGAGAACAACTGGATGTAGTTTCCAATATATTTTTCAATTTAAATTCGGCAGAAACAAGCGACGAGATACAGCAGATCGCACAGGAAGTTTCCCCGATCTTAACAGAGTATTCTTCAAAAATTTCTCAAAATGAAGCACTTTTCAATAAAATCAAAAAAGTATACGACGAAAGAAAAAAATACAATCTCAACGGAGAACAGCAAATGCTTTTGAATGAAACGTATAAAGGTTTTGTAAGAAGCGGCGCTTTACTGAATGAAGAAGACAAAGAAAAATTAAAAAAAATTAATATGGATTTATCTTTAAAATCTTTACAATTCGGGCAGAATGTTCTGGCTTCTACCAACAACTATTTTAAACATATTACGAACAAAGAAGATCTTGCAGGAATTCCGGAAGCCATTCTGGAACAATATGCAGAAGAAGCCAAAGAAAGAAATCTGGAAGGTTTGGTGGTAACATTGCAATATCCAAGTTATATTCCGTTTATGACCTACGCTGAAAACCGTGAGCTGAGAAAGGAAATTGCTTTGGCAAACGGAAAAAAATCTTTTGACGGCGGTGAGTTTGACAATCAGAATCTAATTAAAGAATTGCTGAATCTAAAGCAGCAAAAAGCTGAATTATTAGGTTACAAAAACTACGCAGAGTATGTTTTGGAAGAAAGAATGGCAAAATCTCCGACAAAAGTTATTGATTTTCTGAACGAACTTTTAACCAAAGCAAAACCTTATGCTGATAAAGAAATTGAAGAATTAAAATCTCTGGCAAAAGCAGACGGAATTGAAGAAATGCAAGGTTATGATCACGCTTTTTATGCTGAAAAACTGCGTAAAGCAAAATATGATCTTAATGATGAGGAATTAAAACCTTACTTTCCTTTAGATCAGGTTCAGGATGCTGTTTTTGGATTGTCAAAGCAACTTTTCGGATTAACTTTTGAAGAAAGAAACGACATCCCGAAATATCATGAAGATGTAAAGGTATATGAGGTGAAAGAAGTCTTCGACTCCGCTCAGACTGACAGCCAACAATCATCAACCAGCTACAAAGCTTTACTTTATGTAGATTATTTCCCGAGAAAAGGCAAAAGAGCCGGAGCCTGGATGACGAGTTATAAAAATCAGTATCAGAAAGACAGCGAAAATTCCCGTCCGCATATTTCCATTGTTTGTAATTTCAGCAAACCTACAAAAGACACTCCGAGTTTACTGACATTTCAGGAGGTAACAACTTTATTTCATGAATTTGGTCACGCCCTTCACGGAATGTTGGCAGATACACAATACCCTACCCTCTCAGGAACTTCTGTAAAATGGGATTTTGTGGAACTGCCTTCGCAGTTTTTAGAAAATTTCTGCTACGAACTTGAATTCTTAAAAGCCTTCGCAAAACATTATAAAACAGGAGAAGTTTTGCCGGACGAAAAAATTGAGAAAATCGCACAGTCGAAAAACTTTATGGAAGGTTATCAGACATTAAGACAGCTTGGCTTCGGATTGCTGGACATGAATTACCACACCAAAGTTGAAGAGTTGGAGAATAAAAGTGTAAAAGAATTTGAGGATGAATATACAAAAGCCACCCAATTGTATCCTGCAAATCCTGAAACCGCAATGAGCCCAAGTTTTTCACATATTTTTCAGGGTGGATATTCTGCGGGGTATTACTCTTACAAATGGGCAGAAGTTTTGGATGCAGATGCATTTCAATATTTTAAGGAAAATGGAATTTTCAATCCGGAAATTGCTGCAAAATATAAAGTTCTACTTTCTTCCGGCGGCACCAAAGACCCGATGGAATTGTACAAGAATTTCAGAGGCAGCGAACCGAAGGTAGAGAGCCTCCTGAAGAGAGCATTTGGATAAACAAATTCAAAGTTCCCCTTGCTTAAAATCAAGGGGACTTTGAATTTTTCTTATGGTAAAATATCTGAGAATATTTCATTATTGTATATAATAACCAAAAATTTACAACATTCGTTAATTCAAAAAATTTTCTTCAAAACATTTCATAAAACATTAACAATCAATATACAATAACTATAATAAAATAAAAAACACAAATTGTATTGGCGAATATCATGTAAATTAAATTGACGCTATGCGTAATTTAGATGTTACCTGCAAGCACATCCAAAAAACCACATAAAATACTGAAAATCATAATAAAAATTTAAACAAAAACTCAAAATTTAAATTTAATGAAAAAAACCTTATTTAGCATATTAACCGCACTTGTTTTAATAATATTAATATTCCTTTATATGAAGAGGGATAAATTTGTCTATGTAGGTTCAGTAGATATTATTGAAGTCGATTGCAGCAAAAGAGTTCAAATTTTGAGCGAAGTTTTAGAAAGTGACCAACGGATAAGAAAATCAAATGACTTCATCAAATTCGCTAAAGAAGATCATAGGAATCAAGAATTAGTGATTAGTATTATTGAAAAGTGTGGTATGCCAACATTAAAGCAGGTAGGTCAAAAACAAATGGATGCAATCTGGCTGGGGCTGCAACATAGTACTAAAGAAATCAGAAAAAAGTATTTTCCACAAATAGAGAAAGCGGTTGAAAATGGAGACTTATCTAAACAACAATACGCATTGATGAAAGATAGGATTTTAATGGACGAAGGAAACCCCCAAATATATGGTTCACAAATAGAAAATGGTAAATTGTATGAATTAGAAAATCCTAAAACTGTGAACGAAAGAAGAAAAGAAATGGGATTGGAACCAATAGAGGATTATTTAAGGAATTTTAATATTAAGTTCAATCCGAATTAAAATACTACACATAACATCGGTTTGCAAAAGCAGTGGTGAAGATATAAATTGAAAGATTTTTGCATTTTTATCCGCAAAAACATTTTTGATTTTCATAATTGTTACGGACCAGTATAAAAAATATGTCTGCAGATAACATCGGTTTTGCAAAAACGGGGCTGAAGTTCCCTTTCGTTGAACTTTTTGTCATTTACAGTCGCAAAAAACCATTTCGTTTTTTTACTTTTTGTAATTTTTGAAAAATGAAAATGGTTTTTTCTCAGGGCAGTTTTTATATAACCATTTGGTAATCAAAGCCCCGCCTTCACAAAGCCGTTTCCCATTGATACCATATTCCCAACCAATAATCATTACTAACGAAATTTATCAAATCAAATAATTCAACTTCAAGAGTTGTATGTAATACTTCACAAATCATTAAAGCAAGTTAAAAAATCATTAGATCATTATCAAAAATGAGATCTAACTGAGACAACATATTTGTTTATACATCTTTAAAAGAATTGGCGCAAAAGCAGAAGCCGGAGTCTTTCTATGACAAGGAATAGAGAAAAGATTCAAAATTTGTTATTTTAAAGTTTATACCAAGAAAGTGTTTGGATAAATGATAAATTTTAAAACTCCGAAAAGTTGAATTTTTGGAGTTTTTTTATCATAATACAGCTTAAAAAAGAACATTTTTATTACATATTTATGGACACAATAAAAGAAAATAAAAACCTGATAAACAATAACTTGCAATATAAATCTGTAAAATTTTTTAAATTTTTACCACAATAAAAATAATTCAATGCCTCATATAAAGAAAATTGTTAACAAATAGTTAAATTTGTACATCAAATAACTTAAAGTGAATTTATAATTTCAACCTAAATTCATTATTTGATTTATTTAATTAAACTAAAAAACTGATCTTGAATATGAAAATTACCAATTACGGATTTACCCGTTGTTTAGTATGTGCTGTGATTTTATTCACCTTTTTGCTTTCATTAGCGGTTGTCTTCATTTCTCGCGAATCAACCTCGTATATTATTATTGCGGCATTTTGTGCAGCAATGATGTTTTTAATATGGCATATTCAGAGTGTCACCTATGAAGTATCCGGAAGTTGTGTAACGATAAGAAAATATCATCCGTTTACGTTTAAGAAGTTTTATCATCCCTATATAGAACTGCCTCAATCAAGTATCTGCAATTACAAAGTATCTTCTTACTACGGAATAACAAAACTTACTTTAAGAATTAATACAAGCAGAAAAAAAGACTTTAAGATCACTGTCTATCTGCTTGGTTTCAGCAATAGTCAAAACAAAAAAATAAAATCTTCACTACAGATGATAACAGCCGGTCATCATCAATAAAACAATGTTGCGGATTTAAATGTAATTTTAAAGAAAAATAAAAATTGTCTACAGTATTTAAAGAAAATGTAAATCACACACTTTATTTAAGATATTATTACAACTTTTTTACTGAAAATTAACTTTAGCTTCAAGGTTCGTTTTAAATTTAAATTAAAAAAAACATTATTTTTGCAGCAAGAAAATTGGTAGATTGCTGTTTTTATCTGTACATTGGCAATTATATACCAAACGATTAAATTTAAAACCACATGAAAAAAATAATTTTACTTTTCACTTTTTGTATAGGGTTTCTGGCTTTTTCTCAAATAAAAGTACTTAAAAATGAAACTTTAGTAGAGATAGGCAAAGAAAATTCTGTAGGTCTTTATAAAAAAGAAAATAGATTTACATTCAATTATCAGGATATTAATACCAGCAATCTTAATACTTTCAGGTCTTTTTCATTTAATGATGTGAACGGCGATGTGAGCGATCTTTATAAAATGATCAGCGATGGTTTTATTGATGAGCCAACCGGAAATATAACTTTGGAACTTCCCAATGATATTATCGAACTGCACTTTGAAAAGAATTACGGACAGCCAACCATGCAGTTTATACAGTATATTAACAAGAATAAAAAGTATGTAGGCAAATCTCAGTTTCTGAATAAAAAGCAGATAGATAAAATTTTCGGCATCGGTACTACAAAGGAAAACATGTACAAAAAAGCTGTTGTAAAGCAACCTGCTGTAAATCCGGTAACCAGTACTCCTAATAATACGGTTCAGAATACAGCTCCTGAGCAGTCTCAGCCTGCAAAAACCCCTGTAAAAACAAAAAAAACAAGAAAATAAAAGTTTTGTTCTCAGTATAATAAGCTCATTCTGCCGGAATGAGTTTTTTTATTTATATTTTTGCTAAAATATTTTTACAATATGTCACTTCAGGTTATCAATCTAACAAAGAAATTTGGTGAGCAGACCGCTCTTAACAACATTAATATTTCTATTGACAAAAATGAAATCATTGGTCTTCTGGGTCCCAACGGAGCAGGTAAATCTACCCTGATGAAATCTATTGTTGGCGCATTGAAAATTGATGAAGGTGAAATTATTTTTAACGGAAAAAACATCTCCGACAATGAAATTGAATCTAAAAAAAGTATAGGTTTTCTTCCCGAAAACAATCCGCTTTATCTGGAAATGTATGTAAAAGAATATCTGCAGTTTGTTGCTGATATTCATAAAATTTCCCATTCCAGAATAGATGAAGTTATTGACCTTGTAGGAATTACACCTGAAAAATACAAAAAAATAAGTCAGCTTTCTAAAGGCTACAAGCAGAGAGTAGGTTTGGCACAGGCCATCATTCATCAGCCTGATTTGCTGATCCTGGATGAACCAACAAACGGACTGGATCCTAACCAAATTCTTGAAATACGAAATGTAGTAAAAGAAATTGGAAAAGAAAAGACGGTTTTGCTTTCAACACACATTATGCAGGAAGTTGAAGCACTTTGTACAAGAGTGATCCTTATTCATAAAGGAAATATCATTCAGGATTCTAATATTGAAGAATTTAAAGGTAAATTTTCAAGTCTTGAAGAGGCCTTTGCCAATTATACCCAATCTGTCGCAATTGAATAAAAGAGATCATAAAAAAGCCGGTTCATGAATTCATGAGCCGGCTTTTTCATTCTGTAAAAACTATTCCGAAATTTCAATATTTGTTCCTTTTGTATGACTATTCATCTGCGGAGCATAATAGTTTTGGATCGTAGTAATGCCGTTAGAGAATTTTCCTGAAGCATTAGCCACATAATCGTACTCAAAAACATATTTTCCTTTCGGCATATATTGAATGTAGAAATTGGTAGATGCATCTTTCGTAGATTGGTAATATCCCAGATTGTTTTTCCACTGATAACCTGAAATAACATTTAAAGGCTCAAATCCTGCGGCTCTCATATCTTTGATATGAATAAATTCCATTGGTCTGTCGGTATTCAGAATCATTCTCACCGTCACTTTATCACCAACTTTCAATGGTGTTTCAGAAGAGATTTTCTGCAGTTCCTCACCATTTACTGTTTTGATTTTTTTGTACAATTCTTTTGAAATTGATATATAATTCTCAGAAGATTTTATTTTATCCAAATCCTCATAATATTGCCAGAATAAACCTCCCTGCACAATTCCTGCACCTGGTTTTGTTACGGTAACAGTCGCTAAATCTTTATCTAAAACATCTGTTTTTACAGCAGATTTCACATAACCTGTTGCCTGAGTTTCAGGTTTCAGTTCTTTTCCGCCCCAAATGATGGTTGCTTTGTCGCTTTCTGATGTCGTCCACGATTTTCCTGAATTTAAAATCGTAAAAATAACTTCCGAAGTTCCTCTTGAACTTCCCCATGAATTGACCTCTTTCTGAGTAATCAACCAGATTTTCATGTCTTCAATGAATTTCTGATCGTTTGGTTTTAATTTATTAAAGGCTTCCAAAGCTCCTGCATGATTCACTACTTTTGAGCTAAACCAACCCCAATCATCAAGATTCTGCTTCCAGTAAACACCCTGAGTTTTTGAATCTACAGAAGTTTCTTTAAGATAATTTAATAATTTATCCGAGACATCATTTAAATCATAATCATGCATCAATAACGCTGCACGATGCAATCCGAAAAAGGTAAAATCGGTTATTTTCGCAGTTTTTGATTTCTGTTTCACCAAAGTTTTCAGTGCAGCTCCTTTTCCTTTTAATGGATAATTTTTTTCCCAGTAGTTTCTTGTATCGAGATAATCTAAACTCCAGTTTGTCCAGACGTTTTCTTTTTTTACATCATAATATTTATCAATTTCATTATCAACATATTTCACCAAATTGGCAACCAATTCTTTCTGTTCAGAATTTTGGTAATCTTTCACATTATCTTTTAACCAAACATTTATTTTTCCTAAGTTTTTAAGGATATACAGTGAAGTAGAATATGAACTCGGATAACCGGAGTACCAAGAAAAACCACCATCCGGATTCTGGAGTTTTTTGAAATCTTCCCAATCCTGATTAATTGAATTTTTCATTGTATTGGCATCAAACAATAAGGCTAATTTTTCCATTTGTTCTGTCTCATTTTTACTTTCCAAAACCCACGGAGTTTCTTCCAGTAAAAGCTGTTTCAACTCCTGATTTTTTTCAAGATTTGAAGTTAGTAATCCTTTATTCTGATATTCCTCAAAAACAGTTTTCAATTTCGGATTGGCTTTAAAAATTTCTGAAGCCAGAACATCAGCAAACCATTTATTAAAGATAACATCGGCAGAATTATTCTGATCGTTTTTCAGGCTTGGAAGCGCAAACATAATTTCCCAAATCGGATTGGTTGTCAGTTCCAGCGTATTTGAAACATTAGAAATTGTTGTAGAATTGGCATTTTTAAGATTATCTAAAACAAACGTTTTCGTTTCACCTTCTTTCACAAAAACCGGAACAGCTTCGGTCACCAACATTCTGTTGGGAAGAACGGCAACAGCTTTTTGTTCGCCATCAGAATATTGACCGGCTTTTGCTACTACTTTCAAAATAATGGAAGAAACATTCTTCGGAACTTTTATTTTCCATGTTAAAGCCGAATTTCCGTTTTCATTTAAATCAAAATTCTGAATGTTTGAATGTAAACCAAACTGAGGCGAAATATCTTCATTGGTAAAAGCATCCAAAATCTGCAAACTTGCAGAACCGCTTAATTTTTTTGATGTTAAATTGGAAAGTTTTGACTGCAGATTCAGTTCATCACCTTCTCTTAAGAATCTCGGATAATTTGGCGTTACTGAAAATTCTTTTTGTGTTACCACTTCTTTTTCCAACGTTGTCGCTCTCGCGTCTTTTGTGTGAGCCAAGAACATCAGCTTCCATTTTGTAAGAGCTTCGGGTGAAGTAAATTCAAAATTGACGTTTCCTTCAGAATCGGTTTTTAAGTCGGGATAGAAAAATGCGGTTTCGTTAAGATTTTGACGGACTGAAACATTTGACAAGTCTTCATTGACAGAAATTTCATCTTTATTTATAGCAATTTTAGTTGTAGAAGTTACTGCACTTGATTTCGTTACGGCTTTATAACCCACTACAACAACTTCTTCGATTTCATTTTCACTAGAATCAGCAACCGAAATAGGAGCTGCAGGTACATTATTTTGATTTGAAGCCACTTCAACCTCATTTTGCAAATAATCTAAAAAGTTAATTGAATCTGTAAGCCAATTAAATTGTGGTATTTTAACATATTTTCTACCTAAATATTTCATTCTTTTCTGGTAATACTTCTGAGCCAGATTTTCTCTCATGTCATAAGAACTAAAGAAAGAATAAGGTGTATATAATTTCTGCCAATCAAAACTGTTCACCGCAAACTGATCCAAAGACATATCGTACATATTGGCTAAAACCTCAGCATTGATTTTTTCCTTTTCGTTTCCTGAAATCTTTACCGACCATTTTTCTTTAGCATTTGGCTCAATTTTATCTCTGAAAGTTGTGGTTTCTATCTTTAATAGCTGTTCGGAGTCTTTTATCTTTAGATTAATCGTTTGAGTTTGAACATCATTAAATGCAACAACCTGAAACTGAATATTCAAATTGTTCACATCTTTCTCTTTCGAAATATCAATCTCATATTCTAAAATTCCATTTTTGCATTGACGAACTTCAGAAACCGTTTTCCCTGATCCGTTTTGTACAAAAACATTAACCAAAGCATCAGGAATTGATGAATAAGCATAAATTTTTGCTTTTTCACCTCTTGAAAATTCATTCTTTGGTTGTAAAACAGTTAAGAATGTTTTCTGATTTGGTTTCAGAGACTTTTTATCCCAAACACTGAAATTCTGAGAAGCTTTGATGGTGTCTTTACCTTCAATATTATACAATTCAAGCTGGTAATTGCCTGCTTCCAGTTTTCCTAAATCAAGAGATTCTTCATTTCGCTTTGCTCCATTCAGAATGACAACCGAAGTTTTCCAGTTCTTAATTTCATCATTTTTATCGAATCGATCATGCGGAAATTTGGTTATGAATTCTTCTTTTGAAAGTTGTGATAAGTTCTGAACTTCTGATTTAAAATTATCTCTGAAAATTCTGTCTGGAGTTTCCAGCTTTGATAATTTGACCTGATAAGATTTTTTTAAGTTTTGTTCGTTATAATTTTTCGTTTCTACTTTCAGTTTTACGTTTTCGTCTGCAAATACACCATTCAACTGATCTGCTTTTATGTAATGTGAAACTGAAGAAACTTTCAGATTAGTATCTGCAGATTGTGTTTCACCATTAATATCGGTTACAGAGGCGTTGATTGAATAATTGTCAATCTGAATCCCTTCTATTTTTTCATCTTTTTTCAGGTCTAATTTTATTGTAAACTCACCTTTTTCGTTAGTTTTTACTTCTCCTAAAATTGAGTTCTCGTGATCATTATCATTGGGATACCACGGAAAATATCTCCATCTGATATTTTGTTTTTTAATTTCATAATTTACATTGGTATTGCTTAACGCAACTCCGGAAAACATCATTGCTTTACCTTTCAGTTCGATGGTTTGTCCGTATTTATATTCATCTTTTACAGGCTCAAAAGTCACTTCAAATTTCGGACGTTTGTATTCCTCAACTCTAAAATATTTATATCCGTCCGTTCCGCCATCGGTTGCAAAATGGAAATTTCCATTTAACTTTCCTTTAGGCAAAATAAAACTTCTATGATAGGAACCAAATTCGTTGGTCGTAAAATTCTGAGAAGAAACTTCCTGATTATTTGTATCGTATAAAGTAATTTTCTGTTTTAATCCAGAAGCAACTCCTTCTATTTCTTTTTCAATTCTGGTATTGATTACCTTAAAATAAACAGTTTGTCCGGGTCTGTAAATTGCTCGGTCTGTGAAAATCTGGGCTTTGGTACGTGTGATTTTATTCTGATTATCATTTCCATAATATCTTTCTCCATACATATCCATTATTTGGAAATCATTGGTTTTTGGCTGATGAACGAGATACGTTCTGTAATAATTTGTGCTTTTAGATTCAGGAAACTTAAAAATTCCTCTTGTATCGGTTTTTCCTGCAATTTTATTCAGCGTTTTGTTATCTACAAATTCGTAAAAATTAAGATTTTCATTATTAACTGGCTTTCCGTTCTCAGAATTTACAAGTTTCAGCTCATTTAAAAGGTTATTTTTAACATTTTTATTCTGATAAATAATTTTATGATTCGAAACCAAAACATAAAAGTTTTGCTGTTCTGTCTCCTCTTTAACATCAGAACCTAAAACCAAATATTCAATCATATAAATTCCCGATGGAAGCGGCTTTATTTCGAATGAAGTTTTATGAAGCTTATAATCTTTAGGATCATTTAACTGAAAACTTTCTTTTCTTAGCAATGTTTTCTTGACTTTGGAAAAAGCATTATTGTACGGACTTTTCGTGTATTGAATGAATGACTGCAAATCATCTTTCACCTCATAAATATTAATCGAAAAAGCGGAAACATTTTTATATTCTGCAACCAGATGAATAGGTTTGTTACTTTGCGTTTGCTCTTCATATTTCAAACCCAAATAAGGATTGGTAATCTGATTTTCTTTATTTTTAATATTTTCTAAAAATGGAGATTTTGGATATTGGGTTTTTGCAAGATTGGCAATTTCTGAAGCTTCTTTTTGTTTGCTTTTAATGATTAATTCATTCATGATTTCTTCCATCACAAGAACTTTATAATCACCGTCAATATCAGATTTCACAATAGCCTGAAGTTGCTCCAGTTTATCTTTGCATTGAGTAAACCCGCAGTTTTCAGACAATTTCTGATGCATGAAATACAATTTAGAGTTTCCTGAATTCTTGGCAATCAATTCATCAAAAACTGTATTGATTACAGCTCTGTTTTCCATTAATTCATTTTTGGTAAACAGTTCGTTATTGGATAAAAAATTAATTTTTCGTATAGAATACCAATCTATCAAAGTAGGAAAATAAAGAACATCATCTGTATTTGAAAAGGCATCTTTATACTTCACAAAAGAAACTTTTTTCATCGCCTTGCTTTGCTGATCAAGCTCTTTAAAATTTTTATTTAAATAATTTTTAAAATCAAGTTTGCTCCACGTTTCAATTTTTGAAACATCCTGAGAATTCATATTGGTTCTTCCGTTTATTTCCCATGAATGCTCATTATAATAATCAAACATAAATCCCGATAGCAGAACTTTATAAACCAATAGATCCTCTCCTTTCAGTTTTTTTTCTGAATTCTGAAGCTTTGCAAAAAACTTTGAAGCTGAATCGTTTTTTTCATCATCAGAAGTCTGATTGACGATACTGAATTCCGCTTTCAAAGAACGGATGAGCTGCAGTGTATTATTTTCTTTCATAGCCTGGTTTTGTATTTCTAAAATAAGAGGCAAACTAGATTTAAAATTTCCTTTGGATGAATTTATCTGTACTTTCTTCCACTGCTGATCGTAATATTTTTGTGAAAAAACCATAGAAAAATTAAGTAAAAGCAGGAATAGGAACGAAATCTTGGAATATCTTTGCATAAGTGTTATTTTTACTAAATGAATTGCTTAAAAGTACTGAAAAAAACCGTTATAGACAGCCAACTATACGTCTCTTTAATGGGAACTTTTTTTGCAGTTTTTTTCATGCTGGAGCAAAATACATTCCGTTTTCCTTCGGTGCTTTTAATATTTATCACCTATTTCAGCGGCTATCTTTACACCAAATATCAAAAAACAAAACATTTTTACAAAATCTTCATTTTAAATATTATCGCCGGAATTTTTTCGGCAGTTTTAATCATATTTAATCATAATGAAATACGATTGCTAAAATGGTTTATTATTGTGATTTTAGGATTGCTTTACAACAGTTTTTTTCTTGAAAACTATATCCGGAAAATCCCCTTACTGAAAGTATTTTATGTCGGATTGGTTTGGGGATTGGTGAATTGCTGGCTTACGCTGCCAGAATTTAATATTCCTGTATTTCTTATCAGTTTCTTTTTTATTACTGCTCTGGTTTTACCTTTTGACATCCGAGATATGGAAAACGATACTATTCAGACTTTTCCTAAACTCATTGGGGTACAAAACACCAAATATCTCGCTTATGTTTTGGTTTTTATATCTGTCCTTTTATCTCTTTTTTATCTGAAATTTCAATACGGACTAAGTATATTTCTAACTGCAATTATTACTTTTATCTTAATTTACTTTTCTGAAAGCAAACGAGATGATGCTTATTTTTCTTTCGGAGTTGAAACCTGCTGCGGTTTGCCGTTTTTATTTTGGATTATTTATCTTTACTTAAAATTTTGAGAGATGGAAAATATTGAAATATTGAGAAGCCAGTTGATGGAAAAAATTTTTTCTACTAAAAACATAGGTATTTTGAAAGCTGTTAACGATTTATTAGAATCTGTAAAAGCAAAAGATGAAGATGAATATATTTTTTCTGATTCTCAGAAAGAACTTCTTATGATCGGAGAAGAGGATATTAAATATGGAAGAGTGACTACCGATGAAGAACTTAGAAAACTTGATGAAGAATGGATGAGATAATAATCATTTGGTCAAACATCGCAATCTCACAAAGAAATAAGGTTTTTGAATATTGGAATCATCGAAATAAAAGCAATAGCTATTCAAAAAAAATCAATGCGGAAATATATAAAAATTTAGATCTTCTAAAAATAAATCCTTTGATGGGTAAACTTGGTAGTATAAAACCATTTAGAATTTTACATCTAGGAAACTACAGTCTTGTTTACAGACAATCAGAATCAATCATTTATATCATTTCCTTTTGGGATAATCGTCAAAATCCTGAAAAACTGAAAAAACTTTTGGGATTATGATCATCAAAAAACTCTCCCTTTACAATTTCAAAAATCATTCAGAAAAAACGTTTGATCTTTCTCCGCAAATCAACTGCTTTGTGGGAAACAACGGTGTGGGAAAAACCAATATACTGGATGCTCTGCATTATCTTTCTGTAGGGAAAAGTTTTTTGGGAAATACAGACCTTAATAACATCAAAAAAGATGAAGATTTTTTCTCCATCAACGCAGAAATTCAAAATGATGATTCTGAAGACATTATTAAAATTTCCCAACCGAAAGAAGCCAAGAAAATCATCAAAAAAAATGATAAAACGTATGACCGTTTAGCAGATCATATCGGTTATCTGCCGAGTGTAATGATTTCACCTTACGACTCCAACCTCATCTCAGATTCGGGAGAAAGCAGAAGGAAATTTCTGGATTCTATGATTTCACAAACCGATTCTGAATATCTTTTTGGATTAATACAATATCAGAAAATTATTCAACAGAGAAATGCTTTGCTAAAATATTTTGCTAAAAACAGGACATGGGATAAAGATTCTTTAGAAATTTATGATGATCCCATAACCAAAGCCGGAACGCAGATTTTTAAAAAGAGAAAAAGTTTTGTTGAAAAACTCAATCCTATTGTACAGAGTTTCTATGAAATAATATCAGGCGGAAAAGAAAGTGTATCGGTTGTTTATGAATCTCACTTACTGGAAGATTTATTTGAAAATTTACTGAAAGAAAGTCTGGATCGCGACAGAATGCTTACCTACACTTCCAAAGGTATTCATAAGGATGATCTTCTGTTTGATATGGATTCGGTTCTGATCAAAAAAATCGGTTCACAAGGACAGCAGAAATCATTTTTAATTTCATTAAAACTGGCACAGATGAGTCTGGTAAAAGAACTTACCGGAAAAACTCCTATTCTTCTGTTAGATGATATTTTCGACAAATTAGATGACACACGTGTTGCGCAGTTGATAAAACTCGTGAATCAGGAAAACTTTGGACAGATCTTCATTACAGATACTCACCGGGAACGTACAGAAAGTGTGGTAAAAAAAATTAATGAGGAAAGTATAATTTTTGAGGTGTGATTTCCCACAAATGATACAAAAATTCAAAGTATTATGAAAAAAATATTTACAGTTTTTTTATTTATTTTTTCACTGTTCTCTTTTGGACAAAAAAAGCTGTCTATAAATGAGATTATAAACAGCTATCCCTTTAACAAAACAACCAAAGTTAAGATCATTTCCTATAATACTGATTTTTTAAGTGAATTTCCTATACCTTTACCACCAATAGGAAAAAATGTTGATTCTACAATGATAAAAAGGCTAATTTCTGAACAAACTTTTCCGATTAAATTAGAACAAATTTTAGGGAAGGAAAGTTTGGAAGGAATTAAGCAAATCAAAACTCTTAATTTTAAAGAAACATTTGAGTTATCTCAATTACTTTACAATACATGTGGAAAGTTTAAAAATGATATGCGTGAAGTAAACAAATGCTTTTTTCCCAGAAATGCTGTTCTATTTCTCAATGATAATGATAAAGTTTTTGAAATTCTTGAAATTTGTTTTGAATGCCAGAGAATGCAATTCAATTCAGAAAAATCATTAGAAATAAATGGAATGTGCGATAATTTTTATCTTAAAATAGAAAAATTATTCAAAGACAACGGTTTTCAAACAAAATCTAACAGAAGTTATTAATGAAAAGAAATAAAAAACGTGAATTTCAGTCTTCAGAACTGGTAAAATCTTTTGCCAGAATTTACGGATTTGAAGATAAACTGGTTGCTTTTGAAATTAAAGATTATCTGGAAGACTATTTGGACGAATCTTTATTTCAGGAAATTGAGAGTGTAAATCTGGACAATAAAATTATTCAGATCAGAATCAACTCGCCTCTACTGAAAAATGATTTTAAAATGCGTAAAAGCTTTTACCTGAAAAAATTTCAGGATCAATTTGGTGAAGACAAATTTACTGACCTTCTGGTTTTATAGAACTTTTGCTTCTGACCATTGCCGTCACTTTAGAATCAAAATTAGAACGGATGGGCAGGAAAAACTTCAGCGGATGTCTCAGAAAATACTTGAAAATAGCACGGTAAATCTCCCGCACCTCACCAAGATTCATTTTTCTTGAACGGAACGCTAAAAACATAGATAAGCTAAAACTCACCAGGAAATTGAAAAATCCTATAAGAAAAACAGTAATCAGAGAAATCCAGAATGTGTAAGAATCTATGGTGAAATCTTTTCCGTACAAGCCTAAAGCAAAATTCCCTGCGGCAAAAGTAATGTGACGGATATCCAGATCCAACCCGAAAAAAAGACCTATAGGCGCAGTTGCACCCAGAAAAACCCCAAACCAAAAATTAGAAATTATTCCGGGCCAGTTCTTAGCATAATATCTTGATAAACTCTGAGCAAACCGGTCTCCGAATAACCTTTTAACTGACTGATTTTTAGCAATCCTTTGCGGAATCTGAAAGAAAACCGAATTATTCCCAATATTTCCTGAAATAATGCCGGAAATGAAAAGATAGAAACCAGCAATACAAGCATGCAGAATTGCTTTCGATTTAAAAGGATCTAAATCTCTTAAAAGCTTATCTGATCTTTCAACGGCAAGATTTTGTGAGAAAAATACATCCAGCCCGTAAATAATCGCAACAGCAACCGGAAAAGCCAGCAAAACATTTCCAACAAAAGCTATAAACTGACTTCTGAAGAGTTTAGACACCAGATCTGCAAATTCTGTATAATTACTGTTTGATTTTTCCTGTTCAGACAATACTTTTGTCATTGTTGCCGCTGTCATTGCAGGCTGTTTGGTAGCCAAAGTATAACCCATAAGATAAATCATCACAAATCCCATTGCATAATTGAGCGAGTACAAAAATGCATGAAAAAAGTCGCTTCCGGGCATAAAGCCGTACAGCATTTTCAATACACAGAGTGCACCTACGATGATTCCGCCGCCACTTGCTTTATAAAACATCTTAACGTACTGATACCGATTGGAAGTAATGTAATGCGTGCCGGCTTCTGCAGTATGATTGGTAATCAGATGAGAAAGCAATCTGGTACTGTCATTAAAAAGATCAGAAATATTATTTTTTGAAGATTTATATTTTAAAATATTAAAAATCAACTGTTTTGATTTTACGATAATATCTCTTTCGTTGTCTATAACTAATAAATTAAGTATCTCAGAAATCCGTTTGGTCTGTTGGCGGATTTTAAGCAAAGACTGATTTATTTTACCGGAAATTCCGTATTTCGAAGAATTTTTAAATGCAATTCCTACAAAATCCTGACATTGCTGCAGATAAATTTTAATCTGTTTATATCTGCTGTCTTTGGAATGAAGCTGTATAGCAGAATCTTCTTCAAACTCTTCCCGTAATGATTCCAGCTCATTTTGCAGTGCCAAAAAGGGATTATCAAAATTTCGGTATTCGGGAGCCATTCTCACCACTTCCACTTCAAGAGCCATCCCGGTCACCCTCCAGGAAAGAATGTTCATAGAAAATATCAGTTCATTTTTCACCTTAGAACTCTGAATAAAATCGGAAATTCCAAGAATCTGCATCATTTCATCGACTTCATTTTCCGGCAGATTATGAAAATATTCCAAATCCTGCTTTGGTCTGAAGCTTACATTGTCAATAAGATACCAAACCGTATTTTCATTTTCTACAGGAGGTAAAACTTTATTAAGAATTCTCTTTTTGAGTTCGGGAAAAAAAGCATTTTCAGATAAAATACTTGCCTCCGTTAATGAAAGATTAAAAGGTCTTTCAGAAAAAACTCTGTAAAGATAGTATTTGAAGTTATCTGCAAAATGTTGGTTTTGTTTAAAAAAATTGAGAACATCCGTAAAGTCAGCCTTCTTTATTGCTTCCAAAAAATCGGCTAAAGGTTCTAAAGAAGCAGTTTCGTTCTTAAAAGAAAAATACTTTTTAAGAACAGATTTAAAGTTCCCCGTATTTGAACTAAAAAATTTCATTAGTACAAAGATACTATTTCAGGCTCACATTCTTCATTTGTCTCATAATCCAGCTGTGTTTTTTTCTAAGATACGCAGAAGGATTTTTGGGATCGTACTTTTTAGGATTGGGCAGAACGGCTGCAATCCACGCTGCTTCAGATGTATTGAGATCTTTTGAGGATTTGCCGAAGTAATACTGTGCTGCGGCTTCCACTCCAAAAACTCCTTGTCCCATTTCTATAGAATTGAGATAACGCTCAAGAATTATATCTTTACTCCAGACTTTTTCTATTATGAAAGTATAAATTGCTTCCAGTCCTTTCCTGATCCAGCTTCTACCCTGCCAAAGAAATACATTTTTAGCGGTCTGCTGAGAAATTGTGCTTCCGCCTCTGATTTTTTTACCTTTTTCATTGTATTTCATGGCTTTTTCAATCGCTGTATAATCAAAGCCATTATGCATAAAAAATTTCTGGTCTTCCGAGGCAATGACCGCTTTTTTCACATTATTTCCCATTTCATCATAGGAAATATAATCACGCTGCAATTTTCCGTACTTTATAATGCCGCCGATCTGTGTAATGGTAATTGGAGGATTAAAAAATCTTCCCCAAACGATAAAAACCACATTCAGCAAAAGAATTATAAAAATAAATTGTTTTATCTTTTTCCACATAAGCATAAACTTGATGCAAAAATATAAAAATACTGCGAGTTACTTTAATTCATGTAAATAAGTAATTTTATCATCGGGTAAAAGTTCAGGATGAAGGATTTTAATGTAATCCTTCAATACCCAGTCGCAGCGCACAATTCCCTGTTCAAAAAAATCGTTGGCTTTTTGTTTTTCCTTTCCCGAAACACTGTATATTTTTCCCTGATTGAAAACATCCAGCTGCGCATAAAACGGATTGATTGACAATAATTCTTTTTTTGAATGATGATTACCAACATTTAGCCAGAACTGAATATTTTTTGATTTGATATACACTTCTTCAAAACTCATTGTTACAGCTTTTGTATCAGAATTATTTTTTAAAATATATTCCGCATTGGCATCAGAAATAAAATTGGCAAAAGAAGTTTTTCCTCCCGGAAGATACCAAACATCACCATACATTTCGTTAGCTAAAACTTTTGGCTTTGAATGAGAAGTCTGCGCCAGTTTTTTCAGGTTATTGTAGTTTTTTTCTATTTCTTTAAACTTTGCATCAGCCAATTGCTCTTTACCCAAGAGTTTTCCAAAAACTTTAATATACGCAGCTTTTTCCAATGGTTTCTCTTCGTTGAATTCATCTAAAAAAATCACATGAATACCATTGTTTTTCAAAACTTCATAGGCATTTTCAAAATTAGCGACATAGTTGGTGAAAACAGCATCCGGCTTCAGCGAAATGATTCTCTCAATATCATATTTTTGTTCGCTTCCTACATTCTGTATTTTTTCCTGCTGAATAAGTTTTCTAATCTTTTCTGAATAAATATATTCGGGACTTGAAATTCCGGTAATCAGATTTTCAGCATTCAGTTCTGTGACATACCCTGCCATACTTGCATTTAGCAAAATAATTTTTTTAAATGGCAGCTGGTCTTTTTTGATGGAATAATTAAAATTCCCTGATGATAATTGTAAAAAATCTGCTTCTTCTTTAAATTTGACTAATTTGGATATGGAAACAGCTTTTGTATTTATATTTTTTGTTTCTCTCTTACAGGCAATTAAAATAAAAATTGCAATGAGCATTAAAAATCTTGCTTTCATCTTTCAAAGAAAAGAAAAAAGTGCTATATTTGCAAACCTTTAAACAAGGAGAAAGGAACGGCCTCGTGGCGCAACTGAATAGCGCATCTGATTACGGCTCAGAAGGTTACAGGTTTGAATCCTGTCGAGGTCACAAGACCGACATTTGAAGTTTTTTTACTTCTTTGTCGGTTTTTTTATTTCTAATTCTTTTCTGTACAAAACTATTGACTTTATGGGTTAAAACTTTTTCATGAAGTTAGATCTGATATAATATGATATTCTTCGTCATTTAAATATCTCAATTGATTTTATCGTCAAGCTTAATCCTTCTATTCAAAGTAAAAAGAATCTTTTTATAAGGTATGGTTTTTGTCTTATATCGGTTGATCAGATAGTATTGAAACCGGTAAAATAAAAAATAATGTTGAAAAAAGGAGATAAGGTCAAATGGAAATTTCGTTATGGAGAGACCCATGGAATCATCACAAAAATTCATACCAGCGATTTTATTTTTATAAACAGGCAGAGAAGAGCATCTCAGGACAGTCCGCAATATGAGGTAATCAGCGAAAAGACGGGCAAAAGTGCTGTTCATAAAGCTTCAGCTTTAAAGAAAATTTAAATACAGATCATACCGATGAAAATAGCAACATACAATGTGAACGGCATCAACAGCCGTTTACCCGTGCTTCTAAAGTGGCTGAGAAATGCAAAGCCCGATGTTGTATGTCTTCAGGAATTAAAGGCGTCACAGGAAAAATTCCCTATTGCTGAAATTAACCAGGCAGGCTATCAGGCAATATGGCATGGTCAGAAGCAATGGAATGGAATAGCAATCCTGTCTAAAGATCTTGAAATGACAGAAGTTCAGCGTTCACTTCCTGGTAATGCAGACGATACCCAAAGCCGCTATCTTGAAGTGATTATTGACCAGATGGTGATCTGCTGTCTCTACTTACCGAATGGAAATCCTTTTCCGGGACCAAAGTTCGAATACAAAATGGAATGGATCAAGCGTTTACAAAAAAGAACAAAACAATTTATTGATATGGATCTTCCTGCCATTCTGATAGGTGATTTTAATATTATTCCGACTGAAAAAGATGTTTATAAACCTGAACGATGGAAAGATGATGCACTTTTTCAGCCGGAAGTCAGAAAAGCTTACAGCTAGCTTATGAAAAATGGGTGGACAGATTCTATCCGTACCTTATTTCCCGATGAAACGATCTATACATTTTGGGACTATCTGTACAAAGCTTACGACAGAAATGCAGGAATCAGACTTGACCATATTTTGTTGAGTCCTTATTTGAAATCAAGCCTGCTCAGAGGAGGTGTTGATAAGGAAGTTCGTGGCTGGGAAAAAAGCAGTGACCATGCACCTGTCTGGATCGAACTCGACAGAACATCATTATTTTAAATTTGCTGAATGGAAAAGTAGACTTTTAAACAACACCTTTTACGTAATGCTTAATTGAAAAAAATGTTTACTATTATGGAAATACTTCCAAAGTTTTGACTATACTTCTACTTATCGGAATTTCTTCATCAATCATTTATTTTATTACTTCAGATTCCTTCCTATCAATCCATAACAAGTATTTCTGTTGTATTGTTAAAACATACCTTAATAAAAAATTTTTATTAAGCTGACAATAATAACCAAGAATCATACTTGCCAATGAAGGCACAAAAAGGATAAGACCTTCCTTACCAACAAAATACTGTAGCAATAAAGCAGCAGAAAAAAATATCCATCCGGATAGAAAGTAATAATTTGCCAAATATAAATTTCTGTACTTAGGATCGTTCTTTCTGTAAGGAATAACGATAAAACTGATGTGGGCAAGAATTGAACCTGTTAAAATATCAATAAAATGATGCTGATAGGTAGTCAGAGTTGAAATCCCCAAAAGAATCAGCCAGATCATTAGGTGAATTCGCCATTTGGACAGATTTTTAAATACCGTCCAAAATATAAATGCAAAAGCAATATGTAGTGATGGTGACTGATTAAAGGGAGAGTCAAATGCCTTTAAGAAAGAAAAAGGCAGCTGTAAAATGCGGTTAGACACCTCTGGTTTCGCATACGAAAATTGTAATGGCAACGCTATAAAAAATATTCCTGCTACAAAAGTTACAAATAGCATGCGCCATGTTAATATTTTAAGCTGGTATGTACTTTTACAAGAAAAAAATGCAACGCAGAAAAACAAACCGCTTGCCATGTAAGGAATAATCGACAGAGGCACAAAAGGAATGAACCTTTCAAAATAAAAAGTAAATGACGGAACCTGATCTAAAGAAACAGCATACCAGGTAGAAAAATTGTAAACAACCATAAATGTAAGTGTACAGATCGTTAATGCAAATGCTTGCTGTCTGAGTTTCAATTTTTTTTCTGTCATATATCTTTATACTACGGTGATTATTCAGATTTAATTAACATTATCAAAAATGATACTAAATTACCGTAACTGTTCTGATAGGTGAGCTATGCCATTACACGCCGCTCTTAATTTTTGATGATTGTGCAAACAAACAGATTATTAATTCTGTGTATATGCAACCAATTTGCAAAAACAGACTGCACTATATGCGTTATGACTTAAATCATATCCATATTATTTTATTAAGTCTAGCTTTACAAATCACAACTGCTCATCATTCAATCAGATCATATTGCTTTTAGTAGAGCTGGAAAAAATTTCCATTTCAATTTGTGACCAAACTTATGCAAAATATTATATGTTTCAGCCATTTACACTGGGATTTCGTGTACCAGCGCCCTCAACATCTGTTAACAAGATTTGCCAAGAAAAATCGGGTTTTTTATTTTGAAGAACCAAGAAAAGCAAATTCGGATTTTTACGAAATAGATCTTCAGGATGGCGTTTCGATAATTAAAATCTTTCTCAGCGAGGAAGGAGACAATATTAATTTACGCCTGGAAAAGCTGGTTAGCCAAGTTCTTACAGATCACAACATTAAAACATATTTGTGTTGGTATTACACACCTATGGCTTTGGAATACACGTCACATCTCAAACCTCAAGTAACTATCTATGACTCTATGGACGAGCTTTCTGCATTCCGTTTTGCACCGCCTCAATTGCTGGATCTGGAAGAGAAACTGTTCAAAAAAGCTGATGTGGTGTTTACCGGAGGTCATACCCTTTATCAGGCAAAGAAAAACCGCCATCATAACATCCATCCTTTTCCAAGCAGTATAGACAAACAGCATTTCAAAGCAGCAAGATATTATACGGAAGATCCTGACGACCAGAAGCACATTGCCAATCCCAGGTTTGGTTTTTTTGGCGTCATTGATGAGAGGTTCGACATCGAATTGTTAAAAGAAATCTCTACAAAAAAACCAGACTGGCAATTTGTGATTATTGGTCCGGTTGTGAAAATTGATGCCAACGATCTTCCGAGAGCAGAAAACATTCATTATCTAGGATCAAAAAAATACGGACAGCTTCCAGATTATATCAGCCAATGGGATATTGCTATGATAATGTTTGCCATCAATGAATCTACCGAGTTCATTAGTCCTACAAAAACACCAGAATATCTCGCAGCGGGACTTCCTGTGATCTCAACCCCGATAAAAGATGTTATAAAACCATACGGGGAAGAAAATCTGGTTTACATTGCCAAAGATGCTGAAACTTTCATTAATTACGGAGAGGAAGAGCTGGCTAAAACGTCAAGTAAAGATTGGATGAAAAAAGTCGACCTTTTTCTTGCGAATGAATCCTGGGATAGCACGTTTGAAAAAATGAATCATTTAATTAACAATGTTAAAAAAAACAACGGAATATATGTATGATTTTCTAATTATTGGCTGTGGTTTTGCGGGTTCGGTCTTGGCAGAAAGATTAGCTAAAGAAGGAAAAAAGATTCTGATTGTTGACAAAAGGAATCACATCGCAGGGAATGCTTACGATTATTATAACAAAGAAGGCATACTGATCCATAAGTACGGACCGCATATTTTCCATACTAATTCCGAAGATGTCTTTAAATATCTAAGCAAATTCACAGAATGGCGCCCGTATGAACACAGGGTTTTAGGAAGTGTTGACGGACAGCTCGTACCGATTCCGATCAATCTCACAACAATCAATAAGCTCTACGGAAAAAATCTAACGTCTGATGAGGTTGTAGATTTCTTAGCTTCAAAAGCAGAATTACGCAAACCTGTTTTAACTTCAGAAGATGTCGTCCTGAATGTTGTCGGAAAAGAACTTTATGAAAAATTCTTCCGTGGTTACACCAAAAAACAATGGAACCTGGATCCTTCAGAATTGGATGCTTCGGTTACCGCCCGAGTTCCGACAAGGACTAACAGCGATGACCGCTATTTTACTGATTCTTTGCAGGCAATGCCAAAAAATGGTTATACTGAAATGTTTCAAACAATGCTTTTGCACGAGAATATTCACATTATGTTGAATACAAACTATAAAGACATTGTGGATATTATACCTCATAAAAAGCTGATCTATACAGGACCAATCGATGCTTATTTTGACTATCGGTTTGGGAAATTGCCTTACCGATCAATTGATTTTATATTTGAAACTCTGGATCAGGAAAGTTATCAGCAAACCGGAACCATCAATTATCCCACATCCAATCTTTACACAAGAATAACGGAGTTTAAACATCTGACCGGACAAAAGCATCACAAAACAGCGATTGTTTACGAATATCCGACTGCGGATGGTGATCCTTATTACCCAATTCCAAGAAAAGAAAATCAAGAAATTTATAATAAGTACAAAAAATTGGCTGATGAAACAGAGAATGTTTATTTCACAGGTCGGTTGGGAACTTATAAATACTACAATATGGATCAGGTTGTAGCACAATCATTGGCATTATTCCGAAAGATCATCAAAGAAGAAGATGCAGCACAGCAGTAATTCTACCAACTTTAGAAATCCTTTTCAATCCTTTCTTATGGGCGGTTTTGAATGTGCGGATCATCAAAATGCTTTTGGTGAACGCATTGACCTTATTGAACTGACAGGTCACAACCGTTTCATACACGAAGACTACCAAAGACTTTCTAAGATTGATATTAAAACGGTTCGAGAAGGAATACGATGGAGTTTTATAGAAAAGATGCCATTCAAGTATGATTGGACACAAGTTGAAGAGATCATTGCCGCTTCCAAAAATAACGGCATCCAGGTTATTTGGGATATTTGCCATTTTGGTTTTCCGGACGATTTAACCCCTTTGCATCCGATGTTTGCCAGAAGATTCTCACATTTATGCAGAGCTTTTGTCATTAAATATCGAAGTTTGGTTCCTGAAGGCGAATTAATTATCACGCCCATTAATGAAGTCAGTTTTCTTTCGTGGCTAGGTGGTGAAGCCAATGGCACAAGTCCCTACTGCGTTAATCAAGGTTGGGAAGTGAAGTATATGCTAATGAAAGCCTATATTGAAGGAATAGAGATGATGAAAGAAGTAGATCCTACAGTTAAAATTATGACAACGGAGCCTTTAATTAATATTGCTTCGCAAGATCCGTCAAATTTAATCTCAGTGCTGAAAGCAAACGAAAAAAATCAGGAACAATTCCAGGTTTTAGAGATTCTGACAGGAAAAATATGTCCTGAACTGAGAGGAAAACCAGAGTATCTGGATATTATTGGAGTTAATTTTTATTTTAATAATCAGTGGACATTTCCAGTCCATCAATTTATTCCGTGGAACGAAACACCAGCTAACCCATACTGGCGAAGTCTTCATTCATTAGTTGAAGAAGTATTTATTAATTACAAAAAACCAATTGTATTGTCGGAAACCAGCATTCCTGAAGATGACAGATACGATTGGCTGAAAATGATTACAGAAGAATGCTTAACCATTCTTAAAAGCGGTTTACCATTATACGGTTGCTGCATTTATCCAATAATAGACCGCCCTGATTGGGATTTCCCGAACAATTGGCATCACAGCGGACTTTGGGACATTCCCGATCCCGAAACCTTAGAGCGAAAAATTCATAAGGAAAGTCTTTCAGTTTTGCTGGAATTTCAAAATAATATTACGATATTAAATCAGAAATCTTTATTTGATAAAACTAAAATTTATAATCTTATTTAACATGAGTTCGGGATAAGAATAAATAAATTCATGATACAAAAAGTAGAAAAAATTAGCATATTTAAAGTATTGAAATTCAAATATTTAATTAAAATTCCTGCTATGATTGATAAAAAAAGTAAAAAAACTCTGACCAAAATAAATTAATGTGTGTTAGCTTTTATTACAAAGAAACACCTTTTATATTGACTTCCGAATTCCAGTTTATTTTATAGAAAAAAGCATGTATTGTATTAAACCTTTTTATATCGGTATTCGTTTTGCTTTATATACAACATCACCAAATAAAAATATTATATGTTAGCAATGAATTTCCGCGGACCTTTCCGCGTTCGCGCAGACCGCAGCGTGCCCGAACCTCAAATAGAACATCCTGAAGATGCCATTGTGCGGGTGTTAAGATCATGCATTTGCGGATCAGATCTCCATCTTTATCATGGGCTTGTTCCTGATACACGTACAGGCACTATCTTTGGACATGAATTCATCGGAGAAGTGGTTGAAGTTGGCTCATCAGTAGAAAAACTGAAAGTGGGCGATAAGGTTATGGTACCTTTCAACATTTCATGTGGTAAGTGTGCTTTTTGTAAACAGGAACTTTATGGCAACTGTCACGAATCTAATCCAATGGCAACAGCAGTAGGCGGCATTTTTGGTTATTCCCACACGGCAGGAGGCTATCAGGGCGGGCAGGCAGAATATGCACGTGTTCCTTACGCAGATGTTGGTCCAACCGTAATTCCTGACTGGATGGATCCTGATGACGCAGTACTTCTTACTGATGTTGTACCTACCGGCTATCAGGCGGCAGAAATGGCAGGCATTCAAAAAGGCGATACGGTAGTAATTTTCGGTGCAGGACCGATTGGCATTATGGCCGCCAAATGTTCATGGCTTTTTGGCGCAGGAAGAGTAATCGTCATCGACCATCTGGAATATAGACTTGATTTCGTAGCAAAATATGCCCAATGTGAAGCGTATAATTTTAACAGTATCGGCGATCCGGTAGTTTTTATAAAAACACAAACGGATTCTTTGGGTGCTGATGTTTGCATAGATGCCGTGGGCTGTGAAGCAAAAGGAAATTTGATGAATACAGTTTTGGGAACAAAGTTACTTTTACAGGGTGGTTCTACAACGGCGCTTCATTGGGCAATTAATTCTGTAAAGAAAGGCGGCATTGTTTCTATTGTAGGCGTTTACGGTCCTACAGACGCTTTGGTTCCGATAGGAAACGTAGTAAATAAGGGTATTACGATCCGGGCTAACCAAGCAGCTGTGAAACGTAATCTGCCAAAGCTTATTGAGCATGTAAAAAACGGTATTCTTGACCCTAAGCAAATCATTACTCACAGGGTTCCACTGGAAGAAGTAGCAGAAGCCTATCATATATTTTCACGCAAACTTGATGGCTGCATAAAGACCGTGCTTATTCCGCCAACGGCTTAATAAATTTTAACTAAAAAATTGAACAACATGCTTACAGACGAAACAAAACCCTCCGATTTTAAAAAAAGTGAAGAGACAGATTACAGTCATATAAAAGGTTGGGGAATTGATGCCGATCCTGAAAATGATCCCGTCTACCCTATGAAAAAACGTACTGATGAAGAACACGAAGGATATGCCTGGGAAAGACCCGAACAGCAATCTGAAAATGTTGAGATTCTGAAGTCCGTAGAGCGCCCCAATCTAACCGCTGCTTTCGGAACTGCATCACCACCAAAAGGTCTCAATGGAGAAATTAGAAAATTTGCCTTTAAATATAGTGAATCCAGCTATGGAAGATGGCTACCTCTTGTACTGGCAGACCGTGTGGGTGCATTGGAAGGAATTATTGACGACTTAAAAAAAGGTCATTTACCAAACATTTTTGCCGAACGTGGTTGGGGAGCCGAATGGAAACACAATAGAAAGAACTTTCTGCTAAAGATTTTTGCAGCAGCAGTAGTCACTACCGTTGCCGTAAAGATACTATCGTCGAAAAAAAATAGTGCTGACTGATAAAATATTTATGAAATCCGCCTTACAATTGTGAGGCGGATTTTTATTATATCTAAGGCATTTTCTTTTCAAAACAATGCTCTAAAACTGAATCTAATTCTATGATTTACAGTCTTGACTGATATTAATATGTTTAATTAATACCTTGAAAAACATCTCACAATTTATTAAAAATGAAGCATCTGGTTTTATTAATTTTCAGTACATTGTAATTTTTGCCATACAATAAATCATTAATATATATTTTACATCGTTATTAATTTAAAAAAAATCTACAGAAATACATAAGCCCACAATCAAAAGACTTTCATTCTTCGACTGTGGGTTTATATCAAATTAAAATAGTATTTATTACCAGACAAATTCACATGGTAAATCTCTTTCTGCAATTACTCTGCGTGATTTTGTCACATACAGCCTCAGAAAAGCTCCCCCCGGAATATGATAAATGTCTTTGCCATAAATTTTAACTGCCATTGTACCACCATATTTATCAAAATTATAAATAACGATCTGTTGTTTCGGATAGATTTCTTTGAAATTAACAACCATTTTAATTTGTTCTCCAACAATATGAATCAGTCGGTTTCTGTCATCTACATCCAGATAACCAGAAGGATCAATCTCGTATTCGTGGGGATCTAATCTGATTGCATATTCAGATTCATCGTTCACAATTTCATCTCTGAGACTTGCTACATTACCATTGGGAATAAAGATGGTGTCGGGTCTTTCCTCTTCGGATTTGAAGTTTTTACTGGCTTTAACCGAACCTTCTACTGTCAATTTATCCTCCTTATTAGATTCTCTTCCCATTCCGAAGAGTCTTGTATCTAAATTAAAGTTCAGCCCGTCAAAATTACCGTAAAGTGAACCATATTTATAAAAACTCTCTTGCTTGGCAGAGACAAATCTTTCAGTATTACGATCGACCATCCCCGATTCACCTCCGAAATAATCATCTGCAATGAGTAAACCTGCACCTGTATTTACAGTAAAGTCTGAATTGAGCTGCAGACCGTATTGAGCCATATAATTCCATTGCTGAATATTCGTTGATGTAAAATCTGCCTGTGTCCAGAATTTATACCACGAAGTTGTCCATTTCCCATCAATTCCTTTTCTAATTTTCAGCATCGGAACACCCGAACCATTCACACCATTCTGATTTGCAAATGCCAGCTGATATGATGAATCTCCTGTAGAGGCAGATGTTCCGTCCCAAGGAGCAAAAGTCATTATACCGGCATAATTTCCTGACGCTCCTAATCCAGCGCTTGTTGCATTTGCAAAATCAAACCTTACTCTTTTAGGTGTTGAATTCGGAGCGATGTCATCCGGGTTTCTTGAACCGTCTCTTGATGTTACAAAAAAGTTGGTAAGTTTTACAGAATTATTTCCGCTGATCGTTAATTGTTGCCCTCCTTCACTTTCAGAATTGGTGATTAATTCAATCTGATTCTTGTTTACCGCATGAGTTCCTAAAGTTCCGTTGGGAATTACAGGACTTTGCGAAAAAGTATTGGTACTGGTAAAAGTCTGAACACCATTCAGTGTAGCATATACTCCACTTAGTTGAGAATTTAAAGATGACTGTGTTACGTAAATTGCCGGATTAAAATTACCTGTGTGTAAGAGTTTAACCCATGAAATCCAGTTACCAGCTGTTTGTGATCTAAGATATATGTCATTGGTTCTCCAGTCTCCATATAATTGTGTAGTCCATGCAGAACTGTAACTTAAGGATAATAAACTACCATCCATAGTGCCGGAAGGTCTATTACTGCCCCCTAGATAATTAGTCTGCGTACCTTCGCTTACTAAATTAGCATCAGATATAGATTTTGATGATAAATAAACATTATTAAGCCCATCAGTGATACCATAACCAGCTAATGTAGTTGGTTTTGAAGTTAATGATGCAAAAGTGTGCGTATGATTTACTGAAGCATATTCTAATGGATTAAAATTTCCCGTATGAAAAATTTTATTCCAGACACCCCATGTATTGTTATAATTTTGAAAAAATAAATTATTACTGGATTGTACTAATCTGAATGCTGTATTATTATTTCCTGAATTATCACTATAGGGTACAAAAGTCATACTTGCGCTATAAGTACCTACAGGAAAATTATTCAGTTCAATTGCTGAATTTGACTTAAAATCAAACCATACACCGGCTTTTATATCAGTTGAAGGTAACGGATTTGTATTTCTTGTATCAACGCTTCTTACAGAGTTGACATCACCTCCTAATACCGCTTGTCTTGGTACATCTGTAATACCATATCCTGATGCTGTAGTTGGCTTAGATGTTATTTGGGAAAATGCATGAGTATGTCCTGATAATGAATAATTGTTGGAATCTAAACTACCATCCGCTTTTAAAAATTGGGCGGCAGTACCGCCCAATACCCTATAGCCTTTGGAGGTGTTATAGTATGCATATTTAATATCCATGTTAAATATCTTTACGGGTTACTGTTATAGCTACAGTGTTTGGTAAAGCAGAATCAAATTCAATATCGATTTTATTCGGATCTGTTAATTTTATTCTGCCGTCGATTTTGTAAAATGTTACTGTATCGTACATTGCAACGTCTACGTTTCTGGTACCTAAGTTGTGTACCACACTTGCAGTTCCTGAAATGGAAGTACTGTATGATTTCACAGAATTATTTCCGGCGATAACTCTACCTTTAGAATCTACTGTAACCGCATCGTAAGTTCCCGCTGTCACTCCTGTTGCAGCTAATGTTAAAGCTGAAGTAACGTTGGCAGAACCGTCAAAAGAAACATTCCAAGTTCCGTCGCCCGTAGCAGAAATTGTTCTCGGAGTTGTTAGTTTTGCAGATGATCCGGTGGTATTGATTGCCGCAGTTCCCGTTAATAATGTTGCCGGAACAGCAGTGACAGGAATGGTAACATTTCCGGAACCGTCAATGTTTTGTGCTGTGGAGGTAATTCCTGATAGGGCGATGCTTCTAGCTGTAGTCCATTTTGTAGCAGAAAGAACACTTTTGGTTGCATCTGCCGTGTTATCAACATTACTTAAACCTACATGAGATTTATTTAAAACCACAACACCTGTTAATCCGTTTACAGAATCTACAGCTCCGGAAGTAATATAAACGAACGTAGTTCCCGTCCATCGGTACGTTTTGTTGGTATCAAGCGAAACATAAATTTTCCCTGTTTCAGCAGCAAGAAGGTTTGTATACGCAGCTTCTCTATAAAATTTTCCGTCTGCAGCTTTATAATATCCTTCTAAAACGTCATCTACATACGATGGTAATTGCGTTGCAGGAACCTGCCCCGATGCATCCAGTGTAGCAACTCCATTCGCTGTACCCTTTTGCGATACCGGAATATAATTAGCCAGATCCGCAGCTGTTGGCAAAGAACCTAAAGATACCGTAATTCCGTTAGCAGTTTGGGTAATTCCTGTAACTACATTTCCTGTACCTGAAGTGGTAACCGGCAAAGAGAATGTAGTTCCCGACAATGTCAAACCATTTCCTGCGCTGTAAGTGGTGTCCGTGGAAGCTAAAGTAATGGTATTCCCTGCCTGACTGATTGCCATATTAGAACCTGCAGCAAGCGTAATATCTCCCGAAACCAGAGAACCTGATGCACCTCCTTTTAAACGGGTAATCGTATCGGGCGTTGTGAATGATCTGTTTGCCGACAAATCATAAGCTGTACCGTTAATGGTTAATGTCCGTGTTTTGGGTACAAAATCTGAGGGATTCAAATTTCCATCATGCCAAAACGTACTGATTGACCTTGTGCCGCCGCCGGCTGTTAAAACTTCGCTGTCTGTTTTTCCTTCAATTTTGTAACCGACAGAACTTCTGTAATAAGCGTATTTAATGTCCATAATTATATTTTTTTAATGGTTAACTGAATCATATTTGGTGGGATAGAATCGAATAGCACGTCAATAGTATTTGTGTCTATTCTTTTTACCTTAAGAGGCGTTGTAAACATGGTAACTGTATCGTAAGCATCAATGATAAAACTTAATGTATCGAGATCATGTTTTATTCGGGAGTCTCCCCTTACTCTTTCTTCATGTTTAATTTTTTCGGGATCAGCTGTTTCTATTTTTTTAATCTTATCATACACCAAATCGTTAAACTGATTTTGATAAGTAACTGAACCCCAGTTTGAATAATTTCCAATAAGACTGATTTTATCGTCTGAACTATTTCCGATTCCAGTTTCTTTAAGCAATTCTATCTGCTGCCTGTTTTCTTTGATGTAGTCTACTATTTTTTGTAATTCATCAAGATTTACATCATTGGAAATCAGCATTGCATTAATTCTGGCAATATCAGCAAGCATTTCATCATCTTTTATTTGAAATGCATTCAGAATCTCCCGGATCTGCTCTTTTGTATAGACATTTCCTGTCTCCTGGTTGCCATCAACAGTTGCTGCTAAATGTATTTTTAACTTTTCTTTCCATTCCTCTACATTGGCTGCAGTGAGATTTGATGCATTAAGCTTTGCCAGTACCGAATGATGCGCATTCTGATCTTCGAGATGATTAGCAAAAATTGCAGTAAAAGCTTCATTTAATCCTGTCACATCAGTCATTTTAATTTTATCATCCAAATGACGGAATGAAGAGAATGTCTGCTTAAATTGATATTCCGTAGGCATATCGCCTTCTTCAAACCAACTGAAGATCGTATTTAATGGTGTAGGTGTACTCATTTGCTTTTTGAAAATTAGATTTGACAAATTGATAATTGAGAAAATTCTCTCCCTGTTCATAAGCCAATCGCTATGAATAAAGTTTTTCTTTATGGTTTTGGATTAATTACAGAGTTATGATCAGGCAACCCTGTTTTTTTAAAAATATTTTGCGATCAACAGCAAAACTTTACATTTTATCTGCAATAATTTATGCCCAATTTCTTAACATAATACTTTTTGCAGTCAATGACTATCCGAATTTTGAGAGTTCAAATTTGATCATTATTTTGTTCTTATAAAAGTTTTTTTACCCTCTCATCCTGTAGTTGCAGTAGTCTTTACTTTTATGAAAACAGGATGATCTCGTTTGTAATTACCGTTTGCAAAATTCCTCTTTTTTAGACTTATCTGAAAGTTTTTTGGTCTCTGTATTCCGTAGTTGCAGTAATCTTAACTCTTTTTAATATGCATCAAAAGTTAAGTAGAGGATTTGAAATAAGTTTAAACTTAATATTCTTTAAATAGAAAAATATTTCAGAAATATGGCTTTGAGATAAACTTAAGCAAAACACAACATTGTGTATGACTTAAAATAATTTCACGAACATAAATTTTTAAATTTGTAATAATAAATAATTATTTTTGAATATAATTTTAACATCACAATGAGCAAAATATTTTTAGTAGATGATGATCTTTTTTTTGGTGAAATGCTAAAATATCATCTTCAGCTCAACCCAGATTATAAAGTTTTTTTGTACTCCACAGCTAAAGAGTGCCTTGCGGAGCTTTACAGAAATCCGGACATGTTATGTATTGACTTTGGTCTGCCCGATATGAAAGGCGATGAGCTTTTTAAAAAGATAAAAAATACCCATCCTGATTTACCGATTATCGTAATCAGCGGACAGGAAAATATTACAGTTGCCATAGATTTTCTGAAACAGGGAGCAAAAGATTACATTGTAAAAAATGAGCATACCAAAGACCTATTGTGGAGTTCCATTATCAGATTACGAGAAAATATCATCTTAAAACAGGAAGTTGAAGAATTAAAAGAAGAACTTGAGAAAAAATATACCTTCGAAAAAACCATAATCGGGCAAAGTGAGGGTATAAAAAATATATTTTCAAAAATTAATAAAGCCATCAAGTCCAACATCAATGTTTCTATTACCGGAGAAACAGGAACGGGAAAAGAGGTGGTGGCAAAAGCAATACATTATAATTCTGCGAGAAAAAACAAACCTTTCATTGCGGTAAATATGGCAGCCATTCCCAAAGAATTGGTAGAAAGTGAATTTTTCGGTCACGAAAAAGGCGCTTTTACGGGCGCAACAGACAGATCTTCCGGAAAATTTGAGCAGGCAAACGGAGGGACTATCTTTCTGGATGAAATTGCCGAGCTTGATCTTAATATACAAAGCAAACTGCTGCGTGCACTTCAGGAAAGAGAAATTACGAGAGTCGGCGGAAATCAAAAAATAAAACTGGATGTAAGAGTAATTACAGCAACCCACAAAAATCTTGCACAGGAAGTAAAAAAAGGCAATTTCCGTGAAGATTTGTATTATAGAATTGTTGGTCTTCCGATTGAGTTGCCACCTTTGCGAGACAGAGATCAGGACACTCTTATTCTTGCCAAACATTTTATAGAAATGTTTTCAAAAGAAAATAAAATCAAGCCTTTAGCTTTATCTGCAGATGCCCGAAAAAAACTTTTAGCCTACAGTTTTCCGGGAAATGTGAGAGAACTGAAATCGGTGATAGATCTTGCCTGCGTAATGTCTGATACTTCCGAAATTACAGCAGAAGACATTAATTTCTACGCTATTGAAAAAGATTCTGAGTCTTTTCTTGGCGAACATAAAACACTGAAACAATATACATCAGATATAATTTTACACTTCCTGAAAAAAAATAATAATGATGTCATAAAAACAGCCAAAGTTTTAGATATCGGCAAATCAACAATTTATAATCTTATAAATACCGTTGAAATCCAAAAAAAACAAAATAACTAATGAAAGTTGCCAAATTATTTTTTAAAAACGGAGAATGTCAATATGAAAGAAATGATGAAAATCTTGATTATCAGAATGCTCAATTAGTTATTGGATTCGGAGCGAGACATATTATTGAAGACAGCAGTTTTTTTCTCCTTTTAAAAGAAAAATTCCCAAATGCAGAGATTGCTTTATCATCATCTTCCGGAGAGATTTTCAGTAATGAAGTCTATGATGATACTGTAGTTCTTACCGTTATCAGTTTTTCAAAATCTCATATTAAAACGTCACAAATTAATACAGAAGATTTCCTAAACAGTTTTGAAGCTGGAAAAAGCCTTCTGGAAAAGCTCCCAAAAGAACATCTTAAATGGGTTTTTGTTTTATCAGACGGAAGCCTTGTAAATGGCAGTCAGCTTGTGCAGGGACTAAATTCTGTACGTCCGGAAAATGTTCTGATTTCCGGAGGATTGGCGGGTGACGGCGATAAATTTGAAAAAACAGCAGTCGGGCTCAATCAGATTCCTGTTCCCAATCAGATCGTGGCAATTGGGTTTTACGGAGAAAATCTCGAATTATCTCACGCTTCTTACGGTGGCTGGGAAAGCTTCGGGCTGGAAAGAACAGTAACTAAATCTCACAATAATATTCTTTATGAAATTGATCACAAAAATGCGCTTGATCTTTATAAAAAATACCTGGGAAAATATGCAGAAGAACTTCCCGGTTCTGCCCTGCTCTTTCCTTTATCACTGAAATCTGATGACAATACTTCTCCGGTTGTAAGAACGATTTTATCCATTAATGAAAAAAATAATATGATGGTTTTCGCAGGAGATCTTCCGGAAGGCAGTAAAGTGAGATTTATGAAAGCAAATATGGACCGATTGATTGACGCAGCCAATGATGCAGCAAACCAATGTCTTTTGATGAATCCTACGAAGCCAAAACTGGCTGTTATCATAAGCTGTGTCGGCAGAAAATTAGTTTTAGGAGATCGTACCAACGAAGAAGCAGAAATGATAAAAGATGTATTGGGATCTGTTCCTATTATTACAGGATTCTACTCTTACGGCGAAATTTCTCCACTGAAACCCTTTGAAGATTGTGTACTTCACAATCAGACAATTACCATTACAACCGTTAACGAAACTGAATAAAAATGGAGCCGGAATTCCACAAACTTTTACAAAGGCAGATCAGCAAACATCTTACGGATGACTGTATATCTCATCCGCAATTCAAAAATTTCATTAATGCAGTTAATCAGTCCTATAAATCTTTTGAAAGAGATAAAGAACTGATGGATCACGCTTTTAAACAAAGTGAAGAAGAATATCAGGAGATTTACAACAATCTCAAAAATGAAAATCTGCTGAAGCAAAAATCGATCTCCAATCTTTATGAATTTATAAAAATCCTTGATCCTTCTGTTGAAAATCAAAATTCTGAAGATCTTGCTGAATTATCATCTTACGTTACAGAACAGCTGAAAAAGAGAATTTTCCTGCAGGAACAGCTCAACAAACAGCTTGATTTTCAGAATCTTCTAATGGATATTTCTTCTGAATACATCAACATCCCGATTGAAAAAGTATCAGAAAGTGTCAATAAATCATTAAAAGAAATGTCTGAGTTTGTAAAAGCAGACAGAGCCTATATTTTTAAGTATGAATTTGAAAAAAATACCTGTTCCAATGTTTTTGAATACTGCAATGAGGGAATAAGTCCGCAAATAGATAATCTTCAGGATATACCGCTGGAAATGATCGGTGAATGGGTGGAGATTAACAAAAAAGGCGGAAGTATTTATTACCCGAATGTTAATGAATTGCCGGAAAGTGATATCAAAAACATTTTACAGGAACAGGATATCAAAAGTTTGCTGGTTATTCCAGCAATGATGCAAAACGAATGTTTGGGTTTTGTAGGATTTGATTTTGTAAAAGATTATCATGAATTGTCAGACACAGAGAAAAATCTTCTTACCATTTTCACGCAGGTGCTTGTCAACGTAAGAGAGCGTATTTTTCTTGAGAGAGACCTTTCAAGAACTGTAGAAATTCTGAAAAAACTACTTGCAAATTTACAGTCCGGGATTTTAATGGAGGACGAAAACCGAAAAATCATCTTCACCAATGATCTGTTTTGCAGAATGTTTAATATTCCGGTTTCTTCGGATGATATGATCGGCGCAGACTGTACCAATTCTGCTGAGGAATCTAAGTCATTATTTAAAAATGAAGTACATTTTGTAGAAAGAATTAATGAAATTCTGGAAGAAAAGAAAATTGTAACCAATGAACTTCTGGAAACCCAAAACGGAAACTTTCTGGAAAGAGATTACATTCCTATTTTCATTAATGATCATTACAAAGGACATCTCTGGAAATACAATGATATTACAGAACGCGTTGTTACTCAAAATCTTCTTAAACAAAGTGAAGAACGAAACAGAATGATTATGGATTCTGCTATGAATGCTATCATTATTACCAATGACAAAGGTGAGATCACGTTTTGGAACCGAAGCGCAGCTTCAACTTTTGGCTGGACAAAAGAAGAAATGAAAGGCGAACAGATTATTGGTAAAATTATTCCGAAAGCTGATAAAAGACTGTACAAATTGATGCTGAACAAACAGCTGGAACTCAATGTAACCAAAAAAAATGGTGTAGAACTTACAGTGGAAATGTCAGTGATTGCAGTTATTCAGAATAACGATAAACACTATTGCTACTTTATCAAAGATATTTCAGAGAGAAAAAGAGCTGAAGAACATCTGAGAAGACAGGAAGAAAAGTACCGGAATATGATTGCCAATATGAATTTGGGCTTGCTGGAAGTGGACAATAATGAGGTGATTCGGTATGCCAACCAAAGCTTCTGTAATGTCTCCGGTTATGAAATGGATGAATTAATCGGTAAAAATCCTTCCCAACTCTTTTTACACGGAGAAAACAGTGTAGAATTTGTACAGGAACAGCTGCAATTAAGAAAAGTTGGGGTTTCTAGCGTTTATCAGTTGCCGGTAAAAAATAAAAGAGGTGAAATTAGATGGTGGGCAATAAGCGGGGCTCCGAATTATGATGACAACGGCAACCAGCTTGGCTCCATAGGAATCCATCTGGATGTGACAGATCAGAAAAAGCTTGAAGAAGAGCTGAAACAGGAAAAAGCAAAAGCATTAGAAGCATCAAAAGCCAAAGAGGTATTTCTTGCCAATATGAGCCATGAAATAAGAACTCCGCTCAATGCAATTATTGGTTTTTTACGGGAACTGAAAAGGATAAACCGAAATGACGGCACACAGAAACAGTTTATAGAAAACAGCTACAATGCTTCACATCATCTGTTATCCATTATTAACAATATTCTTGATATATCGAAAATAGAATCTGGTGAGATGTCACTGGATAATAAGAATTTCTCGCTTCAGGAAAGTATTCAGAATGTTATTGCCATTCTTCAGCCAAAAGCCAAAGAAAAAAAACTACATCTTATCACAGACTTTTCTCCTGATATTTCCACTGCATTAAAAGGAGATTCTCTGAAAATAGAGCAGATTTTATTTAATATCATTGGCAATTCTTTGAAATTTACCAATAAAGGAGAGATTAAAGTTGAATGCAATCTGCAGAAAGACTTCCCCGATAAACAGACAATAACAATCACTATCACCGACACCGGAATCGGGATGAGCGAAGAATACGTAAAAAATATATTTAAAAAATTCAATCAGGAAGACAGTTCTGTTTCCCGAAAATATGGCGGTACAGGTCTCGGAATGCCAATTACGAAAGAACTGGTAAAATTGATGAAAGGTGAAATACAGGTGAAAAGCGAAAAAAATGCCGGAACCTGCGTCAATTTAAAATTTACTATTGACAAAGGAAGTGAAGCAATTCAAAAAGGAAATTCATTGGAAAAACAAACCATTTCCATTGCCGGAACTAAAGTTCTGCTTGTAGAAGATAATGAACTTAATCAGTTGATTGCAGAAAATTCGTTGAATCATTTTAAATGTATTGTCACAAAAGCAGACAACGGAAAAATGGCAGTAGACATCGTAAAAAATGAATCTTTTGATATTATTCTGATGGATATTCAGATGCCGGAAATGGACGGTATTGAAGCGACTAAAGTTTTGCGGGAAGAACTCGAAATCAAAACTCCGATCATTGCTTTAACCGCAAATGCTTTCAAAACAGAAATCGACAATTGCATCAATACAGGAATGAATGATTACATTACCAAACCATTTATCGAGGAAAATTTGCTCAAGATCATTTATAAACACACCAAAAAAGAAAAACCTCTCCGCCAAAAAAAATCTGATGGACACGAAGTGCTATATGATCTTAAAAACATCAAAACACTCAGCCGAGGTAATGATGAATTTGTTCAGAAAATGCTTTCTATCTTCATTTCACAGACTCAGGAGACAATTCCTTTGGTAGAAAAAGCATTTGACGAGAAAAACAGCGCTGAAATTGCAAGATTGACCCATAAAATAAAACCTAGTATCGAAGGCATCGGAATTTATTCTATTAAAGAAGATGTAAAAATGCTTGAAATTTTAGCCAAAGAAAATGATACTGAGTTTTCAAAACTGCATTTGCTGTTTGAAAAAGTAAAACAAACTCTAAACACTGTTATTATTCAGCTAAAAGAAGAATTAAAATAATATTTAGAATCCAAAATTAAGAATTTATTCCATTTTTTGGAAATATATTTAAACTCAAACAACTATTTATCAATAACTTATAATAAGGCACAGAAGTAGAGATAATGTTTCCAAATGTTTAAAATGGAAACCAACAACCAAAACCTAAAATTCTTTATTGTGGATGATGACAGATTCTGCGCGAGTGTTTATGAGCAGTATCTGAAAAATCATAATTATGAAGATGTTACCTCATTCAGCAACGGAGAAGAATGTCTGGATGAACTTCATCAAAAGCCGGACATTATTTTTCTGGATCACAATATGGAAGATATGAATGGGTTTGAAGTTTTAAAGAAAATAAAAAGATACGATCCCAATATATATGTCATTATGGTTTCCGCACAGGAAAATATTGACACCGCCGTTAATGCGCTGAAATATGGTGCTTTCGATTATCTGGTGAAAGATGCCAATGTCTGCGAAAAAATGACAGAAACCATACAGAAAATTCTGCTCATTAAAGAAGAAATGTCTGGTAATCAATTGAAAGGCGTCCGAAAATTCTTTTCTCTTTTATTTTAGAACATATGTTAAGACAAGTTTTCATATCGTCTCTTTTTCTGTTTCTTCTTGTTTCCTGTAAAACCTACAATGTACTGGAAGAGGAACAAGCTTCCCGAAATATGCAGGATTTCAGCTATGATCCGAGCTATGAATACAGAATCCGTAAAGACGACAAAATTACGCTTTCCGTTTGGGGACAGGATGATTTGAGTGTAGGTTCTGTGTACGGAATTTATAATTCTAATGAAGTATACGGAAAGTGGCTTCTGGTAGACATCAATGGGAATATAGAAATCCCAAAACTGGGGACAACTGCGGTGGTGGGAAAATCTGTTCCGGAACTGAAGGAAGAAATAAAAACAAAACTCAAAAAATGGCTTGTAAATCCCGTGATTGATGTAAAAGTTCTCAACAAAGAAATTTCAATAATGGGCGAAGTAAGAAACCCGGCTGTAATTCAGGTAGATAAAGACCAAAACACATTACTGGAGCTGGTTTCAAAAGCAGGCGGATTCGAAATGTATGCCAATTTAAAATCCATTAAAATTCTGAGACAGGAAGGTGAAAACGTTCGTGTTACCAATATTGATCTTACCAGAATGAAAGATGTTCCGAACCAGAATATCATTCTGCATCCGGGAGATTACATCATTGTTCCTTCCAAGAAAAGTAAAGATTTTGACAAGAGAATTTCCACCATTATACCTTTTGCAACCGTAACTTCCGCAGCTGCAATTCTGATAGGATTATTATAAAATTTGATGACCATGAACAACGAGAATGTAAGATTTCTGAAACCGCTGTTACGAGGATTTCCTATCGTCGTTCTTGCCATGATTATTGCAGTTCTGGCAGCGAAAAAATACCTCAATTATGTAACGCCGATGTATGAAAGCACGGCAAAACTGAAGCTTGCGGATACACAGGAAGGCGTTCCGAGCGCCAATCTCTTCAAAGATTTTGATGTTTTTGCCACGCCAAACAAAATCAGCACAGAAATAGAGGTTCTCAAATCTACATCCTTAATTGAAAAAACACTCGCAAAACTGCCTTTTTCAACAGAAATTTACAGAAAAGGAAAAGTGCGCTCTGTAGAATTGTTCAACGATTCTCCGATAAAAGTGGAAAGCATTCTTAGCGATGAAAAAAATTACGATAAAAAATTTATTATTAATGTAAATTCAAATCAGAATTTTACAATAAATTCAGATTCCGCCAAAGAAATAAAAGGAACTTTCGGAGTTCCGACAGCCATTAAAGGAGGAAAAATTCTGATCAGTAAAAACGACAGCTATCTTCAGTCTAAACCTGATGCCAAAATTGTCGATCAGTATGAAGTTGAATTCCTGAGCAGAGAAAAACTTCTGGATAAAGTAAATAAAAATCTGGATATTGTTTCCGTAGACAAAGATGTTCCCGTTATCAGGATCAATTACAAAAGCAACGTTCCAGAAAAAGCGAGTCTTCTGGTAAACACACTTGCAGAAACCTATATTCAGGATTATATTGAAAATAAATACCGCGCTGCCAATACAACGGTGGACTTTCTGAAAAATGAAATCGGACAGGCAAACAATAAGCTTTCCGGTGCAGAAAACCGTATAGAAAATTACCGAAACAAAGAAAATATCATCAATATTCCGCAGGAAACAGAAACAGATCTGAGAAAAATTTCCCAGCTTAAAATTCAGAAAAGCAATCTGAAAATGAATCTTGATGCCATTAAAAATCTCAACAGCTATATTTCTGAAGGAAAAGACAACTATCTCGAACTTGCACCAAATTTTGAAGCATTCAACGACCTTCTGTCCACCGAAATGGTGAAAAATATGAAGCAGCTTCAGGCCGAAAAAAAGGAACTGCTTTTAACCTACACTCCGGAACACGAAAAAGTAAAAATTATTGATGCTAAAATTAAAGATCTTACCGATTACCAGACCGAAAGTATAAGAAACACCCAGAAGAATTTACAGATTAAATACAACGATATTGACCGAGATATTCAGGTTGCAGAACAGGCTTTCATCGGGCTTCCCGAGAAAGAAAAACTGCTGAATATCATGAATCGCGAGTTTAATCTTTACGAAAAAAACTACAACTTCCTGAACGAAAAAAGAATAGATGCAGAAATTGCCAAAGCGGCAAAAATTTCTTTTCATAAAATTATTACAAGAGGTGAACTTCCGAAACAGCCGGTTTCACCGATGCGTTCCATCATCATCATTGTTGCAGCCATTATGAGCATGATCGGATCTATTGCTCTGATCTACGCCGTACATTTTGCGAAAGCGAAAGTGAATGATGTGTACACCATCGAAAAAAACAGCACCATTCCCGTTGCATTTACAACGCCTTATATTAAAAACAGAGAAAATATAATGCATCATTTCCTCGAAAATGTTCTGGAAATGGAACTGAAAGAAATTATTAAAGATAAAAACCTCATCTGCATCACGTCTTATGATAAATCGAAACAGCATATGTTTCATTCAAAAAACATCATAAAAGCTTTACAGGCGCAATCCAGAAAAGTTTTGGTGATCGATGTAGCCGGAAATTTGAAAGACATTGAAAACATTGATTATATCGACTTTTCAGAAGAGAAAAACCTAAGATCAACTTCAACGGATATTGAAAATCTGATCCGTGAAAAAATGACAGGAAATGATCTTTGCCTCATCAATAACCAGTCGATAAAACAAGGGAAACTTCCTTTACTATTCCTGAAAATGGCAGATGAAAATCTGTTTGTCTTAGACAGCCGGAAAACAGCCGAAAAAACAATCATGAACGTAGAACTTCTGAAGGATGAATACAAACTGAACAATCTTTGGTTTGTACTGAATAAAGAAGGCTATAACCCGAGTTTAATAACAACTGTTAAAAGTTTTATAAACAGAAAAAGATCGTGAAAAAGCTTACAGAAATATTTCGCAGACCCACATCTCTGGTTTTCGCAGACCAGCTGATTTTCAGCGGAACAAATTTTCTTCTGACGTTTCTTCTTGCCCAGAAACTGAATATTTCAGATTTTGGTCTCTTCTCGTCTGTACTTTTGGTGACGTATCTTTTGGTAGGTATCTGCAACGCCATTGTAGTACAGCCTTTCCAGATTCTGGCAGCCAAAGAATTCACTAAAAAATCGCTGGGTTTTGTTTTTCAGGCTTCAGTGGTTTTAATAATGATTTTCTCTGCCTTATTATTGATGGCTAAATTTCTGCCCGTTTCTGCACTGGCGTTTTTTAAAGACAATCTCTTGGCAATTATTGCTTTTGCAGCAGCCTATGTTTTTCAAGATTTCCTGAGAAAAGTTCTGCTTACGATAGACCGCATACAACTGGTGCTTTTTATCGACAGCATCTTCCTTCTTGTTTTTCCTTTAATCTGGTTTGAAAACAGTCTTGATTTAGGAAAAAGTCTTCTGATTATTGCTATCGTCAACGCCATTGCTTCCCTTCCCGGAATTTGGTATTGTTTGAAAAATGCAGAATTCAGTTTAAAAAATGCTTCCCTTTTTCATTATCATTTTACAGAAGGAAAATGGCTTTTGAGCGCTTCGGTAGTTCAGTGGTTTTCCAGTAATTTTTTCACTCTGGTAGCGGGAATTTACTTAGGAGTCAATGCTTTAGGATCGTTAAGGCTGGTTCAGTCGTTTTTCGGGGTTATTAATGTCATTCTTCAGACCGTTGAAAATTATTACCTTCCGAAAACAGCCCAGATTCATTATCAGGATAAAAAAGAAGAAAAAAAATCCCTTCTTTTCAGTATGTCGAAAGGAATGATGGCTTTAGGAATTTTAATCATCGGTTTCTTTATTTTTTCGGAACCTCTCATTACCTTATTGGGCGGAGAAAAATATCAACAGTACGGCTTTGTGATTAAACTGGTTTCAGTTTTATATATCGTGATTTTGTACAGCTACCCTACCCGGATTTCCATCAGAGTTTTAGAACAGAACAAAGCTTTTTTTACAGGATACTGCATTTCGTTTGTGTTTTCGCTTCTCAGTTTTCATTTTTTACTGAAATACGGTGCACTTTACGGCGCAGTTGCAGGTCTTGTGATCAACCAGATTTTAATGATCGTATACTGGAAAATTTTACTTAACAGAAAACAGATTTCGGTATGGGCATAGTACATTTGATATTGGGGAAAGCGAATCCTGAAAAGATGAACGGCGTGAATAAAGTCGTGTACAACATCGCGACCAAACAGGCTGAAAACAGGCAGGATGTGGAAGTCTGGGGAATTTCCGAAAACACAGAGATCAATTATCCGGAAAGAAATTTCAGAACAAAGATTTTTAAACGCAGAAAAAATCCTTTTTCCATTCCTGAAGATCTTCAGAATGAAATTATAAACAGCGAAGAATCTACGGTTTTTCATCTTCACGGCGGATGGATTCCTGTTTTTGCCACAGTAAGCCGATTTTTAAGAAAACACAATTTTACATATATCATTACGCCGCACGGTGCGTACAACGCAGTCGCAATGCAGAAAAGTATACTTACCAAAAAAGTGTATTTTGAATTATTTGAAAAAACCGTTATTAAAAACGCATCAAATGTTCACTGCATCGGCGAAAGCGAAATGGAGGGTTTACAGTCGATTTTTCCGACCCGAAAAGGCACTTTGATTCCTTATGGTTTGGAAAGAATAAAAGATGATCTTTCTTTCAGCTCTCAAAAGGAAACGCTGATCTTCGGATTTGTCGGACGGCTGGATATTTACACAAAAGGTCTGGATCTGCTTGTCGAAAGTTTTGCTGAATTTTCTAAGGCGGATCCCGATTCTAAGTTATGGATCATTGGCGACAGCAATGAAAAAGCTGAACTTCACCAAAAGATCAAGACATTGGGAATAGAAGAAAAAACAGTTCTTTTCGGAAGTAAATTCGGTGAAGAAAAAAATGATCTCCTGAAAAAGATGGACGTTTTTGTGCATCCTTCCAGAAACGAAGGATTGCCTGTTTCGGTGATCGAAGCGGCGAATTTCGGAAAACCCTGTATCGTTACCAAAAATACCAACATCGGATATCTTGTGGAACAGTTCAACGCGGGAATCAATATTCCTTTTCCTGAAAAAACGCTTCTCACTAAAGCATTTTTCGATATTTCCAAAATTTGGAAAGACCGGCAGAACTATGAAAAGATCTGCGGAAATGCAGTAAAAATGGTAGAAGAAGCCTTCGACTGGAACTATATTCTTGATGAAATGAACTCCAAACTCTACAACTGCTGAAATGGAAACGTTACCTCTTCATCATCAGAAATTTCTTAAAAAGCTGAACAATCAGCTCTTCATCATTCTGCTGCTTATGGTAGCCTGTTTTTTTACATGGAGCGAAAACGTAAACATTACGAGAGCCATAAAAGTGGTCGGAAGAATGGGCGTTATGATCTCCTCTATTCTGGTTTACCGGAAGATTATTAATTACGGAAGCATTAATTCTTTAGAATACAAAAATATATTTTCGCCGATTCTATACATCTGCTACTTAATTTTAGGCTTTATTTCATTTTCCTGGAGTACCAATCCGGGATTCAGTGCTTTGCAGTGGTTCATGACCTTTCAGAGCTTTGTTTTTGCCTATTTTTTCGTAAAAAGTCTCAAAGTTTTAGATGTTTATTTTGAAGGACACAACATCAGATTATATCACCTTTTAGGAAACACGGTTTTTGTGCTTCAGTTGATCTTCGTGATCGGAATGTGGGTTGCTCCCGATGTATTTTTCCGGCTTACAGACGGTGGTGAAGAAGCCAGACTGGGCGGAACAATGATGAACCCAAATGAACTCGGAATGCTTGCCGGAGTGGGTTCTGCCTGTCTTATTTTTGATCTTTACCGTTTTAAAAAGAAAGTCTGGACCATTATAAAAATCCTTGTCATTTTGTATGCTTTATTCATGACCGGATCGAGATCTTCTCTTATCGGATTTTTGCTGATCGTATTCTTCCATATCAACCAGACCAAAAAGAAAACCCTGAAATTTGCCATTATAGCACTTGTTGCCATGGTTGCACCTTTCGCCGTGTACAGCGTTATTCTGAAAGGCGGCGATCAGGAAAGGCTGGAAGAGATCATGAGTCTTACAGGAAGACTTCCATTTTGGCAGGCTCTAATTACGGAAGGTTTACCCAGAGAACCGCTGTTGGGCTTTGGTTTTATGAGGATCGATTACAAAGAGTTTTTCCAGAGCGCACATACATACCCGGGAAAAATGACACACAATACTTTCATGCAGGTTCTCATGAATCTTGGATTCATTGGGTTTACCATTGTTCTTTTTCAGGTATTTTTTACCGTAAAATCCATACTGTCTGAACAGAAAGAACTGAAACTGATGCTTATCGGGATTCTTATTCCTATCGTGATCAATTCCTTTACAGAATTTGGGATTTTCGGGGAAAGTAATTACGGAATCATGTTTTACCAGATCATTATTTTTTCCATCGCTTTCCGCAACAACAGTCATCTTACAAGACTGCAGAAAATCATTCTTAAGAAAAAAAGACCGGAGCTGACGCAGGAATAAATTTCCACAGAACAGTATTTTTTCCATATTTTGGAATTTTAATTTAACTAAAAATTAAATAACTATTTAATTACCAGTAACTTAATTTTTTGGCAGATATTTTTATACTGCTTTGGTATATAAATAATTATCATGAAAACATTATTTAGAAATACTGGGTACAGATTGTTTACAAAACAGGAGGAAAACAGCAAAAAAATCTCTTTTTCGTACATCAAAAATCCTGACGGAACAGTAAGGTGGTTTTGGAACTCAGATTCCGGAAAGCCTTTATTTCTAAAATTTTACAATGCAGCCACACCGAAAGCAAAACTTTTCGAAGTATTGGTGAAGACGGTTTTTGCGCTTCGTTTGCAGAAAATTGTTTTCAAAAAAGAAGTTCTTTATTATGTAAAAGATAATCAGCCGGTTTTTAATATCGAAAATGACTGGGCAATTTTTACAGGAACAGTAGGACCAAACAACAAGGCAATCCTTTTCAGCGGAGGATATTTTTATAAGATTGCGGAAACGGATTCTGCCAAAAAACTGATTGCCACAGAAAGTAAAAACCTTAGAAAAATTATTTCAGATAAAGCGCTGGAGGTTCCGGAAGTTTCTTTGGTCAATGAAAATATCCTTAAATTATCTGATATTTCAAAAGGCGGAATGCGTGAAAATTCTTTTACGAAAATTCATGCGGAAGCTTTGAAAATGATTTCTATACATCATGAAAGAAGCGTGAAAATCTCGGAATGGAATTATTTTCAAAAGGTAAAAGAACAGTTTTTAAATATTGAAGATGAAAGAATTCCGAAAAACATCATCCGAAAGATAAAAGCGATCCTAAGACACACCAACGAAGACGAAAACATCGATGTTGCCTTTTCGCACGGAGACTTCACCTCATGGAACTGTTACGTAAAGAATGAAAAACTGGCGGTTTACGACTGGGAACTGTCTTCCACAGAAAAACCGAAAGCGTTCGATTTCTTTCATTTTATCATTCAGAACGGAATTTTAATCCAGAGAAAAAGCTGGAAAGAAATTTATACAGAAATTGAAGAGAAAAATAAAATGACCTTTCGCTTCAGTGACGCAGAAATTCAGAAATATTTAAAATTCTATCTTCTCACGAATACGCTTTCTTATCTTACTATTTATGCGGCACAGGAAGAATGGCATTTACAGATTCACTGGCTGTTAAAAACATGGAATGAAGCACTGAATTTGGTTCTTAAAGACTACTCTACCGAAAGAGAACTCGTAATTTTAGATACTTTCGATGCGCTTTACCATACAGATTATGCCGCTTTGAAATTTCACAGCGAAGAACCTGAAAAACTGAAACTGAATTCTGATATTGATCTGATTATTTCCTCTGAAAACGCTCACAAATTAGTCAGTTATTTATCCGGACACAGTTTGGTGCAGAAAGTTTCAACAGTGAAAAAATCTTTCATGCAGACAGTAAGAATTGTTACCCTGCAAAACGAGATTCTTAATCTGGATCTTATCCATCAGGTAAAATGGAAGCATATACAGATCATGGAAGTTTCAAAAATCCTTGAGAACAGAAGAAAAAACAGATTTGGCGTCTATAAAGTTTCAGAAAAAGACACTGCCCGATTTATTGATCTTTTTTACAGCCTGAACCATGCAGAAATTCCTGAAGCATATGAGAAATTTGTTTCAGAACATTTAAAATCAAACAAGATAACCGACAGAGAACTTACCATTAAAACCCTGAAAATGAAAACCGAAAACAGAGGATTCAGTTATTTTAAAAATATTGTTCATTATTTAAAAGATTCATTTGCAGAAAAAGGATTCATCATCACATTCAGCGGTGTAGACGGAGCCGGAAAATCTACCGTGATCTCGGAAGTTTCCGAACTGATTGAAAAACGTTACAGGAGACCTGTGAAAGTTCTGAGACACAGACCTTCCCTGCTTCCGATCCTGAGTGTATGGACAAAAGGGAAGGAAAAAGCACATGAGGATGCAGTAAACTCTTTGCCAAGACAGGGAAACAATAAAAACTCCCTTTCTTCTTTATTGAGATTCGGATATTATTATACAGATTATATTTTAGGACAATTTGTTATTTACACAAAATATGTTTTGAGGGGAAAAATAGTTTTATACGACAGGTATTATTTCGATTTTATTGCCGATGCAAGAAGGAGCAACATTCAGCTTCCGAAATCCGTAACGGAGACAGGATATCATTTCCTGATGAAGCCTGAGTTCAACTTCTTCCTGTATGCCGCGCCTGAAAAAATACTTAGCAGAAAAAAAGAACTTTCGTATCACTCGATCTGCGACCTTACTTCAGAGTACAGTTCCCTTTTCTCTAAACTGGAAAGGAAAAACCGGAAAGTGAAGTATCTCGCGATCGAAAACAATGATCTTGATGTGACATTGGGAACTATCATGAATACGATAATCACAGAGAGATGAAAAAGCTTGTCGTAAAAATTATAAAACTAAGAAGTCCCTACTTTACTATAGATGATGATCTGAACTCCGGAGCGGTTCTGCAGTTTATCTGGATCCAGCTCTGGAGCATCATCAGAGGTTTCAGGATGCTTCTTTTTTTCAGAAATCCCAAAGCAATGCTTTTGGGCAAAAGAGTAAGTTTCTTTAATGTTTCTAAAATAAAATGGGGAAAGTTTCTGCGTCTGGGAAATGATGTGTACGTTTCTGCCCTTTCCAGACACGGAATTGAATTCGGAGACAATGTGTCAATCGGCGCTTTCAGCAGAGTGATTGTTTCCACTTCTTTTAACAATATCGGAGAAAAAATAAAGATAGGAAATAATGTCGGGATCGGAGAATTTGCTTATCTCGGCGGTTCCGGAGGTCTGGAAATCGGAGACGAATGCATTGTTGGACAATATCTGAGCTGTCATCCCGAAAATCACAATTATGAAGATCTGGAAACATCAATCCGGTTTCAGGGCGTTAACAGAAAAGGAATAAAAATCGGGAAAAACTGCTGGATCGGCAGTAAAGTAACGATTCTGGACGGTGTGGAAATCGGAGACGGATGTATTCTCGCGGCAGGAAGTGTAATTACCAAATCTTTTCCGGACAATAGTATTATCGGCGGAATTCCCGCTAAACTTTTAAAAACAAGAACTCATGAAAACCAGTCAGACGATACTCGCAACCTGCTACGCCATCAATCCGTATAAAGGATCGGAAGATGCGATGGGATGGAATTTTGTGTATCAGATCGCCAGATTTCGTAAAGTTTTTGTCGTAACGAGAGAAAACAATAAAACACATATCGAAAAATACATGAAGGAAAATCCTGATCCTTTATATCAGAACATGAATTTCCTTTATTTTGATCTTCCTTACTGGATGCGTTTCTGGAAAAAGGGAGGTCGCGGTGCGCTTCTGTATTATTATTTATGGCAGCGAGGCATTGTTTCATTTGTAAAAAAACAAAAGGTAGAATTTGACATTGCCCACAATGTGAATTTCCATAACGACTGGACTCCCAGTTTTTTGTGGAAATTGGAAAAACCTTTGGTTTGGGGACCTGTAGGACATCATCCTCTCATTCCTAAACAATACCTGAAAGATTATTCCCAAAAATATTTTCTTAAAGACCGTTTAACATGGATGGTGAAGAATTTTTTCTGGAAACTTTCGCCTTCTCTGAAAAAAACAGTTCAGCATTCTCATCACATCTGGTGCATGAACAGCGGAGTTCCGGATAAACTTAAACTTAAAAAAGATCAGTATTCACTTTATCCTTCCGTTGCTTCGGAAGATTTTTATCAAAAAGATGAAACCACGGTAAAATCAGATTTTACTGTAATCAGTGTTGGAAGATTTGTTCCGTTGAAAGGTTTTGATCTCACCATAAGATCTTTTGCAAGGTTTTTTGCACTGCTTTCGACCAATGATCAGAAGAATTGCAAACTAATTCTGGTGGGAACTGGTGAGCAGAAAACATTTTATCAGTCGCTCATTAAAAAATACAGAATGCAGAGTTTCATTGAAATTATTGAATGGATCGACCGCAGAGAACTGATGAAACTGTATGAAAAAGCTTCTGTTTTTCTTTTTCCGTCGCATGAAGGAGCAGGAATGGTGGTTCCGGAAGCCCTTTCTTTCGGACTTCCGGTTGTCTGTATTGAAAATGAAGGTCCCGGAGAATTTATTACCGAAAAATGTGGTTTTACTGTTCCACAGCAGGAATATAAACAAACGGTAACGGAATTGAGCAATGATTTGCTGAAGTTATTTTCAGACAAAGATCTTCAGCACAAAATGAGCATCGAAGCAAGAAAGCATTATCTTGACCGATTTTCCTGGGAAAGAAGAGGCGATCATCTCAATACAATCTACAACCAAATTTAGCCATGAAAAGAATTGTATCTGTTCATCTTCTGAATGATTACAGCGGAAGCCCGAAAGTTTTGATGCAGCTACTGAAATCCTGGACAAAAAACGGGATGGATGTCCATCTTTTTACTTCAGGAGGTAGAAAAGGTTTTTTATCTGATATTCCCAAGGTGAAAAATCATCTGTTCTGGTATCGTTTTTCATCCAATGCGCTGATAAGAATTGTTAATTTCTTTCTGAGTCAGTTTTTCCTGATGATTAAATTGCTCTTTTTCCTGAAAAAAAGTGATCTGGTTTACATCAATACAGTGTTGCCTTTCGGAGCGGCAGTTGCAGGAAAACTTAGAGGCTGTAAGATTATTTATCATATCCACGAAACTTCGGTAAAGCCGAAAATATTTAAAAATTTTCTTTTCGGAACAGCAAAATTGACTGCTGATAAAATTGTTTTTGTTTCGGAATATCTTCTGAAACAGGAATCTTTAATTAACAATCAGGAACTGCTGTACAATGTTCTGGAAAGCGATTTTGCAGAAAAAGCAGACCGTTTCCGAAATATGGAAAAAGAAATCCCTGTGGTTTTAATGATCTGTTCTTTAAAAGTGTACAAAGGAGTTGATGAATTTCTGGAATTAGCCAAAAAAAATCCGTCTTACATTTTCAAACTTGTGGTGAATGCCACGGAAAAGGAAATTCAGGAGTATTTTAAAGGAAAAGAAATTCCAAAACAGCTTATAATTTATCCTACGCAAACGGACACCCATCCTTTTTATCAGGAAGCCGGTATCATTCTTAATCTCTCCCATCCCGATCTTTGGGTGGAAACTTTCGGACTTACGATTCTGGAGGGAATGCGTTACGGCTTACCTGCGATCGTTGCACCTGTAGGAGGTGTTACAGAACTGGTTGAAGATAACAAAAACGGGTTTTTAATTGATTCTAAAAACACCAGTGAACTTTCTGAAAAATTAAATCATATTTTGAACAATCCATCGGTCTATAAATCCTTCAGTGAGGCTTCTTACGAGAAAAGTCTTCTGTTTTCCGAGGGGTATTTTGAAAGAAAATCTCTGGAGATAATTTCCAATTTATAATCCATTTTCCAGATTATGGAAATTCGGCACACTCCAATTAAATTATAATCACCTTATTTTCATTATGTTATATATTTTATATGATTTGGAACATAAATAGCCATAAAGTATTAAAATAAAATAATTATGAAGACAAAAGTAGCAATTATAGGAACAGTAGGTCTGCCTGCAAAATACGGCGGCTTCGAAACCTTAACGGCTCATCTTGTGGAAGAGCTTTCCGACACCTATAATTTTACGGTATACTGTTCTTCAAAAAAATACAGCAAAGAGGAAAGAATCGAAAGCTGGAAAGGTGCAAAACTGAAATATCTTCCTTTGGACGCCAACGGAATCCAGAGCATTCCTTACGATACATGGTCTATTTTTCATGCTTTGTTCCGAAGTGATGTTCTTCTTATTTTAGGCGTTGCCGGAGCGTGGCTTTTACCATTAGTAAAATTATTCACCAATAAAAGAATTATTATTTCCATCGACGGAATTGAATGGAAAAGAGACAAATGGTCTGTTCCTGCAAAACTCTATCTGTGGTGGGCGGAAAAACTGGCGGTTAAGTTTTCTCATATTGACATTTCGGATAACGAATCGATTCAGGATTATACTTCAGTACGCTATAAAACGATAAGCCGCGTTATTGAATACGGAGCGGATCATACGAAAATCAACCGTACTCCTTCTTCAGAAAATCTTGAAAAATATCCTTTCCTGAATGAAGAATATGCGGTAAAAGTATGCAGAATTGAACCTGAAAATCATGTTCATACGATTTTAAAAGTATTCAGTACCCTTCCTGAACGCAGGTTGGTTTTGGTAGGAAACTGGCAAAACAGCGAATACGGAGCAAATCTGAAACAACAGTATTCAGGATTTAAAAATATTCTTCTCCTCGATCCTATTTATGAACAGGAAACCATTGATCTGATCCGCGGAAATGCTTCCCTTTATATTCACGGACATTCTGCAGGAGGAACCAATCCTTCGCTTGTGGAAGCCATGTTTTTAGGTCTTCCCATCATCAGCAACGGCGTTTCTTACAACAGAACGACAACCGAGAATCAGGCATTTTATTTTTCGAACGAAAATGAACTTAAAAGTATTCTGGAAAAACTCAGCAAAGAAGATCTGGAACTCTGCGCCGGAACAATGAAAAAAATAGCAGAACGAAGATACACCTGGAAAAGAATCGCTAAAAAATACAGTCAGCTTATCGAAGAAACCTTTACTATCAATCAGAAAACCAATGTAATGCCTGAAATTTCAGAACTGGATGAGGCAATTCTTGAAAAATATAACGTAGAGCATCTTAAAAACATTAAACTATTCAACAACTCTAAATAAACTGCTAAAAACCAAGGCTATGAAAAACTTTGTAGAACTTTCCATATACGGAATTCTTGCATTCATCCTTTCGATGTGCGTGATTCCGCTGATGAGAATGATTGCCCACAAAATTCAGCTGGTGGATGTTCCCAATGCGAGAAAAGTACATCAGACTGCGATTCCGCTGATTGGCGGACTTGTAATCGGGCTTGTAGTTTTTTTGCTGTTATGGGTTTCTGATGACAAAAGCTGGAAAGACATTCTTCCGATCATCATTACGTCCTACATTATGCTTTTTGTGGGAACGCTGGATGATAAAACAGACATCAGAGCGATCTACAAGTTGGGAATCCAGATCTGCGTGAGTGTGATTATTGCGACTTCAGGTATCCGGATTACTACTCTTTACGGACTTTTCGGAATCCATGAAATGAATGTTTATTTTCAGTATATTCTTACGGTTTTGATCATTACAACGGCTGTAAATGCTTTTAATTTAATTGACGGCATTGACGGTTTGGCAGGAAGTGTTGCCGGAGTAGGTTTTGCTTTGTTTTTCGTTATTGCTTTAATTGAAGGAAATTTCGGACTGGCAAGAATCGGGTTGCTTTTCGTGGGAAGTATTGCTGCATTTCTGCGCTATAATTTCTCTCTGAAGAATAAAATTTTTCTGGGAAATTCAGGTTCTTTATTTTTGGGATATCTGTTGATTTGTCTGGGAATTTACATTACGAAATTCGACAGAAGCACCGGTGAATTCCCTTACGGTATTTTCTTTATTCTTTTTGTATTTACGATTCCCGTAATTGATTCTGTGAGAGTTTATGCAGACCGGATTTCGAGAGGAAAATCGCCATTCAAGGCAGACAAATCGCACATTCATCATCATCTTTTAGAATTGGGATTGTCTCACAAAAGAATTACCTTAACTTTTGTAGCACTGAATATTGTAACCTTTATTGTTCAGTATGTATTTTTCCCGAACTACTCTATCTATACTACTCTGATTTCATTTTTCGTCTTTATTTTTATTTTTAAAATTATTAAGGTGTTGAATCTTTTCTTTACTTGGAAGAAAAATATTAAAGAGATGGAGAAGTTATAATTGATTAATTATTAAATTAATAAATAATACATAACCATCTAATATTCAACACAAAACTAATATACTCCAATTTAGAGGTACGATTTAAAATCTTTTCTTCACTATTTTGCCTTTCTAGTGTCCACTTTTTCTCTGCAATCCAGCAATGAAGTAGAAAGGGTTGCTTTAGTAGATTACCTACTAAATTTTAAAATGATAAATTATCATCTGTTTCTTCTGCAAAACATTAGATTTTTCTAATAGTGGAAGCTTCTTTTTTTCCTTTATTTTTATTTATGAAATAGGATTCAAAATCCACTGATTTCCTGTCGTATTCTATATACTCTTTTTAAGATTTTTGTAAAGAGTTCTTCTGAAATCTTTTTTTGTTCAATTAAAAAAACAAATAAAACATATTCATCATAATGAAATCTAATATTCTTTTCATTGCAAATGGTTTTTGTCTCTTTGTAATTCTTCAACTTCAATCCTTTTGCATCAATAGTTTCTAATTTAGGTGCATTTAATATCTCTATTGGAAATTCTGTTAATTGAGTTCCCGAAACATTTATCCAATGCAAGTTTTTAAGATTTCCTAATTCTTTATGGTGTCTATATCCCCTACAATGCCTTCGGCTTCATCCATTATTTGTTTATGAATAGGCTCTTTAATATTAACATACCACGGGTTTTCATCATCTGCAGAGTAAAGTGCGGGAAGCTTATGCTCTTTTGATGCTTGTACAAAAATAATGGGTTCTACCACAGGAGGCGGATTCACTTTCAGATAATCAGAGCCTAGTTCCGGAAAATGCAAGACTTCGATACGGTTTTCGGGGTCAATGTAAGATGCCCTGAAATACAATTCAAGATCTCTGTCGTGCTCCTCAGAAATCATTTTAATAAGACTGTCGCCTCCCAAAACCAATTTAATAATAACTTTTTGTTGAGAATCCATATCCCAATATTCTTTGGAATAAACATTGCCGTCTTTGTCATATGACTTTATGGAAATTTTATCATATCCTTTAAATTTATCTGTTTCAACATCCAAAATAAAATATAGTAACGAGAAGTCCTCACAATCCCGCAACTCAATTTTAACTTGACGTTTGGTATCATTTGGTGGGATTTTTTGCATTTGCAGATGAAACTTTACTTTGTCACCAATAGAGGCTTCCTTTATAGGTTTATCATTATCATCCGTCCACCAACCTCTTACCATATGCTTCCCTGCAGGTGAGGGATCTTTTGGTTTACCAATGATAGTTCCTCCATCTGCTGTAAAATGACTGCCTTTTCCTGCATATGCTGTAAATTTTTCAGTATAAACTGTCCAAGTTTCACATTCTATACTGTTTGTTTTTCCTACAATTCTTGTAATTTTTCCACCTGCCATCTTTAGTGTAATTTTGAATTCTCGCCACTATTGTTATCAAAAGTTCCTTTTGTGTGGACTTCATTTTTCTTTTCTGATACAATCACCTTTTCTTTGGATTGATCGGTAACTTCCTTTGCTTTAGATTTTTTTTCTCCTTGTGCTACTTCGATAATATTGGCTGCCATCAAAGAATAATCCGCAACCGCATTCTGCATCATCATTGCTCCCGCAAAACTACTGTGATTCATTCCTGCAGTTTCGGAAATGTTCATTCCAGCAGAAGCAGTAATATTCATTCCCGCCGTTATTATTACATTCTCTCCCGCAGTAAAAGTCATATTCTTCGGTGCATTCACATTAATATTCCCAGCACCATCCATAAGGTAAGTATTCCCACTTGGGTCTTCGATAAAAACAGAACCTTCTGCATCATTTAGAATAATCTTGGTTCCGCTTCTCGTATGAATCACTTTCTTATCATTTCCACTTGTGTGATAAGAACTTGTTTCTGAGCCATTATAATGCGTTCCCATCACAAACGGTTTTCCTGCATTCTGAGATTCATGACTTACCAAAACTTCTTCCCAAATTTCAGGGATAAAATGAAACCTTTGAAAAATAAAAAAGGTTTTTACTTTATTTATAGCTCTCCTTATAATCTCCTTCCCATTGGTAAATACGAATACTGTCAGTTTCCAAAGGTTTACCATTAAGCAAAATCTCAATTGAATTATTGTCATCCGAAATTTGTACTTGCATATCTATTTTACCTGTTTCTTTTTTAAAAGCTTCATTGGTTTTTTCCCAATCGAAAAATGCTCTCGCGTTAAATTTTTCAGACTTTTCTTTTCCTGTCTCCCAAAAAAATACCATTTCCTAAGGAATAGCACGCTCTTTATAGGGCATATCCAAAACCCAAGGTCTTAATGCTCCCTCTTTTTCACCATTAAAAGTGTGATTAAGAATTTCAAATAATCTGAATTTAGGATTTTTGGAAGAAACCACAGGATGCCATTGATAACGTATTCTGTAATTATCCCATTTTTGAGACGTTTCTTGAGGGCTTGGATATCCACCAATTTCTTTCATAGTTTTATAGCTGAATTCGGTAGTTACTCTAAATATTTTAGTGTAATTTTCTTTAGCTTTAGCTATTTCCTCTTTATTGGTGATAATTATTGCCTAACGCCCAAGTTCAATACGTGTATTTCCAAAATTAAGCCACACTACAACCATCCCTTTTGGAGCAAAACCGAAAACTAATGTAGAAAAACTATCGTAAGAATTAGTACCATTAGAAGCTTTATACCCTCTTCCCAGCCTTTTATATTCCTGTGTTTCACCCTTAAGGTCATCCCAAAATTGAATAGGCACGCTCCATATAATCTTTTATGGTATCTACAGGGAAATCTACATTTAATCTGTAAAAAGCATCTTCGTAGGGAGAATAATACGTGATATCTGCACCAATAGGCGTTCCGTACTTTTCTGTCCAGCCTGAACCAGAGTAGTCTCCCCATCGTCCGGAAGAACCACCATATGGCAGTCCTGCAGGAGTACCTTCCAATGTTTTAATTTTATCTGCTACAGGTTCTATTCTATATTTTGTTGATGGAGAACATATCTCCACCTGAAAAGCCATTTTTTTATCTCTCATTTTTTGACATTGTGTTAGTTGTATGAACAACAAAACATTTATTATCCCATATATAATTTTTTTAGTAAGACTAACTTTGTATTTTTTCATTTAATATAGGGCATTGATTGTACTTCGGCTGTTTTGGTAGGATTTGATTCATTATATCTTTTGTCTTCTTTCTCTTTAACAATTGTAGAAGGAGTTTTCAAACATTTTGCTATAAGATTTGTATCATAAAACTTATATTCTTCCATAGAAACGGCTGTTCCTTTAATTTTATTAAATTGATACAATGTATTTAAATTTTTTTCGCTTAATTTTGTTTTCTTATTATACTCATTCTTCAATTTATTATAAGAATAATTATTACTTAAATCTATTTCTCCAGTAGAAATTATAGTATAGTCTGAATCTAAGTAAATAAAATCTTTTTCAAAAAGAGAGTCTATTTTTTCAAGATCTTTAATAATTTCTTTAATTTCATTTGTTATATTAAGTGGTTTTCTTTTTACTGTTTCATCAAACATTATTTGGGAATTTTCTATAGTAATTACTCCATCTAAAAAAGAAATATCTGAATCTTTTTCTAAATAAACAGGTAAAAACTCATCATAGTCATTATAGATTGAAAAAGATGTAAGTAAGTCATCAGAAGATGTTTTAATAAATAACCTGAGTTCGGGTTAAGCGAAGTTTAAAAAAAGTTGACCGTCATTTACTTTTTGGAAGTTTAATGACGGTTTTTTTGGAAAAAAACAATACGCAGTCAGCCCTCCCAAAATATTCATCATAAAGTTGTTCACGCTTCGATGTCTGGTGTGTTCCACTTGGCAATGGTTTTTTAATTCATCATTTATGGTTTCAATAATCGCTCTTTTTCTGAGCAAAATCTTGTCTTCCATTTTCATAATATGATTTTTGACTACGTCGAACCACTTTGTTAGGTTTCATATTTTTTCTAAGCTTGGTAAACAGTTGAATGCCATCTGCAAAAAGCATCTCCCACAAAGCTTTTGAAAGATATCCTTTGTCTGCAAATAGTTTCCCAAAAAGTTGCTGGGTCATTTTTTTAATGTGTTTCAGATTTCTGTCATCCACATTTCCTTTCGTAAGATAAAAGGATAAGAGTTCACCTTTTTCATTACAGACCAAATGCAACTTAAACCCATAAAACCAGCCCATTGAAGACTTCCCGCGTTCTGCCAAACCTTTGAAAACTTTATGGTTGTGTATTCTTTGATTTCTGCAAACTTTCAAAGTAGTGCTGTCCATAAAACTAATTCCTGTGCATTTTCCCAAGCATTTTTCTTTTAGAAACAAAGCAAAAACCACAAAACTTCTTTGCTGGAGTTCAATAAATCTGTTGTAGGAAAGGGTTTTAGGAAATAAGTCTTTCCAATAACCACAAACTATTTGCTGGTAATAATGTTTAAAAGTTTTATGAGCTCCCAAATGAAAACCAATCATAATGGTGATCATTTCAGAATCTGACATTAGAGAGGCTCTGTTTCTTCTCTTCTTGCTATCGCCGAGTGTTTCAAACTTCATTTTTTTAATTTGAGCATCAAACTCTTTACAAAAATCATCTATTTGTACAAAAATATTTGTAATTTGGTCTTTCAAATCCATAGCAGTAATTCGTTTAAATATTTGAATGTCAGAAACTTAAATATACGAATTATTGCTATTTTACACAAATTTTATTGATGTTCTTATCCCGAACTCAGGTTAAATAAATATTTTTTTGGTATCACCACCAGTATCGCTATAACAATTTTCTTCCCAAATCCCTTCCTTTTTACCTTTTTTATAAGTTCCTTTTAGAGTACAATATCCAAATTCTATCCATACACCTTCTTTTTGATGTTGGTCATTAAAAAAACCTTTACCATCTTCAAAATCTATTTTTGGCTCTAGTGGAAGAGTTCTAAAATGTGTGTAATTATTTGGGTAATAAAAATTTTTAATATATCGACCTACGGGTAAATTATCAATGTAATTACAGTAAAATATTGTATCATTTTTATCAATATCAATTATCTGAAACGTTCCATTAAACTTTCCTTTCTTTAATGAAAATTTGGTTCCCATTTCAGGATAAATATATGTTGCTGTTTTTTTTTCTCTTATGTTTTTTTTTTAAATTCCATTCAATTGCTCGAGTGCCAAAATCTGGAGTTGCTTTATCATCTCTATATATAGGTGTTTTACATCCTGTAAAAGTATATATGATGTAGAAAAAAAATATTTTATATATGATTGAATTCTTCATTTAGTTTTGTTATTATGTCAAATTGATAATCAAAAAACCATATTTAAAAGAATCATAGTCCATAATTGTATCGGTTGCCTTTTCAACAAAATATATTTTGTGATATTCCTCTATTTTTGTATAAAATTTGATTAAATTTTCCGTAGAGATTATTTTATTTTCCAAGTCGGCAATTTGCTTTTTAGACTCTGATTCAATTTCATCTATTCTCTTTTTCCAATTAATTTTGTCAGAAATGCTTTCTTCTCCAAATTTAAATGGATAATCTTTAGGTTTTCGAATATCGTAATCCTTTCTCCACCCTTCTATTTTAGACAAGTTTTCTTGATAAATAATTTTATTATTCTTTAGTTGATCTAAGTAGGTTTGTTTGGATGATAAATCTTTTGGTGTTACCTCGAAAGGATGTTTTAAACCCATTTCGTGACCTTATTTCGTGTAAAATAGTATCTGCATCAAAGTTGTAAACCATAGAAGAAAAATTATATACATCTTCATATACTACAAATGCACCAGTCTTTTGATTACTCCCAGTTTTAGGCGGTTCATCAATTGGGCTTACAAAAACAAAAATATTGTCCTTTAATTGTTCTTTTGTAATTCCTTTTTCTTTAAAGAACTGTTCTTGAACTTCAGTCAGATACTTTACACCATCCAAAACTACAGAGTTAGAAATGATTTGTTTTTCGATTAGCTTGGATTCATCGATTTCAATTTCATCTAATGTAATATTTGAAGAAAAATTTACACCTATTTTGCAAAAATAAGTATTAGTAAGTTTCTCTGTAAATTTCTGTAAAAAAGAATTCTCGGTTTCAAATTTTACTCCTTTGCCTTTTGCATCTTGGATGTATGTACTAATTAAATTTTGTTTTATACTCTCAAGATCCTGATTGATATAAGATTTTCTTTTTATTTTAATATATCTGAATTTTCTTTTAGAAAAAATAAACAAGTCATTAGGTCTTACCATTAAGATACCAACAATTTCTTTTTTTTCATTTAAAAATTTAATTTCTTGGTTTTCACCAAAATCTTGTTTACATTTTACAATAAGCTTATTTATTACCAATAGCTTTTCATCTTTATCATTGGTAACAACAACCTCATATTTTGATTTTCTCTCTTCTGCATCGTCTCTTAAAGCATAATAATCTTCATTGAAATATTTTTTTTCAATTACAAACTCTTTATTATTAATTGTCTTACCATCATCCGTAAAACCAATATCAAATATTGAGTTATCATATTCTAATAAAATTTTATCATTACTGATTTTTTTTACGTCATCAAATGTTATATATAAGCTTAGGACTACATCTTGCCCAGTTACAATATTATGATTTTTAAACATTCTTAAATACGGCGGGGAATATTCTTTATTATTTATCTTAACTTTAGTTTCATTATAAAAATCAATGAAAATTTCTTTCCCCTTTACACATTTATCAAATATTTCAGAATGTTTTTTTGAACGTATATAAAATTTTTCATCGTTAACTCGATCCCAGTCGAGATTATAATTCATCATCCAACGACTGTCTAGCCAGACTCTAGGATAAACAATAAAATTGATTTTAACTTCTTGATTATCATGTGCATACACATCTGTTGTAGTTATGTTTTCCGGCACATTTATTTGCCCAGAATCTAAAAACTCTATCTTACCACTTTCAGTAGGCACATTTCCCGGCATTTTGCCTGATCCTAGCAAAGTAGATTTTTTTAACAATGCAAAATTGTCCTGTACATTTACTGTACCGAAGTCCTGCCGTTTTGTGAGGGAAAGCAATTGAAATCCATCGTAAAAAGTAAAGTTGGGTATCTGCTTTTATTCAAGATTACTTTTTGAACATTTGATCAAATATTTTTTGTTGTCTATTAATTTTTCCTGTATATCGTCAAAAATATTTTTTTTCAAAGAAAAACTCAATTTCTTAGGAACTTTATATTGACATTTTTCAGTTATTAATCTCTCACTTAAAGGATTAGTTCTATAACTTGAAAGAGTTAATAAATACCAATCTTTTTTTAGTTTATCATAGGTAAAACTTAGTAAATCATAGTCAAGATATTTTGGCGCATAAGTAAATTTAATATTAATATTTTTAATTATTTGTAAATTTGCACTTCCTACCTCTGAATTATAGTTTGAGAAAAAAAATATTGAATCACTTTTTTTTCCAATTGATTTTCCATATTCAAAAATTAATGCGTTAGTAGCCGAATCCTTATATACAATATCCTTATTATTGTCTTTATTTAAATCGGCTCTCGCTATTTTTTTATATTGGGCATTACTTAATAAAGAAAATAAAACCAATAAAATAATTTTACTTTTTCTTAGATATACATACATCATCATATTTAAATAATAATTTTAAATTTTTTGTAAATTCTTTTCGTTCATTCAGTCCATAAGGATTTTTTACTTTTCCATTTATACATTGTGATACTCTTAAAACATCATCTTTATCTGCAACTAAGTTAATATTTTCCCCTGTTGGCACTGTTTTTCCAAGATTTTCCCAATACCATCCAGCTGAACCAAAAGCAAAATGTAAATTACTCGCAATAAGTGAAGCAGAATCTACATCTACTATTTCTACAACTTTCTCTTTAATTGGCTTTCCTTTTTTATTCAGAATTTTTTTACCATTTGCATCTACTTTATCTTTATAATAGATATATTTTTCTTTGTAGAGAGGCTTCCTATCAAACAGTTCATCTATTTTTTTATTATTTAGTAAATGTGGTTCTTTTTCTAATACATAAGAAAAGTATTTCTTTTGAGTTTTTCTCCAAGTTAATTGAATTATTCCTCTACCTTTATAACATGGTCCATCTCCTTCCACTGTATGTTCCATACTCTTTGCATCACTATGATTTCCTGGATTGTACTTCTTACCAGAAGAATATTCTAGCGTAGTGCCATATCTTGACGATTCGTGATAAGACTGAGCTAAAAAATGAATTTTTCTAATACAAGTATTTATATTATGTTTATTCATCACGCTATTAAGTTCTTCACACAATTTTTTATAGGTTTTATCAGATTCTGGCAATGGGCAGTTTTCATCATAAAATAAAGAAGTTGTATTTATTTTTTCTGTTTCTCTAAGTTTTTGAATAATAGTTTTTACTTCTTCTTCCGTAAAATCTCTATTGCAATAGCATTTTTTGTTTTCTTCATTCTCTGGCACCGGAGCACCAGTTGTTGTAATATTTTCCGGTACGTTGACCTGCCCAGAATCCACAAACTCAATCTTCCCACTTTCAGGTGGTATATTTCCGGGCATTTTGCCTGTTCCTGGCAAAGTAGATTTCTTTATCAGTGCTTCATTGTCTTGGACTTTCACAGTTCCGAAGTCTTGCCATTCTGTGAGCAAAAGCATTTGAAAACCATCATAAAAGGTAAAGTTTGGGATTTGCTTTTCTACTTTGGTACCAGTAAGCTTACCTTGAGTGGTCGGAACATCATTCAAAACCTTGAACTCTCCCATATGAGAATTGAACTTTATTTTTGCCCCGTGTATTACTATCAGTTGGTCTTCTGTCGCCTTATCTTTCTCTTCACGCTCTTCACGGATCTCTTCCCCCCGCGCACTGATTTTTGCCTGAGATTTTTCAACGGCTCTTTTCTCTTGAATTTCGGGACTTACTTTTCCTATGACATCCACATTTTCTTTCTCTTCACGAGCGCGGATATCCTTCATCAGTTTTTCTGCAAAAGACCTTTTTTTATTACTACTTAGCCAACCCATAATAGTGAATATTTTATTTGACAGTTGTTTTCTGTGATTTTTACAAAATTTTCCTTTAAAAACCCCTTTTCATAAATTGAAATACCTTCCGTAAGGTTTTCATCTATATCCTCAGAAGTTCTCATTTTTATTGTTATCTTTTCTTCGGAAGAAATTTTTTTATGTAAATATTCCATTTTTTCTTCGGAAATTTTTCTTGTCTTTTTTCCATCTTCCGAATATTGCCCAGTTTGCCCATTAAAATACAACCCAAACATATTATAACCTGTCAAGAATTTAATTACTTTTCCTTCATCTTCCAAGAGATTAGATATTTGTCTAAAATAATTTTCGACTTCGCTACCTTTATTAGTTTCCCACAATTTCATCTGCAATTCTTTCCATCTCAATTTAAGAGTAATGAAGTTGTTCAGCTTTACAATATTATTCTCTTCATCGGCATAGAGGTCTATCTCGTCGAACAGGTAACTTATTTTTTTTAAGAAAAACCCTATTGCTGTATCCTGATCAGAAAAATCAAACTTGGTACAAAGTATATGATAATGATATAATTCTTTACGTTTTTTCAGAAAATGAATTTCTACATCTCGAATGTATTTTTTTTGAGTGTAATAGTTTAGCATAATTTCTTCCAAAACAATGCTTTCAAACTTGTACATTTTAACATTTATCATTTTTAATAAGGAATATTTTTTTATTATTTATGATATACCCTTTTATAATTTTTTGCAGGATCCATACCTAGCCAATCTCTATTTGCCGACCAATGCAGGTACTTATTTCGCAATGTTCGTAAAAGCTCTTGCTCTGTATTCATTATTACGACTTCTTCTATATCGATGGTTTTTATTTCTTTCTCATTTCCATTGTTTTCAGCAGTTGGGGGAAATTTTGGTTTTTCTATGATTGGAATTTGTTTAGGAATAAAAACTCGAAGATTGTCTATTTTTGCCGGTTCAACTTTATGTTTCGACATATCTCTAATTTCTTTATCTATTCTATCTCTTTCTGCTTTTTCTTTTCTTATACGTGCCAATTCTTTATCACTAATAAATAACCATTCTCTTGCTTCTCCGTCAATATATTTTTTCAAATGTGTCTTTGCTCGGTTCAAAATATTATCATTTATCGGGTAAGCTGTTGTTGGATATGTGCCTTTTATCATTTTATGTTTCATATGTTTTGAACCAAGTTCCTCCATAAAATGAAGCGGAATATAGCTATATTCTTTCTTTAGAAACCTTGTACCCGTTAGTTTTCTATAAGCACCAGGCGTATATAAACTATGCTTCTCAACGGAAATATCAAGCTCATCTTCTTTATACCAATGCTCATCAATAAGATGTTGCTTTCTCGTCTCTAATTTTAGATTTGAGTTTATGCTTACACTAGATAGTACTGTAAGTGCCAGTCCAATATTGGCGGTTTCTATCTCATCTACTATTTCTGTTCCAGTTTCATAGGCTCCACCAATATCGCAATGTACTCCGGGAAAATTAAACTCCTTACTACCAATAAAACGTGTAAGCGCAAAGTTCTCTCTATGCTCATCCATTGCTGTAAAGTGGACAGCCTCTGCAAAACCTCCGAGATTGTTAAGCTGTAGTTGTTCCACATCGTCTCCAAAATGATGTTCTGCACCTAGGGTAGCATGCCCTGCACCTACGGCTGCTCTTTTACCCCCTCCCATATCTCCAAACTCTTCATAGGAAGATACTGTATCATAAACACCTATGAAACGTATATCCAATTTTAGACTTTCTAATTCTTCCAGCTTCAAGACTCCTTTGCTTAGGAGATAATATCCCAAGTATCCAAATCTTGGCATTTTACCATTATCTAAGTATTGTGGATCCACTACACTTTTGTCATTAGTAGTGTAAACTTTATAATATTCAATTATGGGTATGGGCGCATCATTTGCAAGAGAACGGCTGTTTCTGTAGCCCACTATTTTGCTTTTTGTTTTGTATGTAACTTCTCTATCTACTGGTCTTTTGCTGTGATTATTAACCTCATACACAAAATTGCGTGCTGCCGCTGCACCACGGCTGAAACCAGAGACATCTATAGTGATTTGACTCAGTTTTTTTTTAGCATTTTGTTTATTCTTTTTTGCTTTCTCTATACTTTCTGCCAACATTTCACATCCTCTTCTTACTTTTCCGCGTACGCCGCTGAAGCCAGAGCCGTACTGAAAGCCATCATCCACATCTCTGCCCACTTTTTCTTTTCCATTTTCATCTTTGCCGCCGATAGTACCAATGCCTTCTATATAAATTGCATATTCTTTTTTCTCGCAACATTTATACATACGGGCAACATTGGTATAATCATTAGAAAAACTATTATCTACGCCCAATTCATCCATCCCAAATTTACGTTCTCCTGGTTTTAACGGTTCTCTATGGCTAGATTTCAGGTATCTTACATATTCGCTGTCATTAGGGTCTGGGTCTGTATTTCCAAGCTTATCATATTCTGCTTCTTGTGCATCTCGTCTTGCTTTTATGGCTTTTTCATTTTCCTCCACTACTTTTTTATAAGTATCATCACGTATCTTACTGCCATCCGATTTGTAGATATAATCGTTTTTTGGTCTAATTCTGTTCTCTTTGTCCCTATATTTTTCTCTTAATTCTGTATTGTACATATTATTAAGTGTCCCGTCAAAGAACATCCCGAACTCCAAATGAAGGTCACCCTCTGGAACTACGGGTGCTCCTGCGTTATATACAAATGTTTGTCCCATAATTATTTAAATATTGTAGCTTCAAAAACTTCTAAATTTTCCGTCTTGATAAAAATGTCTTTGCCGTTGCCTTTTAGCTTTACCGTAAAAAAAGTATTAGGAATATTGACACGAATGTCCAAATCTGCGGTAATATTTTCAGGATGCTCTCCATAGACTTCTTTGAATGCTTTGAAAGCAGATTCTTCATTCAAGTTGCAATTTCCCGCATAATATTTCCCGTCAGTAGCTTTCCAAGAAAAAGTAATTGTTCTAGGTATTGCTTTTTTTATGTATTCCTTTATAGAATATTTTTTAAAAAAAGAGTCTTGAGGTTCTTGCAAAGAAAATTTTTCATTAAATATATATTCTCCTTCTCCGTTCAAATAATCTACGCCATAATCACTCTTCTCATTCAGAACCGAACCATTCTGCAACTCAAAAACAGGTTTCCAATTGTATTTTATGCGGTAGGTGTCCCACAAACCAAAAGGAATAGGTTTGTTTTTATTGGCTTCTTGTACTGCTTTGGGTATAACATCTTCGCTCGTCATTATTCCTTTTTTATATTTTGCATCAAATAGCAAATGCTTGTGACTATCTAAAGCATCGATTTCTGATTGGGATATTACAATTTTCTTCCCTTGATACCTGCCTATTTCTGTTTGTCTACCTACACCAACTGCCCAAACTACCACCACACCGCCTGGTGCAAAACCTGTACAGATTCCGCTATACGTTTCGTGTCTGATTTTTCCGCTCCCGCTAACTTCTTTTGATTCATAGCCTTTTTTGAAAAGATCAAATAATTTCTGATGGTCTATTGGGGTTTCTATGGTGTACATACAATCTTCGGCATACGAGAGCCAGGTTACATTTAAGAATCTAGGCATCCAATCTGAGCGACTATCCATACCTCCGCTTGTAGTTCCCCACGGTGCAACAGCTGTACAAAGACCGTTATTCAAGCTCTTAAAACCTATCCCTCCTTTATACACTTCCACAGGGTAACCAAGGGGACAGGACGTTTGCGCTTCCCAACTAAATTGTTCTTCTTCCATTTTTGTGTTTTTTTGTGTTTTTTCTTGGCAAGATATCATTTGGGTAAACAATAGAAATATCAAACCATATTGTGTTAATTTTTTTATCATAGCATTGAATACTGCATTTATATATGTGAAGTACTTGGTTCTATCGGTAAGTTGATGAAAATATACACAACTAATATAATTATAACTATGGTAATTAAAATTGAGTATAAACAAAACATTTTAAATTTTGCTTCAGTTTTATTTTTACTTAAGCTAGAAAATATAAAAGGTAGGATAAATGACATTGGGAAAAAACCTTCCATAATACCTAATAAAAAAACTTCAAAAAAATCTTTATAACCAAGACTTATTTTATTTTCAACGCTATTTAATATAAAAAGAATAACGATTATAGAGATAAGTGAAGATATAAATGCTATGATTATTTTCTTCACTACTTTATCCTTTATTCACTTTTGCATCTATTTTCCCTAAAACCTTTGCAACTCCAGCACTTTGTATCAATATATCTCCATTTTTAGCTTTATGAGTTGTTTTAGAAGTTGTTTCATCTAAATCTCCAGTAATATTAATGGTCTTATTTTCATTAACTGTTTGCTTATAATTTTTAGATGTGAATTGGTGATCATTAGTAATATTAACTTTATTATCATTACCAACAGAAGTCGTCATATTTTTCCCAACGTTAATATTAAGATTCTCACCAGCAGTAAAAGTCATATTCTTCGGCGCATTCACATTAATATTCCCAGCACCATCCATCAAATAAGTATTCCCACTTGGGTCCTCGATAAAAACAGAACCTTCCGCATCGTTTAAAATAATCTTCGTTCCACTTCGGGTGTGGATTACTTTTTTATCATTTCCACTCGTATGGTAAGAGCTTGTTTCACTACCATTATAGTGCGTTCCCATCACAAAAGGCTTCTCAGCATTTCCGCTTTCAAAACCTACAAGGACTTCTTCGCCAATTTCTGGAATAAAGTGAAAACCTTTTCCTACTCCGGAGTGGGGCTGTATCAATCGTATCCACGGTGTCATCTGGTTTTTATCTTCCTGCCAAGGAAACTGTACCCGCACTCTGCCCATTCCCTTAGGATCATTGTTGTCCATTACTCTTGCAGACTGGGCTTCACATTTAGGAAAAGCCTCGGTGTCAATGTAAGGTGCTGCATTAAACAAATCTGGGATTGCCGTAAATTCGTTATAATATTCGCTTGGATCGTGGATGTGTTTGATGTCAATGATACGGTAGGTTTCCATTGCTTTGCCGTTGATGTCCGAAAGTTCCACACGACCTCCGATTCTTACCGCAGGATTGTAGCTTCGAGCTTTGATGTGCATCAGGTTTTCCCTTTTTTCTTTTTCTAAACGAAGGGCTTCCTGCAATTCTTTTTCAGACATATCTGAGATGCCTGTATGATTGAAGTGCATTTTTGGCTTCTTTTTGAAGATGTTTTTGGAACGGTTAATCGCAACACTTTGGAAAAGATTTGCCTTGAACTCGCTCTGTTGCGACGTACCGTCTTTTTCTATTCTAGCTCCGCTTTGGGCATCATAACTCATCAATCCAAAATCCTGCGCACCGATTTTTAAAGAAAAGGTAACATCCATTAGGTCATCACCTTCTCGTAATTTTAGGGTAGGTTGTGTTCCTGCTCCGAAAACCAGCTCTTCGCCATTGTAATAGAAAAACTCACCGTGGCGTATTGCCAGCCTGCGAATAAACTGATAATCTGACTCTTTGTACTGAACGGTAAAGGGATGAGCGTGTTTTACATTGGGTAAATCTACCTTTATCTTGGCTTCTTTTGGATAAATTTCACAAACTTCACCAATGATCTGTTCTAACGTTTTGTCTTCAAAGCTTTGGCAGTCTTGTCCGCTTTCCAACAGAATACTTGGGGAAAATCCTGTGATAATCAAATCACCATAACCTCCACCTTCATTCTTCGCATTGTCAACTCCACCAATAATTCCGCTGAACGATTGCTGAATTTTCCCCCATTGCCAGAAATTAATCGTAATATTATTTCCAAGAATATTTTTAGAATTCTCCAGCACATACCCTTTAAAACTATCCAAAGCATCATCTGGAACGGTAATAGAAAAAGTATCGTGATCTGCCGTTTTCTGATGAAGCTCTGTGTTGTAACTGTTTTTCAGGAGAAACTCTTTGCCATCCATCATAAAAAGACAGTAAACATTGGGATTCTTAGGATCATTAAGCTGTTCTTTGAAAGATCGTGATGTTCCGAATATAGAAAGGTTAAAAGGTTCGTTTTCCATAATTTGTGTTGTGTTGTAAATTTAAAAAAAATGAATATTAACACTTGATTATTCACTCCAAAGCTTTTCGTGATGGGCTCCGTTCACATTAAATGATTTTGCCATCAGCTGCATTTCGATTTGTAAGGGTTCATTATTATTCGAATCAAAATGTTCTGTGAACTGCACACAGAAGGCTTTTTCAAAGACAAGTTCCTGCAGTTTGCTCATTGCATCTCTTCGGTAGTAAACAATTTTTCCATTTTTGACCTGGCTATGATCAAGCATCCAGCTTAATAATTCAGGATTTCCTGTGCTTTCTATACGGATGATGATTTCACCGCCTTTTGGCATTCCTTTCGGTCTTCCTGTTGTGTCTATTGGCTGTACAAATGTATACTTGCATTCCAGTATATTGTAGGTATTACCGTCTAATTCTAATTTTGATAAAAACGACATATTGTAGTTGTTGGTTGATGATTGTCTGTAGATGGATTTTAACTTATCCGCATTGAAACAAGTTCCTAAAAGCAAAAAAATGGGTAATGTAAAGATTACCCATTTTTATTTATTCAATGAGTTACACCCATTCATTCTCGTACGCTCCGCTTCCCATTTCTATTTTTCTTGCAGAAATAGTAAAGGTTTCTGTGAGTGGATTATCTCCTACCGAATCAAACTTCTCTTTGTGTTTCACCAAATAGGCTTCAGAGAATTTTAATTCTTTCAGCGTTGCCTGGCTGTCTCTTTTGTAGAATACAACACTTCCGTCTTTTCTTTCGAAAGAATTGGTCATCCATTCAAATAAATCGGTTTCTCCAGTACTTTCAACAGTAATATCTATTTTACCACCTCTGGTAATAGTTGAAGGTCTCCCTGTGGCATCTGTTTCCTGGAATAAACCGTAGTTTACATTCAATACATTGTATTTTTTTCCTGAAACATTTAATGTAGCTTGAAATGACATAATTGTAATTTTTAATTATTATAATTGGATTTTGTGTTTTTTAAAATCTTTCAACCATTAAGTTTGAATAGATCAGGATAATTGAAATTACATTAACCAATCCCTACCTAAACAACAATAGTTTAAAGAATTAAAGGAAAGTTATTGGGTTATACCCACTCATTGGTATGCTTTGCAGTACCCATTTCTATCTCTCTTGCAGAAAGTACGAAAGTTTCCGTCAATGGGTTTTCACCGGAAGCATCAAAATTTTCAGTGTATTTCACAATGTATGCCTCTTTGAACTTCAGCTCCTTTAAGGTAGCATCACTGTCTCTTTTGATGAATTTTACTACTCCGTCTTTTCTTTCAAATGAATTGGTCATCCATTCAAAAAGATCGGTTTCTCCGGTTCCTTCTACTGTGATAAAGATTTTACCGCCACGGGTTACGGAAGAGGGTCTTCCTGTTTTGTCGGTCTCCTGTAGCATTGCGTATTCTACAGATAATACATTACGCGTTTTTCCTACGCAGTCGAAAATGGTCTTAAATGACATAATTAATATATTTAGGTTTAACTTTTAATACTACCAAAAATGGAATATATTCTTTATGATGCTTTTTTGTTCGAAATATATACTTTTACAAAAACCAAATATGGAATATATTCTTAATGAGGTGAAATTAATTCTAAGTTTTCACTCTCCTGTAGAAATATCTACATAGCAAATGTAGAAATATTTTTTAATCCTGCAAACAGTTTTTCATCTATCAAATTTTTATAATCGCAATATTATCAATAATTTACAAATCAATTTTGAAAAATAATTCAACGAAAAACAGGCTTAACATCTCCATAAAACAAATACAAATTATTTTATAATATAAATAATTTATTACCATTGAATTATTCGTAATGGATGAAATTTTCACTTAAAACAGGTCTATAGATAAATATCTACAAAATTTGACAAAATTCACTTGATATTTTACCGAAAAAATCACCTTTCATAACATTAAATTGCTAGTTGAATAATTAGAAATTGAAAAATACAGGAAGATAATCTGACCTTGAATTAAATTTCAATGTAAAATATCTTAAACAATTTTACTTTCTGACCATCAAAGTGTTCTTTTTTCTTAAAGAACAAAATAGCGTACCATTTCCAAAGAATTATTACCCATATTTTATCAACAAAAAGCATAGAAGCAAAACCGCTTCTATGCTTAAAAACACAAATGATATTAAAGAAATAAACTCTTCTATTTTTGTTCGTATTCGGTATCCCATTCGTTTCCATCATCTCCTTTATGACCGTCCATTTTAATAAGAAAGTTTTTAGCCGGGAAGTATGGTTTCATATGGATATCCAAATGTATTCTGTCTTTTTGTACAGGATCTTGCTCAAATTTTCTAATCTCGAAATTTTCAATCAGTTTTCCCGGACCGGTAATGCCGTCAAGGAAACGAACAATCTGATTCATAATTTCTTTTCTGGTCACCGCAGTAAAGTTTTCAAAAGCTCTTCTGTTTAAGAAGTCCATCAATACCTTGGTTACATAATCAAATACTCTTACTACAGAATAAGTCTGAAGCCCTAAGTTATCTCCGTTGAATAAAGTTTTACCAGAGAATGCCATTACTTTTCCGTATTCGTTGACCATCGGAATCAATCCCAGGTTTTCAAGATTGGCAATTTCACTTTTCTTTAAATCAAATTTAACTCCGTCAACTTCATTGATTCCTCCGAATTTTTTCCCTGCGGTAACTTGTGACATCAGCGTTTTATATACTTTTCCTGCCAATGCTCCTGATGGCGGAATGAAAAGATCATCCAATTCGTCAATTTCTTCAAATCTTCCTCTTCCAACAAGCCAGTTGCAGGTCATTAGTACATTGGAACGATAAATATCGCCTCCGGTAAGGTAAGCCTGATCAAACATTTCCATCACATCATCCGGTTCGTCCAAGTGTTCAAAATCGGTTACCAGCATCACTTTATTCTGGTGTGCAATTTTTGCCCATTTTTCTACTACAGTACTAGATCCCAAATATCCCGGAATAACCAAAAGTCCATAATTGTTTTTAAGATCCAAACGGTCATAATTATCTGATAGTTCTGCGTGGATAGTATCTATAAAACGGGTGTTGTCTAAGTCTTTAAGCTGTTCTAATGTTGCATTGACAACGGTTACATTCTTTACCTTATCTGATTCTGTATTTTTATAAAATAATGCAACTGTTCTGTAATTGCCTTCCAGCTCTCTGGTAGCATCTACCGCTTTAGACAAGTTTTTAGAAAGCAGTTCTTCTGCTGATTTTCTTTGGTCTTCGCAATGTGCTACCATATCAGTAAGAGAATCGCTTTTACTGATCACACTTGCCCAGAGTTCTAAGGTTTTTTTGAGTGTTTCTCTTTCTTTTTCTTTCCCTTTTTCGGTAAGGAAGATTTTTCTTCTTGCTTTTCTGTCCGGGTTGATATTTTGAACATTCTCAATAGATGTTTCCAATAAATCAAAACCTCCGTAACGGGCTAGTTTTTCTATGGATTTGTCTAATGATACTTGTCCTCCTTTTTTTTGCTCCAAAACAGGAGTCTCTATTGAATGTTGTGTTTCTTGCTGTTTTTGTGACATTGTAATTTGTGTTTTTGGTTATTTGTTTTCTTCTAATTCTTTTATAAGTGATTGCAACGTATCCTGGAGTGCTTTTTTAGCATCCGGATCTTCCAATGCAGCTTTAAGAATTTTGTTGGTTTTCAGTTGTTTTACAATCTTCTGGTACTGGTCTTTTTCTGTTTCCAGTCCGGTGAGAAAACTACTTTGTGCCGTAATTCCTTTCGTTCCGAAATCTCCAAGATTTTTGAATTTCAGGTTTTCCATTCGGATAGAACCGTTCGCATCTTCAAAATCAACTTTGACTTCTGGTTTGTAATGTTCAAAAACTTTTTCTACTGTAGTAAGCCCTTCTACCAATTCTGGTTTTACAGGGTCATCTGCAGTAAATTTCTGTGCGAAAAGTGTTCTGTTTTGCGGGATTTCGAAAATCGCTTCACTTGCGTCTAGTGGTACTTCATTACCACCAATTCCTTTGTTTGTCAACATAGTATATGGTTTAAAATTGTTGTTTTTTAATTCTAATCCAGAGATGGCATCGTAATTTCCACAAAAGAAAAGCTGAAACGAAAATTATTCGGGCTTTGTAAGGAATTTAAAGATTTCATCAATGTGTGTTTTTTTATTTATATAAATATATGAAATTTTGATAATACAAAACTTTATTTTTCAAATAATCGGTATGGATAAATATTGGCAGATGCATTTTTCAGTTTTAATGAAAAACTGTCGCACAAATAGTTCCATTCCGATTCTTCAACTGCCACTGCATTTTCTTTGTTTCGGATCAGAAAAACGTCTATCGTTCTGCTAAACCCTCCCTTCAAAGACACTTCTTTTTTGGTTCCTTTCTTCACTTCAATCCCCGTAATGGTGTTCTTGAAGTGATTCATCCCAAAAGCTCTTATATCGGCTACGGTAACAATTCTTCCGCGGGTAAGAAGTGCGCTCCTGTATTCCAGAATTTTATCCTGTGAGGACAGTTTTTTTCTTCCTCCCACAGAGGTTTGTATCATTACAGCCGTGGGATTCATTGAGCGGTTTCCTTTGTTTTCTTCTGTCATTATCGTGCCTGGTTTTAGATTATTCGCTTCCTCAGCTGCTGTTGACCAATAGGAAATTGTACAATTAATTTCTGATGTTTCGTTTCCTGAAGAAATAATAAGATATGGATTGTTGGCTTCTGTAAAATTTTTCTCTTTGGCGACCTGATGAAGTGAGGCCACGTGTTGGTTGATTTGTTTTAAAGTTTCGTTAACTGAATTGATACCCATTGCAGCAAAAGCCGCTGTTTCATCTTTAATGAGTTCCAAAAGATATTGTAAAAGTTCTGAAGCATTTCTGCGATCAAATCGGGAAACACCGCCTTTTCTTAACATAGCAGTCATTCCTTCATTTTCTGTATCGTAATTTTTTATATCCAGTCTTTTCCCATTACGGTCATCAGAGACATAATCCAAATCTAAGAAATAGTCTTTTTCATCAATTGGAATAATATTAAGCCGTCCTTTAATTTTGCGGCCAATATCTTTATTTCGGATATTAAGCATAGGAACGCAATTCAGAGAAAAACGTATATTTTTTAATATATCTGGTACAATGGCTTCTGAAAACCTGAATTTCAGCCAGATGACATCCTCTTCTTCTCCTGCTCTGTGATTCGGAAAGTTCTTAATGAATAGTTCTTCTTTTTCTGGTTTTGCTGAAAAATCAATTTTACCTTTCAGAGTAAAAAAATTGCCTGCATAATATTGGTTGACTTCGTTATAGATATATTCCAGATCAGAATAGTTTTTGGTAATGATATTTTCAAGATTTAAACCTTCATTGTCTACGTTGTAACCTTCTTTAAATTCATATTCTTTGTCTGCAAAAAAAACCTTTACCTGATGAAGGTAGTAAAAGAACAATTCTTTTTGATAGGCATTATTAATGTCAATAAAAAACATCAAATCTTCTACATTTTCTTTGTTGGGAGAATGAATACCCAGCCACAATTCTCCGGAAGGAATGTGCATTTCTGCTTTTCCAACAGCATCTTCAAAGAAGAAGCTTTCGACTTGATTTAAAGTATCAGCATAGGCAATATATTTCACTTTTGCCGTGGTCAGTTTCGCTTCTATGGAAGGACTGAAATAGACATCTTTACTTGTGCTTTCCGCAGGATTGTATATATTCTGCTTTCGTATGGATGTTTTAAAACTGTTATAGAGAGAGATTTTAGCATTGTTTTCCAATGGGCTTACCTGTAGAAGTGTTCTTGCCGGAACGACTCCAGAAACTTCTTCTGGAAACATTACCTCTAAAACTCTTTCGATAATCCTGGCTCGTGAACTTTCTAATTCAAAACCTAATTTTTCCAACTCGGCTGCGCAGGCAGACAGTAATAAACTGATAACAGGATCAAATGAAGTTTCTGCTTCCAATTCATTGTAACCCCACATTCGGGCGGCTCTTCTTAATATGCGGTCTTTTATGCGGTCTTGATTCATTTTTTTGTCAGTTGATGGTTGTCAGATTTTTTTTAGCTATTTTTTTAATACGAAAGCGGTCCTACAAAGAACGAATTACTGAAAGTAAAAGGGCGGTTGGTTTCCAATATCAGTCCTTTAATAGCAAGGGTTACTTTCTTTTTCATCTTTCTTTTCCCAAATGTTCCCAGGTTATAATCGTTTATGGATACTTCTACATTTTCCAATATCAATCGTTTTTCGTGTCTTGTAACGGAAGTCTTCAGTGTTTCCGAAATCAGTTCTTTCAGCATATTGTCGCTCTTCATCAAATCAAAATCCATTTCCCATATTTCGGTACCATAGGTTTCATCAAATTTACATTCGCCTAAAGCTGTGGTTGCCAGTAGGAAGATGTGCTGACGAATGGAGGTCTCCAAAGTGACCTTTTCCGCATCTTTTTTTTCGATTAAAGACTCAAAATCCAGTGGTAAATTATAATAAACTCCTTGCATTAGTATTCCTATATTTTTTAGATATACATTACTTTTTTAATCTTCCCTTTATCGTCGTATTCAAAATTCTTAGGCACTTTTTTTCTTTTAATGAGATGAAGCTCCACTTTGGGAGTAAGCTTCAAAAAATTTTCACGAAAGAGAATGTCTCCAATAAAGCTCTTTCCGCCATCTTTATCCACAATTATAAAATATTGGTCAATATGCTCTGGTTTGGCAAACTCATTAATATCTCCTGCGTACAGCATTACTTTTTGCCCGTCTCTTTCCAGCTCATAGGTCAGAAGATCGTGGTTTAATTTCCGATGTCTTGAAATATCAAATTTTTCAATGTCTTCTATTTGAGGTTCAAAGGCAATAGTATCATACAGAAAAGAGGTTTTATCAAAACGCTTGAATCCAAAAAATGACAAAAAACTTTTTTTAGTCTTGCTATTAACGAAACCAAGGGTGTCCCTTGTTACCTGATACGCTTCTGTTTCCTCAGTCTTGTCATCGGTTAAGGTGAGTTTGTAAGTAGGAACTTCAATTTCTTTTTCGCCTATTTTAAGAGAAACACATCCAGCTTCCTGATCTGAAATAATAATTGTGATGGTGTGTTTTTTTAATCCGGAATCGGTACGTACTACAACACCTTCTTCTCCGTTCCCTCCGTAAAATGGAGAGCCGGAATTATTGGTCATTCCTAAGTTGAGATTAAGCTCTGGTAGTGGACTCATTGTTCTTTGGTTATTCGTTATCGGTTGATGGTGCTGTTTTTGGTTCTTGATTTGCGATTTTATCCTCTATTTTCTTCTTTTTTACTTTCACTTCATCGGTTTTTTTAACCTTATAAGCAGACAGACAGTCAATATAATGGTGGATGTCCTGATTTTGAACCTCACTTACATACATCTCATAATTCTTTTTGTAGGTATATATTTTGATTAGGGAGATCTCATTATCCTTTAATTTCTGAAGTTCTTTCTTTTTCATCTGCTTTGCGAAGAAAGCTTCGCAGTTAAGCGGATACTCATTTTTTAAAGTGATTACCTCTCCTGATTTAAAATAGACATCTACATTTTTGTCTTTTTTGATGCATACATTATCTGCCAATATCTTCAAGTACAAATAGATCTTGTTTTTCCTTTTTCCATACTGAATGGTAGTGTAAGTAAATTCATCATTATTAACCCTCAACTGGAGTGAAGGAGTGCTGGCAAAAAAACGCTTGTCCAGTCTTTGCTTAGTCTGTGTAATATCACAATCGAAATGCGCAAATTCTGTAGAATCAGCTTTTTTGTTCTGAGCATTGATCCAACCCGAACAGATTAAGAAAAAACAAAAAAGAATACTGTTTTTAAGATTCATCATCATTCCTATTGTGCCTGATACAATTGTCTGCAAACCTCAAGATCGGTTTTCATCTTATCATACTCTTCTTTCAACGTTTTATTAATGGTACTCAAGCTGTCCATTAATGCCTGATTTCCCGAAAGCTGCTTTATCTGTTTTTTAGCATCAATCAAATCTTTATAGGTCATAATGGTATTGTTGTACATATTTTTGTTCTTCAGAGTATCTTTCGGGAGTTGCTTATACATATCTGCCAAAATAGAAAGTCCCAGTTTTTCATTAAAAAAATCGTTCTGCCCGGGAACTCCGATAGAATCTACCGCTACTTTTACTTTCTCTAGCTGGAAAGAAAATTTTTCCTGAGTCTCCATTTCTTTTTTCATTTTAGCATTTTCCGTTTTCAGAAGACTGTTTTCCTTAAAGGGAAAATAGGCGTTAAAGAAAACGGCAGTAATGAGCACGGCAACGGTAATGAGAAAAAACAGCACAAAAAACCAATAAGCACTTCTTCGTTGTGTTTTATTTAAAACTTCCATATCAATAGGTTAGGGTTTTGAATTTATAGTATTTAATCTGCCAAAAATGTACGGCTTCTTTTTGCGTGGATAACGGCGTCTCTTTCATCGGTATTTTCAGAAACGAAAATACTTCCATCTCTTTTCTTGCCAATATAATCCAGTCTGCTCAACACGGCGTACAGATCTTCCAGTGTTTTCATAAACTTTTTTACTTTAGCAATCACCACATCCATCTGATTGTGAACGTAATCGGTATTAATGGCTTCCGTAAAAATAATTTCAAAATCTCCCTGACTCACATTACACCATTCAGCAAAGTAATTTAGCAACTCTTCTTTTCCGGCACCAGAACGTGCATCAATAAAATTTTTCAGCACCCTTGCCAAAGCAACAACAGACGCCAGCATTTCGGCAGGCGAAGAATGAGGAGACAGCCAACGGAGTTTATTGATTTCCATTCCCAGATAATTCAGGGTTTTGTCTGCCATCAATTCCATCATCATTGCCAGTGCATTGTTCTGCTTTTTGGCATATATTTTTTGAGCAATCTGTACTGCATACTGCTCAATCTGCCCATAAAAACGATCAATCTCGGTGTGTAATTCCTGAAGCTTTTGATGACTGGAAACCGTCACACAAGGAGGAATGTAATTTTCATCAATCTTAGACTCGCCGGATTTTACCAATATTTTACCGATGGTAAGATAATGAGTACCGAATCCTACGGTATTTTTAAGCTCATCTTCCGGGATAAGATTCAATGTATATTCGGGAAGGGTATACGGATACCTTGGCGGGTTTTCTTCAGGGTCTGGTTCACCATAGGGAGTTCTTTTGAAAGGATTGACTGAAATACACGCCAATAAAACAGCTTCCTCATTGTCTTTCAGCTCTCTTACCGCTTCCGGATAGGGAATGGAAAGACTGAGATTTTCTGATGTTCCTTCTCCAATTTCTATTCTAGAACCGTTAGGAGTAATGGCGTGGCATTCTTCTACTTTTATTCGCAAAAGTTTATGATTATCAATAATTAAATTAATTTTAACCGGATCTTTTACAGGTAAAAGTCCATAACCAATCATTGAAGTATGAACACCTACTGCATCCCGTACAGAATCGCTTACAAAATTTTGTACTTCTGTGAAATGGGTCTTATTAATTTTCATCCCGTCTATCCAGTTTACGGGAAAATGGTTTAATTTTTCTATCATAGTGCTTTAGTTTACTCGCTTATTACTCGTTCATTATCCTTTTTTTGATCGTATTCAAAATCTGTCTTTTGGATTGTATTATTTTCGCCTAACATCTGATCCGTTCTCATACAGAAAACCACACTGTTTTCTTCAATCCCGTTCATATAAAGCGTTAGTTTTGGGTCAATATATTTGGTTGTTTCATACCATTTAGGTTGCAGAAAGAAAACCCAGTCAAAAAGACCATTTTCGTCTTCAATCTGTATCTCTTCACCGGGATGACGGTCATTATAATCCAGCACGAAATTGTAAAATAATCTCCCAAAATCTATTCTGGTAGGTCCTTTGGCTCGGTAAACACTGTATTTAGTCGCTTCTTTATCTTTTTCCATCAATAATGTGAATACGACCAGATCTCTCATTTCTTCATCACTTACACCTGCCGCTTCTTTGTAATTCTCCGGAAACTGCCAGGTAACATATACTTTCGGAGGAATGTTCATCGCACGGTTAAAAGTATCGTTAAGGAAAGTCGGAATGAAGAATACAATGAAATGTCCCAGCATCAGGTAAACCAGATCAGTTCCATTCAAAAATGTGTAAATGAGCATAAAAGGAACCGAGGCAAAACATACTGACAATAGGGCAAAGAGATATTCATTGCCTGGTTTTTTAGAACCGAATTTTTCAAAATAACCCCTGTAAGCATAGCAATGAACAATTCCTATAATAAGAGAGCATATTTGATAAAACACAAACTCATACAGATTATTATCCTGCAAAAGCTTGTTGTAACCCAATAGCGCAATAATAGCATATACAAAAGCAAACGAAAACAGATAAATGTAAAATTTAGATCGATACTTTTCTTTAAAATCAGACGTTTTCTGTGAAAATATCATACTTAATATGATACACAGTGCAATGACCACAAGCACGATGATCAGCAATTGTGGATCGAATAAATTGGTGAAATAATTCTTTATCTTGTTCATATATTCGTGTTATAACCCAAAACGGGTGCTTCTGCAGTATTAAATTCAAAGTTTTGCTTATGCCTTGGAAGAACAATAATGGTTTTTATTTCGACCTCCAGCGGAAAGAAATGCTCATAAAACATTTCGGTAAATTTCTTTTTGTTACCATCGTGGATAAAATCTGTAAAAGAAGATTTTTCTAAAGGTCCAATCTTAATATCCAGATGGCGAGAATAATCGTCATAACGGGTTCCTGTAATACTATCCAGACCGAGACGGGTCTCACCCAGTGAAATACCCTGACTCTCATCTGCATATTCCTGATAATCTCTATCATTTACAACAACGGATTCTTCCAGCAGAACAGAAAGAATATGAGCAGCCAGTGGAATATTCCCTACGATTTTATACGCAAAAGGTAATAAACGTATAAATTTAGAAACCAATAAAGGAGGAAAATGACGGTCGATATTCCAAAAATCATAAAACATTTCCGGTGCTGCACTGCCATTGAGTCCGTACAAAAATTCATTTTCAAAATTTTCCGTACTTACTCCAAACCTGAACATTTCGTTTTCAAAGGGCTGAAAAAATTTCCTTGCCGATCTTTGTTGCTTCTTCTGGTTTTTATATTCCCGAATCATCACATCTACATCCTTTTCAAGGGTGTCATTTTTAGACGAATGAGTTATTCCTTCTGGCAGCATATCGTACATACTGTCTCTGGAGAGATCCAGACTCAGCATCTGCGTACTGTCATAATTATAATCTACAATTCTGGAATCCAGAACATCAAAACGGTATGCCCGGGAAAACTGACCTTCTTTAGAAATCACGTATTCTTCCTCTGTAATATCGTTATTTTCTTGCAGGCTGTTGATAATAACTTCAGCTCTTATATCGTGTTCAAGCGTTCTTATAACATCTGCTATATTGTTCATATGCTCCATCATTTACTGCTTTTCTTTTAGTCTTCCTGCTGCTACATAGCGAAGCTGAAAATATTCGTCGTTAAAATCATAGATATTTAGACCCTGTGCAGTACACGCCAGAATCCTGTCGTTATGAAGATAAATTCCCACATCAGAAATGGGACGGAATTTATCATAGCGGAAGAAAATGATGTCTCCTTCTTTTAAAAAAGTTCTTCCTGTAAAAAGCTGAATTGATTTGGAACGAAAGATTCCGTCCGGAGTTTTCGGAAAGGTTTCTTTATAAATATCACTGTATAAAGCCTGAACAAAATAAGACGCCTCTACACCTACTTGCTTTTCTAACGTTTGTTTTTTGTAAGGAGTGCCTATCCATTCATCCAGATAAGAATACAATTTGTAATCCCTGATCTCCTTCGGCATTACTTCCAAAATAATGGAATACTTTTCTTTAATCCTTAAAATATCATCACTAAGCCCATCCGGATTATCATCTATTAATGAATAATTGAGATCAGAATTTTCTTTTTGGTTCTGAACGGTTTGAGAGAATGTGTCTGACGAATAATTGTAGGGAATTTCTCTGATGTATTTTTTGCCACCGCAGGAAAACACAATAACACAGAATATAAAAGGAATTACTATGTAAAATAGCTTATTAAATTTCATCAAATTTGGTTTTAACAAATATATCAATTTATCCGTAAAATATTATCAATAAATAAATTTTAGGTTAAAAATTAAATAAAAATTAAACAAACAACTAAAATTAATGAATTGTATAATGTTATTCATTGAATCATCATTCATTATATTAATCATATTCAATGCTCATATTCATCAACGGTCAATGATTTGTGAATAATAATCAGATTTTATTACAATTAATACAATCTTTTATTTCACTACAATTTCCTCCAGATCAAGTCATTATCTGCCAATAAAACTTCCACTTTATCACCTTCTTTAAATTCTCCTGCAACGATTTTTTTGGCAAGTGGTCTTCTTAATCTTCCACGGATAACACCTTTTAGAGGTCTGGCTCCGTATTTGATATCGTAACCTTCTGTTGATAAATATTCTTTCGCTTCCTGACTAATAATAAGTTCAATGTTCAGATTTTTAGCTAAATCCAGCAATTCTTTTTTAAGGTGAATTTCAAAAATTTTCAGGGCATTGTCTTTACTGATTGGTGCAAAAGGAATGGTTTCGGTAAGCCTTCCCAAAAATTCGGGACGGAAGAAACGGCTCATCATTTCCAGCAGCTTTGAAGACGGCGGAATTTCTCCCTTTCCGAAAGACTCTACAATAAACTCTGAACCAATATTGGATGTAAATAATATAATAGCATTAGAAAAATCTCCTTCTTTGCCTAATCTGTCGTGCAGTTTTCCTTCATCCATAATCTGCAAAAAGACATCGAAAACCGATGCGTGTGCTTTTTCAATTTCATCAAAAAGTACAATAGAATAAGGTTTTTGTCTTATTTTATTAACAAGCAAACCTCCTTCTTCATAACCAACATATCCCGGAGGCGCACCATAAAGAAGTGCCGCAGAATGTTCTTCTTTAAACTCAGACATATCAAAACGAATAATGGCATTTTCGTCCTGAAAAAGAAATTCCGCCAGCGATTTTGCCAATTCGGTTTTCCCGGTTCCGGTAGGTCCCAAAAAGAAAAAAGAACCAATTGGCTGTCCGGCTTTGCTCAGTCCGGAGCGCGTTTCTAAAACAGCTTCAGAAACTATTGTTATTGCGTGGTCCTGCCCAACAACTCTTCGGGCAAGGACACCTTCCATCTCGTTGAGTTTTTGCTTTTCTTCCTCTTTTAGTTTTCCAATCGGGATATTGGTTTTTTGAGATATAATTAAACCTAAATCAAATTCGGTAATATGCGTTCTTTTTTCCTGAGCTATTTTTTCGGTTTTTTCAATCAGTTCCCGGGAAAATTTCAAGACTTCTTCGGTACTTTCAAATTTCGGAAGTTCATTTTCTTCCTGCTGCTCATCTGCCGTACTGATCAGGTATCTGGTTTTTGCAATAAGATCTTTCAGTAACCAATCTGCGTGCATTCTTCGCTCGTCTTCCGTAAAATTATTGGTATTGTCTTCCAGATGGATAATTTTTGTCACCAAATGGTTTCTTTCCTTTAGAAAAGATTCTCCCGCAGTTTTAAGAACAGACATCGTATGATCTATTAAATCAATTGCAGATGCGGGCAGGCTTTTTTCTTTCATATACCGTTTGGAAAGACGGATAGCCTCGTTCATCGTATCATCATCTATCGTGATTTTATGATGAATCTGGTATTCTTCTAATGTCTGCTTCAGCATTCTGAAGTGCATTTCGTCATCGGTTTCTTCTAGCCTCAAAAGCTCGAACATCCCTGCCAAACCCTGTTCTTTTTCTATTTTTTTGGTATATTCCTCAATCGTAGAAGTGGATATAATGGTAAGTCCGTTGGATAATTCACTTTTCAACAGATTCACAATACCGGAATCCGACCCCTGACTTCCAAATAAAGAATGAAATTCTTCAATGATCAACACTACTTTTGGAACAGTTTTGATTTCTAAAGCAATATTTTTGATACGATCTTCAATCTCTCCTTTGTAAGAAGCACCTGCAACCAAAGCTCCCATATCCAACTCAAAAATCTCCAGCCCGGAAAGAATATCGGGGATCTGTTTTAATAAAACTTTCTGAATAAAACCTTCTATCAAAGCAGTTTTTCCTACACCGTGATCGCCGATAATTAATACATTTTGTTTGCTGAAACGACAGAGGATTTCGGTGATTTTATTGATTTCGGTATCTCTACCCACCAAAAGCTCTTTTTTGTTCTTCTTTTTAACCTGTTCTTTCTTGTTGATGCAGTATTTTTGTAAAAATCCTTTGCTTGTTTTTTTAGCTGAATCTATTTGTATATTTTCCTCCGATCCTCCAAATGCAGATACTTCTTTCAGCAGTTCGTTTCGGGTTACCGGAAAGGTTTTCATCTGATCGAAGTTGAAGGCGACTCCGGGCGAACTGATGGCAACCATTACCGCAAAAAGAGAAATTTCTTCTTCTGCCAATAGTTCTCTAACGGCATCTGCTTCTGCAAATATTTCATCTATAATTTCATCGGGCTCACAAGAGTATCTGTTGGGCGATTTTGGAAGTTCTTCTATGCGTACTTCTGCCCATTCTTCTAAATAAAAAACATCAACTCCTAAAGATTCCAATTGCTTTAACAAAGATAAATCCCTGTTGAGCATTGCTTTTAGTAAATGTGAACCCGAATAATAAGCATTAAGGTTTTCTCGTCCTATTTTTTGAGCGATGTTGAGCGCCTTGGTAACTTCCTGATTGTAGGTATTGGTTTGATTCATCTTCAATGTTTTGTGTTTTTTTTTAGTTTTTTTATTCCTTCATCCAAATCAAATATTTTTTGATTTTGTATTGGATATTGATATTCTGAATACAGTTATGAGCATCTTTGTTTAGGCGTAATGCTGTGATTTTTATCTTTTTTCCTGCAATATTCTGACAGAACTGTTCAAATGGAATTAACTTCTTATCATTCGCAACAACAGGAATATCATATTTTTCACAGAGATAATCTTTAAAATCATCTTTTGTTTTTGCCTCTGCAGCCACCTGATTAAGCAATAACTTAAATTGCTCATTGGAAATTTCAGGTGCTTTTTTTACCGCAATTACAGAATCTTTTTTGGATTTTGTTTTAGGTGAAACAGGTATATATTGCAACATATCGACAAGCGGATCTTTCTGCGCACTTCCTATTGGCAATGAAAAGGCAGAATGAGGCTTCTCAAATTCGTATGATTTAATATCAATTTTCTGTTTTGCTTTGATGGTTTTTGGAGCGACATAGATTGTTTTTACAGCGGTATGTTCTACATCTCCATTGACGATAAGGGTTATTTTTTTATCTCCCGTAGTTTTGAAACGATAAACTGGGGATTTTCCCAGCGCATCTGTACTGGCTGTTTCACCAAAACTCCACTCCCACGATTCCCCACCTTCTTTTTCTGCGTTGAAATATACAGGATCACCTACTGTTGCTACATCTGGAGCCATAATAATCGGAAGATAGCCTGTCTGCTGACTAATGCTGGTAATGATCACTGATTTTTCGTGAACGCAGTTTCCATTAATTTTGAGCTTTACAATATATTCTCCCGGCTTTTTATAATAATGAAGAGTACGCTGTCTTCTGTCTATTGCGGTACTGTCGCCAAAATCCCATTCCCAGGAAGTGGCTCCTTTTGTATTGTCATTGAATTCGACCACTTTATTGACAATATATTCGTCTGCATGAATGTAATAGTTTGCATTTTCACAATCTACATGACGAAAGTACTGGTATATAAGAAATAGGAGACTAAGAAGTAAGATTATTCCGAAGCTTACATAAATTCTAGGGTCAATATTAGGTAAGAAATTGACATTCTTTTTCTTCATTTGGTTTTTGTGTTTCCTACAAATATATTTACGATTTTCTTTTCATGCAATTTTTTCGGCAGGTTTTTTACAGAATTCGAATAAAAAAAATTCTCTTTCCAATAAAACTTTGATATTTTTAAAATCTTAAAAGTAAATGTGTGAAATTTGAGATGCTTATTTATACCAAGATTTAAGCAATTTATTTTAAATAACGGTTCACCATTTTCACTGGTTTTCACAAGAGAAAATTTTCCATCTTCGAAGACGTTTTTTTTTATGTTTTTCAAGGAGCTTCTTAGATTTTCATCATCGGAATAAAATAATCCGTATACGTTTTTCTCTTTTTCCTCATAATCCATTGCTGTCTGTCAATGAATAGTTGAATTTGCTCTTTGGTTATTTAAAACACTTTCCTCTTTTTGTCGGGGTTTGTCTGCATATAAGAGGTTATTTAATAATTTTTTGTTAAAATCACACCTATTGCAACAAAATTATTTGGTTTTAAAATATCAGATTTTCATTCTTAATAAAAAGAGACTTACCAACCGATAAGTCTCTTTCTGATTAATTAAACAATTCTTATTTTTTAATTAAATTTTCCTGATTTATTGGGTTCTGATTCCACCCACCGCCAAGTGCTCTGTAAACAGCAACACTGGCTTTCAGTTGATCAACTTTCTTTTCAACAAGTTCAAACCTTGATTCTAAAGCATCTCTTTGTGTAAGCAGAACTTCCATATAATCTGCTCTTGCATATTTGAAAAGATCATTAGAAATATCAATAGATTTTGTTAAAGCATCAACTTCCTGCATTTTAATACTGACACTATTATTCAGATTTTTGATCTTCGAAAGTTGATTTGCCACCTCAATGTAAGCTCCTAAAACCGTTTGTTCATAATGATAAACTGCCTGAATCTGCTTTGCATTTGCATTTTTATATGCTGCTTTTATTGCACTTCTGTTAATGAGCGGTGCGGTAAGTTCTCCGGCTAAAGAAAACAAAAACGACTCAGGTTTTATTAAATATACCGGATTAAATGCCTGCAAACCAATTCCTGCTCCAATATCAAGAGAAGGATAAAATCTTGCTTTTGCAGATTTAACGTCCAGCTTTGATGCAGCCAGTTCATACTCTGCCTGCTTAATATCAGGACGGTTTTCCAGAAGCTCAGAAGGAATTCCTGCAAAAACCGTTTGTGGAATTACAGAGTCAAAATCATGGCTTCTTTCCACCGGCTGAGGAAATCTTCCTACCAGAAAATTTATTTTATTTTCGGTTTCTACAATTTTCTGCTGGATTTCATACTGCATTCCCTGCGTTCTCAAAACCTGAGCCTGAAATCTTTTCACAGCAAGTTCATTAGAGCGTGCATTTTTTTTCAGTTCTTTTATAATATTCAGAGCATCATTCTGGATTTTAATATTTTGATTTAAAATGACCAGTTCATTATCCAGCGCAAGAAGCTCATAGTAAGAATCCGCAATCTCAGAAATCAGATTGGTAATCATAAAGTTTTTACCTTCTACAGTCGCTAAATAACGCTGAACCTGAGCTCTCGTTGCATTGTGAAGTTTCCCCCAGATATCGGTTTCCCATTTTGCCTGAGCTCCTATTCCGAAATCAAATAATGGCTCCGGCATTTCTTTTCCAGGTTCAATTTCAGTATTAGCTTCCATTGCACCGATATTGGTATAGCGGCTTACTTTATCAACTCCGGCTCCTGCTTTCAGACCAACTGTCGGCAGATATTCTCCTTTTCTCGCTTTAATTTCATTTTTAGAAATTTCAATTTCCTGAAGAACAATATTTAATTCCTGATTATTCTGAAGTGCCTGGCTAATTAATGTCTGAAGGTTCTGATCGTTAAAATATTCATTCCATTTTATTTTTCCCGTATTGGAAGAATCATTTTGCTCAGCTCCATACATTTCAGGAACTGTTTTATTTTCGGCACGTTGCTGTATTTCTACAGGTTTGCAGGCAGTAAGGCTTATTAGAAAGACTACCGCTCCTGCGTATTGATATAATTTATTCTTATTCATAATGGATCATGTCTTCAGTTAATGGTGATTCATCTTCGTCTTTGATCATTTTTCTGCCGTCCGATAATTTAGCAAAAATGTAGTAGAGCCCCGGAATTACAATCACTCCGAACAGAGTTCCTACCAACATTCCCCCTAAAGCAGAGGCTCCGATGGTATGATTTCCCACCGCACCTGCTCCTCGTGCAAAAACGAGCGGAACCAAACCTGCAATAAATGCAAATGAGGTCATCAAAATAGGTCTGAAACGTGCTCTTGAGCCTTCAATGGCAGCATCAACAATAGAATCTCCTGCCTGCCGCCTTTTTACCGCAACTTCTACAATAAGAACAGCATTTTTACCTAATAATCCGATGATCATAATTAATCCTACCTGTGCGTAAATGTCATTTTCCAGTCCCATCGCTTTTAATAATAAAAATGACCCAAAAACTCCGACCGGCAATGAGAATAAAACAGCAAACGGAATGATAAAACTTTCATATTGTGCTGCCAATACCAGATAAACAAATACTAAAACAACAAGAAATACATAAATTGCTTCATTACCACGCTGTGCTTCATCATAAGACAGTCCTTCCCAAGCTACTTTGTAACCGTGAGGAAGCGTCTTTTCTGCTACTTCGTTGATTACCTGAATGGCATCTGCTGTTGTATATCCTTCCGCCGGAAGTCCACGGATTGCCGCCGAATTGTACATATTATACCTCGTAATCTCATTCGGACCCTGAGTCTTCTTCATGGTCATAAATGCTGAATAGGGAACCATTTCACCATGATCATTTTTCACGTACAACCCTAAAATATCAGTAGGAAGTCTCCTAAATTTCGGTGATGACTGCACGTACACTTTGAAAAACTGCCCGAAACGGATAAATCCCTGCTCGTAAGTACTTCCGATTAAAATATTGAGATTTTCCATTGCAGTACCAAGAGATACACCCTTCTGCATCGCTGCATTGTTATCGAAAACCAACTCGTATTGCGGATAATTTGCTGCAAAAAAGGTAAACACTCCGGTAAGTTCTTTACGTTTTTTGAGTTGAGCGATAAAATCTTTATTTATTTTATCAAAATCCTGATAATTGGTGGTTCTGTTCATATCAAGAAGTCTCATAGAAAAACCTCCCGAAGATCCGAAGCCCGGAACTGCAGGCGGTTCAAAAAATTCAATGGTTGCTCCAAGATCTTTTGATTTTTCTTCAAGCTTCTCCATGATTTCTTTCACGTTATGCTCACGCTCATTCCAGCTTTTAAGATTAATTAAGCATGTTCCGGCGTTGGACCCACGGCCTTCTGTCATAATTTCGTAACCTGCCAATGATGAAACCGATTCTACACCATCTACGTTTTCACAGATTTTTTGTAATTCTCTTGATACTTTATTGGTCTGCTCAAGCGTTGATCCCGGTGGAGTCTGAACAATCGCATAAATTGTTCCCTGATCTTCGTTGGGAATAAAACCGCCCGGAAGCAACCTATTGACAATAAAAATTCCTACACAGAAAGCGCCTAGAATTCCCCATGTAACTACTTTTCGGGTTACTATTTTTCTTAGGAATAATGCATATTTTCCTGTTATCTTATCAAATCCTTTATTGAAAGAATCTAAAGATTTAACGAAAATGTTAGATTTTTTTTGTTTTCCATGGTGATTTTTTAATAACATAGCTGCCAAAACCGGAGTCAATGTTAAAGCTACCACCGCTGAAATTACAATCGAACTTGCCATGGTAATTGAAAACTGGCGGTAGAAAGTACCAACAGGACCCGTCATAAACGAAATCGGAATAAATACTGCAACCATTACCGCAGTAATGGCAATGATCGCACCTGCAATTTCTCCCATTACTTCTTTTACCGCTTTATAAGGAGTAATAGTACTATTTTCTTCCATCTTGGCATGAACGGCTTCAATTACCACAATCGCATTATCTACTACAATTCCGATGGCTAAAACCAACGCAAAAAGTGTTACCAGATTAATTGACATCCCAAAAAGCTGAATGACGAAAAAAGTTCCGATCAAAGAAACCGGGACAGCAATAATCGGGATTAATGTTGACCGCCAATCTCCTAAGAATATAAATACAACAATCGCTACCAAAATAAAAGCATCTCTTAAAGTATGCATTACCTGCTCAATAGAAGCATCAAGGAATTGTGAAACATCATAACTGATTTTATAATCAACTCCCGGAGGAAAGCTTCCTTTCATTTCTTCCAATTTGGCTTTCACATCTTTAATTACATCATTCGCATTACTTCCATAGTTCTGTTTTAATACAATAGAAGCCGAAGGGTGACCGTCAAGATTCGAATAAATATCAAAAAACTCACTTCCCAATTCTATATTGGCTATATCTTTCAGTTTGATATTTTCTCCTTCAGAATTGGACCGAACAATAATATTTTCGTATTCTTCAGGTTTATTGTATTGTCCCTTATAAGTAAGCACATATTCCAGCGACTGTGCTGCAATACCAGAGCTTTGCCCTATTCTACCGGGACGGCCGATAATACTTTGCTCACCAATTGCTTTCATAACCTCATCTACAGAAATTGAGTATGCTCGCATTCTGTCCGGATTTAGCCAGATACGCATTGCATATCTGCGGCTTCCCAGAATCTGAGATTTAGCAATCCCATGAATACGGTTGATTTCCGGGATAATATTAACTGTTGCATAATTGTACAGAAATTTTTCGTCCATGCTTTTATTGGTGCTGTATAAATTTACATACATCAACATACTTGGCTGAATAGGGTTTACTACAACCCCTTCCTTCTGTACCAGTTCGGGAAGCAGAGGCATTACCTGATCTACTCTTGTTTTTACCAGAACAACAGCCTCATTAGCATCGGTTCCGGGATCAAAAACTACATTCACTGTGGCTTCTCCTGCACTTGTTGCATCGGTTGTGATATACCGCATTCCCTGAACACCATTAATCGCATTTTCTATGGTAATTAAAGAAGATTTTACCAATACATCTGCACTTGCGCCCGGGTAAGCAATGGTAACAGCAACCGTAGTAGGAGCAATTTTGGGAAACTGCTCGGTAGGAAGCTGCTTAATGGCAAGACCTCCGATAAATAAGATAACTACCGATAATACAATAGCAAAAACCGGTCTGTGTATAACTCTTTTAAACATAATTCTGCTTTTAAATTACTCGGCATACAGATCCAGATTCGACATCACTTTTTCAGGTTTTTGATATTTGACATTAATCTTCTGGTTTTCCTGAACCATTCTAAGACCGTCAAGAAGAATTCTTTCATTCTTTTCAAGACCTGAGGCTACTACATAAATATGCGGCAATTCAGCAGCAATTTTTATTTCTCTTGCTTTTACTTTATTATCTTTTGTAATTACATATACATATTTTTTCTCCAATTCTTCAAAAGTTGCTTTCTGAGGAATTATTAATGCATTGGCGTAAGGTGAAGTGATGACTATATTTCCTGTCTCACCGTATCTTAATAAGCCTTTTGGATTGGGAAAAGTTGCTCTGTAAGCGATATTTCCTGTTTCATTATCAAAATCAGACTCAATAGTTTCTACAATTCCGTCCTGAGGAAACTCTTTCTCGTTTGCCATTCTGAGACGAACGTGCAAAGGATCATTTGTTTTTCTGTCACTCATCTGATTCAGATATTCAGCTTCCGGAACGTTGAAGTATACCCACATTTTACTGTTATCCGAAAGTTCTGTGATTAATTCGCCATCATCCACAAGACTTCCTTTTCTCACATGAAGTCTTCCTACAATTCCAGAAAAAGGTGCCCTTATTTCAGTAAAACCTAAATGGATATTTGTAGAAGAAAGCTCCGCTCTGGCTTTTTCATATCTGGCTTTTGCCATCGCCATTTCCTGTGGAGCTACGATATCTTTGTCTGCAAGATTTTTAGTATTCTGATATTCAATTTCGGCATACCTGGCTTCAGCCTTAGCTTTATTTACATCAGATTGATATAAATTGGGCATTATTTTGAATAAAAGCTGTCCTTTCTGAACATACTGCCCCTCATCTACATAGATAGACTGAATATATCCTTTTTCCTGAGCACGAAGCTCAATATGATTGATGGAACGGATTTGAGCTACATAATCTTTATTGATTAATGTATCTTTTACGATTGGACTTGTCACATTAAAAGATGCCTCTTCTGTCTTTTCCTTTTTCTCTGATTGGCAGCTTATACTCCAAAAAACAAGACACAGACTGATATACATGAGACTTTTCTTGACCATGATGATAATATTTTATAATAATTTTTAAAATTGAAATAGATTTTTCAGCTTTCAGGATAACCAATGAAAGCTTTAATTTTTTCCGGAAAAATTATTATAAAATCACAGCCGGATGACCCTGTACTGAATATACAGATCATCCTGAGAAGGATGTAAAAGCTCTGAATGAGCCAGAGAAACAGCAACTTTTTTGTCGTGAAATTTCGTAACAAAATTTGAGATCATATGCCGGAAATCTTCCTTGAAAAGCGTAAGCAATTCTGAAGAAGTCCCAACATTATCGTCATTTTCAGAATCAATTTCCGAGAAGTCAGCGCAAATATTGATGTAATGCGGATGATCAGCGGTATATAAACAAAATTTCCGGTCTTCTTTACCAAAGTAAAAAGCCGGATGCTCATTTTGATTTAAACCACTGCTATATTGAAGATCAAAAGATGTATCCTGAGAAATATACTGCTGCAGTTGCCCGTCATACATACCTAAAACGGTAAGTAAAGCAAACAGCGAACTATATAAAAACTGATAAAATCTACTTGACATTCTGATGGCAAAGGTAACCAAACTTTAATCTTATTTACAAGTTTGCAAAATTAAAAAAGTATTAAAAGATTAAATTATGGTTACCTCATGAGATTTTAAAACAATTACAAGATAAGTCTTACACCGCCCAACTCATCAACCCTGTAGCTGAATCTTTCACCAGGACTGCTGATGAACATGAAATTTTTGGGAATATTCCATTCCTTGCTCAGCTTATCTACCAGCTCAGGAGTAAACTCTCCCACCATTGTAATATATTCCATATCAACCTCAGGATAAGCTCTGTCCAACGTATCAAAGTCTGAAAGAAATTTGGGGTCAGGTTGTTTATCCTTGTTAAGAATCGTTACAATTTTCATTTTGTTGGTCACCTCATTTTCGTGCAGATACATCATTACTTTATTGAGGGTAGAAATATCATCACCTTTAGAAAAAAACACAAAATTCTGTTCATACAGTTTTTTCAGGCTTCTGTTTAAGAAACGCTGTCTTGTAACGGTGTATCGTTTATATCCTTTAGATACCGATTCCAGAATATTTACAATAAAGTGCATAATATCTTTTCTCATCAGCATTCCCAGAATAAGTAAAACTGAAGGCACAAAATATTGTAAAAAGGTAACCAGATACTGCGGGTTTGCTTTCACATTTCCGTACAATGCAATAATAATAGCAAAAAGTGCTATCAATACAGCGCCGGGTTTGGCATATTCCGGTCTTGGAAGCCGGGAGCGTCTTAACTTTAATAAAATATTCCCTAAGGCAAAAGATGCCATTACTGTTAAAAATGAAAGTGCATATACTGCAGCTAAAGGTCCTAATTTGCCTTTTGTAACCAGCAAAACAGAACAGCACAGAAGAAAAAACAGAATAAGGATTCTGTATGTACTGCCTCTTTTGTTTTCTTTGAGAAAATAATTTGGAAGAATCCTGTCTAAGGTCATTCTCTTGATAAGACCATTAACCCCAACAAACGAAGTAAGTACTGCTCCGCTCAAAACCGTAACAGCATTAATTGAAACAATTGTCGCCAACCAGCTTCCACCTGTTAAACTTCCGATATAGCTGAGAAAAGAATTCTGATGCTCACCAACCTCAGCAATCGGAATAATGCAAATTGCCAAAAAGGCAATCAGCGGATTGAGAATAGAAACTGCAATCCACATATTTCTGAGAGTTTTCGCAAAAACGCCTCTCTTTTGTTCCTCTACGAAATTTGATGAACTCTCAAACCCAGATATACCGAGCATTGCAGCAGAAAAACCAAAAAATATGGCCGTCATAATGCTTCCGTTTTTTACCGGCAGGTGAAAATTGGATGTAAGTATAGAAAAACCATTACTCATTACGAAATAAATGCAGGAACCTATCAATAATGCCATCGTTGTAAGGTGGAAAATAAATATTACCAATGCTACAACAGCACTTTCTGAGATACCCAAAACAGTAAGTCCCAAAAAGATCAGCAACAGAACAAAGGTTGCAATATTTACATCAAAATATGGCAGAATGTGATGCAGGTAATGCATTGCCTCGCTTGAAGAAATAACGGCTGTTGCCATATAGGAGAGAATGGTGAGGCAGGCTGCCACTGAAGCATTGCTTTTTGTTGTTGTATTGAGCAATACATTGTAAGCACCACCATTAAGAGGAAGTGCTCCTACTACTTCACCATAAATTTTACGGAACAAGAAAAGTATTGCTGCAACCATGAGAAGAGCAATCCAGGCATATTGTCCTGCAGCGACTATTGCCAAAGCAGAAACGTAAAGACAAGAAGAGGTAATATCATTTCCGCATATCGCTGTAGCGTACCATTCACCGAGTTTTTTTGTAGACATTTTATTTTGATCTTTTATGTTTAAGAATGTAATAATAACAAAAAAAGTTCATTTTTTTGGCTTTTGTATTAATAAATATGGCATTAAAATTTTGTAATACTCATTTAAAAAGAGGCAATGTGCGAGAAAACTCTTTATTATAAATCATTTGCAGATTTATTCTGGAGTCGAACCAACATCATAAGATTAACCGAAGTAAGTTTTCTCTAACGGCACTCTGTTTTCAAAGAGGTTACAATCAAAAGACTTCCCGATCTTTTTCAGATCGTTTGGACTCGAACCAAAATTATACCAAGAAGTAAGTCTTTTCTACGACACTCTTTATTATTAAATCAAGGTAAAAATATAGAATCTTTCTGTGCATTTGCTCTATCAACTGAGCTACTTTTTCTTTTGGAAAAAGCAGGACTCGAACCTGCGCCCCAATGATTAATAACCGAAGTATGACTCTAAAACGACACTTGATTTTTATTTTTAATATTTTAAAAAAAACAAGGCAAATTCTGATAAAGCGGTCTTAAAATTTGTCTAACCACTCGACCGTGCCTTTTTTCGGCAAAAGGATTGACTCCGTCGAATCTTCGATTTCGAACCTTTGTAAAAAATCGAAGTAACTTTTATCTACGGCACTTGCGTGTAATAAAAACTGAGCAATTTTCAAAAAGAGTCTTTTTTAATGGAAAGTCGAAGGAGCTCTTTCTTACGGCATCAGTTATAAGCTAGGTGAAAATTCAAACAGAACTTGTGTACGATACGTTACCATTTACGCTATTCACTTTGGAAGCAGGACTCGAACCCGCAAAACCGCTCTTAACGAAGCAACTCTGTTTTACTACACTTGCTTTTTTAAAATTTTTATGGTTATTGTGTTTTGTTGTTGCAAAATTATTTTGTTAGTGCGTATTCTTTTACGCAGTTGAAATTTATTTTATATTTAAAAACCAAGTAACAAGCTATAAGAGTTTTTAATATCTATTCAAAGAAGTATGACGATGGATCTCTTATATTAACGACATTGGTTATTTAAACCGAGCAATTTGGCGAAAAGACTCTTATCAAGTGGAGATCGAAGGAATTCTTTTCTTACGGCATCGGTAATTTTTTAAATAAGGTGAAAAATCAAACAGAGACTTGACCGCGACGTGATAGCCAATTACACCATCCTGAATTTTCAGGAGCAGGATTCGAACCTGCAAAACCGCCCTTTAACGAAGTAATTCTGTTTTACGACACTTACTTTTTAGTTTTCCATTGGGTTTTTCTGTATTTTTTCCAGTTTCTCTGAAACTTAATTTCTTTTGAATTAATGGTTTCAAAACCATACGGAAAACAATAAGAGCATCCCATCTCATTTCCATATAAAATTCTGGAAATCCGGATATTTGAAATTTTCTTCGGAAGGTCAATTAATCCATATTCATTGATTCCGAAAGACTTTTTTAATGTTTTAAATTTTTTCATAAGTATTGAGTATTTAACTTCAATACAATGTTCCTTTAAGCCATTTTTTGTAATAATTCATAGTTATATGTCTTGTTGATGCAAAGTTATCGTCTTAGTGCGCATTCTTTTTACGCAGTTAAATTTATTTTAAACCAAGTAACAAGTTATAAGAGTTTTAGAATACTGTTCAAATTTTAAGTTTGACGATGGAACTCTTAAAAACGACATTGGTTATAAAAACCGAGCAATCTAACGAAAAGACTCATTTTTCAATTGGAAGTCGAAGGAATTCTTTTCTTACGGCACCGGTTTATCTTTTTTATCATTGCGAGGAAGGAAATGACGAAGCAATCTCATTTTTATATTTGTTCTTTTGCCTTGAAGCAAAAGAACCAAAAATTCAAGACTTGGAAACTCCGGCTAAAAATAATCTATACTCTCTAAAAATTCTAAAACTCGCGCGAATTCAATATTTGTTCTTCGGTTCTGAATTTGTGATGCGCTTCGAATAGTAGAATTTTTTTAAACGTTCGCATAGCTTATTTTCTTAACATCTACATTTCCTGTGTCGTTTTCACAACTATTGTTTTAGTTATTGCAAGAAGTGAAGTGACGAAGCACAATCTCAAAATTTGAAATTATATTTCTGTCAAAAGCTTAATAACTCTATTATTGAAATGTACTTGTCGTTCTTTCATTTTATTAATTTCAATTTGCAAAGCTAATTCATCAACTTCACAAACAGATTGTATACTTTCTAATTCACTTAACAGATTCTCGGTATAATCGGAAAATTGAATTTTACCATTTTCTTTTTTATAGAAAATCCACGGATGACCAATCCATAATTGTGACCATTCTGATGAGTCATTCTCAAAAACATATTCCCAGTTTTTTAGATTTTCAAGATCGCAGCAGCAGGTGGGTTCAATTAAAATTTCATTGTTTTCCATTAAAATAAGACCTCCATTAAATGATGCCAGAAAATCAGTTCCTTCTATCTCAACATCTTCAAAAATAACTTTTAAAATAATTTTTAAGTTTTTATCATCTATGTGTTCAATATCCACAAAATAAGAACCTTTTTCAATTGGATTCAAATCTAGATTTAATGTTTTAATAGCTTTTTGCCATCTTTCATAATGATCTTCAGGATTTGATGAACATGAAAGTTCAGGAATTTCATATCCTTCTTTTGAAAATCCAAAAGGATCAATTTCAATAACGTTAAAAAGTTGTATCATTTTTATGCAGTTTTTATTCCTAGCCCCTATTGCAGCGGCATCCTTTTTCTAAAATGGCTTTGAAAAAAAGCGTTGGCGAAAAAGATATAGCGGAAAGCGGGATTAAGCTCCTAAAAAAATTGGTTATTAGTTTTATTTTTAAAAGCAGTGCCTTTTACAGCACTACTTTTTTAATTATTTCTACTGCAGATTTTCGGTCTTCTAAAGCATTCAGTACATCGAAAATTTTGTCGGACCAACCTGCGATAAGATAGACATCATTTTTTCTCACATCCAACGGTTGTTTTCCGTAACCTGCCAAATCAAAAATATACAATTTTGCGTTTGGATTGATACTTTTGTACTGATTCCAAGAGTTTTCAAAGGAATTTCTACCGCCGTTGCTATCCCACATTTGAGTATCGGTAAACAACATTACTTTATCCACTTTTTCACGTCTTTTCAGTAAATCTTCGATTACCAGATAACCATTTGTGGAGTAACCTACCTCACCTTCTCTTTTGTAGAACGCATCTACGTTTCTCAGAATACCGTTTTTAGGCATCGGAACTCTTTTCCAACGGTCACCAAACATACCTGAAACCACGTTTTTGCACTGTGACTGCAACATCATCGACATCAGCAAGCCAATATCGTACAACAATACTTTAGATTTCGGAGAAACCGGCTGTTGCATGGAACCCGAAACGTCTGCCGCGATTACCACCGAAGTATCGAAACCAAAACCTTTGATGTTTTTGGCACTCACCAAAACAGCATCTTCCAATGCTTCCAGAATTGATGAAATATATTTTGAATCGATTGTTTTCAATTCTCTATACGCAGCCAAAAATCTGAATGGCAATTGTTTTGAGTTTCTAACGGCTTTTTCGTCTGACAAATATCTGCAAACTTTCTGCATGGCATCTGAAGAAATGTTGGCTTCTAAGATGTTTCGCAGGTTTCTCAACGTTGCCATATAACCGAGTTTGTTGCTGAAAATCAGTTCTTCCCATTTGTTTTTGAAAGCCAATTTTCTTTCGGCATCATCCGCAAATTTGGTCTGACCCAAAACGGAAAGTTCTACTTCCCAAGTATATGGAGTTTCTAACGCATCGTTGACGATTTTATTGAAAATTAACTGCTGATTTTCGTCTTTTGCTTTCGGGTGAACCAGAAACAAAGCATCTTTCAGAGTTACTTCCGCTTTTCTGTTGTATTTTGCAAACTGGTATTCATCAAATTTATTGAAAGACCTTACCAGACCTTTTTGGATTTGCTTTGACAATTTGTTCAGTTTTTTAAGATCTGTTCTTTCGTTTGCCAATTGGTAATAAGCCAGCAATTCTGTGATTTCGTCTGCTCTCTGGATTACACCGTCAACAGTTCTGCTCACCAAATCTGTACCTGAAGTCTGTTTTGCCAATTCAGTCGTCAAAACCAATGGAATCGAACGCAAATACATATCTTTTCTTGCGTATACCGCTAATTTTGCAACGAACTCAGGATCATTTTTTGTAATCAAAGACTGAATTCTCGCCAATCTTTCGTTTCCTTTTTCATAGGTCGTGTTTGATAATCCTGTTGTAACAACAGCGCTGTATAGTTCTTCTGCAGGTGTCATCGTATAAGCTTTTGCACCTTCGTAGTTCGTTACTACTTTATTCTCTTTTCTTAAAAAATTAAATTTCATGGTTACTGTTTTTTGTTAAACATTTTCAGAAGATTATCACTTCCTCTCTGATTTCTGATGCAAAGTAAGAATGCTTTTGCGCAATGTTTTTGCGTAGTAAAATTAATTGCTATAAATTTTCTTTTTTTTCAATCAGATTCTCTGCAAACACCAAAATAGAATCTTGGCAATGTTCTTTACGTCATCAACTCCTCTGTGATGGGTTCCTTCCAGCGGGAGTTTCAATTCTTTAAGAGCTCTTTCCATTCCTATACTTTTTCTTATTGGATGAAGTTCTCCGAATAATGTTTTCACATTGATGTGATTATAACTTAATGGATAATCAACCTTGAATTTTCTTGCCTGATTCTGAAGCATATTCAGATCGTAATTTCCGTAACTTGCCCAGGTAAGATTTTCAGAATCATATTCAGCTCTCAGAATATCTAATGCATCTTCCAGCAAAATGCCTTCATCATCAAGCATCTGTTGTGTAATGGAAGTCAGTTCTGTGCAAAACGGACTCACTTTCGAGTATTGAGGTTTTACTAAAACACCCTCATTTCTGGAAATCTTTCCGGTTTTTGCATCCATGATACAAACTCCAATTTCTATGATTTCGCTTTCTTGGTCTCTCGGCGGTCGGTCTTCCCAACATGTGGCTTCGAGGTCTATAACTAATATGTTGTTTGTTGTTTTCATGATTTTTGTTTTAAAGGTTTGAAGATGGAAGTTTCAAGAGCACGGAAATACTTCCGGTACCCGACTTCAGACTTCCAGCTTATTAATTTCTCGGAGCAAAAGGCGGTCTGCTATGAAAAAGATTTTTGGTTTCATTTTTTTAAATGTTCATAATAAGTTCCGAATTAAACTTTTAATATTAGACTTTAACGATCATCAACTCTTCTTTTATCACATCAATCACTAAAGAATTCAGTTTTTTGTTGATTCTTTTCTGTTCTTCTTTTTCAATTGTTGTGAAAACATTCGGAAAATCTTTTTCAAAATCCTCTAAAATATCCTGCGCAAAAAGACCAATGACTTTACCGACCATTTTGGTTTCAAATTCACCAATTTTGCTGACCACGTTGTTTAGCCTGTTTTCAGTTGCATATTTTTGGATTTCTTCCCAGATATTCTGAGCTTTTTCGCTAAAGCTGATTTGCTTTTGAACGGTTTTTTCCTGTTTTCTTACTACTTTAGATTTTTCAATCCATTTTTCATTTTTATTTTTCAAAATGACTCTTGAGCCGTTGCCAAAATATCTGGTTTTTAAAGTTTTCACAATGGTTCCTTCACACTTATTGTCCTCAATTTCAGGAAGTCTAAGCCAGCCCGGAATTTTAGAATCGAAAACATTCGGAAACTTTAAAGCATCTTCCAAAGTTCCCTGAAAAAGAATTTTTGCATAGAAAAATCCGGTTTCTTCGAAAATTTTGTTTACTAAATCTGTATCCAGATAAGTAGTTCCATTCAGCTTGATGTCGAATGCATAAAATTCGTTGTGAGCTGCATATTCAATACCTTTCTGAACTTTCACCGCATCTTTTACAGGTTCCACTTCCTTGTGTTTGTAACCGCCACCGAACAATTCACCGTAGATTACAACCGTTTCAACATCCGGATGAATATTTTTCACTTTTTCGAAAACTTCGATGACGTTTTTTCTGTAACGTTCTAAAATCTGATGTGCATTGAAGAATTTTTCATCCTTTTCGATGAAAGCAGTTCTCTTCCCGACTTTAATTTCCTTTCCATCGGTAAAGAAAGAGAAATTAGCTCCGTGAACCTTCTCCTGCACAATGAAAACCTCATCCCCAAAACCCTGAATCCTGATCTGATCGATCACGCGGGTCTGGTAAGCGTTTTCTATTGAGTTATATGTTTTGAAAATCATTTTTTTAATTTTTAAAATTTTTCGAAATTTTTTAAAAGGCTTTCAATATTTTCTTTTCCAACAGGATTCATGGAATGGCAATAGAACTGTGGGAAATCCAAATAGTTATCCATACAATATTCTACTAGCCATTTTGCACAATCGTAACCTGTTTTTTCAACAAATTCCCGAGAATCGGGTTCCAAATAATGTTCATCGGCAAGGTCGTGGTCAAAAGAGATCATTTCCGGAAGTCCTTTTTCCAAAATCCTGCTGACAAACTGTTCGTAATTCCGAACGATATGCCAGTCTTTTCTGAGGAAAATATCCTGTTTGGTATAATGATACGCTTCAATCGGATATCTTATATCGTCCAGAAACAGTAATCTTTTTGTTATTTCCATTTCCTTATTTTTTAATTTGAAAAGTAAATATTCAAAGCTTTGATAATACTTTTCACGTTTGTATTGGGATAAAATCCGGAACTGTTGATGCAGTTGATTTCAACAATTTTCCAACCTTCATCCGTTAAACAAATATCCATTACAAAAGCTTCTTCAAGATTGAAAAGTTGGATCATTTCATTGGCGAAATTCAATCCGTCTTCTGAAACTTTTTCTTCGAAAGGCGCATTATCATTAAATTTATAATATCCTGCATCGATAATCTGTCCGCCAATAATCCAAAGTCTTGCTTCTTTTATTGTCCGTTTTGCTTCAGAAATCTGAACCAAAGAATCTTCTGTAATTCTGTTGGTTTGATTTTCCAATGCTTCAAAAGCAAAATCTTTCCATTCCGTTTCATTGAAAGCTTTTCCAGTAAAAATTTTAGCTTCATTGTATGGTTTAATGAATTTGAGTTCATCTTTTTTCCAAATCAATTCTTCTGAAATTTTATGAACGGAAACTTTGTGATTCAGAAGGTTTTCACCATAATATTTGGAATACACTTCATACAAATGATTACCTCCGTAAAAAGAACCGGGAAACCAATCTGTATTTTGCTTTGCCAATCTTGCAATCGTCACCGAACCGTATACGAAAACATCTTTTCGGTCTGTTTCGAAGTCAATTTTTTGTGCGGTTGGAGGAATATTAATTACGCTGTAATCAATATTTAACTCTTCCAAAGCATCAAAAATCCTGTAATGATCGGGATCTAAATATATATTAGCCTGAACTAAAAAATACATGGTTACTAACTTTTTAAAGTTTTTAATTCTTGGATGGAGGCTAGGGGCTAGATGAGGGAAGTTAAATTCATACTTAAAAAAAATTTCATCTTCTATCATCCCACTTCCAGCTATTTTATCACACCATCATATCAGCACAATTTGAACTTGCGAATGCGTAAGGTTTTGCTTTAAATACATATCCCATTCCCAGAATATATCCCATTGCATCTCTTAAGGCAACATTGGATTTGAAATCCGGATCGGTGTTAATGTCTGCGTGTACCTCCATTTCCACATCATAAGTTTCCAGAATAGAACAAATTGCATAAGCGATTTCTACGGATTTGTTGACCTCATTGAGCATACGTTCTTTGATACTGATCTTCTGTATTTCTCTTTCTTTTCTGATAAAGGTAAACGCTCCTTTTCCCTCACGAATAAATACTACTGCCGTAGCATAATTGATGGCATCACCATAAACGTGGGAGTCTGAACCAACACACACTTTCAGTCGATGTCCATTTGCCTGTTCGCGGATGATGGCTTCTTCTACCAGCTGTGTGATAGAGTTTTGGAAAATTTTTCCTGTCATGTTTTGCCATACTTGTTGTTGCGTTTCCATTCTTTCTACATGTTTTTTGTTTTGTTTAAATTTTAATAATTATGTCAATTTTAAATTGTCAATTTATTGTATTGTCAATTTAAAATTCACTTGCGAAGCAAATTCACCATTGACCATTAACATTCTTGCACTCCGAACCGGACTCGAACCAATACCATCAGTTTTGGAGACTGAGATGCTGCCATTACACCATCGAAGTAGTTTTGTTGATTCATCAGGACTTGAACCTGAACAACAAGAGTCAAAGTCTTGTGTGCTGACCAATTACACTATGAATCAGTTTTGCGGAACAGACAGGAATCGAACCTGTACCTTTAGTTTTTCAGACTAACGTGCAGACCTGCTACACCACTCTTCCAATTTTATAGGTAATGAGTAATTCGTAATCAGTAATGTCTTTTGCCTGTAATTTATTAACCATTGCTTATTACCTATTACTCATATTCTGTACGGGAAGAGGGATTCGAACCCCCAAACCTTGAGCCTAAATCAAGTGTGTCTGCCAATTCCACCATTCCCGCGGATTTTATTAGTAATGAGTAATTGGTAATTGGTAATTGGTAATTGATAATTGGTAATTGGTAATAAAAATTACCGTCTATAAATTTACAATTCATATTAACCTCAAATAATTACTCATTGCTAATTACTTATTACTTATATTTTTAGGTCCGAGAAAAGCCTGTCTATATTTATAAACTATGCCTGTAATATTTTTTTAAAGATCTTCTACGCTCGACAGACCTTTCTCTTTCCATTTAACCTAGTACTCTATAAGGGAATCGAACCCTTGTTTTCTGCTCGAAAGGCAGGCGTCCTGAACCGTTAGACGAATAGAGCATTTTTGTTGTGAATTGTTAATCGTCAATTTCTTTGCAGTCATTTTTTTAAATTGACAATTGACTATTTACCATTCACTTTTCTTTGACCATCTGACCAGGAGTCGAACCTGAACAACAAGAGTACATTTCCTGCATGCTGCCATTACATTATCAGCGGTTTGGTGGAAGTAGTAGGATTGTTCATGAATTTTTTATTTATTTTTAATGAATTCACGAATGCTAAGCATTTCGAACCTACTCAGCAATGAAGCAACAGATTTACTGTCTGCCCCGACTCTCCAACTTCGGCGTACTTCCCTTTTTTCATGAGTAATAAGTAATTGGTAATCAGTAATATTTTCCAACTAACTTTTTAATCTTTAATTTTTGAAGAAAAACAAAGCCTGTCTTAATTTTTAGTTTGATGTAAGAACTTCTGCGCTCGACAAACTTTTTCTTTCTTCGGAACTAATCTCATTTTAGTTATTTGAGATGGTTATGGGATTCAAACCCACTCAGCTTACGCAACGGTTTTGCAGACCGCCCCGACTCTTCCACTTCGGCGAACCATCGTTTTTGCAACTAGTTTTGGTTGCTGGTTGATCGTTTTTAGATAATATCAGATCTCTAACTTCTAATCAAAAAAATAAAGCCTGTCTTAATTTTTGTTTGATGTAAGAACTTCTGCGCTTTGACAAACTTTATCTGATCTAAAATTTATATTATGTTTAAAACTTTCATTATCCCGCTTCAAAATGAGTTAAGAAAAAGCCTGTCTATATAATATCGTGTTTTTGGCTAAAGATCTTCTGCTCTCGACAAGCCTTTTCTTTTTCTCTTTTGAAACAATTAACATTTAGTTTTTGCGATTCCGGAAAGGCTCGAACTTTCAACTTCCGGTTTAACAGACCGGCGCTCTACCATTGAGCTACGAAATCGTTTGTACTCCATAAGAGAATCGAACTCTTATCTACTGCTCGAAAGGCAGCCGTCTCCTAAACCATTAGACGAATGGAGCAAATTGTCTGGAAAGCAGGGTTCGAACCTGCGACCTCCCGCGTCCAAGGCGGGGAAACAACCACCGTTATCTTTCCAGTTTTTCAGATTCACTTCAATTTCTTTTCCGAGAGACAGTCGGATCGAAAATTTTCCGTGAATCTTTGCGGTCTATGCGAGATTGTTCACTATCGCATATATTTTTTTTCTATTGAGTTCACGAATGCTTTGCATTTCGAACTCGCAGTACCTGAGCGACAGTCAGGCAGGTTAGCCATTACCTCAATAGACCTTTTTTGTGACCTCGACAGGATTGTTCATGAACTTCATATTTCACTTATGGTATTCACGAATACTTCGTATTTCGAACCTGTAACCCTCGGTTTAGAAAACCGATGCTCTATCCAATTGAGCTACGAGATCTTTGTAACCCCAGAAAGATTTGAACTTTCAACCCCCGGTTTAAAAGACCGGTGCTCTAACCATTTGAGCTATGAGATTGTTTTAATTTGTGAATGGTCAATCGTCAATTCGCTTTGCTTGTCAATTTTTAATTCACTTGAAACAAAATTCACATTTGACTGTTCACATTTTTGTAATCCCAGAAGGACTCGAACCTTCAACCTTCGGCGTATCAGACCGATGCTCCAACCCATTGAGCTATGAGATTTTCATTTTGGGTTTCTCCGGGGATCGAACCCTGTTCTCCGGTTCCACAGACCGGCGCTTTACCAAATAAGCTAAAGAAACCATAAAAAAAGCGCCTCTTTTCGGGAGGCGCTTGATATATTTTGACGTGTCACTACATTAGCTGACCCATTTATATAAGCACCTTTTATCCACAAATTCACTATCAAGAAGATTAATACAAGCATATCCTTTCCCCATGGGTTTTTGTCCGTGTTGTATTGAATACTGATTAGATATGTTATGTAATTGTCTCATTATATTCTTGTTATTTAAAAATGTTTTTCTGAATGATTAAAAACGTGTTGCTTTTAATTTTCGGTTGCAAAGTAAAGATGATTTTTTTTAACTCACAAATTTATTTTCTAATTAACTATTTAAAAATCAATTAGTTATACTTAATTTTCAGCATAGAGAATTTCTGTCCGCAATGTCTTGCAGATGTCTTAAATACCTAAATGACTGTCTCTCATCGGGTTACTGATCACGCTTTATTTTCTTATTAATTGTTCATTGTTGATTAAATATTTTTCACTTTTATGGTTATTTTTTTTCATTCTAAATAATTTCTACTCTAAAAACACAAAAAACACCTCGGTAATTGAGGCGTTTTTGCAGTATTTTGATAAAATTTTTACGAGTTTACAGTAAATAATTTTCAAAGCAAGCACATTTCGCCTCATAAGATATCATCCATTCATATCCAAACGATCCCTTTACTACAGGGCGATCGCATAGATTTAAACTGATATGTGCTCTTTGTATTGTCATTATTTTATGGTTGCAAAGATAAATAAATTCTTGTTTGTCTAAATAGCTGGTTTGCTTAAAAGCTTTTTTACTCGCTTAAAAACCACAAAATATCTTGTAAGCAAGATAATGGTATCCGATCTTTTGCTCAATACTAACACTTGTTAGTATTTTGTTTTTTATCTATCTTTGCTATCTATGGAAAATACACTTCACGAAAAAGTTTCACAGGATATTTTACTTAAAGCTTACAACCATATGATGCTTGCTAAGGCAATGGCAGACATTTATGAAGAGAACAGAAATGTGTGTAAGTATGTTCACAGTACATCCAGAGGCCATGAGGCTATTCAGCTGGCAACTGCTTATCAACTAAAAAAAGAAGATTGGGTATCTCCTTATTATCGTGATGAAAGTATTCTTTTAGGCATTGGTTTTGAACCATATCAGCTTATGCTACAATTATTAGCAAAAGCTGACGACCCATTTTCCGGAGGAAGGTCTTATTATTCCCACCCATCAAGCAGGGATGAAAATATGCCAAAAATTATCCACCAAAGTTCAGCAACAGGTATGCAGACAATTCCTACAGCCGGAGTTGCACAAGGGATAAAATACATTCAGGATTTTAATCTGAAACAATTTGAAAATAATCCGGTTGTAATATGCAGTCTTGGAGACAACTCTGTAACAGAAGGTGAAGTGAGTGAAGCACTTCAGTTTTCTGCATTACACCAGCTTCCGATAATTTTCCTTGTGCAGGATAACGAATGGGGAATTTCAGTAACTAAAGAAGAAGCGAGAACCTGTGATGCCTACGATTTTGTGGCAGGTTTTGAAGGACTAGGAAGAATGCGGGTTGACGGAACTGACTTCGTAGAAAGTTTTGAAGTCATGAAAAAGGCAGTCGATTTTGTACGAACTGAGAGAAAACCTTTAGTTGTTTGTGCTAAAACTGTTTTAATAGGGCATCATACTTCCGGGGTAAGAAGAGAATTTTATAGAGATGAAGAAGATCTTGTGAAACACAGAGCAAAAGATCCCGGGGAAATTTTAAGAAAATATCTTCTGGAAAGTGGTGTAGATGAAGATCTTTTAAAACAAATGACTAAAAAAGCCCGTCTGGAATCAGAAGAAGCTTTTGATAGAGCTCAAAAAGCAGAAGATCCGAAACCTGAAACGGTAATGAATCATGTTTTTGCTCCAACTCCGATTACCGAAGAAGTGGGAACCCGTGAACCGGAAGGCGGAGAAAAAATTGTAATGGTTGATGCTGCTATTCACGCTATTCAGGAATTGATGTGGAAGCATCCGGAAGCTTTACTGTACGGACAGGATGTTGGTGAAAGAATTGGCGGGGTTTTTCGTGAAACTGTAACGCTAGGAAAAAAATTCGGAAGTAAAAGAGTTTTCAACACCGCAATTCAGGAAGCATATATTATTGGTTCCACAACCGGAATGAGCGCTGTTGGATTAAAGCCTATCGTTGAAGTACAGTTTGCAGATTATATTTATCCGGGTATCAATCAGCTGATTACAGAAATTTCAAAATCAAGCTATTTGAGTCAGGGAAAATTCCCTGTAAGTAATATCATCCGGGTTCCTATCGGAGCTTACGGAGGCGGAGGTCCTTATCATAGCGGAAGCGTTGAAAGTATCTTAGCCAATATTAAAGGAATTAAAATTGCTTATCCAAGTAACGCAGCAGACTTTAAAGGACTACTGAAAGCTGCATATTATGACCCTAATCCAGTCGTAATGCTGGAGCATAAAGGTCTTTACTGGAGTAAAGTTCCCGGAACCGAAGATGCCAAAACTATTGAGCCTGCTGAAGATTATATTTTGCCATTCGGGAAAGGAAAAGTAATCATTGAAGCGGGTAAAAATGAGACTGAAAAAGGCAGAACTTTATTAGTTGTAACTTACGGAATGGGGGTTTACTGGGCTAAAGAAGCGGCGAAAAACTTTAACGGAAGAGTTGAAGTAATTGATCTGAGAACATTAATTCCTTTGGATGAAGAACTGGTTTTTGAAAGAGTAAAAGCTCACGGAAAATGCATCGTTCTAACAGAAGAACAGCTAAATAATTCTTTTGCAGAAGCTTTTGCACACCGTATTTCCAAGAACTGCTTTAAATATCTTGATGCCCCGGTTGAAACAATGGGTTCTCTGGATACTCCTGCTGTTCCTATCAACTTAGTTTTAGAAAAAGAAATGCTTCCAAATGCTGAAAAGTTGAGCAGTAAGATTGAGGAAATGTTGAGATATTAATAAAAGTAAAATACTTAGCCTTTAAAAATTTTAAAGGCTTTTTTTATGCTTATAACAATTATTTTATAGCGAACTTTGTTTAAAGTAAAAAGAATAATCATCGTAAAAAAATCATAAATGCTCCTTTAGGAGCAGAGCCTGTGTAAGGATAATAGCAATTAAGTCAAGCGCATAGGATTGCAATAAAATATCTAAATTCAATACTTATAAATAGCGTTCCTACGGAACGCAGAATGGTTTTGAACATTATTTCTACACAGATAAAAATCCAAAGGAGTTTCAACAAAGTGAATTTTTAAGTTACTTTAAACAACTTCATAAAAAAATCCCAAACTTTACAGGTTTGGGATTATATTTTTCTGACTGAAAAAAATCTATTCGAAAATATAGCTTAGGCTTAAACTCAAAACCTGCTCAGATTTCTTTTTTGATGAATTTGGATCAAGTTTACTTTCATCAAGCTGAGGATAAGTATTTGATAAACCAAAATCATATTTTAAAGCCAATTCAAGCTGTCGTTTATAGCTATATCCTATTCCTGCACCAATTGCGAAGTTGAAGGACTTTGCTTTACCTAACTGATCAGTTCTGTAGATTTCACGAGATTCGTTAGTCACCTTCTGATCAATCAAAAAATTGAATCTTGGACCAATTAATCCGAAAAACTCAGATTCTGCTTCAGAAAAGTATCCCTTAAAAGATACCGGAACACTGATATAATTGTTCGCATACATTGCGTTATATCCTTTAGAACCTTTTGCGTCTTTGTCTTTTCCTGATTCTCCGGCACCATAATAGACTACTTCGGGCTGAATGTAGAACTGGTCATCACTTCCCAATGGAATAAGCGCCAAAACACCACCCTGAAAAGCAAAGCGTGCGCCTGAAGGATTGTGTGCATTTTTTACTCTGGAATAGTTCCCACCTGCAGTAAGACCAAATCTTGTTCCTCTCAGATCAATCTGAGCAAATGAGGAAATAGATAATGCCAATGTTGTGGTTAATAAAATTTTTTTCATATCATCAATGCTTAAAATTAACCTAAAATTCTTGCAACAGTTGCACCAATATCAGCAGGGGAATCTACTACATTGATACCGTTTTCTCTCATGATTTCCATTTTAGCCTGTGCGGTATCTTCTGCACCTCCAACAATTGCACCAGCGTGTCCCATCGTTCTTCCTTTAGGAGCAGTTTGTCCTGCTATAAAACCTACAACAGGTTTTGTAGAACCACTCGCCTTATACCATCTCGCAGCTTCAGCCTCAAGACCACCACCAATTTCTCCAATCATTACAACTGCTTCAGTCTCAGGATCATTGATAAATAATTCTAAAGCTTCTCTCGTTGTAGTTCCGATAATCGGGTCACCACCAATTCCGATAGCTGTAGAAACACCGTAACCGGCTTTTACCACCTGATCTGCAGCTTCATACGTTAAAGTTCCTGATTTTGAAACGATTCCAACTTTTCCTTTTTTGAAAACGAAACCAGGCATAATACCAATTTTAGCTTCTTCAGAAGTAATAATACCAGGGCAGTTAGGACCGATTAATCTACAATCTTTATCAGCGATATAAGATTTTACTTTAACCATATCTGCAACAGGAATACCTTCAGTAATACATACAATAACTTTGATACCTGCCTCAGCAGCTTCCATAATAGCATCTGCAGCAAATGCTGGCGGAACGAAAATAATACTCACGTTTGCTCCTGCTTTTTCAACAGCATCAGCTACGGTGTTGAATACCGGCTTACCTAAATGCTCGCTTCCTCCTTTACCAGGAGTAACACCACCTACTACGTTGGTTCCGTACTCAATCATCTGACCAGCATGGAAAGTACCTTCGTTACCTGTAAATCCCTGTACAATTACTTTAGAATCTTTGTTTACTAAAATTGACATTTTATTGTTGTTTTAATTTATTTTTTCTGATTTATTAACGCTCACAAATTTACTTATTTTTCTTTGATTATAAATAAATATGAGCAATTAGTTTACCCAAGATTCCTCAGCTTAACTTCTTTTTTCAGATACGTTTTAAAATCTTCTGCAAACATCCCGATATAAGTCCCTTTTTTTAGATCACGGTTGACTCCTGTTTTGCCTAAAAGTACAGAACCACTTTCGATATGGTTGCCTGATGCGATACCAACTTGACCCCATAAAGTAACCTCATCACCGATAATACAACACCCTGCTACACCAACCTGCGAAGCAATCAAACATCTTTTGCCAATCACCGTATCATGACCAATCTGAATCTGATTATCTAAAACAGAACCTTCTCCGATAATGGTAGAATCTGTAACGCCTCTGTCAATGGTACAGCCATTTCCTATTTCTACATTATTTTCAATAATTACGTTTCCTACGGAGATTAAACGGTCGAAGTTCCCGTTGAGTTTTCTGTAATAAAATGCATCACCACCTAAAACTGTGTTGGACTGAATGACCACATTATCACCAATTACCGTTCTGTCACCAATTACTACATTCGGAAAGACAAGGGTATTCTTCCCAATTTTTACGTTATTTCCAATTACTGCAGAAGAATGAATTTTTGTACCTTCTCCTATTTTTACGTCGTGCAGTTCTTCTGTGAAGTTTGAAATTCTGGTAAAATGGGTATTGATCTTATTGAAATCTCTGAAAGGGTCATCAGAAATCAGAAGAGCTTTTCCTTCCGGACATTCTACTTCTTTATCAATAAGAATTATAGTTGCAGCAGAATTCAGTGCTTTATCGTAATACTTTGGATGATTGACGAAAACAATTTCGCCGGGTTTTACTCTGTGAATTTCGTTGGTTCCTAAAACTTCAAAATCTTCTGAGCCAATAAATTTTGCTCCGATAAGATCAGCAATTGTTTTAAGTTTTTGTGGATGATGAAACGTCATATTCTTAAAAATGATGTTTAGTTAAATCAACCATATTAAGGTTTTGATTCTTAACATAGTTCTTTGCTGTTTGACTTTGCAGCCCGGCCTGAGTGGAGCTCTTTTTGCCGGAGCGAAGCGGAGGCAAAAAGCGGGAACGGAGGACGGAAAAAGCTGCCATAAAAAAATGAAAGCTGAAAGCTATTAGCTTCCAGCTTCACGATATTGTAAGATGATTACTTCACTCTTTCCAAATAAGAACCGTCTTCTGTACTTACTTTGATTTTGTCTCCCGGCTCAATGAATAAAGGAACCATTACTCTTGCTCCTGTCTCAACGATAGCGTTTTTCAATGCATTGGTTGCTGTATTTCCTTTCACTCCCGGATCTGCTTCCACAACTTCCAAATAAACAGACTGTGGTAATTCAGCAGAAAGCGGCGTTTCATCTGCCTCCTTAAGGATAATGGTAACTTCTTCGCCAGCTTTCATCAGATTTGAATTTTCAATCATCTCTTTGTTTAGATATAACTGCGAAAAATCTTCATTATTCATAAAGTGAAAACCATTCTCATCATCATAAAGATATTGGAATTTTCTTGTGATTACTTTCACTTCGTCAATCTTATGACCTGCAGAAAACGTATTGTCGATTACTTTACCGTTGGTTACTGATTTTAGTTTAGTTCTTACGAAAGCAGGTCCTTTACCCGGTTTTACGTGAAGAAATTCGATTACTTTAAAAATATCATTACTGTATTCTATACAAAGACCTTTTCTGATATCGTTACTTGTTGCCATTATTTTTTGTTTAAAAGTTTCGGGTTAAAGTTTTTGGCTCAAATCCGATGATGTATGTTTAATATTATATTTCCTTTTTTTTGATTGGGATTCTCAAGAATTAGTGAAAAGCATTACTCTTTACCTGTTCCGTATCCTTTTACAATACCTCTCGGCGAATTTTGGATAAACTGAAGAATTTCGTCTCTTTCAGCAGTAGGCAGCATTTCCTTTTCGATATATGAAACTGCCTGAGAAACATTCATTTTCATCTGGAATATGGCTCTGTAGATTTTCTGGATTTCGAAAATTTTCTCATTGGAAAATCCTCTTCTTCTTAATCCTACCGAATTGATTCCTGCATACGACATAGGTTCTCTCGCAACTTTCACATAAGGCGGAATGTCTTTTCTTACCAAAGTTCCTCCGGAAATCATGACGTGTTTACCAATTTTGCCGAACTGATGTACCGCAGATAAACCTCCCATTACCGTATAATCACCAATTTCTACATGACCTGCAATACCGCATCCATTTACAATGATGACATTATCACCAATCACGCAATCGTGAGCAATATGGGATGTCGCCATAATTAAACAATTGGCACCTATTTTTGTAAAGCCCAAAGCTTTTGTCCCTCTGTTTACCGTTACACATTCTCTGATGGTGGTTTCGTCACCAATTATCGTCTGTGTATCTTCTCCGTCAAATTTTAAATCCTGAGGAATTGCTGAAATTACGGTTCCCGGAAAAATCCTGCAGTTTTTGCCTATTCTCGCTCCATCCATGATGGTTACATTCGATCCTATCCAGGTTCCCTCACCTATTTCCACATCACCTGCAATGGTTGTAAAAGGTTCTACAACTACGTTTTTGCTGATTTTTGCACGCTTATCAACGGCTGCTAACTGATGAATCATTTAATCAATTTTATTTTTTGCAACCTGAGCCATTAATTCGGCCTCCACCGCAACTGTATCTCCTACGTATCCGTAACCCTGCATGTGAACAATACCTCTTCTGATAGGTTCCATCAGTTCAATTTTAAAAATCATTGTATCACCCGGAACTACTTTTCTTTTGAATTTCACCTTATCAATCTTAATGAAATAAGTTGAATAGTTTTCCGGATCCGGAACGCTTGCCAAAACAAGAATACCTCCTGTCTGTGCCAATGCTTCCACCTGCAAAACTCCCGGCATTACAGGCTCTTTCGGAAAATGCCCGATGAAAAAAGGCTCATTAAAAGTTACATTTTTTAATCCTACAACGTGAGAATCTGAAAGTTCTAAAACCTTATCAATCAACAAAAACGGATAACGGTGCGGCATAAGTTTCATAATACCGTTGATGTCAAAAACCGGTTCTTTTGTTAAATCAAAATCCGGAACGTTTTTCTTTTTCTGTAATTTCCACTGTCGGTTTAGTTTTTTTGCAAACTGTGTATTGACAAAATGTCCCGGCTTGTTGGCAATTACTTTTCCTTTAATTTTCACTCCTGCCAAAGCTAAATCACCAATCACATCAAGTAACTTGTGTCTTGCCGCTTCGTTAGGATAATTTAAAGTCAAATTATCTAAAATTCCGTTCGGTCTGATAGAAACATTATCTTTTCCGAAGGCTTTTTTAAGTTTTTCTGTAGTTTCAGGAGTGAGATCTTTGTCCACGTAAACAATAGCATTCGATATATCTCCGCCTTTGATTAGTCCATGATCCAAAAGCATTTCCAGTTCGTGCAGGAAGCTGAATGTTCTTGCTGAGGAAATTTCTTCTTTAAATTCACAAATATTTTTCAGAGTAGCATTTTGAGTTCCCAAAACTTTAGTTCCGAAATCAACCATTGTAGTTACTTCATAAGTATCTGAAGGAATGATGGTTATTTCTGAACCTGTAGCAGGATCACTGTAGCTGAGAACTTCTTTTACTACAAGGTATTCTCTTGCCGTATTTTGTTCTACAACACCAACGCTTTCAATAGCTTCTACAAAAAACTTTGATGAACCATCTAAAATAGGTGGCTCAGAAGCATTCATTTCCAGAATTGCATTATCTATATCACAGCCTACCAAAGCTGCTAAAAGATGTTCGCAGGTATTGATTTTTACGCCCAGTTTTTCAAGGGTAGTTCCTCTTTCTGTAGCTACAACGTAGTTTACGTCTGCTTCAACCTGCGGATGTCCTTCCAGATCTGTTCTTACAAAAACAAAACCTGTATTTTCTTTAGCAGGCTTAATGGTTAGTTTTACTTCTTTACCCGTATGAAGACCTATTCCAGAAAGAGAAACCTCTTCCTGAAGGGTTTTTTGCATATCACTCATTAGTTTTATCTTTTGAGTTATTCTCAAGATTATTTATTCTTTTTACAATTTCCGGAAGATTTCTGAAATGCACATAGCTTCTCAAATAATCATTATAGCTGATCGCAGGTGATCCGTACATTGTTTCTCTGTCATTCACACTGGAGTTTACACCGCTCTGCGCCTGAATTTTCACCTGATTTCCGATTTTGATGTGTCCCACGATTCCCACCTGTCCTCCAATCTGATTCCAGTCACCTATGGTTGTAGAACCTGCAATTCCTGCCTGAGCTGCAATTACATTATTGGCTCCGATTTTTACGTTGTGAGCAATCTGTATTAAATTATCTATTTTGGTTCCTTTACCAATCACTGTGGATCCTATTGTTGCACGGTCGATACTGCAGTTAGAACCAATTTCAACATTATCTTCAATGATTACATTACCCAGTTGAGGAATTTTCTGAAAGCCTTCCGGAGTTGGCTGAAAACCAAAACCATCACCACCAATCACTGTATTGGAATGTATAACACAATTGTCACCAATGATGCAGTAATCATATATCCTTGCTCCACTGTCAATTTTACAGTTTTTTCCTATTTTAACACCTTTTCCAATGTAAACTTGTGGGAAAATCTGAGTTCCGTCACCAATTTTAGCTTTTTGAGAAACATAAGTAAATGCGCCAATATAAACTTTCTCGCCAATAACGGCAGTATCATGAATAGAAGAGCCATCTTCAATACCTTCTCTCCTCCCCTGCATTTCCTGATAAAGATTCATCAGAATCTGAAAAGAAAGATAAGCATCTTTTACCGAAATAATAGTTGAATTGTACTGACTTTTGGTAATGAGTTTCTCACTTACGATAAGAACAGAACATTTTGAAGTTTCGAGATGATGAGCAAAACGATCCTGAGCAATAAACGAAAGATGCCCTTTTTCACCGCTCTCAATAGGAGAAACGCCCGTTATAAGTGAGTTCGCATCACCTATAATTTTTCCATCAATAAAACTTGCAATCTGCGAAGCTGTAAATTCCATATTCTGCAAAGATAAGAAATTCTGTAATTCGCAAACATTTTTTTAATTTACGGCAGGTCGTTTTTAAGAATATTTATGAAAAAACAAATTATATTCTAGGAAAAGCAAGAATATATCTCCTCGTTTTATTCATAATCAACCCTGATAAAAGCTGATCTTCCGACTCGTTCAGCTTGATGATTTTACCGCTTTTCTGCAAGAGATAAATAGGCTGTTTTTCTGTATTATAAGGTCTGAGTTCTCTTTGTATTTCATTCACCAATTCTCCTGCATTATCAATTCCGAAAAATTCGTTGCTGATTTTTATTTTTTCATTAATAAAATCCTGTTCAAATGGTCTGGAAGAAATAATTGTTTTGGGAAGATTTCTCTTGACCACACATCTGCACCAGTAAGACGAAATAAAATCATCTGCAGTCTGCCATAGTTTCATAGCCTGAATAATGTCATTATCATCCAGCTCAGTAAAACGCAGAATATCTTCTTCTGTAGCTGCAGATTTACCTCTGTTCAGAAAATATCTCAAATTTTCCGTTGAAGGCAGATCTATTCCCTGAGAAGTTAAATATTTAGCTCTTTCTAAAATTTTCACCAAAATAAATTCGGCCAAAGCTGATGTCTTATGATAGTAAACCTGCCAATACATAAACATTCTTGCCGTTAAAAAATTTTCAATGGAATAAACTCCTTTAGCATCAATTACCAGCTCATCTTCACAGACATTCATCATGGAAATAATTCTTTGGGTATTAATATTTCCTTCAGAAACACCGGTAAAAAAGCTGTCTCGGTTCAGATAATCTAATCTGTCAACATCCAGTTGAGAGCTAATTAACTGATTGAAAAATTTCCTGTGATATTTGCCCTGAAACATCTGAATTGCGACCGACAGCTGTCCTTCAAATTCATCATTCAGCCTGTTCATCAACAACAGAGAAAGATTTTCATGATGCCAGTCATCCATGAGCATGCTTTCTAATGCGTGTGAAAAAGGACCATGCCCAATGTCGTGCATTAAAATTGCCAACATGGCTCCTTTTTCTTCATCTTCTGAAATTTTTACTCCTTTTTGCTTTAAAGTCTCTAAAGCAGTAAACATAAGATGCATCGCTCCAATAGCATGATGAAATCTTGTATGTGTTGCTCCCGGAAAAATAAGGTTAAGAAGACCTGTTTGTGAAATTCTCCTTAATCTTTGGAAATACGGATGCTCAATTACATCAAAAAGAATTTCGTGAGGAATTTTTATAAAACCGTGTACAGGATCGTTGATGATTTTAAGCTTGTTCTGCATAGAAATTAGGATGAAGTATGCAAAATTAACCTTTTAAAGCCAAAAACAGCCATGGTGAAGATTATTATTACTACAATTTAATTTGCATCCTTTAAGATTACAATATTTATCATATCTTCATATAAAAATTGCATTTTAATTAATGATCAAAATTCTTTTAACTAAGATTTAACTTTTTAGCAGAGCATTTTGTGAGAAATTAAAAGTAATTGGTCGTAATTTTGATGCCATTACTCAACAAAAAATAAAACTTGTATGTCAGATAAAATATTATGGATTGATGATGAAATAGATTTGCTGAAACCGCATATCGTTTTTCTTGAAAAAAAAGGTTATCAGGTAACGCCTGTTAACAATGTAAATGAAGCTTTAGAACTTATTGAATCTGAAAAATTTGCGTTAACATTAATCGACGAAAATATGCCCGGAATTTCGGGGCTGGAAGCTATTCCGATGATTAAACAAATAGACAGTTCGCTAAAAATCGTAATGGTTACCAAAAGTGAAGAAGAGCACATTATGGAAGAAGCCATCGGTTCACAGATTGCCGATTATATCCTAAAACCTGTGAACCCCAATCAGATACTGCTGTCGCTGAAAAAAAATCTTCAGGAAGATAATCTGGTAGAACAGAAAACTATTTTGCAGTATCAGCAGGAATTCAGGAATCTTTCTATGGAACTTTCGTATCTCCAAACGTACCAGGAATGGGCAGATTATTACAAAAAAATCATCAATTGGGAACTGAAATTCGATAAAGTAACCGATAATGAATTTGCAGACCTTTTGCAGTCACAAAAAGAAGAAGCCAACATTCAGTTTGCCAAATTTATCGAAAACAATTATGAAGAATGGCTGAAAGGCTCGGAAAAGCCTATGATGAGCCACACTCTTTTTAAAGAAAAGATAAAGCCGGAGGTTGAAAAAGATAAAGTTCTTCTTTTAATGATTGATAATCTCCGCTACGATCAATGGAAAGTAATTGAACCGCTTTTCACAAAATTCTACAACAAGATCTCGGAAGATTATTATTACAGTATATTGCCTACAGCGACTCAGTATGCGAGAAATTCTTTCTTTGCAGGTCTTCTGCCTTCAGAAATTGAGAAGCGTTTTCCTGACAAATGGTTTAATGATAATGAGGAAGGAAATAAAAACGAATTTGAGCGTGATTTTCTTGAAGATCAGATGAAAAGAGTCGGTCTCAATTCTAAATCTATGAAATACCTGAAAGTATTGAATGCCGATTTTGAAAAAAAAATTTATGAAGATTTTAATCAGCACAAAAACAATGATCTTCTGGTAATTGTGTACAATTTTATTGATATTCTGTCTCATGCAAAAACCGATAATCACATTGTAGACCAGCTTATTCGGGACGATAAAACATTCAGATCGCTGACTATGAACTGGTTTGAAAATTCTTCATTGGTAAAAATCATCAAAACCGCAGCTGAAAACGGATTTAAACTGGTCATTACGACCGATCACGGAACTGTTTATGTCAAAAAACCAAGCCGGGTTGTAGGCGACAGAGAAACCTCAACCAACATCCGCTATAAAACCGGAAAAAGCTTAACCTATGACGAAAGCGATGTTTGGGCAATAACAAATCCGGAAAAGTTGTTTTTACCTAAAGGAAATCTAAGTTCAAAATATATTTTTGCTAAAAATAACATCTTCCTTGCTTATCCCAAAAATTACAATCATTTTGTAAATTACTATAAAGAAACATATCAGCACGGCGGAATTTCTCTGGAGGAATGCATTATTCCGATCAGTATTCTGGAACCAAAATAATCCGGCATGAATTTTAGCTTTAATTGCTGATCTAAATTTAAACTGATTCGGGCGGAAAACTTAAACTTTCCGCCCGAATTTTTATATTTTTGAATTATGAGATTAATTACCTACAACGTCAACGGAATACGTGCTGCATTTACCAAAGATTTTTTAAACTGGCTGAAAACTGCTGATCCGGATATTATCTGTATTCAGGAAAGTAAAGCAGGAACAGACCAGATTGACATTGAAAGCCTTGAAAAAGCAGGCTATCACAGTTATTGGCATTCCGCAGTAAGGAAAGGCTACAGCGGAGTGGGGATTGCTTCAAAAATAAAACCCAGTCACGTAGAATATGGCTGCGGTATAGAAAGTTATGACAATGAAGGAAGAATAATCCGTGCTGACTTTGAAGGTTTTTCGGTTATTTCAGTATACGTTCCGTCTGCTTCCAATATAGAAAGACTGGATTTTAAAATGCAGTTCTGCTATGATTTTTCAGATTATATTAAAAATCTAAAGAAGACTATCCCTAATCTCATTATTTCAGGAGATTTTAATATCTGTCATCAGGCAATAGACATTCATGATCCTGTGCGTCTTAAAAATGTATCCGGATTTTTACCGATGGAACGTGAGTGGATGACTCGTTTTATTGATGAATGTGAACTGATCGACAGTTTCAGATATTTTAATGCTGAACCGGATAATTATACTTGGTGGAGTTATCGACAGAATTCCAGAGCTAAAAACAAAGGATGGCGTTTAGATTACAACTTCACTTCGTATTCACTGAAAGATCAATTATCCCGTGCTGTTATTTTAAAAGAGGCAGTGCATTCTGATCACTGCCCCGCTTTAGTCGAAATTATGGTATAATTGGTTATACTTTAAGCCGTTTTTAAAAATTTATTAACAAAAAAGAATCTTTATTTATTAAAAAAAATTATTAATCATTGTTCTAATTCTTTCACGGTCTTCATCTGTAAGATTTGATCCGGAAGGCAAACATAGACCGTCATTGAACAGATTTTCGGAAATATCTGTTCCATAATACGGTGCATCCGCAAAAACAGGCTGCAAATGCATCGGCTTCCATAAAGGACGAGATTCAATATTGTCCTCAAGAAAAGCTAATCTTAAATCTTCACGATTCTTCCCGGTAATTTCAGGATTTACAACAATAGCAGATAACCAATGATTAGAAAAATAATCAGCAGTTGGTTCTGAAAACACCTCAACACCGTTGATGTCATTGAATATTTCAACATAGAAATCATGCATTTTTCTGCGTGCTTCTACTCTATCATTCAAAACTTCCATTTGTCCACGACCGATTCCTGCTACAATATTACTCATACGATAGTTATAACCAATATGAGAATGCTGATAATGTGGTGCATTGTCTCTAGCCTGAGTTGAAAGGAAAACCGCTTTGTCTTTATCTTCCTGAGTATGGCAAACCAATGCTCCGCCACCCGAAGTAGTAATGATTTTATTTCCGTTAAATGATAAAATTCCAAAACGTCCAAAAGTTCCACAAGCTCTACCTTTATAAGTAGAACCTAAAGCTTCTGCAGCGTCTTCAATCACAGGAATTTCATATTCCAAAGCTATTTTTAAAATCTCATCCATCTTTGCAGGCATACCATACAAATGAACAACAATAATTGCTTTTGGCTTTTTACCTTTAGAAATTCTGTCTTCCACAGCTTCTTTTAAAGCAGCAGGACACATATTCCAGGTTTCTTTTTCAGAGTCTATGAAAATGGGAGTTGCTCCGCAATAGGCGATTGGATTTGCAGAAGCTGAAAATGTCATAGATTGACAAATGACTTCATCACCGTGCTTTACATCACATTCAATTAAAGCTAAATGCAGCGCAGCAGTACCGGCAGAAAGAGCCGCAACTTTTACATCTTCGTTTAAAAAGGTTTCCAAATCTTTTTCAAAACCATCTACATTAGGACCTAAAGGCGCTACCCAATTGGCTTCAAAAGCTTCGTTTACATATTTTTGTTCATTTCCGCCCATGTGTGGAGAAGAAAGCCATATTTTTGAGTTCATAATTATTCGTGAAATTTAATTGGTTTTGCAGGAATACCTACAGCTGTACAGTTTTTAGGGAGTGATTTTGATACAACAGCTCCGGCTCCAACGATTGTATTTTCTCCAATCTCAAGAAGGTTGATTATTTTTGCACCTGTCCCTACATAAACACACTCTTCAATATTTACTTCGCCTGAAATATTTACAGAAGGCATAAATGACGAATATGCACCTATTTTCGTGTCATGTCCTACAGTACAAGATAGATTAAGTATAACAAAATTTTCAATCTCAATATTGCAGGTAATAATTACACCTTCACAAATAACACAACCATTTCCAATAAAAACATAATCATTTGATTTACTAGCTTTTGGATGTATAATAGAGGGGTAATTAATTTTATTATTATTTATATTTTCAACTATTTTTCTCTTAATTTTTGGCTCAGCAACACATATTACTAACGATAAATCTTCATTAAGATCATTCAGTTCTTTTACTCCGCCTAAAATAGGAAAATCATTAATATTTGTTCCAATCTCTTTACCATCATCATAATAACCTATGAAATCATAAGTTTTATTATCTTTATTAATTTCGTCAATTATAGTCTTTACCTCTCTCCCAAATCCACCTGCTCCAAAAATCGCTATTTTTTTCATTGTTTATTTACTATTTTATTAATTACTTCCATTAAAAGCTTCCATTGTAGCCTGACCTTCCTGTGAAATTCCTTCGCTTTTAAAAACCTTTCTAAATGTTGTAAAAAAAACTTTTAAATCCGTCATAAGGGATAAATTATCCACATACCAAACGTCCAACTCAAATTTTTTAGTCCATGAAATTGCATTTCTACCATTTATCTGCGCCCATCCTGTGATTCCCGGACGAACATTATGCCTACGTTTTTGATTTTCATTATATAAAGCTAAATATTGAGGTAATAATGGTCTTGGTCCAATCAAAGACATATCTCCTTTTAAAACATTTATAAGCTGTGGTATCTCATCAAGTGAAGTTTTGCGAACGAATGCACCGATTGTCGTCAGTCTTTCTGCATCAGAAAGTAGAGTTCCATCAGCATTTTTTTTGTCATTCATTGTTTTAAACTTGATAATTTTGAAAATTTTCTCATTTAAACCAGGACGAACCTGAAAAAAAAATGGTTTACCGTTATTTGCAAAATATAATCCTATAGTAACCAATATAAAAACTGGACTTAAAATTATCAGTCCAAAAAATGCTATAATGAAATCAAAAAATCTTTTAAAATAATTCTTATACATTCTTTACTATATTACTAGGAAACTTGATTAACCAACAATCTCTTTTATTGATCCTAAATATTTTTTAGCTAAAAACTCTCTGTCAAAATTATTTTTTGCATACTTATATCCGTTTTCGCCCTCTTTCTTTAGTCGTAATTCATCATTTAGATATTTACGAATTGCTTTATTATATTCTTCATCGTTTTCAGGTTCAACGTAAATACCTGCTTGAGCTTCTTCAACTAATTCCCGTGATACTCCGTCAATTGCCATTAAAATGGGTTTTTTGCATGAAAAATAATCAAAAGATTTATTTGAATATACCGTTTTAAATGTATCTACTTTTTTTAATACAGATGCTCCCATTTCTGATGCTAAAATATATTTAAAAACCTCTTTTTTTGGAACAGGATCCAAGAAACGTACATTAACAACAGCCATTTGCTTTGCTCTCTTTATTAATCGTTCCTTTTCCATACCTTGACCAATTAACAAAAATAAAACATTTGTATCTTCCAGTTTTTTTCCAGCATCTAAAATTTGATCTAAATGATTTGCAACACCATGAGCTCCAACATAAGTAATCACAAAATGATTTTCAAGATCATGATCTTTTCTAAAACTTTCACGATCAAAATTTCTTAAAATCTCTTCCGAAAGTGAAAAATCTGCCGCATTTGGGATCATTATTAATTTACTTTTATCAACATCTTTCTTTTCATTTAGGGTTTTATAAAAAGCAGGAGTAAGAACATTAATAAGTTTTGCCTTTCTATAGATAAAAGCTTCAAACCAATAAGCGAGTTTAATAACCAGTTTATTTGTTAGTACACCTGTATCAATTGCAGATTCTGGCCATAAATCTCTGATTTCAAAAACCATTGGAATTCTTTTCAGTCTTGAAATAAGAAAGCCCGAACCTCCGACAAATAATGGTGGCGAAGTTACAATAACCGCATCGAATTTTCCTTCAACCTTAAAAATCCCTGCCCACAGTGAAGAAAACATAAATGAAAAATATCCCCACAAACGCCCAATAAATCCTTTATTATATGCTTCAGAGACATGAGTTCTGTGAACTGTAACATCACCTTGTTTTTTTTTAATAAAGTATTTCCCTTTATATTCTGCTCTTTTTTCTGAGCCTGTATAATGCATCATTCCTGCAATTACAGTTACTTCGTGCCCTAGAGAAGTCCACGTTTTGGTAATTTCATTCCAACGTGAACCTCCAGAATCATCTTCTTCTAAAAAATACTGATGTAATATTAGAATCTTCATTATTTGCTATAAGTAATTACTGTCTTGATATTATTATTAAACTGAAAATAAATTGATTTTTCTTCAGTATAGCTTCCGTAATAATCGGAATTATACGAATCAAAATTATGCTTTTCTTTTTCCGATTCAACTATAAGATTGTTAGAATTTGGATGCCAAATTTGCTTCATTGAAAAATCTGTCAAATTTTGTAAATCATCTTCGACAATCCATTGAGGAATTAATTTAGAAATTCTTATAATTCTATTATGAAAAGCTTTTTTATTTAAAAACTGAAAAGCTTTTATTTTTCCAGAAAAGACAAATTCGCCTTCTGTTTCTTTCCATGAAGCCGAAATTTTTTGTGACCAGAAATACCATATAAAACGGCTGCCTTTCAACATCTGCGATTCATCATTAACCATAACGACGTTATGAGAAAGAGAACCCATAAAATATTTTAATTTTTCTGCGTTTGTATTATATTTATAAGTTCCTGAATCTCTCAGAATATTTTTACCTTTATACCAAATATCTAAATGCAAATTATCGGCTTGAGCCGGACGATCTTTGTGATCTCCACATCTTATGAAAGTAAAAAAATCATTTTCTCTACATACATAATATCCTCCATTTTCAAAAGATAAAACACCATTTTGTTTTAAAATTGGATCGAAATTTTTCTTACTATTTATTTTCCCGTTCCAGAAAAGATCCTCTTCTATTTCTCTGTTTTCAAAAATATTTTTACCTGTTAAAACATAGTGTAATGTATTTAACTGCGGTCTATAATCTCTGTAATCTGAATCTGACAAAGGAAAAAATAAAGCTCCGTCATTAGAACCATAATTTGGAAGTTTTCCGTTTTTATCCTGCATACATTGATACAGGAAATATGTCGATTTATAAGCTTTATTATAAATAGAATCTGAAAACTTAAAATCATTTTTATACGCAAGACTCAATCCGAAAGAAAATAACTGAATCACAACACGATGATAATTCATTGAAAACTGCAGAAAAGTACCATCATCATAAATTTGATAATTTATTTCCTCTTCAAACCATTTCAACCCTTTTTCTGACCACATTTTTGTTTCCGGAATAAATGGAAACAAAATATTTGACAAAGTAAGAAACAAAGTTTCTGTAATCGCATGATTATTTCGAACCGCAATTCTAGAAAAATTGATATTTTGATAAACATGATGAAGAGATGCATAAATAACATTCTGTATTTTCTGCCATCGATCTTCTGTTAAAGCGGTAGAATTCTGATAATAATATAAAGCAAAACACCAATTGAAAATACGAAGTGAGATTTCCTGACTACATCTCCAGTTTGGTCCCTGATTGATAGGATTTGCATTTATCCAAGACTCAATTTCTGAAAAAACAAATTCTGAAAAATCTTTATCAAAATGATAATCATATCGAATTAGGGTTAAAAGATAAGAAAATCTGGATTTCTCCCACACGAATTTTATATCCCCTGCTTCTCCAGATAAGTCCGGAATTTCAGACCAATGTTTTTGAATATCATATTTAAATCCGTTTGATGGATTTGTAATCCAATCATAATCATTACCCAGATTCAGCCAATTGGCATTAAAAAATAATAATTCACCAGAAATAATTTTCTCAGCTTTATCTTTTAATATGTTTGAAGTTAATTTTGGAAAGTTTAAATTTTCTTTTGCATCAATTAAAAACTCATTTTTCCGAACTTTCCATTCCGTTAAAGAAAGAGTTTGAGAAAGACGTAAATTGTTGGGATGTTTTTTCTTTAATTGACCGGTTTTTTTCTCAAATTCATGACGAACACGATACATAACATATCGTGTCCCCATGTTTTTATATAACTGTAAAGCTAGTTTCAGGCTCATACGATTAGTCGATATCTATCCAGCTTTTAGTTTTTAAACTTTCAATTGCAGCGAAAGAAGCTTTTGTAGTATTTACAATTTCATCCATCGGAATTAAAGGGTTTCCTCCTTCTTTAATTTTTTTAACTAATGTATGAAACTGGTTTTTATGCCCTTTATCTAAATTTGTTTTTAGTTTAGAAAATCCTTTTACACCGAATCCTTCAGTTTTTCTGAAATTATCCATTATAATTGTTCTTTCCTGTGAAAAAACCTCAAGTCTTTCTTTAGAATATGCTTTAGATCCGTTTGCAAAATAATTGATGACTCCTGTTGAACCATTTTCGTATTTTAATAAAATAGTTGCATTATCGGTATTCTCTTCGGGATTTACACCCATAGAATTCATACAAACGGATTTCACTTTGCTACCTGTAAGATAAGTAATTAAATCAATATAATGACATGCTTCACCAATAATTCTACCACCACCAACTTTCATGTCATGTACCCAAATATTTGCAGGAATGAAACCAGCATTCATTGTAGCAATTACATTCATCTGAGAATTTCCTACGAGTTGTTTGATCTTTATCGTATGTGGAGAAAATCTTCTATTAAAACCTACAGTTATATTTTTTCCAGTTTTCTGCTGAACTTCTATTATTTCGTTTAGTTCTGTCAGATTTAGAGCTAAAGGTTTTTCGACAAATACATTTTTACCAGCATTCAATGCTTCTTTAACCATTGGAGCATGAAGATCATGACGAGTGGTAATTAAAACAAGATCAACTTGTGAATCATTTAAAATTTCTTTATAATCGGTTGTAGAATTGGCTATATTGTATTTTTGGGCAACTGCTGTTCCAGTGACCCCTCCATTACTTGCAATATATTTGTAGCTTGCTCCGCTATCCTTGAGAGCAGGCATCATCGTCATTTTTGTAAAATTCCCAGAACCAATAATTCCAATTACTCCTTTTGAAGCTGAGAAATCGGTATCTTTTAATTTTATATTACGACTTGGATTTAGTAAAGTTTTCTCATCGTATTTTAGTATAGAGGCAATAGAATGACTGCTTCCTATTTCGCCGTAAATGTTAAGATAATTATTTAGTTCAACAATCTCTGTTATCATTTCTTCAACGAAAATACGCTTTGTACTGATTGCCTGAAGTATGGTTTCAAAATTTCTTTTTTCGGTCCAACGTACAAAAGGTAAAGGATAATCTACTCCTTTTTGTTCATAATTTTCATCATAGCGACCCGGACCATATGAGCATGAAACCTGAAATGTAAGTTCTTTTTCATAAAATTCTGCTCTGCTGATATCTAAACCTATAACGCCGACCAAAATAATACGACCTCTTTTTCTGCTCATACGCGCAGATTGAGAGATGATATCATTGTTTTTCGCAGAAGCAGTAATTACAACTCCATCTGCACCAATTCCGTCAGTAAGGTCTTCAACAAATTTAACGACGTCTCCGCTTAAAGGATTAAATGGAATTATTCCCCATTTTTTAGCCATTTCAAGCTTTGATTCGTCAATATCAGTACCGATTACACGACATCCGTTTGCAACCAATAACTGTGCTGTAAGCAATCCTATTAAACCTAAACCAACGACTACAACAGTTTCGCCTAAAGTAGGATTTAATAAACGTATTCCCTGAAGACCAATAGATCCAATAACTGTAAAAGTAGCTTCTTCATCAGAAACATTATCAGGAATATGTGCTACCAAATTTTTTGGAATACATACAAATTCTGCATGTTGTCCATTAGAAACCACACGATCTCCTATTTTAAAATCATTAACACCTTCATCCACTGCAATTACTTTTCCGACATTACAATACCCTAAAGGAAGTGGTTCTCCCAATTTATTAAATACAGTTTCAACAGTCGGCATTAAGCCATCTGTTTTTATTTTATCTAAAACCTGTTTTACTTTATCCGGTTGCTGACGTGCTTTCTGAATTAAATTTGATTTACCGAATTCCACTAACATACGTTCCGTTCCTAATGACACCAATGAGCGCGTCGTTTGAATTAATACACATCCTCGTTTTATTTGAGGTGCCGGTACTTCTTCTAAAATTGTTTCTCCTGTTTTAAATGACTGTATAATTTGTTTCATTTTTTCTTATGTACATTTAATTTTTCAATTGATATAGATCCCATCTTTCGTTTATAGAAGGATAACTAATAAGTACAGCCCTATATTTTCCTTTAAATACGAAAAGACTTCCTGCGGATACCCCAATAGTTTGATATCTTTCGATTGCAACACGTATATCATCAATTGAACCGGCTCCACCTAAAATCGTCATTGGCATATCGGTTTCTTTTCTTATTATATCAAAGAGTTTAAAATCGTATCCATTCATTTTTCCATCTTCGTCTACTGAGTTGATAACAAGTTCACCAATTCCTATCTCATTTAGTTCTGCAAGAAAGCGCTCAAGTTTTACATCTGCTGTTTTTTTACCATTATGTGTTACAATTTCATATCCTCCGAAGAATTTTTTCTTCTTAATATCAATAACAACAACAACACTTTGAATTCCTACCGCATCTGCAATATCTTTCAAAAGTTTTGTATTTTGAAGAGCTGCAGCACTAATAGCCACTTTCTCAGCACCTAAACTGATGATTTTTTTTGCATGGGCAACACTTTTAACACCACCACCATAACAAAAAGGCATTCTACATTCTACAGCAATATTTTTTATCATCTCAAAGTCTGGCTCTCTTCCTTCTACAGTGGCATCAATATCAATCACCATCAGCTCATCAACCTCTTTCTCGTTGAAGATTTTAACCGCATTTATGGGATCACCTACATACTTAGGATCTTTAAAATTAACTGTTTTAACAAGCCCTCTTTTATGAACTAAAAGACATGGGATAATTCTTGATCGTAACATTATAGTAATGCAAAATTATGGAGTAAATTAACTCCGTTATGATGACTTTTTTCCGGGTGAAATTGTATTCCGAATATATTTTCTCTAGTTACCGATGAAGCAAATGATTTTCCATAGATGGAAGTTGTAAGAATATCTGATTCATTCGCGCATTCAAAATAGTAAGAATGAAGAAAATAAAAACCTAATTTCGGATCAATATTCTGAAGAATTTTATGGTCTTTCTCAATATTGACGGAATTCCATCCTAAATGAGGCAGTTTTGGTTTATGGGTAATAGTAGAAGAGTCAATTTTTCTCACTTTTCCTTTTATATATCCTAAACCTTTTAAAGAACCTTCTTCACTACTTTCCGCAAGAATCTGCATTCCTACACAAATCCCTATAATTGGAACTTTATTAATCAGAACTTCATGATCAAGTACTTCTCTAAAACCAATTGTATCAAGCATTGAAATTGTTTCATCAAAAGAACCTACTCCCGGAAGAAATATCTTTTGAGCATCTTTTACCTGCATAGGATCTTTTGCAATAGTATAATCTACCCTTAGCTTTTCATATATATTTGCTATTGCATTAATATTTCCTGAACCGTAATCTATAATTGTTATCATCTTTTTATTGATCTTTCTACCCCTAGAAACTTTAAAATTTTAGCTCCAAAATTAAATAAAGACTCCTGATTTTTGTAGTCCCAATAGAATTTTTTAGGCATTTCAAAATACTTCCTAAGTTCATCAGAGCTTATACCAAGTTTTGTTGCAATGTAATTAAACTCCTCCTGAATAGTTTCCGGATTATAAGCCGGCTTTTTTAATTTTTCAAGAGCGTCTTCTCTAGTCATTTGCCCGGTAAGAATCAAACTTGAATATTGGACTCTACGTGTATCAAAACCAAACCTTTCAGGCATCCAATACCCTTCATAGAATTTTGTAAAACGAGATTCAAAATGTTTTTGCGGATAAGGCTTCCATCCATATTCATCAGCTAAAACCTGTAACGCATTTTCTTTAATATAGGGCATAAAATTCAGAGGTTTCACAACTTGAATTTTGCGAATATAACGTAAATAAAATTTATGTCTGAAAATCGGGCTAAAAGGATATGTTTCCATTTTAATGGTCCCAAATTTTTTAATAATATCTTTCAGTTGTGCCATATCTGTACCATAATACAACCATTCCATAGGATTTCTTACACATTCTGTAGAAATATTTCCGCCATTAAGAATATACTTTATATTGTGCTTATCAGCAAAATTGTAAAGTGTGGCGATGAATGCATGATCCTGTGGGATATCTAAATGCGGTACTCCGGATTTGAAAAATGCAAGTTGAAAGTCTTTCATCTCTTCCCAATTGATAACCTCTGTATAAAGATCAAGCCCCAGTTTATCTACCATTACCTGAATGTTGTGAACAGCCAATTCGGAATTCCATCCTCCATCAACGTGAAACACGAGAGGTCTAAGACCAAACTCTTTCACCGCTAAATGGAGCATGTAAGAGCTGTCTACACCACCACTCATCCCTAAAATACAGTCAAATTCTTTTCCTTCGCCTTCCTTTTTTATTTTAGCAATCGTTTCCTCCAACTGTTTTCTTCCAACTTCATCGGTATGCCAGTTGGGTTTTACATTATTATAAAAATCAATAACGTGATCACTAACTCCGTTTTCGTCAAAGGTGATACGAGAGTCTGAAGTGTCCATCACACTTATTGAACATATTTGGTAATTTCTCATAATTGTATTAATTTTTCCTCATACATTTCCCAACTATATTTTTTTATAGTTTCTGGGTCAAAGGTATAAGTATCTTTTAATTTTTTTAATTCGTATAGTAGTTTTTCAAAATTTATATCATTCTTATTTTCAATAACAAAACCAAAATTATTATCTTTCACAAATGAAGAAACAACAATTTCACTATTTATGATTACGGGTGTTTGAGTCTGGATTCCATCATAAATTTTATTCGGACTAGCATAAATATTATTAATATTATTGACGGGGTATAATGCTAACAGATAATCACCATTATTAGTTAAGATTTCATTAATTTGTTGCTGTCTCATTATCCCCAAATATTCTACTTTGTCATTTTTAATAAATTTTTTTGTATAATCATCCATAAGCCAACCCGCTGCAATCACTCTGACTTCGTCAGAATGTGACAGAAGTTCATCTAAAAAAAGTGTACCCCTATCTTTATGCAATGATCCAAAATAACAAATAGTTAACTTACGATTATCATTCGTAACTTTCACATATTTTTGATATTTTGGAACATTGGGAATTACGACTGCTTTTTTTTGTGCAAATTTAGGTAGTAAACCAAATCTATTTTCATCTGTAACAATAATTTTTTTTGGAAAACCATAAATTATTCTTTTGCCTACATAAAATTTATTATTTGCTAAGTTAAGCTTTAGAAAAAAAGAATCAAAAATATCAAGTACTACTTTTTGACCTAAAAGAAAAGGAAGAAAAAAAATATAGAACTGTTCATCAACTATATGTATTTTTTCGAATTTATTTTTAGATAATAGTCTTATTATATTGATAATTAAAATTAATATTGTTTTTAAAGATTTATGACTTCCGGGAATTAACTTATTTATATGTGTCTGTTCTAATGAAAAAGATAAATCTGATTTCTTTCCAACACCCAAATAAAAAATATCAAAAGATTTTGATAGGGTTTCAATTTCTTTTGAGACTCTTGTATCAGAACCGTCATTAGCACATAAGTATAAAATTTTATTTTTCATTAATTATCTTTTTATTCTTTTCTTTATTATTATCCATAGTATATAGCGAGATACTATAAAATATTACAGTCAATAACATCATTTCTTTAGAGGTGTAGAAAACAGTGAATAATAAAACAAATGTTATAAAACCAAATATCTTTATATTATTAAATTGTTTAAATAAAAAAAACAAGAATAGAATTAACCAAATAACCCCAGCTTTCAGAAAAATATCTAGAATAGACAGATGCATTACAAAATAATCATTTCTGTCTCTATCTTGTAGTGCATATCCTGAGTTACCAGCGAAAGGAGCTAACTTATTAAAAGTATCTGGTACACCACCACCCATACCCTTTCCTGTAAATAAGGCGATATTATTTTTATCAAAATAATCTAAAATAGCCCTTCCTTCATCAAATAGATTACCAAAACTACCTTCAACTTCAGAACTACCTGATCCTATTGCTAAAATCCCCTCTTCAACCTGTTGAATTTTCCATGAAATAACAACATTCGAATTAAAATTATCTTTAACTGTTTCCAAAATTGGTTTTGCAAAAAAAGATAATACAATTAAACTACTATAAATAATAAGCTTATATTTCGTTTTACTTATAAACCATAGTATAACCAAAATAAAAATAAAAATGAATTTTCCACTGATAAAGATTTGACCAGTTAAAATAAAAAACGAAACTATAATAATTTGAAGGTAATAAATTTTTTTTGAGTATAAATCTTTTAGAAAATAGACCGCAAATGGTACTATAAATGAAAATGCATTCATTAATAAAAATTCTTGCCCCTCAAAATAAGCAAATTTTGTATTAGTAATATAAGATAGAACATAAGAGATGACAGTTATAGAAATACAATACTTGACCAATTTTATTAAAGATTGTATATCAATTACAGAAATCAGATAAACGTATAAAATTAAAGGTAAATAAGTAAAAATATCACTGATGAAATTATCAAAATAATTTTTTGCACTCATTAAATTTATTAATCCAACAATAAAAATAAAAAACACATATAAAAATATCCATTTAAATTTTTTAATGTAGGCAAAGTTTTTAAGTTTTTTATCATTGGAGATTAAAACATCTATAAATAAAATTAATGAAATTAATATATTTATAGAAAAACCTGCAATTCTTAAACCATAAAAGTTGTAAGGTGGAGATTCATTTATCACATAACTCCACTCTCCCATACACAATAATGTAAAAGTTACAAAATATAAAATTCCAAGCTTTTTATTTCTGGAATAACAAAAAATAACAAATAGATATTCTACTATTGAAAATAAAAATTGAAGCTCTTCCTGATCTTTAAACAAAAACACTTCAATAATAATAAAAAGCAATAAAATATTAAACTTATATTTCATATCAAAAACACCTACTACCAATAATTATTTAAAAGATAGGCTTTAATTCAGATAAATTTTTGTAATAATTTCCATTATAAGATTCTTCTGATAAAAACGAAATCATTAATTCTGACAGTCTCCGACATAAATCATTAACATCAGAAAAAAATGGATTGTAATTAAAATTCCCCTCATAAACTCTAAAAGCATCTATGTTGGATAATAAGCAAAGCTTATCATTTACAAAGCACTCATGCAAAATACCACTTACCCTATACCTAAAAGTAGAAGGATAAGGTAAGAGAATTATATCACTTTCTAAAAGAATTGATTTATATTCTTCGTATCCTAAAACTTTGTCAATTGTAACAATATTTGAATCTTTGTAAACAGTTCCTCCTTTTTTAACAATTTTAAAATTATACTCTTTTAATAATGATAGTAACATTTCATTATTAAAAGCATCATCAATAAAATTAACATCAATACTATTATGTGAAGGTAAAAAAATTATTCTTTCACTATGTTTACGAATGGGATTAATTATATTTTTAGAAAAAACTTCTGGTAAACCGTGAGGTTTAACTATAACATTTTTAATATTTAATTCGTAAAGATAGTCTCTAATTTGGTTATTAAAAACTAGCATTGTATGCTTCTTAGACAATTTAATGAAAAAAAATCGTTTTAAGCTATTAGATAATCCAGAAATATTATTATGATTAATAAGTATAGTTTTTTTTCCAAAAAAACTACAAAAAAAAGATATTTCTTCGTAAGACCCTATATATATATTTGAATAATTTTTGAATAAAATTCTAATATTTATATACATAAGACTGATTGTCATCATAAGTCTATTAAAAAAACGAATTTTTTTAAAATCATAGAACAAAAATTCCGGAAGTTCGAATAAAACAAATTTTGAATTAAACCCCATTTTGTTTGCATACCCTTTCTTCAAAATAAGTTTTACATTCTCATTTGATTCAATCAGGCTATTAATATATATTTTATTAAAATTTATATGACCATCTGCACATATTACATCAATATATAATATTTTATTCATATTTTGTAAGATATTTAGATTTAATTATATAATAAAAAAAGAACAGAAAAACTTCACCAATTGAAATTGAAATTGCAAAAGATATTGAAACAGAATAATGATTTTTAAAATAAAAAAACAACAATAAATTAATTATTGACATTATAAAATTACCAATTGCAATTAACCAAACAAATCCCCGACTTATAAATGTTTCACGATATAAAGAGCTTAAACCTATAAAAATACAAGGTATAACAAGAATTATTAATATTTTATTTGACTGTTCGAAACCTTTTCCAAATAATTTTGTAATTAGTGGTGAAAATAATATGAGAGCTATAGTTATAACTGTTGAACCTGCAAAAACTATTTTTTCTGTATTCTTAATAATATTATTAAACTCGCTTTTATTCCCAGAACTATGAAAATTGGATAAAAAAGGTTGTAATAAATTAATCAAAATTGCAGGTAAATAAATTGCCAAACTTTTCCATTGATATGCAACATTGTACATAGCTAATTGAGATTTTCCATCTTCAGGTACATTAAGTACTAAAGTTTGAATATACCATGTAGAAATTAAAATAAAACTAGCTTCAATAGATATAGGCACTGATATTTTAGTAAAAAGTAAAAACTCTTTTTTTATACTTTTTAGACTATGTCTGTAAATCTGAAGGCTTTCTTGAGAAAGTTTTTTAGAAAGGTTACTAAAAGCTATTAACGCTATAATTATTGATATACCTACCCAAGACAAAACAGCACCCTCTAAATCAAATAGTAAATAAAAGATTATCGTTGCAATAAACTTAGCAAAATTAGACCAAATTGTAATTACATTTATAATTTTAAATGCATTTAAACCACCCAATACTCCTAAAATTAGCCCATAAAATAATTCAGAAAAAATTCCAAGAGCTGCTGAAATAAGCAATGGTATTGAATAATAACTAAGTGCACTTGCACCAGAAAATAAAACTATTAGAATACAAATAATCATGAATCCTACAGTGCTTAATATGAGTCCAATAATAACTGTAAGTTTTATATATTTTTCACAGCTTAATTTATCATAACCAAGTAAAAACGCAACATTTCTAGTACTTGTTGTCCTAATTGATAATGCTACAACTTGACTAAAAAAAGCCAATGTCCCTATAAGATAAGTGTAAGCGCCATATTTTTCCGGCAGCATTAATCTAGCTAAAATAATGACAGCTATAAGATTAATTAACCTTGTAAAAATCTGACCAATAAAACTCCATTTAAAAGCAGATAAAATTTCTCTGCTATAAAATAACTTTATTTTATCTGAAAATAATAAATATATTTTGCCAAGCATAGAAATTAATTAAATAAAAATTTTAGAAAACTTAATTTCTTATACCACAAAAATCTAGAACAATTTGATAATCTGAAAAATTTAAATCCTTAAATTCACTATGAGCAACTAATATAGCCACAATATCAGCTTTTTCAACTGCCTTTTGGTAAGGAGTAATTTTAAAAACGCTGTGTTCAGTAATATTAGGTTCTACAATAAAATACTCTTCATCGTTGGAATCTTGTAAAACTCTTTGTACAATATACTTTGCCGGAGACTCTCTTAAATCATCGATATTTGGTTTAAAGGCCATTCCCATAAGAGCAATTTTTGGTGCTCTGTTGTGTTTTAATTGAAAATCTTTTTTGGCTTCATTGATCTTTTCAGCACACCAAAATGCTTTATGATTATTTACTTCCCGTGCTTTACCAATAATTCTTGATTCTAATGGATAATCAGAAACAATAAAATAAGGATCAACTGCAATACAATGTCCACCTACACCACAGCCTGGTTGAAGAATATTTACTCTCGGATGTTTATTCGCAAGCTTAATAAGTTCCCATACATTGATTCCTGCTTTATCACAAATTAATGAAAGCTCATTTGCGAAAGCAATTTGAACATCTCTTGAGGAATTTTCTGTAAGCTTACACATCTCGGCTGTGCGCGCATTGGTAGCATGAAGATCTCCCTTCACAAACTGTTTATAAAACTCTATTGCTTTTTCAGTAGAAATACTGTTAACGCCACCAATAACACGATCATTATGAACAAGTTCATGCATTACGTTTCCAGGAAGCACTCTTTCCGGACAATAAGCAAAATAAATTTTATCTCGTAATTCTGGCCTTTTAGAGCAGATGAGATCCATCATTTTTTCAGTAGTACCTATCGGTGATGTAGATTCGATTATGTATAAATCTCCTTCCTTTAAGAGAGGGATGATGCCTTCTGTAGCAACCTGTACATATGATATATCAGGTTCATGATTCTCTTTGAATGGTGTAGGAACCACTATCAAGTATATATCTGCCACTACAGCGGTCGTATCTGCTTTTAAATACCCATCACTAACGGCTTTCGAAACTGCTTTATCTAAGTCAGGTTCAACTATATGAATATTGCCTGCATTGATTGTATCAACTACATTTTGTGAAATATCAACGCCATGAACAGCAATTTTGTTATTTGCAATTAATGCCGATGTTGGTAAGCCTATATAACCTAGTCCTATTGTAACAACTTTTGTTTTCAATGTTATATTTTATTTTGATTTAATAAAGTTCACAATTCGTTCACAAGCCTTTCCATCACCATAAGGATTATGCAAAGTACTCATATTTTGATATCTCTCCGTATCTCGTAAAAGATTATTTGTTTCTCTTACAATTTTATCTTTATCTGTACCTACTAAAATTACGGTTCCAACATCAACAGCTTCAGGTCTTTCGGTAGTTTCTCTCATTACCAGTACTGGTTTACCCAAACTTGGAGCTTCTTCCTGCACTCCACCTGAGTCTGTAATAATTATAAAAGATTGATTCATCAGCCAAACAAAAGCAGGATAAGCAAGAGGATCAATCAATAAAATATTATTTATGCTTGATAGAATTTCATAGACAGGACCTTTAACATTAGGGTTCAAATGTACAGGGTAAATTATTTGAACATCTTCATTAGTGGTTGCAATTTCTTTTAATGCTTCGCATATATTAATAAATCCTTGACCATGATTTTCCCGACGATGTCCGGTTACTAAAATCAATTTTTTATTAAAATCAATTGTATTTTTTAACAAATCTATTTCAGAATTCTCAAAATACTTAACTCTTTCTGAACTATCTAGCAATGCATCAATCACTGTATTTCCTGTGACAATAACGGAATCCTGATCAACATTTTCTTTTAACAAATTCTCTTTAGACTGAAGTGTAGGGGCAAAATGATAATCAGTAATTCTTCCTGCTATTTGTCTATTTATTTCTTCCGGAAAAGGAGATCTCTTATCATGAGTTCTAAGTCCTGCTTCCACGTGACATATTTTAGCTCCTGAGTAAAATCCTGCAATACTCGCAGCCATTGTTGTCGTTGTATCACCATGCACATATATATAATCTGGTTGATATTCATTAAAAACTGATTTCATACCATTTATGATATCAGCTGTTAGCGAGTATAAATTCTGATTAGGTTTCATTAAGTCTAAATCAAAATCTGGTTTTATTTGAAAAAAGTCAAGTACTTGATCCAACATTTCTCTATGTTGACCTGTAACGCAAACTTTAGTTTCAAAACTATCTGTATGCTTTTGAAATTGTTTTACCAAAGGAGCCATTTTTATAGCTTCTGGTCTTGTTCCGAATATAATTAGATTCTTTTTCATTTTTTTCATATAAATGAAGTAATGTGAATTACATATTTATTTTATAAAACTCAAGTCACTTTGCACCATCTCCTTTATCAAAGTTCGAAGATCATATTGAGGTTTCCAGCCCAGCTGAGTTTTTGCTTTTGTAGGATCACCAATTAATAGATCAACTTCTGTTGGCCTGTAATAATCCGGATCTACTGAAACTACTGTTTTACCAATTTCCAATTGGTATAAAGGATTATTGCATGCTTTAACTTTTGCAATTTCATTTTTATTTTCACCTTCAAAAGATAATTCTACCCCAATTTCATTAAATGCCATACGTACAAAATCTCTTACTGAAGTTGTAACACCTGTAGCAATTACGAAGTCTTCAGGCTTATCTTGCTGAAGAATTCTCCACATGGCATCTACATAATCTTTAGCATGACCCCAGTCACGAAGTGCATTTAGATTTCCTAAATAAAGACAATTTTGTTTTCCTTTTGCAATAGCAGCAGTAGCCATTGTAATTTTACGGGTCACAAATGTTTCTCCTCTTCTAGGAGATTCGTGATTAAATAAAATACCATTGCAAGCAAACATTCCGTAAGCTTCACGATAGTTCTTGGTTATCCAAAAACCATATATTTTTGCTGCACCATAGGGTGAACGAGGATAAAACGGAGAGCTTTCATCGTAAAAACCAGCAGCATTTTTATTTTCAGGCAAACCACCATACAATTCAGATGTGGAAGCCTGATAAATTCTTGTTTTCTTTTCCAAACCAAGAATACGAACAGCCTCAAGAATCCTAAGGGTTCCTATCCCGTCAACATTCGCAACATATTCGGGAGAATCAAAAGATACTTTTACATGAGACATTGCTCCCAAGTTATAAATTTCATCCGGCTGAACTTCCTGAATAATTCTGATGATATTGGTAGAATCTGTTAAATCACCATAGTGTAATGTGAAATTTACATTTTGCTCGTGTTGATCCTGATATAAATGATCAATTCTCTGTGTATTGAATGAAGATGCTCTTCTTTTAATACCATGAACTCTGTATCCTTTTTCTAATAAAAGCTCTGCTAAATATGAACCGTCTTGTCCTGTAACTCCTGTTATTAATGCTGCTTTCATCTAATGATATATTTTTTATACAATGTATAGTGAATTTCAAAAATTCAACTATGACATTTTAACTTCCTTAAAATTATTTATATTTTCCAAGAACCATTGATAGGTTCTTGCGATTCCATCTTCAAGTTCCACCTTATGCTTCCAGCCTAACTCATGCATTTTTGATACATCCATGAGCTTTCTTGGCGTTCCATCAGGCTTATCTATATCCCAAAGAATTTCTCCGGTATGATCAATTACTTTCTGAATCAGTTTTGCTAATTCTCTAATCGTTAAATCAGTTCCTGTTCCTACATTATATAAATGCTCTGGAAGTCTGTTTTCCAAAGCGAAAATTACTGAGGCAGCCATATCATCTACAAAAAGAAATTCTCTCATAGGAGTTCCAGATCCCCATAATGTTACGGGGGCATTATCATTTTCTTTTGCTTCATGAAATTTCCTGATCATTGCAGGCAAAACGTGCGATGTATTCAAATCGAAATTATCATGTGTTCCGTATAAATTGGTCGGCATCAAAGATACATAATCCTTACCGAATTGTTTTCGGATAGACTCTATGGCTTTAATACCTGTAATTTTGGCTACCGCATACCATTCGTTAGTTGGTTCCAAAGAATCTGTCAATAAGTACTCTTCTTTTAGCGGTTGTGGTGCTAATTTAGGATAAATACAAGATGAACCTAGAAAAATAAATTTTCCGACATTATTTTTCAATGAAGCATCAATTAAATTATTCTGAATCTGCATATTTTCCATTAAAAATTGATATGGAAAAGAATTATTAGCTAAAATACCTCCAACTTTTGCTGCTGCATCAATTACCACGTCAGGTTTTCTAGTTTCAAAAAACTCAGATACCGCTTTTTGATCTTTAAGATCAAGTTCACTACTGGTTAAACCAATCAAATTAGTGTAACCTTTTTCTGATAACTGTCTCCAGATTGCAGAACCCACCATACCACGGTGTCCTGCTATATATATTACTGACTCTTTTGAATTCACTTTCAAATTTAATTATCTTAAAGTAGATTTGTATTTTTCAAGTTGATTATACACTTTCTTTACATCTTGTGATTTTTCTTTATGAAGAATCAATAGTGCATCCGGGGTATGAACCAAAATAGAGTCTTTAAGCCCTACAAAAGCTGTAAAGATTTCTGTTCCGATGACCATATTACCGTTTTCATCAACAGAATGACCGGTAGAACGCAAATAATCGTATAAAGATTCGAAAGAGCCTAAATCATTCCATCGAAAATGAGCAGGAACGACTTTAATTTTTTTGGATCTTTCCATTACTGCATAATCAATACTGATGGAAGGAATCTGGAGTGACGCCTCCATATTCAGACACTGGTTTTCTGATGTTTGCCAAACTTCACTGCATTTATCATATACTTCAGACTGATAATTTTTTAATTCCTCTAAAAGAATTCCTGCTTTAAAGCAGAACATCCCGGAGTTCCAAAGGAAAGTTCCTCTTTCTAAAAATTCCTGAGCAGTCTCAGTATTTGGTTTTTCTCTGAAAGACAGCACATCTTTACCTTCATATTCAATGTAACCATATCCTGTTTCAGGTTTTGAAGGAACTACTCCAAAAGTTACAAGAAAATCTTTTTTAGCTAATTCAACTGCTTCTTTTATTGCTTTTTCGTAAGCATCTTGATTTTGAATCAAATGATCTGAAGGCGTAATAATCAATATATCTTCCGGATCTACTGCCAGAGCAGCAAATGCAATAGCTGCAGCTGTATTTCTAGCAGCGGTTTCTGTAATAAAACTCTTAGGAAGAAAAATATCACTTAGAAGTTCTTTACTCCATTCAATATGATCTGTATTACCCACGACCATAATTTGATCAACAACTTTCTGATTACGTTCTGCTGTTAATTCAAACAATGCTTTACCAGAAAATAATTTGAGAAACTGTTTAGGATGTTGCTTACGGGAAAGAGGCCAAAGTCTGCTTCCTACACCTCCTGATAAAATTACGTTGTATATTTTCATATGAGATGTTTATTTTTTAAGGCCATGTGGAATTTTCCACTATGAATCATTTTAATTTTATAGTTTATCAGTGGTAATCTCATGCTCGGTCGTAATCATCTTCAACTCTTACAATATCGTCCTCACCAAAGTAGGTTCCATACTGTACTTCTATAAAAACAACCGGTTCATTAGTTTTATTTTCAATACGATGATGTGCACCTAAAGGAATCTGTGCAACTTCACCTATTATATAATCTTTTATTTCATCATTAATTGTAATGGTACCAACACCAGAAACTATAGTCCAAACTTCAGCTCTGTGATGATGATATTGAAGAGATAATCTTTCTCCCGGATTCACCAGAATTCTTTTTACTTTATGAGTTTCAGCATCTTCCAAAACCCAATATTCTCCCCAAGGTCTTACATCATGTTCTAACATTCTTTTCTATTTATTTTTGACCTGCAAATATACCACGATTTATACAGGAATTATATTAATAAAATTTAATTATAGTCTTTTGTCTACATCTTCTTTTGAAAATACACCTTTTACATCATAAACCACTCCATTCTTTTTAATGAAGTGATTCAAGTTAAGGCTAAGAAACTCCTGATGAGCAACAGTAACAATTACAGCATCATATTTCTGATCGTCTTGCAATTCATGTAACGATAATTCAGAATAACAATTTATACCATATTCCTCAGAAACTTCTGAAGAATTTGCCCATGGATCAAAAGTTATTACTTCAGCACCATATTCTTTTAAATTCGTAATAACGTCTATTGCTTTTGAATTTCTGATATCCGGACAATTTTCTTTAAAAGTAATACCCAAGTTTAAGATTTTTGCTCCTTTTATTTTAATATCTTTTTTGATCATTAATTTAACAACCTGAGAAGCAACAAATGATCCCATTGAATCATTCAATCTTCTGGCTGCTAAAATCAATTCAGAATAATATCCTATTTCCTGAGCTTTTTGGGCTAAATAAAAAGGATCTACTCCAATACAATGTCCTCCAACTAGACCTGGTTTAAATTTAAGAAAATTCCATTTAGTTCCTGCTGCTTCTAAAACGTCATGGGTGTCAATATCCATTAAAGAAAAAATCTTAGCCAACTCATTCATGAAAGCAATATTCAGATCACGTTGAGAATTCTCAATAACTTTTGAAGCTTCCGCAACTTTAATAGTAGGTGCTAAATGTGTCCCTGCAACAATCACCGATTTGTATAAGTCATCAATAATTTTTCCTATTTCAGGTGTAGATCCGGATGTAACTTTTAAAATTTTCTCAACCGTATGTTCTTTGTCACCAGGATTGATTCTTTCAGGCGAATAACCTACGAAAAAATCTTCATTAAACTTTAAACCTGATATTTTTTCTAAAACAGGAACACATTCTTCTTCAGTGACTCCGGGATAAACCGTTGACTCGTAAATAACTATATCTCCTTTAGATAATACATGACCAACCGTTTCACTTGATTTGTAAAGTGGAGTCAAATCTGGTCTGTTATGCTTATCTATAGGCGTTGGAACAGTTATAATATAAACATTTGCATCAGTAATATCATTTACTGATGTTGAACAAAATAAACCGTTCTGGTTTTCTCTTAAAAAAGGATTAGTCTTTACAAGAACGGATTGCAATATATTGTCTTCTATTTCAAAAGTCTTATCATTGCCTTTCTGAAGGTCGTTAATTCTTTTCTGATTGATATCAAACCCTACAACAGGATATTGAGTTGCAAAAAGTCGAGCTAGCGGTAATCCCACATATCCCAAACCAATTACTGCAATATTATATTTTTTGTTCATTCTATGAAAGTTAACAGAATATCCTAAAGTGTACAGCTTATCAATTACCTATTAAATATTTTTTTTCCAAAACGGTTTTTTTTCATCAGCTGTATAGCCGTAACCGTATTTGTAGCCATAACCATATCCACTATGCATTTTACTTACATCATTAAGCACCAAGCCAACATTTTTAATTTTCTTATCTTTTATCTGTTTATTGATAAAAGATATCAATTCTTTCTCAGTATAACCTGACCGGGTGACGTAGACTGTAACATCAGCAACATCAGCAATCAGGAAAGAATCTGTCACCAGCATCATTGGAGCAGTATCCAAAAGAATATAATCATATATGTCTTTTAGGCTTTCAACAAGTTCCTGATATCGTCCGTTTGATAACAATTCGGTTGGATTCGGAGTAATAGCCCCAGAATAAATAACATCACAATTAGGGTTAAATGATGTCGGATGTATAATTTCAGATACCTGTAGATCATCATCATACATAAATTCTGACAAACCAACTAAACCTCTTCTGCTTTCGTTGTATCTCTGCAATTGTGGATTTCTAATATCAGATCCAATAATAATCACCTTTTTTCGTGGTGTTGCTAACGTCAGTGCTAAGTTAACAGAAGTAAATGTTTTACCCTCTCCTTTAACACTTGATGTTACAAAAATAACATGTCCTTTTTTATTTTTAGGAAGCATAAAATTGATGTTGGTTATCAGGATTCTAAATGCTTCCGCTAAAGGTGATAAGTCATTCATTTGAACGATCTCCTGCTCACCTTTATTAAGAGATGGCAGTTCACCAATAACCGTTGTACCATTAGCAAGCTTTTCAAGATCATTCTTTGATTTTATCTTATTATTGAATAATTCAGCAAAATAAATGATTCCAAAAGGTATTAATAGCCCAACAAGCATTGCTCCCAGATAAATAATTATCTTTTTGGGAGATACTGGTATGGGATTTGTCAATGCGTCATCAACAATTCTGGCTTTAGGGGCAGCAATCGCGAGCGAGATAGCAGCTTCTTCTCTTTTTTGAAGCAGCAATAAATACAGTTGTTCTTTTATATTCTGTTGTCTTTCGATGCTTCTAAATAACTTTTCCTGAACAGGGATTTTGGAAATTCTGCCTGATAAACGGCTCTGTTCACCCAAAATATTGCTTCTTGCTATTTGCAATGCTGACCTACTTTTCTGTAAACTTTGGATTACAGAACTTCTCATACTGTTGATTTGACTGGTAATGTCCTGCACAAGAGGATTTGCTGTTGTTGAATTTTCCAGCAAACGGTTGCGTTCAATAACCAATTGATTGTATGCTCCTATATTGGTAGAAGCATCTGAATCAGATAGTCCAACGTTCAAAGGTAAAACCTGATAGTTTCCCTGTCGGTTAATAGAATTTAACAGACTATTAACGAGCTCCAATTGCGATTCATTTTCAATTTGTTTTTCTCTGCCGTTTGCAGCTGTCTGCAAAGAAAGTTCTGCTTCAGTCTGAATATCTGCAATATTATTCTGAACCTTAAAACTTTCTTTCTGCGATTCCACATTGCCAAGCTCTTTACTGATAAGGTTAATTCTTTCATCAATAAAGCTGGCTGTTTTCTGAGCTTCCGAATTTTTATCTAAAATCGCTTCTCTATTATAATTTACAGCTAAGCGATTTAAAATATCCTCAGATTTATCCGAAACAGGATCTGTAATAGCAATTTTGAGTACAGTAGCTTCTTTTTGTACCAAGCTCACATTAAGTTTAGAGAGGTAATATCTCGCCCTATTGATTCCAGACATAAACTGCAGCTTATAAACTTCATTATTGACAGAGTTTTTAAATCCTGTATTTTTCTGAAACATTACAACACCAAACGGCATAGATACCGCTTTATTGAATGATGCCTTTATTGGTTTTTTAAAGCTTTCAGATTCAATAAAAATCTCATTCCCAGTGATTTTTGCAGTAACTTCATGCTTGGGATATACCGCTTTATCTTTTTCATTGATAACTCTTACAAAGAAAGGTGCACTTTCTTTATAGAGTTCTGTTTCTTTGATCTTTCCTTTTGAGTAAATATTCGTTTCCAGTGCAAGTTCCCGCACAACCGAAAGCATGAGCTTTTTTGATTTTAAAATCTCAATCTCATTATCAACAGAATTAGTCCCCATTCCTCCGATACCACCCAACTCTGAAATTACTGACATCTCAGGCTGCCCAGAAGTTGACTTTTTAACCTCTTTAATCAATAATGTAGATTCAGTACTATAAACTGGTATTGAATATCTTAGAAAAAACCATGCTAAAAGTCCTGCAACAATAGCTCCTGCAAAAAACCAATACCATCGGTATAGATAAGGTTTAATAATTTCCCTGATATTTAGATTTTCTTCCTGAATGTCTTCCTGATTGTAATCCACTATTATATATCTTAAATTAATTTCTTGTTAGTGCTAATACACCTAATGCAATTGAAGCGATTACCGAAGCAACAGATATATAAAGACCTGTATTAGGGTCTATTCTGGCTGCTTTTTCACGTACAGCATTTGGCTGCACATAAATCATATCATTCTGCTTGAGATAATAGTAAGGCGAACTAATAAACTCAGCACTTGTTAAATCGACTCTTTGCTGTGTAAACTGACCGTCCACATTTCTGACAATCAGAACATTTTTTCTTAAACCAAAAGGAGTTAAATCTCCAGCCATTCCCAAAGCTCCAAAAAGCGTTGTATTGCCATCGGGAATAATATATTGTCCGGGTCTTGCAACTTCTCCTAAAATTGAAATTTTAAAATTGACCAGTTTTACATCAACAACAGGATCTTTAACATATTTGGAGATCAGGTCTACCAATTTTGTCCTGAAAGTCTCTACCGTTTCTTCTCTTGCACTTATTTTTCCTATTTGCGGAAATGTAATATTCCAATCAGTATCAACCATATACATTGGTCCCGAAACAGGCAGTTGCTGTGGTAGATTATTTGAACTTGGCATAGAATATTGAGTAATGGTAGTGCTTGAGGAGTAATTCTGATTAAATGGCTTTACAACATCCATATCTTTGGCAGAAACATTAATCACTAACTGATCTCCCGGTTGGAGGGTGCTTCTACTATTTTTAACAGAATTATTCAATGCAATACTTTCTATATCCTTCATATAGTTTATTTCCTGTCTTGGGGTACAGGAAAAAACAGATAAACCAAGAACTCCGTAAACGAAATATTTTCTTAATATCATTTTTGATAATTTTTTCACAAAAATAGGATTATTATTTGTAATTGGTAATTTGTTTCTAAACATTGGCAAAATTAATATTTCAATATTATTTTTAAATTATAGAGTATTAAATTTATTAGATATTTTCATTGAATGAGACATATTAAATATCTGAAACTTCAATCTTTTTTTTATCTAAAACTTCAAATTCGGAATTATTACTGATAAATTCCGGTACAATTTTTTTTAAAATTCTTACTACCTGCAATTTATCTCTTTTTATAGCCGATTTTATTATTTGTTTGCACAACATTTCAATTTCAGAGAACCTTAAGCATGGATCTTTTGAAATCATAATTTTCTGATGATGGGTCGGGACAGTTGTAGCATCATTGCTAAGCAACTCTTCATACAACTTCTCTCCTGGTCTTAAGCCAATAAACTTAATTTTTATATCCTCATCCGGAGTAAAACCAGACAATTTTATCATTCTGCGGGCCAAATCCAAAATTTTTACCGGCTCTCCCATATCAAATACATAAATCTCACCTCCGCTGCCCATTGTACCCGCTTCCAATACCAATTCGCAGGCTTCAGGTATAGTCATGAAATAACGTATAATATCAGGATGAGTAATAGTAACAGGTCCTCCTTTTTCAATTTGCTTTTTAAAATGGGGAATCACAGAACCATTAGATCCCAAAACATTACCAAATCTTGTAGTAATAAACTTTGTAGTATTTCCCTCACTTCCCTGTAGTGACTGCACAAAAAGTTCAGCAGTACGTTTTGAAGCACCCATAACATTAGTAGGATTTACTGCCTTATCTGTGGATACCATTACAAAACGGTTCACTTTATATTTTTTAGAAAGCATGGCAACGTTTCTGGTTCCCAGAACATTAACAAAAATAGCCTCATGTGGATTTTCTTCAATAAGCGGAACATGTTTATAGGCTGCCGCATGGTATACCATTGAAAACTGATAATTTTCAAACAATGCTTCTAAACGATAATTATTAGAAATATCAGCTAAAACGAATTTAAATTTCTGATTCGGAAATTTTTCAAGCAAGTCTAATTCCAATTCATATAATGGTGATTCTGCCTGATCTACAACAACAATTACAGACGGCTCAAACTGGGCAACCTGTCTTACAATTTCACTACCAATCGATCCCGCTCCCCCAGTAACCAAAACATTTTTCCCTGAATGCCTTTTCTTAACCGCCTCATTTTCTATTTTAATAGGTTTTCTGTTAAGTAAATCCTCTATCTGAAGATTACGAATGCCCCCTACAAAATCTGACTCCCGCATCTTGCTTAAAGTAGGTGCTTTTAAAACCTTTAGTCCGTTATCCAAGGCATAAGTCATCCATTCTACAAGTTCTTGCTTGCTCATAATTTCTTTGATAATAAGAACTGCATCAAACTGACCGATTAAATATTTATCCTTAAAAAACTTATCAATATTATATATTTTCCGTCCCAGTAATAAAGCTTTATTAGAGTCTGATCTTTTGGTAAGGAAGCCTTCTAAACGATAAGGATAATTAGGATTGTGAAGAATTGCTCTTGCTAAAGATACTGATGCATCACCAACGCCAACCACAGCAACTCTGACCTTAGAGCTGCCTTTATAATCAATAAGAATATTAAACATTTGCTTTATAACCATTCTGAAAAAAAACATAATAGAAATGGATATAAAGAAATAAAGAAATAAATTCGGATACAAAAACAGCGGTTTACCTACATCCAGATTAAATAGAAAATTAATAACCAGAAGTGTAGACAGAGTGCTCCCGGAGCATAAAATAATTTTAAAAAAATCAAAAAAGGTTGAATGCCTGATAATTCCGGCATAAGTTTTATATACAAACATGAAGAAAGCATTTACTGTGATAATAATTGCTATCTTGATATAAATATATTCGGGGAAATTCACTCTAACATGAAGTTTCTCAATAAAATAGTAAGATATAAAAATAGATAAAAAAGCTATTGATAAATCTAAAAACAATACTGTCCACCTGGGTATATATCTTAATTCTGTGAGTTTTACTACATTATCCCCTGTATATAATGAACTAAAAGCGTCTTTAAGCTTTTTCATTTAATGAATTTGTATTTTGCTTATTTTTCTGCAAATGTAGTTATATTAATTGTATAAAAAAATATGGGTGTTAAACATTTACCAACAAAAAAAAGATAGAATTTTGATAAAAATTATACCACACGCCATCCCTAAACAGAAAAATAAAAAAATGTTGATAAAAATTTAATACCAAACATTTAAATAAAGTTCTAGCAAAAGTTAATTAATTATTTATCATTTACTCTTTTATTGGCTCTGTAAGAATATGGTCAATTATTTTCAAGTAATATACTTACCCATTCTTCACGTTGTAATTTCTTTTTCATTTTAAGATTATTTTCCGTACAAACTTCAAGAATATCATCCACATCAAAAAAACAAAGTCCGGATAATAAAAGTTGACCACCATTATTCAGTACAGATTCATAAACAGGAATGTCAGATATCAGTATATTTCTGTTGATATTAGCCAAAATAATATCGTATTGATCTTCACCCAAATTTTCAGCAGTTCCCAACTCAATATCCAGTTCTACATTATTTCTTTCAGCATTTTCTTTAGAATTTTCTACAGACCATTCATCAATATCTATTGCTTTTGTTTCACCAGCGCCTATCTGTTTTGCATAAATTGCTAAAACAGAAGTTCCACACCCCATATCCAATACTTTTTTATTTTTAAAATCCATCTCCATCATCTGCTGAATCATCAAGTGAGTGGTAGGATGATGACCTGTTCCAAAAGACATCTTAGGCTGAATGATAATTTCATGCATTCCCGGAACAGATTCATGAAATTCGGCTCTTATTAAAACTTTATCATCAATATTAATAGGTTCAAAATTCTTTTCCCACTCTTCGTTCCAGTTGATATTAGGCATTTCGGTAAACGAAAATTCAATTTTTACATCCTGATTTTGAAAAAGCGGAAGGTTTTTAAGCTGATTATCATCAAATAAATCTTTTTGAACATATCCTAAAATACCATCATTTTCTTCTGTAAAGCTGTCAAAACCGATTTCAATAAGCTCTGCCATCAATATTTCATTCCACGGCTGAAGGGGAGATATTTTAAAACTGAATTCAAGATAATTTTGCATAAAAAAATTTTCTGCAAAAATAGCTTTTTAAATTTTTATAACTCCGAAATATAAACCGATAAATTATCAAATAAATATTCGGCAGATTTTTTGCAAACACAATAACAGTCAAATATATTATAATATGAAAACAACAGTTGCAATCATTGCACTTGCTTCTCTTACTTTTGGAAGCTGTGCAGATAAAAAAGAAAACAGAGAAGAGTTCAAAGAAGAACACAACAAAGATTTTATGAGAAACAATATGGGCGAAACTGCCGCTTCAAATTCGGAACAGTCACCCTATCCTGATACAGATACCCCTAAAGCATTGAGAGATACAGCAGCCTCGGCTACTGACTATAAAAGTAAAGAATCAAGACCCAACACTTCGGTAGGAGGTTCAAGATAAAATTTTAATCCGCAAAATAATTTTGCGGATTTTTTATTTCACTTATGTTATTATTTATGAAAAGAGAATAATTTTTTAACATAATCATTACATTTGTATCCAACAAAAAAAATTCATGAAAAAAACAGCAATACTTTCATTTCTCTTCTTTGCTGCATTCACGTTTGCACAGGGAATTAAATTTGATGAAGGAAACTTCAAAACTCTTTTGGCAAAAGCTAAAAAAGAAAACAAACTTATATTTATTGATGCTTATGCAGTCTGGTGCGGACCATGCAAGCTGATGGTAAAAAATATTTTTCCGCTTCAATCTGTCGGTGATATTTACAACAGCCGTTTCATCAATGCTAAAATTGATATGGAAAAAGGTGAAGGTATTGAACTTGCAAAAAAATACAATGTAAAAGTCTTCCCTACATATCTTTTTATTGACGGTGACGGAGAAGAAGTTCACAGAACAATAGGCTATGTAGAAGAAAATGATTTCATCCAATTTGCAAAAGATGCCGAAGATCCTGCTAAAAGACTTACATCATTAAAACAGAAATTTGAAAAAGGAGAAAAAGATCCTGCTTTTTTGTTAAATCTTGCAGAGCTTACAGTCTACAGTGATACCAAATTATCTAACCAGATTCTTGAAAGATATTTTGATGGAAATCCTGAGTTAAATCAGAGCAATCTTCAATTGCTGTTTCAGGCAATGAAAAGCACCGATGATTCATCATACAGGATTTTTCAGGCTAAAAAAGCAGAGATTCTGAAAATGATGCCCGAAAAAAACTATGATAACATCGACAAAAATGTAAAAATAAATACAGCAGTAAGCAAATCTTACAATCCAAATACAAAAAAATTTGATGACAGCTATTTTTTAGCAGAAACTCAAAAATTTATGACGAAGGAAGAAGCTGGAAAATTACTGATTAAAGTAAAATCAAGCAGAGCCTTGAAAGATAAAGATTTTGCAGCCTATGAAAAACTTACTTTAGAACATTACAAAGACTACGCCTCGGCTTCTTCAGAAGAACTCAATTCTATCGCATGGAATTTCTTTGAAAACATCAAAACAAAATCATCTTTAGAAACCGCTGTAAAATGGGCTCAGGAATCAGTAAAGAAGAATGAAAATTTTGCCAATACAGACACCCTGGCTAATTTATATAACAAAGTCGGTGATAAGAAAAATGCTAAAATTTGGGCAGAAAAATCTATCCAACTAGCGAAAGCAACCGGACAAGATGCCACTGACACAGAAAAATTGTTAAAGAGCTTATAAATTTTTCCTTTTTAGATATATCAATCGCAGCACTAATGTGTTGCGATTTTTTTATTTTTACTATTTGTAAATAACTTAAGTTCGGGATAATAACTGATTTTCAAAATAAACATATTTTACAGCAAAGAAAAATAAAGAATATCTACTTTTGAAAGGCTTTTAAGTTAAACAATGCCACTTCTTTTATTAAGTAAGACGTAATTCTGTATTATTTGGATAAGCTGAAGTTTCTAGTGAGCGTAGTCGAATGCCTTTGTTTAGTTTAAGTGTAGAATCACGCCGATCTCTTGTTTGGCTTACCATTTATCCCGACCTCACATTAACTCCTTAATTTAAGCCTAATTTAACCTCAAGTTCGGGATAAGAAATAAATTTAAATAATTGATTTATAGCATCATATTTAATTTATTGCAAAGAAAAATAAAAGATTTTTTTACTTTTTGAAAGTTTTTAAGCTAAACAAAGGCACTTCGTTTATTGAAAAAAGACGAAAATGGTATTATTTTGATAAGTTAAAGTTTATACTGAGCGTAGTCGAAGTGCCTTTGAAATATCTTAAAAGCTGAATTCTTGATAATTGAATCTCTTTGTTTAACGTTGCGTTTAAGAAAACTTATCCCGAACTCAGGTTAATTTAAATTTCCTAATGAAAAAATTTCTACAAAAAAATCCGTTTCACGAAACGTAAAACGGATTTTATATTATAAAGAGATTTTACCTTATGCTTCTTGAGCAGGAGTTTCTTCTTTTTTAGCAGGAGCTGCTTTAGGAGCTTCTACTGGTGCGTCTGATACAATATCAAACTCGAAGTTATACTCTACATTTCTGTGCAATCTGATGTTAGCAGTAGCTTTACCAGTTCTCTTGATTGTATTACCAGGAATCTTGATGTATTTCTTCTCAACAGAAACACCAGCTTTCTCAAGAGCTGCAGAAAGATCTGCATTGTTGATAGAACCAAATAATCTGTCTCCAGAACCTACTTTTGCAGGAATAGTAACTGAAGTTTTCTTCAATTGCTCTACTTTAGCGTTAGCATCAGCGATCAATTTAGCTTCTTCTTCTTTTCTTGCTTCCAAAGTAGCCTCAAGAGCTGCTTTATTTTTTGGAGTAGCCAAAACTGCATAACCTTGCGGTAATAAGAAGTTTCTTGCATAACCAGGCTTTACATTTACTGTGTCGAATTCAAGACCTAAGTTTTCTACGTCTTTTTTTAGGATAATATCCATTGTTGTTGTCCTTTTTTAGATGTTAGAAATTAGATGTTAGAAGTTAGAAATTAGACTTTGTCTGTTATCTGAAATCATTATCTGAAATCTAAATCAAGTTAGAATTTAATTATTTATTCAGCAACAAAAGAAGAGATTGCTCTCTTCTTTTATTTATTTTTTGTCTTATTATTTTAATAAGTCAGCTACGTAAGGCATCAAAGCAAGATGTCTTGCTCTTTTGATCGCAGCAGAAACTTTTCTTTGATACTTTAAAGAAGTTCCTGTGTATCTTCTTGGTAAAATTTTACCCTGCTCGTTTACGAACTGTAATAAGAAATCAGCATCTTTGTAATCAACATGCTTGATCCCGTATTTTTTGAATCTACAATATTTCTTTTCAGATTTTGTATTGATATCAAGCGGAGTAAGGAATTTTACTTCAGATTCTCCTCCAGCTGAGGCTTGTTTAGCCATATCATCTATTGCCATATCTTTGTCTTTTAAATTGTGGGTTAATCAATTAAGCTTTTGCAGCCTTTAGTTTAGTTCTTCTGGTTACAGCATATTCAGCAGCATGCTTGTCTAACTTTGTAGTAAGGTAACGGATAACTCTCTCATCACGTTTGAAAGCCAATTCCAGATCAGCCACTACAGAACCTTCTCCTTTAAACTCGATTAAAGTATAGAATCCATTCTTTTTTAGTTGAATAGGATAAGCTAATTTTTTTAATCCCCAATTTTCTCTGGTTACAATTTCGCAGTTCTTTTCTTTCAAAAGATCTTCGAATTTTTTCACTGCTTCCTCCACCTGAGCGTCAGATAGAACGGGAGTTAAAATGAAAACAGTTTCGTAATTGTTCATAATGTAAATAAATTTGTTAATTATTTCGAGGTGCAAAAATATGAATTAAAATAATAACACACAATAAATCAGTTAACTTTTCATGAAAATTTATAAGATATTGTATTAAGAAATAAAATACCTCTCTTCACTCTTGAATACATAAACTGATCATTAAAAATTTAAATAAATTTTAAAATAAAAATCTGTCCCATTTCTGAGACAGATTTACTTTTTATTTACTGGAAATTTAGAGTTGTACCATTTCCGTAACTTCAACATCATAACCACCAACCTGAGGTTTAATGTTTGGATTCTGAGTAATAACTTTAAATTTATTAATTCCCAGATTTTTTAAGATCTGAGTTCCGATTCCGTAATCTCTGTAATTGAATGCCAAAGTCGGGTGCTGCTGTTGCCCGTCCTGATAATTCAGAAACTGCTGCAGCTTCCTTAATGTATTTTCAGAATTCGAGACATTATTGATAAAAATAATTGCTCCTTTTCCGGCTTCATTCACCATACTGGTTACTCTTTCCAGCAATGGTTTTTCGCCGTTATTCAATCGTGTTAAAACATCAAAATAAGAATCTGATGACTGCACTCTTACCAAAACAGGTTCATCAACCGTCCAGGAACCTTTTGTTAAAGCAAAATGAATCTGATCGTTTGAAGTTTCTCTGAAAGCGAGGAAATCATAATCACCGTAAGCTGTTTTTACTTTTCTTTCTTCAATTCGCTCAATAAGATTTCCTTTTTTAAGCTGATAATGAATTAAATCTTCTATAGAAACAATCTTCATATCATGCTTCTGTGCAAAAGCGTAAAGTTCCGGCAACCGTGACATAGAACCATCTTCGTTCATAATTTCACAAATAACACCACCTTCTTTTAAACCTGCAAGACAAGTTAAATCAATCGCAGCTTCTGTATGTCCTGCTCTTTTCAAGACTCCGCCTTTTCTTGCTCTTAACGGAAAAATATGACCGGGACGCATAAAGTCGGAAGGTTTAGATTTTTCATCCATCAAAGCTAAGATTGTTTTAGCTCTGTCACTTGCCGAAATTCCTGTAGAAGTTCCGTTTCCTAATAGGTCTACAGAAACAGTAAAAGCAGTTTCTTTTGGATCGCTGCTTCTGCTTACCATCACTTCAAGCCCCAGTTCATCACACCTTTTTTCAGGTAGAGGCATACAGATCAGCCCCCTTCCGTGAAGTGCCATAAAATTGATGATTTCCGGCGTTGTAAGCTCTGCTGCACAAAGAAAATCACCTTCATTTTCCCTGTCTTCATCATCTACTACTATGATTATTTTACCATTTTTAAGGTCTTCGATTGCCTCTGGAATAGTATTTAATTTAATATCAGACATTTTTACTTTAAATTTTTGCAAAGATACTTAATAAAATAAGCATCAACAATTAATATGAATAGTTTGTGCTTATCTACGTTTTTAGGAATTGTAGTAATATCATTTATGAGCCAAATAATGAGTCTTTTGCTTTTTGGATGATCTCATAAGACCCTAATCTTTTTTGATGATCATAAATATGAGAATTAATCATCAATTCATCTACATTAAATCTTTCCTGAAAACCTTGCAGCTTAGCTTCAATTTCAGACTGATTTCCGATAAGGGTAAATTTTAATTTCTGTAATACCATAGATTTTTCCATAGGTGACCAAATGCTGTCCATATCATCAACGGGCGGCGCAAAAGGCTTTCTGTCATTCCTGATAATATTGATAAAAGCCTGAAACAAAGTTGTTGAAATTTTTTGTGCTTCTTCAGAGGTTTCTGCAGCAATTCCGTTTACACAGGCAATAATATACGGTTTATCCAGGTATTTTGACGGTTCAAAATATTCTTTGTAAATATTGAAAGCCATTTCCATCTGTTCCGGTGCAAAATGTCCTGCAAAAGCGTAAGGAAGCCCCAATTCTGCCGCAAGAAAAGCACTGTCAGTACTTGAGCCTAAAATATATAAAGGAATATCTAAACCTTCTCCCGGAATTGCACGCACCAATGCATCCGAATTCTCTTTAGAAAAATATTTTTGTAATTCTAAAATCTGTCTTGGAAACTGCTCATTGATGATTGCCGGATTTCTTCCTAAAGCCTGAGCCGTTAAACCATCCGTTCCGGGCGCTCTTCCCAAGCCAAGGTCTATTCTTCCGGGAAAAAGCGATTCTAATGTTCCGAACTGTTCGGCAATCACTAGTGAACTGTGATTAGGGAGCATAATACCTCCTGATCCGACTCTTATTTTTTGCGTTCCGTTGGCAATAAAACCAATCAAAACAGAAGTGGCAGAACTTGCAATGCTTTCCATATTATGATGCTCGGCAAGCCAGAATCTTTTATAATTTAAATTTTCAGCGTGCCTTGCTAAAGATAAACTGTCCTGATAAGTATCGTGAACAGTCTTGCCCTGCTTTACCGGCGCAAGATCCAATACTGATATTTCAAAATTTTTCATGTAATTCTATTTGAAAAGCAAATGTAAAACTATTTATTTACATTAGTTACTTTTTGTAATTGATAGGATTGATGAGACATTCAGGGAAAAACTATTGATGAAAAAATGCTGATGTTTAAATAACATCAGCACATTAAATATTCTTAAATTTAGATTTCTTTTTAAAACATCGTCACAGCAAGATAAGTAAGCCCTGCAACAATTGCCGAGATTGGAATGGTAAGAACCCATGCCCAAAGCAAGCTTACCGTGATTCCCCAACGTACCGCTGAAATTCTTTTAGTAAGACCGACCCCGATAATAGAACCTGTAATCGTGTGGGTAGTAGAAACCGGAATCCCGAAGTGATCGGTAATAAAAAGCGTAATCGCTCCCGCAGTTTCCGCGCTCACCCCTTCCAATGGAGTTACTTTGGTAATTTTAGTTCCCATAGTTTTAATAATTTTCCAGCCTCCGCTCATCGTTCCCAATGCAATTGCAATAAAGGAAACCAAAGGTACCCACATATAATGTTCTGAAAAATAATTAAAACGCTCAGCAGTAGGAATCTGAAGATAAACAGGATCCTGAAGCATATTAACGTGATAATAGATCAATGCAGCACCAATAATACCCATTACCTTCTGTGCGTCGTTAAGACCATGCCCTAAACTGAACAAAGCCGAAGACGCCAACTGCATTCTTTTGAAGGCTTTATCAGCTTTATGAGGATTAGATTTCTTATAAATATGCACAATAATCAGGGTAATGATGATAGAAATTACCATCCCGATAATCGGAGCAAGAAATATAAAGAGGAAAATAGGTATTACCTTGTTAAATTTCACAACATTCTGCTGAGCTAACTGAGTGAAAGCTTCTTTAACCGTTTCAAAAAAACCAAGCTCTGGTGATGCAGAAGCTACATCATGATAGTCCATCATAAAAGCATGCATTAAAGCTGCTCCCAAAAATCCGCCAATTAAGGTATGGGAAGATGATGAAGGAATACCAAACCACCATGTGAGAAGATTCCATGCAATTGCAGCAATCAGTCCGGAAAATATCACTTCCAGCGTAATAAAATTTTCGTTGACGGTTTTGGCAATCGTATTACCGATTTTAAACTCTCCGATAACATAAGCTGCGATAAAAAATGCTGCAAAATTCCATACAGCCGCCCAAAGTACCGCCTGAAATGGCGTAAGAACTTTTGTAGAAACAATGGTTGCAATAGAGTTTGCCGCATCGTGAAAACCATTGATATAATCGAAGATTAAGGCTAAAGCAATAATAACCGTAAGTAAAATAGGAAATTCCATTTTTGTTATCTTGTTTTATGCGTACTTAATCATGATGTTCTCAATCGTGTTGGCAACATCTTCTGCTTTATCGGTTACTATTTCAAGATAATTCAATACAGATGAAACTTTAATAATGTTGATCGCATCGTTGGTTTCAAACAATTCTACCATAGAATTAGAAAGAAGATCATCCGCAATATTTTCAATAGAATTTACTTTGATACAAGCTTCTTTTACCTGCTCCATATTTTTGAATCCTTTCAGATTTTTCATAGCATTCTGAATTTCCAGACATGCTTTGTGGATCAGCAAAGAGAAATCAGCATAAGCCTTCATTCTCGGAGACTTGTAAAGGAAAATATATTTTGCCGAAGCATAGATATAGTCTGCAATATCATCAAGACCTGTAGCCAGAGTGTGAATATCTTCACGATCAAAAGGTGTAATGAAATTTTTTCCAAGCTCAACGAAAATCTCGTGGGTAAGCTCATCATTTTTGTGCTCATAATCGCTCATCAGCTTAAGCATAGAATCATCGTTCAGATCAAAATCTTTGATTCCGTGATTAAACTCATTAGACATAGCAACCAGATTATCAGTAACTTTCTCGAAAAGCACAAAGAAAATTTTATCTTTAGGTTGAAAAGCGTGGAAAATATTACCAATTCCCATATATAGTGTTTATAAATTTCGAGTGCAAATTTCTTAAAAAAGGATTGTTGAATGAAGCTTCCAACATTAATTTTTGTTAATATTGAAGTGATATTATCCCCGAAAACAAAAAACCGGCAGTGATGCCGGTTTTCATATATCTTCAGAAATGTTTAGTTAGCCTCTTCAGCTCTCATTTCCTTTCCTTTAAACTTCATTGAAGAAATATTTCCTAAAAGTTCTCCTTTAAATGATTTCTCCACTTCAAAGAATGAAAATTTTTCAAGAATCTCAATATTTCCGATTTCAGCACGCTTGTTTCCTTTGCTTGAAGTTGCTTTATTGATAATTTCAAGAACATCAATTTTCTTCAGCTGGTCTTTTTTACCAAGATTAAAGAAAAATCTCGTCATGTTTTCGTCGCGCTGTCTTGGCTTACCGCCTCTTCTTTCGCCACGTTCACGATCCCTTCCTCTGTCACGGTCTCTGCCTCTGTCACGATCTCTTCTGTCTCCTCTTCCACCTCTGTCATCATCTCTGCTGCTTAGTTTTTGCTCTATCAGATCATGTCTGTCCTTATAGTACAAAGCAAGTTCTTTTAGCTGGAACTGAAGTAATTTGTGCACCAATTCTTCTTTTGAAAAAGCCGACAAATCAGGGATCAATGAATCATCAAACTCAAAGAAATCTTCGTGTACTTCAAAAAGACTTTCAAAAACTCCTCCAACCTGTGCTTTTATGATATCTTCACCGGTAGGAATTTTACCTTCGTTGATTTCTATTTTTGTAACAGATTTTATCTGCTTCAATTTTCTGCTTTCTTCAGGCTTTATCAATGCAATTGAAATACCGTCTTTACCTGCTCTTCCTGTCCTTCCGCTTCTGTGTACGAAAACTTCCGGATCATCCGGTAAAGAATAATGCACTACGTGCGTAAGAGAATTTACATCTAAACCTCTTGCCGCAACATCGGTAGCAACCAGAATATCAATATTTTTCAGTCTGAATTTCTTCATCACCGTATCTCTCTGCGCCTGAGAAAGATCGCCATGAAGCGCATCTGCTGCATAACCATTCTGCATCAAGAAATCGGCAACTTCCTGAGTTTCCATTCTTGTTCTGCAGAAAATGATAGAATACTGGTTAGGATTAGCGTCAATAAGTCTCTTCAGAGCTTCTTTTTTCTGACGGTAACCTGCAACATAATATTCATGCTTAATGTTCTTTTTAACCTCGTTAATAGAACCTACTGAGATTCTGTGAGGTTTTGTAAGATAGTTCTTAGAAATTCTTTCTACTTCTTTGCTCATCGTAGCAGAGAATAAGAAAGTCTGTTTAGTTTCAGGAGTTTCACTCATGATCGTTTCCAATTCGTCTTTGAACCCCATTGAAAGCATCTCATCTGCTTCGTCTAAAACCAGCCAGTGAATTGCAGAAAAATCTAAAGCTTTTCTGTTAATCAAATCAATCACTCTTCCCGGAGTTCCTACAATAATCTGCGGTTTTTCCTTTAAAGAACGAATCTGATCCATAATACTGCTACCACCATAAACTGCTGTAGTTTTGATGTTCTGCATGTATTTTGAATAATTTTTGATGTCTTTCGTAATCTGAAGACATAATTCCCGTGTCGGACAAAGCACCAAAAGTTGGATTTTGCGACTCGTATCGTCAATCATATCCAAAATCGGAAGCGAAAACGCTGCTGTTTTGCCTGTCCCTGTCTGCGCAAGTGCGATCAAGTCGCGAATATCTGAAAGAATAAAAGGGATAGTCTGTTTTTGGATTTCTGTCGGGCTTTCGTAACCCAGTTCGCCAATTGCCTTAAGTAAATCAGGACTTAAATTGGTCTCCGTAAATAAATTCATTAAATATTATAAAATTTTTGCAAAGATACAATATTTATTTGAATATTAGATTATATAATATTAACGAATTGATAATTTTAATTTGTAAAACCATAATCATTTTCAAAATAATACAGAAAAACCACAATTTTTTTATTTTAAATTTAAAAATTTTTCAACAATAATTGCCGTCTAAATGAGAATCAAAATTTCCTTATGAATTATGAATTGATAAAAACATCATCCAATCATTTCATATTTATTATCTATCTTTGATTAAAAAACCAATGGCAACTTTTATTTCTGCTAAAATAATTGATTTTCTGCGTCATCTCGAAAAAAACAACAACCGTGAATGGTTCAACGAAAACAAAACACTTTATACAGAAGCCTTATCTGATTTTCAGGATTTTATAGAAGCGCTGATGAACGAGTTGGGAAAATTTGATAAAAATATCCTAAAGGCAGATCCTAAAAAATCCCTATTCAGAATTTACCGTGATACAAGATTTTCAAAAGATAAAACTCCGTACAAGATCAATTTCGGAGCTTCTTTCGGAATGGGAAAAAACGGGAGCAAATCCGGACATTACATTCATATAGAACCAGGAAAATCTTTTCTGGCAAGCGGAATCTATCTTCCGGAATCACCCGTTTTAAAATCAATAAGAAAAGAAATATCTCTGTTTAAAGATGATTTTTTAAAAGCTATAGAAAACAATGACTTTAAAAAACATTTTGGCGAACTGGATCAGGAAGACAAACTAAAAAAAGTGCCGCAGGGTTTTGAAAAAGAAGATCCTATGTCGGAATATCTAAAGTTAAAAAGCTTCATTGGTATTCACCGATTATCCGACACAGAAGTGTCTCATCCTGATGCTGTTCAAAAATTCTCCACGGTATTTTCAGCTGCAAAGCCTCTGAACGATTTTCTGGAAAATGCAATCGAAAACGGATAAAAATTAACCACCTCTACAAACAGACCATCATTTTTCCTTAATTTTGCAAGCTTAAATTCCATCGAATGTCTTTATATCAGCAATTAGCAGAAAATCTGCAATATATAAGTCCCAGTTTCTATAAGCAGAGATATTTTAAGAATTTAAAAAACCTCAGTAAAGAGAACTTTTCGGATAGAAATGTAGAACCTGAACTGGTATGGATAAAAGACTTTCTAAGCAAAGACGCTGTTGTTTTCGATATTGGAGCCAATGTGGGAACTTTTCTTTATCAGTTTGAAAATAAGCTGAACCACAAGAATATTTACGGTTTTGAGCCTAACAAAAAATTAAACATCAGACTGAAAAGACTTTTTCCTAAAATGAAAATTTCTTCGGCTGCACTTTCTGATGAAAATACAACTGCCCAATTTAAAGTTCCGGTTATTAAAGGAAAAACAGTTGCTTCCAGAGGAACACTTAACACTTCCTATAAAGAAAAAGGCGAAGAAAAAAGCTACACCGAAATCGTTGACGTGGTAAAACTGGATGATTGGATAAAATCAAACCCCGTAGAAAGATTAGATTTTATTAAAATTGATGTAGAAGGCAATGAAATGAAAACATTAATCGGAGGAAAAAATACGATTCGGAAGTTTAAGCCCGTTCTGATGGTGGAAATGGAACAGCGACATCACCAAAACCCCATCTGGAAAGAAATTGAAGAAGTTAAAAGCTGGGGATTTGAAGCGCATTACTTAAACCGAAAAACATTCACACCTGAATTACTGACGGAAGAAATCCTGCTCAGAAATATTCAGGACGAAAAAAACAAAACCGAATACATCAACAACATCATTTTCATTCCAAAACAACAATCCTGAATATGAGTGTAGTTGCAAGACAAGGTTTTAAATATTCACTCATTGGATATACAGCAACCCTTATCGGGATGTTTTCTATTTTCATTTTCACCAATGATCTCTTTTTTTACGGAACTTTAAGATACATTATGTCGGCAGCAGAAATGCTGGTTCCTTTTGTTGTTTTAGGCATTTCGTATTCCAATGTAAAGTTTTTCGGAAAAGCTCACGAAGATGGAAAACATCAAAATATGCTATCCCTTTCCCTGGGTTTAGTATCTGTAAATTTTGTGGTTTTTCTTGCTGTTTTTTTTCTTATCCCGCAATTTTTCCCTGAGTTTACTAAGATGAAAATCTGGGAGAGTAAGAAATACATTCTTCCTCTTGTTTTAATACTCTCTTTGTGTGCGGTCTTCAATAAATATATTTCCAACTATAAGCGAATTGTTGTTTCTAATATTTTTGATAATCTTTTGCCTAAACTGGCGAATCTGGGTGCATTTTGCCTTTTCTTTTACTTTCAGTTTTCTGAACAGGCTGCACTGGCATTTTTCTTCGGTATGTTTGCTTTAATGCTTTCAGGATATATTTATTACACCAACAAACTTGAAAAAGTACATCTTGATTTCAACAGGGATTATTTCAAAAAAGATAACTTCTATAAAGAATTTGCGTCTTACAGTTTTTTTGGTTTCCTTGGAACTTTCGGCAATCACATGGCGATTAATAATTATATGATTGGTGAATTTATCGGTGAAGAAGAAATTGCGATTTACAGTATTTTATTAGCTTTAATCTCTCTGATTTCTATTCCGCAGCTGGGTTTATTTAATATTTCCGCACCTCTTATCAGAAAAAATTTAGCGGATGGAGACATGGAAGAGCTTGACAGATTTCACAAAAAAACCTCACTGACAATTTACTTTCTGGGAGCAGTTTTATTTGGCTGTATCATGGTTGGGTTTCCGTATCTCACTCACTTTATGCCCAATAAAGGAGATGCACTCAGAATGTATGAACCTGTAATCTGGATTTGGGGTTCTGCAGTTTTGATGGATTTGGCGACCGGTTTCAACGGAAACATTATCTCGCTTTCCAAATATTATAAATTTAATATTATCGTAATGCTACTGTTAGCAGGACTAACCATTGGACTTAACTGGTATTTCATCAACTACACTGCGCTTTCACTGATCGGAATTGCTTTGTCGACCGCGATTTCGGTAAGTCTTTATAATCTGATAAAAGTTATTTTTAATTATTTTGTATTCAAGGTTTCACCTTTTTCCATTGAAATGATCTTTGTTTCGATAATTTGTACATTGGCAATTACAGTTGCGATCGTTTTGCCCGTTTTTGAGAACAATTTCATCAACATGGTATACAAACCAGCGGTAGTTTTATTGCTCATCTTCATCGGAAATTATTTTACTAAAATTTTCCCGGTAGAACAATATGTGAATATGAAATTTATAAGAAGTATCCTTAAATTCAAATAATTCGGGAGAGTTTTCCCTCCAATTTCTTAAGAATCTGATTTTTGCTAAATTTTTCCTGAAAATCAAACTGAATTTTTCTCAAGTCATAAAACTGTTGAATTACATTTTCTTTTTCAGGAAAAATAAATTCTAAATCTGAAGAATAATTTTGAGGGAAAACGGCAGCTTTACCAAACTTAATGGCATCGCCAATATTACCGGTCATTTTGGTTTGCCCATATCTCTCCTTCTGACTGAAAAACTCTGTTTCCTGCTGAATAGGACACCAGATAAGATCAGCTTTTTTCATCCAGATTTCAAATTCCTGCTGAGAAATGCGTTCGGTAAAGAATGTGATATTAACATCTTCAACCTCACGTTTTAAATCAAGAATTTCCTTCAATTCTGCGCCCGAAGCTTTACCCAGAAAAACAAATTCTATTTTTTTTGCTTCTTCTGAGTTTTTAATAACGCTAATAATATGATGATAATCTCTTCTTTTTTGTGAAACTCCTCCCGGAATCACAATCGTTAAAGCTTTATTTTCAGTCTTGGCATATTTTCTGGTATAAAATAGAGGCAGAAACTGATGATTTTTTAACAATAGATTTTCGTCTAAAACGAAAAGACAATTTGCACTGCTGTACACTTTTGCCGCACTCAGCAAACCTTCTTTTAACAAAAGCTTAAGCCTATACACAACATCTTCTTTAAAGATATTTTTAAACAAAGCTAATGAAGAAATTTTAGAAAAATTGAGATTATGAACAATGACAGCGGTTTTGTATTTTTTTGTAATGGACAAAAAAGTATTGAAATAACGGTGAGCAGTTCCGATAATAACCAGATCGTATTTATTTCGTTTCAGCTGATTAAGAATCATCGAATGATCTGATAAAAAAATACCATCAGAAGTTCTTGAAATTCTGTTTTTGATCTTTTCTGAAAAATAATAATCTACAGAAAATTCTTTTGAATCTTCCATTAAATCCATAAAATCCTCAGCAATTTCAGCGTGGGTATCAATTTCTATGTAGGCTATTTTTTTCAAAATTTCAACCATTTCTTCTTAAACTGATTCCACCGTTCCTGATTAATTATTTTCTGTTCATCTTTGGAAATTCTTAGCTCAAGATTCTGAGATTTACATCTCTCGTAAGAGCTGATAATTTTCATTAAAAATGATGGCGATTTAATTTTCACTGCCTCTTTTGCTGCTGCGACATACGTCAGAAAACGGTTTAGACCTAAAAAATAAAAGTACTTCCCATAATAATCGGCGGGTTTTATGGTGTAATCTGCACCTTTTACTTTAATAAGTTTTACATGTAATTCAGGAATCACTACTTCTTTCCAGCCTAAGTTTTTCAGAAGAATGGCATCAATATTATCCCAACCGAGCGTTTCGCGCAGACCGCCCATTTGCTGAAAACATTCTTTGCGATAAGCTTTCATCGGACCGCGTACATGATGCTTATTTGAGTTTCCCTCATATATCCATTCTCCATTTTTTTCCACATATAACAATCCTCCAACCAAACCATAATCAGGATTTTTATGAAAAGCCTGTTTTACTGTTTCCAGATAATTCTCCGAAAGAATTACATCTGAATCGAACTTACAGATTATATCGAAATCGTCCGGATTTTGTGTTTCCAGACCTTTTTTGAAAGCAGCAACCACTTTTGAGCCAGGCTGATGAGCCGATTTTTCAAGACTAATACTGTAAAATCTGTTGTCATTTTCAGTATAATTTTTGATAACATCAGATGTTCCGTCAGTTGAACCATCATTTACAATCACTGTTCTAAAATCCTTATAACTTTGCTGTTGTAAGGAATTTAAAGTAAACGGAAGGTTTTTTTCTTCGTTGTGTGCCGGAATTATGATTAAAAACTTCAAGACAAAATGAATGATGAATAAAAATTGATAAATGATAAATATTCAGCACTTGAACTTCATCAATAATCATTGATCAATTACCGTTAGTATTATTTATAATGAGGAGTAAGCATATTCCTAGGATCAAGGATTTCGTCTAATTTCTCCTGCGAAAGCAACCCATGTTCCAGAACAAGATTATAAACACTTTTACCAGTTTCAAGGGCTTCTTTTGCAATTTCTGTGGATTGTTTATATCCAATATAAGGATTGAGGGCAGTTACAATTCCAATACTGTGTCTTACCATATTCAGGCAAACTTCTTTATTTGCGGTGATTCCTACTACGCATTTTTCACGAAGTGTATCCAGCGCATTACACAAAAACTGAATATTTTCCATGATTGCGTGAGAAAGAACCGGCTCCATGACATTCAGCTGCAGCTGTCCTGCTTCTGCTGCAAAAGTTACGGTCAGATCATTTCCTATAATTTTAAAACAAACCTGATTAACCACTTCCGGTATTACCGGATTTACTTTCCCGGGCATAATGGAAGAACCCGGCTGCATCGGCGGAAGATTGATTTCTGAAAGACCCGCTCTCGGACCCGAAGCAAGCAATCTCAGATCATTGCAGATTTTTGATAATTTAACAGCCAAACGCTTCATCGCAGAAGAATAAATTACATACGAACCTGTATCTGGAGTAGCTTCTACTAAATCAGGAGCAGAAACAATAGGATAGCCAGTAATTGCTGCAAGATTTGCTGCACAAAGCTGCGCATAACCAATGGGAGCATTAATTCCCGTGCCGATTGCAGTTGCCCCCATATTGACTTCTACAAAAAGATTAGCATTGTTATTCAATTTTGAGATATCTTCTTCCAGAGTAGCTGCAAATGCTTCAAATTCCTGTCCCATTGTCATCGGAACCGCATCCTGAAGCTGAGTTCGTCCCATCTTTATAACATTACGGAACTCCTTTCCTTTTTCCCGGAATGCTTCTACAATATTCTGCAGTTTTTTTACCAGATTCTCATTCATCTGCAATAATCCCAGCTTGATTGCCGTAGGATATGCATCGTTGGTTGACTGCGAAAGATTGATGTGATCATTGGGCGAGCAAAATTCATATTGACCTTTATTTTTTCCCAGTTTTTCCAAAACACGGTTTGCAATGACTTCATTCGCATTCATATTGATTGAAGTTCCTGCTCCTCCCTGAATCATGTCTATCGGAAATTCACTGTGCAATAAACCGGCTATCAATTCATCACAGGTTTCGGCAATGTTGAAGTATAAATCTTCACTTAAAAGACCTAATTCATAGTTGGTTTTTGCTGCTGCTTTCTTTACAAAAGCAAGTCCTCTGATAAATTCAGGATAAGAAGACAGAAGCTGTCCCGAAATTTTAAAATTATCTATAGCTCTTTGAGTCTGAACTCCGAAATAAGCATCTGAAGGAACATTTAATTCTCCTAAAAGATCACTTTCTTTTCTGAAATTTCCCATGTCAATAAAATTGAATTAAAGTTAGACTTTGAGATTGAGGTTAAAAAGCATCACAGCTTAACTTTCACTCTCTGTCTTACCCTTATTTTGAATATTTTTGATTTAATGCCTGAAGAATTGCCCACGTTTCAGCATCCATTATTCCATCATAATTTTGAGGACGGAAATGATATTGAAATGCCTCAATTGTTTTTTTGGTTGCATCATCCCATCTTCCGTTCGGAAAAATATCGTACCCGAATTTCTGAAGTGCAGTCTGAACCAGGAAAATGAAAGCAGTATCATTGTATCGTGCAGGAAGATCTGCTTCGGCAGAAACCATGAAGGTCTGCTTTACCGCTTCATCATACCACATTCCGATCTGATATTCATCATAAAGCTTTTTCCAAGGGAAAAGAGGACCAGGATCCTGCTTTCTTGTAGGAGCAATATCAGAATGAGCCAGCACATTGGTTGGAGCAATATTATATCTTACCACAATATCTTTAGCTAAAGCAGCAACTTTTTTGATTTGCTCATCACTAAAAGGCTGAAATATTTTTTTTCCCGTTGCATCGCTCTTGTAGCCAGAATTTACAATCTCAATTCCAATAGAAGTGTCATTAAGATTCTTATCTGATCTCCACGCACTCACTCCCGCGTGATAAGAACGTTTATTTTCATCCACAAGCTGATAAATTTCGTTGTCACCCAGATTATTCACAAGATAATGCGCACTTACATTTTGCTTGGTAAGTACTTCTATGGATTTATCATCCGGTAAAACAGTATAATGAAGAATCAAATATTTCTGTCTGAAATTTTGCGCAACAGCGGGAAAATATGTTTTTACAACGTTATAACCTGCAGGTTTGGCAGATACAATTGATCCGTAGCTTGCGGTATTATCATTCTTGGTAATATCTGCAATATTGGTAGTATAAAACTCTATTCCGTGATCTTTTGTAATCTTAGGTTTCTCCTTTTGTTCAGCCGCCGCAGTATTGATGGGTTTAGCTTGTGCCACTGCGGTTTTCGGACGATAAGTCGTTTTTTTGGTACTTTTCTGAGGAGCACACGAAAACACAAAAACACTTAAGCCGATGATATATAATGTTTTACGCATTTGTCTAAAATTTCAATTGTTTATTAGCGTAAAAATACGCAATTTTTTCTTGTAATTTATTTGGTAAATAAAGAAATCTATTCTATATTTGCACTCGCAATAACAGAACAAAGATCTTTAAAATATAAATAAAAAAGGAGGGTTGCCGGAGTGGTTAACGGAGCAGTTTGCTAAACTGTCGACGCGAAAGTGTCGCAAGGGTTCGAATCCCTTACCCTCCGCATTTTATTTACTCGGGGCGTAGCGTAGTCCGGTCATCGCGCCTGGTTTGGGACCAGGAGGTCGCAGGTTCGAATCCTGCCGCCCCGACTTCACGGGACAAAGTAGAAAAATCTACTTTTGTCCCGTTTTTTTTTGTATATAACTTTTTGTTTATCAAGTTGATATGTTGTATAAAATCGTTTCGACGAGCGGTTCGAACTTGGCTTTCTGAAAAAATGATTTTTTCAGGGTAAATTGAACCAATATCTTTTGATATCTCTGCAAGTTCTCCTTTCATTACATTTTTCTCTATCTCAATTATCTTGTTAATTCCTTGTTTTATAAGGTCTTGAATGTTATCTGAATCATAATTAACTCTATTTAGCTTTGCTTCCAGAGCAGAAATCTTTGAACTATAGACTGATTTCATTTCTCTATAGTCTTCAGCTTCAATCTGACGAGTAGCAAGCAGGTCTCGCGTGTGAGATAATCGATCTTCATAATCTTTAATTTCTGCCAAAATCTCCTTTTTTTCTGATTGTACTTCTAGTGTTCCACCTAGGTAGTCTTTCGAAATGGTTTCTTCATAGAAAGATCTATTTTGGATTTTAGGAAGAAATTCAATTAAGTCTTCTACAATAGCCGCGTTGACTTTTTCAGCATTCACACGATGCGTACATCCTCCGATACAATGATAATATGCATAGTAACGGTTTCTACCTTTTGATTTACTTCCAGTCAATAACTTACTGCATTCAGGGCAAACCAAATATCCTCTAACCGGAAACTCATCAATGGTTTTTATCTTGGGACGATAGTTTCGTCCGCGTCCATCTAATACGTCCTGTACTTCATAGTAGAGCGATTCAGATATGATTCCCTCGTGTTGCCCATCAACGAAACAGCTTTCTTCGTCTTTGAACTGGGGAACGAATATTTTACCACAGTACAATGGATTTCGTATAACCTGCCAAAAAGCATTCTTGCTACATTTCAATCCCTTTTCTTTCGCTTGCTTAAACACCTGCTCGGTATTGAATATACCTTTCGCTATTTCTTTAAATGCGTACCTTAAAACGGAAGCGTCAGGCTCTTTCGGTGCAATAAATTTCTTTCCATTTTCGGAAGTTTTATTTTCATATGCTACAGGAGCTAATCCCATATAGCGCCCCTCTTTCTTCGCTCGGCGCATTCCGTAAAATACATTCAATGCACGACGGTCATTTTCAACTTCAGGAGCCGCAAGATAAAATGCCAGCATCATTTTATTCTCAGGGATAGACAAATCAAGTGGTTGTTCTATCGCCTGCGGTTCTACGCCCAACCCGCGAAGAATGTTAATCATTTGATAGGCATCACCAGCATTTCTGCTGAAACGATCCCATTTCGTGAAAAGGATAAGGTTCACATGATTCTTTTTCTTTTTCAACGTTGTGATAAGGTTTTTCCATTGCGGTCTATTGAATGTTTTTGCTGAGTGATCTTCATAAATAACATCCCTTATCTCAATAGACTGATTAAGACAATATTTACGTAACATCTCTTCCTGATTTCTTTGGGAATAACCTTTATCAGCTTGTTCGTCTGTACTAACTCGTATGTAAATGTCTGCTATATAACCCATCGCTTTAAATCTAAAATTGCACATAATATGACCTAAGAGTTGTCCGATAAAAAAACTGCGTTGCAAAGTATTAAACAGTATCTTTTGTCTTAATGGCACTCGTTGGCTTTCATTGGCACTAAATTACTAAAACAATATCATCTAATCCCTTACTTTTCAGGAATATTGGTATAAAATAGCCGTTTTATTTAAAAATGATTTTCAGGATTGTCAGCGATAAATCTCATGCAATCCTGTACGGAATAAACCAAAAAAAAATGCCCAACTTGGGCATTTTTGATAGGTGCTTTTTCTACAGTAATTTTTATAGTTGGGATAATCAGATATAACTATAACCTATTTGTACAGCGGTGCAGAATTTTGATTTTGAAAACGATATCCCATCGAATAGCAACTTTTCTGGAAAGATCAGGCTTAAAAATCCCCTGAAGTCTTCACTGCTGCTTTGTTCCAAAACCTTATCGAGCTTGAGAAATTCTGCAATGTCATTTTTCAACAGCTCGTCTATATCTGGTATTCGCCCACAAACTTCCTGAAACTTTTTATTTAGCTGGTCAATTGACGTACTGTATTGGTTCTTTATCTCATGATATTCCGAAGCATCAATCTTGTCAGTGGCCAACAAGTCCCTGATATGCGATACCCTCTTTTCTAAATCCTTCAGTTGTACAGAAATTTGTTTTTTTGAAGTTTGAATGTCCCTGGTCTGTTCTAAATAGCTCTCTACTAAAATATCTCTGTAGACTTCTAATACTTCTTTTGAAGGTACATAACGTCTTAGCTCATTTTCAAGTAATTCAGTTAATTGTTCCGCACCGATTCGCATAGAACATCCTTTATAGCAATGATAATAATTGTAATATTTGTTTCTGCCTTTGGAACGGCTTGCTGTTAATAATTTTCCACATTCTGGACAGATCAGAAATCCTCGTAGTGGGAATTCATTACGAGTTTCAATCTTTAAGCGGTATTTTCTACCTCTACCATCCAAAATGTCCTGCACTTGTTCAAATAGCTCTTCACTTAATATCGCTTCATGTTGCCCTTGCACAAAATAACTCTCTTCATTTTTAAATGTGGGTATAAATATTTTTCCGCAATAAAGTGGATTTCTTATTACTTGCCAAAAAGCGTTCTTGCTGCATTTTAGACCTTTTTCCTTTGCTTTCTTCCAAATTTGTTCGGTGTTGTATGTTCCTTTTGCTAATTGCTCAAACGACCACCGTAAGGTGGAAGCATCTGGTTCCTTTGGTGTAATGTATTTAGTTCCGGCCTCATCAATCTTGTTCTTATAACCAACCGGAGCCAGCCCCATATACCTTCCTTCTTTCTTCGCCCGTCGCATACCATAAAATACGTTTAATGCCCGCCTGTCATTTTCAACTTCTGGAGCTGCAAGGTAAAATGCCAGCATCATTTTGTTTTCTGGTATTGATAGATCCAATGGTTGCTCAATTGCCTGTGGTTCTACATTGAGATCTCGGAGTTGATTTATCATTTGGTATGCATCGCCTGCATTACGGCTAAAACGGTCCCATTTGGTAAATAGAATAAGATCGATACGATTCTTGTTTTTCTTCAGATTAGCTATCAATTTTTTCCATTCAGGCCTATTAAAGGTTTTGGCAGAATGGTCTTCGTATATGACATGACGTATTTCTATGGAATGGCTTTCACAGTATTTGCGTAGCATTTCTTCCTGGTTACGTTGCGAGTAACCTTTATCGGCCTGTTCATCTGTGCTTACACGTACATAAATGTCTGCAATGGGCTCTCTGCTTACTCTCATCTTTCCAAATATTTTTTTACAGCGATCTGTGCTAGTTTTCTTAAAAACTGAAGCATTCTCGTAGCATCTTCATTTGACATTTCCGTCTTATCACCTTTCAGAACTTTCTTAAGTTTTTCAGCGGTAACCTTAGTTTTTTGTGAATTATCTCTCATAACCAACCCTATTAGAAAATATGGATTTTGAAATTATGTATGATTTTAAAGCGAAAGCCCAAAGATGTAGTCTTTGTCTTTTAAAGGCAGTATTTGACCATATATTATTGGCGACCGAATGAGATAGCAAATAATAAGCTACTGATTGAACACTAAAGTGTTGTAAAATTCAGCTTCGATGGCTGCGTGTTTTCTACACGCATCGGGTCATTATCCAATGCCTTTTCCACTGGCTTCCACATTGTTTTTTATCCAAGAGCCGGTATGCTGGTTTTGTCCCATTTCAAGAGCAAAGGTATTTCAGTGTTCATAACGCAACAGCAAGGTCGTGCCCTTTGGGTTTGCAAAATAATCTCCACCCATGCGGGTCGTATTTTTTTGACAAAACCTTGCTGCTGCTAAACACTAACCTTTTATGCTCGTGAAACGAAACAAAGCATACTCCGGCTCTTTACACGAATAAAAAAAATGTCAGAAATGAAAAATATCAGCATTGGAAATGGAAAAAGTGAAACGAAAACAAGCACCTCCTCTCATTGCCGAATAAAATCAAATCAAAAAAAATCAAACAGGAATTTAACAACGTAAAAATCGAAAATCATGAACATCACAGGAAGACTGACAAGGGATGCGGAAGTACGCACAACGTCACAGGACAAACAAGTAGTAAACTTTTCAGTAGCAACAAACGACAGCTACAAAAACAAGCAGGGCGAACGCATAGAGCAAACAACCTATTTCGACTGCTCGTACTGGATAACTCCCAAAGTAGCCAGACTACTCACAAAAGGCACACTGGTAGAACTGACAGGCAGAGTAAGTATAAGAGCGTGGACAGGAAATGACGGAGAACCAAAAGCAGGACTGAATTTTCATACCTCGCAAATCAAACTGCACGGAGGTAGCAGGAAAACAGAAACCACACAGGCTACTGACAATAACAAAGGTAAGGTTAAGGCGGAGCAAACCGAAGATGACCTACCATTTTAACAGCTATCAAATACTCATTTTTCAAACTTTTAAAATTTCAACAGCATGGCACATAATATCAATTTCAACAGCAAGACAGGACGTTACTCATTCTTTAGCGTAAAGGAAAAAGCGTGGCACGGTTTGGGGAAAATCGTACAGGATTACCCAACAAGCGAACAAGCAATCAGACACGCAGGGTTAGATTATGAAGTGGTAAAATCTCCACTCTTTACAAAAAGCTCAGGCATTATAGAAACTGCTAACGGTATCGAGATTGGAAATAGCGAACTGGAAGTACCTAATTATTTCGCCAACATACGCACCGATAACAATGCGGTTGTGGGTGTTGTGGGTAAAGACTACCATATCGTACAAAACAGAGATGCTTTTTCATTCTTTGACAGTATTGTAGGCGGTACGGACGGCATTTTATACGAAACCGCAGGAGCTTTGGGCAACGGTGAACGCATTTTTATTACAGCCAAATTGCCGAGTTATATCCGTGTGGGCAATGGCGATGATGTGACAGAAAAATACATTTTTCTAACCACTTCGCATGACGGTAGCGGAAGTATTACAGCCGCTTTTACACCTATCCGAATTGTTTGCCAAAATACCTTAAATGCTTCTTTACGCAATATGAGCAATGTGGTACGCATCAAGCACACCGCAGGAGCAAAACAACGTTTAGACAACGCACATAAAGTTATGGGACTTGCTAACCAGTTCAGCGACCAGTTAGAAGGGATTTTCAATGAGTGGACGAAAGTCAAGGTATCAGACCAAGAAGTTAAAAAGCTAATCCAATTGGCACTTTGCCCAAATAAGGAAACATTGGAACTGCTGAAAAAAGGTGCGGAAGATGAAGTTTCCACCGTATTCAAAAACGTTGTTGAAGATGCTTTTGCTTATGCAATGATAAGCGATACCCAACAAATGGAAACCACCAAAGGTACATTGTTCGGAGCATACAATGCGGTAACAGGCTACTATCAGAACGTAAGAAATTACAAAGACAACGAAGCCAAATTACAGAGTATTGTAATGGGTGGTACTGCTCAACTGAAATCACAGAAAGCATTTGAATTATGTACCTCTTTTCAGAAAGTCGGTGCAGACGTTTTTCAACTCAATTAATTAAACGACAGGCTACCGCCTTACAAACGGTGGTAGCCTTTAAAAAGCATTACAATGAAAGCATTAGAAGAAATGAACAATGTGGAAAAGGGATATATACTGGCAAAACTGTTTTCCAAAAACCTTAAGGAAATAAGCCTTTTTATACAGCAGGAAACCGAGCGTTTCAGAAAACACGAGGAATATATGCGGAGTATATGGGCAGATAAAACCCTTATTACAGCCAATTTTTGGTTTGGTCTTGTAGAGAATACCGAAAGAATTTTAAAGCAGTACAACGTGATGTTACAGCGAAACCCAAGAGTATTTTCTGACCAACTTTTTGACGGTTACAATGCCATATTTGTTTCAAATAGCTTGATAGAATATGCGGAAAAACCCGAATGTAACCACCAACTAAAACAGGCTATACACCTGCTTTTCGGAGAACAAAAAATGATTGAAATAACCTTAAATGATAACAGCAATGGCGAACTGGTGTAGTAATACGGTTGTGTTCGAGGGAAAACCCGAAGCAATCACACAGATACAACAACTTTTCCAAATCTTAAAGGAAAAGGAAGAGCAAGCCGAAGAAGGGCAATTGCCCGACTTTTCAGACAGTACGAACGGTGGGTATTTCTTCAATATCTACTGGAACGAGGGCGATGAAGGAAATTTTCAGTACGAAACCAAATGGTCGCCTAACTCCGAGATACTGCGGAGCATAGCAGACCGATACCAAGTTGATTTTGTACAGGATTATGAGGAAATGGGAAACGGGATATATGGTAGAGCAACCTATCAAAACGGCATACTGGACGATGTATGTTTGAGCGATGAAGACATAGAAGCGTATGATTTTGATGAAGATACAGACACTTACCATTTTGAGGGGGAAACTTATGAAAGTGATTGCGAAATACTGGAAACGCTTTTGGAACGCAAATTATCATTGCTATGAAAGTAACGGATTTAAACGGATGCTCTATCGAAGTCACTGACCTTGATGAAGCCATAAAGATTAGCAAGCGGTTCACTGGTTACAGACACGAGGACGAAAGTTTTTCAGAGTTCGACAAGAGACAGAACGCCTACTGGACAGATATGTTCAATAAACTGACAGCTAAGAAAAAACGATTAGAGGATAAACAAAAAAATTAGAACGATGAACACAAATTTTTTCAATCAGATACAGCAGTTGGACTTTACAGGAGTATTGCAACTGAACATTTCAAAGGGAGCAGAAACCAAGCTAATCGTATCGGTTATGCTTAACAATGAACAATGCGGGGATAGTGCAAAAAACCTTATTCCGCCCCTTACATTCAATGCTACCGCACAGGAGTTTGATGAGGGATTTTTTGAACAGATAACCGCACCAGTACAGACCGTTTCGGGTTTGATGGTGGATATGGAAAAGTTCTTAAAACAAATGGAGGAAGTCAAAAAACAATCGGCAATGGAAAAGGAAAAAGCCGATAAGGAGAAGAAAGAAAAGGAAGCCAGGGACAAGAAGTATAAAGAAGCTATGGCAAAGGCAGACGAACTGGAAAAAGAGGGCAAATTCCGTGAAGCGTGGATGAAAGTGCCGAACCCTGTCGATTTTCCCGACTATGCAGAAGCCATACGCAAACGCAAAACTTCACTATCGGACAAGTTTGCCACACCGAGCCTTTTCGGTACTACGGAAGAAGCACCCGAACCGATACAATCGGCAGTAGTTACAGACGATTACCCGATTGATGAAGCAGGAGAAGAAGAATAAAAGTATTAACCCTAAAATCAAATGTTATGTTATTAGCAACGCAATTACAACGAGTTTTTATATTGAATGATAAGGGGCAGGAAATCAAACTCAACGACCCCGAACCGCAATGGAGTGTACAGGCAGTAATGAATTTTTATTCCAATACATACCCCATTCTGACTACCGCAAAAGTATCAGCACCACAAATCAAGGACGATACCGTACAGTACCGCTTTGAAAGTGCAATGGGAACAAAAGGTTAAACTAAAACAGTAAAACAATGACTTATGCAACGACATACCGTATCGGGAACATTCCAAATGCCCCAAGAACCCAAGCAAAAGCAATTGCACCGTCAGTTGAGCGAGTTTGCAAACTGGATGCAACGACCGAAAGACGCAAACGAAATCCAAAAGGACAAACAGCAGTCCGTACCAGTAGCCATGTTGCCAATGGTTTTTTAAGGACTTCGTTTCTCCCAAGACTGAACGAAACAGAAACCGTACAGGCTTGCAGGGATAATGCTAAAATGGAAAGGGATTTTTATAGTTCCCTTTCTCAATTGGCAGAGCATTACGGTATCATTCCGAAATCAACGCAATCTTACGGCTACCCCTACAATATCGCATTGGCTTTAAAAGACACCGAAGAACAGCTAAAACTTAAAATAACGGATTGGGAAGAAATCAGACTGATACAGGATAGCAAGAAAGTGTTTTTTACAAGCGAGGAAAGATATAATACTGGTGCAACCCTGTATTACATTCCTGTAATACCCTTATTTCGTTGGTTGAAAGACCCAAAGCGAAAACATACCGCTCAACTGTTTTTGTCAGTTTGCAGTTATTTGTACCACATTGCCGACATTCCATACTACAGACAGGAAAGTAGTTACCTGTACTGGATGTATGAAATGCACAAAGATTGGGTAACCGAAGATGATTACGGAGAAGATACAGAAGCCTACCTCAGCGAATTTGCACAAGCAGAATGGATTGGCGACCGTATGGAACAGAAAATTTACAACGAAGCTAATTTAAGGCTCTTTAAAGAACGGTTAAACCGTTTTAAATCGAAAGATAAGATTGATGCTGATTGCTTTAAAGTAGCACAGGAAGCCTATGCCATTTATCAGCAGTACCCTAATACAAACGTATTCCGCAATGCCCGACCAAATGGCGAAGCCAATGAAGAAGACATGGAAAATATCATTTCAATGGAGAAGTATGTTTCATTCTGTGCAGACGGTACAGGCTGGCTTATGGATAATGTGGTAGAATCTGTAAATAGCGAATTACAGGAATACGGACAGATGGAAGAACCCATTATTATCAAACGGTTTGACGGAAGTGATATAACCGCCAATACTTTGGATTTTGAAAACCGTTTGCTACCGATGATAAATGAATTGACATACATTTTGAATAATTTTTAAAAACAAAGCTATGAACGATATAACACAGGATTTCGGAACATTGTACTATCCAAAATCGGCATTGGTATTTTATCAGACTACCGGAAAGGGTAACGATACTTATGTAGAGCATTTTGATATGGATAAAAACGGTATGCCTATTAATGCACACCCTTTGACCGTAAAGGAAGCTAACCAACTGGCTAAGGCTTTGAAGACCGCCAAAGAGGAAAAAGAACCGTTATTGAAACCGCAGGGAATATTAAGCAATGAGGTTTTATACTTTGAGCCTAATGCAAACAAATTAGTATGGTTTACCAAAGCCACACAAAGGGAAATGTATTTTGTAGAAAGTCTGGGCATACTTAAAGGCAAAGCCAATGTACCGCCCATGTTGTGGGTAGCAAACCGAAACGGTTTAGCCGTTTTTGCCTTACCAAATAGCAGAAGACCTACAATAAAAACAAAGCTGTACAATGCTCCTTTTTTTAACGTGTATGAGGACGGCAATGTATGTATGGGTACAGTTGATGTACGCATAAAGAAAACCGCTTCATTGGAAGAATTTATAAACAAATGGGAAGGTTTTTTCTTTAACAGCTATTTCAGTCATTTAATGCACGGTCATAACCCGATAAATGGAAATTGCGTAAGCCTTTGGGAAAATTTAATTGCCACAGGTGAAGCCTTTCCAATGGAAGTATTGACAAAAAATAATCTAACCTTAAAAGACATATTGCGATGAACAACGAAAAAATAACAGTCCATTTTACGGACAATAGTTTGATAAACGCTACCAATCCCATATCCATAAACCTTATCGGTGCAGGTGGCACAGGCTCAAAGGTTTTGACCGCCTTAATGGAAATGAACCACAGTTTAATAGCTTTAGGACACGCAGGATTGTCCGTTCGTCTTTGGGATGATGATGTTATCACAGAAGCAAATTTGGGTAGACAGCGTTTTGCAGAGTGTGAGGTTGGGCTATATAAATCCGTTGCTCTCATCAACCGAGCCAACCGCTTTACAGGTACAAACTGGAAAGCCGAAACGCAAAGGTTTGAAAAGGATAGTTTCGGAAAAGTTCCCGAAAACGCACTGGCTACAATCTTTATTACCTGTGTAGATAGTGTAAAAGCAAGATTTGGTATTGCCGAAATATTGAAAGCTTTGGACAACGGAAAGCATTACCACCATAAACCAAAGTATTGGTTGGATTATGGAAACAGCCAACATACTGGACAAGTATTGTTATCAACCATAGGAGATATAAAACAACCCAATTCCGACAGATACGAAACCGTTTCTAATCTGCCAATGGTTACAGAAGAATTTGGCGATTTGCTGAAGCAGTCCGAACAGCAAGACGACACACCAAGTTGCAGTTTAGCTGAAGCATTGGAAAAACAGGATTTGTATATCAATTCGTCATTGGCTCAAATGGGCAGTTCTTTGTTATGGGGTTTATTTCGTAATGGATTGACGGAATATAGAGGCTTTTTTGTCAATCTGAAAGATTTTCGCTCACAACCAATATTAGTCGCCCGATAGCCGAAATCGGGCGGCAAAAAGACACTCCCTCCCGAAGGTCGGGGCAGTCTTTTTGCATCTAAGCGGAACAACCACTTTGCCAAAATGTAAGGCTACGAACCGTCCTCACGTCACATTTCATCAAACAGGTTGCGATCTGTTTTGCAGGGATATTCGTTATCCCTTTTTGTCGTTTATGATATGACTTCTTTTCTTTCCACGCATCGACCAAAGAAAAGATTCTGTGTTGTAAAACAATTTTTTTTAGTTTTATTTAGTGATAAATTGTGTAAAATGACTTTAAATTGTACTTTTGCGTAACTTAATGAAAAGAACAGTACAAATATCATCTCAAGTTACGCCGCCTTGATCTTAGGCTAAACTGTTTTATTTCCCAATTTTAATTTATTGGCTTTTTTATCGTACCCGAAGATTTTACTTCAGTGTACCCACTTTTTATTCAAATTTTACATATTTAAACATAATTTTTTATGGAGAAAATTATCAATTTGTTTGATTTCAAACAGAAAATTAATTACAAGAATGAAATTCTTGCAGGTCTTGCAGTTGCCATGACCATGATACCAGAGTCTTTATCGTTTGCTATTTTAGCGGGGCTATCGCCATTGACAGGTCTTTATGCAGCCTTTTTAATGGGTATTGTAACCGCAATTCTAGGGGGCAGACCGGGAATGGTTTCCGGGGGCGCCGGAGCGACTGTTGTTGTACTTATTGCACTGGCAGCATCACATGGGGTGGAATATCTTTTTGCTGCCGTTATAATGGCAGGTCTTATGCAATTTTTAGTAGGAATTTTTAAACTTGGTAAATTTGTACGCCTGATCCCGCAACCGGTAATGTACGGTTTTTTAAATGGTCTTGCAGTAATCATTTTCATGGCACAGGTAGCACAATTTAAAGAAGTAGAAAACGGAATAGAAGGTTGGATGCAGGGTTCTGCCCTCTATTTAATGGCGGGATTGACGTTGTTAACCATAGCAATTGTATTTATATTACCAAAATTTACAAAGGCGGTTCCTGCATCGTTAGTAGCGATAATTGTTGTATTCGGTATCGTATATTTTTTCGGTATTGATACTAAAAAAGTAATTGATATAGCTTCAGTAGGTGGTTCACTGCCATCATTTCATATTCCAGGAATACCGTTTAATCTGGAAACCCTGAAAATTATTTTCCCCTACGCCTTAGTAATGGCAGGTGTTGGGTTGATTGAAAGTCTGTTAACGCTTAATATGGTTGATGAAATAACCAGCACAAAAGGACAATCTAACCGTGAGGCTGCCGCACAGGGCATAGCAAATATCACCAACGGTTTCTTCGGAGGAATGGGTGGATGTGCAATGGTTGCTCAGACTTTAGTGAATATCGGAGCCGGTGGAAGAGCCAGACTTTCTGCAATAATTGCCTCAATTGCAATCTTATTGATCATTCTGGTTGCAGGTCCTGTAATAGAACAAATTCCAATGGCGGCATTAGTCGGGGTGATGATGATGGTAGCTATAGGCACATTTGAGTGGGTTAGCTTTCGAATTATTAATAAAATGCCTCGACACGACATTTTTATTGGTATGCTGGTAGCAGTTATAACTGTACTATTACACAATTTAGCTTTAGCCGTTTTGATAGGTGTAGTTATTTCAGCTCTTGTATTTGCCTGGGAAAGTGCCAAACGAATACGTGCAAGAAAGTATGTAGATGAAGATGGTGTAAAGCATTACGAAATTTTTGGACCGCTGTTCTTTGGTTCTACTGCCGCATTTATTGAAAAATTTGACGTACTAAATGACCCGAATGAAGTTGTAATTGATTTTAAGGAAAGTAAAGTAGTTGATATGTCTGCTATTGAAGCTTTAAATAAAATTACGGAGAAGTATCACAAGGAAGGTAAAAAACTACATTTACGACATTTAAGCCAAGATTGCAGACAGTTACTGAAAAATGCTGAAACAGTTATAGATGTGAATATTATCGAAGATCCTACCTACAAAGTAATGACTAATAAGTAACATTGGTATATTTAAGTTTACATCGAAAGCTATCAGATTTTTTCTATGGTTTTCGATGTTTTTTTGTGCATTTCAGCCTTTTACTTTTAAACTAAGTTTAAATATTAGATTTAAATAAACACAAAAATGGTTCGGGGGTTATAAGCTAAAGCCAACCTCTTAAACAAATTATCGATAGAGAATTAAGCTTCTCTTTATTTACATCGCTACTTCCTGAAACGGAATGATTTGATGCTGGTGTTCTGAATTATAATAAGAATTGTTTTTCCATAATATAAAAGTCAATTCTAGGAGTTTTCTTTGGATGGCAACTATAGCCTTCATTTTGATACCATGCCTTGAAACCATTCTTAAGAAAATATCTCTGAACCTTTCATCAGTCCTAATTGCAGCTAATGCTGGAAAGTGCATTACCTTTCTTAAATTCCTATTACCCCGCTTGGAAATTCGAGGTTTGGATTTCACTGAGGTTCCAGATGTCTTTTCTCTTACATCTAATCCTGCATAACTGACCAACTGTCTTTTATTCTTTATTAACTCGAATCCGTTGGTTTCAGCGATAATTGTTACAGCAGTCAGATTTCCAATTCCCGGAATTGAAGATACTATTTTCATCTTTTCTACTAGAGTTTGATCTCCTTTGATAAGGATAGCAATTTCTTCTCTTATCTGCTTTTCCTGCAAATCAATAAGAGCTATTCTTTTTTTAGTTCGTTTAACTGAGCTTTCACTTGAAGTTGCAGAAGTACGTTCTGCGTGCAGTTGATTTTTCAACATTGTACGCTCATGTACAAGCTGCTCACGTTCCCGACAAAGCTGTCTCAAATCATTAAATATTTTTAAAGGAGGTTGCCATACTTCCAATTGCCTTTCCAAACCAAATCTAGCAATCGCTTGTGAAGCGCTCTTGTCAGTAATGGTTTTTATGTCAAGTGTTTTTGCATAATTACTGATCTTGTTTGGCAAAACGATGCTGACTTGTTTTTGAATACTGTAAAGATAGTAGGCTAAGGATTCATGGTAAACTCCTGTTGCTTCCATTACGTACCGTACTTCTGTTGTAGTTGATGTCTGTTTATTTACCCACGATACAAGACTTGAAAACCCTTTTTTAGTATTGGGAAATACTTTGTAGCCATAGACTTCTATGCTGATCTGTTCATCCATTCTACCAAGCGATACAACTAATTCATTTTGTGCAACATCAATTCCTACTGTCTGCTTTAATAATACCTTCATCTTATATGGTTTAGGTAAGTGATAACCTTCCTTCATCTTTTCTCCTGACTGGATATACTGGCTATTAAACTCATAATAATGAGCAAATTCCTTACATTCTGTTCAGATTCTAAAAGGTTAAAGAAGAGGAGGCAGTCTCTTTTCTTGAATATACCATAAGGCTATTTAAAGCAAAATCTGCTCTCGCCCTTCTTCACTTAGATTATATTATACAAACATAGGAGAAGCAAAAGAACGTCGCTTGGTTAGGATAGATTTTTGTTTGCTAGTTGTTTAAACATTGCTTTAATTCAGTAAGTTTGTTATTTGTAGCAAGATTCGTTATTGAATTTCTATTTGACCAAAAATAAGTAATTATAAATCAGAACCACTAATGAATATTAACCATATTGATAATAAAATACTTAGTAAACTCCCAATTGGTTCTGAATGCAATATTAACTGCATTCATATAAAAATTGATGATTTTAAGCCTATCATTAAAGAAATAGAAACTAATATTTCTGATACGAGTTGGATAAATAATTTGGATGAAATTTCCAAGAAAGTTTTTAAAGCAAATGCTGAAAAAACTATTAACAAGATAGTTAATGAAATAATTGCAAAAGTTTCAACTACTGTGAATACGGATATTGGCGAATATATTGTTTCATACTCAGCACAACACGCGTTGGAAGTTAAATTCCTACATAAAAAAATACCTCTAGCCGAACTATTGAAAGAAAAAATATCTGGTAATCCTGGTTTTGACTTTCACAGCATTAGTTCTGCTAATTATTTAATATTTGGAGAAGCAAAGTTTAGCACAAATGATACTCCAAGACCTGAAGCATTAGTACAAATAAATAATTTTATTAATGATAGAGATAATGGAGAATTACTTTGGTTACAACCATTTTTAGACGAAACTACAAAAAACAACATCATTAATGATGAAAAGGGATATGCCGCGGCATTTTCTTTCAATAGTGCTAGTATTATCACGATATTGAATAATGCTCTTGATTCTAAACCAATTAAAGAGATAATTAAACACAAAGAATTATATTTAATCGCGGTAGAATTATGTTAAGTAACATTTTATTTCAGCAGAAGGTTGATGAACAAACTATTAAAGAAATTCTTTTTGACTTTCATAAATATGGACCTGTCAGCAACAGTCATTTAGAATCTTTATCGTATTTAAAAAAATATATACCAGAAGATTTTAAAAAATATGAAGGGAAATTAATGTTTCTTATGGGACTGTTTTACAAAACAAGCACACCTAATTCGTTCATCGAAACAATATATAATGTATATGCTGAATCAATAATTGAAGAAACAGGGCATAATTTTACACCTGTTCAAGCCGATGCGTATAATTCAATAAAGAAATACACCAATTTTTCGTTTTCTGCTCCAACAAGTGCAGGGAAATCTTTTCTATTTCAAGAACTGATAAAAGAATCCAAGGGAGATATAATTATTATTTTGCCATCACGAGCATTACTTTCAGAATACTTAATAAAAGTTAAAAAATTAGTTTCTAAGGAAACATTAGTACTTCAATTCATTGAAATTGTCAACACTAAGCGCACAAAAAACAGAATTTATATTATTACTCCTGAACGGGGTGAAGAGATTTTCAGGAATATAGATAATCTAAATTTAGAACTAATATTATTGGACGAGGCTCAGATTTCAGAAGAAGGAATTAGAGGAATGAAATTTGATTCTTTGGTTAGGAGAATTGATAAAAAGCTAAAAAATGTTAAAAAAATTTTTACTCATCCATTTGTACTCAACCCAGATGCTCAATTCAAAAAACATGACATTACAAACAACACAGATTCAGAAACATACAATCAAAAGACTGTCGGAAAAATATACATTGAGCATTTTGATAATGGTTTTAAATACTTTTCGCCTTTCGACGATAGAATAAAAGGAAGAGGTATAGATAATAATATTGTTAAAGAGATCATTCAAAATAATGGTACAGCTTTAATTTATATATCTAAATCAAAAATATATGATGGGAGTTTTATTGAAACTTTTGCCGAGTATATTGAATTGTGTCCTGAAATTTCAGATGAAAAAGGTTTATCTTATATCAGTAAACTTGAAGAGTTTTTGGGAACAAAAGATGACCGAGAAAAAAACTCTGTATTAATTTATTTAATGAAACGAGGAATTGTTATCCATCATGGTTCAATACCGCTTAAAGCTCGTTTAATAATCGAAGATTTCGTTAATGGACATCATGCAAAAATTTGCTTTTCAACATCAACTTTAATTCAAGGCATTAATATGCCTTTCGATATAGTCTGGATCAATAATTTCACATTTACTGGAAACGAAGATCAAAAAACTCTTAATCTAAAAAATTTGATTGGTAGAGCTGGACGGACAACAACTGAAAATGATTGTTTTGACTTCGGTTACGTAGTGATAGAGAAAAAAAACAAAAAGCTCTTTATAGAAAGGCTAAATAAAGAGTCGAAGTTAACAACTACATCTAATTTAGATGACACAACAGATCCCAACAATGAAGATTTTATAGATATTGTTGACGCAATTAAAAATGACACCTTTAATGTTGATTTACAGCTTACTGAGAGCCAGATTAAACGGATATCAGGTGCAAACCTTGATGACGAAATAGTTTTTATCTTAGATAAATTTCTAAATAAGCAATCACAACCGTTAACTGTAAAGGAATATTATAGACTAGAAGATGATCAAAGAAAAAAAATTAAAATATCGTTTGAAAATATATATAAAGCACATCTTAGACGTACTGAGTTATCAAATGGAGAAAAAAATGTTCTCAGTACGTCTATTCCAATTTTACTCTGGCAAATTCAAGGTAAATCGTTTGCTGAAATTATTTCATTACGACATGCTTTTTTGTCAGAAAAAGATTATAGGAGGGCATTGAGAAGACAATTATTAAAAAAAGAGATAACTTCTAGAGAATTTAGACTATTATTATCAAAGAAAAAAGTTAGGTTTTCTTGCATCGCAGAACCTTTGCCAAATAAGACCTTTAAACGACCAGTTTCATTATTTCCAAGAGATACCAATATAGTTGATATTGATTTTGACAAGATAATATATGATACCTATGATTATATAGACAAAGTGTTGTCATTATCCCTTAAAGATCCTTTGTCAAGTGCCTTTATATTATATTTTCAAAAAACTAATGATATTAGAGCACAAGTTTTAAGCAATTATATAAAATACGGTACTAATAATGAGACTGAAATATGGTTAATTAAATACGGATTTAGTTTTGATGAAATTGAAGAACTTATCGAATATGTTGAAAAAATAGATGAAACAGAAATCGTCTTTAAGAAAAATATAGATGAATACACTGAAAATTTTGACAATTTTAAATTAATTGAAAGATATCTATAAATCCTAGCCATTGACAGCCTTGTCAATGGCTTTTTTAAAATTATCTACGTCACTACCAAGAATTAGATAATTTGAAAAACCAATATCCAAAAGAGCCTTGCCTACTTGCTCATCGTCAATATCACTATGAGCAAGTAGCTTAATCGATGGATATTTTGATCTCAATTTCTGTAGCTGTTCCAGTATATTCTTGTCGTAAAAATCAATGTCAATAATACAAACCTTTGGTATAGATTTTAAATCAGATAATTGAATTAATCCATCTTTAATACTTTCCGATCTAAACAACACTTCAATTCCTGAAGCTATGAGTTCGTTGTAAATCAGATCCAAAATTGGGCTTTTGCCATCGATAAAAGCAAGGGTGATTTTTTGTTGTGATGTACCAGTTTCCATATTTATTCTCGTATCAAATTAATGGATTGCCTGCACAAAAAAGAAGCGTAGGCAACTACAACTTATCGATACTGAGGCACTGGTATACCCGACAACGAATAAGCGAGCGCCCACGCCTAGCGTGAGCGTTCCTACTTATTGTCTTGTTGTCTTATTTTACTAAGTAAATATACTAAAGTCGTTTTAATTGATTAGCATTCTCTCTATAATTGTAACCCTTATCAATCTTTATCTCTTTTAAAAACAAAAAATCGGATAACCTTTTAGATATCCGATTCTCCTAAAAATGTAATTAGAAATTATTTTTGATTTGATTGCTCTGTTTTTATTGCCTTTTTTTCACGAGAGTAAACCCACACTGACAACAGCCCGAAAATAATCAGTGCATAAGCTATCCATTTACCAACTCGTTCAAGAAACTTAATGGTGACCTGCTTTTCATAAGACGAAAAGCCCTCTGCACCAGAGTGACTTCTTCTATAAAACTTTCTTCGGTTAATCCAGTAACGGAGTGCCAAACCTGCAACTAAAGATATTATCCCTATAACCAATGAAGAAATCATAACAAAATCACTTTAAATTCACATTTTAAATTTACAAAATAATTTTCCCACTCATTATCCTAAAAAAGAAATCCTGCCTTTTTATGACAGGATTTCTTTTTCTTTTTAATCACTACTATTGAACTGAAAACTCAATTGTTTTTCGTTCCCAAAACTATCCGAAATCCAAACGTCAAAGGATTGTGAAACTGCTGAAGTTGAAGTATAATACAATCGAAATTGTTCCGATGCCAAAGGATACAAATCATTCGGAAGATACGGAGGCTCATTATAATACTGCAAAGTACCTTGTCCGTCGAATTGGAAGTAGCGTAGGAAATATTGTGTGTTGCTGTAATTTCCTGTACGCTGTATGGTAATGCGTATCTCAACGGTCTGCCCATTGGTAACATCTTTAGGCACTGGCATTACATTGACCTCGAAAGGAAAATCGTTCTTTATTTCGAGTTCATCATCTTTGCTACAAGATACCAAAGTAACCGAAGCTGTAAAGATTGCCAATAGTACATATATCGCTAGTAATCCTATTCTGAATTTATTAAATATTGCTATCATCGTTTTATGTTTTAAAAGTTAAACCTTAATCCCACACCTGCGGACAGTCGGAACTGTCGCAAATCTGTACTCCATAACACTTTGGTACGCCCTTGCAAAACCAATACAAATCTGTCAGACAGGTACGTTTCAAAGGTCAGGCGACCACCGGCACCGTAAATGAAATTATCCTCACTCATTATTTTCGCACCATCATACAGCATCGTTTCGCCACGGTTGATGTTTTCGTAACCAACAACACCTGTTATCCCGGCATTTAGCGTGATATTCTTACGGGCATCACCTAATAAAAAGAAACTGTAACCTCCTTCTGCCGTATAGGTTTCCTGCGGTATACGGAGGTCTTTATAATCGTGGTATTGATGCGTGTATTCCAACGCCCAAAGCTGATAGTTACCGTTTTTGCCGTTTACGGTCATTGCTACATTGATGTAATAATCGTTGCTGATTTTATCATCAGACAAAATGCCTGTGCTTATCTCCAAACCTTTTTGTTTAGGTAGCATTCTTTGTGCCTGTGTTACTGTAATGGTCATAAAGAGCAACATCACGGTGTAGATATATTTTTTCATTGTAATTGCTTTAAAAGGTTATTAAAATTTCAGGTGCATATCATTGATTACACGGGCTTTGATCAAGTCCGAATTTTCCACCTGAAGCGTTTGGTGTCGTCCGCCGTTTTTCTCAAAGATTTCAATCAGCAACACCTTATTGTCGGCAATGGTAAACTGGTCTAACAGAAAAACATTTTGCTCGGTAGATTGTCCGTTTATTCCGTCTTCCAAAGGCTTATAAGTGCGAAGCGGTATCATAGGTCGTTCCTGTACTACGGTACGTTTGGCTACCTTTTTGTCTACTACCTTGAAATTGATAAAATCAATATTGAACGGTACATTGCTTTTGTTTCGTAATTCTGTATGGAAATAGTATTTCCCGTTGTGGATATAGATACCTTTCAGGATAAACTGAATACCAAAGCTCTTTGCCCCGATGTGTTTTACAATACGCTTATCTTTCTTGTAAATGGTTTCCAATAACAAGCCAGCCAAAGACGGAGAATTGTTGCCCAATTCTTCAAACAGCACATCGTTTCCATTGGATTTATCTACAGCTTTTTGCATTGTTAGCAGGTCGTAGCTCAACGCTACCGGGTAAGAACTGTAATATACATTGAAAGAGTAAAAACGACCATCATTGGTAATGACGGAAAAGTTGGTTTCGGCTTCAAAATTCCGAACCGATGCTTTTACACGCAATACGTTTTCTGCATCTTCTGCTTTTCCAGCAATCAGGTACTCACTTCCCAAATCCACATAACGAATTGCGGTAGGGAAAATCAAATGTGAAGTTTTATCGTAGGTAACTTCCATACGATAAGGTTCTATCTTGCCCATTGCAAGCGGTGTTTTTGTATTTGCACTATCCTGTGCAAAAGAGGTTACGGCAAAGCCGATAGTCAGGGCAACCGCCCAAAAGGTTTTAAAAAGATTTTTCATTATTTTATTTATTTGAGTTCAACATTATTGTTTGGAAACGAGAAAGACCTGATGACCTGCCTTTAAGGTAACTTTTGGCGTTCGTACTTTCTTGGCGAAATAGCCCGAAATTCCTTGCACTACACCACGGCTCAAATCGGCAGCAACTTGTTGTCCGGCATTCTGCGTGAGCATAAGACTTGTCCCTGATTGCTGACTCATGTTGCCAGCCATTTCAGTAAGGGCGTTCATTTCGGGAGAATATGGAACATACAGGCCTTGTTGTCCGTCTATATCATAGATAGTGATATCAACCGGAATGATATTACCTTCCAGTTCAACAGAGGTAATTTTAAGCTGTAAACGTCCGCTTTGAAACTTGGCATTAGCGGTTACAATCGTTCCCTGCGGAATAGTACGACTTGGTGTTTTTGCTGGTTCTAATAATCGCAAACGAACACCCGTTTCGCCAACCACTGTCTGCGCATCGTGTACACAGGCTTTGATACTGTTTTTGGGCTGTACTACTTGTTCGGTAGTACCTGCGGTATAAAACCCTCTGTTTCGAGTTTCACTCCAATTTTCCAAAAACTCACTATCTGTAGGCTCCCGATATAAAGCAGATACGGTATTCTTCCTTGCAGCAGTAAATGATACAAAATGCTCTTTTTTACTAGCACCCGAAACCACTGAAGTGGTACCATTTGTTGCGGGTACAGGTTGTTCTGCTGTGTTGGGATTCGTATTTGTCGGGAGATATTTTGCCGCCATCTGGTAAGATTTTTCCATTAATGCAATCTGGTCATCTACGGTTGTAGGCTTTGGCATATCTCTATCGGCTAGTTGTTCTTTCAACTCGTCCAATTGCTTGCGAAGCTCCATTGTTTCCGAATTGTTGTCCTGATAGAAATTGTCCAATGTGCTTTGTGCATTTCGATAGCTGTTTAATGCAAGACTACTGTTTCTTCCCGAATTTCTACTACCACCTCCATAGCCGGTGCTTTCATCATCATCTTCGGTAAATTCATCCGCAGGTTCTTTCTTGTCATCTGTGTTCCAATAATCTGAAAGCGTTGCCAAACCATTACGTTTCTCCTGTTCTTTGCGTTCCAGCATTTCAAGTTCATACGCCTTGCCTTTGTCGGCAGGCATTCCTGCTCCGGTAGCTTGTGGAACGGCATCGTTCAGCCCGATGTTTTCGATTTCCTTTTTGTCTTCCGACGGTTTGAAAATTAAATACATACAACCAACGAAAACAATACCCATCAAACCAAAAATCAAAGGTTTTTTAAGCTTTTTCATTTTATTCTCGTTACCGTTTTGCAGTAAATCGGCGGTTTTTTTCGGGTTACCCTCTGTTACCCGAACAGCCGACTTTTTGTTCTCATTTTCTTTCATAAATCTGATTTTTTAAAATTGTTGATAATGTGTCCTGCAACGTTGCAGGACTTTCGTTCTTTTTAAGGACAGGGTTTTCAATATGCTCTATCTGCATATCATTTTTTGAATTGCTTGTATCGTACCATACTTTGGCAACAACGCCTACAGTAACCAGCAGATAGCCAATAAAGAAGTACAGCGTGTATAGGTGTTGCTTCCTCAATGGTAGAGCCCTCCAACGGTCGTCCAGCTTGTCAAAAAACCTCTCCATATTTTCCCTGATTTTTTTCATATATCCTGTTTTAGCGTTCGATGACCTCTATATCCTTGTTCTCTACCACCGCAAATTTTTCGATGTTAAAACCTTGTGGATTGTTGTCGGAACGAACGGAGTTTACGAGATAGCAGGAAGTAACCAGATTACGACGTGTTACATTACTAGACCTTATGATGAACTGCTTTGCGTAGGTACGCACCGCATATGGATAACTGTCAAAGTTGCACACGACACTATCCACCTCTATGCGTTGCTGTACATTACCCGAAATGATACGGCTGTAGTAACCTTTTTCCGATAGGTCTTTGTAATAATCGAAAGCACTTTTATCGGCAAGATTGAATGCCCTGCTCATATTGCTCTCGATTGCATTCTTATCTGGAGCAAGGGTAAAGAACAGCTCGTGAAAACGCCTTACGTGTTCCCGAGCCTCAACAGGTCGGTTAATATTGGCATCTTGCGACAGGGCAAGCATTAAGGATTTACCGTTATCCAGTACATAGATTTTTTGGCGTTGCTCATCGGCAAAGCTGTAGGATTTCCATACGGCATATCCTACAATACCAATACAGAGAACTGCAAATACTATGGCATACAAACGTATCTGCCTAAAGCTGTTTTCTATATTTCTTAAAGTTTTAAATTCCATTTTTAACTGATTTAATTATTTTATTTTCCCATTAATTTTCCACCGATATTTCCTGCTGCTGAACCAGCTCCTGCACCTGCAATATTTCCAGTTTTCATAGCTGCTTGGTTTACGTTGCGTGTAAAGTTTCCTGCACCTCCGGCTTGGATTACCCATCCTGTAACTGTTGGTATAGTGAAGTATCCGATAATGCCGATAATCATAAAAATGATGTACACTGTATTGCTCGTATCGGGTATATAAGTTGGGTCTGCTAGCATAGCTATATCCCGTTCTAATATGAGGGATTGTATTCTTGCCAGCATAGAGCTGAACAAATCCGAAACGGGAAGCCAGAGATATACACTGACATACCTGGTGATCCATTGTGTGAGCGTGGACTGAAAACCGTCCCATACGGAGATGGCAAAAGCAATTGGACCAAGAATGCTTAAAACAATCAGGAAGAACGTTCGGATAGTATCGATGACTAAAGCCGCAGCTTGGAATAGTATTTCAAGTAGGTTACGAAACCAATCTTTGATAGCTTTTTCGATCTTGTAAGCTTGTCTGTCCATATACATTCCTGCCATTGTTCCAATATCCGATGGCGACCAACCCAGTTCCTCCAGCTTTTTATCAAACTCTTCGTCCGATACCATATAGGCTGTTTCGGGGTTTCTGACCATTGCTTCATATTCCAATTGGTCTTTCTGCTGTTGTAGCTTGTTCAGATCAAGTACCTGGTCTTCGAGTATTTGATGGGTTCCTGTTACAACAGGACTTAATACCGCATTAATGGTTCCCAACACAATAGTTGGGAAAAACATAATACAGAGTCCTAAGGCAAATGGGCGAAGTAATGGGAAAACATCAATAGGTTCGGCACGACTTAAAGCCTGCCAAACCTTTAATGCTACATAGAACAAAGCTCCCAATCCTGCCAAACCTTTCGCAACCGCAGCCATATCACCTGCAAGAGGCATCATATCATCGTATAGCGAACGCAGAAGTTCGTGAAGATTATCCCATTCCATAATTTACCAGTATTTTTGGTTAGAAGTTCCGTACAGATCAAGCACTCTTTTAGCATCATTTTTCTTTTTTGCTCTCAGGTAACTTACTGATATGTTCTTATTGGTGTAATAGCGTACAAGGCTGTGGTATTCTTTTACTTCTTTGTACACACGATCAATAATATCCATACGCTCTTTGTCATTCAGTGAAAGACTTGATGCACTGATGATCTGTTTCAATTCCTTTAGCAGTTCAGTACTTTCATTCAGCAGTGCTGAATACCCGTTACCAATGGCTACTAATTCATTTGGTTTGAAATTCGGATCGTTCATCATCTTACCGAAATTGGTCACATACATTTCGGACACATCGCCCACCAGTAAAACTGTTTGTTGCACCTTACGTGCATCTTTTACAAGGTTGTTGATAGCTTGCAGTTTATCGTAGTATTCCTTGCCTTGTTTGTACACTTTTTCAACCTCTTTGAAGTTCTTTACGACATTGCTTACCGTAGAGGAAGTCTGTACAATTTCGTTCGCACTGTTGAGGATACCTGATGCTAAATTTGCGGGGTCAGTCACGACAAATTGAGCTTTTGCTGACGGTGCTACGACAAACATGATTGCCGTGAGCATCATTAAAAATATTTTTTTCATTGTCTTGAAATTTTTGATTGTTAATTACTATTGATTTAAGTTGTCGCGCCTTTGCATAGCGATATGCTTAATTGCGAGTTCCACGTTACCGCCCAGTTCGGAAGCGAGCTGCATCACTTCCATTTTTTCGGTTTCTTCTGTCGTATAAGCGTAGGATAAGGACCCGGCGCCTTGCCATATTGACTATGGTAGGTTTCCAAGAACTCTCCCCCGAACCGTACGTACCTGTCTCCAGGTATACGGCTCTCCATCAATTTATTCAGTCTAACTTGCCTGCGTGTATCTTATCGTGGCATTTTGAGCATACTGCCAAGGTTTTTCTTCTCCTTGCACTCATTCGTTTTTCCCAGTCTTGCTTACCTTTCAGGTCTTTCAATTTGCGTATATGGTGCATTTCCAATTTCTCGTTGGCACCGCATAATTCGCATTTCTGGTTTTGCAACCTTGTTATAAGGCTGTTTCTTCCTCCTGTAATGGTAACCGTGACAGGTAAACTATCCACGTAAGCACCACGGGCAGCTTTTTGGCGTTTGAAACCCTCTTTGTAAAAGCGTCTGTACATTATATCTCCTTTCCTGTTGTTGTAGGGAATGGAAAACACTCCGTTGATACATCTTTTAGTCTTTTCCTGACTGATTGAAGTTTGGTATTTCAGTGCATACGTTTTGTACATACTGTACTCCAAGATGTAAGAAAATGACTGGACAAACGAGCTGTTGTTGGCAATTGAGTAATAATTGTAAAAGCCCCGTATTTCAGCGTTGTACTGACTGATGATTTCTAAGTCATCCAAGTCTTTCATGAAATAGCGTGAGCGTGGTTTCCAAACTTCTGTGCCTTTTTCATTTACCAGTTTCATGGCATTATAGCTCAGTAGCTTTTTCTTCATCACGTCTGCTGTGACACGGAGTACAATCTTATCTCCGAAACATCTTACGGTTCTACCGTGCTTATCTCTCTTGGATTCATCGGAGTTTCGCACGGAGACATCAAAGCCTAAGAATTTGGCTGGTTTCTTAGCATTAGTCACCAAGGTTTTTTCATCAGACAGTTCAAGTTTCAGCTTTTCATCAAGGTAAACCTTGATGTCTTCCTTTATCTTTTTGCAGTCTTCTTTGCTACCTATGACCCCGATAAGAAAATCGTCCGCATATCTAACGTATTTTAACTTTCTGAAACTGCCATCCATCTTGTCATAAGCTGGATATTTGTTTCTTTCCTGTCTCAACTCTTTGATGTACTTAATCATCTGCTCTCTGACAGTTTCGTCTGTCTCACATTTGAGTTTCTTGGCCAAGCGGTATCGTCTCTGTTCGTGTACCCTGTACTGGCGTGTTGCCGTAGTTCTTTTACCCTTATCGAAGTCCTTGATATAATCCTTGACATATTTATCGAGTTTATCAAGGTAAATGTTGGCAAGGATGGGGCTTACAATCCCACCTTGCGGTGTGCCACTGTATGTTTTGTGGTACACCCAATCTTCAATATACCCTGCATTGAGGAACTTTCGTATCAACCGAATGAGCCTGTCGTCAGCGATACGCTCCTTTAGAATACCAATCAATATTTCGTGATTGATATTGTCGAAGAAGCCTTTTATATCGCCCTCGATGAACCACCGTACAGCAGTGAATGACTGTTGGACGCTTAATAGGGCTGTGTGACAGCTTCTATTGGGTCGGAACCCATGTGAAGTATGCTCAAAGCTACCCTCATAAATTGCTTCCAATATCATTCTGATAACCTCCTGCACTAATTTGTCATCAAAAGATGGTATACCAAGCGGACGTTTCTTCCCGTTCTTTTTCGGAATGTATGTCCTCTTGGATGGGTTTGGCTGATAGGTCTCGTTTCGCAACGATGCAATCAGCCTTTCAATGCGGGATATACTCATTCCGTCGATGGTCTTTCCATCAACTCCTGCTGTCATATTGCCTACTTTACTGTAGATTTTCTGATAGGCGATAAAGTACATCTCTTCATTGAACAGAACCTTGTACAGCCTTTCGAACTTATAGTCCGTGTTTCTGCTGTGCCTTATTAGACTGTTCAATACTTTTTCTGGATTTCTCATAATGTCTCTCACATTTTCCGTTAATCGTATTAAACTAAATTGACTGTCTCCCTTCGCCATGTACAGGGCTTTCCCCTGCTCGGACTACTACGGAGACTCCGTTGCCGTATCGGATATTCAGGAGCTTTTTCCATAGCCACGCCTGTGGCATTCCGACTTAGGCAATCCCCATTTAGACATATAGCAACTATTGGCACGTTAGATTGTCGGATGCGATGTTCGCCCTTTTCTGCTTATTGCAGTTACGTTGTGGTCTGTTTATGCTATCACTACTACCTGTCATTAGGATATTACCACAAAGTGACGTTGGTAACTGTCTTCCGTCACTGCCTAAGAACTGACCGTTCGGACTGTCGTTCAATCAATCAAGACTTCATCCTTATATCTAACTTTTCAACTCGCCATTCAGTCGCAACACGACAATTAGTTGACTTATGGCTTTTCCGACATGCTACACTCCCCGTCGGGTTTCCCGTTCGGATAAGTCGGCTGTTGATGGGCGTTATAAACACTTGCCCAGTGGTTGCCAAACCACATTCACTATATGCCCTTATGGGCGCACCAAATATTCTTCAAGGCTTACTTCCGTTGCGTACACTGCCGAGTGTGTTCCGCCCAATCCAATCCAAACTTCCTTGTACAAGCGACTGGCATCGTTGTTCATATTGATGGAGAGAACCTGTGCTTTTTCTTTCTCAGTAAGCCCCAGCATTGCCTGTATATCATCAAATTTGTTCATATACTTACGCTGGTCGAGCAGGATTTTGCAATCGGAATTGTTGATGATACTCTCTTTCACAATCGGAGATTGGATAATATCATCTACCTCCTGTGTTACGACTATGGCTTCGCCAAAAAACTTTCTAACCGTTTTAAAGAGATACTTTATGTATTCAGCCATTCCTTCCTTTGCGATTGCTTTCCAAGCCTCCTCAATCAGTATCAGTTTGCGAATACCTTTCAGTCTTCGCATCTTGTTGATGAATACCTCCATAATGATAATGGTAACTATTGGAAAGAGGATTTTGTGGTCTTTAATCGCATCAATTTCAAACACGATAAAGCGTTTGGATAAAAGGTCTAACTGCTTGTCCGAGTTCAGCAGATAGTCATACTCGCCACCTTTATAATAAGGTTCTAAAACATTGAGGAAATTGGCTATATCAAAGTCTTTTTCACGAACCTGTTTTTCTTCGAGTACCTTGCGGTAATCTCCTTTCACATATTCGTAAAAGCCATTGAACGATGGGAAAAAGCCCTCGCTTTTTATTCGGTCGATATAACCTGAAACCGCATTGGAAAGAGCAACTTCCTCTGACCTTGTAGGCGGTTCATCGTCACGTTTCCAAAGCGTGAGTATCAAAGTCTTGATACTCTCACGCTTTTCAATGTCGAACACACCATCATCGGTGTAAAATGGATTAAAGGCAATCGGGTTATCTTCGGTATAAGTGAAGTAAACACCGTCTTCGCCTTTAGTCTTTCCTTTGATTAATTCGCACAACCCCTGATAGGAGTTACCTGTATCTACCAGCAGTACGTGAGCACCTTGCTCGTAGTATTGCCTAACCATGTGATTGGTAAAAAAAGATTTACCAGAACCTGACGGACCAAGAATAAACTTGTTCCGGTTCGTGATAATGCCACGCTTCATTGGCAAATCCGAAATATCCAAATGAATAGGTTTTCCTGTAAGCCTGTCAGCCATCTTGATACCAAATGGCGATGGTGAATTGTGATAATTGGTTTCTTCGGTAAAGAAACATAAGGCTGGCTCAATAAAAGTGTAAAAACTTTCCTCGCTCGGAAAATCACCTGCATTGCCTGGCATTCCTGCCCAATACAGGGTAGCTACATCAGTTGTATTGTGGCGTGGCTTGCATTCCATTAATGCTAATGCACTACCGCAATCGTTTTTCAATTGTTTGAGTTCCACAGGATCTTCCGACCAAGCCATAATGTTGAAGTGTGAACGAACTGAAGAAAGTCCGAAGGAATGGGCTTCGTTCAGGTACTTTTCAATCCATTCTTTGTTGATTTGGTTGGCACGGCTGTACCGAGCCAGTGAGTGCATATTCCTTGCTGACTTCTCAAACTTTTGCAGGTTATCTTCGCTATTATCTAAAAACAGGTATTGGTTGTAGATGTGGTTACAGCTCAACAATAATCCCACAGGTGCAGCGAAGGATAAACGACAGTCGCTTCGATCAGTGGAAAGTTTTTCAAATCGGGTATCCGCCGAAACGGTTGCAGGCAGGTCGTCTGTATCGGACAAGGTATGCAGGGACAACCTTTTGTTTCCAATACGGACTTCTTCAGCACTGAGTGCTATATCCTGCATTGCCGTTCCGTTTTCTCTTGACAGCGTTAGGTATTGTTCCAGCAATCCCTGTGTTTCGTCCGTACCAATGATATCGTCTTCAGTCAAACGTCGCAGGCTTATAAAGCCGCTATCGTTCACAATACGCTCAAACTGAGCCACCACTTCCATAAATCGGTGTATCGTTTCTTTATTGATTTCCTTTGGAATAAGCGTACCCTTACAAAGCGAACTGAAATTACTTTGCATATGCATTCTATTCTTGGTCGTCTTGGTTAGAAACAGATAGCAATAATGGTTTAGGAATGGTCGCTCGTTAAAATGACGTTGGTAGGATTTTGACAGAAAACTTTGGTCTTCCTGTGCCAGATCGGGAGCGTAGTTTTCTTTGATGTACCAATCCTGTTTATGAATGACTGTAAAGTCTGGCAAGGTTTTGATTGCCTTGTGCCAAGCGGAATGGATAGCCTCGTATTCTGCCGACGCAACGGTAAACAGTTCTGGCAACCGTACTTCAAAACAGGCGGTAATGTCTGCATCTTTAGAAAGAATGCAGTTGTTCTCTATTGCTAGCAAAGGAAATTTGTTTTCCAATGTGGCTGTCTTAGCTACATTTCTCATACGGTTTTGGGTTTAGGAGTGAATCTTAAATACCTGTGTACAGGCTTGCGACAGATTATGTAGCGAGGATGCCTTTTTATGGCTCCCAACTTCATCAGTCCGTGTTCGCCATATTTCCTGTTCAGTGAAAAAGTCTGCCATACGATGAGTGAAGCACCTCCGGTTCCGAGTAATAGACAGATGTAAGAATTTACACCTGCCATATACATTATCATCACGAAGATTAAGGTACCGAGCAATCCACCTACGAAGATGAAAAGGTACTGTGCTTTCAATCCCTTAAATTCTACCGTTCTTCCGATGCCTTTGTTGATATTGTAATTCATAAGGCAAAAGATTAAAGAAAGAATGAACGTAGAATAGTAGCCGCTACAATCAGGAAGATACACGCACCGAACCATGAAGCTGCCGTCTTCGAAGTATCGGGGTCGCCACTACTGAATTTGTTGTACACCTTAACGCCTCCGATAAGCCCAACCACCGCACCGATGGCGTAAATTAATTGGGTTGCGGGGTCGAAATAACTTGTTACCATTTGGGTAGCTTCGTTGATCCCAGCCGAACCATTTCCCTGTGCGAAAGAACCAATTCCTGACAACATCGCTACGGTTGCCAGCAAAACTTTTTTTCTTTGTTTTTCCTTAATTGAAACACATTAATTTGTTTTTGTTATCCCACACCTTGCGGGCTTTCGGGACAAAGATGTTTCGGAAATCAAGGGGTTATAACAAAGTGGCAGTCAAAGGAATGATTTGGCGTTGAGTGGCATAAATATTTATCAAAATATTTTGATTGTAAGAAAATCTTACATACTTTTGTATGAAATTCTTACAATCATGGAAATATTAGAATTAGAAAAAGAAATAATTGAGATTATACAAGAAGTTTGTATTCATCAAGAAGTTGAAGAAGTCGTAAGTGGAAATTTCTATCCTGGAAATTTCATTATGAGTCAAGTGTTAGTTTCCATTTTTTCTCAAATTGAGATTAAAACAGGTATTACTATACCAAATGATTGCTATATTTTCCATGATCAAAAAACGAAGAAACAATTAAATATAAAAGAGGCTGCAACGAAGCTATTAAAATTGTCAAAAAATGAACAATAAGGGTACTATGACTGAAAGAGAACAAATTGCTGAAAGATTAAAAGAAGCAAGGGTTATGTCTGGCTTGTCGCAAGAAAATGCTGCAAAAATCTTACAAATACAAAGACCAGCTATTTCTGAAATAGAAAGTGGAAAACGAAAAGTAAGTGCAGAAGAGATTATTCAATTTGCTAAGTTGTACAAAGTAAGCACTTCATGGCTTTTGTTGAAAGAGGAAAATGAATCGGCTTTAGATGAGCAAACAAAAATTGCTGCAAGGGAATTGGGGAAAATGGATGAATCCGACAGAAAGAAGCTATTAGAAATCTTAAGAATACTTCCGAAATAAATGAATGAGTTATATACAAGTGCTATCCGAAAAGCAAGTGAAACAAGACTAAAATTAGGGCTCAGTTTATATGAGGCTATAAACATCTACGATGTTTGTTCTAAATTAAACATAGATGTACAATTCGTTGATATTAATATGGAAGGTCTTTATGTAAATAATATCATTATGAACAATACAAGCCAACCCAAAATTATAATTTCACGTCTACGTCCGTTCCCAAGAAGAATTTTTACTTGCGGACATGAATTAGGTCATCATGTTTTTAACCATGGATTAAAATTAGATATTCTTACAGACGAAAATGACAACTCAAATTACAAAAGTGATGATGAGAAATTAGTTGATGCATTTTCTGCTCATTTGTTAATGCCAATTGCTTGTGTACAATCAGAGTTCAAAAAAAGAAAGCTTGATTTTAATACCGCAAGAGAAATTGATTATTATATAGTTAGTTCTGTATTAGGGGTTGGATATCAAACGTTAATTACACATTGTAAAGTCAATATGTTAATGAATGAATATAAATACATGGAATTATCTAAACATACACCTTCCAAAATATTCAAAAAGCATTTTGGCAACGTTGAAGAAAAAGCATATTTCAAGATTATTGATTTTAAAACAAATAATCAACCTATTGATTTAGAAGTTTCAAACTACTTAGTTATTCCTTCTGATTTAGAAGTTGATAATAACTATTTAGAAAAGATAAAAAGCACAGAAGTTGGGACACTATATTTAGCGAAAAAATCTGGAATATCTTCCATTTATTCAACAAGTGGTGAAACCAGTTGCTTTGTGAGAATCCAACCACAGAACTATATTGGTTTTGCGGAATATAGACATTTAGAAAACTAATAAAATGAATATACCAGTACTAATAGAAGAGAATAATTTATCGAAAGCATGGTGTAAAGTGTTACAACATATAATCGATAACTCGGGTAATGAAATTACACCATTAGTTTTGACTTTATCTGATTTTGACGAGGATAACACTATAAAAAACGAATTGAACAAAGATTTGGCAGAACACCAACTAGATTCAATTGATATTGTTTCTGAAACAATATTTCCACAATCTTTATATCTGTTTAACAAAAGTAACCGGCAAGAGTTGTTTAGATTGTATTTAGAAAACGTTTTACCAAGACTAAAGAAAATTGATAAGCGAAACAGTGCAGGAACTTATTTTGAACGCCTTATAGCATTTGGAGACAGTAAAAAGAATCAATTAGAAATAATAATTGATTCTTTAAGTGAAGACTCTAAAATAAAACGTCGCTCGAAATCACAAGCTGCTATTTTTGACCCATTAAAAGACCATAAAAATGGCGTATTCCAGAGTTTTCCTTGTTTACAACATGTTTCATTCTATAAATCAGAAAATGGAGGATTAATAATAAATAGCTTTTATGCTATGCAGTATTTGTATCAGAGAGCTTATGGAAACTGGTTAGGGTTAATCAATCTTGGAAAGTTTGTAGCACAGCAAGCTGGATTAGAATTGGAACGATTTAATTGTTTTGTTGGAGTTGAAAAATTAGACCATTTAACAAAAGCTCAAGCAAAAGGATTAATAATTAAAATGAAGGTAGAAAACTAATGAGTACAATAGCTAAAAAGCAGAACACTTTTACAATATATAAGCCATTATTACCTGCTAAAACAACAGAGGTATTTGATAGCTATTGGAGGTTTGCGGTATTACGACAAGATGTTTTTTTTAGTCGAATACAAGGGGATAAATATCCTTGGACAAACGACCCCATTTTATCTAAACATAAATTTACAAATGCTTACAGGGCTTCGGATAGAGTAAGTCAGTATTTAATTAAGGAAGTTATTTACAATGATGATTATTCTAACTCACCCGATGAAGTTCTTTTTAGAATACTGTTGTTCAAATTGTTTAACAAAATTGACACATGGGAATTGCTAAAAAAAAATATTGGAGACTTAAATTATGAAGAATTTGATTTTAAAAGGTATGATAAAGTTCTAAGTAAGGCTTTCGCAGAAAAGAAGACAATCTATTCAGCAGCATATATAATGCCTTCTGTAAGGCAATTTGGCTACGAGCGAAAACACTCAAATCATTTAAAATTGATAGATTATATCTTGAAAAAAGACACTTCTATACAACTTATGGATTGTAACAAAATGCAACAAGCATTTGACATTGTTAAAAGTTTTCCGGGATTAGGCGATTTTTTAGCGTATCAAATTTTAATTGACATTAATTACTCTAATATAATTGATTTTTCAGAATCAGAATTTGTAGTACCTGGCCCTGGAGCTTTAGGTGGAATAAGTAAATGCTTTGCTAATACAGGAGGGTTAAGCAATGTTGAAATCATTAAACTAATGACCGATAGGCAGGAAATGGAATTTGAAAGATTACAGTTAGATTTCAAAACACTTTGGGGAAGGCGATTACAACTGATAGATTGTCAAAATTTATTTTGTGAAGTAGATAAGTATGCAAGAGTAAAACATCCTGATATAAAAGGCAATAGTGATAGAGTAAGGATTAAGCAAGTGTACAAACTTAACTCTAAACCTATTGACTATTGGTTTCCTCCAAAATGGGGAATTAACGAAAACATTATTTCTGATTTAAAGAATAAAATACTATGATAAAACAAATTAAGAAAAAGTTTTTTGACGACAACTATATATCTGGGGAGCAAATCCCTAGATATTTTAACGTGTCATTTAAAGAAGTAGGAAATGACCAAAAGAACGAAGTAAGAGTAATTTTTAATGGAACTGAACAACTTGGAGATGTTATTAATGACAACTCTTATAAAAATGATTACTATCGTTATCATGATATATTTCATTATTCGTTTGCCGCTCTATTGGGATGGTCTCCATGTACAAGAGCCATGATGAAAAGAAAACGAAAAAGTAACACTTTGGTTGATGAAATAGAAGACGGTGCAAGAGCCACAATTACGGAGGAAGCAATTTCTATGATTATATTTAATGAAGCAAAAAGAAAGAATTTTTTTAAAGGAAAATCAAAAGTATCAAAAACTACTTTGAGAATAATTAAAGAAATGACAGAGAATTTTGAAGTAAGCGTTCGTACCTCTGAAGAATGGGAATATGCCATATTACAATCTTATGCTGCTTTTAGATTTCTGATATCAAATCAGGGCGGTCTTATAGAATTTGATACAGCAAATAGAAAATTAAAACATATTTCATTTTAGTAATGATTATTTCAATTGGCTGTGATATAGTAGAACATACTGTTTCACGAAAGTTAGATTGGGAAAATAATAGAGCTATACAATCTAGAATCTTTTCTAATAGGGAGTTAGACCTCTGTCCAGCAAAAGGAACACTACAATTTCTTTCGGGTAGATTTGCGGCAAAGGAGGCTATTCTAAAATGCTTGTTTACAGGTATGGAAGACGGAATTGCTTTAACCGATATTGAAATATTAAAAGAAGATGCAGGAAGACCAAATATAATCTTATCAGGTACTCCACTACACCTATCTATATCTTTAGGGATTAAGAACTGGCATGTTAGTATAAGCCATTCTTCTTCTTTCTCTCAGGCTTTTGTTATTGCTGAAGGATAAAAATCCTTACACAAACTCCCCAATGTCAAAATCATTCAAATCACTTTTCCGCAAAGTGGAAGAACTGGCATCCGTTTCAGAAATGATTGTGCTATCCAAAAGCTCGGCAATTTTTCTGGATGCACCGTCTATGGAATTTTCCAGTAGACTGAATAATTCGGTTCCCTGTATTTTCTGAACTATAGCTATCGCTGTTTCCTTTTGGGCTGTTTCCAACTTTTCTTTTTGGAGCAATACCCCCACGGAGCTTAGTTCTTCAAAAGTAACCCCTTGGGCTAAACCATTATTGCCACCGGATATTCCATACCTTTTCCATTCTTCTTCCTCTTCCTCAAAATCAGGCGTATTACTAAAAACCTTATCCAGCTCTTCCTGCGGAATTTGAATACCTAAGTTTTCATTCTCGTCGTATTCTATGTCTAAATTATCAGGATTAAAATTTGGTTCCTCCACTTGGCGATCAGTGGCGGTGTTTGGCACTAATTGGCTTCTTATAGATTTCGGTTGTCCCATTATATCTGGATGATTAGGATTGACTTTTTCCTGTTTCGGCTTTTGCTCCGACCTCTTTTTGATAACAATCTTATCATGCAACAATAGCCCAATGACTATCAGCAGGCATATTACAATTAATGTTTCCATAACTATTAAATCGGTTTATACTTTTCGTTATAGCTCTTGGTAATCTGTTCGGCAAATTCCTGAAAATGATAATCCAGTAAGTTGTCCAAATAAGCATAAATAGTAATCTTATCTTCGCCAATCACCTGTATGATGCGTGTCAATTTTTCATGAAATTCTGGTCTGATATAAACTGTTTTTCCGTCACGGGCATTGGTGTCTGATTTCTTAAAAAATGTACTTTCGTAATCTACTTCAGAATTTCTCTTACTACGGATCTTATCCCTGACAGCCTGTTTCTCCTGTGATAGTTCCTTTGGCTTAACGACCTCCGTTTCGGTTATTTTTGGTTCAGGTTCCGGTGGAAGCTGTAACCCTTCTTTCTTTACACCGTCAACCATCAGATTCATCATTAACTCCTCGTCAATATCAGGAGTAATTTTTTTCTTATTATCTTTTTCCATAGGGATTATAATTGAATGATTTTTAAAAATTCGTTCATAAAAAGGTCTAGTTGGCAGGCGTTCATCAACCTTTCGTCCGGAGGCATCAGCGTTGAGCGAAAAATAGCTTTGCTGCTCACTTCGCTTTCTTTGCGAAAGCGTGTGCTGTTTTTGACTTGGCTTTGCATCAGACTAAATCCCAAATCATTGATAAGGTTGTTATACACATCGTATAAAGGTGTGCTCTCCCTGCCATCAACCTGGTTCCAGAACAGGTTGATCGTTTTTATGGAAGTTTCACCTTTTTTCATAATCACATCTTGCAAGAGCTGTGTGAAAACGAGCGTGCTTTCCATTACTACACGATCTGCCGTGATTGGCGTAAAAATGTGGTGCATTCCCGCCAATGCTTTCAGAATACCCGGCGTGTTTACCGTTCCCGGAAGGTCAAAAAATACAGCATCAATTGAAACCGGAGAAGCCTCAACAAATTCGTTGGCTGCTTCCAGTACGCTATCCGCTCTGTGTTGAATAATCTCGTACGCCTTTTTGTTTATAGTGGTAAACTGTTTGTACGCCAACTTTTTCAAAGCCTCGTTTTCCATTACCATTTTCAAATCACGCTCTTTCATTTTCAACAGGCTATGCTGTGGAAAATCTGCATCAAATACAGCTACATTGTAACCCAAACGATAATGCAGGATGCTTGCCGCAAGTGTTGTGAACGTACTCTTACCTACACCGCCTTTTTGAGAAGAAAAGGCGATAAAAACTGTTTTGTGTTTTGCATTCATCTTTTTAACTTTTTTTAAATTATTTATATACTCATTTACGTAGGTGCCTATGTTTGCAGTCTGCTACATATTTATCTCTGCATATAGGTATGTTTCTCAATACAGATATATTTAGACAGGCATTTATGCACCTAAACACATACCTCTGTAGGTGTGCAGGTAAGTAAGTTTGTATCGAAAAACCTACTTACTGATATGCCTGCATCTCTACAGATAGAATTACACAGATAGGTATCTGAAGATGTACTTTCCTATGTACTTGTTTTTTTATCTATCTACCTCGATAGTTATATACTTAGCTTGTTACGTGCATAACTATTTATGCAGGTCGGTACAAATAAAAAGAGATAAATAAGCAGTTCCTTCAATGTGGCAGTTTTTGGCGTTCAAAGGCAGTTTTTGGCACTGTGTCACAGTACAATGCTTTCAAAAACAAGCCTTTACTTTGTGTAATGATTTTTATTAACGGATTTATGCAAAAGTCTTTTGACATATCAGGTGGCAACGGGAACGGCAACAAGCCGTTTTTCCCTGTTACATTCAATCCGACCCGTAGGGCGGATTATTGTGTTCATCAGAACACGGCAAGTTGTGTTTTAAGGCACTCGAAACCGAGTTAGTGCCTAAAACAACTTGCCCTGCCGGGAGCTAAAAAACACTCTCCGAAGTCGAGGTTTTGTGTAGATTAAAAATGGATTAGTGATGAACGACAACAGTAACAAAAAACAGAATAAGGGCGGACGGATACCTAAGACCGACCCAAGCATCCACCGCCACGTTTTCCGTCTTACAGACGAAGAAAATGCCAAACTTTTATCGCTTTTTGAAGCATCGGGAATGTCCAATAAAGCAAAGTTTATCATTTCCCTGCTGTTCAGTAAGGAAATGAAATCGGTCAAAATTGACAAAGGAACGGTTGATTTTTATATGCGACTTACTTCTTTTCACAGCCAATTCCGTTCTGTGGGTGTGAACTATAATCAGATTGTGAAGCTGTTGTACCGTCATTTTTCCGAGAAAAAGGCGGCGGCATTTCTCTATAAATTGGAAAAACAGACGGCTGAAATGGCGGTGTTATGCCAAAAAATCATTCAGATAAGTGAGGAATTTGAAGCAAAATATCTGAAAAAACAGCCTTAGAAATGATAGCAAAGATTGGTAGAAGTAGAAATTTATACGGTGCATTGGCTTACAATCAGCTCAAAGTGGAGAATGAAAACGGACTGATTTTGTTCGCCAATAAGATAATTGAAACCGCTAACGGTCATTATTCCGTTGCACAATTAGCCCAATCTTTTGCTCCTTACCTTATAGCCAACCGCAATACAGAAAAGCATACGGTGCATATTTCGCTCAATCCGAACCCGAAAGACAAGGTTAGTGATGACAAGTTTAGGGAAATGGCAGAGGAATATATGAGGGAAATGGGTTACGGCGAACAGCCTTTTGTTGTGTTTAAACATACCGATATTGACCGCAGCCATATCCATATCGTATCGGTTTGCGTGGACGAAGAGGGCAAAAAGATTTCGGATAAGTTCGAGAAAATGCGGTCTATGAATGTATGCCGTGAACTTGAAAGGAAATACAGATTGATACCAGCAACAGACAAAGAACATAAACAAAATGATAAGGTATTCCGTCCAGTGGATTATCGGGCTGGCGATGTGAAAAGTCAGATAGCTTCGGTAGTACGACACCTGCCTAACTATTATCAATATCAAACTTTGGGAGAATACAATGCTTTGCTTTCCCTGTTCAATGTTACGACCGAAAAAGTGGAAGGCGAATTGCAGGGAAAACCACAGCAAGGTTTATTATACATTCCGTTAAATAAAAAAGGCGAAAGAACTGGACACCCGTTTAAGGCTTCGTTGTTTGGAAAAAATGCAGGATTTCCAGCTTTGGAATTACATTTTGCGAAATGCAAAACGGCTTTGAAAGGCAATCCAATCCAAAAGACTTTACAATCCGCAGTTACCATTGCCCTGAAATCAACAAGCGATGAGCAGGCTTTTAAAAAGCAATTAGCTGAACAGGGCATTAACGTAGTGGTGCGTAGAAATGATGCTGGGCGTATTTACGGAATGACTTTCATAGACCATAATTCTAAAACGGTTTGGAACGGTTCACGTTTGGGCAAGGAACTTTCTGCCAATGTCTTTAATAATTATTGGAACAATAACATCAAACCAGAAATTAAAGAACCTGTTTTACAGCAACCCAAGCTACCCACATCAAATGATACGGATATTCCTGCGGAAGAACCACACCATTTGTTTGACTTTTTAACTACGGAAAAACACGAAGACGGTTTGATTGAAGCATTAGGCGGTTTATTGCCCGAAGCCCAGAGCGAAGATTACGAAGAACAGGACTTTGCTAACAAGATGAGAAAGAAAAGGAGAAAATAAAAAAAATAGCATACTTTTTATTTCTTGACAATTAATAGCTCTTTACCCCAATCATTCAGTTTCCAAAGTACATCTACTAATTTTTCCCCAAGTGGTGTAAGTGAATACTCAACACGAGGTGGAAGTTCATTAAATATTTTCTTGGTTAAAATTCCGTCTTGTTCCAGTTCCTTTAAATGCTGATTTAAAACACGCCTGTCCACTTTTGCAATACCTCTTAACATTTCACTTGGACGTTTTTCGCCTTCATTTATTCGCCATACGATAGGGATTTTCCATTTTCCGCTGATAGCATTTACAGCAAATTCCAATGGACAAATTTTTTCTTCTATCGCTCGTTCCTTTGTTTTCATAAAATTGACTTTTTTATCCCATAGGGACAATTATATGCGGTATTGTAGTTATGAATTTACTTTCAAAACTTTGCAAAAATATAAAATAAGATATGAAAAATTTAGAACAACAGATTAACGAACTAAATGAAAATTTAGCAAAACAACTTCCGACAGAAGTTTTAGAGGTATTCGGTAAATCTATTCAGGATTTGAAAGCTAAAAATATGGAAGATAGCAGTATCAGCGTAGGCGATAAGTTTCCAGATTTTAGTCTGCCAAATACGAGCGATAAGACCGTAGCGTTAAAAGAGCTTTTACAAAACGGAAAAGTGATAATAGCTTTTTTTCGTGGCAGTTGGTGTCCTTATTGCAATCTTGAACTGAAAGCATTGCAGGATAATTTGAAACAGATTACAGGTAAAAATGTAACGCTCATTGCTGTTTCCCCTCAAACGTCCGATTATAGCGAAGAACTCAAAATCAATCACCATTTAGAATTTGAATTATTGACAGATAAAAACAATGCTTTGGCTAAACAGCTTGGTATTACGTTTGAACTTCAAAACTATGTAATTCCGACTTATAGCAGTTTGGGTATAGAGCTGTCAGAATACAACGAGAATAATAATAACGAATTGCCTGTTCCTGCCGTTTTTGTGATAGATACAAATAGTAGCATTGTCTATAAATTTGTTGATACCAACTATATGAACAGGATAAATATACAAGAACTGATAGAGCAATTATGAACGAAGTAAAACGAAAAGGAGCAAGAAGCACAAAGGATATTCCGGCAGAAATATTGGCACAGCTTAATTCTGGAGAAATCGAAACAGCTAACCTCGTAGAGTGGTTAGCTGTTGATCAGCGTCTGTTACTAAAAAATTTGCTTACAGAAAATCAACGAACAGATTATCTGAAACCAATTCTGAACAAAATCGACCAACTGAAAAAGCAAACTGTAAATACAATAAACGAAGCTATCGGAACAGGAATTTTTGAGCAAACAATACAGCATAATGATAGTGATTTCTTAACCGTATTATCTCACCACAAAGCCGATTTAGTTCGCTGTTGGGCAACTTACACCATTGGCAAAAATGAAAAGTTGAACATTGCAGAAACACTCAAACAAATTCAACCTTTTTCAGCAGATAAACATTTTGGAGTAAGGGAAATAGCTTGGTTAGCTGTACGAGCTAAAATTTCTCAAAACCTTACCCAAAGCATTCAAATTCTTTCGGAGTGGACATCAAACGAAGATGAAAAGATCAGAAGATTTACTACCGAAGCAACAAGACCATGTGGAGTATGGTGCGAACACATCGAAGAATTAAAGCAAAATCCCGATTTGGGACTGCCAATATTAGAAGCCTTAAAATCCGACAAATCAAAATACGTGCAAGATAGTGTAGGTAATTGGCTCAATGACGCAAGTAAAACCCACCCCGATTTTGTAAAGGCACTTTGCAAGCGGTGGGAAAAAGAAAGTGAAACAAAGGAAACGATTTACATTCTAAAAAAAGCATTGCGGACTATCAATAAGCCGTAAATATTATTAATTTGGTTCAGCCAAACACCGCCACGCACCGCCATAGAATGCCAGATTCTAATAACCACTCGGCACAGCCCTTAAATTCACGCCCGAACATTAAAACTCAAAATAATGCAAGGAGAAGACGATTTAAGAGGGCTTGCCAAGATAATGGCTTTTATGCGAGCAGTAAGCATCATTATAGTATTGATGCATTTGTATTGGTTTTGCTACGGTTTCTTTATAGAACGTGGCTGTACGTTAGAAGTCATCAACGAAATATTAAGCAATTTTCAGCGAACGGTAGGGCTGTTTTCGAATACCTTATATACCAAAGTATTTGCTTTGGTTTTGTTGTCTTTAAGCTGTTTGGGTACTAAGGGCGTTAAAAACGAAAAGATAACCTGGACTAAAATCTATGTGGCTTTAGCTATCGGTTTTATCCTTTTCTTCCTGAACTTTCCATTATTAAAGCTACCACTGAACACTGCTACATTTCTGTATATCCTTACCACAAGTTTAGGTTATATCGGCTTAATGGTAGCCGGAGTATGGATGAGCCGTTTGCTTCGCACCAATTTAATGGAAGATGTTTTCAATAATGAAAATGAGAGTTTTCAGCAGGAAACAAAGTTGATGGAAAATGAGTATTCTGTCAATCTACCCACCAAGTTTTATTACAAAAATAAATGGAATAACGGTTGGATAAATATCGTAAACCCGTTTAGGGCAACGATTGTGTTGGGGACACCGGGTTCGGGTAAATCGTATGCTATTGTAAACAATTACATTAAACAGCAGATTGAGAAAGGCTTCTCCATGTACATTTACGATTTCAAGTTTGACGATCTTTCTACCATTGCCTATAATCATTTGCTGAAGCATCGAGACAAGTATAAAATTCAGCCGAAATTCTACGTGATAAATTTCGACGACCCACGTAAGAGTCACCGTTGCAATCCACTCAATCCCGACTTTATGACGGACATTTCAGATGCTTATGAAGCAGCTTACACGATAATGCTGAATCTTAACAGATCGTGGATCCAGAAGCAAGGGGATTTCTTCGTGGAAAGTCCGATTATCTTACTAGCTGCCATTATCTGGTATCTAAAAATATATGAGGATGGCAAGTATTGCACTTTTCCCCACGCCATAGAATTGCTGAATAAAAAGTATTCGGATGTATTCACAATTCTTACCTCATATCCTGATTTAGAAAATTACTTATCACCCTTTATGGATGCGTGGCAAGGTGGAGCACAAGACCAATTACAAGGGCAGATCGCATCGGCAAAAATCCCTTTGTCAAGAATGATCAGTCCACAACTATATTGGGTAATGACTGGCGATGATTTTTCACTGGATATCAACAATCCGAAAGAACCAAAGATTTTATGTGTTGGGAACAATCCTGACCGTCAAAATATTTACTCCGCAGCATTGGGTTTATATAATTCAAGAATTGTAAAACTCATCAATAAAAAAGGACAATTGAAAAGTTCAGTTATCATAGACGAGCTGCCTACCATTTATTTCAGAGGGTTGGATAATTTGATTGCAACAGCTCGTAGTAATAAGGTAGCAGTTTGCCTAGGATTTCAGGATTTCTCACAATTAATACGTGATTATGGAGATAAGGAAGCTAAAGTGATTCAAAACACAGTCGGCAATATTTTTAGCGGACAAGTTGTAGGAGAAACGGCAAAAAGTCTTTCGGAACGTTTCGGGAAGGTTCTACAAAAAAGGCAGAGTTTAACCATCAACAGAAATGATAAATCTACTTCTATTTCAACTCAGTTAGATAGTTTAATACCGGCATCTAAAATATCGACGCTAACACAAGGGATGTTTGTAGGAGCAATTTCAGACAATTTTGATGAACGTATTGAACAGAAAATATTTCACTGTGAAATCGTAGTAGATAATGACAAAGTAGCTTCCGAAACTAAAGCCTATCAAAAAATACCGCAGATTTTATCTTTCACAGATAAGAACGGTACAAATAATATGAAACAAGAGATTGAAAAAAACTATCGGCAGATAAAATCAGACGTAGTTCATATAATTGAAAGTGAATTGGAGCGAATTAAAAACGATCCAGATTTGCAGTATTTGGTGCAAGAGTGATAAAATAAAAGGAAGATGTTAGATCTCCCTTTTATTTTGCCCGTATACTATGTTACTAAAATATACTACGAGGTATATGAATACCTTTTGTCCGTATAATGCCTTCCTGAAATTTTGGAGTTTCTTTCTGCTTTTCCACTTGCTCCAGAGCATCTGCTTTTTTATCTGGCGAAAGGGATAATTGTATCTTCCGGTCAATGCCCGCTAATTCGGTTTTTAGTTCGTTTAACCGCTTCTCTTTAGGCCAAGTACCATTAACAACCTCCTGAAGTATCGGTATATTTTTTTGGAACTCTGCCATATGTTCCTGTTCTTTTTTGATATAAGTTGGCAATTTTTCCAATGCCCTTAGAAAGTTCAGCGAAGCTGTTTCAGGTTCTTTAGCCATTACACCATTGTTGAAAGTGTATTTAATATTTCCCTCACCCTGTATAAAAAAACGGTTATGTTTTTCAACAAGACTGCTACTGTCTTTTTGTGTCATTTCAGTTTTAACCAAAAGCTGAAAACCATAAAGGCTGCCGATTTCTTTATAGTCACCACCTGTATGGGCTTTGTCCGCCAATTCATTGAGTTTCGCTCCAATCTGTTTTACATTTGAGGTTGGCGGCAGGTCGGTCAGTTGAATTGCATTGACAACTGTACCGTCCTGTTTTTTCTGAATACGTCCTTGAAGGTTAGTCCAATCAAGGCTCATCCTGTCAAAGCGGGATTGAGCTTTACCCAGTTCTGCCGTAAAATCTTCCAGCTTGTATTTCGCACTTGATTTGGAACGGTTAAACGCCTGTTTTTCGCTTTCCAATCCTGCAATCTGTTTTTCTACTTTGGCTTTATCCAACAGGTCAGTATTTCCCGAAAGAATTGCTACATATTCTGAGAAATTCATTCCCGATTTTTCGTCCATACTGCCCTCATCAATAGTACGTTTACCGAGATTATTGGATTTTAATTGGTCGATAAATAACTGTTTATTGAACAACAGATTAAACTTATAACTATCTAGTGATTTTTCAACGGCATAGATAACTACATCTACTTTATTATCGGCAAAGAACTTGGCAATCTCATTGCCTTTGCGGATTGCTCGACCATCACGTTGGGCAAGGTCACTTGGTCGCCAAGGTGTGTCCAGATGATGAATGGCAACAGCTCTTTTCTGTGCATTGACACCTGTACCGAGCATACTTGTTGAGCCGAATAACACACGGATTTTGCCCTCATTCATTCCTTTAATCAGTTCCTTACGTTGGTTGTCCGTTTTTGCTTCCTGTATAAAGCGTACTTCGTTTGCAGGTATACCGTGGTCTTCCACGAGTTTGCGTCTAATTTCGGAATACACATTCCATTCATTAGGCTTATACGTTCCCAAATCCGAGAACACGAACTGCGTTCCTTTCTGTGCGTTGAATTTGTTGTAATATTTGGCAATATTACCTGCACAATGTGAAGCCTTGCTATCGGGATGGTCTTTGTAAGCTCCGCTTACCATTTGCATATCTAATGACATCTTACGGGCATAGTCCGTAGCAATCAGCATCTTTGCTTTTTCTTCTGTTGGAGATAAGGGCGGTCTTCCCAACAAGACTGCATTTCCTGTTTTGGCAAATTCCATCAGTTTTTTAATAAATACATCCTGGTCGGGAGTTGGTGGAATGTTATACAGGATTTCATTTTTTACAGGTCGGTCGATACCAATATCCTTTGCAGTACGATAATCTGTAATTTCCGAATAGAACTGTGCAAGCTCTGGTACTTTGATAAAGTAGCGGAAACGTTCTTTTGCCACGATATTATTGGCAACCGAAAACTCATAGTCAGTCGTTTTTCGGGCATAGATTGCAGCCCAAGCATCAAAACAGTTAATGCCTTGTTTTTCCAATGCTCGTGGTCGCAGGTATTTGAACAGGAGGTACAATTCCGTTAATGAATTGCTGATAGTCGTTCCCGAAAGAAAGGTTGCCCCCATATCCGCATCGGTACGATCCTGTATGGTTCGGATAGCAAACAATAGGTTCAGAGCTTTTTGGCTACCGTCCGCGTTACCCAATCCCGCTACACGACTGTGACGGGTGTTGAACATCAGGTTTTTAAACTGATGGCTCTCGTCGATAAATAAATGGTCTATGCCCATCATTTTAAAATCGACAATATCATCTTTGCGATTTTCAATATCGTGCTGTAAAGTCTTTAGCTTTACTTCGAGGTTTTCTTTCCGTTTAATGGACCCGGCAAGCATACCTCTTGTTACTTCAGCTCCCTGCGACTGCATCGCATCGAGGTTTCGCTCCACATTATCCAATTCTATTTCGAGGATTTCCTTTTGAATTTCTGGCGATTGCGGTATCATACCGAATTGGTCGTGTGTTAAAATCACACAGTCCCAATCGTTGTTTTTAATATCTCCGAAAATTCGCAGGCGTTTTTGCGGTGTAAAATCTTCTTTGCCCGGAAAGAGGATTTTAGCGTGCGGATAGGCAGTGCGATAGGCTTCGGCGATTTCGTGCACATTACTTTTCAGCCCGATTATCATTGGTTTATGAGCAAGTCCCAAACGCTTCATTTCCTGTGCTGCCGTACACATTATCAATGTTTTTCCTGTACCTACTTCGTGATCGCAGATAGCACCGTTATTGAGTTTAATCATCAATACGGCATCTTTTTGACTTCCGTACAGGTCTTCAATGCCCAATGCTTTACGGTCTAATCCCGGAAACTCCTGATGGCTTCCATCATAGTTTGGGCGAACAAAACAATTAAACTTATCATTGTATTGGTCGGTTAGCCTTTTTTTAAACTCATTGCTCTGTGCGTGTAACCAATCGGTAAAAGCGGTACGTATTTCGTCAATCTTAGTGTTTGCCATCTGTATGGCTTCCATATCCTTTACTTTGACTTCCTTGCCGTCTATTTCGACTTTTTTGGTGATATCGGGCGTCGTATTGACAAGAGCGTGTTTGAGCAGAGCAACGCCATCAAACGTCCTGCTTTCAGCCTTTACCGCATATTTTACCCATATATTTTGATTGCCCCGATTACAGATTACGGAAAAATCATCGGAACTGTCGGAATAATGGATATTCACTTCCGCATCGAACAGGTGTGAAGCAAATTTGGCATAAATACCTGTGGGTATCCAGCGTTCACCAAGGTTAAAGTCCAGTTCCTCAAATTCGATACGTCTTGGTCGGGCTTCTTCCAATACCATAAGGCTGTGCTTTGCTTCGGTATCTTCGGGATTGCTTTCTACATATTCTATTATTTCCTGTGCTTTTTCTACCACGTTACCGGCTATCCAGCGTTCGGAAATTTCGTATTCACTTTGCAGGGGATTATAAAAAATACGACCGTGCAGAGCATCTTTCAAGGCATCTGCAGACATACTGCTGATTTCGGACATATAGTCCAAATCAACACTTCCGTATTTATTCAATGAGGATGCTAATGCTTCTTCGGGATTATCGGTTGCTAATGTTGTCGTGGAAAAACTTACAGGATGGCTGAAAATATCCGCTTTATGGATAACACTCCCTTTTACACGCTCCAAATAAGGGATTTCTTTTCCGGCACTATCCGTCTTAATCAGCTTGATATTATCGGCACTGTTCAGACTACCGTACCTTTTTACAAAAGCATCGTACAGTTGGTTTAAATTTTCTCTTTCTGCCTTATGTTCGGTTTGTAGTTCCGCTTCTTTATTGTAAAGCTGTTGGTAAATATCACGTACTCCGATATACGCTTCGGCTCTTGCTTTCTGTAAAGAAGGTAATTGCAATGGGTAGAACATTGCAGTTTTATCCACTTTATCTACTTCCTGTAAATGACCTACCCAACCATTATCAACCACAAGGCAATCGTTACGATGGAACGATTGCAATTCGCCACTATACGGAGCAGGCTTAGGAATGGCTGCAAGAACAGGTACGGAAATAGCTGGTTTATCAGCCTGGTCATTTCCGTTAGACTGCGAAAATAAATCGCGAATAATTTCCTGTTTTGTTCCGTTGGGTGGAACGATTCTATTGACCGAGCCATTGGAAACTGAAGGCGTATAAGGTTGCTGCATTGCTGAACTGAACAGGTCGATTTGGCGACCAATGTTAGCCCGTTGTTTTTTGGTAGTTTGCTTTTTAGATTTCGTTGCTTTCTTTGGTGGAGTTAAAACCGCTATGTTTTCATCATCATTTTCAAACAGGTCGAAAATGCTTAACTGTTTTAATTCCTGCGGACTTTCCAGTATGATGGCTGATTGTGTTAAACGATGTTGTTCCGGCTGAATGATTTCACGCTCTTGAATTTCACGTTCAATAACTGGAGGTGTAACAATGGGCTGTGTCGGAATTTGAACAATAGGTTCATCATTCCGTTTTTCTTTGTACAAAGACAAGTTTAAATGCTTTCCAAAATCATCGGAAAGCATCTGTTCAAGGCTATTTGCAATGCCCTCAACACCCTTGTTGTGTGTATAGATTAAAGCAGGTTGCCCGTAAGGGTCGGTAGCTACTTTCCAATGTGTATGTACAATTTGTCCACTTTTATCTAACAAAGCATTGCTTGGCGTACCGTAGCCTGTTTTCGTACTTTGGCAAAATAAATCTTCTCTTTCGGTCAGACCTTGTTTTGCTGTGTTCCTTTGCAGGATAATCAAATCGCTTCCTACTTCTGTACCTGCATATTCTGTAAACAGATTGTTGGGCAGACGGATAGCTGCAACCAGGTTATTATCCTGCATCAACGCCCTGCGTATGGGTTCGTTCTTTGGGCTGTTAAGTATGCCTTGCGAAGTGATATAAGCCAATATACCGCCATCACGGAGCATATCAGCACCTTTCAGAAAAAAGTAATTGTGTATGCTTCGGGCAGCCTGAACCTTTGCACTGTCCTTACTTCGGGAATAGGAAAGGTCGAATACAGAAGTATCGCCGAACGGGATGTTACTGGCAATTACATCATAGCTGTTTTGCTCCCTTTCAGGTATTTCCTCGAACCCGCTTATACGGATATTGCTTTCGGGGTAAAACTGTTTTAAAATCTTACCTGTAAGCAAATCCTTTTCATAAGCGGTAACACTCGCTTTTTGGTTTTCATAAAAGGACTGTATAAATGAGCCAATACCTGCGGAGGGTTCGAGAAATTTCTGAATGTTCAGACCGCTATCACGCAAGGTTGTGGAAATAGCATCTATAACCTGTGGCGGTGTATAAAAAGCCGTTAGTACAGAACTTTTCATACTATCCACATACCTGCGATATTGCTTATCGTCTTGGGAATTTTCTTTGAGTAGTTGGTGGAGTTCCTGCGTAGGCAGGAAAAGGTCGTGTTCCGTTTTTCTCCAATTATTGATGTCTATTTCGTTCTCTACGGGGTTCAGAACGAATTTAAGACCGCCAAATCCGCTGTATTGCATCATTAGCAGTCTTTCGCCTACGGTGGCTTGACGGTTCTCCTTTTCCAGTTTAAAAGCAATTCGCAGGGCATCAATGTTCTGTTGGAGATGTTGGCGTTTACTGAAGCCCATTTTCCTCTATCCATATTGCGATGGTTCCGGTCAGTTCGGTATAGAGCAGGTCAAACTCTGTGTCATATGTGAAATCATCGGTTAGCTCATATCTTTCGAAAACAGGCTCACACACAGGAAACATTTTCAGGGCGAACGGTCGCAGTTCCTCGTCTGCCATTATGGTATCAAACTCATTGCACACGACTTGAAACACGGTATCAAACTTGGAAAAATGCAGGTTTTCAAACAGGATATAATTCGCTATTTCGCTGCACTGCTCAATAGTATTTCCCGAACTGAAAGCACCCTCATAGGCATTTGCTGCCCACGATGCACGTTGCTCGATAAATTTTTTATCATTCGCCTTTTCGGGGAAGCTATTGTTTAATAATTCTTGCAGTCGTAATCTGAAATACGAGAGGTCTTTTTGCTGTATATTCATACTATACTTTTTATTTAGAATTTTGCTCAATGCCTAAAATTATAGTAGCAGATAAGTTCCTTTGCAGAAGTGGTAGGCTTTGGCTTTGAGAGGCGGGATTTGGCGTGACCTCGTAAAATACCAGAGGAATTAATTTGTATTTTTGAACTGAGAATCTGAATATATATCAGAGGAAATGCTTATAACCGAACAACATAACGATCATGTTTGAAATTAGTCATAGAACAGAAGTGGTAAAATGTCCAAATCCTTCCTGTCCAAGAAATATCCAATTGTCAATTGGTAAAGTACCGGGCGGTGTTAACGATAGTGGAGGGTGGATATTGCAGTGTGATAACTGTGGTACAAAGTTTCCTTATAAGGTAAAGAATCCGGACGATTATTCTTCAGTCAAATCTGGAGCAAAGATTTTAGATTCTTGGGATAATGATGTTCCAGAGTCAAAAATAATGACGTTAAAAAAACATGACTTAGATAGTTTCCCTGAAGATTTTAGTTTCGACAACTTACTATTTGTTCAAACGGGAGAATATGAAAAACCTACTTTTAGCGATATTGAAGAAAATATCTTTTTCTGTCCGGGATGCAAAACACACCTTGAACCAATCCTATATGCTCAACTTTCTGATAAGTTACCCTCGATAAACAAGTCAATAAATTCATACTTAAACTATTACCTCAAAGGAAGAGCTGGAAACCCGGACAGTATCATTGTTGTAGTAGATTATCAATGCTCTTGCGGATTTAACACGAAAGGAGTTTTATATAAGGACTTTATAGAAAGGGAATTGCCTATAGAGGAAGAGCATCAACTGATACTGATAGATGTGATAGGTGCAGATTTGGAGTTCACAATAGATGGCGTTTACGATAGGGATGATTGCTTGTCAATTCTTCAGAAGCTATTAATAAGATGGCAGGTTTACTACAATAAAGTTTTTTTAGCAGTTCCCTTTATTGGTTTTGACTTTAAGAATAGCGAAGCACAACGTGTTGAGCTTTGGAATTGGATACTAAAAAACACAATTCCGCATAAAACAACCTTGCTAACGAGAAAAGCGACCCTTACATCTTTCCTTGAAGGTTCGGCTAATACAGGTATGGACATTAATGTTCTTAAAGATTACGGACTTTTAAATCCAACTGTAGATGAACTAACTGATAAGAAGGCTTTGTTCAAACGTGATTTTCATGCAAAATTCTATGCGGGTTTTGATAGAAAAAACGCTGAGGTCTTAGTAGGTTCCTTTAATATCCACGAGGGAACTTATGTGGAAAACATTCACTTTAAGTCGTATGATTTTGGTGACTTTTTCAAAAAGTATATTCTCAAAATGAATATTATTTTCGATCCTAGAATTATAGACGAGGAAGGTGAATTTCTATTGATTAGCGAACATGAGGACCGGAAAGAATTTATTGCGAAAGTCGAAAACTATACAACTTCGAGGCGTGAAAAGATTTACGAATTGATTAATCCAAAGTGAATTATACTGATAGAAAATAGTAAGAAAAACTAACCAAATAAATCGAGAAACTATGTATGGAATTACCCATAAGATAAATGATCCAGGTTTATATCTACTTAGTGATATAGTCGAGGAACAGTTGAACACACATGAAAAAACATTAGCCGCTACACCAGCGGAGAATAAAGAAATAATCGCTCAATTGGAATATGCGATTTCAATATACCGGGGTGAGCTGGAAAAATTCAAACAGGAAATTGAGGATCAGAAAAAGGAAAGATTTCAATTCTCTGTTGAAGAGATTTATGCCATGTATGGTCAATACGAACGAAAATTCATCAGTATTGAGTTCCACAAATACAGCGAATCAGCGCAAAAATATGGACGTAACATTTCGGGTATTATATTGTATGGAAAGGCAGAACGTGAAGCACTGGAGCAAGTCATTAAATCCGGGAATGTGCCCCGAACAAATGGCCTTGTAAAATTTGACTCCACAGATGAGCATTTATCAAAGGAACAGCAAGAACAACTAAAGAATGAAGGATTCATTAGCGGTGATATTTATGAAGTTTTAGCTACGAATCTTCCTGCCCCAAAAGCCTTCGGACAAGTCGGCAAGAAAGAAATACCAAACACAATTGAAATAAAAATGGACCCCACAGGATTTGATGTGAACCGATCAAATCATTGGCTGTTAGGACAAAAGATTAAAAGTGGATATCCGCTAACTGATGATGAATGGGCTAAGTTTTGCGGTCTATCATTTTACTTAGAACCTGAATCAGCGAACTTGGATATTATAAAGAATAAAGGATTTTCAGAAGATGGAAATAAAACCTATTTATCTCGTTTTTTTGAGTTGGAAGCTAAATTATACGCCAAAGATATTTCTGCGGAAGAAATACTGGAGTTTAATGAGTTTTTGAAGGAGCGTAAAGCTGTGCGTATTGAAGCTGTCGTCAAAGAAATTAAGCGTTCTACCAATAAGACTTTAGAAAAGTTCAAAGAAGAATACCCGGAAATTTACAAGGCTCTTGAAATTTCCAGGATTGAGTTTGACAATGAAACTTTGGCTTATCATAACGTTGTTAAGCCTATCTATTGGGATTACGAAGGGTTTCTTCACATCTATCTGCGTCATTGTGATGAATTAGCCATCGAAGGCCACTTTGAGAATAAAACGAAATTTCAGTATTCTTATAAGGACATAAGGCGTATTCTAAAAATCGCCATTGAGAACCTCTTACCACAAATAAACGACAGGCTATCGCAAGGCAAGGATTTCAGAATTTTCGGGGACAAATCGCTATACTTTAACGGCAATCACTATTCCTTGCATGTTTTGGGAAGTGGCAGGATTGCAGCTTTTCATCCTTTGGAGAATCCCCAAGAGGAGGCTAAGTAAACTAATTTATAAACCGTTCAGAAATTGTAACATATTAGCGACCTCAATATCCATTCTTGAAAAGGCAAACCATTTTTTGCCCAGATCTTTAAGTGATGCTCCGATATGGTAAAGCTCCGTATTGTCAATAATCAAAAATCGGTCGTGTGCATCAGAGAAAATCTCAACTTCAATTGGAGGATATTGGTTGTTATACCGTTGTAAATCCAATTGGAGCTGATTGTTGATGCTTTTGGTATAGATTTTTACCGTTACAGTATCCTTGCGTTTGCTCAACAAGGTCAGTACCGTATCGTCCACATAATTATCAAGCAGGATAATGGAGCTTTCAGCACTTCGGATAATATCAGAAACAAAGGTATAGGCATCGAAAATTTGTCCGTTGTAAAAGATACCTTTTTCGCTGTGGAGCTTGTCGTTTTCCAAAGCCTTAAAGATTTCCTCAAATTTTTGATCGGCTTGTAATTGCTTCAATTCAATCTTATCCAAACGATGAAATAAAGAGGCGTTACTGATTAGCATTCTTCTCATTTCTACGAAAGCTTCCATAATTTCAACGCTCACTTTAATAGCAATATGTGAACGGAGTATAGCAGATGCCATGCAATACCTTGTTCGGTAAAAGCATAAGGTAGATAACGTCTTCCACCATAGTTTAAACTTGAGGTTCCAATTTGGAACCTCAAGTTTTCAAATTCCTCATCTGTCAATTGAAAGCAAAATGAAATAGGAAACCTTTCCATATTTCTTTTTACCGCTTTGTTGAGGTTCTTTGTTTCCACTTGGTATAAGGAAGCGAGGTCTCTATCCAGCATCACTTGCTTTCCACGTATGGAATAAATCAGGCTCTTGATTTCCGTTGTGCTAATGGTAGGTTTGTTTTCCATTACTTTTTGTAACTTTTGTTTTTTTCAAATTCAAAAGAGGTTTTGTATTCTTCATCCAATATGATAAAGGCATCGAATTTCTTTCCTGACTTGCTTTTCATTCCTTTGATGAGAGAAGTTTTGCCTTTACTGATAAGGCTTTCAATATCAGTTATGCCGATTTGTACGCCACACACATTACGGAACTGTATCCAATTACAAACTTCATCAGGACACTTTACAATTTTATCCCGTATGATGAGTTGCTGGCTTTTACATTTCGGGCAATTCAGTTTAGGCAGGTTGTTTTGAGCAATGGAAGTTTGCAGGAGTTCGTCTGTTATGGACTTCGCATAGATTTCCATTTCTCTCAAAAACACTCTTGCATCAACTTCGTTGTTTTCAATTTTCTGTAAAGCCAATTCCCATTCGGCAGTCATTATTACATCTGCAATTTTACGTTCTTTAACCAATTCGTAAACCTGTAATCCTTTCTCCGTTGGGATCAAGGATTTCTTTTCTCTTTCAATATAATTACGGGTAAACAGGGTTTCAATTATTGCCGCCCTTGTAGCAGGCGTACCGATACCGATATTTTGCAGGGCTTTCCTTTCTTCTTCATTTTCGATTTCCTTTCCTGCATTTTCCATTGCCGACAATAGCCCGGCTTCTGTATAAAGTACGGGCGGTTTGGTTTTCTTTTCCAAGCAAACAACTTCTTTAATTTTCAGCTCATTGCCTTTTTTCAGTTCGGGCAAGTTTTGTATTGGTTCGGCATCATCGTCCGAGAAATTACCTTTTATGGAACGCCATCCTGCCTCTAATATCTTACAGCCTTTCAGTATAAAATCGTAATGTGATGCTTCCAGTACTATATCCGTAACTTCTTTTATACAGGCTTGTGAAATGGCTTCGAGCAATCGAAAGGCAATCATATTGTACACCTTTGTTTCATAGGCACTAAGGGCAGATGGAATTTTGTCAGTTATCAGTAACCCGTGATGGTCTGTTACACGCAAATCGTTTACGATACGTTTATTAAACCGACCCCATTTTAATTTTGATACCGCTTGCTTAAATTGTTCATTATCCTGTAATGCTCTTACAAGGTTGGGAATTTCAGTCCACATATCTTCAGGAATGTATTTACTTCCGGTACGGGGATAGGTAATAAATTTTTGCTCGTAAAGGCTTTGGGCAATATTGAGCGTTTGCTCGGCAGACAGGTTAAGTTTTTTATTAGCTTCTTTCTGCAAACCTGTAAGGTCAAATAATAAGGGTGATTGCTCCGTTACGTTCTTGCTTTCCGCCGACACAACAATTGCAGTTCTCTGTCTTTGGATCAACTTCAAAGCATCTTCGGCAAACTTTTGTTCGTCCCATTTCTTTTTAGAGATACTTTTGAAATCAATACTGTCTTTGTTGTGTGATAGCTGAATTTGCCAATATTTCTTAACAGAGAAATTTTTGTTTTCCAGATAGCGTTTGCAAATCAAGGCCAATGTAGGTGTTTGCACTCTGCCCAGCGAATAAATACCATTGCCTGCCGAGATACTTAGTGCCTGTGTAGCATTGATGCCCACCAGCCAGTCAGCACGGCTTCTGCCTTGTGCTGCCTGAAACAATCCGTCAAATGCTACACCATCTTTTAGGTTGTCAAAACCCTGTTTAATGGCTTTTTCAGTTAATGAACTAATCCAAAGCCGTTCAAATGGTTTCTTGCATTTCAGGTGTTCATAAATATAGCGAAAGATGAGTTCGCCCTCACGTCCTGCATCGGTAGCAACGATAATACTATCGCTTTTTTTGAACAGTTCTTTAATTATATTCAGTTGCTTTAATGCTCCTGTATCGACCTCGTAGCCTTTGTCTTTTTTGACCCTGCGAACGGTTAAAACAAACGGGTTCGGGAGAATGGGCAATGAAGCCTTGTCAAATCCTGAAATCCCGTAATCTTCGGGCATTCCTAAGCCAATTAAATGACCGAATGCCCAGGTAACAAAATAGCCATTACCTGTTAGGTAACCGTCTTTTTTATCAGATGCTCCCAATAAGCTGGCTATTTCTCTTGCTACGCTTGGTTTTTCTGCGATAACTGTTTTCATAACTAACTTACTTTTTTACCTTTTGATTTTGCTGGAGCTTGGGGTTTTTCCTGTTGCTTTTCATTTTTTGGTCTTTGCTGTCCTTTTTGCAAAGGTTCTTTCACATTTTTGGTTGCTTCGTTGGTTTTTCCTTCAGAATTAACCGCAGTTTGTGTTTTGTGAGCTTCGGTAGGTTTTACACGTTCCTTATATTGATTTGGGAACTCAAAATTGGTTTTTCCATCTTGCTTATTGAAAGTGATGTAACCCTGGTAGGGCTGGTCCTTTTTGTCTTTCAACTCAATATATACGGTTTGTCCGTCTTTGAATTTGTTGTACTGCTCATCAGTCAGTTCCTTACCTCTGAAAGTTCTCGGAGCTTCGTGCGATTGCTTTTGTTGACTGGTTTGCTTATTACTTTGTTGCTTATTTTGGGATTGCTGGTTATTGTTGTTTCTGTCAAACAAAAACTCAACAAATCTTTTGTCAGCATTATACTGAACATTTGCATCAAAGGTGGTTCCCTTTGTAGAAATCATTCCCTCGATAAACAGAGGTTTCCCCTCCATTAAGGTTTGTTTTTGCACATCGTTCAGTTTTATCCCCTTTAATTCATCAGGGATTTTGATAAATTCTGTTTTTAAAGCAATCAGCTCATTGGTAAGCCTGTCCACACTGATAATGGACGGCATCATTTCTTCTGTTTTGGGATTTTTCAAATTTACCACACGCCCCATATTACCCGTATCGAGCAAGTTCTTTTTGTCTTCTTCGTTAAACTTGTGTCCAAAGAACTCAAAGTTTAAGTTGGGTTCACGTCTGATACCGTGTACTGCCGCCACGATACTTCCATCCGGTGTAGGCTGTAACGATAAACGGGCATCTGTGCGAACTACCGCACCGCCAAGATTAACGCTAATGGGTACAAGCTCATTGGTCTTGTAACCTTTCAATAATGGTTCAAGGAGGTTCTTTTTTTCAAGGTATTCCTTACTTAATCCGAGATTGTTCATTGTTTCCCAATCAATCTGTTCTGGCTTGAAACGGTATTCGTTTGTTTCCGGTGTTGTCTGTGTTGTTGCCATATCATTTTTATTTTCTTGTTTTTGTTCTTTTTCGGGTTCATTTTTCACCTCGTGTTTTTCCATTTCTTTTTTACCCTCCGGTGTAGGGTTATCTACCTGTTTTTGAAATTTTTTTGCCTTTTCTACAGCTTCTCCTGCCGGCACTTTAAAGAATGTGAAATTGGTAGGATCTTTTAGCTGTCTCCAAAAATTGGATAGGAAATTGGAAACGAAATCGCCGTGTTTGTCCACACGCATAAAATCAGATTGGTTCTTTTTAGTAGGGTCAACGGTTTCCATTTTGCCGTTTTCGTCAATGCTCTTTACGGCTTGGATTTTCATTTTTTCCTTATCCAATATTAACAGTATGTCCGACAGTTGTTCTGGTGCGTTCTGAACAGATTGCTCGGAGGTTTCCTGTTTCTTTGTTTCTTCGCTCATAATCTGAAAATTTTAAAGTTTTTATGCCGAAAGTAAAGGAAGTGCTTCCTGCTTAGCCTAAAGTGGCAGTCAATGGAAATGTTTGGCTTTCATTGGCGTTCTGTTCTATTTATTAAAGCTCTCTCTGATAAACTGATGTACATCTGATAATTTATAATACAATTTCCCGCTAATCGTGTAATATGGGAGCTTCCCAATAGAGCGATAACGTTGCAGAGAACGATTACTGACTTTCAGCATTTGCAAAATATCCTGATTGTCGAGTAGTTCCTCTCCATCAATGGTATTTCGTTTCTTTTTTAAATCGTCAATATTGTCGCCCAACATATCAAATCTGTCCATGATGCGTTCCATCCACGATATAAATTCCATTCTATCAATATTCATAGCACATGTTTTTAAGGATTTATTTTTTTGTCTGTTTTCAGCTTTCTGCCTTTTGCCATAAGTCATCTTAGCTTGTATCATTCAGCCTTTGTAGATAATCAGTAATAGTATTTATCCAGTTATTAAGCTGTATCCCTGCTGCTGCTTCAATAGTTATAATTTTCATCGCATTGCTCTTTAATGTTTACAATGCAAAATTGAGAAAGGTGGCAGTGTTTGTCTGCCAAGCCTTGCCAATTGGTTTAGCGGTTTTTTGAAAATTTTACAATTTGACGGAAAGCCTTATTTAATAAGGCTTTCGTTAGATTTTCCGATTTGAGCCATGGTAAAACAAGCCTATATATGCCAATTGGCATATATGGGCAAGTGTAAACACAAAAAAGCAATACGGGATGCGTATCGCTTTTAAACTCTTTATTGATGGGGTGTTTATAAGTCCTTATCCATATATTCTTCCAATGCCTGTTTCAACTGGTCTAAAAACAAGGTGCGAGAGCCTGCACGGGTTTTCATACGGTGGAATGCGTGATGCACATCGGTCAGTGGTATTCGAAACAACACTTGTGAAATAGCAGTGAGCTTCCGGATGCCTAACTTACCGTCCGAAATAGCACCAGATGCGTATAGGGCATACGTTAGCTCAATCAAAGCATTCTTGCTGTCCGTCCAAGATAGCTCTTTAATTTCGCTGGTGCTGCTGAAAAATGTATCAGAGTTTTCTTCGGGACTGATTTTGGTTAAGAGGTAGGCATATAACAGGTCGTTGGAGAGAATACGAGCTAATTTGTAATCGTAATAGGTTGAGAAAAGCGGGTCGATTTCAAACACATAACTATTAAGCCCTTCGAGGTAATTTATCTGCCCCCGTTTAAAATATTCTTGGTCTTTATCTATTCTGCCTGAACGGTAGTATCGGTAAAAGTGGGAATTGCAGATATGTTCCCTGAACTCAATCTTCAGCTCTGTTAAATGTTTCGAGAAATAGTTGCGGTAGATTTTTCCATTATTGACCGGGCACGAGGTTTCTATCCGGTACAGTTTATTATAGTAAATTAGCTTTCCGAGGATTTGGGGCTTAGTCATTTTAAAGAATTCAATCTCTTTTGCCTCGTTCTCAAATCCCGAACTTAACACATATTCTTTTGCCGAAACCAATAGCTCCTGAAGAAAGACCGTCATTTGAAAAGCTTCTTCAATTAGTCCCGAGCACGTGACTGAGAGTTTCCGTTCTTGCTCCTGAATTTCGCTAACAATATTGTTTATTGACTTTCTCATAAAGGAAGATTTTATTATCAATATCGGTATCACACAAATTTTACCAATAAATAGTAATTTAATAACCAATGTGTCCCTACAATGGGAAAGATTTTAATCGTTTTTCATCGGCGGTTTATCACTTAACCACCCATAAACGATAAATACTAAATTATTAATCATAAATTTGTATTTGTGTATTTATGTAAATTAAAAACTGACTTTGTGATATATGGGGACATTGTTTATAAAAAATATGGTCTGCAACCGTTGTATTCTCGTTGTTCAGAACGAACTCGATAAGCTCGGTTTAGAGGCTAGTAATATAAAATTGGGAGAAGTTTCTCTCGTGAAAGATCTGACTACAAAAGAACGAGAAGCAATAGAAAGTGCGTTAGATCCCTTAGGTTTTCAGGTCATTGATGACAAGAAAAGTCGCATGATTGAGAAGATAAAAAACGTTATCATTGAATTGGTACATCATCAGGACAATGACGTAAAAACAAATCTTTCCGATGTTTTAAGTGATGCATTACATAATGATTATAATTATCTTTCTAATTTGTTTTCTGATATTGAGGGTACAACTATTGAAAAATATTTTATAGCTCAAAAAGTAGAAAAAGTGAAAGAACTTTTAGTTTATGATGAGTTATCATTAAGTGAAATTGCCGATCGCATGAACTATTCAAGTGTGGCTTATCTAAGTAATCAGTTCAAGAAGGTAACAGGTCTTACACCTAGCCATTTTAAACAAATTCGAGAAGACAAACGTAAGCCTTTAGACGAGGTTTAAGTAAATCTTACAAATCAAACCCATAATTTCACAATAAATATCTATCTATTTATTGTCAATTTTGTATTGTAAAATAAAGCAATCGAAATATGGCAACAAATAAAGAAATAATTTACATACCTCTAGAGGATGTAGAAAGCGAACACTGTGCATTGATAGTCGAAAAAGGACTAGCGCAAGTAAAAGGCGTTGAAAGTCAAAAAGTTGAAATCAATAATCGCAGAGCTGCTATTACGGTTAAGGAAGAAGAAGTAGTCGCTGATGCTGTAAATGCCATAAGAGATTTAGGTTATGGTGTACCAACAGTAAAAGCTAGTTTTCCGGTTTTGGGAATGACTTGTGCTTCATGTGCAGGTAGTGCAGAAAGTGTGGTGCGTTATGTACCTGGTGTTGTTAATTCTTCTGTAAACTTTGCTACTGGAAATCTGTCTGTTGAATATTTTCCAAATATGACAGATGCCAATGCTATTCGAAAAGCTGTTCAAGCTGGAGGCTATGACTTGTTGATTGAAGATGAATCTAAACAACAAGAAACATTAGAAGCCATCCACGAAAAGAAATTCAAACAGTTAAAAAATAAAACCACTTGGGCGATCATTCTATCATTACCTGTAGTTGTTATAGGAATGTTCTTTATGGATATGCCTTATGCCAATGAAATTATGTTGGTATTTTCTACTCCGGTAGTGTTATGGATTGGTCGTGATTTTTTTATCAATGCCTGGAAGCAAACCAAAAACAAATCTGCTAATATGGATACTTTAGTAGCGTTGAGCACTGGTATCGCCTATCTGTTCAGTGTTTTCAATATGGTATTTATGGATTTCTGGATGGCAAGAGGCATTCACCCCCACGTGTATTTTGAAGCTGCAGCGGTTATTATAGCCTTCATTCTTTTAGGTAAGTTATTAGAAGAAAAAGCAAAAGGAAATACTTCGACTGCTATCAAAAAATTGATGGGATTACAGCCTAAAACCGTTATCGTCATTCAAAAAGATGGTACAGAAAAACAAACGGCTATTGAAGATGTAAATGCTGGCGATATTATTTTAGTAAAGCCAGGTGAGAAAATTGCTGTGGACGGAATGGTGATATCTGGTAACTCTTATGTAGATGAAAGTATGTTGAGTGGCGAACCCGTTCCTGTATTGAAAAAAGAGAAAGAAAAAGTATTTGCCGGAACCATCAATCAAAAAGGAAGCTTCCAATTTGAAGCCGTGAAAGTGGGTAAAGAAACTATGCTTGCACAAATCATCAGAATGGTGCAAGATGCGCAAGGTAGTAAAGCTCCAGTGCAAAAATTAGTTGATAAAATTGCAGGTATTTTCGTTCCTGTAGTAATTGGTATCGCCATTTTGACTTTCGTTTTATGGTTGATTTTAGGCGGGGACAATGGAGTTGTACAAGGTCTGTTAGCCGCCGTTACGGTATTGGTTATTGCCTGTCCTTGTGCTTTAGGATTAGCTACTCCAACTGCGATAATGGTAGGCGTTGGTAAAGGTGCAGAGAAAGGTATCTTGATTAAAGATGCTGAAAGTTTGGAATTGGCTAAAAAAGTGCAAGCTATCATTTTAGATAAAACAGGAACCATTACCGAAGGTAAGCCAGAAGTAACCGGTATTACGTGGTTGAATAATGATGATACTACTAAGAATATTTTGTTGAGTATTGAAAAACAATCAGAGCATCCATTAGCGGAAGCGGTAGTAAAAAACTTAGAAGGTACATCAACCGTAAGTTTGAGTGGATTTGACAGTATTACAGGTAAAGGTGCAAAAGCCGACTACAATAACGAAACTTACTATGTTGGAAACAAAAAGTTATTGTTTGAAAATAACATTAGTATTCCTACTCAGTTACAATCTCAAGCTGATGAATGGGGTAAAGAATCTAAAACGGTAATTTGGTTTGCCAATAGTAAAGAAGCACTTTCTGTAGTGGCTATTTCTGATAAAATTAAAGAAACTTCAGTAGCCGCAATTAAAGAATTGCAAGGTATGGGTATTGATTTATACATGCTTACAGGCGATAATGAAGCAACAGCAAAAGCTATTGCTGAGCAGACTGGAATTGGTCATTATAAAGCAGAAGTATTACCACATCAGAAAGCAGAATTTGTAAAAGAACTACAGGCCCAAGGCAAAGTAGTTGCAATGGTCGGTGACGGTATCAACGATAGTACAGCTTTGGCAACAGCCGATGTAAGTATCGCAATGGGTAAAGGTTCCGATATTGCGATGGACGTAGCAAAAATGACCATCATCTCTTCCGATTTGACTAAGATTCCACAAGCGATCAGATTGTCAAAACAAACAGTAGCTACCATCAAACAAAACTTGTTCTGGGCTTTTATTTACAACCTTATAGGTATTCCAATTGCAGCAGGTATATTGTATCCAATTAATGGTTTCTTATTGAATCCGATGATTGCAGGAGCTGCAATGGCTTTAAGTAGTGTAAGTGTGGTGAGTAACAGCTTGCGCTTGAAGTGGAAGAAGTAAATCTTACAAATCAAACAAAAAATATCGAAATAGTTTAAAACGTTTTGCTGCTGATATTTGCAGTAGCAAAACAATAATTATAAAAATATGGGACAAGAGCATAACCACTCGCATACCGCGAATAAACGGACATTAACCATCAGCTTGGTGATCATTACAGTCTATATGATTGTAGAGGTTGTTGGTGGATTGATTACGAATAGTCTTGCACTATTGGCAGATGCCGGACATATGTTGAGCGATGCTATATCTTTGTTCATTGCATTAATGGCTTTTAAATTCAGTAGCAAAATAGCCGATTATGCTAAAACCTATGGATATAAACGCTTTGAAATATTGGCAGCCGTTATCAACGGTGCAACACTAATATTGATTTCTGGATATATTATCTATGAGGCTATTGAACGTTTTCAGAGTCCGCCAGAAATCCAGTCTAGTGGGATGTTGATTGTAGCATTTATAGGATTACTGGTTAATATCTTGGTGGCCTGGATCATGATGCGTGGAGCGGATGTAAAAGAAAACCTCAATATGCGTGGTGCCTATCTGCATGTTATCAGTGATATGCTAGGATCTGTAGGTGCAATTATCGCAGCCTTACTTATTATGTTTTTCGGATGGGGTTGGGCAGATCCTTTAGCAAGTATTATCGTCTCTATCTTGGTTTTAAGAAGTGGATATCTGGTTACCAAATCATCTGTCCATGTATTAATGGAAGGAACACCTGATAATATCGAAATTGAGAAGGTAGCAGACGAAATTTTAAAAACCGATGGTGTCCAAGCTATCCACGATTTGCATATTTGGACAATTACAAGTGGGTTAAATGCGCTTACTTGTCACGCTGTGGTAGATGAACAAATGACAATTGGTCAAAGTGAGCTACTTCTTCGAAAAATAGAACATGAATTGGAACATTTAGGTATTAATCACGTAACTATTCAATTAGAGACACCCCAACATCAACATGATAATTCAATATTATGTAGTGTAAAAGCTGTTCCTTCAGCACATGACCATCAGCATTAAACTTAAAAATCATTCAATAGTACTTAAATAAGATTTAATCTTTAAAAAATAAATAAAATGAAAATGAACAAATTAATGATATCGGCTTTAGCCTCTTTAGCCATTCTCTTTACTGCTTGTGGAGGTGATACAAAAGCAGGAAAAGACGGACACGCACATACAGAAGGCGATGGACATAACCACGCTACAGAACAACAAGTTGAGAAGTCTGCCGATAAAATTGCGGCTAAAGACAGAAATGAAAAAGGTGAATTGATCGATGCCCACGGACACTTGATAACCGGTTGTCCTGGACATAAGGAAATGGTAGGATCTGAAGGCGATATGTGTCCAAAATGTGAGTATATGACGATGATTCCTATCACTTGGGATATTGCTGGGGTAGATACGGTAAGGGTAACTTCTTTACCTGATTATAATCCACCTGCAGACAAGTTGAAAAAGTAATCATTATAAGCTTTATTGTTATTACGTTTGCTAAAACGGTGGTTTCTGAAAGAGGAATTGCCGTTTTGTTTTTATTTTAATGATAATTATAAATGTAATAAACTGAAGTAATTATTTAAATGCAATTGTTTTTACATTTAATAGTGAGGTTGTGTTTTAAATTTTAATAACATTTTCTAATTCAAAAAAACAGTTAAGCAAACTGATTTTTGAGATATAACCATAAGCATTTGGTCTGTATAAAAGTTTGATTTATTGTTAATTATTTTTTTTAATTTTAACTTAAATCCGTAAATCTTACAAAAATTATAAAAAATGTTACAACTGTATTTTCATAAAGTAACAGTAATTTAGAATTTCATCTAAAAAGTTTATTATGATACAGACAAAATTCCAATCGTGTATAGAAGCCTGCCTTGACTGTGTGGCGATCTGTAACCAGTGTGCTATTGCTTGCTTAAATGAGAAAGAAGTAGCTCATCTAAAAAAATGTATTCAACTCAATTTAGAATGTGTTGCAATTTGTCAGGCAGCAGCCAATATTCTAAGTCTTGACGGTAAATTTAGTAAAGACATTTGCAAACTTTGTATGGAAATTTGCAACGCTTGTGCTGAAGAATGTGAAAAACATGTTGCTATGGGAATGGAGCATTGTAGAGAATGTGCCGAAGCTTGTAGAAAATGTGCTCAAGCTTGTGAAGAAATGATGGCAGCATAATCTAATAAGTATTTTTCGAAAAAAAAAGAGGGTATTACATCCTCTTTTTTTTATGTCTTGTACAATCAGTAAATATCATAAAACTAATAAAGAAAAGTATAATGGAAAGCTTGGTTGCAATACCGAAATTTGCAGTATAGAAGTTATAATTAAAGTAAAAACAAAATGTTGAACATTATTAATAGAATTATTTTTGGATTAACTCACTACCACAGTGAGAAATCTGATTGTTGTTGTCACTGTTGAGGACTATATTCAAACCCGATAATACACTTTACTTTTTCTGGGTTTGGCAAATACCAATCCAACTCAAATTGATAAACAATTTTTTAATTCTTACAAATATTAATAATGAAACAAAATATTCAAGAGAGTGCCCTTGAGACAGGTTTGTCCAATCACTCTAAAACTAAAATAAAAAAATCCCCAGCCATTGTTATTGCATTAGCATTTATCGTCTTAGTATTTGATGGCTATGATTTAGTAGTATACGGAACAATAGTAAAATCTATTCTAGCTTATGAAGCATGGGGGTTAACTACCGCTGAAACAGGCTCTATAAATAGTCTGGCTCTTGTGGGAATGGCAATAGGGTCACTTACTGTTGGCTACCTTACAGATTTAATTGGACGTAGAAAAGTTTTAATTGGAGCAGTCACATTTTTTTCTCTCTTTATGATTGCGACGGCGTTGGCTCCTACACCGTTTCTGTTCGGGCTTTTTCGCTTTATTTCTGGTTTAGGTCTCGGTGGTGTAATCCCTACAGCAGTAGCTACAACAGTAGAGTTTTCAAGAGCAGGGCGTAAAAATTTCAATAACGCTTTAATGTTTTCCGGTTATTCTATGGGAGGTATTTTCGCCGCATTGTTGGCTATCGGTTTAGTAGAAACAATTGGTTTCCGTGGAATGTTAGGGATCGGTGCATTGCCATTAATTACCGTTGTACCACTATTACTCTATTATCTCCCTGAAAGTCCGGTATATTTAAGATCAAAAGGTCGCATTAGAGAAGCAGATACAATTATAGCAGAATACGGCTTAACACCCATAGAACCAACTTCGCCAATTAAAAAAGAAGTTCGGCAAGTCGAAAAAAAACGCAATCCTTTATTGGCAATCTTTACAGGTCGCTGGGCATTGATTACAATTGTGTTTTTGCTCGCAGCTATTTCTGGTCAGATTTTAATCTATGGACTTAATACGTGGTTGCCTACGTTATTAACTATTGCAGGTTATTCGGCTACTTCAGCATTAACGTTCTTGTTGGTCACGAATGCTGGAGCAGTAGCAGGTTCGCTAATTGCTTCCCCATTGGCAGACAAGTTCGGAGCAAAAAGAGTTGTTTCAGCGGCATTTGCGATGGCAGGCATTGCATTATTCCTAATGGCTCTTGGCTTTAGTACAGGAGACGGTAATGGATGGTCTATGAGCCTTACTTACCTGCTTGTAGCCGTAGTTGGTTTCGGCTCCATAGGTGCACAAATTTTGTTGAATGGCTTTATCGCTACCTATTATCCCGATGCCACTCGTGGTACAGCTTTAGGTACTATCCTTGCAGTAGGTCGTATAGGTGCAGCAGTTGCAATCATTCTTGGCGGTATTCTTATCGCATCAGAACTGTCCAACTTTGCTAATTTTGCCGTGTGGGCAATACCTGCAATTCTTGGTACTATTATCGTATTGAGCATTCCAAATAGTCAAAAGTAACCTTATAAAATTAGAGGAACAGACACCCGTTGTAATAATTACAACGGGTGTTTTGCATTGCATCAACAATACAATTTTGCAATTCAGTAAATATCATAAATCTAAAAAGGAATTGCATAATATTTAGGATAACAATTGTGCTGAAATTTGCAGTATCAGATAACAATTTTAAAATTACATAGAAAATGAAAAAGTTAGTTTTAGGCTTGTCAGTAATCATATTTACTGCCTGTAACAACAATAAGAAAACAGAACAAAGTGTACAGGAAAACAATCAGCCTGTATTAGAACAAACAACTGTCCCGACAGAACAAGCAAACGAAGTTGAGTTGACCATCAGTGGCGGTGATGATATGAAATTTGATAAAACCGAACTTAAAGTAAAAGAAGGACAAACTGTAAAGCTGATTCTTAAGCATACCGGAAAAGCTCCGATTGAAGCAATGGGACATAATGTTGTTATTCTTGCACAAGGTACAGACTTCAATGCTTTCGCTAATGCAGCAATCAACGCTAAAGATAATGGCTATATTCCAAAAGAAATGGAAAAAGCCGTTATTACCAAAACAGATATGATTGGTGGTGGACAAACTGCCGAAATTACTTTTACTGCTCCTGCAAAAGGTTCTTATGATTTTTTATGCTCTTTCCCAGGCCACTACATCTATATGAAGGGTAAGTTCATTGTAGAATAAAATCATAATTTTAAAATCAGTAAAAGTCACAAATCTTACAAGGAATACCATAATAATAAGTATCAAATTAAGACGGAAATTTGTTAAACATTAAAAATAAGATAAAATGAAAAATTTGGAATTAAGCATACCAGACATGCAAAGTGCTCACTGCCAATCAAGAGTAAATGGAGCAATCAAAGATATTAATGGCGTTACTATTGAAAAATTAGAAGCAGGGAAACTTGCTGTTTCAATAGAGAATGATAGTGTGAAACAAGAGTTGGTCCAGGCTATTGAGAAAGCTGGCTACAAAGTAGATGGCGGAGATAGCGAAAAAACGTCAAGCTGCTCTTGCTGCGTGTAAGTTCAATATTGCTCGGGGATTTGCTGAATATATCCCTGGGCTTTTCTCCATTTACTCTTAGGGTACCAAAACAGTGTTTCCCAATCTCTAACATAAAAAGTTATGTTACATCAATTAAAATTAGGTGACTGTTCGGATGTAATAACGAAAGTACACCGGGTAGCAGATCAGATTATTCAGACCCAATTGGATACAGGTTCATCTGCTCCGTTTGCGATTCAGATAACAAGCGAACTCAATACGGATTATCAAGAACTGAACAATCTGTTTCTTTTAAAATGTGATGTCAGCCTTGAAATTATATTTACAAAGCGAATAATTGAAAAGGTAAAAGAATTGCTGGTATATACCGAGCAAACTATCACGCAAATTGCAAAATCGTTAGGTTATAAAAAAGCTTCGGAGCTTACCGAGCAATTAAAGACCTATACAGGATTAACGTCTGCCCATTTCAAACAGATAAGAAAAAACAAGCTGGCAATTATCAGAAGACAGCAAGAAAAGTAAAACGAAATTTAATTATCAAATATCATGTTTTGATGAACCTCTCTTTGTGAACAACAAGTAGAGGTTTCCTTTTAAAGATAACAAAGCAGATAGAAATTATTTAAAATGAAGAAATTTACGTGGCGAACCCATAAAACTGTGAAGGAAACACAGGATACTCTGACCATATACTTTGAAACAGATCAACAACAATTTTCCTACTTGCCTGGTCAGTATCTAAACATCAGATGCACCATAGATGGAGAGATAGTAATTAGGTCGTATTCATTTAGTTCCAAACCCTCAGATCCTAATCCAGCTATTACAGTAAAAAGAGTAACTGGAGGAAAAATGAGTAACTATATTTTTGAAAATGCAGACCAAATAGAAATATGGGAAATTGAAGCACCGTTTGGGAATTTTGTTTTGGAAGATACAATAGCTGGACAATCCAAAATAGTTCTTTTGGCCGGTGGTAGCGGTATCGCACCTTTATTCTCTATGCTCAATAGTATTGATAGTAGTCGTCAAATTCCCTTACTGATATACAGTAATAAAACGCCAAGTGAAACTATTTTTTATAATGAACTGGAAACTTTAGAGATAAATGAAAGTCTCGAAATATGCTATTCCTTTACTTCCCCCGAATTTATCTCTACTAAAATCAATCATATTGCAGGACGATTCTCTCTATTGGTACTTCGTTCCATAATCAAACGACTTGTTCCTGAAATAAACGATGCCCATTACTACATTTGTGGACCTACCGGCTTAATGGATTTATATAAAAATGCCTTAACAGGACTGAATATTCCAGAAGAAAATATTCATTTGGAATATTTCGACCCAGTTCCAGTTGATGTGGGAGATTTGGAAACTGACGGTGTTGTAAAAGATGTGATTGTAAATTACTATGAGGACTACTACGAGAATGATGAAAAGCAGACCTATGAATGCACATCACTCATTGAGGTGCAGCCGAAGCAATCTCTTTTGGATGCAATGAAAGAGCATCATATCAAAGTAGCGAGTTCCTGCAAAAACGGAACCTGTGGGGCTTGTTGGGCAGTAAAAACAGATGGCGAAGTACGGATGCTCCATAATGGGGCTCTGACAGAACAGGATATTGCCGAGGGAATAATTTTATTGTGCCAAAGCTATCCGACAAATGCGGATGTATGTGTAACTGTATCGTGAATAAGAAAAACGATATTGATTAAATAATATGCTGTTAAGCCTTTAATTTGATATTAAAATACTGACGACATATCGAAATAGCTAGAGATGTGCAACTTACTCTTTTGTAACTACTTTAATTCCGTTCATAAGCAATTCTAATGTTCGCTCAATGGCAGATTGACCAGACATCTGAACATATGCAACTGCGCCACCTACCATTGATATTAATATCAGTAAATCTTTTTCACAACAAAAGTCATCTCGTAATAAGTTGCTATTTTTTGCGAGTTGAATTGGTTTTTCGAAAATCTCAAACAATCTGGAAGAAGTCAAGGTTTGTTCCTGTCCGTTGATATAAGGTAAAAAGTTATGATATTCCACCCGTTGTATCAATACCTTTTTTAACAACAGATAGAATCCATTTTTGTTTTCATGCAATGCTTTAGCGTATAAATCAAGTTGATCTAGATTGTAATGAAATACTGCCGACACAAGAGCTTCCCGATCCGGAAAATGACGATAAAAAGTCATTCTGGAAACATCAGATTCTTTGGCAATTTCAGTCAATGGAATATCTATTCCTTTCTCCATGAATAGATTCAAAGCAGTTTTTACAATTTTTACTTTATTTTGAACAGAATCGGATCTAGCTTTCAAATTCATATAATGATTTTAATTGGTGCAAAATTAATAATTTTTTAAATGTTACACTATGTAACATTTATTTGTTATTTGTTTATCTTTGATAAGAAACAATAACTTCAATATCCTATGAATGCAATTAATCCTGATAAAGTATTTTCACCCACAAAACTAGGACCTATTATTCTTCCGAATCGGGTTATAAAAGCGGCAACTAGTGAAGGTAGAAGCCCTGACGGAAAAGTTACACAAGCATTAATAGACTTCCATGTGGGCTTTATACAAGGAGGGGTTGGTATGACAACTATTGCCTACTGCGCTATTTCCGCAGAAGGTTTTGCAGCACCGGGAGAAATTTTGATGATTCGTGAAAATATTTCAGGCCTCAAACAATTTACGCAGGCGATGCATAAGGCTGGCGGAAAAGCCTCCGCACAGTTAGGGCATGCCGGTCCCGTGGCCACCAAACAAATCACAGGTGTACAACCAATCGCTCCGTCAAGGTTTAGAAGTCCTTCTAGTTTTCAGGTTTGTCGTGAAATCGGCCGAGAGGAAATGAAAACCATTATCAGGCAATTTGCGGATGCCGCAGAAGTCGCTGCTGATGCCGATTTTGATGCGATCGAACTTCATTTTGGACATTTATATCTGGTATCTTCTTTTTTTAGTCCCTGGATCAACAAAAGAAAAGATGAATACGGCGGTTCTATTGAAAATCGTACACGTTTTGCAAAAGAAATCCTCCTTGCGGTAAAAGAACGGGTGAAAGACCGCCTGGCAATTATTGTTAAAATGTCTATGGATGATGGTATTAAAAACTCAATCTGGTTAGATGAGTCCACACAAACAGCAAGAATTCTGGACGAAACAGGCGCTGTTGATGCGTTTGAGCTAACGATGGGATCTTCGGTAAAAAATCAAATGTATCTGTTCAGAGGTGAAACTGATTTAGAGGGCATGTCAAAAACACAGAAAGGAATTTTCAGATTGGGGGTAAAATGGTTTGGAAAATTAGTGTTAGGTGAATACCCGTACGAACATCTTTATATGCTTAAATCGGCTCGTCAATTCCAGACAGTAGTGAAAAATGCCCAACTGATTCTGTTGGGAGGAATTAATGATTATGCGCATTTGCAAACGGCTATGCAGGAAGGTTTTGACTTTGTTGCGATGGGAAGGGCGTTACTTCGCGAGCCTGATATCATCAATAAATTAAAAGATAATCCGTTGGGAAGAGGAAGATGTATTCAATGCAATAAATGTATGTCCACTGTTTTTCAGACAACCAACTGTGTTTTTATACCCAAATACGCCACTTCTTCTAAACTACCTGTATAAATTATAATTAAAAAAGACTGAATATGAGCAAGAAAGAAATAATCCCGGGGCCAACAGCCACAGATATTACCGTAGATTTGGTAGTTGTAGGTTCGGGAACCGGTATGGCAGCTGCACTAGCAGCCCATGAATTAGGATTAAAAGTATTAGTTATCGAAAAAACAGCTTTGGTTGGTGGCTCTACTGCACGCTCCGGTGGTGCATTTTGGATACCGGCAAATCCTGTTTTGAAACAAGATGGTTCCGATGATACATTGAAAGATGGAGAAACATATTTAACGAATTTAGTTGGAGATAATGCTCCTAAATCCCGTTGGGAAAACTTCTTGCAAAATGGTTCAGCAGCAGTAGAAATGTTGGAGAGAACCACGCCTATGAAATTCTTTTGGGCAAAAGGATATTCAGATTATTTCCCAGAAGTTGCAGGTGGTAAAGTCTTAGGAAGAACATGCGAATGTCGTCCTTTCAATATGAACTTATTAGGAAAAGACACAGCAAGGTTTCGTCCCGGCCAACTTGAGGCACCTGTACCTGTACCCGTGACAGGCTACGATTACAAATGGCTCAACTTAATGAAAAAAACACCATTTAAGTCTATACCAATTATGCTGAAAAGAGGAATTCAGGGAATTGGTGGGTTATTGATTGGAAAAAGATTAGTTGGTGGTGGCCAGGCACTGGCTTCAGGGATGTTTGCTGGTTTAATTCGCTCAGGTGTACCGGTTTGGACCAATACTTCAATTACAGAATTATTGTTTGATGGTGATAAAGTAACTGGAATAAAAGCGGTTCAAAACGGAAAATTGGTTCAGATAAATGCGACGAAAGGTGTGGTTTTGGCAGGAGGCGGATTTGATCATAATATGCTAATGCGCCACCAATACCAATCTCCCTCTTTAAAAAATGTAAGTTTAGGCAGCGAAGGCAATACAGGTGATACCATTCTGTTAGGAGAAAAGATTGGAGCGGAAATTACCAATATGACTTCAACATGGTGGTTTCCTGCGATAGCTCCGTTAACAGAAGAAGGCGAACCACAAGTATTATTGGCAGAGCGTTCGCTTCCGGGATCATTTTTGGTAAACTATACGGGAAAAAGGTTTATAAACGAAGCGGTGGATTATATGAGTTTTGGACAAATCGTTTTAGAACAGGAAAAGTATGGAACGCCTATAAAAGATATGTGGTTGATTTTTGATCAGAACTACAGAAATAGTTATCTGCTTGCCGGCACACTTTTTCCGGGAATGAAAATTCCACAAGAGTGGTTTGATGCAAAAATTGCTTTTACGGCTGAAAATGCATCTGAACTGGCTCAAAAAGTGGGATTACCTGTCGAAGCATTTACGGAAACATTTGGCAGGTTCAACACCATTGCAGCTACAGGAAAAGATACCGATTTTGGAAAAGGAAACAGCGCTTACGACCGTTATTATGGAGATCCAACACAAATGCCTAATAATTGTCTTCGATCGCTTTCTGGAAAATTATATGCGGTAAAAATCGTTTTATCAGACTTGGGAACATGCGGTGGAATGATGACAAACGAACAGGGACAAGTATTGAAAACCAATCAGACCGCTTTCCAAGGTTTGTACGCTTTGGGAAATAATGCCTCAAATATTTTTGGAAATAAATATCCCGGAGCTGGCGGAACCATCGGGCAGGGATTGGTATTTGGTTATATTATAGCACATCACGCAGCAAAAAAATAATAAGATATATGAGACTAAATAATAAGGTAGCAATAATAACTGGGGCAGCTTCCGGAATGGGGGAAGCTATGGCTTATTCTTTTGCCAAAGAAGGAGCAAAAGTAGTAGCGACCGATATTCAAAAAGATAAATTAGAAACTATTGTACAAAAAATCAAATCAGATGGTGGTGATGCCATTGCTCTAGTACATAACGTATCAAAACGGGAAGACTGGTTTGAAAAAGTGCTTCCAGAAACAATCAGCGTTTTTGGAAAACTGGATATTTTAATCAATAATGCTGGGATTTCAGTGGCAGTTCCTTTTGAAGATCAAACCGAAGACACCTGGAAAAAAGCATATGACATCAACATAAACAGCGTGATGCTGGGAATGCAGGCCGCACTACCACACCTGAAAGAAAGAGGCGGGAGTATCGTGAACATTTCGTCTATTGCCGCTTTAACCGGAATGTCAGGTCCCGGAGTTTATACGGCTTCCAAAGGTGGGGTTTCAGCAATTACCAGAGCAGCCGCCGTGGATTTCGGACCTTTTGGAATTAGAGTAAATGCCATTAATCCGGGCTATATCTTAACACCTATGAGCGAGGCATTTTTGAATAGTCCAGACTATCAAGCCTATTTTTTAGGAATTATTCCGATGAAAAAATTGGGAATGGCTGAAGATATTTCGAATGCTGCATTATTCTTGGCATCAGAGGAAGCAAAATACATTACAGGAGTAAATTTACCAGTAGATGGTGGAACAACAATCAAATAATGTATCCCTATATTAATATTCAAAAGCCAGGTTACAACAATTTAACCTGGCTTTTTTATCTTCTCATTTATCAAAAAGTTATGTTAATAGTATTGTTTATTAAACAAGAACATAATTTTTTCTAATAACTTTCTATTAGGTCCTTAAATCAAATTGAAAATACAATTTCTACTCATTTTTAAGGGATAATTTCCTAAGCATCGCAGCACTCATTCCATCTGTATAAGCACCGTAAGCAGTGACCAAAATTCCCTTTAAGCCATCTTTTGAGGCTATTCCATAAACAGTAGATTCATCACTGGGGTTGCTATCTCCCTCATATCGGTAGACTTGCTCAATTTCAAAGTCATCAATAGTATATTTATTGTTGCCACAAATTAAGCAGTTGTCTTCAAGATTAAAATCTACATCGTAACCTTCCTTGCGAAGATTTTCAATCGCTACCAACACTGTGGCATATTTGTACATTACATTTGTCATATCATAATATTATTAAGTTACTATTATCCTATCGCTGTACTTTTAGAAATCCTCCTGCAACAAATCTTTTAATTTTCGGTGTTGTACGGACAAGTCAGCATACATTATTTTTAATCGGCTATTTTCTTCGTTTAAATTTACCAATTCTAAAAGGATATCGGATCTTAAATCCTTATATTTTGATTTCAATTCAAAAATATTTGTACCATATATACCATATTTCTCAAAAAGTTCCAGACCGGTTTTACCTGCGTTATAATCTTTCAATATATCTAAAACTGGATGTTCGTTTATTTCTTTACTATTCATTTTAATGGATATTGTCTATTACAAAATTCGTTATGATTAATGGTACTGGATATATACTTTTCCTTGATTAGTTTATGATATTTAATGTTGTTGAATATACTTTCTTAAAATATCACAAAAGAAAACCGAAATATCATAAAGTCTTATTTTTAGTAAATGCTGAATTTTGTTTTTTAAATATAATATAGAGCTTATGACACTGTTAATAAAAGGAATGGTGTGCAATAGATGTATGTATGTTCTTGAAAAAGAGTTAACTATTTTGGGTTTTGAAGTAGTGGATGTAAAACTAGGAGAAGCGATAATAAAAGATACAGTAGCTTTTTCGCAAAAACTGGGAGCAATCGAAGCGATGCTGAAAAGTAATGGCTTTGAATTAATGTATAATAAAAACCAAAAAGCAATAAACAATATTAAAGAGTTGGTTGATAATGGTATTAATATGCAATTGGAAAGTGGAATACCTACAAAATTTACAGCTCTTATAAGTAATAAGTTAAACAAGAATTACGATACACTGAGTGCATTGTTTTCTTCAGAAGAAGGAATAACACTTGAAAAGTACATTATTCACTGTAAGATTGAAAAAGTAAAAGAACTTTTGATGAATACAGAAATGTCTTTGACCGAGATTGCTAATGTATTAGGTTATAGTAGTCAGGCATACCTTTCCAATCAATTGAAAAAGCATACAGGCTTTACATCAAGCTATTTTAAACAGCTAAAGGATAGGGATAATCAAACTTTGATTCTTTAAATCAAAAGACTGAATTATTCACGTCCTATTATTTAAGTTAAATGTAACTGTGAAGAGCTACTGATCATTCAGTAGCTCTTTGTTTTATGTCAATTATTGCACCTTATGAAAAGTAAATTTCACAACTTTTAGCGGTCATTTCGTATAGCTGTTTGTATGTTGTAAACCGACCTTTGTCCCTGAAATCTAAAGTTAAAATAAACGTAACAAAATAAATGTAATGATGAAAACAGGTAAAATAGGTTTACTATTCCTTTTCCTAATAGGGATAGGTTTGATACAGAGTTGTAAACAAAAAGAAGAAAAACAATTAAAAGATGAGCCTCCGGTTGTAACAGTAGGTACGATCCAAAGTTCAGAAACAGAAGAATCTGTTGTTTATTCAGGTTCCATCGTTCCAGATAATATGACCACCGTGAGCTTCGCTGTTCCCGGAACAATCAATAATGTGAGTGTCAATGAAGGTCAAAAAGTTAGTAAAGGACAGTTTTTAGCAAGTATAGATGCTACAGAATATGAAGCGGCCTTGCAAATAGCCAATGCTACATTAGAACAGAGCGAGGATGCATTCAGAAGGTTTGATGAATTGTATAAAAAAGGAAGTTTTCCTGAAAAAGATTACATCGATATCAAAACTAAAGTTGCACAGGCACAGGCAAATAAAAAAATTAATAAAAAGCGTATTGCCGACAGCCGTTTAATGTCGCCTACTAATGGAATAATTACAGTTAAATCAGCTGAAATCGGAGGTATGGCAGCACCAGGAGTGCCGGCTTTTACAATTGTTAAAACAGATCTTGTATACGCTCAGTTTTCAGTACCGGAAAGCGAAATAGGAAACTTCAAACAAGGTATGCAGGTAGAAGTAAACATACCTACACTGCAACGCAATTTCACAGGTAAAATCACAATTATCAATCCTGTCGCTGATGAAATTTCCAAAGCATATACTTTAAAAGTACGTCTTGACAATTCAAAAGGTGTTTTAATGCCTGGGATGATTAGCGAAGTATCTGCAGGTATTCCGGCTAAAGTTAAACAAGTACGTGTACCACTTACAGCTATCATAAACAATGTTGATAAAATCCCTCACGTGTATGTGATAGACAAAAATAGCAATGCAAAACTGACAAGGGTTACTGTTGGTAAAATTGCAGGCGATGAGGTTATAATAACCAACGGACTTGATGAAAATCAAACTATTATCCTTGCCGGGCAAAATAATGTAAAGGATGGGCAAAAAGTAAAAACACAAGCAGTATCTAAAACGACATCCGCTCTAAAAACAAAATAATTTATGAAAAGAAAGATAAACCTCATTGAAGCGGCAATGAAATTTCCACAAGTACCGATAGCGATTACCGTTATTATGGTGCTTGCAGGTCTGATTTCATTATTGACAATGCCAAGAAGTGAAGACCCGCGTATAACAGTTAGACAAGGGCTTGTCGTTGCTTTTTATCCAGGAAGTGACGAAGAACAGATGGAGAAAGAAGTAACGGATAAACTGGAACAATATCTGTTCGGTTTTGAAGAAATAAAGAAGGAAAAAACACATTCAGAAAGTAAACCTGGACAGGTTGTAATCACAGTTGAATTACAGGACTATGTCAAGGATACTAAAAAATTCTGGAATACTTTACAGCACGGTTTAGATGCCAATATGCCTTTGATACTTCCGCGAGGCGTACAAGGGCCGTATGTGAACAGTGATTTTGGTGACGTGGTGGTTCAGATGATTGCTGTGTCTGCACCAGGACGTACATATGCCGAATTGGAAAATTATCTGGATGAATTGGAAGACGGTATTAAAACGATTCCTCAAGTTTCAAAAATAAAACGTTACGGAGGTCAGAAGCAACAGATATATGTCACACTTCGTGAAGATGTATTAAAACAATATGGTTTTGGCATCAATGAAATTGCTTCCACATTGAGCCAGCAGAATGTTACGATCCCAAGTGGAGATATTGAAATTGACAAAAATCGCTTATTGATTTTTACAGATGCTCAGTACCAAAATGAAAATGAAATCGGTAATCTGATTGTATATAGTTCTCCTCAAGGTGGTAATATCCGTTTGCAAGATATTGCCAAAATAGAACGAAGATATGAAGACCTAAAAAGTAAAATTACTGTAGCTGGTAATGATGTAATGATGCTTACTGTAGAAATGCAACCTGGTCAGAATATTGTTGACTTAGGTAAAGCATTGACCCAAAAAGTAACAGAAGTAAAAGAAGTTTTACCTGCAGATGTACAGGTCAATACCATTGTAGATCAGCCTGCTGTAGTAGATATGAACTTAGGGCATTTCTTTATTGAGTTTGCAATTGCCATTGGAGCCGTTATTCTGGTGGTAATGATTTTGCTTCCGTTTAGAGTAGCTACGATTTCTGCTATTGCGGCACCTGTAACCATTTTGGCGACATTTGCCATTCTGAATATGATAGGTGTAGAAATGCACCAGGTTAGTTTAGCTGCATTGATTATTGTACTTGGAATGGTCGTCGATGATGCCATAATTGTCGTAGACAATTATATAGAAAAAGTAGATGAAAAAGTACCGTCATGGACTGCTGCCTGGCAAAGTGCAACACAGCTTATGGTTCCGATATTCACTGCGACACTTACTATTGTTCTATCATTCTTACCATTAGCATTTACACTAACAGGAATGACACGAGAGTTCGTACAATGGATACCAATTACGGTTAGCATAGCCTTGGCAGTTTCATTCTTAGTCGCGTTGTTTCTTACACCATATATGTGTTATCATTTCCTTAAAAAAGGATTGAAAAACCATGATACACAAAAACCTAAAAAACGTAATTTCTTAGATAGAATGCAGGATGGTTTCGACAGAGCTATAGAGTTCTGTATGAAATATCAGAAAACGACTTTGTTTGCAGGTCTGGCGATTTTCTTCCTTTCATTTGTAGTAGGAAGCCAAGTGAAAACCGAGTTTTTCCCAATTGTGGAAAGAAATCAGTTTAATCTTGAATTGTGGATGGACAACGGTACAAATATTCATGAAACAGAAGCAGCAGTTAAAAAGATTGAAAGGGAAATCGCAGGAGACAAGCGTATTGTTACCACAGCAAGTTTTATTGGTACAAGTTCACCACGATTTTATTCTACATATTCACCGGAAAACCCGCGAGAAAATTTTGCGCAAATATTTATCAATACAGAAAGTAATGATGCCACAAATGAAATGATAGATGAATATGTTCAAAAATTCAATAATTTCCTGCCAAATGGATATGTCCGCGTTAGACAGTTAAGTAAAAAACAACAGCCTGCTCCGATTGAGATCCGTGTGATTGGTAAAGATATTACGCAACAGAAAAAAGTAGCCAAAGAAGTAGCTACAATACTAGAAAACACAAAAGGAGCAAACTGGGTACGTACAGATTATCAGGATGATTATGTAGGCCTTAAGGCTGTAGTAAAAGAAGATGTCGCTTTACGATTAGGTGTTACCAAAGCACAGATTGCACAGGCTTTAGGTGCTAAAATAAAAGGTTTTCCTATATCACAAATGTGGGAAGGTAACAAAGCCATAGATATACTATTGCGTACGGACGAAGCTGACAGGCAAGATCTGGATGCTTTGGGAAATATGTACATCACCTCATCATTTGGAGCTAAAGTACCTTTAAAACAAGTAGTGGATTTACAACCTTCATGGCATACGGGAGCTATTGTACACCGTAACGGATTGCGAACATTAACTGTTTCTTCTGAAGCACAATTGGGTAGAAAACCTGCTGAAGTGTTCGCCGAGGCACAACCGAAAATCGATAGCTTAGAACTACCTAAAGGAGTTAAAATTGCCTATGGAGGAGAGTATGAAGATGGTCTGGAAAGCGGTCCTAAAATGGGAAAAGCTTTTATGATAAGTTTCGTGTTGATATTCTTAGTTCTGCTATTCCAATTCAAACGAGTGGGCAAAGTGTTCATTGTACTGGCATCATTCCCATTGAGTTTACTTGGAGCGATGCTGGGATTATTTCTTACAGGTTATGAATTTGGTTTTATGGCAATTATCGGTATTACAGCCTTATTGGGTATTGTAGTTCGAAACGGAATTATCCTTGTAGACTACGCTGATGAATTGGTGCGTGATCATGGACACACGATTAAAGAGGCAGCTCTATTAGCGGCTAAGCGAAGAATGAGACCCATTTTTCTTACTTCTATGGCAGCAGCTATTGGATTGATCCCGCTAATGTCGAGTGGTTCTCCTGAGTGGGGTCCAATCTCGAGTACAATATCAATAGGTATTTTAGTCTCTATGGTTACTACCTTATTTATAGTTCCGGTATTGTATAGCAGATTCGTAAAACCGTCAAAGAAACCCTTGAATAAAGGTATACACGAGAAATATGATTTTCATCACGAAAGTTAATTGAAAAAAAATAAATCATGTTACAAAGAAAATATAAAATATTCGTAAAAGCTTTTGTATTTGCTTTTGCTGTTTTACAGGGAACAGATAACCTGTTTGCCCAACAGCAATTAACTCTTGCAGAAAGTAAAGAACTAACCCTGAAAAACAATTACAGGATTAGTAAAGCCAAAGAAGATGTTACTGCTTCCAGATCTGAGAAACAAATATCAGACGCGACGGCAAGACCCAAAATAGATGCTTCTGCAACTGCATTTTACTTTGGTGAGCCATTAAATTCCATGCTTCCTGAGTACGGTTTCGCCCCGATGGTAAGCGTTACTCAGCCTATTTATACAGGAGGAAAGATTAAGTACGGTAAACAAATGGCGGAAACCAATATAGAGATGAGCAATGCTCAGCAGAGATTGGTCGAAGACGATGTGTTGTTAGCTACCGAAACTGCCTATTGGATTGTAGTACAGGCTAAAGAAGAAATAAAAATGGAGAAACAAGTTAAAAGACAGTTAGCTTCCCATTATACTTTTTTAAATAATCAATTCCAGGCAGGTATTATTTATAAAAATGATGTGCTTCGGGCAAAAGTACTTCAAAATGAAAATGAAGCTCGATTACAGGCGGCTGAGAACAAACTAATATTAGCCAAAAAAAGATTAATCCAGTTAACTGGAATAGAAGAACAAACGGATATTGATGTAGTTGGTTCATTGAGTGATGATGAATTTAGAAACTATGAGATGTTACAAAGCGTACAAGTAAATCGTCCTGAAGTAGACTTAGCCACAAGTGCCATAAAAATGAGTGAACTTACAAAGAATATGCTCAGAGCCGATCTAAAACCGACAGTTGGCTTATCACTTAACGGAATGGCTGCCTTTGGAAAAGAAGGTATTAATTTTGGAGATCCAACCAAAAACAGTATGCTTACTTATTTCGGAATGTTAAGCGTAAAGATTCCCGTATTCGATTGGGGAAGTAAGCGAGAGAAAGTAAAGCAACAGGAAGCTAACATACGTTCGGCAGAATATGGATTGAGAGAACTTCAAAGCCAGATTAATGTGGAGATAGAACAAGCAACACTTAACCTTCAACTGCAGGCAAACAATATAGATTTAATGCAGGCTTCACTAATTGAAGCTGATGAAAATCTAAAATTAAGTAATGATCGTTTTCAAGCAGGAACTATCACTGGAGAAGATGTATTAATAGCAGAAACACTTTGGCAGCGTGCGTATAGCAGTATGCTTGATGCAAAAGTAAGATACAAAATTGCTGAAGCTGTTTATCACAAAGCCATCGGACAAATAAAACAGTAGTCATTAACAATATAATGTAGAGGCTCAATATGCCTCTACATTTTTAAAATTGAAATTATGATAAAATGATACAAGAACAGCATACTGATAACCCAAAAGGTGTATTGATGATACCGGATATTTCAGGCTTTACAGATTTTGTTGTCAAGTCGAATATGTTTGTTGGAAAATATATAACAGAAAATCTCCTGAAAGTAATAATGGATAGTAATATTCTGTGTTTTGAAATTTCTGAAATTGAAGGCGATGCAATACTTTTCTATAAGTACCAAAACTTACCGACGTTTGAAGAGAGTTTAATGCAGATAGAGCTTATCTACGGTAATTTTCAAAAGGAATTACAGCGCTTATCTCAACAGTTAGCAATAGAAATACCTCTTTCTTTAAAGACAATAGTCCATTACGGTGAATTTACCCAGTACAAAATCGGAAAATTTGAGAAACTTTATGGTGCACCTGTAGTAGAAGCACACAAAATGCTTAAAAATCATATTGCAGAATATCCCCCTTATGCTTTGTTTTCAAATGCTTTTTTACAAGCCAATTTTGAGCAACCTGAACAATCAACATTAGAATACGATAATTGCGAAGACTGTAAATATTTGCCCGAAATAGGCTACATTCACTATTTATAAGACAGTAACCAGTAAATCTCGTAAATCTATCAAAGAATATTACAAGATGGAATAAAATCGACTTCTATACTTTTACATTGGATTTATTAGCTCATTTAATCCATAAAAGCAAGATGAAAAGTTTAGAAGAAAGGTTAGAAAAAAGAAGTATAAAACCAACATCAGTTAGATTATTAATTTTTCAGACAATGTCTGAATTTAAAAAAGCATTTAGCCTGACCGATTTGGAAACGGAACTAGAGACGGTAAATAAATCTACTATTTTTAGGACCTTGACCCTTTTTCATGACAACTTACTCATTCATACGATCGATGATGGTTCCGGCTCAATGAAATATTCAATTTGTAGTGATTCATGTATGTGCAATGTAGGTGACCTACATGTACATTTCAACTGTAACCGCTGTAAGAATACTTTTTGTCTTGAAAGTATTGCTATTCCACCGATTCAGCTGCCAGATAGTTTTTTATTGGAAAGTATAAATTTTGTAATGAAGGGAATGTGTAATGAGTGTTCGAGATTTTTTAAGAAACAAATAACTCCAAATAAAACCGCATTTTAAAAAACAGCCATATGTAAATATGGCTGTTTTGCATTTGCAACCAGGTTCCCAAATACTACAGCTAATTTTGTTGTGTAAAAATTCATAATATAGATATGGAAAATAGATATAATAATAACTCGAAAATAAAATCAGGTTACGTAGATAACCCAGATTTTGAGGTAAAAAAAATTGAATGTGTAGTTTCTGAAAAAGAAACAATGTATACCTATACATCAATACTTCAATCTATGTCATCACACCCTATAGCAAGAGCTATTTTTAAAGTGTTGCCATCTGTACAATTATCAGACTATAGAATTGAAAAAGTTGAAGAAATACAAGGAGGAATTAAAGGTTTTATTGATAATCATGAAGTAATTATTGGAAATCTTGAATTGATGAAATGTTACGATTTTTATTATGATGAAAGCTTGAATCATATCAATGAAAAGGTGATTCTTGTAATGATAGATGATAGATATACAGGCTGCTTTATAATGAAAGAGGTGTTAAATGACTAAATTTATTTTAAATAAATTGCTAATTACATAATCTTTTATAGATTTCATTCATGAGAAAAATAACTTATTTGTTAAGTTGAGTGCTATTATATTTTTTGTAAGTTTGTACCGACTTATTGGATGGATTATCAATCAATTAAAGTTTAAAATTAGAGAGGTGAAAATATTTGTATTTATATTCAGTGTTTATATGTTAGGGATGTCAATACTTCCCTGCACAGACGCTTTGTATGAATGTACAGCAAATAACAACCAGTTAGTAGAAATTGGACTATCACATGAAGATAATCATAAAACGGAACACAAAGATTTTTGTAGTCCTTTTTGTTCTTGCCAATGTTGTGGAACCATTACTGTAGCTATTTCGGATTTCAACATAACCGAAGTAGTATCCCCAAAACTTAAATTGAACGCTAAACAAAAGGTTTCTCTTAGAAATGTAAATCTCTATTCCCAATACTCCGGGAGCATATGGCAACCGCCAAAGATTAATGTTTAAAAAGTAATTACTAGTCTTTTCTCTTGCGCTTGTGAAGAATATTTCTTCGTGTGCGTCAGTAAAAATTATTGTACTATCATTTTAAATGATAGAAATCGTATATACTTTAAATATTAATACTAATCAAAAATGTTAGATAACATAATTAAATTCAGTATCAAGAATAAGCTCATTATTGGAGTAATGACTTTGCTGCTGATAATATGGGGCGTATGGAGTGCTACAAAACTTCCTATAGATGCCCAGCCTGATATTACAAATAATCAGGTACAAGTTATAACTCTATGTCCTACTCTAGCGGGGCAGGAAGTTGAACAATTAGTTACATTTCCAGTAGAGCAAAGTATTGTCAATCTTCCTGATGTGGAAGAGATACGAAGTATTTCCCGTTTTGGACTTTCAGTCGTTACCGTTGTTTTTAAGGATGAAGTAGACATCTACTTTGCTAGACAACTGGTTAATGAGAAATTGAAAGAAGCTGAGGAGCAAATTCCTGAGGGTGTAGGCACACCGGAACTATCCCCTGTTAGCACTGGCTTAGGTGAAGTGTATCAGTATATACTACATCCTAAAAAAGGTAGCGAAGACAAATATACCGCTATGGATCTGAGAACAATGCAAGATTGGATTGTTGCTCGTCAACTATATGGAACACCAGGAATTGCTGAAATCAATAGCTTTGGAGGGCTGCTGAAGCAGTATGAAGTTTCTGTCAATCCAGATCGTTTAAGAGCTATGGATGTGAGTATTTCCGAAATATTTTCTGCATTGGAAACTAATAACCAAAATACAGGAGGTGCATATATTGACAAGAAACCCAATGCATATTTTATTAGAGGTGTAGGTTTGGTAAACACACTTGAAGATGTAGGGAATATTGTTGTAAAGAATATTTCAGGAGTTCCTATACTGGTAAAAGATGTAGCAGAAGTACGTTTTGGTAATGCCATTCGTTACGGTGCGCTCACCTACAACGGAGAGGTAGATGCTGTGGGAGGAATCGTCATGATGCTCAAAGGAGAAAACAGTGCCAAAGTGGTAGAACGTATTAAGGAGAAAATTCCGACAATACAACAATCTCTACCAGACGATATCGTTATCGAACCTTATCTCGACAGAACAGACCTTGTTGGACGTGCCATAGATACGGTTGAGAAAAATCTTATAGAGGGAGCTTTAATTGTAATTTTTGTCTTAATTCTGTTTCTAGGTAATTTAAGAGCTGGTTTAATTGTCGCTTCTGCTATTCCTTTGTCAATGCTATTTGCATTAGGTATGATGAGATTGTTTGGAGTGAGTGCCAATCTGATGAGTTTAGGAGCTATAGACTTTGGTTTGATTGTGGATGGTTCTTTGATTGTAGTGGAAGCAACAATGCATCATCTAGGGCTTAGAAAATCAAATAAGAGACTTACACAGGGAGAAATGGATGAAGAAGTGTTCGATTCTGCAAGAAAAATACGTACAAGTGCGGCTTTCGGAGAAATCATCATTCTTATTGTATACATCCCAATATTAACATTAGTAGGGATCGAAGGAAAAATGTTTACACCAATGGCTCAAACAGTCAGTTTTGCAATTATTGGAGCTTTAATTCTTTCATTCACCTATATCCCTATGATGAGTGCACTGTTCTTGTCAAAGAAACCTATCACAAAAAAGAACCTGTCAGATAAAATGATGGATTTCTTAAACAAAGTGTATCAGCCCCTTTTAGAAAAAGCTATTAGATTAAAATATGTAGTGATAGGATCAGCGGTAGGTTTATTTGCAATCAGCTTATTCTTATTTTCCCGAATGGGTGGTGAATTCTTACCGAAACTAGGTGAAGGAGATTTTGCAATGCATTGTATTCTACCTCAAGGGACTTCTTTAAGTCAAAGTTTGGAGACATCTATGCAAGCGTCTCGAATTCTGAAAGAATTTGACGAAGTTAAAATGGTGGTAGGAAAAACAGGTGCCGGTGAGATACCTACTGATCCGATGCCTCCGGAGGCTACAGATTTAATGGTCATTCTTAAGCCACAAAAAGAATGGAAAGAAAAAAAATCTTATGATGAGCTTTCAAACGAAATGATGGAAAAACTAGAAAGTATCCCAGGGGTTTTCTTTGAAGCTAATCAGCCTATTCAGATGAGATTCAATGAATTAATGACGGGGATTCGTCAGGATGTGGCAGTGAAAATTTTTGGAGAAAATCTGGATTCTCTATTGGTGTATGCTAATAAAGTTAATACTATAGTACAGACAATTCCGGGAGCGACTGCGCCACAAGTAGAAAGAGTGGATGGACTCCCTCAAATCAACATTGATTATGATCGGGCGAGAATTGCCAACTATGGTTTAAAAATTCAAGATATTAATGACATTGTGAGTACTGCCTTTGCAGGAAAAGCAGCAGGTGTAGTATATGAAAATGAGCGAAAATTCGATCTGGTAGTTCGTCTGGACAATGAGCACAGAACCTCTATAGAAGATGTAAGTAATCTATTCATACCAACGCCTAGTGGAGAACAAATTCCGCTTTCTCAAGTAGCTGATGTCAACTATAAATTAGGTCCAGCACAAATAAGCCGTGAAGACGGAAAACGTCGTATATATGTTGGCTTTAACGTTCAGGGAAGAGATGTTGCAAGTGTGGTGAAAGATATTCAAGACAAACTCGCTCAAGAAGTGAAACTTCCGAGCGGCTACTATGTAACGTATGGTGGTCAATTTGAAAATTTACAAAAAGCAAGCGATCGTTTACTCATCGCAGTGCCGATCTCACTTCTTCTAATATTTGTACTTCTTTACTTTACATTCCGTTCACTTAAAGAAGCGGCACTTGTATATGCTGCAATACCTATGAGTGCCATAGGTGGAGTATTTGCATTGTTGTTGAGAGATATGCCATTTAGTATTTCAGCCGGAGTTGGTTTTATTGCTTTGTTCGGTGTGGCGGTACTAAACGGAATCGTACTTATAGCAACATTCAATAGGTTAGAAAAAGAAGGTTGGGATGACATAGTTGCACGGGTAATTGAAGGAACCAAAACAAGGTTACGTCCTGTTCTAATGACGGCATCTGTTGCCAGTTTAGGTTTTCTTCCTATGGCTTTAAGTACCAGTGCGGGAGCTGAAGTACAAAAACCTCTTGCTACCGTAGTAATTGGCGGGCTGATTTCAGCTACAGCATTAACACTCTTTGTTCTTCCGCTACTGTATTTGGTATTTATGAAAACAAATAAAGCAATGAATAATAATAAAATTAAATCGATAACTCCAATAATATTATTGGGCATATTTTTAGGTCTCTCACAAAATATTCAAGCACAAGATATTTCCGCAGATAAAGCTGTCCGAATTGCATTAGAAAATAATTCAGGAATTAAATCTAAAGATTTAGACGTAAGGGCAGCTGAAAGTCTGAAACGAACAGCTTATGAATTACCGAAAACCGAACTAAATATTCAATACGGAAATAACGAAGGATTTGAATATAATGATGGAGTTATGATTTCTCAAAACATTCCTTTTCCCACACTATTTGGAGCAAAAAAGGATCTTATTAAAGAAGAAATTAAAAGCAAAGAATGGGCAAAGGCTCTTTCAGAAAATGAATTAAAGAAGCAAGTACGTACCTATTATTATCAGTTGGAGTATCTTGAAAATAATGCTAAAAAACTTCAATACCTTGATAGCATTTATCTTGATTTTATAAGAGTAGCTAACTTGCGATATAAGACTGGTGATATTGGTAAAATTGATGTAAGTACAGCAAACACTAAACGAGGTGAAATCAACCTTCTTGCTCAACAAAATGAGGTATTAAGAAAAAATGCATACCTGAATTTAAAAAATCTAATGCAGATTGAGGAGGATTTCACCATCGAAAAAGCACTAGAATATAAGCCTGTATTTATAAGTGACATAATAGATAATGATGCTGTTAGGAATCATCCAAGTATTCAATCTCTGTATCAAGAAGCACTTGTTGCTGAAAAAAGTAAAAAGGTAGAAAGAGCGAATGGATTGCCAGACTTTACTTTAGGTTACAGCAATATCTCATTGATTGGTGAACATAGCAAAAATGGTGTAGAAAAGTTTTATGGAAGAGGTCAAAGATTTGGATTTGTCGATGTAGGAATTTCTATTCCAATTTTTACAACCACAAGATCAAGGGTTCGTTCGTTGGAAATTCAAAAAGAATCTGCAGAAATGAATGCGCAATGGCAGGAAAATGTTTTGAAAACAGAAATGAAAAATGCCATGACTCAATATGAGCAAAATGTGAGTCAGTTTAATTATTTTATTGAACAGGCAATTCCGAATGCAGAAGAAATTATAAATGCTTCACGTTTGGGATATAGCACAGGAGACCTTTCTTATGTAGAATATCTGTATGCCGTTCAAACAGCTACTGATACCTATTTAAACTATCTTAAAAGTATACAGCAAATAAATGAATCTGTGATTGTTATCTATTCATTAACAAATAAATAAACAAAATGAAAGTCAATATAATAAAAGTAACATCGGTGTTAAGTATTATTCTAGCATCCTTATTTTTGATATCATGTGGAGGTAAAGAGCATAAAGAAGGAGATGGACATGACCACTCTACTTCCCAAGAATCATCAAAAGAAAGTCACTCAGAAGAGGCTGAAAATATAGCAACGTTAACTGAAGACCAGATAAAGACGGCAGGAATTGAATTAGGAAGTATTGAGCAAAAGTCTCTAACGGCATCTTTAAAAGCCATCGGTAAACTTCGGGTTCCGAATAAGAGCAAAGCTAATGCAACTTCCTTGTTTGGTGGAGTTATTAAAACCTTAACTGTTGAACTTGGTGATTATGTAAGAAAAGGTCAGGTGATTGCAACTATCTCTAACCCTCAGTTTGTTCAGTTACAAGAAGAATACTCTTCCATCCAAAGCAGAATAACGTTTGCAGAACAAGAGTTAGAGCGTCAGAGAGAGTTGAACGAAGGAAATGCAGGAGCTAAAAAGAACTTACAAAATGCTACTGCAGAATTAAGTACTCTAAAAGCTAGAAAAGCTTCATTACAGCAACAAATTCAGATGATGGGAATTAACCCCAACAATATTGCTAATAATAATTTTCGTTCAAGTCTAACGGTAACAAGTCCAATTGATGGTACCATCAGTGATGTATTTGCAAAAATTGGAAGTTATGTGGACGTTTCCTCGCCTATTGTTGAAATTATTAATAATAGCTCTATTCATTTAGATTTACAGGTTTTTGAAAAAGATCTTCCATTAATCAAGGTAGGACAGAAAATTAACTTCACTATTACTAATAATCCGCAAAAAAGCTATGCCGCTAAAGTAACTACTATAGGATCATCTTTTAGTGGAGAAAGTAAATCAATTGCTGTTCATAGTGAAATTATTGGAGACAAATCAGGTTTAATAGATGGAATGAATATCACTGGGCTCGTAAGTCTTGATGATGTGTTGACTTCTGCTGTTCCAAATGAGGCAATTGTGGAAGCGGATGGTAAATACTACATATTTATTAAGACAGATAAGGAACCGGAAGAACATAATGAGGGAGGTCATGACGATCATGGTCATGGTCATGATGAAGGAGAAGCAACACATGGGCATAAAAATGAAAAAGAAGCTTCTGAGCATGCTACCCAAGCAGCACAGAAATTGAATTTTGAAAAAATTGAAGTAGCAAAGGGTACTTCAAACATGGGATATACAGCTATTACTCCGGTTAAAGAGATTCCACAAAATGCTCAGATTGTAACTAAAGGTGCTTTTTTTATTAATGCTAAGCTTAGTAATACAGGTGGTCATAGCCATTAACATAATTTAAAAAAAATCATGAAAAATAATTTTGATGTAATCATTATCGGATCTGGACCAGGTGGCTATGTAACCGCAATCCGTTGTGCTCAATTAGGCTTAAAAACAGCTATTATCGAAAAATATGCAGTACTTGGAGGAACTTGTCTAAATGTAGGATGTATTCCTTCAAAAGCAATGTTAGACAGTTCTGAGCGGTACCATGAAATCAAGGATAACGTAAATGTTCATGGGATCTCTGTTGATAATTTGCAAGTTGATTTGGAAAAAATGATTGCCAGAAAAGCAGATGTTGTTTCTAAAATAAACGGCGGTGTAAGTTATCTGATGAAGAAGAATAAGGTTGAAGTATTTCAGGCAACGGGATCTTTTGTGGATAAAAACACCATTCTTCTGAAATCCGAAAACGAAGAAAAAACAATTACCGGTAAAAATATCATTATAGCGACGGGCTCTAAGCCCGCTTCGCTTCCGGGAATTGACATTGATAAAAAAAGAATCATCAGTTCTACCGAAGCGTTGGTTTTAAAAGAAATTCCGAAACATCTTATCGTAGTTGGTGGTGGTGTAATCGGAATGGAATTAGGTTCGGTTTACGCAAGATTAGGAAGCAAAGTAACCGTACTTGAATATACAGGAGGAATACTTCCGAGTATGGACAAAAAAATGGGAGTCGAACTTCAAAAATCTTTAAAAAAGAATTTAGGTTTTGAATTTTTGCTAAATCATAAAGTTACCGGAGCAACCAATAATGGTGATAATGTAACCGTTACTGCCGAAGATAAAAACGGTAATACCGTAGCAATTGAAGGGGATTATTGTCTAATGGCAATAGGTAGAAAACCTTATACAACAGGTTTAGGTTTGGAAAATGTTGGAGTTGAATTGACTCCACGCGGACAGGTTGCCACCGATAGCAATCTTGAAACCAATGTAAAAGGAATCTATGCCATCGGTGATGTTGTTGTAGGACCTATGCTTGCTCACAAAGCGTCTGAAGAAGGTGTTTATGTGGCAGAAATCATCGCTGGGCAAAAACCTCACATTGATTATAATTTAATTCCTGGAATTGTTTATACCAGTCCTGAAGTTTCAAGTGTAGGGAAAACCGAAGAAGAGCTGAAAACTGAAGGGAAAAATTACAAAGTAGGACAATTTCCTTTTTCTGCATCAGGAAGAGCTATCACAAGTGGTAAAACAGAGGGTATTGCAAAAGTCTTGACAGATGCGGAAACGGATGAAATTTTAGGTTTTCACATTATTGGTGAAAGAGCCTCTGATTTAATAGGTGAACCGACTGTAGCAATGGCATTCAGAGCTTCAGCAGAAGATATTGCACGCATTTCGCACGGGCATCCAACGTATTATGAAAACTTGCGTGAAGCTTGCCTTGATGTTGATAAGATAGCTATTCATATTTAAATGAAAATTTTACAAGCCTTAATGTTTTTTTAGTAGCAAATTAAGGCTTGTATCAGTTTTTCGGGGAGTCTGAAAAGCAGTTTTGTATTTGCAACCAGGTTCCCAAATTTAGATTATAATTTTGCTGTACAAATAGGAATTAGTTAAAAACGACTACTAATACAGTTTACTAAAAAAATAATAATTATGTCAAAAATATGTTGCAGCACCGATGATGGTGGCCTGGATCTTACGGGTAAAAAACCGCACAAACATAAATATGATACTCAAGGTAATCAGTTGTGTTGTGTGAAAACAGAAAAAATTTATAAAAATGCCGGTGCGGCAGATTTGTTGAAAGATGCCAATCACGACGATCACGACCATAGTGGACACGATCATGGAGATGGTGATGGACACGATCACGGTAGCCACGACGATCATGACCACAGCGGACACAATCACGGAAAGAAAAAAGGCGGACACGATCATAGCGATGGCGACGGGCACGACCATAGCCACGATTTAGAAGATAAAACAGCTCTTCAGTTGTTTACTCCGGCAATCATTTCATTGGTATTGCTATTGGTAGCCATTGGTTTTGATAATTACTTTCCACAAACTTGGTTTACGGGTTGGGTAAGGATTATTTGGTATGTAGTTGCTTATATTCCAGTAGGTTTACCTGTTATTAAAGAAGCGATTGAAAGTATTCGTTACAAAGATTTCTTTTCAGAGTTTTTCCTAATGAGTATAGCCACTATTGGTGCATTCGCTATTGGGGAATATCCAGAAGGTGTTGCAGTAATGTTGTTTTACGCCGTAGGTGAAGTGTTTCAAACACTGGCTGTATCAAGGGCAAAAGGCAATATCAAAGCACTATTAGACCAAAGACCTGACGAAGTTACTGTTTTAAAGGACGGAAAAGCAACCATTATTCAAGCAGAAGATGCGAATATTGGCGATATTATCCAGCTAAAGCCTGGAGAAAAAGTAGGATTAGATGGTGAATTGGAGTCAGAAACGGGATCTTTTAACACGGCTGCCTTAACAGGAGAAAGTAAGCCGGATACCAAATCAAAAGGTGAAACGGTACTGGCAGGAATGATTAATTTGAATACAGTTAGTCAGATAAAAGTTACAACAGCTTACACGGACAGTAAACTGAGTAAGATTCTGGAAATGGTTCAGGATGCAACTGCACAAAAAGCACCTACCGAATTATTCATTCGAAAATTTGCAAAAGTATATACACCTATTGTTACTTTCCTTGCTATCGGAATTGCATTGTTACCAGCATTGTTTGTTTCCGAGTATGTGTTCAGTGAATGGTTGTATCGTGCTTTAGTATTTCTTGTTATTTCCTGTCCTTGTGCCTTGGTTATTTCTATTCCACTAGGTTATTTTGGAGGTATAGGAGCTGCGAGTCGCAATGGAATCTTGTTTAAAGGATCCAATTATCTTGACATTCTAGCCAGTGTTAAGAATGTGGTGATGGATAAAACAGGAACAATGACAGAAGGTGTTTTTAAGGTTCAGGAAGTGATTTTAAAACCTGAATTTGACAAAACTGAAATTCTGAATTTGGTAAACGCGATAGAAAGCCATAGCACACATCCTGTTGCGACAGCTATCTATAATTATGTCGGTGAAATAGATAATAATATCAAGCTAGAAAATACCGAGGAAATAGCCGGTCATGGTTTAAAAGCGACTGTAAATGGTAAAGAATTACTGGTAGGTAACTTCAAATTATTAGATAAGTTTAATATTAACCATGATGCTGATACCGCAAATATTGTTTATACCGTAATTGCAATAGCATATGGCGGAAAATTCGTGGGTTATTTGACCATTTCCGATAGTATTAAGGTAGATGCTAAGATTACAATAGACAAGTTGCGTAGTATTGGTGTAAGAGCAGTTATGCTAAGTGGAGACAAGAGCGCTGTAGTCGAACATGTAGCTGGACAATTGGGGATTGATAGTGCCTACGGAGATTTATTACCGGAAGACAAAGTAAGTAAGGTTAAAGAAATAAAATCCAGAAATGGCAGTGTAGCTTTTGTTGGAGACGGTGTAAATGATGCGCCTGTTATTGCGTTGAGTGATGCTGGGATTGCAATGGGAGGATTAGGTAGTGATGCCGCTATTGAAACTGCTGATGTTGTCATTCAGGATGATATGCCGTCTAGAATTCCAATGGCTATTAACATCGGTAAGCAGACCAAGAAAATTGTTTGGCAGAATATTATTTTAGCCTTCGGGGTTAAAGCAGTTGTTCTTATTCTTGGTGCAGGCGGGCTGGCTACCATGTGGGAAGCCGTATTTGCAGATGTAGGTGTAGCTTTATTAGCTATTCTAAATGCGGTTCGAATTCAAAAGATGAAGTTCTAACTAAGAAGCTAGACTGCCGCAAGAAATCTTGCGGCAGTTTTTTTATCCTAAAAATATTTGTGAAATGGCTAAAAAACAATCACAATCTTCATTAAGCGAAGTACATAATTCTGTAGACACGACTGTTCCTGGTCAATCTCGCTGGCGAAGAGTTTTGGCTTTTTTTGGACCGGCTTATCTTGTCAGTGTTGGATATATGGATCCGGGCAACTGGGCAACAGGCTTGGCCGGTGGTAGCCAATTTGGCTACTCATTACTCTGGGTTTTAGTAATGAGTAGTATTATGGGCTTGTTGCTACAAAGCTTGTCTGCAAGGTTAGGGATCGTTCGAAATAGAGATTTGGCTCAAGCAAACCGGGAAACTTATCCTAAGAAGGTCAATTTTGTATTATATATACTTGCTGAAGTCGCTATTGTTGCGACAGACCTTGCAGAAATATTGGGGATGGCAATTGGTTTACAGTTGCTCACGGGAATGCCTTTGATTTGGGGTGTTGCTATTACAGCCTTGGATACATTCCTGTTGATGACTTTGCAAAAATGGGGAATGCGCAAGCTCGAAGCCTTTATCATCGGTTTGATATTCGTTATAGGAATGTCGTTTCTTGTACAAATATGGGTAGCTGACCCTAATGTAGATGAAATTGCAACAGGACTGATACCACATATACAGAATGATACTGCATTGTACATTGCTATCGGTATTATCGGTGCAACGGTAATGCCACATAATTTATACCTACACTCTGCACTGGTGCAGACACGTAAATTTAATCGTGATGCTGCCAGTATCAAAAAAGCAATTAAGCTCAATTTTTGGGATAGTGCCATTGCTCTAAATATGGCATTGCTTGTAAATGCAGCTATATTAATTCTTGCCGCTACAGTTTTTTATAAAACCGGACGTTCCGACGTGGCAGAGCTAAAGCAGGCTTATGAATTATTGCCACAGCACCTCGGAAGCGATTTTACAGCAAAACTATTTGCTGTAGCTTTGATTGCTGCCGGACAAAGCAGTACCATTACGGGTACGCTTGCCGGACAAATAGTAATGGAAGGTTATCTACGCTTTCGAATGAACCCTTTGTTGCGAAGACTTATCACAAGGTTACTTGCCATAGTTCCGGCGGCTTTGGTAATTCTCATTAATGGTGAGGGGAATGTCGATAGCCTGCTTATCTTTAGCCAGGTAGTGTTAAGTATGCAATTAGGCTTTGCGGTCATTCCTCTTATTCATTTTGTAAGCGATAAAAAGACAATGGGCAAATTTGCCATCAAGCCCGTAATAAAAATAGCGGCTTGGATTATAACCGTCGTACTGGTATATCTCAACTCCAAACTATTGGTAGAAGAGGCTATCACTTTCTTTGCTACTTCAGGTAATATAGTCTGGAAAGGATTAATCATTTTGGGTGGGATTGGTTTTATGATCTTGTTGGCATATACCACATTATATCCTTTGTTTAGCAGAAAAGCGTTTTGTGAAATAACACCGCATGATAAACCTGAACCTTTGCTATTAAAATCTTATGCTTCATTTAATAAAATTGCCATTACTGTCGATTTCAAACAACTTGACCAAAAGGTTATCAACTATGCTATTACACAAGGTGGAAAAGATTGTACCTATACACTTATACACGTTGTAGAAAGTGTTGCCTCTGCCTCCCATCTTCAAGATAGTACAGATGAAGAAACGATAAAAGATCGCGAATTTTTGGACGAATATGTAAAGCAACTACAACAACAAGGCTATCATGTAGAAGCAAAGCTTGGCTTTGGAAAAACAGCCGACAGCATTGGAGAGATTGTAAATAAATCCGGGGCAGAGCTTATTGTAATGGGTGCACATGGGCATAAAGGATTAAAAGATCTATTGTATGGTGCAACGATAAATCAAGTACGCCATTTAGTAAAAATCCCAGTACTGGTTATTCCAGCAATAAAAGACAATTAGAAAAACCAGAAATCAGTAAAAATTATAAATTAAACAAAAAATCGTACAATAACCGTAAACGTTATTTTGAATAGCTTTAAAGAAAGATTTAATAAAGTTTAACCGTAAAAAGTAATGCTATGACATATGATGTAATTATTTTAGGAAGTGGTCCAGGAGGCTATGTAGCAGCTATTAGAGCTTCACAATTGGGGCTTAAAACAGCCATTGTAGAAAGGGAAAGCCTAGGAGGAATTTGCTTAAACTGGGGCTGTATTCCTGCAAAGGCTTTAATGAAATCTGCAGAAGTATTTGAATATCTTGCTCATGCAGAAAACTATGGAGCAAAGGTAGATGGGTATTCTGCAGATTTTGCTGCCATTATAAAACGAAGCCGCGGTGTTGCTGACAAAATGAGTAAAGGCGTTCAGTTTCTGATGAGAAAGAATAAAATTGATGTCATTAGCGGTGTTGGTAAAGTTATCTCCAAAAATGAAATAACTGTTAAAGGATCAGATGGAAAAACAGCAACTTATCAGGCAAAATACATCGTTCTTGCTACAGGTGCACGAGCTAGAGAATTGCCAAATCTTCCAATAGATGGCAAAAAAATCATTGGCTATCGTGAGGCAATGGTATTACCTGAACAACCCAAATCCATTATCATTGTGGGAAGTGGAGCCATAGGTGTAGAATTTGCCTATTTCTATAACAGTATAGGTACTAAAGTGACTGTTGTGGAATACTTGCCTCGTATTGTTCCTGTGGAAGATGAAGATATTTCGAAAGAATTGGAAAAAGCATTTAAGAAAAAAGGAATTGAAATAATTACCAATGCTTCTGTAGAAAAAGCAGATGTTTCAGCTACAGGAGTAAAAGCTACAATTAAAAAGACGGATGGTAGTGGCGAACAGGTATTGGAAGCGGATATACTGTTAAGTGCTGTAGGCATTGTAACAAATCTTGAAAATATTGGTATTGAAGAGTTAGGGATTAAAACAGAGCGTGGAAAAGTGCTGGTAGATGAAGGGTGTAAAACCAATATAGATAATATATATGCAATCGGCGATATTATTCCTGGTCCTGCGTTGGCTCACAAAGCGATGAAAGAAGCTGTAATTTGTGCCGAAGCTATAGCTTTTAAAGAAAGTAAATACGACCATCAACCAACGCCTTTAGATTACGGAAATATGCCAGCATGTACCTACACCGGACCTGAAATTGCTTCGGTTGGTCTAACCGAAAAGCAGGCACGTGAGGCGGGAATGGATATTAAAGTAGGTAAATTTCCATTGATGGCAAGTGGTAAAGCGAGTGCAGTAGGTGCTACTGATGGTTTTGTAAAAGTGATTTTTGATGCCAAGTATGGAGAATGGATTGGAACGCATATGATTGGCTATAATGTAACGGAGTTGATAGCTCAAACCACAACTGCGCGTAAATTGGAAACAACATGGCACGAGCAATTGGATACTATCTTTCCACATCCAACTATGAGTGAAGCCATAAAAGATGCTATTGAAGATGCCTTAGGTGAGGCAATACATCTATAAATAAATACAAAATACTTTTAAATTTATCTTTAAATTGATTGATTATGAAAAACAGACTAAACTGTTGGAAGTGTGTACTGTTACTGTCTTCACTTCTCGGATTGTTGATACAGATCTAAAATCCAGATTTGGTAATTTTTAAGAAGGCAGATATTTTCATCTGCCTTTCTTCTATCTATTAATTCAATTATTAAAAAAGTCACGGAATATAAAACGTGACTTTTTTAATAAGAATAAACGAAATTAGTCTTAATTTAGAGTGGCTACTAGTGAAACTTCTAATTTATAAGCTTTTCCTACCGGACACATAGCTTTTGCTTGTTCTGCATAGTTTAAAAATTCTTCTTCATTTAAACCTGATATTTTTGCATTTAGCACCAAATCAGAGTTCGTAATATCGAAGCTGGTTGCTGTTATTGTACAAGATGTTTCTAAAGATTCTGCCTCAATCCCTTTGCTTGTAAGTATATAGTTTAACGTCATTGTATAACATGCAGCGTGTGCTGCGGCCATCAATTCTTCTGGATTTGTAGCGGTATTTTCTCCTTCAGATTTATTGTGTTTAAAAACACTGCTTCCAATGGCTGAATGTGCTGCATCGAAATTACCGCTTCCATTTTTAAAATTACCTTGCCACTTAGCTGTTACTTTTGCTTTCATTTTTAAATTTGTTTTAAATTACTTGACAAAATTACTATCTAAAAAACGTGTCATCAATGCATATACTTCATTCTTAATAGGACTTTTTTCCTTTAACGAACACTTTAAATAGCGTTTCGGAAAGAAAGAGGTGGCAGACCCGTTTGAGATTTGAAAAATCGCACAAAATAGGAGTAGTCTTCATACCCGAGATAATCAGCAATTTCTTTAATGCTTAAGGTTGTATTGGCAAGTAACCTTTTAGCCTGAAGAATAATTCTTTGCTTAATAATGATGCTTGGTGCTACCTGTTTTTCAGATACAATTTTTTTATTGAGGTTTTTAGGTGTGATGTTCAGCATATTTGCATAGTCAGAGACATTATGGTTCTTTCGATAATGAAGCTCTACCAATTGGCTGAATTTTCTGGCTAACTCCTTATCATATGAAACGATTTGACTGTCATTATTTGATTTTATCAAAGTCCTGGTTGCTGAAATGATTATTTGCTTGATGTATGTTTTTATCATTTCTTCAGCCCAAAAATCTTTTTTATTAATCTCTTTTTTTACAGAAGATATTAGTTTTAGGAAAAGGATGTCCAGATTCGTCGACAAATTTAGATAAGGTTGCTCGAATACATTATCAAAAAGGAGCCCGTCACAGGCAAGCTCTTTATCATGGAAAGCTATGCAATAAAAATCAGGATTGAAATAAATTAGATTTCCTCTAGATTCCTTGGATATTTGAAAATGCTGACCAATACTGAAGAAAAGCAAGGCGTTTTCTGTAAAGCTGTACTCTACGAAATCTACGGTAATGCTACCGTTTTTCTCCATATAAATGATTTTATAGTGGTCTTCCAGCAGCGTATTGCTATTTATCTTATTTTCAGATTTATTATCAAAATCCAGATATCCTATCGATTGTCTTTTATTTAATCCGGCATCCATTTTTTCTCTATCTATGAATATTTGTTCCAACCTTTGTCCCAATAACAAAGCCCTATTTTTTTTAGGGCTTTGTATATATTAAACTAAAATTACACATTATACATTACAAGGTACCTCTGCGTTCCTGTTCTCTTTCAATTGATTCAAAAAGAGCTTTGAAGTTTCCAGCACCAAAACCTCTAGCTCCCATTCTTTGAATAATTTCGAAAAAGAATGTAGGTCTATCCTGAATAGGTTTTGTAAATATTTGTAACAAATAACCTTCTTCGTCAGCATCTATCAGAATTCCCAGTTTTTGCAATTCATTTAAATCTTCTTTGAAATTTTCGGCATGAGCTTTGATGCGATCAGGGATGGCATCATAATATGCCTGTGGCGGAACGGACAGGAACTCGACACCTCTTTTTTTCATTTCTTCTACCGTTTTAATAATATCATCGGTAGCCAAAGCTAAATGCTGTACTCCGGCGTCTTCATAAAAATCCAAGTACTCTTCTATTTGAGAACGCTTTTTACCTTCAGCTGGCTCGTTGATAGGGAACTTAATTCTTCCATTACCATTTGCCATAACCTTTGACATCAGGGCAGAATATTCAGTAGAAACCTGTTTATCGTCAAAAGATAAGAAATTAACAAATCCCATTACATCTTCAAACCATTTTACCCATGTATCCATTTCGTTCCATCCTACATTTCCAACCATATGATCAATAAATTTCAGACCAACAGGTTCCGGATTATAGTCTGATTCCCATTTCGTAAATCCAGGTAAAAAGATTCCTTTGTAATTTTTACGTTCTGTAAACATAAAAACCGTTTCACCATATACAAAAACACCCGCTTGTATTGCTTCTCCATTTTCATCTTTAGTAACGGTAGGCTCCATAAATGGCTTAGCTCCACGTTTGGTAGTTTCTTCAAATGCACTTTTGGCATCCTCCACCCATAAAGCAACTACTTTTATTCCGTCTCCATGTTTTTTCACGTGTTCCCCGATTGGAGAAGAAGAGTTAAGTGCAGTGGTCAATACAATACGGATCTTGTCTTGTTTTACCACATAGGATACCTTGTCTTTTACTCCGGTCTCTAATCCTGCATAAGCTTCAGATTGGAATCCATAAGCCGTTTTGTAATAATGCGCTGCCTGAAGAGCATTACCTACATAAAATTCTACATAATCAGTTCCTAATAGTGGAAGAAAGTCTTGTGCTCCTTCAAATATTTTTTCTAAACCGTATTCAACGCTTTTTAATTTATTTGTCATTGTTTTTTATTTTTATAATATGATTTTGATACATGATTTGTGTACACTGGATGAAGTGTAGTTGTATTTAGAACTTGTATCCCAGCTATAACATAGCACGATGCAAAACCGAAAGAAAGGTTTTGATAGACATTTTATAATTAGTTAGTGTTATTCTTTGGTAAATGTATTTCACTTATTTATAACAAACATTATAATCAGTAAAAGTCATAAAACAAACCAGAAATATTACAAGTGGAACTATTTTTGGTAAATAATCAGTAAATGTCATAAATCAAACAAAGAATATCACAACCAATATTACCTGTTATCTTATGAACTTTGTACTCAAGAAATACAATTAAAAAGTTCAAAACAATGGAAAGCAAAAACCTTCAATTCAAGACAAACCTTAACTGTGGTAACTGTGTTGCTAAAGTACAGGGTGATTTAGATAGCGCTAATGGTATCAGCGAATGGAATGTAGATACTGCAAATAGTGATAAAATCCTTACGGTAAAATCAGAAGGAATTAGCGAAGACGAAATCGTTACAATTATTAAGAAAAAAGGGTTTAAAGCCGAACCTATTTCACAATAATATAATAAGCAATTCATTAATCATAAAAAAGAGATAAAAAATGAAAAAGTTAATAATAGCAATAACCGTAATGTTGTTTGGATTTTCTGCTTTTGCACAAAACACAAGCAATCTGTTAAACAGTTACATCAGTGTAAAAAACGCTTTAGTAAGTAGTGATAGCAAAGCAGCGAGCACCGCAATTTCGGTTTTCAACGATGCAGTAAAAGGTGAAGATAATTTTTCACAGAAAACCGATCTGTTAAAAGCTACAGAAAAATTAAACAAGGCTGGAAACAATATTGAAAAGCAAAGAGCAGCTTTTAACGATGTTTCTACTATAATGTGGAAACTGGTAAAGTCGTCCGATAAAGTAAGTCAACCTGTTTATTATCAGTATTGTCCTATGAAAAAAGCATATTGGTTGAGCAAAGAGAAAGATATTAAAAATCCTTATTATGGTTCATCAATGCTTACTTGTGGTAAAGTTGCAGAAACTAAATAATAAAAACCTTTAAGGCATTGCTCAGTGAACAATGCCTTTTAATCTTTGTATAACCAATGCGATTTTTAAAATGAATAATAAAAAATTTCTTCACAAAAAGTTGTTGCTGCTAACTCTGTTAGCGCTCTTCATATCACAGGTCGGTATAGCCCAAAAAGTAGTACGTTACGATTTGTATGTAAAAGATACCATCGTAAACTATGCAGGCAAAGAAAAAAGAGCAATCGCTGTAAATGGGCAAATACCAATGCCAACACTTGAATTTACTGAAGGCGATACGGCAGAAATAGTGTTACATAATCAACTTAAAGAAAGTACCTCATTGCATTGGCACGGATTATTTCTGCCCAATAAAGAAGATGGCGTTCCTTTTTTAACGCAAATGCCCATTGAACCTGGTGAAACCTTTACGTATCGTTTCCCTATTATTCAAACGGGAACGCATTGGTATCATTCTCATTCAGGATTGCAAGAGCAGATTGGTATGTATGGGAGCTTTATCATGCATAAGAAAGCTGATGATAAAACATTTAGAAAAGGGATTGACGATTTGCCAGAAGTACCAATAATGTTAAGCGAATGGACAAATCTAAAGCCAGAAAACGTTCATCGCATGTTACATAATGCAAGCGACTGGTTTGCTATACAAAAAGGAGCTACTCAAAGTTATGCAGAAGCCATTAGAAGCGGCAATTTCAAAACGAAATTGAAAAATGAATGGAAACGTATGATGGCAATGGATGTAAGTGATGTGTATTATGATAAAGTATTGATGAATGGAAACCATTTGACAGATTTGAAGTCGATAGATGGCAAACCTCTGAAAGCAGGTGATAAAGTACGTTTGCGTATTTCTAATGGTGGTGCATCGTCTTACTTTTGGTTGCGATATGCAGGTGGAAAAATGACTGTAGTAGCAAGTGATGGTAACGATGTAGAACCTGTAGATGTAGACCGATTAATTATTGCTGTATCAGAAACATATGATGTAGTCGTTACAATTCCTGAAGATGGCAAAGCCTTTGAATTTATGGCTACTACTGAAGATAGAACGCAATCTACCAGTTATTTCATTGGTAATGGAGAAAGAGAAAAGGTGGGAGAAATGCCACGTCTCAAGTATTTTGAAGGAATGAAGATGATGAATGATATGATGAAGATGAATGGCGACCTTGATGATATGGGTATGAATATGAGTTGGAATCAAATGGATATGAATGTAGTAATGTATCCAGAGATTACAGGTGCAGAAAAGAAGAAAGGAAAGAAAATGGACGAAGCTATGGATCATAGCAAAATGGATCATGGAACTATGAACATGAAGCAAAGTGCTGAAAAAACCGATCATAGTAAAATGAACCATGGTGAGATGGGTATGGATGAAGATCCAAATCGCTATAATGCGAATGCATTAAGCGAGATTGTTACGCTTAATTACGCCATGCTGAAATCCCCAAATAATACTGAATTGCCCAAAAATGCACCAGTAAAAGAATTGAAGTTTACATTGACTGGAAATATGAACCGTTATGTATGGAGCATGGATGATAAAGTACTATCTGAGAGCGATAAAATACCTGTAAAGAAAGGAGAAGTATTGCGCATTACACTCTATAATAATTCAATGATGCGACATCCCATTCACTTACACGGATTCGATTTTAGATTACTAAACGATAAAGGAGAAAACGCTCCGATGAAAAACATCATTGACATTATGCCGATGGAAACCGATACCATTGAATTCCTCGCAAATGAAGAAGGTGATTGGTTTTTTCATTGTCATATATTGTATCACATGATGGCAGGTATGAACAAAGTTTTTGCTGTGGGTGATTATGAAAACCCTTATCTACCCAATAAGGATAAAGCCTATAAAATGTTACAGCGTGAAAGTAATATGATCCATTTTATGGCTCAGAATGATTTTGCGACCAATGGTAATGACGGTGAAATGATGTTTATGAATGCTCGATATAGTTTGGGTACAGAATGGAGATTAGGTTACAATGATATGCACGGTTACGAAGTGGAAACTCATTTTGGTCGTTATATAGGAAAAATGCAATGGTTGATGCCTTTTATTGGTTTCGACTGGCGTTATCGTAAAATGGGGATGGATGAGCATGAAAAAAATCTTTTTGGACAAGTAAATAAAAAAGATAAACGAGGAGCATTTAGTCTTGGTGTTATGTATACCTTACCTATGTTGGTTAATGTACAAGCGGAGGTATATCACGATGGTATTTTTCGTGTTTCGCTAATGCGAGAGGATATACCTCTTTCCAAAAGATTGCGAGCAGGGTTTATGGTAAATACGGATATGGAATATATGGCAGATTTGCGATATATCCTTACAAGACATATCGGTGTGAGAACACATTATGATAGCGATATGGGCTTTGGAGTAGGTTTGTCAGTTAATTATTAATATTAACAACAAATGGAAATAAAAACGGTTATTACATTACGTCATAACCGTTTTTTATTTTACACAAGTACGGAATAATCAGTAAACCTCATAAATCAAACAAGAAATATCACAACAAGAAGATTAAACTAATTTGACAATTTTGTATTGTAAATTTTTAAGATTATGACAGCTAAAATAAAATGGAATAATGTATATCTCTTGTTTTTATCACAAGCATTATTTCAGACCGCATCGATATTAGTCATTACACTTTCAGGAATTGTAGGAATGGTTATGGCTTCTGATAAAAACATGTCAACCATTCCAGTTGCGATGATTACAGTTGGCGCAGCAGCTATGATGATTCCAGCGTCAATAATTATTAAAAATTTAGGTCAAAGGAAAGCCTTTATGATTGGAACATTGATAGGCGTTCTTGCTGGCTTAGTTTCTTGGTATGGAATTGTTCAGAATTCGTTCTGGATTTTTGCTATTGGAAATATGTTGATTGGCGCTTATCAAGGGTTTTCACAGTATTATCGTTTTGCGGCTGCAGATTCTGTGCCGGATAATGCAAAGAGTAAAGCCATTTCTTTTGTGATTGCCGGAGGTGTCGTTGCAGCATTTGCGGGACCTAATTTGGCAAGATTTACACAGCATTTGGGAAGCGTGCCTTATGCATATTCTTTTTTTTCTATTGTACTTTTAAGTGTCTTGGCATTTGGAGTAGTTTCGTTACTTAAATTTCAAGCAAAGCCGGTAGCTCGAAATAATGAATCTTTAAAAAAAGGTCGTTCATTAAAAGAAATCTTCAAAAGTAAAGATGCCGTTTTAGCTGTGCTTTCATCAGCTACAGCATTTGCGGTGATGGGAATGTCTATGACGGTTACGCCTATTGCAATGCATGGTTTCGGTCATAGTTCTGATGATTCGGCAACTGTAATTCAATGGCATGTGTTAGGTATGTTTTTGCCTTCATTTTTTACAGGCATCCTCATTCAGAAATTTGGAGTTTATAAAATCATTACAACTGGATTGTTGATTTTGTTTCTCTATATTTTCATTGCTCTTTCTGGTACCGATTTTACACATTTCGTATCAGCATTATTTATTGTTGGTTTAGGTTGGAACTTCTTGTTTATTGGTGGATCCGCATTATTAACAAAAGTATATAGACCTGAAGAGAAAGAAAAAACACAAGCATTTCATGACTTCACGGTTTTTGCAGTAATCAGTATTGCCAGTTTTTTTGCAGGAAGTTTATTTAATAATTGGGGCTGGAATGGCATTAATATTGTTTTAATTCCAATGCTTCTTATTACATTAATTGCGGTAATTAAAATTATAATGACAAATAAGAGCGCGCACGAGAATCAGTAAAAATCACAATTATCTTCCAAAAAATCGTAACTAATAAAAACGAAATAATAAGGAACTTTGTAATTAGAAAAGAATCAAGTTATAATATCAAAATAATTAACGTTTTTCTTAAAAATATTATGAATACACAACATCAATCCAGCAGCGAAAATATATTTATTTGCCCTATGCACCCAGAAGTCAAAGGGAATAAAGGTGATAAATGTTCAAAATGTGGAATGAATTTAGTTCCAGAAAATAAAGGAACAGCAAAACATTTTGATGTGATTATATCTTCTGAACCTGAAGTTATTGAAGCAGGGAAATCGACGCAGTTTAAAATCATTGTAAAGAACGAAGATAAAGTTGTGTCATTAGAAGAAGTACATGAAATGAAAATGCATCTTCTAGTTGTGAATGAAGAACTAACTTGGTTTGACCATATCCATCCCATTGAACAAGAAGACGGTTCTTATCTTATTGATGAAATATTTCCAACTGCTGGGGACTACTTATTTTTTGTAGATTATAAGCCTGAGAACGAGGAAGGGAATGTTTACAAACATTCGTTAAATGTAGTAGGAAATACTACAGAAATAGCACAGTTAGATACAAATGCAAAATTTGAATCAGAATCAGATGGCTACACAGCTAGAATATTGAATGGAGCAGATTTGAAAACAAATACAAGTCAGCCATTGCAATTTGAGATTCTAAAAGATGGCAACAAGATCAATGACGATGAATTGCAAAACTATTTAGGAGCAAAAGCTCATATTGTAATGATTAGCCAAGCTGAAAAAGAATTTTTGCATATTCACCCAATGTCTAATGAAAGTTATCAGATTTATGCAGAAACACTAATCAAGAAACCAGGTTTATATAGAATGTGGATGCAATTTAAGATTAGTAATAAAGTGCACACTGTAGATTTTACGGTACATGTTGCTGAGGGTAACAAAACGAGCGAAGGTCATAATCATCATCACAAACACTAAAAAAAATCAGTAAAAATCGTAAATCAAACAAGGAATATCATAATAAAAAAAATAAGAAAATACAGACTTTTGTAATATAAATATACATTATAAATAAATTAAAAAATGGAAAATAAAGAATTTCAATTCAAGACAAACCTTAATTGTGGAGGATGTGTATCGAAAGTAAAAGCAGATTTTGACAGTGCGGAAGGTATCTGTGAATGGAATGTAGATACAGCTAATAATGATAAAATCTTAACTGTAAAATCAGAAGGAATTACAGAAGATGAGATCATCGCTATCGTTAAGAGAAAAGGATTTAAAGCAGAACCTTTAGCAGAGTAATTTATCACTCTATATTTTATCCTGAGAGTGATAAAGGATGGTATTCTTTTAAATAATTATACTATCGCAATTTAAAATGAGGTAATTTATTGTAGGATGCCTGCAATTATTACCTCATTTTATTTTTTATGCCAGTTTTTAAATTTAAAATCCTTGTTTTAATGATAGATTATTGCCATTCTTTGATGAATGAATTGGATGATAGAATAACTGAACTGACTTACGAGCATAGCAATAACTCGTTAGAGTTGTATGAAAATGCTATTGTATTAGTTTTACAAAGGCTTGATTCGGCAAAGGAATATGTCAAGAAAAAAGGATTCAAAGATGAAGATGAAGAAATATTCTTTTTCAAACAACTTAAACCTCAGTTAGTTTCAAAATTGATATATTTAAATTCTATATATAAAATTGAAACAAAACGGCCCAGAGGAGGTGATAAAATTATTAAACAATATCTCAATTTTGAGCTTAGTAAGATCAAGCGTTTTTTTGATGCTAATTTGGAATTTTATAAATACTACAGAACTAATAGCACCCATTTAGATAAAAAATACTTTATCAGAGGAAATCATGATATAAAATTAAGCTTAGATACTTATTATTTTGAAGCAGATCATAAATTTGCAACCTCACACGATTATAAAGTAGCTAAAATTATTGCCAACGATTTAATACAGGTATATCTTGAAGACCAATTGAATAGCAATAATAAAAAACATATATCAAAAAATTTAAGTTTAAATTGGACTGGTAGTAAAACAGCTTTGGTTGAGTTAATCTATTCTCTACATTCCAATGGTTCAATTGAAAATGGTAATATTGATATTAAGGTTATAGCAAAAACATTTGAGAATATGTTTAATATTGATTTAGGAGACTTCTATCATTCTTATTTAGAATTAAAAGGAAGGAAGATAAATCGAACCAAATTTCTCGATAGTCTTCGCGATGCACTTATCAAAAGAATGGATGAGCAGGACGAAAAATGAAAACAGAGTTTAAATGTGTGACATTTCATACACTAAATGAAGTTATGTATGTATAGTTATATAAAAATTAAATGCTGTAAATACAATTTACTAAATTATTACCAATAACATTTTTAGCGTTTATAGAACTCATATTATTTGCAAATACTGATTAAATTAATCTTTTATGCTTTAAAATTGTCTTATAATTTTAATTAAAGTATTGGCATAGAGTTTTTTATAAATTATTTCGAAATTTTCGCAACGAAATTGTTGCTTTGTATTACTATAAATGCATATTTTTGCACCGTTAATAAAAAAAGATAAAGTTCATTTACTTGAATTTTCTATGATATTAAAAGTCAATATCGGACAACAACAGTTTTAAATCATTAACAAAATGGTTCGAAAATTGTCCCGACAGGACGACAGTTTTCGATAATTTTCTCAAAATTACAAATGGGTGCGTAGCTCAGCTGGATAGAGCATCTGCCTTCTAAGCAGACGGTCAAAGGTTCGAATCCTTTCGCGCTCACTTGATTATCAAAGAGTTACAGAATTCCCATCTGTAACTCTTTTTATTTGCACATAATTTGCAAGTTTTCCTTGACTAATAATAGTTGCAAACAGTTTATTTTAGTTTCTTGGAAACTACGTGAAGAGTAATTTTGGTGTCACTAATCTTTGGAACACCTGTTATGATTTTTCAATCATTTGCAATATGTTTTTTCTACAACAATAAACGATAACAAGATTATCTTACCCTCGTTTTTATAAATTAAATTTTCAAAATTGAATATCACTAAATCTGAAACAACCCACAACTAGAAACTTTATTTTTGCCAGTCTTGTTTATTTATTTTGAAAAAATCGACCTGCATTTTTCCATATAAACTGGTATTTATTTTATTCATTCCCATTCTCAATGCAACTTTCTTTGAATCTTCATTATCTACATGGATAAATTGAATATAGTTGTTCAATTAACTTTTTTTCAAAAGCAAAATCTCTGCATTTTGATGCGGCTTCAATTGCGTAACCTAATTTTCTGTGTTGAGGGAGAATGGAATACGCAACTTCAATTTCTGTCTGTCCATCAATATCTCTTACCAACAATCCTGCCTGCCCAATTATTTTGTTTGTCTTTTTATCAATTAATATATTCTGCCCTCCTAAATCTTTTTCATAACGATTGAAAGTTAATTCAAACCAATATGAACATCGTTCATCAGCTGTGTTTAAATAATCCATTCCTAAATATTTTGACGTGTTTTCATCCTCGAAAAGTTCTTTCCAAATATTAAAATCTTCCTTCTTTAGTTTTCTAAACTTAAGTCTTTCAGTCTCCTGATTTTCTAATAATAATTTCATAAAATTTATTTTAAATACGAATTAATAATATGTTTTCCAATAATTAACTGTTGAATCTGGCTTGTTCCTTCAATAATTTCTAATGATTTTACATCCCTGAACAGTCTTTCAACAGGATATTCAGAACAGTACCCTTGGGCTCCCAAAATCTGAATGGCGTCTGATGCCACCTCACAAGCAATTTTAGAAGTATAATATTTAGCAAGTGTTGCCTGTATACTATAGTCTTCATCTTTTTCCATTCGCAATTTTGCAGCTTCTATACACATTAATCTTGCAGCATTTAACTTTACTGCCGCATCAGCTATCATTCCTTTAATTAATTGATGTTCTGATATTTTTTCTCCAAATTGGTATCTCTCATCCGAGTATATTGTCATTTCTTCTAATGCTGCTTGTGCAACAGCAAGTCCTCCCCATGCACTTGAATATCTACCCCAATCCAAGGCATAATTTGCAACGAAATCAAACCCGGCACCCTCTTTTCCCAATAAAGCATTTGACGGTATTTCAACATCATTGAAAAATATTGAGGCCATATGGGAACCTCTGTTGCCCATCAAATTCTTAATTTCTTCAGTTTTTATTTTTGGATTGTTTGATTCTATAATAAATGCAGAAATAGCTTCATTTTCATTTTTTGCAAATACAAGGAATAAGTCAGCAATTCCTGCAAAAGAGATCCACTTCTTATTTCCTGAAATAACATATCCGTTCTCAGTTTTCCTATATTGACAAATGATTCCTCTGGCATCACTCCCATTTTTAGGTTCTGATAGTGCAAAAGCTGCAATTTTCTCGCCTGATGCTATTAAAGGAAGCCAACATTTCTTTTGTTCTTCTGTCCCAAATCTCAAAATTGATTCTCCTACCAATGTAGAGTGTACCGTAAAAAGTGTTCGAAATGAAGAGCTACTTTTCCCACTTCTTCCGTTATTCTCCCCAATATCATACAATCTACTCCCAATCCGCCATATTCAGCAGGAAAACGAATTCCGAAATATTTTTTTTCTCACAACATCCTGATAATTTCTCTATCAATACTTTGGTTAATATCTATGTCTTTTGCCTTGGGTTTGATGTAATCATTTACAAATGTTTTGAAATCTTCAATCACATTCTCTTGAGCAGTAATATTAATCATTCTTTTATTATTTTAATTGACACAGAATTCCTGCAAAATCATACACATATTCTGAACTTGAGCCTAATTCCAAAACATTATATCCGTTTTCTGTCATTATATTCTTTAAATCATTTTTAGATAATAACTCTCTGTATCCTCTATTAAGTTCCGGATGTAATTCGTAATAAACAAGTGTAAGATATGTATCTTCCGGAACTAAAATTAGAATATAACCATTTTCTTTAAGGAACGTATGGTGCATTTTCATTAGCTCTTTTTTATTTTCAAAATGTTCTATAAGACCAAAACTACAAACAATATCGAATTTAGCATCAAGTTTTGATGGCAGATCAAATAAATCTGACTGAATATATTCTAAGTTTTGATTTTCTGTTCCGTGGGCTAAAAATTTTGGCAACAATACCCAAATTACACTATTTTTAATCTTTAAGGTTTACATCTCCAATGCTACCTAAGCGAACTTCTATATCTTCAAAATCAGTTTTAAATTTAGAGTCCCTGAACTTAGTCAGATTAATCACTCTTTCTAAAGTCACAATAAAATTTGATTGTGCGAATTCAGAAAGTTCGTCAATTTCTTCAAAAGGAATCTTACTTGCGTTTATTCTACATGTGTAGACATCATCATTATAATGTAAAATTACAATTTTATTCATGTATATTTTAAGTACATCAATAGGCAAGAAATAATTATAATCGACATTTTTCATCTTAAAATTTTTAAATTATGGAATACCAAATATATACAAAAAAACAAATAACTAAATCAGTACGCTATCCAAAGAAAATAAAATCCGATAACCCATTTACAAGCTATGATATTACAGGGTTAGAAGCGGGCAAAATAAATCTAAATGATTTAAAGTCTGTGAAGTGGAACAATTTAATTTCACAAATACCTGAATCAAAAATGACAGAGCTAAACAAAACAGGTAAAACAGCTTTTACTGTCGTAACAACTCAAACTGTCGTACTAAAAAAATAAAAGACTATCTAAAATTTATCAGGTAAAAATTTTTACCATAATAATCCAGTTTAAACCATTTAAACCGCAAAATGTTGTACCTATGTTGTACCCAAGTTTAAAGCACAAAAAAACTCTCTGGAAAAAGAGAGTTAAATCACTGAAAATCAGCTTGTTATTTGTAGCGAAGACGGGAATTGAACCCGTGACCTCAGGGTTATGAATCCTGCGCTCTAACCAACTGAGCTACCTCGCCGTTTTGGTGGTGCAAATATAGAAAATATTTACAACTCTCCAAAATTATTTTAACTTAAAATATTCCAAAACATCTCCTACATGATTGGGCTTACTGATAATCTTATTGTTAGCATCTAAAATAAAATAACTAGGCGTAGCATGAATATTATATTTTTCAGCAACACTACTGTTCCAACCTCTTAATTCAGAATCATTGATCCATGGAAATGCAGCAATTTTTGATGTATAAGAATTCTTATCTGTATCTAACGATAAACCGATAATCTCTACTTTTTTTGCCTGTAAATCTTTATAAACTTTAAGGAGCTGCGGCAGCTCATTTTCACAATGAGAACAGGTAGATGACCAAAAAACAATTACCTTTTTATCTGCTTTTACATCTGCAATGGTTTTTAATTTAGTATTTACAGGTGAATGAAATGTATAATTAGGAAAAACAGCACCCAGATCTGTATCAGAATTAGATTTAATAGTAGAAGCCAGACGATCGTTAATTGTACATTTCAAATTTTTAGCTAGACTGAGATACTTGTTTTTATACTCAGTCATATCATAAGCATCAAAGATATCAATTAGTTCAGATAAAACCGTCTGACCTCTTGGAGTTTCAACATTCAGTTTATTGATCATCTGATCTACGGATGAGTTAATATTATTATTCCCACCAACATTCAAATAAGATACAAGAACAGGCCGCAGTAATGATGAAGACTCAAGCATGTCACCCGACTTGTCTATAAAATTAATGATCTCTTCCTGACTTACTTTTTTTGTCATATCATTAGACAAAAATTTATTGTAATTGGTATTATAATAATGTATAAAAGGATGTTTTGCCTGATCTATAGCGGTATTAGTTCCGGAAAGCTTTTCCATTTCTTTGATCAAAGCTGTCCCAAACTCAGTATTATCTTTATAATATTCTTTAATCTGAACTAAAGCAGGCAGTATGAGTTCTTTTTTTTGAGAATACTCCTGTATATTGCTCATCAATTCGTTGGCTTCATCTTTATATTGAATATTCTGAATCTTAGTATCTTTCGTTTCAATCTTTATATTTACATCCTTATTCTCAGAAATAAATGTGACTGAATTATTGGTGTTCGGAAAATAAACTTTCATCATTCCTACATATTTTTTAGGATATTTAAAAAGCCATGAGTTATTTTTGACTTTCTCTTTTGTAATCACAATATCCTTAGAACCGTTTAAAGTATATAAGATAGCCTCCGTTTCATTAAAATTTTGCTGTGACTCAATATATACAGAAAACTGTGCTTTGGCGAGAGCTGCCATAATAAAACCTGATAATAAAAAGATTTTTTTCATACTGTAAAAATAAAAAAAGTCTCTGATTATTCAGAGACATTACCTTATTTTAATATTATTTTATATTTTTTGAACTTTATTTTTGAGTAATGCGTAAACTATAATAAAAATTGCAACAATTCCTAAAATAGTTTGATACATATCAATTGGTGTAGCTGGAGGGTCGCATGGATCTCCAGGAAAACAAGGAACACCAGGACCGTTGGATTGCGCATTAATTAAACCATAAACCACGATTAATAACGCGAGTAATACTTTCTTGTATAATAATTTCATAGTTTCGTTATTTAATTAATATTTTAGCTGTTACAATTGTAGAATCATTACCTACAACTCTCACGATATAATTAGCTTTAACTGTTGAGTCAAGCTTTATTATAAAGTCAGAATCAGCTTTAACAGATTTTTGGGAAATAACAAGCTTACCACTTGCATCAAAAACTTCTACTGAAGCAGACTTCCATGCAGGATCAAAGCGAACTATGTAATTTTCAATGCCAGGATTATAAGTCACCAGCGTTCTGGATTTAATATTATTTTCTTGCGTGTTCAACGAGCCATTCGTTTGTGGCGTTCCATAGTAAAGACCGAAATTAGAACCATTAACAGGAATAATATCTCCCTGATTAATCTGAACCGGCTGACCGCTCGTTCCAACATTATAATAGAAACCTTTACCACTAGATAACAAATGCGTTCCATTAGGAACAAGATGTGTATCATCTCTTAACTCAAACTTTAACGATGCTACATTAGATCCAAAAATACTTAAATCAATTCTTTTACCTAAATAGTTTGTTTCATTGGCCTCATTGATGTATAATCTGTAAGCAGAGGAAAAGTTAGAATCTATTCCACCATTTACACTTTCTTCAAAAGTTTGAATGATAGCATTAGTATTGGTTACTGCCTGTACTGATGCAATATTTGGATTTTGAATATTTCCTGTTGTGAAATGTGGTGCTACCACATAATAAGTCTCACCAATTTGATTTCCTGCGGCATCTAACGCTAAAACACCCAGTTGTTTCATTACTCCGGTATTATTATTTTTTGCTGCAGTTACAGAATAGGAAACATTTTCTGCTCTTGGTGTACTGCTAAATCTTCTTAGATTATCAAAATCAAGTTGTTGAGATGTACCATCACGAAGTTTTATTTTAAACGTACCTAAAGGCTTTATTACAAGCGCATTAAAAGAACCTGCAGGTTTTCCCGAAACAGGATCAAAGCTTACCATTTGGAGACCTGCATAATTTGCTGTAGTACCTGAAGTTGAATTAAAAACAACATTTTGAGGATCAACAGCTATACCATAAATATTTGTCAGGGCATTGTTATCACCTACAGCTGCACCGGTAGTAGTTTCATCAAAACCAATCAAAGATAAATCTATATTGGTAAGAAAAGGATTGGAAAACTGATAAGTATTTCTACCCCAGGTGGAAGTCCAAGCAGGCGAAGTATCAAATGCATCAAAAATATAAGTATTATATCTTTCCTGATAAATATTTCTGTTGATACCACCAGCTCCAAATGCAATCGCTGTACTAGGCGGAGTCAGACTAACTCTGTTAGCACCTGTTATACCATCTGCAAAAGGTTTTCCCCTAAGTGTACGGAGTAAAGTGGGGTCCATCAGAGCGGTACCCATAGTATAGTATGCTGTTCTGTCTGTAAGGTTTGTTGAGTTTGCAGATGAAATATTAATTGCAATACCTGGCTGACTAGCGCTCGTTATAGGAGCTGTAGGAATAATAGAACCATCCCATCTTAAATTTTGATTGCTCCATTTTAAAACTTCTCTTCCGCTCCATCTTGTAGAATTAAACATGCTCGTTCCGTTCCCAAAATCAGTACTTAAAGACTCGAAACTTTTTTCCATAAAAGGAATACCCATTTGTTGATAAGCGCCATGCTTAGTTGCCGCATATTCTTTATCAACAATACCGGTAATTGCAGACTGAGCAAAACCTCTTATAAAAAGCTGACCATAAGGAGAGGTTACAGGACTTGCAGGATTGTTAATCTTGATTACAATATTACCTCCGTTTACTTTATCAATAGGAGTTGGATCATTGGTAATAGTTTTTAAAACATCGGAACTACCATTACCCTGAACCATCATGTTACCATAAAGTTCTATCTTTCCACTACCTTTGGTTTGCAGACCTCCGCCATTGTAAACCAAGGTACCGTTGCTTACATACATATTTGCTGTATTATCAACGTGCAATAGTACTGTCTGCGCCTGAACAGATAAACTAACTGCTAAAAGACCAATAGTTAATAAATTTTTTCTCATTGTATCTATTTTTTTGTGTTATACAATATTCCCTGCAAAGATATGATTTTTTTTAAATAAAAAACCAAATTTATTTATTAATCAGAATATTATCTTTATTTAATACAATTTCATCCTGTTCACCTACAGTAAACATATAGTCTTCTAAAACCTTCTCTGTAGTTCCTCTCAAGCCTCTTGCTCCAAGACCTTTTTCTATTGTTTCTTCTACAATGGTTTCTATTGCCTCATCAGTGAATACCAGTTTTGTTTCGTCCATTTTAAATAATTCTACAAATTGATTTACAATAGAATTTTTTGGTTCCTTCATAATCCTGATCATCGTTTCTTTTGTGAGTTTTTCCAAATATGTGATGATCGGGAATCTTCCGAGCAACTCAGGAATCAAACCAAACGAACGCAAATCAACTGCATTAAGATTTCTTAACACATACTCATCTTCATCAATCTTGTTTATTTTTTCTGCACTGAAACCAATCGCCTGCTTATTCATTCTTCTTTCGATAATTTCTTTGATGCCGTCAAAAGCACCACCTGCAATAAATAAAATATTCTGAGTATTAACCTGAATATATTTCTGATCAGGATGCTTTCTTCCTCCCTGCGGCGGGACATTGACAATACTTCCCTCCAAGAGCTTTAGTAAACCCTGTTGCACACCTTCCCCAGAAACATCTCTTGTAATACTCGGATTGTCTGATTTTCTGGCAATTTTATCAATTTCATCAATAAATACAATTCCTTTTTCAGCTTTCTCTACATCATAATCTGCAACCATCAAAAGTCTGGAAAGTATACTTTCTACATCTTCACCCACATATCCTGCCTCAGTAAGAATGGTAGCATCTACGATACAGAACGGCACATTCAGCTCTCTTGCAATAGTTTTTGCCAAAAGCGTCTTACCCGTTCCTGTTTCTCCAATCATAATAATATTGGACTTTTCCAGTTCCACTTCTCTGTTTTCCTCTTTTGCATGAAGCAGTCTCTTATAATGATTATAGACCGCAATTGCGAGCTGCTTTTTTGCCTGATCCTGTCCTATCACATACAAATCAAGAAATTCTTTTATTTCTTTTGGCTTTTTAAGCTCATCAATACTTTCAGCCGGAGAATAACCTCCCGTGGAAACATTATCTTTCACAATAGCATGCGCCTGTTCTATACAGTTTTCGCAAATAAAGCCGTTCTGTCCTGAAATAAGCATTTGCACCTCATTTCTTTTTTTACCACAGAAAGAACATTGGTTTGGATTCATTTTTATAATATGTTATTAAAGAAAGTCGTAAAAAATTTCTTTTTTACGACCTTTATGATATTAGGAATTAATTATTAAATTTTGTATTTCAGAATACTCTTCAGCTGATAACTTTAGCCGTTCGTTTTTGAAATTCATATCCTCTACAGTATTCAGTGGTACAAGATGTATATGTGCATGAGGTACTTCCAAACCCACGACAGCAACACCTACCCTTACACATGGAATCGCCTTTTTAACCTTTTTTGCTACATTTTGGGCAAATAACCAGAGATTTTTATAATCTTCAGAATCCAGATCAAAGATAAGATCCACTTCTTTTTTAGGTACTACCAAAGTATGACCTTTTACCAGAGGCATTACATCCAAAAAAGCAATAAAATGTTCATTTTCTGCAATTTTATAAGCCGGAATTTCACCGTTGATAATTTTAGTAAAAACTGAGCTCATTTTTTCTGAAATAGTATTACAAAGTTATGTCTAATATTTCAAAAGACAATTTATTACCGTTAGGAAGTACAATTTCAGCTGTTTCTCCGATTACTTTACCCAAAAGTCCTTTGGCTATGGGAGTATTTACAGAAATTTTACCGCTTTTCAGGTCACTTTCATTATCCGGAACCAAAGTAAAAACCTGCTCCTTTTTTGTATCGTTATTTTTCAGTTTTACTGTTGTCAGAATCGAAACCTTTGAGGTATCCAGCTGGCTTTCATCAATAATTTTAGAAGTAGAAATGATATCTTTCAATTTTGAAATTCTCATTTCCAGCATGCCCTGCGCTTCTTTTGCAGCATCATATTCAGCATTCTCAGACAAGTCACCTTTATCTCTGGCTTCCGCAATCTGCTGGGTAATTTTAGGTCTTTCGATAGTTTCCAACTGCTCCAGTTCTGCTTTCATTTTATCCAATCCTTCCTTTGTTACATAGCTTGCCATAATCTTTAAAATTTTATTTTATTATAAAAAAATTATCCGACATTTGTCGGACAATGTTTTTGCTTGTTAATCGTTATTGTTTTACAAATATATAAAAATTTATATTCAAATGAAAAAAAGTTTCTCAATTGCATCAATTTTCATCTTATTGGCATTCAGCTTTTTAAATATAAACTCATGTAGCAATCGGGACGACACGGTAAGCTGTTTTCCATTGACGCCTATTAACGTAAGCTTAAACCTGAATCTTGCAGGTTACAACAATCTGAACTTCGTTGGAGGGTGGATTTATGTGAACGAGCAGCAAGCCGGCACAAGAGGTTTAATTGTAGTAAGAACAGCCGACGCTCCCGCATCTTTTAAGGTATATGACAGAAATGCACCTCACATTTGCCCAGATAACAACACCACTCTTGAGGTAAAAGACAATATAAGTATTGTATGTCCTAAAGACAATGCCACATGGATATTACTGAGCGGACAGCCAACCTCCGGATCATCTCTTCCTCCAAAAACATATTTCTGGAATTATGATGCTTCTACCAAAAATTTAACTTTATATAATTAAGATGAGAGTTGTTGTACAAAGAGTAACTGAAGCTAGTGTAAAAGTTAACGAAGAAGTTGTCGGTAAAATAGATAGCGGTCTGATGCTTCTCGTTGGTATTGACGAAAATGATGACAAACCTGATGCTGAGTGGCTCGTTCAAAAAATTCTGAATCTGAGAATTTTTGGAGACGATGATGGAAAACTCAATCTTTCCGTGCTTGATACAAAAGGAGAAATTTTATGCATAAGCCAATTTACACTGATTGCAGATTACAAGAAAGGCAACCGTCCTTCTTTTATAAAAGCAGCAAAACCAGATCAGGCGGTTCCGCTTTTTGATTATTTTAAAAATGAACTTAAAAAATCGCACCTTAAAGTAGAAAGCGGAATTTTCGGAGCCGATATGAAAGTTTCTTTAATCAATGACGGACCCGTAACTATTATAATGGATTCTCAAACCAAACAATAAAATATATCTTTATTTACTAGGCTAAAGATCTCTTTTAATCAATGGATTAAATTTATCAAATATACTCTTAGGAGCATCTTTTAATACCACATCAACCGTAATTTCACTAAAAAAATATAAATACCAAAAACAAATACCACTTTTATTGTTTTTTATATTTCTTTTGTTTTAACTTTATCATACCAAAAAACAAAAGCTAAATAATATGAAAAACGTTTGTCTTTCTGCAATATTTATAATGTTTTTTTGCATTATAGATGCACAAGTGGGAATAAATACCGAAACTCCTAAATCCACACTTCACATCCAAAAGGTAACAGATCTTAAATTTCCTGATGGCGTTATCCCACCAAGGATTTCCGGAGATTCATTAAGATTAAAAGCTTCAGCTTATGGTTCTGCACAAAATGGAGCCATCGTTTATGTAACAAGTCCCATTACAAATACGGGTGACAATGAACCGAAAACACAAGATGTAAAAACCACCGGTCTTTTTGTATATGATGCTTACTACACCCATCCGAACAGTACGTTGGGCATATGGAACAAAATGCCTTCCAGTGAAAACACACCATCAAGCAGTGTATACGCAGCAAAATTTTCAGGCAATCTTTCTTTAATAAACGTAAATCTAAGCCTTTTTTCGAGCGCTTTCTATTATATCCCTTTAAGTGCAAATTCCACCAATGTTAATACAGAAATCACTACCAATCAGGTTTCCAACAATGAATATATTGCTCCATCTGACGGTTTTTATCACATTAATTACAGTTTTAGAATTGGGCAGGGAATTTCTGCAGAACTATTATCGAATTTACCGGGAATTGCGATTACCAAGACAGCAGGATCCACAACATCTTTATTGGATTACCGGCAATTTGGAGGAGTAAATCTACTTAATCTTCAGCTGCCATTTCCGCTGAATGGCGTTACCATTGCTGTAAATATTACTCTTACACAAGGGCAGATCAGCCATATTTATCAGCTGAAAGCAGGAGATCGGTTACGGTTTGGTTTGGTACAGGGAGGATTAAACGTGGGACTTCTTACGGATAAATCGGCAGAAATTTCGGTTTTTAAACTACGGTAATTTTTATTAGAGCCAACATTAATTCTGCATGCCAATTACAAACAACATAAAACTCACATAACCAGCTCCTCAAAAAGCTTATGAAATGTTTCGTTGAGGTTTTTAGATTTTCCCGGATGAGGTCTTGAAGTCTGAACAACGGAACTCCGAACCGCAGTTAACCATCTGAAACGTTCGGGAATATCCAGCATTGCGATAGGACCACCCTCTTTTTTACCGTCAGCAATATTCTCGAAACTCTTCAGATTTTCTAAAACATCATTGTAATCAAGCTTACTTCGCATCAGCCTGAATTTATCAGGACACAGATAAAATCGTGACTGAATGTATTTTTCTTTTTTTGAAAACAAGATCAAACCAATATTGAAAAACTCTTCTCTTTCAACTTTCGGAACTAGCCTTATTACTGCATATTCATATATTTTATCTTCCTGCATTTTTGGCTTCATTTAAAAAAATTAAGGAATTTTCTAATCTTGTCTTTAGAAAATTAAAATAAATCTCACGGATTTCATCGGGATTTTCTTCCGCATCATCCCAATGCAGCCAATCCTGCGGAATAGTATTCACAATATCCCGAAAAATCTGATCATTCAGAACCTGATGCGCAAATTGATCTGCTTCATCAAGCTTAACAGCCTGAGGAAGCAAAACATGATCCTTTACATATTTGAATGGTGTTTTTGCAGCGGCATCAAAGTTTTGCCAAGAGTGATGAAAGTAAAACGAAGCTCCGTTATCAATGACCCAAAGCTCTTTATGCCACATCAAAAGATTGGTGTTTTTAAAAGTCCGGTCTATATTGGTGATAAAGGCATCAAACCATACAATTTTTGACGCTAAAAGAGGATCTATCCGAACGGCAGGATCATAAGCAATTGAACCTGAAAGATAATGAAGACCCAAATTGAGACCTTCAGAAAATTTTAGTAAATCCTGAATTTCTTCATCAGCTTCAGCTCTTCCGAAATCCACATCCAGATAAGCAAATACAAGTTCAGGAATAGGAAGCCCCAAAGCTTCAGCAATTTTACCTCCCAACAGTTCAGAAATCAGCATTTTGACCCCATGACCAGCACCACGAAATTTCAAAACATACTTAAAATCATCATCAGCCTCAGCCAAAGCAGGAAGAGACCCTCCCTCTCTAAGCGGGAGGATGTATCTCATCACTGTTACTGTACGTAAATTATTCATTAAAATATTCAACAGCTATTTAATTAAAATCTTCCAGGCTTCATCAATTTTATTTTCCAGCAATAGTTTCTGGGCAATAAGATGAATATTGTCATCTGAATGGCAGTTTTCAGAAGGCAAAACCTCAACATTCGCAAGCATTCCCAAATCATTTCCTGTGAATATCTTACTGAGCTTTACCGAATCCGGAAGCCGATCAAACCCTATCCCTTTTGTAACCAATGGCTTAGGAACTTCAAAAAGATTATTTTCATTGTTTCTGGAATACCAATTGCTGCCTAATCTTGCAACCATATCCAATTTTGCCTGATCAAGATTACCATTTTCATCAAGATATTCTTCACGGATATGAATTTTCATTACTTCACAAATCACAAGATTTCCCGCTCCACCCTGATCTCCGAGAGCTTTAACTTCTAAGACTTTGCACTCAAAATTAACAGGACATTCTGCAATTAATTTAGGTTGTACCCAATCTGCATCTTTCATGGTAAGACCAGATTTTATAAATTCGTTTACATTATCTCCATATTCTGTTGAAGCCAGAGAAATCTGCTGTACGATCGGGAAATTTACAGTTCCTATAACAACTTCGGATGTTTCCAAGACGTTTTCCAAAGTGTGTTTTGTGGTATTATCACGAACTCTTCTGGATGGAGAAAAAATCAAAACCGGTGGAACCGTACTGAACATGTTGAAAAAACTGAAAGGCGACAGATTAGGATTTCCTTCTTTATCAATGGTTGAAGCCAATGCAATAGGACGCGGCGAAACAGCAGTCTGCATAACAGTTTGTAATTGCACGGGAGTTATTTCTGATGGAATAAGTGTTTTCATTACCAATTAAATTTCTTGACACATAAGTTAAACCGCAGGAATAATCTTACCTGAAACTTCACCGAAACCAACTCTTACGCCATCTTTTTCAGCCCAGGCTTTCATTGTCACTGTGTCATTATCATTAATGAATTTTCTCTCTTCACCATTGTTTAATGTTATTGGATTTTGTCCTCTCCACGTTAATTCCAGCATAGAACCGAAAGATTTTGGATCGCTTCCCGAGATTGTTCCGCTTGCATACATGTCACCCACTTCTAAATTGCAACCGTTTACCGTATGATGCGCCAATTGCTGCGTCATATTCCAGTACATGAATTTATAATTGCTTTCCGAGATTAAATTATCATCTCCATTTTCAGGTTTAATATATACTTCCAGATTAATATCGTAATTTTTGTCACCTTCAAATTTCAAGTAATCTAAAACTTCAGGTTCCTGAGTTGGAGAAGCGGTTCTAAATGGCTCCAACGCTTCAAGAGTTACAACCCACGGAGAGACTGACGAGCCGAAATTTTTAGCTAAAAAAGGTCCTAGCGGAACATATTCCCAAGATTGAATATCCCGCGCCGACCAATCATTGAAAACAACCATTCCAAAAATAGCGTCTTCCGCATCTTTAGTGGAAATACTTTCGCCCATTTCCGTATTTTTATTGATAATGAAAGCCATTTCCAGCTCAAAATCCAATTGCTGACAAGGTCCGAAAAAAGGTTTATCCGCATCCGCAGGTTTCATCTGACCTTTCGGACGGTTTATTTCTGTCCCGGAAACTACAATAGATGAAGCTCTGCCATGATAACCTACCGGAAGATGTTTCCAGTTGGGAAGCAATGCATTGGCAGGATCTCTGAACATTTTACCTACATTGGTAGCATGTTCTATACTGCTGTAAAAGTCGGTGTAATTCGGAACATGCACAGGCATCATCATTTTTACCTCATCCAGATTATAAAAAGCCTCTTCTATTGTTTTTTCGTCTTTAGACAAAATAGAGCCTTCGTTCAATAATTCCTGAATCTTGAGTCGAACCGCATTGGTAATCGGTTTTCCCAATTCAATAAACTCATTTAAAGTATACGCTTCAAAAACATTATCAACAAGACCTTCTATTTCTTCAAAATAGCCTAAATCGTACAATGTCGCAAGATCAATAACCTGATCTCCGATTCTTGTGCAGCATGCAATGAATTCTTTATTGAAAACCGCTACGCCAAATGGGATATTGTGTATAGAAAAATCTGACTCTGAGGAATATTCTACAAATGATTTCATAATTTTTTAAATTTTAAGATCAAAAAAACTGATCTGTTTTTATTTTTTTGAATATGCTTTTTCATCAATCCATCTTTCACGGGAATTGATGTCTATAAGATAAAGAATTTCTTTTTGTTTGGTAAGAAGTAAAGTTTTGGTAACGGGAATAGGAATTTTTTTGTTTTCCAGTTTGTCTGCACGCAGCGAAACGATATTCTTCTTTCTTAAAATATCCCCGCTGAAAACATTAGAGCTGGTTTCGCCCGTAGATTTATCATCAAACATTTCTACATATGTTGCATCTTTGCCTTTAATAACGATAAAATTTCTTTCCGTGTGATCGGGAAAATCTTTTATCAGGACAAATTTTCTGTTATCAACGCTGAGGTTTTCAAGATTTTGATTAATTCCTCTTTTTTCTTCAAGCAGGGTAAGAATATCATTAATCGCTCCATAGTTTTGGGCATTAAATGCAAAACCTGTCAGCAAAAATATTCCAATAAAAATTTTTCTCATCTAAGTTGGTATTAAAAAAGTTTTGTCAAGATCTGCATCCTGACAAAACTTAATATTGTAAATAAAATTAAAGATTACCTCTTCTTTCCTGCTCTCTTTCCAAAGCTTCAAACAACGCTTTGAAATTTCCAGCTCCGAAACTTTGTGCGCCATGTCTTTCAATAATTTCGAAAAACAAAGTCGGACGGTCTTCTACCGGCTTCGTAAAAATCTGAAGCAGATAGCCTTCTTCATCATGATCAATTAAGATACCAAGATCCTGTAATTTTTTTAAATCTTCATCAATATGCCCTACTCTTTCCGGAACCATTTCATAATACGCTTCCGGCGGTGCAGAAAGAAACTCCACTCCTCTTTTCTTCAATTCCGTAACTGTATGAATGATATCTTTGGTTGCTACTGCAATATGCTGCACTCCTTCTCCTTCATAGAAATCAAGATATTCTTCTACCTGAGATTTCTTTTTACCTTCCGCAGGTTCGTTAATAGGAAATTTTGCATACCCGTTACCGTTTGACATAACTTTAGACATCAATGCAGAATATTCTGTATTAATTTGTTTATCGTCAAAAGAAAGAATGTTTACAAATCCCATTACTTTTTCGTACCACTCTACTGTAGGAATCATTCTGTCCCAACCTACATTTCCTACACAGTGATCTACGTAAAGCAAACCAGCATCCTCCGGCTGATAATCACTTTCCCATTTTTCATATCCAGGTATGAATGCTCCGTTGTAATTTTTTCTTTCCACAAACATGTGAACCGTCTCACCGTATGTATAAATTCCTGACATTCTTACTTCACCATGCTCGTCAGTCAATGTAACTGGTTCCAAATAGGGCTTTCCACCTCTTTTTGTAGTTTCTTCAAATGCAGAATAAGCGTCATCAACCCAAAGTGCCAAAATCTTCACCCCGTCACCATGCTTTTTTACATGCTCACAAATTGGAGAATCAGATTTTAATCCTGTTGTAAGAATCAATCTGATTTTTCCCTGCTGAAGAACATAAGAAGCGCGATCTCTCACTCCTGTTTCCGGTCCTGCATACGCAAGAGACTGAAATCCGAAAGCAGTTTTATAAAAATGCGCAGCCTGCTTTGCATTCCCAACGTAAAATTCAATATAATCGGTACCGTTGATTGGCAAAAAATTTTCTGCCTGAGCAATTTTCTCGGCAAATGTGAGTGTTGACATATTTTCTATTTTTTACTTTTATTTTGTCTGCAAATTACAAAATTCTGAGAAATAATAAGTAATTAGAACTAATCAATGAATTATTATTAAATTAACAACAAAGCAAAGAGTTCATTTAAGTAAATTTAAGTTTATACAAATTATAATAAAAAAATCTACATTTGTAATGGAAGACAGATGTTGAAGAGAAACTATTTCGATTTACAAAAGCCGTAATTATTTACGGCTTTTATTTTTTATTATTCAATCTTCCGGCATCAGGATTATAATTATCCCAAATTTTCCACTCATCATTAATTTTACGAATAAAATAAATCTGAGTATTAAGCTGATTGACAAAATGTTCTTCGCCTGAACCCGTCCTGAAAAGCAAATTCCAGAATTCCTGAGCTTCCAGTATTTTTTTATCTGGCTCATCGGTAAGAATATTGATATCAAAAACTTCATAATTTGAACGGTTATTCTTGGTCACCAATTCAAATTCTCTTTCACAGAGTTCTCTGCTGAAATTGGATGCCCTTTCTAAGAATGGAGAATTGTCAAATACAAGATCCTTAAACAGCTCCAGTTTCAAAACAGGAAAATTTTTGTAAAGCTCAAACACCGAAGAACAATATTGATATACAATATGTTTAGTAAAATTGTTTTTATGATGAGTTTCCGATACCTTTACTGATTCACGATAATGCTGAATGTAGGCGTTGAGATTTTTAAAGCCTAAAAATATACAAATCTTATCCAGAGTTTTTAAAAAACGAAGATCATTGTGTGTTTTTTCGTCGTATTCATTTTCAAAAAATCTTTGCAATGTAACGTGAGAAATTGTATTTCCCAACTCGAACTTTTTTTGATCTCTCAATTCTTCGGAAGTCGCCAATTCATCTTTTATAATTTCAGATAAGATCACAAAATGGCTTCTTTTCCATCCTGAAGTATTTCCCAAAACTGAATTAGACACCTTAGAATGCTTAAGAATATCTTCCTTTATGGAATTATATATTGTTTTCAATTATGTTTTTTTTAGAAATTGCTATTAGCAAAAATACTGCCACAGCCATAGTTATACCACAATATACTAAATACATCTAACTAAAATGATTTTTTTATGAATTTTTATGAATTAAATCTTTCATAAGCTGCTCTTTCAAGCATTTCTCTGTCATCTGGATGCGCTATACTGATCAATTCCTGCGCTCTCTGACGAAGATTTTTTCCATATAAATACGCTGTACCATATTCTGTAACAACATAATGAATATGACCCCGGGTTGTAACCACACCTGCTCCCGGTTTAAGAAAAGGAACAATCCTTGAAACTCCTTTCTTTGTTCTTGATGTAATTGCAATAATTGGTTTGCCATCTTCACTCAGTGCAGCACCTCTCATAAAATCCATCTGACCGCCAATTCCGCTATACTGCATTGTTCCGATAGAATCTGCACAGACCTGTCCTGTAAGATCTATTTCTATGGCAGAGTTGATGGCAACCATCTTATTATTCCTCATGATATTGATCGGAAAATTGACTGTACTTACATCATCAAACGAAAAAACAGTATTATCATCTACATAATCATATAACTTTCTTGTCCCAAAACAGAAACTTGTTATTGTCTTATTGTCATTATAGCCTTTATATTTATTATTGATAACATCATTCTGAATTAAATCTATCACGCCATCACTCAGCATTTCCGTATGAATTCCGAGATCTTTATGATTTCCAAGACATTTCAAAACAGCATCCGGAATAGTTCCGATCCCCATTTGTAAAGTTGATCTGTCTTCTATGAGTTCAGCCACATTTTTTCCTACAAGCATTTCTTCGGCTCCTACTTTTGCTCCATAATCTACTGTAGGAAGTTCTTCTTCGTGCCATACCAGTTTATGAATTCTGCTAATGTGAATCATTCCGTCACCGTGCGTTCTGGGCATAAGAGGATTTACAACCGCTACAATTATTTTTGCCGTGTCTACCGCTGCTCTAGCTACATCTACAGAAGTTCCGAGGGTACAAAAACCATGTTTATCGGGAGGTGAAACGGTAATAAGTGCAACATCCAGCGGTAAAATATTTTTTCTGAATAAAATCGGAATTTCACTTAAAAAAACAGGCACAAAATCTCCTCTGTCAGAATTCACAGCATCACGTACCGGAGAAGAAACAAAAAGTGAGTTTACAAAAAATTTACCTTTATACTGAGGTTTTGCAATCTCTACATTTCCCTGCTGTGTAATGGAAACCATTTCTACATTTTCAAGACGATGGGACTGCCTCGCCAATTCGTCAATTAAATAATTTGGTGTACAGGCGCTTCCGTGAAAGAAAACACGGTTCCCGCTTTTTATCGTATAAATTGCTTCTTCTGCACTGATATAATTATACATACTTATTTGTTTTGATGATTCTCAGATTTAAAGATACTTCATATTATTTGTAAAAAAGACCTGTTTTACAAAGATTTTTATCATATTTCGTGAAAACAAAAAACCAAATGCAGCGCATCTGGTTTTATAAGATTAAAATTATATTTTATCAATTGAGCTTTGCCGTGAGCTTTTTATATTGCTTTTCAGCATTTTTGCCTTCATACAGAATTCCGTAAATGGTATCAATAATAGGAAGCTTCAAGCCTTTTTCTTTTGCCGTCTTATAGATAGAATCTGCTGCATAATATCCTTCTGCGACCATGTTCATAGACTGTATTGCTGATTTCACAGTATAGCCTTTCCCGATGAGGTTACCTAGATTTCTATTCCTCGAAAATAATGAATACGCCGTCACAAGCAAATCGCCGAGATAGGCACTTTCATTCACATCTCTTGGAGCTTCATAAATTGCTTCCAGAAAAATTTCCATTTCGCGGATGGCATTAGAAACAAATACTGCCGTAAAATTGTCTCCATAACCCAAACCACTGGCAATACCTGCACCAATCGCAAAAATATTTTTGAGAATTGCACTATACTCATTCCCCAAAATATCTTTACTGGAATGAACTTTAATAAAGTCTGAGTTGAAAATATCTACCAGCTTCTGAGACACCTCATCTTCTACTGTTGCCAAAGTAAGATAAGAAAGTCTTTCCATCGCAACCTCCTCTGCATGACATGGTCCCGCAATAACTGCCTGATTTCTAAAACCTATCTGAAATTCTTCTTTAAGGTAATGTGCCACTACATCATTTACTTTCGGAATAATACCTTTAATAGCCGATACAAATATTTTATCCCTGTAATCGCATTTCATTTTATCCAGTGTATCCGACAGATAAATGGAGGGAGTTGCCAGAACTACAATATCACACGACGATACCAACTCGTTGATGTCTGTTGTAAGCTTTAAACTTTTCAAATTAAAATTTACTGCCGTAAGATAAGTAGGATTGTGACCTCTGAGTTCTATTGCTCCTTTTACAAATTCGTTTCTTACACACCAATGAACGGTTTTACAGTTCTCAACCAGCATTTTCACGATTGCCGTTGCAAAACTTCCGCTCCCTACAACTCCAACAGCCACATCATTTTTAGATTTCTTACCCGTTGTACTGTCTGAATTATTTTTCTTTTTAGCCATAATGAAGATGTGAACTGCAAATATATTAAAACCGTAACATATAAAAACTTTATTTACCTATAAAACCGCTGGCTTAATGAAAAAGGTTACATTCAACACAATTAAAATTATAAAATTGCGTTTATATCTCTTGTTGTTCAAATTTTATTTAAGAATCATCATAAAAATATATTTTTAATTAAATTTGCCATCTTAAAACCTTTATTAAATTCTAAAAAAGAAAATGAAGAAATTTTTAAGCAGCAAAAAGAAAGTAACCTTTACTTTAGGAAGTTTACTATTGATCGTTTTTGCACAAAGCATCTTTATTGCTAGATTATTTTCCGAAAAAGACGATAAGAATTATGAAGTGAACCTTGTGAAAATCAATACCGAGAAAGACAGTATAGATTACCTGAAAATGAAATCGGATCTTGGCTTGGTAGACAAAACAATTACTCAGCTTAACTCTTTTCTTAAAGCAAAAAATATAACAAACGAAAAGCTGATGGTACTTGATCAGGACAGTATTTCAAATTCAATTTATCTGGCTAAACAAACCAACCGATACAGCCAGTATCTGATGGATCTTCAGAAAAAGCTGATGTACGTTCCTTTGGGAATGCCAAGTGAAGGATATATTTCTTCCAACTTTGGAATCAGAAAAAATCCCATTCCTTACAAAACAGTGTATGCTTCAGTAAAACCTGAATCTGCAGCAAATGTTACCGCATCTGCTCCTAAACCGGAAATAAAAGCTGAACCTGTTGAAAAAACCATTGAACTGACTGACAGCTACGGAAATAAAAGAGAAGTAAAGGTAATGGTAACTCCGAAAACTAATACAGCTGCCACTACAGCTCCAGCTATTGCTAAAAACCCAGTACAATCTGCTAATAATGCTCCCGCAGAAGCTGATCAAATGCAGTTTCATAAAGGACTGGATATTGCTCTGCCATCCGGTTCAGATGTAAAAGCAACCGCAGCTGGAACGGTCATTTTTTCAGGGCAGAAAAGCGGATATGGAAATTGTGTAATCATTTCTCACGGTAACGGCTTAGCAACTCTTTACGGACACCTTTCCCAACTTGTCGCTAAAACCAATGACAAAGTAAAAGTGGGGCAGGTTATTGCAAAATCCGGAAATTCGGGACGTTCTACGGGACCTCATTTACATTATGAAGTTCATAAAAATAATACTCCTGTGAATCCCAAATTATTTATGAATATGTAACGAGTACAAAATAAGAGTATAACTTATAAACGTCGAAACCTTGGTTTCGACGTTTTTTTTATCAGATCAATTTATCTTAAACCATTTTAATAGGCAGCTGTAAAACGTTCACGAATATGATTATTCTGCTCCAGTTCATCTACCAAGACCACCGCTACATCTTCCACAGAAAGTATACTTCTGCCATTTTCGTCAAAGACAGGATTTTCAAGCCCGGTTCGGTATGTTCCGGTTCTTACTCCTGCAGTTCCCTGATGCATTTCGATTGCAGGACTAAAAAAAGTCCAGTCCAAAGTCTCGTTTTCTTTAATTTTATTGAGATAATCTCTTGCCGCTGTTGCCCCCGGTTTAATATCAGAAGGAAAATTTTCACTATCTACCAACTGCTGCCCATCAATGTACAAACTACCTGCTCCGCCTACCGTAATAAATCTTTTAACTCCCGACATTTCTACTGCCTTTTCTATATTAACTGAACCATTTAAGAAATCATCATAAAGGTTAGGATTCGTCCAGCCTGCATTAAAAGCATTGATTACCGCATCATTGCCTTTAAGATTTTCAACAAGAGCTTCAATATTATTTACATCAACACTTTTGGCGGTCACATTTTCATTTTGCTTAACCTTTGAAGCATCTCTTACAATAGCTTCTACTTTATAACCTCTGTTTTCGAGTTCTTTTACAACCTGAGTTCCTACAAAACCGGTCGCTCCTATTACTGCTACTTTTTTCATGTGATTAATTATTAATTGTAATAAAATTTGTTACATTTTTAAATAAAATTTTTTAACTGAACTGATCAGTAAAATCTTTTAAGGATTTCGTTTCTAAAAACTGAAGCACCAAATCATTTGTCTCTTCAAAAAGACAATTTAATTTGGCATTAATATCTTTACCTACAGAACATGCAGGATTTGGATTAAGATTTTTTTTACCCAGAACTTCAGAGTTTTTAACAGCCGTATAAATTTCAGAAAGGCTTATTTCAGAAGCACTTTTTGACAACTGACTCCCTCCAATTTTACCTTGACGGCTTATAATTAAACCAGCATCTTTTAACACGCCAATTTCTTTTCGTACCATTACAGGATTAATATTAATGCTGCCCGCAATCCAATCAGAAGTAAGAAACTCCTGAGGAAATTTTGACAAAATCGTCATGATATGTACTGCAGTTGCAAATCTTGTATTATTCATCTCTGATGCTGCAAATGTAACACAATTTTAAATTGTAACAAAATAAATTACATTAAAATAAACAAAAAACCATCTGATATACAAATGGTTTTAATGATATTCTACCGATTATTTGATGTCAAGCAACTCCACAATAAATACCAAAGTACTGTTGGGACCAATCTCTTTACTGATCTGCTGATCTCCGTAAGCCAAATGAGGCGGAATGATAAGTTTCCACTTGCTTCCGACAGACATTAACTGTAATGCTTCCGTCCATCCTTTAATTACTTTATTTAAAGGAAATGATGCTGGTGTACCTCTTTTCACCGAGCTGTCAAATACCTTCCCTGCAATAGTTGTTCCGTGATAATGACATTTCACCATAGATTTCGGTCCGGGTTTTTCGCCATCTCCTTCTGTTATAATTTCGTACTGTAAACCGCTTGGCAATTGTACCACCGATTCTCTTTTTCCGTATTCAAGCATATATTCCTGACCTTCTTTCAGGTTTTTTTCTGCCAATTCTTTTTTACGTTTAAATAACATATCTGCTACTCCCATATTTTTTTATTGCAAAGATATGGTTTAAGATTGGAAGCTGAACAAGAGCTGCAATAGTAATAAAAAAGACTCTACCGAAATAAAGCCTTAATTTATAATGAATTTAGAATATTAAAGTTTTTCAATTTTCTTGTCAGGAAATAAAACTGATGCAAGAACCGATATCAGCAAAACTCCTCCAACGATTCCCAAAGAAACAGGAGACGGAATGTGAAACCACGGAGCAATCAACATTTTAACACCGATGAAAGACAAAATCACCGCCAAACCATAAGGCAGTTTGCTAAACATGTGAATAAAATTTGCCAATAGAAAATAAAGAGATCTCAACCCTAAAATAGCAAAAATATTTGACGTATAAAGGATAAAAGGATCTTTAGAAATTGCAAAAATTGCAGGAATAGAATCTACTGCAAAAAGAACATCTGTAAATTCAATTACCGCCACAACTACCAAAAGCGGCGTTGCCATTTTTATCCCGTTTTGAACCGTGAAAAATTTGTCACCGTCATAATTATCCGAAACCTTCCAAAATCGTTTAATCAGTCTCGCACCTGCTGTATTACTGTAATCTTCATCTTCATCATCATCTCCACCACCCCAGGATTTTATTCCTGCGTAAACCAGAAACAATCCGAACAAAGTCATCACTACATTAATTTTTACAGGATATCCGAAAATATTCATTTCAGGCAGATAGGTTAAGTTAATCAATCCAACACCTGCAAAAATGAAGATTGCCCTGAAAATCAATGCCCCGATAATCCCCCAGAAAAGAACCTTATGATGAAGATGTTTCGGAACTTTGAAAAAACCGAAAACCAAGATAAATACGAATAGGTTATCAACCGAAAGCGCTTTTTCAATCCAATAGGCAGCCTGGTATTGCGTAAATTTCTCTATCGCTATTTCGTGGCTTCCGGGACCCATATCAGAATTGTAAACCCAATATACCACTCCTGAAAACACCATAGACAGCGAGATCCATACAACAGACCATATAGTCGCTTCTTTAGAAGAAACTTCATGACTCTTTTTGTTAAAAACTCCTAAATCAAGTAGCAGCATAACGATAACCGTTACGGCAAATCCCCATACCAAACCGGGATGAAGATCTAAAATATTCTGATGATCCACTTAAAAAAATTTATTGTAAAAAATTAACATTCGTAAAGATACAGCTATTACAGTATTTTCATTAAAAAAATATAAATTACATATCAAATTTGATCAGCCTGGATTTAATCAGTTACTTTTAATTATTGATTTAAGCTCTTTTTCTAAAGTTTCAAGATCCTGATCAAGCTTTCTGCGGTTTTCATTTCCCTGCTTCTGGATAGCTTTAACTTCATTAAGAGTATTGATCAGCAAAGAAGTAGTTTCTCTTAAACTTTCAGCTGAAATAATGGTTTTCTCATTAGCTCGGGCAACATTTTTAGAATTTTCATTTAAACGTTCCGCATTTTTCTTAAGAATTTTTTCAGTTGTAGAAGAAACCTTTTGCTGAATTTCAATATTTTGCTGCTGCCGGTGCATAGCAACAGCTAAGGAAAGCTGATTTTTCCATACAGGTAGTGTAGTATTGAGTATTGTCTGTGCTTTCTCAGCAATTGAAATATTGTTGTTTTGTACTAATCTTATTTGAGGAAGGGATTGCAACAAAATAAAACGTACTACCTTTAAATCCGCAAGCCTCCTGTCTAATCTTAAGATAAAATCTCTTTTATCAGCTATCTGATAATCAGCATAATTTTGCAAATTCAATTCCATTCCCGAAAGTTCATCATTTGCTTTACGCATCCTTATATAACCTGCAATAATAAGTTCTTCAATGGCTTTAATTGAATTTATATTGCTATCAAAAATATTTTGTAAAACCGCATTATCTTTAGTGGAGATAATGATTCCAGCGTTTACTTTTTGGGAAATCCGTTCAATATTGTTGGTAATTTTATCATATTTAGCAAAAATATTATCAACCTCAGTGAAAATTTTACTCATAAATGGCAGTCTACCAAGCAAGCTTTTTACTTTATTCCCCTGCAATTCATCAATATCAATATAATTTAACTCTATTAAAAGATTATTGATTAATTCCCCAATTTCTCCTGAGTTTGATTTACGCACATTTGTTAAAAAACTGTCGCTTTGATTTGCCAGCAATTTCTGAAGCTCAGAACCATAATTCACTACAGAAGAAGCGCTTTTCTCATCAATAGAATCTGCTACTTTTCCATATTTTTTGAGATCTTCATCTGTTAAATGACCCAAATCTACGTTTCCTTCTCTATCAACTACAAGCATTTGATAATTATCCGTTTCTTTATTGCTGCTATGTAATATATTGCTAAATTGTTTTTCTTCGTTTTCCATGATTTATATTTTAATAGTAGTAACAGTGACTACACAATACAAGCAGTAAGTTACATAAATTTTCAATTACATAAGCAAAAAAACTGTTATTAAATAGGATTTTTTTCATTAACTAATCAAAATTTAAATCATCAAAACGAAATTAAAATAAATTCAAAAATAAATACCATTTAATAAATATACCATAAAATAAAATTGCAAAAAAACAACACCTAAAAGAGAACTTAAATTAAGATATTATCACACTTGTGGTAATAAAAATATTAATAAGACACCATCTTTTAACATTTCTTGATAAATCAAACAAAACTTAAAAAAACATCAACTAAAATAACTAATAGAAACAATATAAAAATAACAAAACACTATTCAAAAAAAAGAATAAATATATATGATCTAAAATAAATTAATTATTGTTACATATTTAATAAAACAGAAAAATAGTTTGTAACTCCTGTTTTTTTTTATAAATTTGACACAAGTAATACCTAATAACCCTGAAACAAATAAGATTTTAAATCTTACAGCTAAATACAATCATAACCATCTTGAGTTGCTTTAATTGAATAATTTAACTCACAAAATTTAGATTATATTTAATTATCATGGGAATTGCAGCGTACTGCAAATGGTGTACTATTTTACAACCACACCGATCACAAAACACAAATTGCTGAAAATCAAAATTTTACAGTTGAATGCAAATTTAATATTGTAAAGTAATGATACAGCTTTAATAAATTATCTTTTAATAATTAAAAGATAATTCACTTTTCCCTATTACAAAGCTCTCATAATCACTTCTTTACTATATTAAATACGATTAATTTAAAAATAATTAGTTTTTAATAAAAATGTTATATAAAAATATCCACATAGGGAAGTACATCAAAGAAATGGTAGCAAACAAAGAAATTTCTTTGGAACGAATCTGCAATTTTTTGGGAAAAGATGAAGATTTTGTAGAAAAAGTATATGAAAGTCCATCAATAGACACCGACATTCTTTTAAGATGGAGCAAACTTCTTGAATTTGATTTTTTCAGATTGTATACTTCACACCTCATTCTGTATGCTCCTCCTTCTGCAGCCAACAAGAAAACGGATAAAAAAAACGACACCACTCCTAAATTCAGAAAAAATATTTATACGCAGGAGATTAAAGATTTTATTCTGGGAAGAATAGAATCCGGCGAAATGACTCAGGCAGAAGTAATCAAAGAATATTCAATTCCGAAAAGCACGCTGCACCGCTGGATTCTGAAAAAAAGTTAACACCAACAATCAAACTATAGTATTCTTATGAGACCAAATTACAATAAGATCTATCAGGATCTTTTGAAAATGCAGTATCCTGAAAAACTGGAATGTCCGAAAGTAAGGGAACAGCTTACGAGACTAGATTCTACCGAAGAAATTTTAAAGCTTAATGAAAAGATTTTCAAACCCACAAAAGAAACAGCAAAAACCAATCAACAGCTTAAAACGTATGATAAAAAAACTATGCTGAAGTTGTTAAGTTACCAAAAAAAACATGATTTATCTACCAGTTTCATGTCCAGAAAATACAAAATCAGTCGGACAACTTTTTCAAAATGGAAAAAAATTCTTGAAAGTGAACTGGCTTAATTTAAAAAAAAATACTACGTAAAAAACGTAGTATTTTTTTTATTAATCCTTCTTTAAAACATCTTTTATCCCATCCAATCCTTCGCTGAACTGAGCCAGTAAAGCCACAATCTGAGTCATTCTGTCGTTTTCTCCCAGACCTTTTATCATTTTATTCTTAACAAAGGTCTTTTTGATTTCTTCCCATCGCAGTTTTTCATCTTCGGAAATCAAAGCCATCAGTTCTTTTAACTTCAGCATATTGGCTTCAGCTCCGGTTGTTAAAGTCTGAGATTCGTTCTGATAATGATTTAGAACCATTTGCGTGACTTCTTCTTCTTTTAATATTGGCTGAATCTGGGAAATCAGCTTATTCATATTTCGGTAAGAACCCTGGAGTTTGAAAGACGGTTCGTTTCTGTATTCATCAGACATTGCCGCAGAAGCGATGTATTGTTTATTGACTTTTAAAACAACATCTCTTACTTTCAGAGTATTTTCGAGCACTTTTCTGAAATCTGAAATTTCATTTGAACTGAAATTACCAATCAGATCTACATTCGGAGAATTGGTTTGAATACTGTTGTATAAGTTATACAGATTTTCCATCCCTTGATTGGTCATTCGTGTGAAATAATCATTGGACATCAATGCATTTTCAATTAAACTTAAATCAAACAATTCTGTTTTGCTGCCAGAAATTTCTCCCAAATTATACGTATCAGAACGGTTTGCCAACATATCCGGAATTCTGAATTTCTCACCGCTTTCTGTATAAGGATTCCCCGCCATGACAAGGCAAAACCTTTTGGATCGTAAATCGTACGTTTTACTTTCTCCGTTATAAATTCCCTCAATTTTTCTCTGTCCGTCTGCCAAAGAAATGAATTTCTGCAAAAACTCAGGATTACAATGCTGAATATCATCCAGATAAAGCATCACATTATCCCCCATTTCCAAAGCTAGATTCAGCTTTTCGAGTTCCTGTTTTGCGCCGGCATTTTTTGCTTCATTCGGATCAGTAGAAACAATATCATGACCGATTGAAGGACCGTTGATTTTCATAAAAACCAATCCCATTCGATCTGCCATGTATTCCATCAAGGTTGTTTTTCCGTAACCCGGAGGTGAAACCAAAAGCAACATTCCCATTCTGTCGGTACGTTTGTCGTTTCCTACTGTACCTAATTGCTTGGCTAAATTGGCTCCGATCAAAGGAAAATAAACTTCGCTGATTAATCTGTTTCTCACAAACGAACTTAACACCTGAGATTTGAAAGTATCAATTTTTAAAGCTTTCTTTTTATCATTGACCCATTTTGCCTTCAATTCCTGAAGCCGTTTGTATTTCGGAACAATAACCTCATTAAAATTAGATAAACGGGAACTGAATTCATAATAATTTAAAGCATAATCGGCATCTTTTTCCAATGATTTTAATTCTTTGAGAACTGTTTCGTAAGAAATGTGAAGAACATTTTTAGCATCAAAATTCTGCGTTACAAAGAATACGGCAGCTTCTTTCTTAATATCATCTTCAACCTTTGATTCTGAATTAAACAAAAAGGCATTCAAAGCACTCTCAGCAATAGAAAAACAGGCTGCAGGATATTTTTTCAAAGCATTCAGCTGATCAATAAATTCTAAATCTTTTCCTTTTTCTTTCAGATCTCTTAAAAATGATTCATATAAAAGACCTGCTTTTTCAGAAACTAAAAATACTGATTTGTTTTCTCTTTTCAGATAGATGGCAGCATTGAGATAATTTACTTCAGCAAAAAGCTGATTATTCTGAGCAAATAATTTTATTTCATTGGACAATTCTTCATTCAGATATTGAAAACCTTTATCTGTTGTAAAAGATTTTGAAATTAAATTTGCTGCTTCAAACTGCTTTTGGTAATATTCTTTTCTTTCTGGGTTCAAAAAATACCAGAACAACTGCGCCAACGCTCTTTCGGAAGGCGTAAACTGCATCAATCCCAGTTCGTTGTGCATCTGCTGAAGTTTTGAAACAATCGTCAATGCATCATCATCATGAATCCCTTTCACCAAACCTTCTCCAAAATGCTCCGTCATAAACTGCTGAACAGCATTTCGGTTTTGCTCTTCGGTATTGATGTTTTTATTTTGAGAAAAGACATTCCAAGCCAGATATTCAAAACGTTTCACCTTTTGATTTTCAGAAATATATTCCTGATTCCAAACCTCTTTGTACTCTGCAACGGCTTCAAAATTTAAAGGCTCATAAAATGCAGTTCCTGTCAAGTGATAATAATACTGTGCATTTCTCATCACCAAAGTCAGATCTAATTTCTGACGGTTTACGGCAAATTTATAATCACCTAAAGCAATGACATTGTCTCCATCTGCATAAATTTCCTTTTTATCTTTCAGTTTTCTTACGGATTCCTGCTGTGAAGTTTTCAGTAAAGTCTGAATTTCTTCCGCTTTTGCAGAATCTTCCATTTCCATAAGCTGTCGTGAAATATCACGTACCTTTTCCACCATCAAATCGGTTGCAAAATAGCCATTGATTTCATTTTCAGAATCAAATGATTCGGATTTTGTCTGAACAGATTTTAAAATCCGTTGTGCAGAATCGTACAAACTCTGAGTGCGCTTATTTCTGGATTCCGTTAACTGAACTCTTTTATTTTGAAAATGCCCGTAAACTTCTTCTCTTTTTTCTTCAATTTTACGGATAAATTCTTCAAAATCAACGAATTTCGTTTCCATTTCTTCTAACTGAATGGAAAGCTTTGTTAAATATTCATCGCATTTTTCAGGACTTTGAGACAACTCCATAAAATTTATTACCGACTGATCAAACAATGTCATTTGCGCCTGAAAGTCAGCAGATAATTCTTTTCCTGAAATTTCTCTTTTTCTTTTTGAAAGTTCCAGTCTTTCCTGATTCAGTCTTGCAAAAATCACTGAAATATTTTCAATGATCTGAGTAGACTGTGACGTGTCTTCAATTTTTAAATTATTGACAATATCTACCAAAAGTTCAAGCTGCCCGGAAAGATTATTAATTTCCTCCTCAATTGTTTTGGCATCAATCGCTTTCTGTAAACTGATGATATTTTCAGAAATCTGCTGCGCTCTGTTCTGATACGGAAGCAGCGCATCATCCTGAAGAAGGAAATTCACACAGGCATTAGAAAGCTCTTCCGATCTTTCAGCCAAAGCTTTTTCCAAAGAATCAAGCACCGCTGCATCTACATATTTTAAATCTCGCGCTCCGGTAATTTCACCACGCAAGGCTCTGATTGTAGAAAGCATATCAATATATTCAGTGAGCTGAGAATAATTGATTCTTTTGGTGTCATCTAAGGTTTTTTCAGATGCTGCTTTTATTTTTTCAACAGCTTCAGCCGTATTTTTCTTCTGCTCAAGTACTTTTTCATACTCATTAATGGCAGAATGAGCAATTTTTCTGATTTCCTTTAAAGGCTGATCTAAATTCTGAACTTCATCGTCACCCAGAAAATAATACGCATCTAAAATTGTAGTAGAAAGTTTTACAATATCATCATACAATCCGCTATAAGAATCTTTCTTATTCAGTAAAGTGATCAATTCCTGACTTTCTGCCATTACTCTTACAATATCTTTATTCCCGATTTTGTAAAGAAGCGTATCAGATTTTTCTGTATTCGGCTGCAATTCTTTTGAATACGGAGTCTGCCAGATTTGAGCTAAATGATGTTTCGTCGTTTCTACACTTTCCCGCAGATAAATCAGTTTTCCCTCATTTAAAATTGAAAAACCACTGCAACGGATAGGCGTTTCTATAGTCTGGGTAATGATATTGTACGAAATCAGCTGATAATTATTGGTTTTATCATCATAAAAGACATACATAAAATTCTCACCATTTGGCTCCTGAATCGTTTTCAGGTAATGAAGCCTGTTGACATCCTGAGAAATCACCTTCAAACCTCCTGTCTGCAATGCATAACCATTCGAGAAAAGCACACCTTGGTTTTCCGGAAGCAAAACCGCAGAATGCTTCAGTGTATCTACTCTTGAAACTTTCTTTTCTTTATGATTATAAATGAAATACCGTTCTGTTTCCTGATACGGTTTTATTTTAAACAAAACCAGATTATCCAAATCACAAAAATGGATTTCAGCATCATCCAGATTTTGATCCTTGTGAATAACATCTTCCGAATAAATTCCTTTTCCGGTGTCGGTGTTGTCTTCAACTTTTATGGTAATATCGCCGTGAAGAGATTCCACAAAGACTTTATCTGCCAAAGAAACGTGCGGAAATTTCCCGGTACGCTGCATATCTCTGGTTGCTTTTGTCCACACAAAACCATGTTGCGGAGGATAGGTAACTTCCGAAGCACTTCTGGAATCTACATACACCAGTTGGTCTTCTTTAATCAGCCATTTGAATGCTTTAATATCCGAAGTACTTTCTGATAACTGGAAAACCATATACAAATAGTTTTCGGTAAAGTGGAAGCGGACAAAAAAGGTGTTTCTGTAATATTTATAGAGATTTTTAAATTCTTCAATGAAAATTTCATCTGCAATCAAAGAAATATCCTTTGGCTCGAATCGTTTATTATTAATGGAATATACTGAAAAAACATCGGAAATATTGATTTCCGTCTGCAGACCTAAGTGAGCATTTGAACCAAAAATCAATGTATTTTTTAAAGAAAAAATATCTTTGGCAATACAGTTGTGTTCGGTAGAAATTCTCTCATTGGCAATCAACGAAAAATCTACACCTCCGAAAATTTCTTTACGGTTTTCGTTCAGTTTTTGAAGCCTCTGAATAAGATCATTTTTCTGTTCGTTCAGACGATTCTGTATGATTTCGTATGTCCCTGAATTTAATTGTTCTGACATATTTTGAGATATTAGATGTTAGATGCTAGATTTTAGACTATCATCGTATTAAAATGCTTTAAACATACATTTAACTGCTTAAATGGCTTGTTTAAAAACTCTCAAAGTATCAGTAAATCATACAATGAGAGTTTCAGATATATAGTGAGTGTTTTGTACGCTCCTGAAAAATTAAATCTTATTTAATCGGTTTTTGATCTACCCCTAAATGTTTTGCCATATCCATCGCTCTGGACAGAAGACCTTTTTCCTGTTGATCTGCAACGCCATTTAGTTTAAAAATAAGACTTGCAATGCTCATGTTTTTAATATCTTCTGAAGAAATATTGTATTTATCAACCATTCCCATCACTTTTCCGATGATATTTTCTCCATCACCCAAAAGATTTTCTTTCACTAAAGTTGCGTTTTCGCTGTGGCTGATAAATTTATCCAAACCTTTACCCGCAGAAACCTGACGAACTACATTATCAAAGAAAGTATTATCACCGCCTACAATATCAATTTTTGCAGATTTGAAGGCTTCCGCCAAAACTCCTGCCTGAGCTTGTGCAATATCTTTCTGAATTGAAATTTGAGCAAGTTCCACTTCTTTTTCTTTTGCTAGAGTCAATCTGAATTCTTCGTGATCTTTTCCTGCATCATTCAGTTTTTTCATCGCTTCAGCTTTTTCGGTTATTCCAGCTGCTTCAGCTAAAGCTTTTTCTTTGATAACCTCCGCCTGAGCAATTCCTTCTTTCTTGATAGCATCTGCTTTTTTCTCAATCACTACTGCTTCTACGATTCCCTGTCTTTCTGCTGCATCTGCTTTTGCATGAAGAACCTGCGCTTCAGATAAACCAACGGTAGCTTCTTCTTTCGCTTTTGCATCGGCAATAATTTTACGTGCTTCAGCCTCTTTTTCAGCAGCATCACGTTTAGCCTGTGCTTCAATTACATATTTCTGAGCATCTTTTTCAGCAGCTAATTTTCTTGCTTCTGCAGCTCTTGTTTCCTGAATAAGTTTCTTCTCAGCTTCCTGAGTTGCCAAAGTAATTTCTACCTGTTTCGTTCTGTCAGCTGTTTTGAAAGCTTCCAAATCTTTAATGGTTTGCTGCTCTTCTACAACGGTTTTTTCCATCGTTAAACGCTCACGAATCGCATCCTGAATATTTTTCTTTTCGAGTTCAATCGCTTTTTCTTTTTCAATCTGAGCTAATGAAACAATTCTTTCTCTTTCTGTTGCTTCAAGCATTTTATCTTTCTGCACTCTTTCAGTTTCTACCAAATCGGCACGCTCTTTATTCTTAGCGGCTATAACAACCTGTCTCAGCTTATTTTCTTCAGCAATCTGAAGCTTTTCTTCTGTTGCAATGCGAACCGTTTCGTATTTCAGTCTTTCTTCTTCATTAACCTTTAATATTTCAGCATTTTCACGGGCTTTAATATTGGCAACTTCTCTTTTTTGAGATTCTTCTTTTTCCGCTAATTGTTTTTCAAGCTCCAGAATCGCTTCACGAGCTTCAACATTCTGCTTTGTGATCGTTTTTTCTTCGTCTCGGCGAACCTGATTGGCTTTAATATTTTGATTAGCTGTTAATTCGGTAATTTTTTTAATCCCTTCAGAATCAAGAATATTGTCTTTATCTAAATTTTCGATTTTAGTCTGCTCTAAGAAATCAATCGCACAGTCATCCAGAACATAACCGTTTAAATCTGTTCCGATGATATCTAAAATTTCCTGACGAAACTCGCTTCTTGCTTCGTAAAGCTCGATAAATTCAAACTTTTTACCAACGGTTTTTAAGGCTTCAGAAAATTTAGCTTCAAATAATTCTCTCAACGTATTGATATCAGAAGCTCTTTGACATCCGATGGTCTGACCAACATTTACAATATCATCAACCGATTTATTAACTCTGATAAAGAAAGCCACCTGAATATCGGCTCTCATATTGTCTTTACAGATTAATCCCGCTCTTCCTTCTCTGGCAATTTCAAGTTTTTTTACTGAAATATCCATAGACTCCATTCGGTGAATGACCGGAATTACGATTCCCGCATTGAAGAACACTTTTGTACCTCCGTAACCTGTTCTTAAAATAACGATTCCCTGAACGGTTTTTTTGTACATGGATAAAATCCAGAAAATTAGTCCAATGGAAGCTATCGCAATGATAACAATTCCTGCAATTAAAGTTGTGTTCATATTTTTTTAGTTTATTATTTTTATTGTGTTTTTGTTAATTTATTAAATGCAAATGCGCAATATTTAATATTATTTAGTCTATTTTCGTTCAAAAAGATTTACCTACACTGGATTTCCGGCAAATATATTTCAAACATTTGTGATTCCAAATCAATTAAAGAATCATTTCCAGGATATAGCTGAAAATCATTATAAAAAAAGTAAGCATGACTTGTTGTTTTTAAAAGCGGATTTCTGTAGCTACGTAATAAAATTTCTTTTGAGGATCTTCATCCACTATAATAACGGTGGTTCCGTGTTCTATTCTTTCACCGTCTTTACTTTTTACCATCAGTGTCATAGGATCACTCCCGATAAAAACTTCCAGTATTCCTATTTTTTGGTCTTGAATGGTTGATTTCATCCTACCTTCTCTTCCCAGAAAATCGTGCGCTTTTTCACCTTTATGGTTAATTTCCCTGAAAAAGGGATTTAATGGTTTCAGAATAATTTTTGTTGCCAAAATACTGATCAAGAAAGCAGGAATTACCATCAAAACAGCCATCCAAAAACCAGGTGAAATAAAAACCTCAACATAAAAAGAAGCCAGCCATGTAAAAAACAGCGAAATCGTTAAAAAATAGGTCACCGGAACAATATCAAGATTCAGAAATTTTAAAAATTGAATCCTAGCAGAAGGATCTTCAGGAACATATACATCTCCATCCGGAGTTTCTACATCAAAATCAGCATCTATACCGACATCAATATCCAAACCTGTAATGATGGTAAAAAGCCAGTAGATAACCGCCAAAATAAGCAGCACACTCAAAACAGTATTTACCGGAGTAAAAGCAATATGTAAAAATTCCTGAAAGGTCATATTTTAGCCTTTTTTAAGTGTATTTTTTAATTTCTGCAGAGCGCTCTCTGCTTCTCCGTCTGTATTTTTCAACAAATCATCAATCTCCTCATCTACCGTCTTCCCGGTTTTCGCCAATTCAGAATACGCTTCTGCCACCGCTTCCTGCTGAACCACTCGGTCTTTTAGTTTTTCCAGCATTGAAACTGCACTGCTGCTGTCAATCTGAGTCATTTTTCGGTTGATATCTCTTGTAGCCTCACTTACCTGCACTCTCGCCTCCAAGGTACGCAGTTCGTTTTCCCATTTGGAAATATTAGATTTCAGCTGATTAATGTTGGTCTGCATTTTTTCACATTCTTGCTGCAGCTTTTCGGTTTCAGTTTTTAAAACTTCAGCCCTTTTCTGTGATTCATTTTGCTTCTTCAAAGCTTCTTTTGCAAGACGGTCGCCTTCCGAAACTTCAATTTCCCCTTTTTCAGATTTCTGGACCAGCAAGACTGCTTTTGCGTAATAATCTCCCGCAGAATGATCTTTTGCTTCCGCTTCGTTTTTTTTACGGATTGAAAGCGCTTTCAGCTGAGCCAAAGCTTCAAGACTTTCCGCAAGCTGATCTTTCATATCAGCAATTCCGGCTTCTGTAAGCTTTATAGGATCTTCAAAATTTTCTAATGCCGAACTGACTTCAGCTTTTCCTATTGCATATAATCTTTTAAAAATATTCATATTTTGATTTTTATTATTTACTCATTTTTATCATTTCGCTATTGAACTCCCCGACCAAAATCCCTAAAGAATTAATTGAAGCCATTACTTCATTTTGCGCCATATTATCCGTAGGCAACGTATCACGGAAAATCACTTTTTTCCCGGAATGATCCAGAACAAATGCCCCATGTACAATATCCCTGTTTTTTTGAAGCAAGGTGCGGTACATTGTTTCTGTGGGATTTTTAATTTCAAAAAGAAACTGTTCCATAATTAATATTGAATCTGAAACAATCAGAATCATGTTCTTGATTCCGTTAGATTCTTTCTCAATAATCAGTACTTTTTGATTTTCATCCTCAAAACTTATGTTAAATTCATAATCTAACAACCATTCTTTAACCTTATTAAATATTTTATTCTTTTCGCTCATATTCCATGCGTTTTAGCTTTTAGATAAGCAAAAGTAATAAATTTTTTACAATTTGCAAATATTTTTAGCAAAATTTTCCATTAATAAACTTATATTTGCAAAAAAGATTAGACTTATGAGTTTTTTTGGAACAAATATTAAGAAGATCAGACAAGTTAAAGGGTTAAGCCAAAAGGCCTTCGCAGATTTATTCGAGTTAAATCGCGGTGTAATAAGTGCTTACGAAGAAGGAAGAGCAGAACCAAAAATTGATACACTTCTAAAAGTTGCCCATTATTTTAATCTGGACATCAACGATTTCCTGACAAAACCACTACAGGTAAACAATCTTGTAAGCGGATCAGTCATTGACACGCTCATGTTTTCGCCAATTGAAGAATTTAGTAAGCTAAACAATACTGTTAAAAATTTAGCAGAAAATACCGATCAAGTCCATATTTTGCAAAAAATATTAGCAAAAATTGATTTAATATTTGAGTTCAAAGAAAAGAAACAGCTTATTTCTAATTACAATATCGGAGATTTTCTATTTCTCATTAAAACAGATCTCCAGTCTGAAAAACCCGAAACACTCGTTACATTACAAGGAGAAAACCTTCAGTACCTTTCTGAAATTCCTGAAGAAAAATGGCAGAAAACCGAAGTCTATAAAGTCGCAGGTTATATTTCTTTTGAACAAAAAAATATACTTGCTGACATTCTGAGCAGGATTGAGGTTTTAGAAAAGAGTCTGAAAAATTAATCTGGAAAATAATTCATTTTAAACCTGAATTAAATTATTTGTTTAAAACGAATATTCGGCAAATAATTATCAGGCTTCGTGTTTAGTCTTCTGATAAGTAAAATGGTTGATCAGTATTCTGATTTCATTAAATTCAAAATCTTTCGGTAAAGCATTTTTCCATTCATTGAGACTTTCATAGGAATTTTGAGAAAATTCTTTTTCGAAAGCTTTAATTTTATCTGAAGTGATGATTCTGGAAATATCCAGCAAACCCTGTTCAGCAAATTTAGCCAAATGACCCAGAACTGTTTCTTTTACTAAACCTCTTTCTAAGGCAATTTCAGAAACTGTTTTTCCTTCTTCAAATAATTGAAAAGTAAGAACCTGAGAAGGAACTTTAGCTATTTTCATGCTTACTTCTTTATTGTTTTTCTCATCAAGAAGTTTTACATCCAAAAGATGGCTCTCTTTTAATCCATTCAGATAATCTTCAATATCTTCAAGCCAGCTTCTGATTTCCTCGTTGTATTGTTTAAGTCCTTTTACACCCTTAATTTCAGCATAAAAATCCTTTAACGGACTGAAAATTTTATTATTGATTTCACTGAAAAAGAAATTAACCGCACCTTTGGATTTATTCTCAATTTCGATCCATTCTTCTTTTTCCTGAATAAACAGGCTGACTTTCTGAAAAATAATCCGCTCCAGTTTTTCAAAAATTTTGCTGAGGTTCTGAGTTTCATGCTTAAGCTGCAGGTAGAGCTGATTCGCTTTTACCCGATCAATACTTTTGTTGACCAAAGACAAATTATTCCACTGCTCCACTTCTTTCATCAACCACTGACAATCTAATGTCCGAAGAAGTTTTCTGATGGCATAATCGTATTTTTCCTGATTCAGTATTGTTTCCACATGATCATTGGCATGGGTATCACCTTGAAATTTTAAAATTCTGTTATCTTTAAAAATAACTTCAGGAGTAATTTTTGATTTTAAAACAATTCCCTCCAAAGTTCGGCAGCGAGACAAAGCAACATACACCTGCCCTGCAGTAAAACTTTTACCAGCATCTATAATAACTTTATCGAAGGTAAGTCCCTGACTTTTATGAATCGTAACTGCCCAAGCCAATTTTATCGGAAACTGCTCAAAACTTCCCAAAACTTCCTCTCTGATCATTTTATCAGAATCAAGAGAGTATTTTTTTTGTTCCCAGACTTCACGCTTTACCGTAATTTCTCTTTCGCTGCCTTCCAGAATAACTTTTATCTCGTTTTCTTCCAAAGCCGAAATTTCACCAAGCTTACCGTTGTAATATTTTTTATCGCCTGAAATATCATTTCGGATAAACATAATCTGAGCTCCGACTTTCAGCTCAAGAAACTGATCATTGGGAAACTGATTTTCTTTAAACTCACCAAAAAGCTTAGCTTCGTAAATTCCCGGTGTGAGATTGATCTCTTTCAGTTTTTCCTGATTGATATCGTCTGCCATTTTGTTGTGAGAACAAAGGTAAACGTAAGGTTCTTCACCTGATTCAAAATCAGGAGTGTATCTTTTGTTTAATTCTTCAAAATCAATATTAGCAACATCACCATCTCTAATTGCATTTAAAATTTCAAGGAAATGCTCGTCAGTCTGCCGATATACCTTCGTGAGCTCAATTGTAAGCAAAGGAATTTCTTTAATGGCGATACTATCGAAGAAAAAGGGAGAATTGTAAAACATTTTAAGCACATGCTCGTCTCTCACAACAGGTGGAAGCTGGTACAAATCTCCGATGAACAACATCTGAACCCCGCCAAATTGCTGATTATTTCTGCGGATAAACCTGAGAGAAAAGTCCATCATATCCAAAACATCTGCCCGAAGCATAGAAACCTCATCAATAATGATCACTTCAACTTCTCTCAAAAGTTTAAGTTTATCTTTACGATATTTAAAATGCTGCTGAAGATCAACAATATTATTGGCTATATTACTGTCTATGCGATCTGTAGTCGGTAAAAAAGTACGCAACGGAAGACCAAACATAGAATGAATGGTTACTCCGCCTGCATTGATGGCAGCAATTCCGGTAGGAGCTACTACGATATGCTTTTTTTTCGTTTTTTTTACAAATTCGTTAAGAAATGTGGTCTTACCAGTTCCAGCTTTTCCAGTAAGAAAAACGCTTCTGCTGGTAAATTCTATTAATTCAAAAAAATGATTGTTCATCATCAGCAAAATTACGAAAAAGAGTTTAGGGAATAAATTTTGATTAAATTAAAAAATAATAATGAAATTTGCATGGTACTAAATCAGCATCAACAATGACATTATTAATAAACCGATAAACAACTGCATTATGAGAAATTTCTTCAGCATTTTTTTAATCATTTTAGCCTTCGTAACAATGGCAAACTCCTGTAAATCGGCAAATTCACAGGACGACTCCACACTTCCTAAAGACATCTCCGAAAGACCAGCTGATGAAAACAGTGAAAAGTACGATCAAGCCTTATTGGACGAAATGCGGACAGAAATAGAATCAGCAATCGCTAAAGAAAAATGCAGCAAATCTTCAGAATGGACTTTTGCCCCAATGGGATCAAAAGCTTGCGGAGGTCCTGTACGCTATATTGCTTATCCTAAAAAAATTCAAGATGTAATAGCCCCAAAAATCAGCGATTACACGCAAAAAATGTCTGACTTTAACAATAAATATAATATCGTTTCCGATTGTATGTTGGCAGCAGAGCCAACGGGAGTACGATGTGAAAACGGTAACGCAGTATTTATTTATTAAACTTAAAAAAGCTCTGACAAATCAGAGCTTTAAGTTATTCTAAATAGATTTTTATCCTTCGTACCATGAAGAATATTTCACATAATTATCTGCAATTCTGTTAACTTCACCTTCCAGTAAAGCGGCAGAAATATCTTTAATTTTTTTCGCCGGAACTCCGCCCCAGACTTCACCTGATTTGATGTGTGTTCCCTGAGTTACCACAGAACCGGCTCCAACAATAGAATTTTCTTCTACCAGACAATTATCCATCACAATAGAACCCATCCCAATCAGCACGTTATCTTTGATGGTACAGCCATGAACAATAGCATTATGACCAATAGAAACGTTGTTTCCGATTTCCAAAGGATATTTTTCGTACGTGCAATGAAGCATTGCATTATCCTGCACATTCACTTTACTTCCCATTTTTATATAATGCACATCACCTCTTATTACCGCATTATACCAAATACTGCAGTTCTCTCCCATTGTGACATCACCTATTACAGTTGCTGTTTCTGCTAAAAAAGTATTGTCACCAATTTGTGGTGTTTTTCCTAAAAGTTCTTTTATTAAAGCCATATTTCAATTTAACATTAGAAAAATTAAGTTATTCCGAAAACATAAATTATTGAATTTTACAAGCTCTGCCACTCAAATTACACCGATAGCAAAAATCTAAATTCAATCCTCCCCGTTCTAACTTCTAATCCGTATTTTTGTATTCTCAAATTTAACGAAAAAATGCGTACAATCCTTATAGAACCAACAGAAAACCCAAAAGTGATGAAATTTGTAGCCGACTACAACTTGATTCCCGGATCATTGGAGTTGGACAGAGATTCAGATATATCCGAAATTCCTATTGCACAGGAACTTTTTAATTATCCTTTTGTAGAAAGAATCTTCATTACTGCTAATTTCGTAGCCGTTGCAAAACAGGATACCGTAGAATGGGAACATGTAGTAGAAAGTCTGAAAAACGTCATTGAAGATGAACTATTGGCAAACCCAAGAATCTACCTGCAGAAGAAAAAAGAAATGTATCAGATTTATGCTGAAATGACACCGAATCCTAATGTAATGAAGTTCGTATCAAACAAACTTCTTCTGGACGGATTTGTTGAGATAAAATCCCGAGATGAAGCCAATGGAGTTCCTCTGGCTCAGGCTATTTTTAAGGAATTTGATTTTGCGAATGAAGTTTTCATTTCAGATAATTTTGTTGCAGTTACCAAAGATAACAGTGTAGAATGGCATCAGGTAATGGTTACCGTTCGTGCACTTATCGCAGATTATCTACAGAATGGAGGAGAAATTTCAAATATTGAAGCTCAAAAACATGAAAATCCTGTTGAAAAGATCATCAACAGAGATTATACGGATGACGAGCAAAAAATTTCAGATATTCTAAATGAATATGTAGCTCCGGCGGTAGAGAATGATGGCGGTAAAATTTCTTTAATGGAATACGATGAAAGTACCAAAACCGCTAAAATGCTTTTACAGGGTGCATGCTCCGGCTGTCCGAGCTCAACGGCAACTTTAAAAGGCGGAATTGAAAACATTTTAAAGCAATTCGTTCCGGATCTTGTTGAAAAAGTAGAAGCTGTAAACGGATAAAATGAAGTTAGAAGTTAGAAGTTAGAAGTTAGAAGTTAGAAGTTAGAAGCAAAATTACTTATTACTTATTACTTATTACTTATTACTTATTACTTATTACTTATTACTTATTACTTATTACTTATTACTTATTACTTATTACTTATTAAATACCACTCATTACTTATACATTATATGAAAGGAATATTATTAGTCAATCTCGGCTCACCAAGATCTACCGCTGTCCCAGATGTTAAAGAATATCTGGATGAGTTTTTAATGGATGAAAAAGTGATTGATTACCGCTGGTTTTTCCGTGCTTTACTCGTTCGCGGAATTATTCTCAATACAAGACCTGCAAAATCTGCCGAAGCTTATAAAACAGTCTGGACAGAGCAGGGCTCTCCTCTCATTGTAATTACAGAGAAAATCCAGAAAAAACTACAGAAACTGGTTGATATTCCTGTAGAGATCGGGATGCGCTATGCACAACCCAGCATTGAAACAGGAATTCAAAAACTCATAGATCGCGGCGTCTCGGAAATTATTCTTTTTCCGCTGTATCCTCAATATGCAATGAGTACCACGGAAACAGTAATTGAAAAAGCTGAGGAAGTGAGAAAAGCAAAATTCCCGAATATAAAAATCAATTACATTCAGCCGTTTTACAACAGAGAAATTTACATCAATTGTTTGGCTGAAAGTATTAAGGAAAAACTGCCGGAGAACTTTGATGCGTTGCAATTTTCTTATCACGGAGTTCCTGAAAGACATATCTATAAAACAGATCCTACCAAAACATGTAATCTTAACGACTGCTGTTCAAGAGAAAGCAATCCGAGTCATCAGTTTTGCTACAGACATCAATGCTTTAAAACAACCAACCTGGTAATAGAAAAACTGAATCTTCCAAAAGAAAAAACTATTGTTTCTTTTCAGTCGAGGTTAGGTAAAGATAAATGGATTGAGCCTTACACCGATGAAACATTTGAGACGATTCCTAAAAAAGGAATAAAAAATCTGGCAGTAGTTTGTCCTGCTTTTGTATCTGATTGCCTGGAAACTCTTGAAGAAATCTCTGTAGAAGGAAAAGAACAGTTCACCCATGCAGGAGGAGAAAACTTCCATTATATTCCCTGCCTGAATGATGAAGACCGGTGGATTGAAGTGATTAAAACTTTGTGTGAAGAAAAACTCAACGAGTTTTATTTCGTTTAAACAAAATTTACATCAAACTAAAAGACACTTAGGTTTCTAAGTGTCTTTTTAATTATTTTATGAAGGACTTTACCTTACCGGCGTCCTGAATTCTCCGTAGCCAATTAAGCCATCATAATTCCTTCCGAAAGGTCTGTAATACAAAAATGCCTGATAAAGATTTTCGGTCTGCCAGAAATTACCGTTGATTTCGCCAAAATTCAAACTTCCATTTGCTTCTTTTGTTGCCAGAATATAATTATAAAAACCCTGTTTCAGATAAATTTTAGCTATATATTTTTGAGATGCCTCATCATACTGCATCTGAAATTCTTTTCTAGGCTGAAAATCATTGAATCCTCCTAGAATATACAGCTCTTTATTCATCGGTTCGGAATCTAATGAAAAATGCACCCAGGAATAATCTGCTTCACGTTCAGCATTTCTTTCCAATCCAAGATCGTTTCTTCGGTAATACCATGCTCCATTTACATCAGGCTGATACTGATAATTCAGCGGATATGCCCAAACCGGATGTAGATAGGTTTGATTAACACCGTCTAAAACTTCCGTGGCTCTTACCATATCTGCTGCCATTCGCATATTTTTATTATCAAAATAATAAAATTCATTATTTCCAGGAAATATAAGATTAAGCTGCTGAAAAAGAAGTTTATTTCCCATCGTAGCACTCGGCTTCTGACCAGAAATTACCATATGAGGATTATTGTTCTGCATCAAAGTGAGCGTCATTGAATTAACATTAGAAGTGAGATCTCCTGCTTTTGCTACTGCCTGCACTTCTACTCTCTGGTTAAGACCCGGATTTTTTGCATCTGCAAAACGGGAAATATTTAACGCCAGATTTACCTGATCCTCAACTATAGAAAATCTCCTTTTGATGATCGGCTGATCTGCAGATCTTTTATAAACGATCAGTTCAAAGTTTCCTGAAATTTTAGGCTGAATTTTTTCATTGGGAAACCTCAGTACGTAATGCGTGTAAGGCTGTAATGTGTTGAAGGAATACTGAAACTCATCCAGCATTGCATTCATTTGACCATTGGCAATTTCACTGAAAAACAAATTATCATCCTGCCAGTTTCTGTCATAATGTTTTATAGTATAACGGTATACTTCACTGGAATTAGTAAGGTCATCAAATCTCAAAATCAATTGCTGTCCCATTGAAATTACGGGGGTTTCGTCATTTGTCTGAGGATTAAACAGCTGTATACTCTGAATATTCTGCCCGAACAAAAATCCACTTAAAGACAGTAAAAATAATTGTAATGTTTTCATTATGACGAATATAATGATTATTTTGAACTAAAGAAAGATTTCCGTTTTCCATTTTTGAAAAAAACTTTATCTTTTACTTTAAAACAAAACCCGGACTATTGCCGGGCTTGATTTTTTATATCTAGTAATTCAAGGTAATTAATTGACGATAAACTTTCTATCGTTAATTAGCTCCGCAATCGCCAACATATCTTTCCCAATCAATCGGTCATCTTCAAGCTTTGCTACTTGAGAACGAAGAATAGCGTAATTTTCTTCAATAATATCGGAACATTTTGCCGGTCTTCTGAATTCCAGACCCTGCGCTGCAAACATCAATTCAACGGCAAGAATATTGACTAAATTGCCAAGAACCTGATTAAACTTCCTACCCGAAATACTTCCCATTGACACATGATCTTCCTGACCCAAACTCGTCGGAATAGAATCTGCTGAAGCTGGGAAGCAAAGTGTTTTATTTTCTGTGACCAAAGCTGCCGAAGTATATTGAGGAATCATAAATCCTGAATTCAACCCAGAGCTTTCCGTTAATAATCGTGGTAAACCATATTTGCCTTCCAGCAGCAAATAACTTCTGCGGTCTGAAATATTTCCCAGTTCTGCTGCCGCTAAAGTTGCGTAGTCTAAAGGTAAAGCCATTAATTGACCGTGAAAATTTCCGCCCGAAATAGATTCTTCAGCACTTAATATAATCGGATTATCCGTTACGGAATTCAGTTCTGTTTCCGCCATCATTTTTAGATGTTCAAAAGCATTTCTGCTTGCGCCGTGCACTTGCGGAACACATCTCATTGAATAAGGATCCTGAACTCTTTCACATCCTTCATGCGCTTTAAGATTGTCTGAATCTTTTAAGAAATTAAGCATTCTTGCGGCTACTTTTTTACTTCCTTCAAATGGTCTTATTTCGTGAAGCTCTTTTTTAAACGGGCTTGCTGAACCTCTGTAAGCTTCCAGACTCATTGCAGCGGCAAGATCCGCAAGATCCAGAAGATATTCAAACTTTTCTAAACCTTTTATAGCATGAGCCAAAATAAACTGAGTTCCGTTGATGAGTCCCAATCCTTCTTTTGGACCTAAAACTAAAGGCTTCAGATTATTTTTTTCAAGAATTTCTGCTGTTTCAAATATTTCGTTATCTACCCATACTTGTCCAAGTCCTAAAAGCGGCAAAACCAGATGTGAAAGCGGTGCTAAATCTCCTGATGCTCCAACAGAACCCTGCTCTGGAACAACTGGGATAATATCTTTTTCCAGCATCAAAATCATTCTTTCGATAACCTGAAGAGAAACTCCGGAAAATCCTTTAGACAACGCATGAACTTTTGCGATCATCATGATTTTGGAAAGTTCTTTATCAATAGGCTTTCCCACACCAACTGCGTGAGAAATAATCAGATTATATTGCAGCTGTGCAGTTTCATCGGCAGAAATTTTAGTATCGCAAAGCGGTCCGAAACCTGTATTAATACCATAAACACAGCGATCTGAATCTACAATTTTCTGAACATTTTTCTGAGAATTTAAAATCTGCTCTTTTGCAGCTTCATTTAGCTGGGCTTTATTAGGGTCTTTACATATTTCCAAAACATCATGAAAACTGAAAGTATCAATACCGTATGTCATTACTTAAAAAATTTGCCTAAAAATACACATTTTAAAGCATACCGGAAAAGCCATCTGTTGAGGTTGAGATATTAATATCCTTAAATGCGTAACCATAAATTTAAATTTAACACATATTATAAGGCTGAAGGACTTTCTTTCACTTTTTTTCTGCTTCATAATGCTTAAATTTGCTATATGAATCCGTCTTTAGAATTACAGCTTAAAACCTTACCCTCCGAACCCGGTGTTTATCGGTATTATGATAAAAATGACAATCTTCTGTATGTAGGAAAGGCAAAAAATCTAAAGAAAAGAGTACTTTCATACTTCAACAAAACACTTTCAGGCTACCGCACAAGAATTATGGTTGGGAAAATCAACCGTCTGGAAACAACTATTGTCAACAGCGAATACGATGCGCTTTTACTGGAAAACAATCTCATCAAAGAACATCAGCCGTTTTATAATGTAATGCTGAAAGATGACAAAACTTATCCGTGGATCTGCATTAAAAATGAAGAGTTCCCAAGAGTTTTTCTTACCCGAAACAAAATAAAAGACGGATCTGAATATTACGGACCTTACGCAAAAGTACGTCCTGCCAAGATTTTACTGGATACGATCAAGCATATTTATAAACTTCGTACGTGCAATCTGAATTTGGCACCCGCTAAAATTGATGAAGGAAAATATAAAGTTTGTCTGGAATTTCATATCAAAAACTGTGAAGGACCTTGTGAAGAGTTAGAAAGCAAAGAAGATTATGACGAAAAAATAGATGCCATCCGCGGAATCATTAAAGGAGATTTCCGCAGAGCAAAAGAATATCTGATCAATCAAATGACAAAATATGCAGCTAATCTTCAATTTGAAAATGCTCAGATGATTAAAGAAAGACTGAATATTCTGGAAGATTATCAGTCTAAACATACGGTTGTAAATCCCAATATTGATGACGTAGATGTTTTTGGAATGACAAGCGATGAAACAGCTGCGTATGTAAATTATTTTAAAATCAGAAACGGAAATATTATACAGAGCTTTACCACCGAAATTAAAAAAATGCTGGAAGAAACAGATGAGGAAATCATGGAGGAAGCCCTGATTGAAATCCGTCAGAAATTTGATTCAGATTCCAAAGAAGTCCTGCTTCCATTTCACCTGAGTGTCGAGATCCCAAATGTAAAGTTAATTGTACCTAAAGTTGGTGATAAAAAAAGAATTGTAGAGCTTTCTGAAAAAAATGCAAAAGAATACCGCATTGAAAAACTGAAACAGGTACAGATTGTAGATCCCGAAAGACATTCAAACAGGATTATGGCAGAAATGCAAAAGCTGTTGAGAATGCCTGTAGAACCAAGACATATTGAAGGATTTGACAACTCAAATATTCAGGGAACCAATCCGGTTTCGGCTTGTGTGGTTTTTAAAGACGGAAAACCAAGCAAAGCAGATTATAGAATTTTTCATCCGAAAACGGTAGAAGGTCCGAACGATTTTGCCACCATGGAAGAAGTTATATACCGAAGATATAAAAGAATGCTTGATGAAGGGGAAAGCTTGCCACAATTAATCTTGATTGACGGTGGGAAAGGTCAGCTTTCTTCCGCAGTAAAGAGCTTAAAAATACTTGGTTTATATGGGAAAATTACGATTGTAGGAATTGCTAAAAGACTGGAAGAAATTTTTTTCCCGGAAGATTCCATCCCTTTATACTTAGATAAAAAATCTGAAACTCTGAAAATTTTACAGCGTGTGAGAGACGAAGCGCACCGCTTCGGGGTAAAACATCACCGTACCAGAAGAAAAAACTCTACCATAAAATCTGAATTGGAAGAAATCCCGGGCGTAGGAAGCAAAACCATCGAACTGCTTTTATCAAAACTGAAATCAGTAAAAAGAATAAAAGAAGCCAATCTTGAAACTCTGGAAGAAATCTTAGGAAAATACAAAGCTAAAATTGTCTGGGACTTTTTTAATGCAGAATAAAAAAATCTTTCATCGTAATGGTGAAAGATTCTTTTATTCTATAAAATTGCTGATGACCTAAACTCCGCCCATTACAAACATATTTTCCATTGTGGGCACATCACTTCCTCCTTCTTTTTCTAACGTAATTGCAAAGGCTTGTGCATTCGGAATATTTGAAAGAGAGATTTTTGAATCTTTATCCTCGCTGTACATCCCTGCACTTACAGGTTTACCGTCAGAAATTGCCCACAACTGGTATTGCATTCCCTGTGGTACTTTTGGCAAAGTATTTGCTGACAAATAAACATCTTTGGTATTTTTATCCCAAAAAACTACAGCTTTAGAATCGGGGTGTTTATCAACACCTGCTAAAGCAATTTTAAGCATATCAGGATTGGAAGTTATTTTAAGTTTCTGTTCCATATCCTGCATCGCCAGCTTTTGAGATTGACCTGCAGATTTCAGATCCGCCAACTCTTTTTTGGTTTCAGCCTGACTATTTAACCAGTAAAGATTGATTCCTACACTGATTAAAAATAAAACCGAAGCTGCAATAGCAAAGTTTTTAAAATTACTTCTTGGCTGATCAAAACGTTCCATCTGCAAAGAATGATTCATCCTTTTAGATTGATCTTGATCTTTCTGTTCAGATAGTTCAGAAATATTAATTTCTTCTTTTACAACAATATTTTCGTTATTTACAACAACGCTTTCCTGTTGAATTTTATCCCATATTTTTGCTTTCAAATCATGGGGTGGTGCAACTGCCTGCGAAGTTGCAAGCATCTCAAAAGTTATCTGCGCCTCTTCAAAGGCGGCTTTCACTTCAGCATTATTCTTCATCACACACTCCAGAATGCTCGCTTCCTCCTGAGAAGCAAGACCTAGAATATAAGATTCTAGAATTCCGGATGATATGTATTCCTTGATATCCAATTTATTTATTGATAATCTTTTAACAAATCTCTTAATTTCACCAATGCATTTCGCATTTTAGTCTTTACAGTACCTAAAGGCATATTCAGTTTTTCTGATATTTCACTCTGCGTGTATCCTTGGTAATAAGCAAGGTTTATCAATTCCTGCTTATCAGATTCCAAACTTTCGAGCACTTTATTAAACCCAATAAAATCTGAGTTATTAGATGTTGAAAGCTCCGCATTTTCATATACGAAATCTGGTAAAGGTTGGTTTTTTAGCTGATTTTGGAAACTTTTTGATTTAAGATAATCTATCGCCGTATTTCTGGCAATGTTGATCATCCATGTATAAAATCTTCCTTTTGAGGAGTCATACTGCTGAATTGAATTCCATATCTTAACAAAAACATCCTGAATAATCTCCTCGGTATATTCTTTAGACTGAACAATTCGCAGAATAACACCGTATAAAGCACCAGAATAGTTATCATACAAATGATGAAAACCAGTCTCGTTTCGCTCTCTCAGTAAAACTACAAGCTCTTCTTCTGAATATTTTGTTTTGATTGTAAATAATTTTCATCCCAAATTTAGTAAAATAAAACATACAATTTCAAAAAAATTAAAAAAATATAATATTAATGTGTTTGTTCTATAAAGCTGTAGAAAGTAATTACACAATAACTTTAATTTTTATACAAACATCATAAGGTATTTAATTAAAACTAATTATTCCTTATTAATTTAATTGCCCAGCCAGATTAAGCATATCATATTTGATTCGGTTGGCATTTGACTACATTTCTTTCTTGAAAAGTTAATAACTGTTAAAATATTTTTTTTTAAATCTAAAAAAAAATACTCCTCGTAAATGAGTTTAGAAACAAACAATACTCAAATAATAATTTTAAAAAATCAAGAAATGAACACAAGATCAAAAATCGCAGTATTCGGAATGGTAGCGTTATCATTTGCATTCAGCGGAAATGCAGCTGCACAGAAAATGAAAGAAAAAACAGTAATGGTAGGCGGAGCAGCGATGTATCCTTCTAAAAACATTGTAGAAAATGCAGTGAATTCTAAAGACCACAAAACATTGGTAGCAGCAGTAAAAGCAGCAGGTCTTGTAGAAACACTTCAGAGCGACGGACCTTTTACAGTGTTTGCACCTACCGATGCAGCATTCGCTAAATTACCTGCAGGAACTGTTGAAAATCTTGTAAAACCTGAAAACAAGGAAATGCTTACAAAAATTCTCACCTATCACGTTTTACCGGGAAAATACAATTCTAAACAGGTTTGGGATGCTGTGAAAGCCGGTAACGGGAAAGCAATGATGGATACTGTACAAGGTGAACAGCTAACATTCTGGACAAAAGGAAAAGATCTGTATGTAACAGATGCTAAAGGCAACAAAGCCAAAGTTACTATTGCAGATGTAAATCAATCTAATGGCGTTATTCATGTAATAGATACTGTTCTATTACCGTAGTTTTAGTTTTTTATGGTTTATTTTAAGGAAGCCCTGTCTAAATTGATATTTAGGCAGGGTTTTTATTATTTAACCAATGAAAATACTTCTTTAGAATATTCATCATTCCCTTTTGGAATTTCAATGATAACATTTCCATTTTCCAGATAACCGAATGTATTTTCCCCTGACCGTAATTTCGCCTTAAAGCTGTCTTTTTTTGTCGTAGCTTTAAAAGTAGCAAATGGAACACTGCTGTTATTTTCAACCAGAATAAACTGATTATCTTCAAGCTGTATTTTTTGAAGAACTATTTTTCCATTGCTGTACTTAACTGTTTTTTCTGCTGTAGTCACCATTTTTTGAACAGCAGCTTCGTTTACCGATTCTGTCTGTAATTCCTGAGTAAGATTTTCAGTTTTAATTTCTTTAGGATTTGCAGCAGGAACTGACATTAAAGCCTGCTTTAAAGCATCCTGAAAACCTTCTTCAAATTCTTTGATTGAAGAACTTCCCTTCTGTGAAGCAATCACATTATTATTACAATCTTTAAATTCAACCAATATTTTGTTTCTCAAAAAGCTGCTGTCATTTTTAATATCCGCATTGAGAATATGACAGGGATTTGAGTTGGCTTCCGAAGACCATTCTCCTCTGTTGTCAGAAATAACAATATACTGTTTAGCTTTAAGGCTTTTTGCTAACGCATTACTGAGACCGTAATTTTGTTTTTTGAAACTTTCAAATGAATTCGGAACTACAATGTATTTGTAATCTGACACTTTCTGTGCAAATGTCATTGTAAAACCTGCAGTAAGTATTGCCAAAGATAATTTTTTCATGCTGAAATTAAAATAGTTAATCATTTCTAAACTCTCCCATATCAAGTTTTAAAGAGAAGAAATTAGAATAAAAATTAGAACCACCGATTCCTGAATTGCTGATGGCGTAATCCAACGTAAGACCTCTGTATCTTATTCCTATACCTGCGCTCGGCTGAAACGAAACTTTTCTTTTAAGATCCTCAATATCGGTAATGGACTGGAATCTATTGACTCCCAATCGAACAAAAATCATTTTCTGATACCCTAATTCGGCACCGGCATAAGGGGTAATACTTGCAAAATCTGTAGAAAGAAGCGCTGCTGTTTTAGCAAAATCTACGTTAATTCCTGCCTCCGGTAACACATACAAACTGCTGTTGATTTCAAACAATTTGCTTGCTCCTGCATTAAGTTTTGGCATCGTAAGTTCCATTTTATCAGTTGGAGCAGGGTTAAACTCTTCGCCATTGACAACCGTTGATAATTCATTCTGATTGATATTCCAGAAGTTCACTGTCGTAGTTGCATCACGAAGTATCCCTCCGAACTTCCAGCCGTTATCCAATTTATAAATAGCCCCGATATCAAATCCGAATCCATAACCGTTTGCAAATTTACCTACATTTCGGTAAACAATTTTAGCATTGATCCCAACATCCAGATTAGGATTACCGCCCGGATTAAAAGCATAGGAAACAATACCTGCATAATCAGATTGAGAAAATCTTGTAATTTTATCGTAATCTATGTTTCCTTCTGTATCAATCAGCTGTGTTGTATTAAGAATATTATCTACCCCAAGTCTTACAATCGAAACACCGAAAACACCGGTTTCCAGAACTTTGGCGTAGGCAAGGTAATCGTATTTTGCAATAGACTCGAAATATTCTGCGTGCATTGCTGCTCCCTGCCAGTCTTTCTGAATGCCCATTAATCCTGCGGGATTCCACATTGGAGAGTATACATCATCCTGATTGGTGATCACAGCTCCTCCCATACCAATTCCTCTTGCTCCGGCTCCGATATTGAGAAATTCGTTGGAATATTTTCTGATGATCTGCGACTGAAATGTCCCTGCAATCATTAAAGTCAATAATAAAAAATATTTTTTCATCATATAAATTGATGCTTAATTAAGTTTTTTCTGTTTTCTGTTTTTAATTATGGCATTTACTACAATTGCCAGAATCATAACCAATGAGGCGATATAAAATACGGAACTCATGTTTTCTGATTCTCCAAAGATAAAAAAAGCTAATATAATTCCGTAGACTGGTTCCAAATTTACTGTTAAAATTAATGTAAACGGCGAAATATATTTCATCAGTTTTACAGATTCAAACATCGGATAAGCCGTAAACACACTTGCCAATAAGCCTATTAACGCCAAATCTTTATAGTTTATTTCGTTGATATGAACAATTTGTCCGGTGATGAGATAAAAAAGCATTAAAATAAACCATCCGGAGAAAATTTCATAAAAAATAATATTCCCTGAGCTTGTCTTGCCAAAAAGCTTTCCGTTGAAAACAGAAAAAACAGTTCCGAAAACAGCACAGAGAATTCCGAAGAAAATCCCTTCTTTATATTGAAATTCAGTTTTAAAAATAAGCAAAATACAGGTAACAATCACAATCCCCATAATTACTTCAGAAACATCTATTTTTCTTTTATAAACCAAAGGCTCCATAATAGAGGCAAACAGCGTAGAAAGAGAAAGACAGCTTAATGCTATGGAAACATTGGAAACTTTTATTGAATAAAAAAAACAGTACCAGTGAAGCGCCATGAAAAAACCTACGCCAGCCAGCTGAAAAAGGAGTTTCTTTGAGACTTTTATACTTTCTTTTTTATAAATTCTAATGAATATATAGAGAAATACAGAAGCAAAAAGCATCCGGTAAAAAACAAGAATCTGCGCATCAGCGGTAATCATTTTACCCAATATTGCGGTGAATCCCCATAGAAAAACAATAAAATGTAATCTGAAAAGTGCTAATTTCTGCATGAATCATCTTAAAATACCAAACTGCAAATTTACTAATACCTTTTATATTTTTAACAATAATCTAAAGAAGCAATAATATATTTAAACAAAAATCGTCTTCAAAACAAAAACCCTGAAAGTCTATGAAACTTTCAGGGCCTTCAAATAATAAACTATTAAAAAAATAAACTAGGAACTTAGAGTATAACCAAAGTATAACCTTTGTTACTCTGCTGTAAAATTAGAAAATATTATGAACATAACAAAACATAAGTTTGTTAAACTTTTCATAAAATTCTGAAAACCAAAAACTTAAATATGATTACAATCATTTTGCCATATTTTTACCAAAAATAGTATCTTTAGGCAGTTAAAATAAAGATTTCATGGATATTGAATTTAATAAAAGAGAGGATCAGAATAAATTAAAATTGTCAGAAATCAACCGTCTTTTAAATGTAATAAAAAAAGGAGGCGGTGAAAAGAGACTTCAAAAACTTCGTGAAGAAGGGAAAATGACGGCAAGAGAAAGAATTGATTATCTTCTTGATAAAGATTCAGATTCTATTGAGATCGGAGCTTTTGCCGGATACGATATGTATGAAGAACACGGCGGATGTCCAAGCGGAGGGGTTGTTGTTGTAATGGGATATATTTCCGGAAGACAATGTATTGTTGTAGCCAATGATGCATCGGTAAAAGCCGGGGCATGGTTTCCAATTACAGGCAAGAAAAACCTCAGAGCACAGGAAATTGCGATGGAAAATAGGCTTCCAATTATTTACCTTGTAGATTCAGCCGGAGTTTATCTGCCAATGCAGGACGAAATTTTCCCGGATAAAGAAATGTTTGGCAGAATTTTCAGAAATAATGCAAAAATGAGTGCTGCAGGCATTATTCAGATTTCAGCAGTAATGGGAAGCTGTGTTGCAGGAGGTGCTTATCTTCCAATCATGAGTGATGAGGCGATGATTGTAGACAAAACAGGCTCAATCTTTCTTGCCGGAAGTTATCTGGTAAAAGCTGCAATCGGTGAGTCTATTGATAATGAAACTCTAGGCGGAGCCACAACACACTGTGCTATTTCGGGTGTTACAGATTATAAAGCTAAAGATGATAAGGACGCTTTAGATCGTATAAAAAACATCATGAAATCTGTCGGAAGCTATGAAAAAGCAGGATTTGACAGAATTGAAAGTTTCCCGCCAAAAGAGAAATCGGAAAATATATTTGGGATCATGCCGGTTTCCAGAGCAGATCAGTATGATACTTTAGATATTATCAAATGTCTTACAGATAATTCAGAATACGAAGAATACAAGCCTGATTACGGCAAAAGCATCATTTGTGCAACTGCAAGAATTGATGGATGGTCTGTAGGAATTGTTGCCAACCAAAGAAAACTGGTAAAAAGCGGAAAAGGAGAAATGCAGTTTGGAGGAGTGATCTATTCCGACTCCGCAGATAAAGCAACAAGATTTATTGCCAATTGCAATCAGCGAAAAATTCCTTTGGTATTTTTACAGGATGTAACGGGTTTTATGGTAGGTTCAAAATCTGAGCATGGCGGAATTATCAAAGACGGAGCTAAAATGGTGAACGCGGTTTCAAATTCAGTTGTTCCAAAATTCACTATTATTACCGGGAATTCTTATGGAGCAGGAAACTATGCAATGTGCGGAAAAGCGTATGACCCAAGATTGATCGTAGCCTGGCCATGGGCAGATCTTGCTGTAATGGGCGGAGCACAGGCTGCTAAAGTTTTAGCACAAATTCAGGAATCCACTTTAAAAAAGCAAGGAAAAGAAATTACTGAAGAAGAGCATAAAGAAATTTTAAATTCAATCTCAGAAAAATATAAAAAACAGACAGAGGCTACCTATGCTGCGGCAAGGTTGTGGACTGATGCCATCATCAATCCTGTAGATACCAGAAAATGGATCTCAATGGGAATTGAAGCCGCCGACCACTCTCCTATCACAGAAAAATTTAACCTGGGAGTGATTCAGGTTTAAATTTTTAACCAAAATACTTACAAGCCTTACTTTTATGAAGTAAGGTTTTTTATTATGTTAAATACTCGTAAAAAATAATAAACTTTTTTAAAGCATGAAATAAAGGTGAGATAATTGGTGTTAAGAACATCTGAACTAATAACTACAAACTTTTTTTATTACTAATCCTTAAAAGGAAACCTATGAAAAGATACTTTGCAGTTTTTATTACCATTTATACGGCTGTTTTATTGTACATGATGTTTTATGCTTCCGGAAGAGAGCCTTCTGAGATTGCCTACTTTCAGCACAAACCATTTCTCACAATTCAAAATTTCTTCACCAATAACGAAATTAAAAACCCAGATTTTATTGTAAATATTTTTGGAAATATATTTTTATTCAGTCCGTTTGGATGGCTGGGATTATGCATTAAAAAATTCAACCGGTTTCTTCCGATCACTATATTTTTTCTTATTTCAATAAGTTTGATAGAATCTGCCCAGTTTTTGTCAGGAAGAGGGGTGGCAGATGTAGATGATGTTTTTCTCAACACCTTCGGAATGCTGCTTGGTTTTACTCTTTTCAAATATGCAACCTGGAAAAATATTGCCAATATAAAATTTCACTTTGATCTTTTGGAAAAAGGCAAGACTTTATCATCAGTATCATAATGATAAAGTTTGTTGTGCGTGAAGCTGATCTTTGCATAAATATTGCACTTGCATTTCATTTATCATCATTATGAAATTAACCTCTTTACATAAAGCATTTTTACAGAAAATACTTGTATTACAATTTCTGATTTTCTCAGCTTTACTATTTTCTCAACGGCAAAAAACCACCCTTCTGTTTGAAAAGGCAAATGTCCAGGAAAATATAATTTATAAAACCGACGAAAGTGGAAGAGAAATATTACTTGATTTGTATACACCACAAAAAAACGGGATAAAAAAATTTCCTGTCGTAATGTTTGTTCATGGAGGAGCTTGGGTAGAAGGAAGCAAAACAATCTACGCTGATAATTATGTAGAAAATACCATTTCTAAACTTTTAGATAAAAACTTTGCGATAATCAGCATCAATTATCGTTTAGTCAGTGAAAACATTCATTTCCCCGCTCCGATAGAAGACACTAAAGACGCAGTAAGATGGATCAGAAAAAATGCAGACAAGTATCAGTTAGACTCCGACAATATAGGAATGTGGGGTGTTTCTGCAGGAGCTCATCTTTCTTTGCTGAGCGCTTATACCGAAGACACACAATTTCCGGGTGATTCTATTCTTTCTCCCTACTCAGCAAAGGTAAATTATGTTGTTGATAATTTCGGACCTACTGATATGAATAGGCTTCTTCATACCCGTGCTCCACAGCCTCTGCTTTTTGCTGTTGGGTTAATTTCACAAAAAATTATTGATCTCCGTAGTAAACTCATTATGGGAATTACAGGAATGAATGCTAAAGAAAACAGAAAAGAGATTGCAGAATTCTGTGAAAATATTTCTCCCCTTTCCTATAACAAAAATACTGTGCCAACCCTTATTATTCATGGCAATAAAGATAAAATAGCTCCGGCAAGACATTCAAAAAGACTTTATAAAATGCTCAAAAAAGCCGATACTGAAAATAAGCTTATCATTATCAAAAAAGGAAATCACGGTTTCAGTACTACAGACAAAGCAGAACTTGAAGAGATCAGCAATCTCATGGTAAATTTTATCATTGACCAACAAAAAAAATAATATTTAACAGCTTTGCCTTGTGATTGTAGATTTTTATCAGTTAGCGATTTATTGAGATAAATTCTTTTGCAGTTTTCTTTCAAAATGTTTAATATTGTTGTCGGTTGAAAACCAGATTTCTAACGAATCTGCTTTAAGTAAATCCTCCAAAAAGAAACCTGATTTAGAATGACTTATATTTTACTATTATTATGAAAAAAAACCTTATATATTTAGTTCTCATCATTATAATTGCTGCTATAGCCTTCATTCCGGGAGTTAAAAACTTTCTGAAAGATCAGTTTTTCCCGGTTGCTACCATTGAGAGTGCAGTTCACATAAGTGAAGTTGATTACGATATAGATTTACAGGGAATTAATGTTCCAAGTACCAATCTTAAAAATTTCAAAAATAAACCTCTATTCCTGAATTTTTGGGGAACTTGGTGTCCTCCATGCATCAAAGAATGGCCGACTATCCAGAAGCTGTATGATTCAAGAAAAGAAAACATCAATTTTGTATTAATTGCAATGAAAGATGACGAAGCCAAAGTGAGAAAATTTCTTCAGGAAAATAATTATACTGTTCCTGTATATATTGCCCAAAGCCCAATCTCAGAAAAGGTGCTTCCAAAAGCTTTTCCTACTACATTCCTTTTGGATCAGAACGGAAGAATTTTAATAAAAGAAGATGCTTATACCGATTGGAATACAGAGTCTGTACATCAGTTTATAGACAATATTATCAAATAATAACTTTAACGAAATTTTATATTGCATTGGTACGCAATTTGGAAATTATATGATGTTGAAGTTATAAAAAACAAACACAAAAAATGAAGTATTCAAAAATCAGTTTAGCAAAAGAAGCAATCAGCCACAAGGGATTTGTCCGAAAAATACCAGATATTTTCAGAATGGTTAATCTTTGGAGAAAAGGATTGTATCCTGTAAAATCTATCAATATGATTTTGCCGCTAATGGGAATTTTATATGTAATTTCTCCCATAGATCTGGTTCCTGATTTTATCATTCCTGTTGTAGGAGTTTTAGACGATCTCGCAGTTTTATCATTTACCATTCCCAAGCTTATAAAAGAAGTAGACAAATTTCTTCTTTGGGAAACAGAACAGAAATTCAGCAAAACGAGAATCATTGACACAGATATTGTAAAATAATAAAAACCATCGTAAAGATGGTTTTTTACTATTTAAAAGCATAAAATATTAATACTATTGTTTTTATAAAGTTTTAAATTGCTCTAAAGTTCTTATATCATTTTCAAAGAACATTCTGATATCACTCATTTGATACAATAACATCACAATTCTTTCAATTCCCATTCCGAAAGCATAACCAGAGTATTTTTCAGCATCTATATTAACGTTTTTCAGAACAGCAGGATCTACCATTCCGCAGCCCATAATTTCGAGCCATCCCGTTCCTTTTGTAATTCTGTAATCTGTCTCAGAGTTTAAACCCCAATACACATCAATTTCTGCACTTGGTTCTGTGAAAGGAAAATATGATGGTCTCATTCTGATTTTAGACTTTCCAAAAAGTTCTGTCGTAAAAAACTGAATGGTCTGTTTAAGATCTGCAAAACTTACGTTTTCATCAATATACAATCCTTCAATCTGATGAAAGATACAGTGGGAACGAGAAGAAACCGCTTCATTTCTGAAAACTCTACCGGGAGATAAAATTCTGATTGGCGGCTGATTTTCTTCCATATATCTTATCTGAACAGATGAGGTATGCGTTCTGAGTAAAATATCAGGATTCTGTTCGATAAAAAAGGTATCCTGCATATCTCTTGCAGGGTGATACTCAGGAAGATTGAGTGCTGTAAAGTTGTGCCAGTCATCTTCAATTTCAGGACCGTCTGCAACTGCAAAACCTATGGATCTGAAAATTTCTATAATCCTGCTTTTAACAAGATTGATGGGATGACGGGAACCTAAATCCAGAGGAAAAGCAGGTCGTGTAAGATCTTCTTTTTCAACAACAACAGAAGATTCGGAAGCATTCTTTAAGTCTTCCAGCTTAGCATTAACAGCCTGCTTAAGAGTATTGATTTTCTGTCCGAATTCTTTTTTCTGGTCGTTAGGAATTTCTTTCAATGTTTCATAAAAATCATTCAGAATTCCTTTTTTACCGTTAAATCTGATCCGGAAGCTCTCTATTTCGTCTTTACCTGTAGTGCTGAAGTTTTTTACTTCTTCAAGTAAATCTTCTATCTTATCAATCATCGCTTTTACTTTCAAAAAAATGTATTTGCAAAAATACGCTTTTCGGCTTAAAAACCTTTTCTAATATTATAAAAAAATCTGCTCCACTCAGAAACAGACTTTTCTTATTTGATATCATTACTTTGGATCTATTATTGTAGTGACCGTAATTGTGAGAACCGTAAAAAAATTAATGGCAAAAATTAAATAATATTCTTTTTTCTTTCTCAATGAATTGATCAAACTAAAGAAAAACAGAAAAATTAACAATAATAACGAAGGTATTGTAAACATTTCTCCCAGAATACGGATAATCTGGTGATTTAGAGATAAGTAAAAGAATAACTGCAGACTTACTAAAAAAATCATGCAGATAATACTTAATATTAGAATTGCTTTACTCATCAGAATCTACAATTATTTTCTTTCTAGCGCCTTAACTTTCATTTGCAGCGTTATTTCGTTTTTAATCACTCCATTTTCAACCGGTGACTGAAATTTAACTCCAAATTCTTCTCTCATGATATCTTTTGGCTCTGTAGCAATACTTACTTCATTTCCTTTTACAGCCACATTTGCTTTAAACTGCACAGGCTTTGTAATTCCCTTTATCGTAAGATTTCCATCAAGAACTGTGTTATAATCACCTTCAGCAGTCGGACTCACTTTAGTAATTTCATAGGAAGAGGTTGGAAATTTATCAACTTCAAAAAAATCTGCGCTTTTGAGATGACCGTTCAGCTTTTCAAGATCATCTTTTTTGTCTTTCAAATCTTCTGAGGTTAATGAAGACATATCAGCAACAAAATTTCCGCTTTCCAGTTTTCCATCTTTCACGGTAACTACTCCGCTTTCAAATTTTATGGTTCCAAAGTGGCTTGAACTTTCTGTTTTAAAAACTTTATATCCCTTCCATTCTATATTACTGTTTAAAGTATCTACTACAAACCTGGCACCCTCTTTAGTGGTGGAAACTTCATTAGAATCACTTGTAACAGGTTTTTCTTTAGAACATGAAACAATGATAATTGACAGAAAAAATGCAGTAACAGCAAAAGATAAGATATTTTTTTTCATATTTAAAAGTTTATTATTGTCAGATTTCATAAAAACTGATTGATTCTCAATTTAAATCTATATAAGTTTGCTGTTGCTAAATTACTAAAAATATGCCAGCTTAACCTAAAAACCTTATTTTTGCAATATGCTACTTGAGATAAAGAACCTTCATTTTTCCTATTCAAAAGATCAAAAACTTTTTGAAAACCTCAACCTTCAGTTTGAAAAAGGTAAAATTATTGCATTAGCCGGAGAAAGCGGATGTGGGAAATCCACCTTATTGAGTCTCATTTATGGATTACATGATTGGGAAAAAGGTGATATTGTTTTTGAAGGAAGAAAATTATTGGGTCCTAAAGGAAATCTTGTCCCGGGAGAATCTGAAATGAAGTTTGTAGCGCAGAGTTTCGATCTCATGCCTTATGCTACTGTAGCTGACAATGTTGGAAAATTTATTTCAAATATTAATCTGACCCGGAAAAAAGAAAAAATTGAAGAACTGCTTGATGTTGTAGGATTAACTGAATTTGCCAAAGTTTTACCTAAAAATCTGAGCGGAGGACAACAGCAGAGAGTTGCCATTGCAAGAGCACTTTCTGTTTTGCCCAAGTTACTCTTACTTGACGAACCATTCAGCAATCTTGATTTTGCCAGAAAAATTGAGCTTAGGGAGAAACTTTTCAGATATGTGAGAGAAAATAATATCAGCCTTATTATTTCTACGCATGAACTTCAGGATATTATTGCATGGACTGACGAAATTGTTATTCTTAAAAATGGTGACTTAATTCAAAACAATAATGCAGCAGCAACTTATCAAAATCCAAAAAATGAATATGTTGCAAAACTTTTTGGAGAAGTAAACCTGTTTTCACCCAATGAAATGGAAGAACTGGAAGTCGACAGTTTTTTTTATTATCCGCACCAGATCAAAATCTCAGAAAATGGAAGTATTGCCGAAGTTCTCGAAAGCAGGTTTGCAGGAAACCATTACTGGAATAAAATCAGATACAAAAATAAAAAGCTTTTGATGTTTACTGATAAACAGATTGAAGGTACAGTAAAAATCATTTTCATCTAACTTTCACCTCAAATTCAGCCAGCACAGGAGACAATAGCTATTTGATATATAATAGCCTTGTGTTTATGCTTTCTTCACAAATTCTGATTTTAAAGCCATTGCTCCAAACCCATCAATCTTACAGTCGATATTGTGATCAGATCCCGGTCTCAAACGTATATTCTTCACCTTAGTTCCTGCTTTTACGGGTTTCGGAGCCCCTTTTACAGGTAAATCTTTTACTACAACCACAGAATCTCCGTTTTGTAGTTCATTTCCGTTAACATCAAAAATTTTATCTTCATCTGCTGCTTCAGAAGGATTCCACTCATGAAAGCACTGGGAACAAACCATCATTCCGTCTTGTTCATACGTATATTCTGACTGACATTTAGGACAAATGATAGTATCGCTCATAATGATTTTTAATGCTATTTAAGGTTAATGAATAAAAAAATCCTGTAATATCTTACAGGATTGCGATCCGGACGGGACTTGTTCTTATTTGAAAAACTCCCTATCCATAAGCTTTATGTCGTTCTCTTATTTTTAGGTCACCGAATAGGTCACTTTAATAAACAAAAATAGAGTGCGTCGTTTTTACTGGTGCAAAGATATGTTTTTTTTTATTTTTCACAAATAAATGTAGATCTTTTTTCTATCTCTTCCATAATCCACAGATTTTCAAATAACAAATATACCCTGCCCTAATCATTTTTCGCTTTTGATATAAATCCCCAAACCAAAAATCATTAATGAACTATCATCCTTTTTATCTTTGGTAAGTTTAGATGGTAAAATTGTATAATTTACAAAAAATAATTACCTACTACTATTAAGACGGTCAACCTTAGCACTTGGCAACCAACTGTTTCGTCTGGCTATTAAAATTTGTACACTAGGACTGTTCAATATCCACATTAATTTACTATGCGATAAAGGTTATTGTTTTTCAAGAAAAATATCCTAACAGCACATATCCTGAGATTAAATTCCGTTTCAAATTATCTAATCTTTATTTATAGTGTTTGCTATAAATGCACAGCAGTCATAAAAATAATTAGACATAGCGAAATAAAAAGTTAGATTAATCTAACTTTTTATTATATTTGAAAAAAAAACGTGAGCAAGAGATATATACCTATTATTATAATTTTCTATCTTCTTTTTCTGATCGTACAAGCTTGTGATAAACTTCAGCCTGAAGCGATAGATGAGAGTGAATTACTTGATGGCTCCATTGTGGGGTTATCATATGCTGAAAACCAACAATTTTTGCGAGGGGATATCGCCTTTAACGATGAAACCTTCACGGTCGGGAAAGGTCTTGGTCCAACCTTCGTGGCAACAAGTTGTGGAAGCTGTCATGCTGGTGATGGAAAAGGGACTCCCTTTACTACTCTTATACGTTTTGGACAGACTGACGAAACAGGAAATTTATTTTTGCTTTTAGGTGGTCCTCAATTGCAAAATAGGGCGATACCAGGTTATACTCCGGAAGCAATTCCTCCCGGAGCAACATTTTCTAAATTTACTCCGCCTGCCAATACCGGATTAGGTTTTATTGAATTGGTTTCTGATATGGATATTTTGGCAATGGCTGACCCTTTTGATACAAATAATGATGGCATCTCAGGAGTCCCCAATTATATTGATCTTCCGGCATATCAAGCACCATTCTTCTTTGCTGTAACAAAAGGAGGGAAGTATATCGGAAGATTTGGTAAAAAGGCATCCACATACAGTTTACTACAACAAACCGTTAATGCTTACAATCAAGATATGGGCATTACTTCAACTTTTAATCCTCACGATGTTTATTCAGGAATGAATGTTGATCCCGAAGTTTCTGATAAGACCATCGCAGATGTTGTATTTTATCTTCGTACATTGAAAACACCTATTCAGCGAGACGCAGAAAATAGTATCATTAAACAAGGTCAGACTATATTTTCTCAGATAAGTTGTAATAAATGTCATGTCCCGGAACTGAAAACTTCATCCTCCTCAATTTCACCATTATCCAATAAAAAGTTTTATCCGTACACAGACTTATTACTTCATGATATGGGTGCTTCTTTGGATGACAACTATACGGAAGGCACTGCGAAAACTTATGAATGGCGTACGCCTGCACTGTGGGGGTTAGGTTTATCTCCAAAATCACAAGGCGGTCAATACTTCTTAATGCATGATGGCAGGGCAAAAAGTATAGAAGAAGCAATACAGCTTCACGGGGGAGAGGCTGCAACCAGCAGAACCAATTACACTCAATTACCAGTCCAAGAAAAAGAAGCTATTATTAAATTTTTGAAATCCTTATAATTATGGACAGACTTGAATTTCTCAAAAAATGCAGTTTGGTCTGTTTAGGCTTTACTGCAATTCCTCCCATTCTTTCAGGGTGTATAAGCAATAAAATGATTTCAGGAGCGATTAAAGACGATTATATCATATTGCCTTTGGAGGATTTTATGGATACAAAATATCCTGACAAAAAATTATCCTATGTAATTATTCAAAATGAATCTCTCAAATATCCCATTTGTGTATTTCGTTTTTCGGAAACTGAGTATGAAGCATTATGGATGCAATGTACCCATCAGGGTAGCCAGTTACAAGTATTTGGAGATAAGCTACAGTGTCCTGCACATGGTAGTGAATTTTCCAACCAAGGTTTAGTACAAAACGGTCCTGCTGATCAGACCTTAAGAAAATTTCCAGTATACATAGAATCGGATTTTTTGAAAATTTCTTTAAAAAAACCGGTATGAAAAAAATTATCTATCTAATTATAATTTTAATTTTTCAGGAAGCCACAGCACAGATAGATTCTGAATTACTAAAAAGAATACCTGTAGACAGTTCTCGCTCTTTGAACATGGATGCCGTTTACAAGCGTCCCTTCTTAGGATTAGGGAAAGTGCCTGTCTCTATTGGTGGCTATGCGGAAGCCAATTGGCAGCATATCAGCACTGATGGTATATCTGATGGACATCAATTTCAATTACGTAGGATGACACTTTTTGTATCTTCTACAATTTCCTCAAAAATTAAATTTCTGAGTGAAATAGAATTAGAAGAAGGAGGTAAAGAGATTAATATTGAATTTGCTGCCATTGATGTAGAGTTTAATCCCTTGCTTAATTTGAGAGGAGGAATTATTATGAATCCAATTGGTGCTTTCAACCAAAATCATGACGGTCCGAAATGGGAGTTTACCGATCGTCCTATATCTGCTACAGAAATGTTGCCTGCTACATTCAGTAATGCTGGTTTCGGATTTTATGGAAAAATGTATAAAGCCGAGTGGATGTTCGGATACGAGGTATATCTATCAGGAAATTTTGATAATTCAATTATTGACAATAATCAAAACAAAACGTACTTACCTGCTGCCAAAAGTAATCCTGAACGTTTTGAAGAAATTAACAGCGGTGTTCCTCTTTTAACAGCAAAAATTGCCACAAGACATGAAAAAGCAGGAGAATTTGGAGTCTCTTATATGGGAGGAATCTATAATAAATTTCAGGATGAAGGTCTTCAGGTTGACGATAAAAGAAGGGTTCGGGTATTTGCATTGGATTATAATAATACACTTCCAAACCTTGGAACTTTAATTACTGCAGAATGGGCTTGGGTTAAAGTAGATGTCCCGGAAACTTATACACAACAATATGGAGACAGGCAGCATGGAGGATTTATAGACATTGTTCAGCCAATAATTAAAAGAAAAATTTTGGATTGGGAAAGAGCAACCGTTAATCTTGCATGCCGTTTAGAGTATGTAGATTGGAACGTAGGTCATTTCAGAGAAGACAACAGCAAAATTGGAGAAGATTTATGGAGTATTATGCCTGCAATCAGTTTTAGACCCAATGCACAAACTGTTTTTAGACTTAATTATAGATTTCAGAAACAGAAAGACATTTTTGCGAACCCTGCGGCAAAAACTGTAGGCTTCAGCTTTGGTATTTCAACGTATTTCTAATAATTTGCCTCCGCAGATCTTAGGATTGAGCAAAAAGTCATTCTTGAGTTAATACTCCGTGGATATTCTTTATGTTTTTGTTAAGGGACAAAAAGCAAGAAAGACTGTTTCGTAGGATTACTGGAATTAGCGAATTCAATCTAGATTTTATACATAACGACTCAATTAAATATTAATATTTGAAAATGCTCACTTATGAAGAAAGATTAAAATACGGTACATTATATTATTAAAAATATACTGAATTCCAGTATTGAAATTCAGTATTTATAAGAACTATGCTATTTACTTCTTATTCTCATCATGATGTTCTTTCTCATCGTGATGTTCTTTTTCTTGATGATGCTCGGCCTCATCGTGATGCTCCGGCTCATCTGCATGTTCAGGACCCTCGTGATGTTCCTTGTGCGGATGATGTTCTTTGTGTTCGTGATGTTCTGGATGGTCGTGTGTCTCTTTTTTTTGATCTTCGCTGTTCATAACATTTTAATTTAAAGGTGAATATTAATTTATATATGTTGTTATTTGTGAAAGGCAAATAAGATGCCAAAACAAAGCTATAATCTACTGATTTTAAATACTTTCCATTGTTTTAAACAATATTGCTTCAAACATCTAAATAATTTTAAATGTCCTTTAAAAACGTGATATGTTAAAACATTACTCTAAAAAAATATTATTTCTATCTGTCCATAGTTAACTATTGATCGTTTTAGGAAGTAGATTGATTAGTTTTTACTTTGATGATATTTAAAATGATGGTCTTTGACAGGATGAAAATATTTCTTAAATCCATATGTTATAAGAGATAGTATCAGGATACTAAAAACTATCAAATAGAATATATCTTCTGACGCAAGCCGATGCTTTCCCCTCCTGATTATTCGTCTCCTAAATCGTCTTTTAAATCCCATAATTTCTCATTTAAAAAAATAGCTGGTAATTCAAACCCAAACTTTTCTGCTGATAACTCTTCTGGAAATAAGGAGAAATCATAGATAATGTTTTTTCATTCTTACTTTTAAATAAAGTTTTGATCTTTGGATATAACCAATATGCTATCTCAGTAGAAAAAATTCCGATACCAGCACCAGACAGGACATCTGTAACCCAATGCTTATTATTGATGATTCTGTACACACTAGTAAAAATGGCAAACGGATATCCTGACAGACTGATCCAATAATTGCTGTCCCTATATTCTCTGAACATAAACTGTGCAGTTGAAAATGCGATCGCTGCATGACCTGAGGGAAATGACATATAATTTGATTGATCAGGCCGCTCCCTGCCGATCAATGATTTTGAAGGAATAACTATTGCCAATAAGATAGCTTGTGATGTTGCTAAAATGATCGTTCGATCTTTTAAGTTATGTTTCCCTCGAACACCCGCTATGTTTAAACCATAAACGAGCGCAGCTGGTACAAATAAGGTATAGTTGTCTAATTTTGAATTGTTTAATGTATGATCGTTTACCTCCCTTCTCACATCATAATCAAACTTTTTGATTTCAGGAATTGTAAAACCAATTGCACCTGCCGAAATCAAGCTAACCGGAACAATAAGTTTTTTATAATCCAAAGTATCATCTCTTATTATTAAAGAATCTTGTTGAGCAGTTTTTTGCAATGACAAACTATCCTGAGCATAAATACTTAGAGAGAATTTCAGTAAAAGGATTAGTATTGAGTTTTTTTTTACATAAGTCCACATAAAAATTATATTTCTGATTTTTATTGTTCGGATCTAACATTAATAGTATTCAATTTTATATCGTAAAATTGGATGTAACTTCCCTGTTCCCATCTTTTATGGGAACTCAATCTTAATAATATGAGTGGAGGCAAATTTTCCTTAGAATTGTAATATCCTAAGGAAACAGGATACTAGAATTTGCTCTATTTTTATCTGTGATAATCTCTTTTAAAATTTCATTCTTTGAATCCTGACTGCATTGAGTATTGCAATCAAAGCAACTCCCACATCAGCAAATACAGCTTCCCACATCGTAGCCAGTCCACCAGCTCCAAGTACGAGCACGATGGCTTTTACAACAAAGGCAAGAATGATATTCTGCCAGACGATCCTTTTGGTCTTCTTTCCAATATTGATCGCCATAGGTATTTTTGATGGTTTATCATCCTGGATCACAACATCGGCAGTTTCGATGGTCGCATCGCTGCCAAGTCCACCCATTGCTATTCCAACATCACTTAATGCTACTACAGGCGCATCATTTACACCATCACCAACAAAAGCCACACTTTCATTTCTTGCTTTGATTTCTTTGACCTTGTTGACCTTATCTTCCGGAAGCAGGTCTCCAAAAGCATTGTCAATACCGATCTGCTCAGCCACATATTTTACTACAGTTGTCTTGTCACCACTTAGCATAGTCGCTTTTACATTCAAGCTATGAAGTTTTTCAACTGCTTGCTTTGCATCGTCCTTGATTCGGTCGGCAATCGTAATGAATCCTGCAAATTTTCCATCATATGCGATAGCTATCACCGTATATACGATTTTGGATGGGTCTACATCATAACCGATCTTAAATTTATCCAATAGTTTAAAATTACCCACCAGGATTTCCTTCCCATTAGCTCTCGCTTTAAGCCCATGCCCTGCAATTTCTTCAGTATCCTCTAAATTGATCGAATTGTTGATCTCTCCTACAAACTCGTGAACAGCAGTAGCCACAGGATGGGTACTTTTACTTTCAACAACATTGACCAATTGGAGAATCTCATCTTTGTCAAATCCTTCTTTAATGGTAACGTCCTGAACTTTGAAAACACCTTCTGTCATAGTTCCGGTCTTATCCATTACCACATTCTGAATCTCAGCGATCTTATCCAAAAAGTTGCTTCCTTTAAATAATATACCATTGCGGCTCGCTGCTCCGATACCTCCAAAATAGCCAAGCGGGATAGAGATCACCAATGCACACGGACAAGATATAACTAAGAAAATCAATGCTCTGTACAACCAATCTCTGAAAACATAATCATCAACAAAGAAATAAGGTACTAAGCAGATCAAAACAGCTAATGCAACCACAATTGGGGTGTAAATTCTTGCAAATTTTCTGATAAAAAGTTCAGTCGGAGCTTTTTGAGCTGTTGCATTTTGTACCAGTTCAAGGATCTTACTGAGTTTGCTATCCTCATAAGCTGTATTAACCTTAATCAAAGCTACGCTGTTCATATTGATCATTCCGGCTAAAACTGTTTCACCTTTATTTTTAGAATCAGGTTTGCTCTCTCCTGTTAACGCTGCGGTATTGAAAGACGCAGAATCGGAGATCAGTTCTCCGTCCAATGCCAGTTTTTCTCCTGATTTTAACTGAATCGTATCCCCGATTTTGGCTTCGGCAGCTTTGATTTTTTTAGGCTGATTATTTTCAATAATCGTTACCTCATCAGGACGTTGATCTAAAAGAGCCTTAATATTGGTTTTAGCTCTCGACACAGCCAGAGTCTGAAAAACCTCTCCTACTGCATAGAACAACATAACCGCTACTCCTTCAGGAAATTCTCCGATAATGAAAGCCCCTATCGTTGCAATGCTCATAAGGAAAAATTCTGAAAACACATCACCTTGTTTGATACTTTCAAATGCCTCTTTTAAAACCGGTAGGCCTACCGGTAGATAAGCAACACCGTACCAGACAATACGTACCCAGTCTTTAAACCATTCAGGCTTAATGTAATTGTCCAATGCAATGCCTGCTAATAACAATACCAAAGAAATAATCGCAGGCAAGAACATCTGAAACGCTGTTTTATCAGTTTCTGCATGATCATGTCCATCATCATCTGTATGTTGATGATCTTCCGTTTTCTTCTTTGGAGCGCAGCATCCGTCTTCTTCAACTAATTTTTTGGCTCCAGCATCTTTATAGATTTTGCCTTCCTGTGGAGTACAGCAGAGCTGCTTTCCATTTTCGTCGTAGATGTGTTTATGTTCCATAATAATATTATTTTTATGATTTTTAGGTTACTTTATATATATATCCTGGTCTGATTGTCTTCCGGTTTTTAGAATTTTTTTATACCAGCCAAATTTGTTAATACTTAAGATGAACAAGGTAAGAACAGTTGCTAAAAAAGATAACAAAAACATGTTCAGTGCAAGGGCAGATCCTATTGCCGATGCAGCCCATAAAGCAGTGGATGTTGTAAGCCCCTGCATGCTTTTGGAACTATCTTTAAATGCCAGTCCAGCTCCGATAAATCCTAAACCGGCAGGTATCGCCGCCAACATTCTCGCTATTGCAGATTTATCATCTGTAAGATGCGAGGCAACTGCCACAAATAAGCAAGAAGCCATACAGAGAACGCCAAAAGTGCGAACCCCTGCATCTTTATGGGCAGTTTCTCTTTCGAAACCTATTATCGCGCCAAAAAACAGTGCTAATAATAATTTTCCGGCAAGTAAAAGTTCAAATTTTAGATCCATTTTATATCACTTTATCTAGTTGTGGTTATATTTCCCTTTTTAATCCGCTTCTGTTTTAATCCTTCATTCTTGAAAAGATAGTAGGCCGACTGATAATTTGCTATCGCTTTTTTTACATACTGTTCAGACAGCATCTCTGGATTTTGTTTATTTTTCTCCTTGTCATACAAATACGTCTCTGTTTTTTGCTGTGGACCTAGAATAACCAATTTGTTGTTTTCCATATATCCAAGTTTCTGATAGGTACTTACAAATATTCTTGGAATATAGCTTTCGCCTAAAACATTTTTACCATAAAGATTACTCTGATATGTCCAACCTAAAAGTGCGAAAAGTGTTGGATACAAATCGATCTGAGAGCACATTTTTTCAATTCTGAATGGTTCGTTGTCGTTCAGGTTGACAATCATTGCAGGGATATGGTATTTTGCGACATCGATATCGTTCTTGCCCGCACTGCTGGCACAATGATCTGCAACAATTATAACAATGGTATTTTTGTACCAGGATTTATTCTTTATCTTTTTAAAAAACTGACCGATCGCATAATCTGTGTATTTCACGGCGCCTTCCCTTCCCGATCCCGAGGGAATATCAATCTTTCCTTCAGGATATGTATAAGGACGATGATTGGAAGTGTTCATTACAAAATCGTAAAAAGGTTTCCCCGCTGCAAATTTTTGATCTGCTTGCTTTATCACCTGATCATAAAGATTTTCATCACTAATACCCCAGGCATTTTCAAAAGTGACCTCATTGTCTTCTATTGGTATTCTTGGAGACTGATAATCTTCCCCTACAAAAGAATTTCTTTTCCTGTCAACAATTGTGTATCCATTATTACCGAAATAATTATTCATATTATCAAAATATCCATCACCACCATATAAGAATGAAGTATCATATCCCTTTTGACCGAAGATAGATCCTACAGTGGTCAGATTATCGTTGTCTTTCCTACGAACAATACTATTCCCCGGTGTAGGCGGAACGGCAAGTGAAAGTGCCTCCATTCCTCGCACGGTTCTTGTTCCGGTAGCATACATATTGGTAAATAAAATGCTTCGATTCGCCAATGAGTCCAACGTAGGTGTCAGATTCTGATTGTTGCCAAATGTTTTCATAAAGTCTGCACTGAAACTTTCCAATGTGATCATAATAACATTGGGCTTCTCAGAGGAGTCATCTCCCTTAATGTTACGTACAATTGAGAAATCTTTTGATACATAATGTGAGTCAGTTTCCTGCAGATCAGTTCTCACAATATTAAACGCCTCTCTATTATCGATGAGTGTGTAGAAGTGCTCATAATTGATCTCGTTATTTTTATAAGCTGAAAAAAAAGAATAGATTCCTGATTTTGACAACTCATTCCTATACCTGTTCTCACTGCTCTCTGCTAAACTGTTGTCAATAAAAAATGTGTAGAAGACTGAAATAAAAAGCAATCCTAAAAAAATAGTGAATCGCTGTATAAAAGGTGTACTGCCTTCAAAATTATCTGTGAAATAATGCCTCTTATAGAAAAGTAAAAATACCAAAGAGGTCATTAGTAACATGGCTGTAATGAGCAATGGCAAAGGATATGATTCATTAATATTATTGATTACTTCATAGGTATAAACCAAATAATCAACTGCAATAAAATTAAACCGACTTTCAAATTCCTGCCAGAATGTTACTTCAGCAAAAAATGAAAACAACAATATAAGCACAGCTACAGTAAAACAAAAAAAAGTCATAGCTCTATTGAAAAGCGAATTATTATATTTCTGGGGAAACAAAAGCAGATATAGGCTGTATGGTAGCACAAAAAATACCCCTACACCAATATCAAACAAAAATCCCATAGCAAATACTTTCAACAATGAAATAAAACTAAGATCAGCTTTTTGAATGCTGGCCACAGAAAGCCCTATCCTAAGAAAAAAGGACAAGATCATGTATAATAAGAAAAAATTAGTGAGCAGGCTATAAGTGCTTCTCTTAATTTTAATTAGTCTCATAAACAAGTTTTATAAGTGATTAAAACATTATTATCCTTTGAAATCAATTTTATGTGATAGAGAACTAACCATTAGATTTTATTTATTATCAATCTATTTTTACCGTTCATCTATAAGTGTATTACACTTTCATCATAGCCTTCATATTCGATTTGAAAAGTGGTGTGGGTTATTTTAAAATCTGTTGTCACTTTGTCTGTTAATATTTTCAGGATTTCGTTGCGATTTTTATTTTCATCTGCAATCACATGAGCACTCATGGCATTAACGCCTGACGTAAGAGACCAAACATGAAGATCGTGGAGTCCCTTGATTTCCGGGAGTTCTTCCAGTGATGCTCTAAGCTTGCTGATATCTACATCTTTCGGTGTACCTTCCAATAAGACATTAACCGCTTCCATAAGCAACTTTAAGGTTCTGGGAATGATTAATAGACCTATTGCCGCAGAAATGATCGGATCTGCGTAATACCATTGTGTTGTCAGCATTATCACACCTGCGATCATTACTCCTACGGATGTCAGCATATCCGACAAGACCTCAAAATAAGCACCTTTCATATTAAGACTTTCATTGGAGTCCTTTCTTATGATAAGGATACCGATGATATTGACCACAAAACCAATTCCTGCAACGATCATCATGGAGCCACTTTGCACTTCAGGAGGATTTTTAAATCTTTGAAATGCCTCATATAAAACAAATAATGAGATACCCAATAGCACAACAGCATTAATCACAGCAGCCAAAATCTCTGTGCGATAGTACCCAAATGTTTTTTCAGGACTAGCCTTTCTCTCACCAATTTTGATTGCAATAAATGCTAGGAGTAAACCGACAACATCTGTTAGCATGTGAGCAGCATCCGCAAGCAATGCAAGACTTTTTGTTGCAATTCCTCCAATGACTTCAGCAATAAGATAAGTACCACTTAGTGCTAGGACGATGAGTAAATTTTTCTTATGTCTGCTTGATGCAGATCCAGTCTGTTTATTTGTGTCGCTCATAATTTTATGTATTTACTAGATTGACTCTACATTTCGAAGTAAGTATTATTTTCTTTTTTAACAGGAATATCATTTTCTTTGATCATCTGTAAAATATTGATTTCTATAGTTTGTGCAATAGATGTCATTGGCGTATCCACAGGAGTATTCTCGAAAGGATCCTGCATGATGATTGCTGTTTTCTCAATGGCTATAAATAGCAGAGGAATAGTGATCGTTGTAATAATTTCCAAGGTGAGCTGGGAATCTTCCAATCCGAAAGGGAGTATAAAAGCAAAAACATATATAAGAGTATGCAGTAAAATACTATAGGCACGTGGAAATACCGTATTTTTCAATCTTTCACATTTTCCCATATTGTCACACAGCCTCATGAGAACTTCGTTAAGCTGAACCTCCTTGAAATCTGATACCAATCCTTTTTCGGCTATTTGTCTTAAGTGATAAGAATGTTCATCCAAAATTGCATTGGGTATATTAACAGCGTTAATCTGATGCATATTCAAATACTCCCCTACTTTACCGGAAAAAGGCTGTTTTCTTAATGCTTCGCCTAACGCATAGACCCATACGATTTGTCTTTCTGCAAATATTTTAACGTCCGCACTATCCTGAGGAATGAACTGAATAATTAATCGGATAAGAGACCTGGAATCATTAACAATAGCACCCCAAACGGTTCTTGCTTCCCACCATCTCTCGTATGACTGCGCCGTCCTAAATGCAAGTAGCAGTGATACAGCAGTTCCTAAAATTGCGGGAATGCTTAATGGAATTGATATTTTTTTGAAAATAGGATGCAGATCCAACAAACCTATACCTACAGCAAGTATAACAATCAGTAATATTTGGCTTTTAATTTGATCAATAAAATACCAGATTGAAATTTTCTTGTTTAGTAACATAACTTTTGTTTATAGATTTGATATAACATTATGATACGTAGTTCACGATTTAATTCGATTCGTAGCATAATGTTATTTTTTATTACAGCTGAAACTTTTATATAAAGGCTTTCGTAATAATAAATCTAATCTTCATGCCCTCCTGAATTAGATAATTTAGCATTGACGAAGAATGCACCTTTTACCACAATGTTTGTATCAGGTGCAATTTTGGTCACTGGAGTGATTGCAGTATAACCTAGATCTGAAGAACCTTTAACAATTTCTATTTTCTCAAAATTCAATGTTTTTCCTTGATTCTTGGTATGCGCTGCCTCTTTTGTACCTTCCTCTTTCTCACCCCCTTCTTCCTCTTCAGCATGTTCTTCAGGCTTTTTAGAAGTCTGTATGAAAACATAGAATTTACCGTCAGCTTCCACGATTGCTTCATCAGGAACGGCAGCGGTGCTTGAGTTTCCAAGGCTTACCATTCCGGTAACATTCATCCCATCGATCAACCCCACTTTATTTCCTGTAACACTCGCATGTACAGAGATCGTTTTACTCTCATTTTCGAATGACGACCCGATACTAAATACGGTAGCGTTATACAAAGTTTCCGGATTATTGGTCAGCTTAAACTGTACAGTTTGTCCAACTTTCATTTTAGGTAGATCCTTTTCAAAAACCTGAAGATCTAAATGGATAGAACTATTATCAATAATATCAAGAACTGGTGATGCCACATCAACATAACTTCCAATCTGCGCATTGATACTGCTTACGGTTCCACTGATCGGTGAAGTTATAACCAACCCAGATCGTAGATTACCATTGCTTACTTTACCCGGGCTGATCCCCATAAGCTGGAGCTGTCTCTGTAGTGATGATCTTTGGGTTCTTAAACTTTTTAATTCAGCATCAGAGCTTTGCAGATTCTTTTTTGCTCCGGCATCATTATCAAATAGTTCACGTTGCCTTCTATATTCCTGTTCAGCAAACGCGATCCTGCTGTTCACTGTAAGATATTGCTCCTGAAGCTGAATATACTCGGGATTATTGATTGATGCAATTACCTGCCCTTTCCTCACATGATCTCCTATCTGTACATTTAATGTCTTAATCACCCCACCATACAGAGAGGTAACGGTAGCTTTTCTATTGTTGGGAACACTCAATACACCATTGGCTTTAACAAGTGAGGTCAGATCTTTCATCTCAATTTTACCTAAGGAGATTCCGACTGCTTTCATTTGTTCTTCTGTTAATGCCGCGATCGTTTGCGGTGCCTCTTCATGAGCCTCCTCTACCTGTTCGGTTTTTGCTTTTACTTCCGTTTCCTCAGAGGCTTCTTTTTTTCCACAGCTTAAGACTAAAAAAGAAATTAACAGCGTAGATACTATATTATATTTAATTTTCATTTTATTTGTTTATGATAGAATTAATGGTAATAACAGATTGATTAACCTGTTGAATCGATTCGAGATACTTTAATTGAATATTGGTAGAAGTCTGAAGCGCAAAAAGATATTCAACGTAGGAAATTTCTCCTGTTTTATATCCCAATTGTCCGGCTTTAGCTATTTTCTCAGCATTGGGTATAGCCTGATTAATATAATAATTATATTGCTCTACATCCTGCTGATATTGATTCAAAGCGTTTTCCAGTTGCGCTTCCAGCTGTTTTTGCTGTAATTTTGCATTAGATTCCGCTACTTGCTTTTGGAACTCCCAAGATTGCATTCTCGCTTTTGTAGCACCGAAAGTCAGGGGAATCGTAACGCCAATAGTTGCTGCGTGAAATCTATTTCCCGCATTAAAATTCCGATCCATACCATTGATCGTCTGGGTACCGATTAAAGACTGATTGGTGTAACCTATACTGAAATCAGGTAGGCCCAGAGACCTTTCAACGTTTTTATTTTTTTCTGCTATGGTCATCTCCTGATAGTAAGACCTTACTGTTGGATGATTCGCTATTGACGCGCTGTCAAATACATAATTAGCTTTCAGGGGCTCATAATTTGTGTTATAAGGAACCGAGATGTCTCCCGAAGTATTCAATAAGGTTTTTAAGTTTTTGTATGCATTATTCAAATAAACTTCATTTTGCTTCAACAACAAATTGATCTCCCCTTTCTGAGTTTCTGCAGTATTGATCTCTATCTTTTTAATATCTCCTGATTTAAATCTGACCGTAGCAATTCTTATAAAATCCTGATATAAACTATCCAGATTTTTTAATTTTGACTGGTTAAATTGCAGATATTCGATCTGATAGTAATAGGTCCTAACCTGTCTTGCAAGTTCGTTGACCGAAATCTCCTTATTGATCTGCTTTCCTTTGATCTGTTCAGCGATAAGTTCTCTTCTTGCTTTAAACAATGTTGGAAACGGAATACTTTGAGATATAGAAAAAGATTGATCGAATTTTTTACTGTTGTATTGGCCTAACTGAGCATCTAAACTCATTTTTGGAAGTTCTTTAGCAGTAGGTTTCAGTGCCTCTGTTACTTTAATATCCAAATCTTTCGACCGCATTAAATTATTGTTGGTCAATGCGATGCTCGTAGCTTCCTCAACTGTAACAGGGGTACCTTGTTGTGCGTTAAAGGTCTGTCCAATGAATAAAAAACCTAAAACTAAAACCGCTGTCAGTGGCTTATTACCTGAAGGCTTTTTGATTTTTAGTTTAGTACTGAAGATAATGTATAACATCGGTAAAACAAAAAGAGTCAAGAAAGTTGCTGTAACCAGTCCCCCGATTACAACGGTCGCCAAAGGTTTCTGAACTTCTGCCCCGGCTCCGGTTGAAATTGCCATAGGTAAAAATCCTAATGATGCGACTGTGGCTGTCATTAAAACAGGTCTCAGACGAGTTTTAGTTCCTTCCATCACACGTTTTAAAATATTGGTTTCACCTTCCTTCTCTAACTCGTTAAATGTTCCGATCAACACAATACCATTAAGTACCGCTACACCAAATAATGCAATAAACCCAATTCCCGCGCTGATACTAAAAGGCATACCGCGAAGCATTAACGCGAATATACCGCCGATAGCACTCATTGGAATTGCCGTAAAGATCAAGGCAGCCTGCTTTAGCGAACCAAAAGTAAAATATAACAGCATAAAGATCAAAAATAATGATACAGGTACAGCAATGGTCAGTCGTTTACTGGCAGCTTTAAGATTCTCAAATTGTCCGCCATATGTATAATAATATCCTGATGGTAATTTTTCTTTATTAAGCTTCTGCTGGATTTCTTCTACTACACTTTCTACATCTCGGCCTTTTACGTTAAAACCAATGACGATTCTCCTTTTACCTGCCTCACGACTAATCTGTGCGGGGCCAAGTTTATAATTGATATTGGACACCTGTGAAAGCGGGATCTGTATTCCTGTCTTCGTAGACACCATCAGATTGTTGACATCATCAATACTGGTTCTATGTAAACTATCCAAACGAACCACCAGATCAAACCTTCTTTCATTCTCAAATACCTGACCTGCAGCCTGACCTGCAAAAGCAGTACTTACAGCAGTATTTACGTCTTCAATATTCAGCCCGTAATTAGCCATTCTTGTGCGGTCATATTCAACATTAATTTGCGGAAGACCACTAACACGTTCGATCTGTGGAGCACTCGCACCATTAACAGACTGAATAATTTTTGCTGTTTTATCCGCATATATCGCTAAAGAATCTAAATTTTCACCGAAAATTTTAACCGCTACATCTTGTCTGATTCCTGTCATCAACTCATTGAAACGCATCTGGATCGGTTGATTTTTTTCGAAAAATACCCCGGGAATAGCTTCAAGCTTTTCAGAGATCTCATCTGCTAATTCATCATATGATTTTTTTGTTTTCCATTCACTTTGCGGTTTTAAGATCACCATCATATCAGTAGCTTCAGGAGGCATTGGATCAGTAGGCACTTCAGCAGCACCGGTCTTCCCTACAACCATTTTAACTTCGTCAAACTGCTTGATCAGCCTGGAGGCCTGCATAGAGGTTTCAATACTCTGACTTAATGAACTTCCCTGTGGAAGAATACAGTGAAAAGCAAAATCACCTTCTTGGAGTTGAGGGATAAACTCGCCCCCCATTCTTCCAAATATAAATAATGAAACTGCAAATAATGCAACAGTAACACTTACTAACCAATATTTTACTTTTAAAGCTTTCTCTAGTAGAGGTTGATAGATTTTTTGGAGTCGGTTCATCATTTTATCTGAGAAATTTTCTTTATGCGAGATTTTCTTCGATAAAAAAAGTGCACTCATCATTGGAATATAGGTCAATGATAATATCAATGCACCAAAGATTGCAAAACCTACAGTTTTAGCCATCGGAGTAAACATCTTACCCTCAACACCTACTAACGTTAAAATAGGAATGTAGACAATCAAAATAATAATCTCCCCAAATGCTGCGCTGCTTCTGATTTTAGAAGCTGAAAGAAATACCTCTTCATCCATCTCAGACTGGGTAAGAAGACGTGTTGTTTTCCGCAATCCTAAGTGATGAAGAGTCGCTTCAACAATAATAACAGCTCCGTCGACAATTAATCCAAAATCAATCGCCCCTAAACTCATTAAGTTGGCACTTACTCCGAAAACGTTCATCATTCCCAAAGCAAAGAGTAAGGACAACGGAATGGCAGATGCCACAATAAGACCGGCTCGTAAATTACCGAGAAATACTACCAGCACAAAAATCACTATCAACGCTCCTTCGATAAGATTTTTCTCGACAGTATCAATAGCTCTGCCAACTAGATTAGTTCTGTCTAAATAAGGCTCAATAATCACATCAGTAGGTAAAGATTTTTGAATAGTTGGTATTTTTTCTTTGATTAATTGCACTACCTCATTACTATTAGCACCTTTAAGCATCATCACCACTCCACCTACAGCATCCACCTCACCATTAAATGTCATGGCACCATATCGAACCGCACTTCCCAAACGAACCTCAGCAACATCTTTAATGAATATAGGCACACTCCCTGTTTCATTTTTAACTACAACATTCCCAACATCTTCAAGAGAGGTCACAAGTCCAATTCCACGGATAAAATAAGCATTAGGCTTTTTGTCAATGTAGGCTCCGCCTGTGTTCTGATTATTTTTTTCAAGAGCTGCAAAAATATCAGAAATACTAACTCCCATCGCTCGTAGACGATCAGGGTTAACAGCGACCTCATATTGTTTTAGCTGTCCTCCGAAGCTGTTAATCTCTGCAACTCCGGGAGTACCATTAAGCTGTCTTCGAACGATCCAGTCCTGCATTGTACGAAGTTCTTTGGAATCGTATTTTTTCTCACTTCCTTTCTTTGGATGAAGGATGTATTGATATACTTCCCCAAGTCCTGTACTTACCGGAGCCAACTCTGGTGTGCCAATTCCTTTTGGAATTTCTTCAGCAGCCTGCTTCAGCTTTTCACTGATCAATTGGCGGGCAAAATAAACGTCAACCTCTTCTTTAAATACAACAGTGATTACAGACAAACCGAATCGTGAAATACTTCTGGTCTCCTCAATATCAGGAACATTAGCAATACTCTGTTCTATAGGGAATGTCACCAACTGTTCAACTTCCTGACCGGCCAAAGTAGGACATACCGTGATTATTTGAACCTGATTGTTGGTGATGTCGGGTGTGGCATCGATCGGAAGTTTGGTTGCGCTCCAAACTCCCCAAATAATCAACAACAAGGTCATTATACCAATGACAATCTTGTTCTTGATGCTAAATCTTATGATTTTATCTAACATGAGAATATAATTTTTATTGAATGTCACAACTACCTTTTGGAACAACTATTTGTTCTAAAAATCGAGCGACAAAAATGAGTAAGAATACAACGCAATGCTATTGCAATGTTTCCATAACTGTTTTGACGAAAGACAATTCTTCCGTCTGATTAACAAAAATTATATTTTAGGAGGTTGCCATATCTGATCGTACACCAAATATGCAAAGTCATTCTTTATGAAAAGAATTTTTTTAGAATAGTACTCTTTTATCTGTTTACGATATTCTAAAACAGGATTTATTTTGAGCGAAGTAACGCTGATTCTGCAGCAATTACAATAACAAAAAGGAGAACAAGAATCTGTTTTTGAATGAGCATCGTTTTGCTCAGATTTTATATAGGAATATGATACATTTTCATTTTTTGATTGCGCTTTTGCAACATCCATGCATGGCATTAATGATAATGCCATGAAGTAGACTGTAAAAAGCAATCTTAGAAAATTCATGCGACAAAGTTAATTATTTTACATTTATAAATATATATTAAATTTTATCTATTTTTTTAAAATTTATTACTAACAAGACTTTTAAAAAAAATTATTTATACTACAGTATCTTACAAAGCACAAATCTCTTTTAATAATCCGTACTAAACAATCAATATAAATATATCTTACTAAGCTATATACAAATAAATAACTACCTTCTTCGGACAACATTCTGAAAATTATCTAAGTAAATATTCTCTTTTTGGTTTAATACTTTATCTATAAAATCTACTGTTGTTAAATTGTTATATAAAACTGTATTTTCCCTCGCTCTTTCTCTCACATAATTTCTATTTTCATTCGCTTTAAGCTGTTCCTCTTTTTCTATTCTGTATTGAACTACTAAATTTTCTCTAACTGCTGGAAGCTCTTCCAGCTTTTTATCCAGTTCCGCAATTTTATCTTCAGTCATTTTGGTTTGATATTCAATTTGAGTAACATCTATTCCTTTCTGAGCTAAATTTTCAATTACTTCTTGTACTTGAACTTTATGAAGTTCAATTGTTTTTTGATATGATGGTAATTGGGTTGCCCAATATTCAGCATTTGCATCGCCATTTTTCGAATAGCCTTCAATTCTATTATATGAATGCTCGGCTTGGGTTACCAATTCTTTTACTTTCAAAACATCTTCATATTTTCTCAGAACAAATGCACTATCGGCCAAATGTTTATTTTTTTCACTTTCAATCTTCTTTTTAATGAGTTCGATTTCGATATTGGCTCTGGTTTCGGGATTGGTAATGATGGAGGTTTTTAATTCTTGAGTCCTGATGTCTGAAATATCCAAAACATCGGCTCCTTTTTTCATTGCTTCTAAATATCTTGCCTGTTTGGATTGCAGTTTTTGAAGCATAAACACATCAATACTGTCATTGGTCAGCATAAAATTAACCCGCACATTTTCGTTCTTGTTTCCTTGCCTCCAGGCTCGTCCTTCCACTTGTCGGAGTGACGTAAAATTATATGGCAACGTAAGCATATAAACATCGGTTGTGTTTTCCTGAAGGTTCATTCCTTCCTGAATGGCTTCACTTCCAATAACTACTTTTATTTTTCCTTCATTAAAATCATTTTGAATAGAAATTCTTTGGTTTTTATTGGTCGCCCCGGTAATGATTCCGATTTCTTCGGGTTTGTAACCAATTTCTGTTATGAGATATTCTTTTATTTTTGGAAACTGAGCAACTGCTAATTCAGAATACACAATTTGTCCTGAGTCAGGAAGATCTTTTTTGTTCTGCCTTATCAAATCCATCGTGTCTTTTAACTTCGGAGAATTTTCTATGAATTTTTTTATTGAAGGTTCTTCGCCATCATAAAATGGCGATAAATACGGTGAAATAGCAATCAATCTGGCATTGAGAATATGTGTTAAAATTGCTCCTTTTTCAGTCTCACTGAAATTTTCATTGAGCAGCTCATACTGTTCTCTTGTGAGATCATTCTGTTCAATTTTATATTCTTTGTTAATTTTGTTGGGACGAATTAATTCAGGATTGTCTTCTTCTCCTTTTATATCAATGAATTCCGAAAGTAATTGTTGAAACAGCGAATTATTTTTAAATCTCCGAACGTTGGCTTTAAATTTCACATCACCCTTTGCATCAATTTCCATATCATTATCCGCTTCCATAAAGGTCTCGAAGAAAGTATTGACGTTGAAATATCCCGATTCTTCTAATCTTTTATTTGCTATTAAAGAAAGAATGGAATAATATTCCAAAGGCTTGTTGGTAAAAGGCGTTGCGGAAAGCAAGGTCACATTTCTTCCGTCGTTTTTGTCTTGAATGTACTGAGCTGCCATCCAGGTATTGATTCCCAGTTTGGAAGTCTGTTGGTTTTGACTTCTAAAATCGGACGCAAATCTTCGGTCCTCAATTTTTACTTTTCCTACAATATGATTGGCATTGTGAACTTCGTCGTAAGTCAAATGGTCGAATCCAAAATCTTCCCAGTCATAGATTTTACCACGCTTCATTTTTCCCTCAATCTCCTTTTCTTTCTGAAACTCAATTTGGAGGTCTCTTTCGGTATTGGTAACGCCCTTCATTTCACTTGCAGAGATGTAACTGAATTTTGACGAAAGTTCTTCGGTTATTTCTGATGAAAATCCAATATTGTTAAAACCTTCATAAGTAACGATGGTTATTTCTCCGTCTTTATTATCAAATTTTGAAAGGTCATAATCTTTCCCCAAATTCCCTAAAACATTAACTTTCGCGTTGGGAATCGTTTCAAAAATCGTTTCCACCCATTGTTTCATAATGCTGTCATTCGGAACTACGATGATTGGTCTTTTCGCATTTCCTCTTTCCATTGCTTCGTGCATTGAAAGGATTCCGGACAATGTTTTTCCATAACCCACTTCGTGCGCTAAAAGTCCTACGCCTTTTGTGGTCTGTCTTCCGATTCCCGCCTTCTGAACCTCTGCTAATCTAAATTCCTTTCCTTTGAAATTCTTATGAATCTTTGAAAACAATGGGAATTTAGAATAATCCGGAACGTGGATGTTATTGTAATTGCGGTTAAAATCTTTTACAAAACGAGTTCTAATGTCATCTGATAATTCTTCACGTACAAATTTGTAAAACAAATCATTCGCAGCAGCTTTTCGTCTTTCTCTGACTAACGCATTTCGCTCTTTATCGCTTCCTGTAACCGTTTCATTATCTACAAAGCTTCGCACTTCCCAAGCTGAAGAACCCGCAAAGGCTTCACTTGACAAAGTGCCTACAAAGTCTTTGAATCTTTCCGCAAGATTGTAATCTACAATGACTGATTCGGTACGTTTTGTAATATGATTATATTGGTCTTTTTCTATTTGGCCTAACTCAAATTTGTGCACGAACTCGTGGTTCGGACTGATATAAATTTCATCTAAAGATTTCGCTTTTGGTAGAACATTTTCTAATAATGCTTTTTGTTTTTCGTACTGATTTTCCGTTCCACCAACAGCATTTTTATCTGCAAAATCTTTTTCGAGCTGCTCTAACTTCGCATAAATATTTCCTTCTGCATAATAAAAATCGTGAATCCAAACTCCATCAGAATAATTTGAAAATTTGGAATGTTTTTCGTGATTGTTGAGCGTTCCATCGTAAGATGTATCTCTGAATGCTTCAATTTGTTCTTTCGTAATGTTTGAACTATTTTGCAAGGAAGTATTTACAATTTCATCCTGTTTGGAGAATTGATATTTTAAAATTCCTTTCTTTATGGAAGGCTCCGTTTGGACTTTATATTCATTCTCAGTTCTCGTATTGTGAATAGAAATTATTCTATCACTTTTTTCTATCAATTCTTTTAATTTTTCTTCTGAAAACGATGCTGGTTTTGTGATTAAATCTTCGCGCAGTTTTTCATACTTTCTTATTTCAGTCGTAATGGTGGGAGATTTAAACTTGATGTTATTGAGTTTAGAAAGTACCAATTCAATTTTTTCTTGAGTTTCTGTTAAATTCAACTCATCTATTTTCTCCGCAATAATTTCTTTTTTTACAGGAACTTTTGTAACAGAATTGGACTCAGTATTTTCTAAAAACAAATCTTCAAAAAGATTTCCGATTCTCTCGGTTTCTTTTTTATTTTTAAATTGTTCAATCTTAAAGAGAGCTTCATCCAAATTTCCGTGGATATAATTTTCCAAACGCCCAAAACGATTGGTTTTCTCACGGTTTTCCCCGAGAACTCTTGTGTGATTATTTTCAAAATATTTGGAAATATCCGCAGAAATCTGGTGATTGTTTTTTTTGAGAATGATAATATCCGTTCCGATTTGTGTTCCTGCAAAAGCGCCATTGGGTAAACGGAAACCTTCCAAAACACTAGCATTCTGTAAATTCTTTTGTCGGTTGAGCCAACCTGATGGAAGAACCATCGCCAAAACGCCGTTGGGTTTCAAAGAATCTAATGACCGTTTAACAAAATAATCTTCGTATTTTGAAATTTTAGGTTCTTCGCCTAATCCTTTGTAAAGCCCACGATGTTCGCCATAAGGCGGATTTCCGATGACCAAATCATATCTTTCTGAAAAATCTTTTGAGTCTTTTTTATTACCTCTGTCATCAATAAATTCAGTTTCAAACGAACGAAGGTTGATCTCGACTTCGGGATGTAGAATTTTTGCAATTTTCGCCGTGGTTTCGTTGATTTCAAAGCCTGTAATTTTAGAATTTACAGATAATTCGCGAGTGGCATAGATAAAATTTCCTGTACCAACGCTGGGTTCTAAAACAGAAATTCCTTTTTGAGTTTTGAAATGGTCTTTGATTAAATTGCGGACTGCATCGACAATTTTATCTTGTGTGTAATATTCATCTAAAATCCCTCTGCCTTCTTTTGCGGTTCCGCCACTTTGGAATTGATTGCAGATTTCTTTTAAATCATCCGTGACTTTCAGATTTTCTTTGAGAAGAATTCTGTTGTCATTAGAAACAAAACAAGCTGCAGAAACTACTTCCGCAACTTGTTCATTATTAAGTTTTCGCCCTTTATATTTTGAAATGAGAACATCTAGCTCTACCTTATTTGTTGAATTTTCACTTACCTCGGAAGGTCTTCTATCGGATCTTCTTCTATCGGATATAGCTCTCCCGGATACGATTCCGCCCAAGGAATATTCTCTTCCCTCATTTTTTTCATCATTTTGCGGTTGTGTTCCTCCATTGGATCCTCTTCCTCGGTTTCGGTTTCCCAAATCGCTCCGTTCTGTGCCTGCAAGTCCATTTCCAGCATTGTTGCTGCCCACTGCTTGTCCGCTTTCGTAACTTCCGTTTTGCTCGGATTGGATTTTTGAGCCAAGTTCTCCAGTGTTTTGTTCAGGTGTTCCGTTTCCCACTTGCTGAGGATCGGATGTTGTTCCGGATTCAATTGCATTGCTTTCATTTTCAGAAATTTTTGGTTCAACTAAATTAGTATTTTTATCTTGAAAATTGAGTTTATTCTCTAAATATTCGGTCAGGTCTTGATTCCCATTTTCAGAAATTTCATACAACGGACGAACGTCTTTGATATTTTTGCCATTAAATTCTGTAAGAATTTTTCTGGTTATTGCATTTCCTGTTCTGTCCCCGCTCAGACATAAAAACATTTTGCCATCATAATTCTGGTATCTATTGAGGAACTTTTTGCTATTGGAACCGGAATTTAAGGTAATAATTGTTCTATTATTGACTTGCTTGTTCAATTGAAGAAGCTCCAAGAATGAAAGCATATCCTTACTGTTTGTGAAAACAATAAGTTCCTTTTTATTTCCTTCAACTACAGAAATGTCATCATTTATCTCATTAAAAAAATCTTCATCTTTCACTTTTTTCTGTTTTTTATGAAGTGGTTAAATTCAAAAATTTCTTTGGCTTCACTGTCCCAGTTTTTTCTTGATATTAATTGAAGCGTCACGAATATGTCCGTCTTTTTATTGTAAGAATCAATCCTTTCGAGCCTTCCGTGGTAGTCCTTTTCCGCGTGTTTGTAAATAGAGTACGGTAAAATAGTATCCGTTGGATAAATGTAAAACCGGGTGTACATCCAAGGTGAGTTGATTTCAAATCGTTTGTATTTTTTCTTAAACAAAACCGTATCATTCAGATTTTTTCTGTTTCTGTAATTGGGGATTTTTTCCTGAGAAAACAATGTTCCTCCTTTTTTCTTTTCAACCGAAAGCGGCTTTTGTTTCTTTATGATGTCTGACAGAATAATTTTGCCGGGATTTTCATTTTCAATAGTATAGCACAATGAATCTTTAATGAAATAAATCTGTTGGGTTATTTCGGGAGCATCAACATCCGGAATCCTTTCTATTATGGAATCTCCTGAATAATTAAGGCTTGACAAATGAAAACTTTGGATATTGTTCAGATTTTTGGAAACATCAAAATATACATTGGAGACAACATCGATTCCTCCTTTTTCGGATTTGATTTCTTTGTGGCAGGAAGTGCTTACAAAAAGAAAAAACAAGCTGGGTAGTATTAAAAGTTTTTTCATAGATATAGGGTTTAAAAAAGCGGCAGCCTAATTAATTTGACTTACCGCTGGGAAATAAATGATTGGTTGTAAGTGTTATCTATCGTTTAATACTTTGTTCTTTCACGTTATTTTTTTCGTGCTTGTTGTCTTGTTCCAAACCTTCTAAAGGCTTGTTGGTATTGATTCTGTTCATATCAGAATCATACAGATTCAGATTTTTGTATTGCGGATTCAGCACCGCTTTGCCTTCTATTACTTTATCATCCAATTCAAATTTTACCTTCACGATATTTCCTTTTTCCAAAGATTTTATGGTACTTTCCTTCCATTCCGGCTTATCGAAGATCAGTTTGGATTTTTCTACGATCTGAGCCGTATCAACTCCATAATTTTTGTAAAAATTCTGGAAATTGTAATTTCCTTTTTCGGTTTTGGGTTCGTTAAAATTCAGTTTGGCAAATGCAGGTTCTATTTTTTCTGTTTTCGGATTGTGAAATTGTATTTTTACCGTACGCCCTTCCAAAAGGTTGACTGCTTCTTTAGCAGTAAATGTATTCACCCTGTTAACAGGAAAATTGTGGGAGATAACGTCGCCATTTGCTTTAGTGAGTTTAGCATTATAAAAATTCATAAAGACACTTCCATTTTCTATCTTATTGAATTTTAACGTGAATTCCATTTCATTTCCGGGCATCGTTTTGTCGGAAGTGGTTTTAATTTCGAACTCTTTTTCGGGAGCATTAATTCCGTTTTCTAAATCTTTGTGCAGTTGTTCTCCTTCTCCGAAACCAAGATATTTTAATTGAAATTTCGGATACTGAGATGGTTCATATTCGTTCTGTGTTTCCATAATGTTTGGGGTTTGATTGTTAAATTTTATATCATTCATTGTTAATATTCTGTTTCTTGAAAAAACATTTTCATCCAGATAATTTTTTAGAATTTCACCGCTATCCAATAATTCGTAGGATTCCCCATATAGCTGTTTTTCCAATAGGCCGAAAGCCAATTCGTATTTGTCATTTTTTGACAACGTATGACCATCAATAACATTTGGGATTGTGTCCATTTGTGCCTTTGTAAGAGAATAATCTCCATCTGTTGTTCCGAATTCCATTTTCTCTGAATAAGCTTTTCTTTGGCTCGCTGTGATCTGCAAGTTCTCCAGTATGAATTCGTTTTCTTTCATAAAGATCCTGTATTTGAGAATATCATTTTTTTCCTCTTCGGAAAGTTTCGGATAAAGATTATTTTGCACCGCTTTTGCTTTTAAGTCGTTTTCGACATAGCTTTTGAATTCGTTCAAACTTTTTGGAGCATCATAAAAATCTCTCATACCTGTCCATTCTCGCCGACCGTACGGTAATGTATATTCCTGAGTTTGCAGATCATAGCTGTAATACCTATGACCGCTTGGACTCTTCAGCGAGCCACTCCCATCATCGTAATCGTTCCAGGTCCAGCCGTCCGGAAGGTCAGATGCAGGGGTTAAATTTTCTTCAAAGCCTTCATCTGAAAAAAAGTCTGCATTTTCTTCCAGATCAGTCATTTCAATTTGATGAACCCCTTCTAATGATAACTTTACAGCTTCAACTTCATAATTTCGATAATGATGAGCTTGCTTTTCATCAATTTGCGTATAGGTCAATCCGGAACTTAAATCAGTTTTTTTCTCCAATTCCTGAGCCCAGAGATCAGAGAGAAATTTCTGTTTTATGGACTCATTACTTATAGCAATTTCAGTAGACTCCCTGTTATTTTGCAAAATCAAATGTTTATTGGCTAGTTGCTGCTTTTCAATAAATCTGACTAATTCAGCGGTAGTATTAAATTTATCCTCAATAGGGAAACCCTGATTTGAATTGAAAAATGTTTTCAATGTAAAATTTGAACCTTGAATAAATTCTTTTCCCTTAGATTGATGAATTGCCATAAACTTTTTCTCTCTATCGGTAAACAGCCTCTCTCCGTCCCGAAAAAACTGTTCAGGTGAAGTGTTTTCAATTTCCTTCACAAAATTTTTATAAGCCTTCGTTCTGGGAACTATATTCTTATCAAACCAGGTTAGATTGTCTTCCATTTTTTCCACCTATTAAGCTATCTTCTAAAACCTCTTGACTTTGGTATTTCCTCGTCCTGCTCTTGGCTTTCCTCATCTCTCATTCGATTGGCATCCTGATAGACATCAGGGTCGTTCACATTTAGTTGTAAATCTGATTTTTCCTGCTTTTGAGAGTGATTTTGCTTTTCAGAGATTCCAGCAACTGTATTAAATTCTTTGGATACAATATTCAAATCATTCGTAATTTCTTTTGCCATTTCTGGGAACTGAACAATTTTATCTTGCAGAAAAGATTTAAGTTTTAGAAGTTCTGCTATGTAACGGTTAAGTTCTTCTGTATTTTTTTTATCTGCAATAATTGCGGTCAATTCTCTTGCATTTTTAATGAAATCAAATTCAACTACTTTTTCGGTCTCTTTGTCAAAAATGAAAGCTTTTTTTTCGAAACTCAGTTCATTTTCAGATTTAGAAACATTCTTGACATCAGTATATTGAATATTATTTTTACTGTTTTCGAGGATGTCAGAAATACTTTTATCTCTTTCCAAAAAGATGACCTTCAGTTTAGTATTATTATCAGTCAGCTGAAAAGTCGCCCTGTTTTTGTCGTGGTCTGCAACGATGGTATATCCTTGCAGAAATTTCTGAACATCCTCTATATTTAGCTTTTTAGAGAAAGAATTATCCTCATTAATAATTCCGTATTTTTTCAGTTCATCGGTAGGTAAGGTTATGTTATTCATTGTATGTTGCTATTAAATTGTTTACTTTTATGAGGTCATTTAAAAAATGAGAAGGATTGATGTTTTGTCCGAATTCTTTCACCGAAAAATGCAGATGTGGTCCTGTGGAGTTTCCGGTATTCCCGCTTTTTCCGATGACAAATCCAGCTTTTACTATTTCTCCAGCTCGATAATACATTTCTGAAAGATGTAGATAGGAAGTTTCGAAACGGTTAAAATGTTTTACCTTTATGAAATTCCCTCCGCCTTTAGAATCCCAACCGGTTGCTGCAACAATTCCATCCATTACAGAATAGACATTCTCATAACTGGCTTTAAGGTCGATGCCGTTGTGCGTTTTTTTTGTTCCGAAAATAGGATGAGTTCTTGTCCCATAAGAAGATGTAATGGTGATCTTGTTTTTAAGAGGCATTACAATTTTTGAAAAAGATGCTGCAGGTTCGTCTACAAAATCATACGTTGTAAAAAAGTTTTGTTTTTTTGATGCTTTCTTTGTTTCTTCTACTCTATTTTGTGCTTGCAGCATCAAAGAATCTTTCAGTTTTTCAAACTCATTTTTTCGTATTTCTTTTACACTGCTATACTCTTTAATCAGTGTTTTCAGTGAATCTATTTGACTCGTTAACCACTTCGTCGAACCTTTGGTTTCATTTTTTAAATCTGATTTTGTGGTGATATTTAAAACTTGCTTCCAAGATTTCTTAGCCTTCTTTTGTTTTACCTTATCTTCAATATTAGATTTTTCGGATACCTTTGGATTTTCAGATTTTTTCGGTATTGTTGGTGTAATCGTATTGAATTGGGCAAAGCATAAGCAGCTGTAAAACAGCGCCATCAATGTAAATGTGTATTTTAGTTTTTTCATTTTACGCAGCTTTAATATTTTCATTCACAATGAGTTCCACTTCTTTGTTGATCTTTCTAAAGTTGGTCATCAGCACTTCTTCTTTGCGGTTAACCCCTTTTTTATCTACAAAAGAGTAATAAGATGGCATTTTAACATAGTTTTTTTCTTCTTCTTGAATCGCTTTCATATCCAGGTTAATTTTACCACTAATTGCAGACGTTTTATATTCCTCAGCATCATTTTCTTCTCCCTGTGCGATCATTCCAACCATTTCTCCGGTTTTCAGAGCCGCAATTTTTCCGGCAGGAATCATATTGTCCATCTTTTCATTAATACTGGTGGTCGTCCCTTGCTGTGAAATTGATTGTGAGTATGATTTCTGTTTAATTTTCCCAAATAGTTTTTCCAACCAATCCAATGTATTTTTGTCTCTGGCAGAACCGGAAATAATATTTCCAACAATCGCAGAAATAGTATCTGCAACTTCTTTTTTGTAGAACTGTCTGAGCTGCGGAATTTCTTGTAATCCAAGCATTACAGCAACTTTATTGCTTCTTGCAGTGGCCACGATGTTATCAATTTTATGAATATAAATCGTCGGAAATTCGTCTGCGATAATTCCTCCCGGTAAATTGTGCTTGGAATTGATCAATCTTAAAGTCCTGTTTAACACCGAGGAATAAAGGGCTGAGTTAATATCCTGTGTTCCCGGATCTGATGCTAATATGATAATGGATGGATTTTCACGATCAGTAATCTTCAATTCCACTTCATCTCCCGAAAACACCCAAAAGCTTTCTTTAGTTGCCAATCGGGAAAGGAATATTTTCAAAGTTCCAATTTGTCCTTCCAGCTGATCAAACGCTTTGTTGTCATACGCCGTTTTGAAAGGCGAAAGCAAAGAGAAAATTTCTTCGTTGGTAAAAAGTGTGTCAAAAATTTCTTTATAACTGCGGTTCATAAAGGAAAGAATATGAGGCAGATCAGAATATTTTCCATTTTCAAATGTTGCAAAAAAATAAATACAGGAAGACAGAAAATTGATGGCGGATTGGGTAAAGAAAGCTTCAGAACCACCTCCGGAACTCGAACCTCCCTTCTGTAGAGATGAAACCATTGATTCTGCCATTTCCTGGGCTTCTGCTAAAGTTTGGATGTACTTTTTGTGAAATGGATTGACTCGTTTTGATTTTTCAACCTCTTTCAGATTAATGACGTGGAAATTGTAATCGTAGTCTGCTTCCTTACTTTTTTTCAACAAATAATGGTAGTATGCAATCTGTGCTAGATCAGGAAATTTAAAATCGTAGATGCAGAGACAGAAACCTTTTGCAATCATTTGTCTTATGGCAGGATTGATCACACCAAAAGATTTACCAGAACCTGGTGTTCCAATGACCATCGTTCCTCTAAAAGGATTGATGTTCATCCAACCTTTATTGCTTTTGTTTTTGTAACGGAACAAGTATGGAATATTGATTGTGACATCCGATGTTACCAATTCCTGATTTTGGTCGAAAGATTCTTCTTCAACATTCCATCGGTCTTTTCCCATTTTCTGCTGCATCAGTTTTGAAATACTATCTGCACCCATTTGAAGAATAACTGCCCCTAAAAAAGAAAGAACTGCATAGATTCCCTGATAGAGATTAAATCCGGGAAACACTCTTGGAAGTTTTTCATTTCCTGCCTCATTCTGCCAAACCAGTGAAGAAAAAATCATCAGCAATCCCAAAATCATAGGAGCAATAATCTCTTTACTAATATTAAGGTCTTTCTTTTTCTTGGCTTTTGTTCCGACAGCCACTAATCCAATCAGAATCAATGTTGCAAATTTGGCATTGATAGGAGGGTAGATAAAACTCAACTTTGAAAAATTTTTCAACAAGTTTGATACTACCGGAACATTGGCATTAAGGTAGAAAAGCGAAGCACAATCGAGTGCTACGACTGCGTACACCGCTTTTTGTAGAAAGCCATAGATCTTTATTTGGTGTTGTTGCTCTTGCATTAAGAATAATTTTCGAAATATTGATTCAGTAATTTGTGTTCTTCCAGTAAACTATCGTGTAGCTTCTGTTGCCGTTCCTGCAAATTTTTATGATGTTCCTGTATTTTAACAAGTTTGGCATTCAACAGATTCAATTTATTTATTAATTCATTTCCTCTTTTTTCGACACTCTCGATAATGTATGAGTGACCTGGCTCTTCAGATATTTTATCACACCAATCTTTAAGGTTTAACACCCTTTTATAGGCAATGATAAATTCTTTTCGTTTTTTATAAATAATAATTATAGCAACAGAATGGTAGGTAAATAGTAATATCACCAGTGCAAAACACAGCATAACTGTAAAATTTTCCATAGTCTTAATATTAAAAGGTATCTGCTTTCAGAATATCTGAATAGTTGACTTTCATTTCTATGGTGCGCCCCGAGAGCTGTTCTTCAATCAAGCGAATCATCATCACTTTACTGTTTGGGTAAGTGAATTTTTTGAAAACATAAATATTCCTGAAATTTTTTCTGAAGTGTTTCTGCGGATTGAGCTGTAAAATGGGTGTTAGATCTACACTTTGGTTATTGGTGGCTTTGTGTATTTTTTTGTCTTCCAAGGAGAATTTCAAATCCTCAATATCATAGTTCAGATTAGAATTATTCTTGATGGTCATATCTAAAAAAATATAAGCACTCATCACATAGACATTATTGAGCTGGAAGCTGAGTTTTAGATTTTTTTCTTCTCTAATCGGATTTTTTTCAGATTTTTTTCGAATAATATCCATCGAAAATTTTCTCAGTTCAAGATTAGAGAACACCATTTTATCAAATTCTACAGGCTGCATCGCTTCGGGCTGTATATGAATATTGGTAATCGTATTGAGGTTATCCTGATTTCTATGCACCACTTTATACTGTGCAATGAAAGATTGTGCGACAACGGTAATGATCCCAATAGTATTTCCATTAACAAAAACGGAAGGTATATTGATTTTTCCTTTCTCGTCAGAATCAGGATGGTCTGTGATCTTTATTCTGGCAATGTTTGTAGAAGGCAAATCTCCAGTCAGTTTTTCTGTTGACAAATCCACGTACTGAATGGGCTCAGGCGAGATAATATGCAGGTTGATGCCTTCGGTAATTTCAATCTCAGGTAAATCGGAAACAATCTGTTCTTTGGTTGCAGTTTGAGCCGTGAAAAATTGAGCTGTGAATATTAAAAGGGTGTATAATAAAGTTCTCATTGTTTTATTTTTTTTGTTGGTTTTGTGAATCTTTCAATTGATTTTCGTCGATCAAAAAGACATATGAGTTGTATTTCAGTTTTGCTTTATTTTCTTTGATCAGGTTGGCAATAGATTTAGATGTTGATGTAAACAGGCTGGATCCAATGCTTGAGAAAAATCCTTTTCCGCCCATATCCATCTGAGTTCCTTGTACTGAGTTACTTCCCATTTCCCGCATCATATCTCTGAAAACGCTTTGCGGAACGTACAATCCCTTCATCCCGTCAACATCATAAATCGAAAGATTGACAGGATAGATTTCTCCTTTTGTGAATACAGATACAATGTTGAGATTGACTCTCTGCATTGAAAATCCTGAGATTTGTCCGTATAATATCGAACCTTTGATTATTTTTTTGTTCCCGACAAAGATGTCTTCCAACAATCGGAACCTAATCCTGCTTCCAAGAAAGCCTTTGTTATTTTCGTCAATGACCGCTTTGATAAAGCTGTTTTCTTTCTCCTTATAGAAAGCATTGAAACCACTGTTGATTCCGGATTTGCTCACATTGAAAGTTGAATTAAGAAAATCTTCCATTTTCTCTTTATTGGACTTCAGTTTTTGTTCTGCTGCGAGTTTACTTTGGTACTCAGGATCACGGGATTTTTCTAAAGAATCCATCACGAGCATTTGTTCTTTCAGATATTTTACAGGGTCTGGTTGGACACTTTGTGTCTTTTCTTTTGGTGTATCTGCGTATTTATCTTCTTGGTTCCCGTAAGATTTGTCATTCAGCATTTTAATGATTTCTGAAGACCTGTTGTAATCTTTGTCATCCCTCTGTGATTGATTTGGTTTGTAATACGAGGATTGATTTTCTTTTGCCTGGTATCTGTTTTGTCTTCCGTTTTCTGCTTTTAAGGAGTCAATTTTTCTTTTTTGGTCCAGTGACAATTGGTCATCATAGTTCAATAAACTATCTTCTTCTTTATCCAAACCACCAAGCATCGTTCTGTTATCCTCTTTTTTGAAAAAAGCATCATACGCATCATTTTTGGTCATAATGGAATCTTGCGTATCGCCGAGTGATAGTGACAATTCTTTTGGTTTATTTTTTTCAGAAGTATCTTCTTTGAGAAACTGTGCTCCTACGTAGCCGAAAAGAAAAAGAAATGGCAGAGCCAAAAGAGGCAGAACATATTTTTTTTCTTTAAAATTTATTTTTTTAATGTCCATTTTTTAATTTTTGGTATTGGTTGAACAAGTAGTCAATTCGTAAACTGTCTTCTTTTTTCAGTGCGTTTTTGTCTCTTTTCACTTTTAAAGTTTTCAGTTCTTGTACTATTTTTTCCATCTCTTTATCATTGTTGACAGATAGATTTTGACTCGACTTATTTTTAGAATAGAGAACCGGAGGTCTTATTTTAAATGCTGTTTCGGAAGGGAAAAAGATACCTTGAATTAGAGACCCTATAAATGAAACCGACAGTAGAATCATTGAATACGTGAAGAATTTCTTTGGATTTTGAACTGCCCACTGCAGCCATTTCTGACCCTTTTGTTTTAATGTAGTTTCCATTTTAGTAAGAATTTTTATTTTGATTGGACAGTTCCTCGTTATTGATGATTCGCCAGTTTTTAAGAATCACACCGTGAGGATTATTGGGACTTCTGATGATGTCTTCAAAGAAACCTTCGGTGATGAGCTTCCTCGTAATGACAGAAGATTTTCTTGTGATCATCTGCTTACCGAAAAAGCTAAATTTCTTTTGTTCCATACTAAGCGTAATCGAATCGGTATGGATACTGACCATCGAACTGGAAGCTATTATTTGATTGTAAAATCCTTTTTCCCTTAGGTTCGTATATTCCTTTTTTCCGCTGTCATCAATAAGATACAATGACTTTTGAATATTATCCTTGATATAGGTATCATCGGGAGCGAGTGTGAAAAACAATCTGTGGAATAATTCAATTTGAGCTTTATATTCAACAGGTCGGTTCAGCAGGACATCAGTCTGCTTGGCAAGAACCGGAACGCCATTGTCTAAAATGTAAATTGATTTTCTGGAATCCTCGATCATTCTGTATGCAAAGAAAAATCCGGCAATGACAATGAAAACAGCAAAAGCAATGGTGGATAAAGAAATGACCTTGTTGATCTTGATTCTTTGTTCTATATTTTTGATAAGCATCTTTATTTTAGTTGTTGGTTGATAATGTTTGGTTGTTGGTCATTCGTACAACATTTATTTTCCTTTTTTCATCGCTCTTTGAACTCTGCCTGATGCTGAACCTGCTGCTGCACTTGCTGCTACAGAAGCTCCTCCTGTTTTGGCAGCCAATATTGCTGTTTTAGCACTGCTTGCCATTTTTCCTGCTGCACTTTTCATTTTCGTCATTGCTCCCGCCCCTCCTGCAGAAACAATACTGTCTGCAATGGTTGGGGTCATTAGTACTCCGATTCCCGTAACAACATAGGCAACACAGGTGAAAAGCTGATTGTAGATCATTCCGGAGTTGCTCACATAGACCATCAAAGCGTCTAAGTTGGTAATGGTTCCATTGGATAATAAGGTATCATACCTTTCGATCTCCATTGTATAACCGGAAGCGATCAATTGCTGACCGATGTTGATGATCGTATAGGCAACAAAAGTGTAAAGATTAATGTTGATGAATTTTGATACCCAACTGTATAATGAATTTTCAAATCCGGGAATAAGAGCCATTCCAACAGCTATCGGTCCTAAAATGATTAAAATGTAAGACCATATATTTTGAATGAAGAAAATGAGATATACACAAATCCTAAGAATGGAAAGGCAACAAAACTCAATGAGTTCTGCGACTAATTTTTGCATTTGGAATTCCATTCGTATTGACCATTCTTTGATAGGCTGAATCAATTTATCCAATCCCTCACTGATATCAAACCACGAATCATCAGCATCTTCAGTGGTATTCTCAATGACTTCCTGCTTCGCATCTTCTTCCGCTTTCAGTTTTATAACAGCATCCAATAATTGTTGCTGTTTTTTAAATCTTTCAACCCGTAGATCATTGACTTCCGATTCGATTTCGCTGAAAATTGAGATTCCGGGTTCGGCAATGGCCTCAAATGGCGCTTGAATCATACTGACAAATCCACTCCAATAAACAAGCGTAAATCCGATAAGAATTGGTTTCAGCATTGGAGTGATTTCCCATTCTCTATCTCCGGCCGCCATTTGCCAACCCATATATCCAAGGTACATGAGAGCGCCTAAGCCGCCTATTGCTTTTCCTACCAAAGCAGATCCGGCGGCGCTATCTTGTACACTATTGTCTAATTTGGTAAAAACCTCCATAAACCATTTTTCAAAAGCGCCATCTCCTTTTAAAAATTGGAGTAGATTACTGTAATCGCCGTCTGTCTGGGCGAAACCCATTACAGGTAAAAGAATTGCTAATAGGCAAAAAGTTAATGTTATCGTTTTATTCATTTTTAATATCGGTGTTTGTAGTGGTTCATTATATTTTGAACAATCTGCCCGTCTGATGAAGGTGTCCACGCAGGTGGCAAAGCAAAATTTGAATGGTTTTTCAGAATATTCTTGTAATCTGTAAGAAGTGTTGTCTTGTTGTTGTGCTTCCTTAATTCCTGAACAAATTTTCGCCATTTGATAAGGGTTTCGTGGTACATAATGAACCTTTTTCCCCTTGGCATATCCATACTTCTGGACATTGAATATTTTTCTTTGATGAGATCCAGTTCTTCCTGAAGTCTTTTTAATGCTCCTGTTGAGCTGAGTGTTTCAAACGTTTGCAGGTCTTTCAGTCGCCACTCGATAAAATTTTGAGGTGTATCGGGAAATTCAGTAATAGGTTTTAGCATTCGTTTGTAATACAATAGCCAAAGAGGATCGGCATCGACAGTAGCGGACGTCCAATGGGCAAAATCCTGAACGCTCCTTTTATGAATGGTATCTGAAGCTGCTTTTATCTTTTTTGCTTCTTCCTCTTGAAACTTTAGCTGGGCAAACCTTTGATTTTGAACTCCTGTCGGTTTTAATGGACGAATGTCTTCCCCATCCTTATAATCCCTGTTGATTTTTGGAGCCCAAATTCCCCACACCGTTGCGTAGGCAAAATTGGTTTGGATTCCTAAAAAGTATTTTGGATATGGTCTCCAATCTCCCCAATCTTGAAAGACCATTCTTTTATGCTGGGCAACAATGGAAGGATCATTTAATCTCTTGACGCTGACTTGTCCAAACACACTGCCTGTAATCAAGATGAACTGAAATAGGCTGATTTTTTTTAGTAGATTTTCCATAATTTTTTAATTAAAGAGGTAATGGTATTTGGTGATGATGTCGCCAACAATGGCTTTGTCTATATTGATGTAATTACGAAGCACCGGAACCTGATACAGATAAGGGATTTTCTTGGCATTCTCTAATCGTAAATTGATGTACAGAATATTTCCGTTGATATTTCTGACCCTTGTAAAAATCTTTTCAATCAGCATTTCCCTATCCATTGCGTCCATTAGAAAATCTTTTTCCTCATTTAGAATGTCCTGCGTAACTTCCTGCTGAAGTTTCGTCGTCTGCTTCCCGATTTCAACATAATATTTTGAAATGAGTACCGAATATTCAGGATGCTGTGCTGATAGATCCAGCATTTTATTGGAGTTCGTTACTATTTTACCCAAATATTGATAGAGATAAATGAGTTTTTTGCTCTGGGTCAAGGCTGAATTCACATTTTTCAGTTGTTGATAGATGTATTCCTGAATCGCAATGATCTGCGTGATTTTATTGTTGATATCATCATACAATTCTTTTTGCTTTTCATAGGAATCCAGAAAAGCCTGTTCGCTTCCTAATCGAACACCGTGGTTTACGGTGATCTGTGACAGAAGTTTGTCGTTAATCACTATTTGCTGGCTTTTTACAGATGCAACAGAGAAGAAAAAAACTCCGGAAAAAAATATTTTTTTCATTTTAGAAAGATTTAATGTTATCCATGATGCTTTCAACTACTTGCTTATCCCTGTTGACATAATATTGAAAGGCTCTTTTGTTACGTTTTACCTTGGCTTTAATATCCCTTATCTTTAAAAGCATATGGGTAGAATTTCTGCTTATCGCCTTTACTTCACCCAAAGCATAGTCTAATAATACTTTACGTTCTGATTTTTCCATTTGGTTGATGGCTCCGTAAGACAAAATGATCCCGGTTACCAGCCGTGTTACCATTTGCAGATCATCAACAAACTGAACCTGAGAAGGCAAAACAGCGATAATGGAATAGGGAGCATCGTTTATTTCATTGATAATAGCAGTCTGATTGTTTGTTATTTTGGTTATTTCCCTGCTCATTGCTATTCCGGTGGGTATCGCTTGAATGGCAAATGAAACAATTCGCAATCTGTCCTGAACTTTGGTGATTTTTTCTTTAAAATTGTTCCATTGGTTTCTGTTGGCCGTTTCTACGGTGGCATTCGCAATTTGTTTTTGTCGCATTTCTTTTTGCCTGTCGTGTTCTTTCATCGTGGCATTGATTTCTATATCCATCATCGGAAATGAAACATTTTCCTGTTGCCATGCAGGGGTAGACCCACCACCGGAGGATCTCAATACCAAATAAACTAGAGGAATAAGCAAACTGACAACAATTTTATTTTTGCCACCGTAAGGTCGGCGAATCTCATTTTTCGATTTCATCATAGAAAAATTTAAAAATTCCGTTTATACCGGTTCATTATATTTTCAACAATAGCTTTGTCTGTATTGATATATCCGGCAAATGGATTAATAGAATTCCAGAATCCCAATCGGTTTGCTTTTTCTAATCGCAGTTTGATTGCTAAAAGCCAAAGCTTCAGATTTTTCACATTACCGGAAATATTATGAAGAATTTTGTAGCGGTCTCCTGCTGTTGCAAGATTCAGCTCTCCGGAAGCGAGAATATCAGAAACGTCGGTAACAATCTTTAGACTTTGCTCATACGTTTTTTGTGAAGCTTTCACCCCAAAAATGGCATACTCAGGATGTTCTGATGCTAGTTGTACCACTTGTGATGAATAAGCATAACATTTATTGAGCTCAGAGTAGATTTCCTGTGCTTGGATTCCATTTTGTAAAGTGCCGGAAACCTCTTTTAAACCCTTCAGAATTTTATTCTGAATGTCATTAGCCGCTACCATCTGTGTTCCCACCCAGGTCTGTGCGTCCTTTAATTTTGAAGTTTCCTCAATGACTTCGTTCTGCTTGGCTTTTAGATTTTCAGAATAAAGAATCATTGCCGCTGTTACCGTAGGGTCGATGTAGGTGTTTTGGGCGAATCCCATTGTCCCCCAGAGGGAGAAAATTAGTAGAAAAACCTTCAATATAATATGGTTCGCCAGAGATGAAACGTGACGAAATCCTCTTGGGAAATTTATAGGTTTAAACGTTTTCATAAGCGTAATTTTGTTTACTGATTAATTCTGAAAAACTGATATTACGGTCTTCCAGTTGCTGTGAAATGATTTTAAAAACATTCTTTCCTTTGTTCTCTTTTTTCATCATTCTATAAAAGGAATTGATTTTTTGATCTAAAGGATTTTGGTATAAATTCACGAGTGACACTAAGTTTTCCAGACTGTCTCCGAAGGTTTTTAAATCACCAACTATTCTGCGCAATGCTTCATCATAGTCTCCGTATTGGTGCACATAATATTCAACTGCCGATTTTTCCGGTTTTTCTGTAGTGTAGGTGAGATATTGTTCAAGCGAAACTTCATTTCCATAGACCTCTCCTTTTGAACCTCTTTTTAAGTAAAATTCTTTGAATCGGCTTCTCCCGAATTTGTTGTTGAGATTGTTGATGGTAAAAATCTTGTTTTGCTCTACTTTATTGAGCGATAGCAATGAAGCGATTTTATCAAAGTTGTCTTTGAACTTCGTCTGGTCAAGCAAAATAAATGTATCCGAATTATTGATGATGGAATCTTTAACCACTGCATTTCCAATAATGTCATCCAGTTCCTGCGTTACCACCACCGCTTCTCCCCAAAATTTCCTCACCGTTTTATATAAATAAAGAATGTATCCACCCATCAATTTACTAGCAATGGCCTTCCATGCTTCTTCGATTATTAAGGCTTTTCTGCGGTCTTTTCTGAGTCTCATTTTCTGAATGAAAGTGTCCATAATAATGAGCGTTACTATCGGAAAGAGCTTGGGATTATCTTTTACATTATCAATTTCAAAAACGATGAAAGATTCATCGAACAGCGTATTATCTGCACTTTCATTGAGCGTTGTTCCGTACCTTCCGCCTTTGTAAAAATCTTTCAGTACAAATAAAAAGGTGCGCAGATTAAACTCTTTCTCTATAATATTATGTTTTTTATTATTCAGGTAAATAGGAAGAAATTGATCGCAATAATCATAAAACCCATTGAACGAAAGTTCTGTTACAACCAGCTTTTCTTCCAGTTCTTTTATTTTCCTGATGATGGCTTTTCTAAAGGATTCATTCCATTCTTCTGCTGATCGGGGTTGCCTGATGATGTCATTCGACTTGATTAAAATCAACTGCGTTTCATTGTATATTTTCCTTCTTTCTTCATCGTTCAGCGTGTCATACGCTTCATACACTTTATAGAAATTTTCGCTTTCATATTCCGGGTTATTGATGTTCTTATCAGGATGATAGAATTTCAATAATTTTCTTCCCGCTTCCTTTATTTCATCGGAACTGGCATCGAAAGTAATTCCCAAAATGTCATAGTAAGTATGCTGTCCTTTTGCTTCATTCTCATATTCCGTGAATAGATCATCTTCGTGAATGTTGTATTTTCCGAGATATAGAATCAGTTCTTCAGAAGTTTTATTTTCATACCATCGAGTTCCAGCATTGAAATACCCGTGGTAAAACGACATCAACACATTGTCTAAAATGGATTTTTGTGCGGAAGACATTGAAGAATCCGGACCTTGCCAAATCAAGAAGATCAGGTTGGTTAAAAATTCTATTTTTTCGATATTAAATTCTTTTTGATCCATAAGAAAAGGATTCATCGTGATTGGTTTTTCTTCAGTGTATTGGATGTATCTGCCTCCCTTATATTTGCACGTTCCCGAATACGAATCTCCTGTATCAACAATGACCACGTCATAATTGTAGGTCAAATACTGCTCAATAATATTGTTCATCAGGAATGATTTCCCCGAACCTGACGGTCCTAATACAAACTTGTTCCTGTTGTTTATTCTTCCTGTTTTCATCGGTAGATCCGATGGGTCAACTTTTAGCGGAACACCTTGTCTGTCGGTGAATCTCAGGTAGAAATTGGACTCTTCATTGACGGGGTAACTTTCCTTAAAAAAAAAACACAAGGCCGCTTCGCTTGTCGTCATAAATAAATCATACTCCCTAAGTTCTGTTCCATTGCCCGGAATAGCTGACCGAAAGAGTTCCAATTGGTTATAAGCGTTTTTAGAAACAATGATTCCTTTCGTAAAAAGCTTGTTTTCAATCATTGACTGAATATTTTCCATTTTCTCCAGTGTCTGTGCTGAAAAAAGGATTGAAAAATGAGCATTGACAACGAGCTGTCCGTCAATGGCTATGTTATGAAGCAGGGTCTGGATTTCATCTGCTATAATGGCGTTGGACGGAGAATTGTTGGCTGCTCCTTCGTGCTTTTTCTTTTTTTTGTCGAGTTCCCTCTGCTGTTGTGCCTGAAGCGGAATCGTAATGATCTGATTGTAGACAATGGTCTCATAATCTTCTAGTTCATTGATAAAACTAAAATTATCAACTGCTGTTTCTGCTGCTGCACCGTTACCGCCGAGAACAGAGTAAGGCTCAATTTCTGAAGGAAGATCAATATTTTCTACATCCACGTAGGAAATATTTTTTACAAACCTGTTTCCGATCTGCAAAAATTCGTTGGTGCTTTTGATATTATCAAATATGGGAGAATCGGAAAATTGCATCGACAAAACACCTGATATATAATATTCAAAATCTTTCTCAAACAAAAACTGCGGTTCACAGTCATTCTGCTTCAAAAGCATCAATACTTTCTGACATTTGTCCCGTAGTTCTTTATAGCTTTTTTCAGAGAAATTGTAATGCTTATTTTTCTTTTTCAGCTTGTCATCAATAATATCGGTAAAGAACAGAACCGTTTCAATGGTTTTGAAAAGTCTGCCGTCAAAATGTTCCGAATATTTTTGTTGTAGAAATTGGTTGGATTGTTCGGCTGAATATTTCTTTTTTGAAAAAATATCGAGCTTCTGAACAATTCTTCCTTCTCCAATGATTGATACCACCTGATTTAAAACCGTGTGGAAAGTGAGATAGCTGTCAGGATCTGCCGAATATTGCTCGACAATGTTTTTTATCTTGATCCCGATAATAGGGTTTCCGTATTGTCCGAAAAGTACATCAAAATCCCAATTGAAATCCTTTCCAAGATCATATCCGATAAAAGGAATGCTAAATGCCTGTTTTTTTGTTGTTGCCATTCTTTAAAAGTTTATTACTGTCTAACCTTTTGGGAAAAATTAAGATGTGATCGAAGTTTTTGGTTTTGTCATACAAACCATATTTGTCCTGTCTTCTGAAGATAAGATAAACTCCGCCTGCGGTGACTGCAAGACCAAGTAAAGAGCCTAAGAGACCGAACTTCGAGAGTACCAATGCTGAAATGACCCCGCCTCCGATGACACCAACTGCGTAAAAGATATATTTCCCTTTGAGTCCGAAGAATATAAGGGGCTTTTTCAGCCCCTTATAAAGGTAGAATCCCATATTAGGCAAAGAATGCTGTTACGAATTCCGGAACTACAATCAAGAAGATCATTGCTCCCCCATAACCAAGGATCTCTTTGTTGACGTCCTGGTCACCATTCGTCCATTTATTATACACTCGGAGACCTCCGATAAAACCGACCAATCCTCCTACTGCTTTCAAAATCAGCTTGACCGGATCCCAATAATCAGTGATATCACTTGCGGCATTTGAAATAGCGGTTGCACCACCTTGTGCAAATGCTGGAGTTATCGCCATAATTGCCAAGGCTAGGGTTAGAACTTTCTTTGTTGTCACGTTTTTTGTGAAAAAATTTTTCATCATAATTCAAAAAATTTATAAAGGGTTAATAATCAATTGAGTGTTAAATTTTGGGCATAGAAGTCCCGGACAACGGATGGAAATCCGCTGTTAAGTCTAATAATCAGTACGTTAGATTTTGTTTAAGTTGACTAACTACATAATGGATTGATAAACCTTATATCCATCGTGATTTGCAACCAATTGAACCAGGGTTTCAGAAAGATTCAGCATCGCCTTCCAATCTTTAATTCTGGAAGTTTTCTGGTCTGCACTAACCGTGATCGGGTTTTCGCTAATCACTTCATTAGGTTTCTGATTTTCCTTTTCGGTTGATATTTTTTCCTTTTGTTCAAAATACTCTTCGCTTGATTCAGCATTTTCAGGATGTGATTGGTTTTCAATTTCGGTAAAATCCTTTTTTGATGGATTATCGAATTCATCCAGATCTTGTTCAGATTCAAATTGTTTTCTTAAATACTCCAGATCTTGTCGTTCTTCATTTCCTTCAGTGATATCAGAATGGATTACATTTTTATTAAAGGACTTGGGAGTGTTGAGATTTTCTACATCTTCAATCCCTATAGTTGCAGTAAGATCTTCGTACTGTTCGGAAATTTCGGACAAAGAAAATTCCTCCGTCTCTTCTTTATAGGTTTCTTTTTCTTTCTTCAGAAACAGATCGTATACAATGTTACCTGCATAATACAACACGTAAACAGCCAGAATAGTAAGTGAAATTTTTATCATTTTTTATTGATTTAGTTGTCAGTCAATCGTTGTCGTTTGTTGGTATTGAATCTTTGATTTTTTACCTCTTTTTAATCACTTGTATTTTGATTTTTGAGGTTTCATTGATATATTTTATAAGTTCATCGAATGTATGTTCTACTGCATATTTTTGCTTGCCTATAAGGCTTCTGGTATTAATAGTTTGTAGGCAGTTTCTTTTAAATACCGGGCTTGGCAGCAGCATTCCATATTTTGCGAGCTCAATGTCCATTGCTTCCTGATTCAGATACTTGTAGCCTTTATCATATTTGGAACGGATAAATATTCTTTCGGCCTCACTTTCCAGTAGTCCCAGCATATTGATGAAGACCAAAGTCGATTTTACAGAAACATCGGAATACTCAAAAGGTGTTACGATAAAATCACTGTATATGAGCAAATCACTGTATTTTGCATCGAGCGTTCCGGCCAAATCAAAGAGATTGATCTCATCGCTTTCTTTTAAATTAATGAGAGTTTCAAAGTCTGAAAAAGGCTGCTCTTCTTCCTCGCCAATAATTTCTACATCGTACAATTTTGGAATGTCCAATAGCTCATCTTCTTTCCATTTGTGATAGAATGATTTCTGATAATCAAAATCGAAAACATTGAGTTTTCTTTCTGAAAGTGCGGTAATGTAATTGGCAAAAGCGATGGCTAATGTCGTTTTTCCGGTTCCTCCTTTTTGGGTAGCAAATGTGATGATCATAGGTTTTAGTTGATTTTTATTGGACTGAAGATGATTTTTCCATCAACTTTATCGTCTCTTTTTTCGTCTTTTTTTGAGTTCATTTTCGGCAGGGTCTTTTGCAGTTCCCGAACTTTTCATCAACTCAAAAAGCATTTCGTTGACGGCTTTGTTTAATTCTGTTTTTTCATTATTTTCAGTCCGGTTTTCTGTCTGCACTTCATTGACGCTTATGGGATTCAGAAATTTTTGATATTCCTTTTCTCCGATTAATGGTTGAAGTTCACCCACGTAATGAAATCTGGTATGAACAGCATACAGCTTTCCATCTTCGCCTTTTGTTATAGAAATATCTTTTTTTTCATCATTTGTGTTTTTGTTATTTCTAATAAAGTCCTTTACTTCAAACTGGACTTTTCGGTAGGTTTCCAAATCTTTCTTCCCTCGGTTTTCAAAAAGCATAAAGTCCTTGATTTCTGCTTCCGGATTATTCTTCTTAAAAAATTCAAGCAGGATCTTTTTTGTTTCCTGGCTGCGAATATTATAATCCTTCAGTATTTCAAAAGTCTTCTTATCCACCTTGTCAGAAGTAAATTCAAATACTTCATTCATTTTCATAATATCACTTCCTTTGTATACTTCTCCTGTTTTATGGTCGATCACGGTGTAGCCGAAAGGATTTTTATCTTCTTTATGATGAAAAACCATATCGATCCCGAAAACATCTTTCAGCTTTTTTTGGAGCTCGCTTTCAAAGGCAATCTTCATTTTTGAATCATTTCCTCCGTCAGTAGTCTTCTCTTTTGGAAGCACTGCTTCATTTTTTCTATTATCCACCACTTTAAAAACCTTATTGGAATACAATTCTTTGTATTTGCTTAATATGGCTTTCATCTGCTTAGCCCTTTTTTCATTTTTGCTGTTATCAAAAACAATCTGATCCCCTCTAATAGATTTTTGGTTTACTCCGTTTTTTAAAATGTTAAAAGAATTTTCATCACTTGTGTTTTTGCCTATCTTGTAACCATTTCTGCTGAGTAGAGTTTCCAACTGATCAAGCGAACTTATTTTGTAGTTCAGCAGCTTTTCCAGTTCTTCTTCCGGTTTCTGACCATATAATTTTTCCATTGTAACGCTTAATGCTTTTTGGGCTTTAAGCCTTTCATAACTGTCATTGATCTTTTTCCCTGTCTGTTTATCAACCCGGGTTGAAACAATGTGTACGTGATTATTATCTGTATCCTTATGAAAAACCACAATGAAAGGCTGTTCGCCATATTTCATTTCATCCATAAAATTCTCCGTTATCTTAGTAAGCTCTTCTTTCGAATGCCCTTGAAATTTTGTAGAGATCATCGCGTGAAATTGAGGCTTCAACACTTTTTTATTCCCGATTGAAATAGCTCTTAAATAGTTTCTTACTTCTTGCTTGCTGCTTGATTCGTTAATGAATGAAGGAAAATTTTTCATCAGCATTAATTCTCCAATGCCTTTATCAATTTTCTTATCGTTATAATGAACTCCTGGAAAACTCGGACCTGCCGGATCCATGATCTTAACAATCATCTTGATAGCTTTGCATAGATTTTTGTAAAGATTTCGTTCTGTTCTTTTTTCAGAATTATGATCTCTGATAACTTATCCGAAAAATTTCTGAGTTTATTTTCGCTGATAAATTTTTGACCATTTGCTATTTTTGCTACCTGATTGATATTATTTTCAATTTTTCCGAAGATGTTATCCTGTTTTTCAATGAACGCCAATACTTTTCGTCTCTCGTCATCCATCATTCTATTCTCTACGGAATTGATGATTAGACTAGTCAGGGAAATTTGTTTATTGGAACAGATTTTTTTCCAATCTTTCTTCTTTTCACTCTTAATTCTGAAAAAAATAACTTCATCTTTTTGCTCATCAATATTCATCTTTCAAATTCAAATTTGATTTTAAAAATGTTGTTTTCTATATTGGAACAAAGATGACCGCCGCAATTGCCATAATGCCTACAACGATAGAACTAACGACTTTTACTTTTTTCACTTCCCTGATTTGTTTTTTATCTATTGAAATCGTCTCTCCTTTTTTGGAAATACCATAAATATTGTTGCCATCAACTGATGTGATTTTTATTTTGTGGATTTTTGCAGTGAAATCCTGAACGTCATATTTGTGATTTAATGCTAAAGAATTATCTTTTAATGGTTTGCCAGGATTCGAAACAATAGACCTACAAGATGTTAGTGAAAGAGTGATCATCAGGCATAAAAATTTGAAAAAGTTTTTCATAGTTTATGATTAAGGTGTTACCCAACTTGTCAAACCGTTTACGCTTTTTAGAATATATGTTCCGGTAGCAGGCGGAGTTGGAACTATCTCTGTTGCAAAACCAAATGAACCATCTGTTTTGGCAACTACTTTTTTCGTATAGGATGAATCTCCGTCTGCATTGGGCATTTGGGAAGGTGTAACGCTGAGCTTGCCATTGATATTTAACCATCTTTCAGAAAAATCCCCCGAAATCAAAGCAAATTTGTAATCCGTATAATTGTTCGTGATACTATCCCAAAAGCTGGTTGAACTTGTTGTAACGCGGGTTGAATGTATAGCTAGTTTATTACTTACGCTTCTGTTTCCTGTGGCCGGGCTACCAGCGCCAATGCCGATGAAAATATTGTTAGACCCTGTTCGGTTTCCTGTTCCTGACAGATAGCCAATAGAGATGTTATCATTTCCTGAAGTAATGTAGGACATAGCTCCCGGACCAATTCCAATATTTCTACTACCGGAGATTACGCCGTTTGCGATGCCATTCAAAGCAGAAACTCCTGCAGCATAATTAAGTTTGCCTGTAACTTCTCCTTGAGACATTGCATAAGCACTAGCGGAATTTCCTTTTCCAGAGGTTATATTAGAGTCGGTTGCAAAAATAGAATTGTAGTCACCGGTGATTGGACTTCTGGAATTTCCCAGTATGTAATTTTCTTTCTCATCAAAATTAAGATGCAGACTGTTCTTGACAATAAGTTCAACCGTAGAAGTGTTGCCCTTGAGTGCAACTGTATTTAGTGGGTCTTCTTTTATAAATGACTTCCATAGATCACCGTCAAAATAATACAACCCGGACTTTGTGATATGAATAACCTGACCGGATAAATTAGTAGCTGGAGATGTTACAAACACGACAGCTCCTTTTTTTGCAGATGAATATGTTTTTGCTGCGAGTTGGTTACCTGTAATCCTTGGAGGAATAATCCCGTCATAATGATTGGTGTCATTTGGTTTCCCTACAACTTCTAAAGTAGCCTCGGGCGTCTGGGTGTTGATGCCAATCTGTCCCTGTATTGTTGTTGCTATGAAAGGCAGAAAAAAATAAATTAATGTTTTCATTTTATTTTTTATTAAAATTCATTTGGTCTTAAGAATCGTATTAACTGTGTATAATTTGTATTAATTGCTATAATTTTAGCGTCCTAGTGTAGATAGGGTCTGATCCAATTTGAGTAGCCCTGAACTTCTCCATAAGTATAATATGATGTTGATATTGCGCCTAAAGAAGCTTGAGGAATTTTTATGGTGAAATTTTCAAGCAAGGCAGGAATAAGCATTGTTGAATTCTCAGGATGTAAAAAAACAATCTGGTTAGGAATATACCCTATGTCACTAAAGATATCCGGAATATTTATAAGTGCGTCGGAAGTAATTGGTTCTGAATCAGTCGACCTGAATATTTGAAATTTTACATTGACGATACCATTAACTTTTCTGAATGATACGGATCCTTTTAAGCCTCCATAATTTTTGGTCCCAATGGTATAGTATTTAGAAGCGGTTAAATAATTATTTGTATTTCCATTATAATTAACCGGAGCGGACCATGTAGAAGTTGCACTAAGAGCCGCAGTACTGGTATGGTCAAACGTCAATAGAATTCTATATTCAGTGGGTTGCTTTTCTTTTGAAAATCTTTGCCACAAATTGCCATCAAAATAATATAATCCGGGTTCAGTTATTTGAATGACTTGTCCTGATAAATTGTTAGCCGGAGATGTTACAAAGACGACAGTTCCTTTTTTTGTAGATGAATATGTCTTTGCAGCGAGTTGATTTCCTGTAATTCGTGGAGGAATAATTCCGTCATAATGATTGACATCATTTGGTTTTCCTACCACTTCTAAAGTCGCCTCTGGAGTTTCGGTATTGATGCCGACCTGACCTTGGATTGATACTACTATTAATGCCAGTAGAAGATGACTCAATTTTTTCATTAGTATTTTGATTAAAAATTCTGTGACAAAATTGGGCGTTAAAACCTTCTAAAACAATAGTATTCAATGGGTTTGGGCTAAATAAGAATAATCTGGATTAGTTTGGAAACTTCCCAGGATTAAAAAAGAATGATTTGGATTAATTTGGATTCTTGTACCAAAATTTAATTAAAAACAAAAAAACAAGTTCCGCAGTTTTTTTCCCCTTTTTGAAAAAAAGGCAAGATCGTCTTTGGATATAAAACTTGAAAAGTTTGTATATACAAAGACACATCTTGCTCAAAAAAAGCCGCTTATTTTTCGGAGTTCTGAAAAACGATTAATAGTATTGATAATCAGCAGTTTTGATTCTTTTATTGTTTTTATTGGAAATGTGTGGAAGTGAAGTCTGAGCATACGAAAGTAAATAATAAATCCTTTCAAAGTGATAATTTATCTATCGTATTGTAGATCAAATCGTAAGGATTTTGACCTGTACTTATCTTAAGCAGGTGACCTGTATATGATTTACGCAGGTATGAACTCCAGCTGTATGTGTATTACGCAGGTTTGATGATCGGCATGATTCTATTTTATGATGATGATCTGTATCTTATTTACACAGGTATGAATTTAAAGCTGTATTTATTTTATGCAGGTTGATGACTAGTATAATCCTTTTTATACAGTTTGCAGGGAAAGCTACAGCAGAGTTCACAATACATTCCGTCAAATTAAAAAAGGGAAGAGAACCTGACATCCCCTCAAAGCTTTTTTGTTCGGAAAAACGTAGGACTTTAGACTTTGGAATTGCGTTTTGCAAAAAAGCGAAGTGGCTTTGAAAGGACATCCAACAAAACCAACCCTAAAAGCAACCGCCATCATTGCCCGGAAATCAACAACAGGATATCTTTACTGAATTACCGCCAGATAAAAATAAACATTGTAAATATTATTGAAAATGAAAAAGAGCGGATAAAAAAAATGATCCGAATTTGCAACATTTGGTGCAACAGGGGTAAACTTCACTAAATATTTTTTTAAACAATTTTGGTAGTTAAAATATTAATCGTAATATTGCGATGTATAATTTTTGATAAAAATGGGAGTTACAAAAACTGAAATATACACGGAACAGCAGAACCGTTTAGCAACTTCGCTAAAGGCATTGGCTCATCCTGCACGCATAGCTATCCTGCAATATATCATTAAACAAAATGCCTGTATTTGTAATGACTTGGTAGAGGAATTGGGATTGGCACAAGCTACCATTTCGCAGCATTTGAAAGAACTAAAAAACATTGGTATTATCAAAGGAAATATAGAGGGAACCAGTGTATGCTACTGCATTGATGAAAATGTCTGGCAGCAGATTAAGAAGGAACTCAATACTTTCTTTGTTGACGATATAGGTATAGATAAATGTTGCTAAGCATTTATTTTAACCAAATCAATCGTAATAATGCAATATAACAATTAAATAATGAAATTATGAAACTATCAAAAATCAAAGAAATCTTACCAACATTAGAGCATGTTGAATTTCAATTAGAGAACGGAACGTTTGTTCCCGAACATTTCCACGTTACCGAAGTTGGGCAAATCAATAAAATTTTTATTGATTGTGGTGGTGTAATCCGCAATGAAAAAGTTGTCAATTTCCAATTATGGAATGCTGACGATTACGAACATAGATTGAAGCCAACCAAACTATTAAATATCATCAAACTATCCGAAGAAAAATTAGGTATGGAAGATGCCGAAATTGAAGTAGAATATCAAATTGATACTATCGGGAAATATGATTTGGATTTCAACGGAAAAACATTCGTACTGAAAAGTAAAACAACAGCTTGTCTTGCTCAGGATGCTTGCGGTATTCCTGTCGAAAAGCAAAAAATAAAATTATCAGCGTTGAATAATGCTTCCTGCACACCTAATTCAGGATGTTGTTAAACCCTTTAAATCAATCAAAATGTATAAGAATTTAGTTGAAACAATAAATAATGTTACTACTTTTCAAAACATCAGTGAAGAACGCAAAAATATATTACGACCACTGATAGATTTTGTACAGCAAAAAGTAAACAATAGTCAGGAAATAAGTATCAACTTCATTTGTACCCACAATTCCCGAAGAAGCCATTTATCGCAGGTTTGGGCACAGGTAGCAGCAGCACACTATGTTATCCCAAAGGTACATTGTTATTCGGGTGGTACAGAAGAAACGGCATTATTCCCGAAAGTGGCAGAAGCATTGACACATCAGGGATTAAGTATTTTCAAAATAGCAGATACCGACAATCCTGTATATGCCATAAAGTATAGTGATAATTCTTTGCCGATTGTTGGTTTCTCCAAAAAATATGATAGCCCTTTCAATCCTGTATCAGCGTTTGCAGCTATTATGACCTGTTCACAGGCAGACGGCGGATGCCCTTTTATTGCAGGAGCAGAAAAGAGAATACCTATCACATTTGAAGACCCTAAAATTTCAGACAATACACCGGAACAATCAAAGGTCTATGCTGATAGAAGTTTACAGATAGCAACGGAAATGTTCTATGTTTTTTCAATGATTAAAATGTAGCCGATGCAACCAAAACTAAAATTCTTAGACAGATACCTTACCTTATGGATATTCCTTGCAATGGCAGTAGGTATAGGATTGGGATATATTTTTCCCGGTATTTCAAAAATTACAAATGCGCTATCCGTAGGCACTACAAATATTCCGTTGGCAATAGGTTTAATATTGATGATGTATCCGCCATTAGCAAAGGTTGATTATTCATTATTGCCTATGGCGTTTAAGGATAAAAAAGTAATTGGTATATCCTTATTGCTGAATTGGGTTATCGGTACAGTGCTAATGTTCGGGTTAGCCGTTTTATTTTTAAGGAATGAACCCGATTATATGACAGGTTTGATACTGATAGGTTTGGCAAGATGTATCGCAATGGTAATCGTTTGGAGTGATTTAGCTAAAGCAAACAGAGAATATACAGCTATGTTAGTTGCATTAAACAGTATCTTCCAGATATTTACTTACAGTTTTTTAGTATGGTTATTCATCAACGTATTACCTGCAAAATTAGTATTAGCCAATTTCAATGTAAGCGTATCAATGAAAGATGTTACCGAAAGCGTATTGATATATTTAGGTATTCCTTTCTTGGCAGGTTTTTTAAGCCGATACATCCTTGTAAAATCAAAAGGTATAGAATGGTATAACCGGAAATTTGTACCCAAAATATCGCCCATTACATTGTATGCTTTACTGTTTACTATAGTATTGATGTTCAGTCTGAAAGGCGATAAAATAGTAGAGTTGCCAATGGATGTAGTAAAAGTAGCAATACCGTTAATCATCTATTTTATACTTATGTTTTTCGTGAGCTTCTTTATCAATAAATCTCTTAAAGTTCCTTACGATAAAAACGCATCCATCGCATTTACAGCCACAGGAAACAATTTTGAATTGGCAATAGCCGTAGCAATATCGGTTTTCGGTATTCATTCGCCACAGGCATTTGTGGGCGTTATCGGCCCATTGGTGGAAGTTCCTGTACTGATATTATTGGTACGTGCAAGTTTGTGGCTAAAGAAGAAATATTATGACCAAAATGCTCATTGATGCTTTGAATAAAGAAATGATATAAAGAAAGTCAGCAAACTACTTGACCAGTTTTTCATTTGGCAGATATAAATTTAAGCAATATTAAAAATGAAGAATTGGACAACGCAGTGGATAAATACATCAATTGACAACTGTTCTACAATTACAAGAAAATATTAATTGTAATTTTATAGAGCTTATTTTAAGCTAATTTCAAATAAAGCACAAAATATATGACAACACTCTTTATAAAAAATATGGTTTGCAACCGTTGTATTATGGTAGTGCAGAATGAATTGGAGAAGCTTGGATTGACTGTGAAAAATATAAAGCTGGGAGAAGTTACCTTGGATAAAGAATTAGCTGAAAACGTTAAAACCAATTTAGTGCAAGCACTGACTGTATTAGGTTTTGAATTAATAGATGATAAAAAAAGCCGAATTATAGAAAAAATAAAAAATATTATTATTGACCTCGTTCATCATCAGGATGGCGAAACAAAATACAATTTGTCGGATGTTTTAAATAGCAAGATACACCACGACTATAATTATCTCTCTAATTTATTTTCAGAAATTGAAGGCACTACTATCGAAAAATATTTTATTGCCCAAAAAATAGAGAAGGTAAAAGAATTATTGGTATATGATGAACTATCTTTGAGTGAAATTGCTTTCCGTTTAAATTACTCAAGTGTAGCCTATTTAAGCAACCAATTCAAAAAGGTAACAGGACTTACCCCAAGTTATTTCAAGCGAATACGAGAGGATAAAAGAAAACCTTTGGATAAGGTCTAAGTAAATCTTACAAATCATTCCCAAAATTCCACAACGAAAAAATGGAAACAATACGGAACTTTGTATCATAAAACTCATACAAAATGGTACACAAATATCAAGTAACAGGTATGACCTGTGGAGGTTGCGAAGCAAAGGTGAAATCAGCTTTATTAAAGGTTGAAAATGTGACAAATGTTGAAGTTTCAAAAGATGAAAACTCAGCTACCCTGACAATGGATAAACACATTCCAACTACACAATTGCAAAAAGCATTAACCGCTGTTGGAAAATATACCATAGAAATGAGCAATAACAAAAGCCCACAACATACCACGACAAATGAACCAGTGGCAAAATCCTGCTGCTCTGCTCATTCTCACGATGATAAAAAAACAATCGAAGTGACTAGCAATATAAAAGGCAAATACTATTGTCCAATGCATTGTGAAGGCGATAAAACTTATGATAAAGCTGGCGATTGCCCTGTTTGTGGAATGCATTTGGTAAAAGAAGCAGAATTGAATGTAAAGAAAACGATGTACACCTGCCCAATGCATCCCGAAGTTATTCAAGATAGTCCGGGTTCATGTCCTATATGCGGAATGGATTTAGTACCCATGGAACCAAGCGATTCCGAAGAAAAAAAAACCTATCTGGATTTGCTTAAAAAAATGAAAATTGCAACCCTCTTTACGGTGCCAATTTTTATTATTGCCATGATGGAAATGGTACATAACAATCCGTTATTTCAAATAAGGGACAGCAACATGTGGAACTGGGTGCAATTTCTGTTTTCAATTCCTGTTGTTTTCTATGCTGGTTGGATGTTTTTTGTACGAGCTTGGAAATCCATAATCACTTGGAATCTAAATATGTTTACCCTTATCGGAATAGGAACTGGAGTTGCATTTTTGTTTAGTATTGTAGGAATGCTGATTCCGAATATCTTTCCGGAAGAATTTAAAACCGAACACGGAACCATTCATCTTTATTTTGAAGCAGCAACAGTAATCATTACACTGGTCTTGTTGGGACAATTGTTAGAAGCAAGAGCACATAGCCAAACCAGTGGAGCTATAAAAGCGTTATTACAATTAGCACCAACCGAAGCTACTTTGATTGGTGAAGGGGGCGATAAAGTGATTTCCATTCATGATATTAAGAAAGGTGATTTATTACGCGTAAAACCAGGAGATAAAATTCCAGTTGACGGAAAAATAACCGATGGTGAAAGCAGTATTGATGAAGCAATGATTACAGGAGAACCAATTCCCGTTGACAAAAAGAAAGACGATAATGTAATTTCGGGAACAATCAACGGGAACAAATCATTTGTAATGATGGCCGAAAAAGTAGGTTCTGAAACATTACTTTCTCAAATTGTACAAATGGTTAACGATGCTTCTCGTTCAAGAGCACCCATTCAAAAATTAGCCGATAGTATTTCTAAATATTTTGTACCCATTGTAGTAATCATTTCAGTAATTACCTTTTTTGTTTGGGCACTATTTGGTCCAGAACCAGCGAAGGTTTATGGATTTATAAATGCCATTGCAGTTTTAATCATAGCTTGTCCTTGTGCTTTAGGTTTAGCCACGCCGATGTCTGTGATGGTGGGTGTGGGCAAAGGAGCACAATCTGGAGTATTAATTAAAAATGCCGAAGCCTTAGAAAATATGAATAAGGTGGATGTTTTAATAACAGATAAAACAGGAACGCTAACTGAGGGAAAACCTTCTGTAGAAAAAATTTACGCATCAACTAATAACGAGGATGATTTATTGCAAAATATAGCTTCCTTAAACCAATACAGTGAACATCCATTGGCACAAGCAGTAGTCAATTATGCCAAAACAAAATCTATTTCATTAATTGGAGTCAAAGATTTTGAAAATGTTACAGGAAAAGGAGTTACAGGAACGGTTACCAATAGAAAAGTAGCATTAGGCAATAAAAAACTAATGGAACAGGTTAAGGCAACTATTTCTGACGATTTAGAAACCAAAATTATTGCAGAACAAAAACTTGGTAAAACGGTTTCTTACATTGCTGTTGATGATGTTACAGTTGGTTTTGTTTCAATTACCGATGCGATAAAAACTTCGAGTGCAGCAGCGATAAAAGAACTAATGCTCCAAGGTGTAGAAGTAATTATGCTTACTGGCGACAATGTTAATACAGCCAAAGCAGTAGCGGATGAATTAGGTTTATCTTCCTATAAAGCAGGATGCTTACCCGAAGATAAACTCAACGAAATTAAACGTTTACAAGCAGAAGGGAAAATTGTAGCTATGGCTGGTGATGGTATAAATGATGCTCCGGCATTAGCACAAGCCAATATCGGAATAGCTATGGGAACTGGAACTGATGTAGCCATAGAAAGTGCCAAAATAACTTTAGTAAAAGGCGATTTATTAGGTATCGTTAAAGCAAAAAATTTGAGCCATGCTGTTATGAAAAACATCAAGCAAAATTTATTCTTTGCCTTTTTCTACAATGTGCTTGGTGTTCCAATTGCAGCAGGTATTTTATATCCGTTTTTCGGAATTTTATTATCTCCAATGATTGCAGCTTTAGCAATGTCTTTAAGTTCTGTATCGGTAATCGTAAATGCATTGCGATTACGCAGTTTTAAACTTTAAATGAATTATTCAATAAACAAAATGGAAAAGAATAATCAAGACTTACGATTCAAAACAAATATTAACTGTGGTGGATGTGTAGCATCTGTAAAACCTCATTTGGATAATACCATGGTATAATATGCCATTGGGAAGTAGATACAACTAAAGACAAGGTGCTTACCGTAAAATCAGAAGGAATTACACAAGAACAGGTAATTGAAACTGTACAGAAAGCAGGTTTTAAGATAGAACCATTAAACAAAGATAATTTCCTTATCCTAATAACCTGTTTAGTTATTTAACTTATAACAAACACTTTAGGTAATTAACTGTATATTTATTTTAATAAGCATAAAAAGGACTATGCAGACTAGTGATTTAGATATTTTATCTATAATTCTGTGTTTGCAGTTCACGAAAGTGCAAAATATAGCAATTAAAAGAAATAATTTCATAATTTTGTAGTGTTGAAAAATTTGAGTAAACATATCAGCTTTGTCATCTTACTATGTTTGGGCTTTTTCCTAATGCCAAGCATAAGCTATGCTTGTGCAAAAAAAACAACTAAGACAGAGCAAAAGTCCTGCTCAAAAGATCAATCTGCAAAAGCAGAACATAAAAGCAGTTGCAAGGACAAGTCCTGTAAAAAATGCAAAAATGGTCACGACTGCGACGGCAATTGTAAGCACAGTTCATGTGGATGTATCACTTCTTCATCTTCTGTAAGCTTACCAATACCAATAGATTTAAAAACAGCTAACCCTTTTGCTGAAATTAAAAAGCAAAAATTCGGTTTCAAAGAAGCCTACTATTCTTCAGGCTACTCTTCCATTTGGCAACCACCTAAAATAAGCTAAAACGATGGCTTGTTAGCCATACGTGTGCCTTGTCGAAAGCTGAATCCAGTTTTCGCAAACTCTTCGTATATCTTATTAAATTAAAAAAAATAAAAATGAAATCAATATCAAAAATATTGATGGTAATCATCGTATTACTATCAGCCGTAAACAGTTTTGCACAAATCAAAAATGCAAAAACAGAAACTGTAAAAATATATGGCAACTGCGAAATGTGTAAAACAACCATCGAAAAAGCAGGAAATTTAAAAAATGTAGCCACGGTAGATTGGAATAAAGATACCAAGATTGCTACACTCAACTATGATGGTAAAAAAACAAATCAGGACGAAATATTGAAACGCATTGCCTTAGCAGGTTATGACAGTGAGAAATTTTTGGCTCCAGATGATGTATATGCAAAATTATCCGACTGTTGCCAGTATAAAAGGGAACTAAAACCAGTTGCAAAAACCAGAGATGCAGGTATGGATATGAAAAATGAACACGCCAACCATAACCAAAGCGATATAGCTCAAAAAAATACCACTGAAACACAAAATGTACCGCAATTAAAAGCCGTTTTCAATAACTATTTTTCAGTGAAAGATGCGTTGGTAAAAACTGATGCAGGTACTTCTTCCGCAAAAGCTACCGAATTGGTAAAAGCCATTAAAGCAGTAGAAATGACAAAACTTTCCAACGAAGAACATACCGTTTGGATGAAAGTAATGAAAGATTTAACTGCTAATGCAGAAAAAATTGCTATAGCAAAAGATGTTACCAAACAAAGAGAAATTTTCGCTTTACTGGCTAATAATATGTACGAATTAGCCAAAGTTTCAAAACAAGAAACACCTGTTTATTATCAACATTGCCCAATGTACAATAATGGTAAAGGAGCAAATTGGCTAAGCAAAGAAGAAGCAATTAAAAACCCGTATTACGGCTCCAAAATGCTTACTTGCGGTAGCGTACAGGAAACTATTAATAACAAATAAAACGCTATTGTTATGGAAAGTATGGAAAACCAACACGAAATGCAACATAACCATAAGAATGAAAAGCATAATACTAATCACTCTTTAGCAATGTACAAACGCTTTGCTGTAATGGCTGTTGCTATGTTCATAGCTATGTACTTCATTATGTATGCTATGATTGACGGCTTACAGAACCTTATCCTGAACATCAATAATTTGTATATGACTTTGCTGATGGTTTCTGCAATGTTGATTATAGAACTATTGATAATGAAAGGAATGTATGAAAGCAAAAAAATCAACTGGGCAATCATAACGGTTTCCCTTGCGATTGGTATCTTTTCTTGGTTTGGTATTCGGGAGCAATTATTTGTGGGAAATAAAGAGTTTGTAAAAGGTATGATACCGCATCACGCAGCAGCAGTATTGATGTCTGAAAAAGCTAAGCTTACCGACCCCGAATTGATACAGTTACAAAAAAACATACTGGAAACACAGGCACAAGAAATCGAATTTATGAAGCGTAAGCTAAATGAATTTGAAAACAAATAAATAAGACAAATTTCTTCAATAATATCAAAAATAAATAAAATGAAAAATATAATTTTCTCAATCATTACATTAGTAACAGTTGCAGCGGTAACAATTTCCTGCAATCAATCTTCAAATAAAAATAGCGACCAGCAAGCTAATGATAGCACAACAATTGCTGCAACTCCGGAGTTACAATCACCTACACACAATGATACGGTAGCAACTGTTACTTCAACGGATACATCTTCTCAAGAGGCAGAAAAGTCCGATGTGAAGCAAGCTCAAAAGTTTACTGTCGCACCTATAATTAAGGATTATTTGGCTTTAAAAAATGCACTTGTTGAAGATAATGACAAAGCAGCGGCTAATGCAGGAAAGCAATTGTTTACTACCTTAAAAAATGTGGATATGAACGCTATCCCAGCGAATAAACATAAAGAATATATGGAAATAGCGGAAAATGCCAAAGAAAATGCAGAGCATATTAGTGACAATGCTGGTAAAATAGACCACCAGAGAGAGCATTTAGCATCGCTAAGTAAAGACGTTTCTGACCTTATCACATTATTTGGAACTACCCAAAAATTATATCAGGACTACTGCCCAATGTACAATGATGGTAAAGGTGCGGTTTGGATTAACGAAGCTAAGACTATCAAAAATCCTTATTATGGCAGCAAGATGCTTACCTGTGGCTCTGTAAAAAAAGAGTTCTAAAAATGAAGAGAGTATTAAAGATAATGTTGACAATAGTGCTGTTTATTTTTATTGCTATTCAATTTTATCAGCCTGCCCTTAATGTAGATAAAGGGCAGGTTTACACAACCGATTTTACCCAAGCGTATAAAATGCCTGTTGAAGTAAAAGCGATGCTTCAAACCTCTTGCTACGATTGTCATAGTAACAATACTAATTATGTTTGGTACGACTATGTGCAACCTATGAGAGCATTAGTAGAAAACCACATAAAAAACGCAAAAGAGGATTTGAATTTCAACGAATGGGGTACATACTCAAATAGGAAGCAGGAAAGATTATTAAACTCAATTAAAGAACAAATCGAAACTAAACAAATGCCCTTAGCATCATATACAATGATGCATAAAAACACAAAACTGAATGATGAGCAAATCAAAGTTTTAACCAATTGGCTAAAAGAGCAGGATTAAGTTTCAAGAAAAAAAATATCAAAATGAATATACCTAAAAATGTTACGATCAGGTTGCTGCAAGCAGTTTTTATACTGTTATGTTCGCAATCTCTCTTTGCACAAAAAGTAGTTCGTTACGAGTTGTATGTAAAAGATACGCTTGTAAACTACGCAGGCAAAGAAAAAAGAGCCATTTCCGTAAATGGTCAAATACCAATGCCAACGCTCACTTTTACCGAAGGCGATACAGCCGAAATCGTTGTACATAACCAATTAAAAGAAAGTACCTCATTGCATTGGCACGGAGTGTTCCTGCCCAACAAAGAAGATGGTGTGCCCTGGCTTACACAAAAACCTATTAAGGCAGGCACAACCTATACCTATCGCTTCCCAATTATCCAACACGGAACGCATTGGTATCACTCACATTCTGGTTTGCAGGAGCAAATTGGGATGTATGGCAGTTTTATAATGAAGAAAAAGGATGATGATAAAACCTTTAGAAAAGGAATTGACGATTTGCCGACTGTACCCATCATTTTAAGCGAGTGGACAAATCTTAATCCCGACAACATCAACAGGATGCTGCATAATGCCAACGATTGGGCAGCTATTAAAAAAAATGCAACACAGTCTTATGCAGAAGCTATTAGAGAAGGACATTTCAAAACAAAACTAACCAACGAATGGAAACGGATGTTGGCAATGGATGTAAGCGATGTGTATTATGACAAAATTTTAATCAATGGAAACCATACGACCGATTTAAAAAAGGTGGACGGCAAAACGCTAAAAGCGGGCGATAAAGTACGATTGCGAGTTTCAAACGGTGGTGCTTCGTCCTATTTTTGGTTGCGGTATGCAGGCGGTAAAATTACCGTAGTTGCAAATGACGGTAATGATGTAGAACCTGTGGAAGTAGATAGATTAATCATTGCGGTTTCTGAAACTTACGATATTGTAGTAACAATTCCTGAAGATGGTGTTGCTTATCAGTTTCTAGCTACTACTGAAGACAGAACACAATCCGCAAGTTATTTTGTGGGCAATGGCATCAAACAATTAATATCACCACTTCCTAAATTAAAATATTTTGAAGGGATGAAGATGATGAACGATATGATGAAGATGAATGGAGATTTGGACGATATGGGAATGAAAATGAGCCTGAACCAAATGGATATGAACGTGGTAATGTATCCTGAAATTACTGGAGAGGCAAAACCAAAAGAAGACCATAGTCAACACAATATGAATATGGAAAATGATCCCAACCGTTACAATGCAAATGCTTTGGGAGAAATCAAAACGCTGAATTATGCAATGCTACAATCTCCTTCCAATACGGAACTTCCTAAAGATGCGCCAGTAAAAGAATTGAAATTTACCCTTACCGGAAATATGAACCGTTATGTGTGGAGTATGGATAATAAAATACTTTCAGAAGTTGATAAAATACCTGTGAAAAAAGGAGAAATTCTACGAATTACCATTCATAATAACTCAATGATGCGCCATCCAATGCACTTGCACGGTTTTGATTTCAGGGTAATCAATGGCAAAGGCGAAAAATCACCACTAAAAAATGTTATAGATATAATGCCAATGGAAACTGATACCATTGAGTTTTTAGCAAACGAAGAAGGAGATTGGTTTTTCCACTGTCATATCCTTTATCATATGATGTCAGGAATGAACAGGGTATTTGCAGTTGACGATTATCAAAATCCGAATTTACCTAACAAAAAACAAGCATATAATATGTTGCAAAGAGAAAGCAATATGCCACACTTAATGGCTCAGAATGATTTTGCTAGCAATGGAAATGATGGTGATGCGATGCTTCAGAATTCAAGATGGAGTTTAGGGACAGAATGGCGATTAGGCTATAACGATATGCACGGTTATGAAGTAGAAACACATTTAGGAAGGTACATTGGAAAAATGCAATGGTTTATGCCGTTTATAGGTTTTGATTGGAGGTATCGTAAAATGGGTATGGATGAACACGAAACCAATTTATTCGGACAGAAAAATGAAAAAGATACACGTAGAGCTATTAGCTTGGGCTTTATGTACACATTACCAATGTTAGTAAACTTTCAGGCAGAGGTATATCACGATGGAATTGTACGTCTTTCTTTAATGCGTGAAGATATTCCCATCACAAAGAGATTGAGGGCTGGTTTTATGGTCAACACCGATATGGAATATATGACAGAGCTAAAATATATTATCAATAAAAATGTGGGTATTCGTACACATTATGATAGCGATATGGGCTGGGGTATTGGGTTATCTTTAAATTATTAAAACAAAGGATAAACAGCTAAGCCAGGAAACCGAAAACGTTTTTTCAATCCGTTTGAGCTGTCTCAACTATTTACCACAATATTACAATTTAAAATTGCACATGACAATGATAGAACTGATAAAGGCAACACCCGCATTTCCTGTCAGGGAAATTGACAAAGCAGTTCAATTTTACAAAGACAAATTTGGTTTTGATTGTCGGCACAAGGAAGACACTTTTGCAATTTTGGTTCGGGGCAACATAGAACTGCATTTGTGGGCTTCCTGCAATTATAGTTGGAAATGGAAAAGCATTTTTCTATTTCTAAAACCGATTAGTAGTGGGGCAGAAAGCTTTTTAGCAGGAACACACAGTTGCAGAATTGAAGTAAAAGGAGTTGAAGAGCTGTATAAAGAGCTAAAAGAAAAAGAGGTGCTTCACAATGAAAAAACAGAGATAGAAAGTACCTATTATGGCACAAGAGAATTTGCAGCATTAGACTTATACGGAAATCTTTTATCCTTTTATGAAAATGTATAAAAAGATGTTTTTGTATTTTAGTATTTGCTTAAATAAACAATTTGCTTATCTTTGTACTTATGGATAATCTTTCTTGTATAAGGCAGCAGGCGGACGTTAAGCAGATAATGCGTTGCAAAGACCGGATTAGTGAAATCAAAGGGACAGTTGATTATTTATCCAGCGGACTTGAGTTAGCGGGTAACAATGTAAGACTGAAAATACTTTTTCTTCTTTATGAAGAAAAGAAACTTTGTGTTTGCGACCTAAGCGATATTCTCAGTATGACCATTTCGGCAGTTTCTCAGCACTTGCGAAAACTCAAAGACAGAAAACTCATTGAAACGGAAAGACAAGCGCAAACTATTTTCTATTCGTTGGCAAAAGAGTATGAAAAAATGCTCAAACCTTTTTTCAAAATCCTTAACGAAAACAAAATTTTGGAAGCAATATGAAAACAGAAAAAAAATTAATCGGTGCAGGACTTTTGACAGCAATTGCTTCGTCCTTGTGCTGTATTACGCCAATTTTGGCTATAGTTGCGGGTTCAAGCGGAATTGCTTCTACCTTTTCGTGGCTCGAACCTTTTCGACCTTATTTTATTGGTATGACTGTTTTAGTTCTTGGCTTTGCTTGGTATCAAAAACTGAAACCTCAAAAACAAATTGACTGTAATTGTGAAACAAATCAAAAACAAAATTTTATGCAAACGAAATCATTGTTAGGAAGTATTACCGTAATATCAGTTTTACTTCTATCATTTCCGAGTTATGCTCACATCTTTGTTCCGAAGACAAAAATCACGGCAATTGTTACTTCGACTTCTAAAATTCAGAAAGTTGAATTTACTATTAAAGGAATGACTTGTTCAGGATGTGAACATCATGTAAAGACAGAAATTAGCAAACTAAAAGGCATTGTTGAAGTTATTGTTTCTTACGAAAAAGGCAACGCAATTGTAAAGTTCGACAACAAACAAACCAGCATCGAGCAAATCGAAAAAGCTATCAACTCTACTGGTTACAAATCACTAAAAAGCAAAATTATTTCATAATGGACATCATTTTAATATCCGAAATAACTTGTCCAACCTGCGGACATAAGAAATCCGAAGAAATGCCAACTGATGCTTGTCAATTTTTCTATCAGTGTGAGAGTTGCAAAACAACTCTAAAACCTATAAAGGGAGATTGTTGCGTGTTTTGTAGTTACGGTACAGTAAAGTGCCCACCTATTCAAGAGGGAAATGCTTGTTGTAAATAACTAAACCACTATGGACTTTCAGTCCATAGATTTGAACAACGAATGAAATTCGTTTAAAAAACTCCACAGATGCACAGATAATAAAATATTAAAAAATTCATTTTATTATCTGTGCATCTGTGTCGAATAAAAAATTTATAGAAACTGAAATTCTTGCACTGAAAGTGCATAGTTTCAACTAACTATTTTAATGCTTAATTGAAACTATGCACAACGAGTTTTCTATAGTCAGTTAATACTTACAACCTTTTTTCTAAAACAAACCAAAGCCAAAGTCCGGAATTGTTTTAGAAATGGGGTTGTTCCGCTTTCCGCAAAAATACGTTTCCGACCGCAGGGAGGAATTGCATTTTTGCCGCCCAACTTTTGGTCAGGCGGTTTTTTATATTTTTATCAGTTGAGAATGGAAATTTTTTAGATTAAGGAAAAAACCTCTGTTTTCAGTCAGTCCGTTGCGAAACAAGTTCCACAATAGAGAACATCCCATTTGTGCTAATGTAGAATTAATAAACAAATCCTGCTTTTCTAATGCTTCTGCTAAACTGCAACTTGGTGTATCATCTTGCGTTTCAGACTGCAAAAGCAGTTCTCCAAATTCTTCCGTCACATAAGGAAGATTCGACGTTGTTTGATATTTTTCGGAATCAGGTTGTTTTATATTCTCAACTGTAGAAAGCAAAACCTGTCCAGAATATCGGTTGTTGCCAAAATCCATCCAATATTTAGCCTGGTTTCTGTATAATCTCCTACCCTCTTTCAATTCATTCAGAATATCAGCAATTTCAAATCGTGATTTGACATTATCAACACACGACATATAAATTGCGGACTGCATATTCTCTTGGATTCTTCCTAAAGAATCTCTTTCAAACTTTCTGACTTCGGCTTTCCAATTCGTTCCAGACCATCGGTTTGCCCGATTTATCAGTGCAACTGCCTTTGGTAATCCTACTTCACATTCTGCAAAACGCTGTCTGCCTTGATTCGCTTCTGTGACAATATCATCATCCCACAACCGCACCTGTAATCCTGCGTGTCCCAATTCAATCAATGAATGGTTCATTTCGATCAAGGCGGTCAATACTTTAGAACCTGTACCACCTGCACCTATGAGGTTTACCATTACAGGATTGGTAGGATTTAAAAGGCTATCATCGGTAAAATGGACTTTTGTTTTTTCAGATTGTATCATTAGAGTAGATTTTTTAAAGTTAGATTTGAATTGATTAGAATATCTGTCGGAAACGGCTCTTTTGAATCAATAAGGCTTTTCCAAAGGATTACCAAGTTTCCTTTAATCGGATTATGGCTGTTGACCAAATGGCTGAAATAAGAATTGAAAAAATAGTTTTCCCATTTCTTAGTAAACTCTTCGAGTGATGCGGAACTTTTAATGTTTACGTCGACCGTTCCCATACAAACACTTCCGCTTTCGTAAACATTAAAGAACGGAGCGTGAAATAGTGGTGTATCTGTATTGGGGCGTTGGTCTGTCTCCAATGCGAATATTTTCATTCCCTGCTTATTGGCACACCATAGCAAAGGTGGCACATTCGCTAAATCATTTGGAATGGAAAGCTTTTCGGTAAATAGTAACTGTCGTTCCTGTGCTTTTGTGTACCAGACCACTTTTCCATTTTCCGATGTATCTATAAATAGTACAGTTTCAGAAATAATACCACTTGGTCTTAGAAAATCTTTTTCTTTCTTATTTTGAATATTTAAAGATTTGGAGAGTCGTTGTGCCTCCCTTACAGTCAAAGGGTGGGCATTGACAGGGTTTCCATTAGGGTCAATATCAAAATGTTCAACATAACCATCGCGATTATAATCTTCTGTCTCATAAAAGACCAGTGCTGATTTAGGATAGTAAAGTGTTCCAAAATTATTGGTTATGTCGGTTTCTTCGTTCTTAATTGTATTGGCTGTATTTCTCATAGCTTGTTTTTATAATTGAATTATTTGCGCCGTGTATGCACAGATTAGTTGAGCAATCGGCACAATTCGTTTAAGACCTTAAACAACTGATTTTCAAAATCAAGGTTTTTATCCAATATATCACTTCCGTCAAAGGTTTTAAAAATCATTGGTTGCTGTGTTTCAGCATATTCGTTGAACTCATTATTGACCATACTCGTTAGATTATCATAAATCAATCCGTCACTCTCGGCAAAAAAGGAAATATATTTATCCATTGCGATAACAGTTTCCTCATTATAATTGTCATCTCCCTCCATTTCTGAGGGCTTGTTTGCATTATTATAGTGGGCATTTCTGAAAATGCTTTCATTAGGGTAATCACAATAAAGTTTAAAGGTTTTTTCTGCCAATTGAAGGCATTCTTTATCAAACCTGTTTTTCGGTATAAAACGTTTCAAGCGTTGCTCAAAAAAAAGAAGATTCTTAGCATTGGAAATTTTTTGTCCCATCATATCTCCGATGATTTCCGCCCTTTGAAGTTCTTTTTTGCAGATGTGGTTATCTTCTATTTCTTCGTCCTGCTCTATCCAATCAGTAAGCATTTCGTAATTCCAATAGAGATAAGAATCTTCCTGTCTGTAATATGGAATATCTACATTTCTATACAGATAAGTGCATACGGACAATAGTAAGCAAGCTGCTTTTCTGTGTACCTTATTGCGGAGCAATTGATAAAGCGGTACGACGGGAACATAAAACAAGGTTGCCCCTGTGTTGCATCTTTCTTCTATTGCAAAGCAAGTCTTACTCCCTTTTTCTATCAGCCTAACACTCTGCCAATTTTCAGTCTTGGTTTTCAACTGCGTTTCAATATCTCTCAAAGCAAGGCTGATATTGTATGGATAATTAAAATGCTGTGTCGGCATTGGGGTTATATCATAATGCTTTGCTAATTGAGAAAGGGACTTATAAAAATCCCTTTCTGTTTTAGCAGACTTACGTTTGCCCTGTGTTATTGTTATTTCATTCTCCTTTAATTTCGGCATAAAGCAGGTTCTCAGAAAAGCATTGGAAGTTGGGAGATTGGAACGGATTTCCGTTGGTCTTTCTGAACTTCCGAACTGTCTTTTATCTGATGCATCCATTGTGCGTATTCCCTCAATTGTAAGTGAAGTTGCCTTTGTTTTTTTTCTTCGGGAGGTTGAATTGTCCCCGATATGGTTTTTCGTTGCATTCATTTTATTTTTGTTTGTCAGTTTATGGTTGATGGTTGTTAGCTTTTAGATTGTAATTCTATCAACTGTCAACCAAAAACCATCAACTATTTATTATCCTTTTGTTCCCATCACACTTTCAAATTGATATTCAACAGCATCATCCTTGATTTTCGGTGCTGAAATTTTTGAAGTGGTCAGTATCGGGTACGTGTTGGCGTAAAAGTTCATTACTGATTCTACGCTCCATTTTGGTTCAGGGTCAGGTAAACGTATTTCCTGTCCGTTATCTTTGAGTATAAAAACTCGGTCTAATAGGGTTGCAAGTAACATTTATAATATTTTTAAGATTCAACATTTTCATTGGTCGTTTCAGAGAATAGGCTTGGTGCAAAATGTTTCTCATATTCATCCTGCTTTTTGCGGATGATTTCAGCATAATCGGGAAATTCCGATACTTTTGGAAGAGCTGACCACGCTTCTTTGTATTTGCCGTCTTTTTCGAGTTCTTCGGCTTTTTGCAAGGCTTCTTTGTACTTTTTATCTTTGCCTTCCTTTTCTTTTTTCTCCTTGTCGGATTTCTCCTTTTCCATTGCCGATTTCTTCTTGGCTTCTTCGACCTGTTTCATAAAACTTTCCATATCTACCATTAAGCCCGATGCGGTCTGCAATGGTGTCGAAATACTTTCAAAAAATCCGTTGTCCAATTCTTCCGCTGTCCCCCTTAAATTGAGTGGCGGAATCGTTTTCCTTGCCTCGTCTCCGCATTGCTCATTGTTGAGCAATACGGAAAGAACGAAACTGTTTTCTGCCCCTTGTCGGAGTGTGATTTGCAAATCTCCTGTAAGATTGAGTTTGCCTATCTGTCTGAAAAAATTGGTTTGCATAATTTTGTTTTTAAAATTGATTTTTTACTATTTCTGTTATAATTAATTTTATATTCATTATTTTGAATAATGCTCTGTAATAGGTTTCTTGCGTTTGTGGCATTCCAATCATCTTCTTTGGTCATATCCAAATAGTGTAATTTTTCATATTGTTTTACCATTTTGGCAATAATGTTCAATGCTTTATACTCCGTTTTGTCTGCGAGATTGCTCATATTGTTTTGATTTTAGTAGTTTTCCGTACATATCTTTCCAAAACCTTCTCAGTCTTTTATCTAATTCTGAAAATTCTTTGTTTGTATGTTCATATTCCTTACTCTGCTGTAATTTGGATAGCTTCATCAAGATTGGTTACTTTAATCTTGCAACCGTTTAAGTCTGTTACTCTCATTGTTGTTGAGTTAATTGATATAATGAAAATTCTTCTGTCCAAAATTCTTCGCCTGTCTGTTTTCCAAAAGCGTTGTAAATGGCATTTCCGTTTTTATAGACTTGCATTTGGTAGCAATTCAGATTATTTTCGGGTTGCAAAAATTTTTTCAAATCCTCTTTTTCCAATTCGATAAAAATCCTGCTTCTCTCCGAAAGCCATTCTTCAACTTAGGGATAATTTTCTTCCGAAAATTTGAAAAACTCTACATTGGTATCGGCATAATTCAGCCATTTTAAATCATAGTCATTTTCCAAAGGCTTTACGGCTTCGAGCCTTTTCTTTTGGATTTCTTTCCATTCTCCCGTAATGTGGATAATGGCAAAATCGCCATTATCCCATTCACTGTTGGTCATTGATTTTATCAGTAAATATTCTGTTTGTTGAAGTGATGTTTTCATTTATGCAATTTTTTGTTTGTTATTATTTATTTTCCTGTCTAATAGGATTGTCATAATCTCCTCTTTGTAATCGTAATTTTCACCTTCGAATTCGTAACAATCTGTATCTACATTGTAGATGAAGTCTTGAAAGTCACATTGATTGAGAAAATAATCCTGTAAGATTTGGTTTTCGCATATGGTCTTGCCAAAAACCATACAGCCAGATTCTTCGTAATCCAATACAAATCCGACATCGTAATGATTTGCAACAATCCATAATGCTTCGATATTTGGGCTCCATCTTGTCTCATAATGGAAAGAACATTCATCTGTTTCACTTCGATAAATTTCACAGAAGTAACCGTTTTTGCTCTTGACAAAATCGGGCAGTTGCCCAATATTTCCCTTAGTTTCCTTTTCTATCATTTCTTGAAATACATTCGAGACTTTGTCCAAAACCTCTCGATTTCCTGTGAATGTTACTTTATTGTTGCACCAATTTGCCATAATATTTGTTGTATAATTGTTGTTTTCGTAAATGTATGTTCCGCTTGTTTTGAAAGGTTCTTTTCCCTCTGTAAGGCGGATTTCTGATTTGAATTTTCTTGAAAGACTTTTTGCATACCGTATTGCTGTCGTTCTCTCGCAATAGAATTGGGAAAAGATTTCCACCTTTTCCCAATCATTCTTATCACTTTTCGGCTTCATTTGAAAGTTATATTGTGCTTCCATATTTTGAATGCTTTTAGAATGGTAAATCATCGTCCGTATCTTCCGCAAAAGCATTGGATTTCTGTGGCTGTGAAGCTGGTTGTTCTTCTGTGTCAGACTTTTTTCCGCCTCCGTGTACTTTGATGTTAGAAGTATGGAAATTCAACCCCGATTTTATTTCTCCATCTTTTCCAATCCACGCACTCGCACTTGCTCTGCCTGTAAGCTCTACTAATGTTCCCTTCGTTAAAATCTTAGCTACGTTGGCACTTAGCCAATAGGAGCAGTTATAATAAGTGGTCTGTTCTCTTAGTTCGCCTTGTTTGGTTTTAAATCTGTCATTAATGGCTAGTGAAAAATTCACGACCTGTTTGTCATTTTTTAAAGTGTTGATTTCTGCGTTTTTTGTAATTCTGCCTACGATGTTCATAATGTTAATTTTTGATTGTTAATAATTGATTTTCGAGTTTGTTAAAATTTTCGATTTGATTGATTTGGTTTCGAGGACACTCGTTTTTTTTTCTGCTTATATCCAATTGGAAAAGCAGAATTATTTGTTGTTTTATTTTGTTGTTTTTTCCGTTGATGTCAAAGACCGTCTGCGATTTAATTGATTCGTATAACTGAGGTTCCGTCTTTTTCTTTGCCGATGATCATAGGAAAGTATCAGGCATATAAAACCACAATCCTCCAAAGCTTTGGAGGATTGTGGCTCGAAATATTTTTGTCCGAAGGATTCAGGAGTGTCTGAAAAAATTATTGGAACTCGTGGAAAGAATTTTTATAGAAACCCAAAAATATTTTTTTAGGTGAATGATGCTGTCCTACATTTGCAATAGTAAAAAGCCAAACATCAGTTAGAAGTGATTAAATAGACGGTTTTGATAGTAGGAAAAATAGAAAATCGAACATTAGCTAATCTGTTTTTTTAAGGTTTAACCAGTTTTATCATTCTTAAAATATAATTTCTCGTTAAAATTATTTTCAGAATTTTTACATTTTACTTTGTTGCACAAAACCACTCGTTCAAATCCTTAAAATCTTTGTACAGCAAAGAGCAATCTTCAACATTTTTATAGTTTTTCCGGATAACCTGTTTGATTGTAATTCCATTATCATCATTATCCAGGAAAAGTGAGATTTTGTCATATTCTCTAAGTTTATCATCGACTTTAAAAAGCATTGCTGTAGAATTGAGAACCAAACAATCTGAAATTGAACTTTCTGCACTTTCCAAATTTTTAAAAGTCAGATAATCAAAAAAACCTTCAAAAACCACAATTTCATTAGAACTATTCAAATCATTTTTCATCAAAGTGACATCTTTTTTGCCCAAACATATTTTTGAATACTTACTTCGGATTTCAACACCTCCGGAATTATTGAAAAATCCAATCCCGAAATATTTCTTACCATTCAACCGGTACTCAATTTCTTTTACCAAATCTTTTTGTACACACACTTTTCGGGATTTCAAATATTGAATTAAAGCAGGGTGCTGAATTTGATTTACTTTTATGATTTGATAACTTTTGACTTTGTCGACATCTTCAATCTGGGTATTATTTTGAACTGAGAAGTCAAATTTCTCAAGATATTTCAAAGCATCAGAAACTGAACATCGATTCATTTGCTGAACAATTGAAATAACATCATAACTTTTCCCAGTTCCGAAATCAAATGCTTTATTTTTTACGAAATCAACCGAAAAACTCGGTATTTTTTCTTCCCTGTCGAGCGCAAAGTAAAATGCAGTTTTCCGATTCTCTTTAACAGGAAAAAGGCTGAACGATTCCAAAACTGTTCTTATATTGACTTTTTCTTTTACTTCTTTACAATTCATTTTTTTTCTTTTTTAAAGCAAATTTTTTATCCACATTTTCCTTTTTAATAAAAAAAGACTTTTTAACTACTTTTAATATACTTTTAATGAGGCATTGCATCCTCTTATAGCAAAGGTTTTAAGGCACTTTTTCGGTGAGCGCAATTCCGAATTCCAGTGAGCGCAATTCCGAAAGTAGAGTGACCGCAATTCCGAAAAAACAACAGTTTTCGGGTGAGTGCAATTCCGAATTCAACTTTCTATTTTCATTCATTTTTAATATTATACTCGTAGTTATCCACATTTTTTTATGATTATCCATATTTCTAGTGGGTTTTGAATTTCGGAGTGAGCGCAATTCCGAAATCTCAATCAAAAGTTTCGGAATTTTAACATTTTCTTAACTTCAGTGACCGCAATTCCGAATTGCGGGTGAGCGCAATTCCGAATTCAAATAATTATCGGATAACCATTTGGTAATAATTCTCCCATTTTTGTACGCCGATAAATCTGTATGAGATGTTCCTGAATTTCATTCAGAAATAATTTTCCTTGAAATTCCGTAGATTTAATTTCTTTCAATCGAGCCGTTCGGATAAATTCTTTGAATGCCATTTCTATCAAAACTCTGGTTTGTGGAACGTTTCTGTATTGATGGGAAAACTGGAGCATTTCATTTTCGTGCAGACCATATCTTTTTCTGATGTAACTTAATCTCTGGGCAATTTTTTCCCTATGGTCAAGATACGCTTCGCTTGGTTCCAAATGTTCTCTTGTGGTTTGAGATGAATTGTTGTTCAAAATGGTTTTAGTGAAATAAGGAATAATAAAGATTGCATCGCCTCTGTACTTGTAATTGAAGGAAAGCGTATTAAATCTATTCAAACTGATTCTTGCAGGTTTTAAAAATTTGAAACAAAAATCCTTGGAAGTTTTATACTTCAATCCAAATTTCTTGTTCAGTGTTGAGAGTTTTAAAAAGGCTCCGTTTTCAGGTAGCTTTGCAAGCCAGATAGCGAAAATAATATGCTTATTGTTCCTGATATTGTACACCAAATTGTACAAAACGTAATTATATTCCGGAATAACCATTAGTTTTTTAAGCCAATAACTGCTGATTAAAAACGTGGTGTAACCTCTCTGGTCATAACTAGGTATAGAAATTAGTCCTCCAAAAGTTTTGATTTCCTTGCCTTTGGAATTAGTGGATTTGTACCAGCTCATTTTGAATTTCGTAAGAAATTCGTAAGCATCTACCACTTGCTTAGTAGAACCGCTTGGCGAAATTTTGCTATTCCTGATTTTTAAGGAAGCGAAAATATTGTTCTCGGTTTCAAACTCCTCATCAAACAAGGAGAGTTGCTTAGGTCGGTCTTCCGGACGAAATTGCTCATTACTGATGGTAGAAACAATATTAAATATCACCCTAAGAGCATTGATGGGAATATCCGCAGCCTCGTGACCTTCGAAAATAAAATCGTCCACGAAATGGTTTCCCAACCGAATTCTCTCAGGACTTACTTCATTATTACTTTCAAAATTCTTGCGGATCAACCGTAAATCCTTTTCCGGTACAGCCATAATAATGCTTCAATTTGGTTTAAAATTTCAGTCTTTATTTTCCTTCCTTATATTCTAAATTGATTAAAATCGATTTGTAATTTTATATCAACTTGATTATCTCGCTTTCGAGCGTTTTAGTACCGTCCGCAATACTGTAATATTTGTAAATATTAATTCCTTCACCTTGAAAGACCCTTTTCTCGATTTTACCGAAATTTGGGATCTTCACTTTTTGAATTCCTTTGTACTCGGCAAGCATTCCGTTAATGGTTACTTTTTGACCGGGTTTTAAATCTGATAGTGTCATAATTCAATTTTTTTAGTGGATTTTTATCGTAGACATTTGCCGAGCTTTCAAAGGTTGCCGTTTTGTGATTTTGGACGTTTTATATCCGGAATGGATTGAAGTGAAAGTTGATGACTTTCCATTTGACCTTTCATAAAAGGTAACGTACTTTTCAATGAAGATTTCCAATTGGTAATGGGTCTATCAGAACTATTTTTCCAGCCATTGTTTTTCCAGTTTTCATATTTCGATTGTATTTCAGAATCTAACTCAGCAGCGTAAATTTTTAATGTTTCCGCATACGTCATAAATTCTTCCAAAGAAGGAATATTTTCATTGTTACCTTTTTGAGTTGTTGGTTGTGGTTGTAAGGATTGTATCGATTGCGATAAATGGCTTTCAATTTCCTGATCATTGGTGTTTTCAGAAAGATTTTGAACGGGACGACCTGTAAGTAATGAAACTCCGAATTCTACTATTTTTTGAATAGATTCGTCCTTTCCAATTTCTTCTTTATGCACAATTTCAGGGCTAGAAATATGTGAAGGATAATCTTCTATTAACCTGTATTTACACGCAAGTCCGCTTGTTGTTTGGTATTGAATTAATCCTAAATTCCGGAGTTTTTCTTTAGTGGATTTTACCGTTTTTCGAGTGACTCCTAATTCTATGCTTATGACAACATCAGAAATTTGAAAATCACAAGAGTCATTGTCAGAACCAATTTTCAGCAGGTACAAGTACATTGAAATTCCCGTTGTTCCAATTGATGTTTTTTGGTTAAAATCCCAAAACCGCTGCACTAATTCAAGGTAATGCATCTTTATTTTTGTGCAAAAAGCGCTAATGCCTTTTCCTTATCAATTATGATAATGTTTCCTTTTTGAATGATGGCGTCATCTAACAGTCCTGAAGATTTTATTTCCGAGGCTTTCGAAATAGAACATCCCAGCATTTTCGCCAGACCTTTCAATCCATATTCATATTTTTTTTCCGAATTAATTTCTTTGGAAACCTCCAAAAATTCTTCAACAGTTAGTCGCCATATCGGAGTTTTGGGATCTATATTCTTCATTTGTTCTTAATTTATAGATTTTTTCAATTCAGAGATCCAATTCCTCGCAGCAGCCTGCCAGCATTTCATTGGTTTCTCATTACTCAATTTCCAGTTTTTAGATCGATAAAAAGAGAAAAAACGATCTGCTTCAGCAGATGGAAGATCCCGCTCAGTAAAATATAACTCAACTTCATTGAACACCGGAACTAAAAACCGAATCTCATCTTGTAGTAAGAAATTTTGATTTTGAGATATTTTTTTTTCACCTGCTTTTTCAGTGTCAAAATCAATGATCTCGACCAAGCTTCCTTTGTATGAGTTATAACTTGGTGAATAACGTATAAATCCTGCGCGATAAAGTTCTCTGATGCATTTATGGTAGGTAGCGATTGACCTGATCTTACTTAACTTCATCACATCTTCCCTGCTGATCCGAAAAGGATTCTGAAACCGGTTCAAACTCCAGAACTGGAAAAGAGACACATACATACTTATATGAGAGGGATACAATCGCTCATCTTCAATAACACGCTCAAAAAAGCCGATGATATTTTTATTATTCTTCATAATTCCGTATTAAAAATTAATGTTTTTTATCCGTGAGTAATTTTTGGATGTCTTTATAATTATAATACAAGGAGCCCCCTATCTTGCTGTACGATAATGTTCCGTTGACCCTCAGATTTTGTAAGGTTCCTGAAGATATATTAAGAAGCTTCTTGACCTCAGAACTCCGAAGCCATAATTTTTGCTCTGTCGTCTTACCCTTGAGTAATATTTCAATGCCTTCCAATAGTTCAATTTTGAATTGCTGAAGGTCTTCTTTGGTGATAATAGATATTGCCATTTGTCAATTATTTTGTTCGACAAAATTTCAAAATCACGCTTTATATCTTTCGGTAGTTTCTCGGTACTACCGAAAGATTCTCCTGTACATCCTTTGAATACTGAGTTTTAGATCAATGGTTAATGGTGATTAAACTGATTTTTTTTGAAATTGTAAAATAAACATCCCATCCATTGCGATAAGCAACACTTTTATTGGATTATCATTCAATATTTATATAAATTTTTTATTTCTTGCCATTAAGACTATAGTTTTCCCGACATTTTTAAGAATTATCTTGATCGAATTCAAATTAGCTTGAAATACTTTTAAAGATCATCTAAGTAGCAATCTCGCTGATAATGGTGTATAGAAAGCTGCTCTATGAATAAATCACACAGAAGATCTTTCGGTAGCTTATCGATACTACCGAAAGATTTACAATTACAAGTCCTATGATATGCTATTTCATAAGTCAATTGTTGAAATTATAAACTTTAAGGACTCTGAATTAATAGTCCGTCAATATTAAGGCAGCTTAAAGTATTATATGTTTTTAATGGTGAAATAGAAGATGGTCTTATTTGAAATTGGAGAATTTTGTGTAGAAACTAATTGTTCTCCTTACAGGTCTAAGTCATCCAAATACTGATTAAAATTTTGCTGAAGCAATGACAAAAATTTAGTTCTATCCGTTTTTCTTAACCTGATTTCGCTGAGTGTTTTATGATAATTCCCTAAACTAATATTTAATGAATTTTCTGCCCAGCGGAAAATTTCCGCCAGATCTGAATGACCTCCATTAAAACACTTCGTTTGATGAAGTGCATACAACAGCTCAATAAGGGCAACTTTCGGGGCTGTCCATTCCAGATTCTTAATATGGTCAATAGAGTTTTCTTTACTGTCGTTTGAATCAATTTTATTTGTTAAATATTGTTCTAAAAGATCATTTGCCATTATTTGAGACACAATATGGTCGTGGGAAGTGGAAAATTCCTCATCATAACTATACAGTTCAGGACTGAGCTTCAATTTAAAATCAAATTTGAACCGAACGAAATATTTTTTGTCCAAGTATGTCGATTTACGACGATAATAACTGATGAATTCTCTTTGCTCATTATAGAAATATAAAAGATTGGATCTCTCATTTTCATAATACGATCTTAACGACTGCGAATCAGCATAGGGTTTTGAGGCTTCTAAAGCTAACACTTTGGAGTAGTAAATATAAACTGCTACGAACTGCGGTTTGGTATTTTTAAAGAAATATATTTCGTTACTCCAGTCCGGAAATTGATATTGGCGCAATAGGTCTTTCAATTGTCTTATAGAAGCGTCTGTTTCCATCAGAATTTCTTCTGCCCGAATCACAATATCATTCTCACTTCTGTTGATCTGATATACTGCTGTTGTAAGATTTTTCCAAAGTTGATCAACTTTTTTTTTAAAATTTTGTCCGTTCATACGTTTTTCAATTTATTGTTAACGTAAAAATCGGGCTAAAAAATAAAAAAGTCAGGTCTTCTTTAATTCTTCCTGTCTCATTCTGATAAAATCTCTAGGCCTGATACTGTTGATCTCGAGAAAGTGTGCTGAGAAGATCTGCCTGTTCGCCATCCCGCATATTTTTGCGAGTGTTTCAATTTTATAACTAAGATATTTAGTATCCTCTACAAGCAAATTGGTTATATATCTGATTCTTAAAGCTTTAAGGTATGTTGGAAATGTTACATCAAAGTGTACATTGAGTACATGCGATAAATGGGTGCGGTTGCTTCCTATCATTTTGGCAACAATGTCAAGTGTTAAATTCTGCTGAAGAAATTGTTTTTCGTCTTCAAAAATCTTTAGATTTGTTTTGATGTCCTCGATAATTTCTGAACTGTATAAGTCTAAACTGTTTTCATCAGATGAAGCGGGTGGTATGACGTCGAAACTAATGGTTTCTTTTGAGGTATTTAATTTTTCAAGCACTTCCTGATACCTGGCATTCAATTCCTTTTCTCTTTTCCTGAACCTCCAAATTAAAAAAAACAAGATTACCAGTCCCGCACCAATGGAAGAATATAAAATAACTTGATGACCTCTGATCATCTGCTTCTTCTCTTCTATTAAATTGTCCGTATCATAATCGCTATAAATTTTGTCCGTGAGCATCACAAAGTCAGCATTAATAATTGAGTCGGCCTTTAACAACTGGTCCGAGTAATAAATCTTCCGTTCAGAATTCCTATTTTTTTTAGCATCACCGATCAGATACAGGTAACTTGATCTGATCTCAGGGGTAATAAACCAAAATTTATTGACCAGCGAATCAACTTTATTAAAATATTTTAACGATTCAGCTTTGTTTCCCTTTGATCTATATAGTTTCCCTATATAAAAATAGACGCTCGTCAATGAAGCGTAATCCTGATTGCTGCTCAGAATATCTTGAGACACTTTAAAGTGCTTCAATGCTTCATCTGCTTTTCCCTTTCTAAGTAACTGCACTCCCTTTCCTTTCTGGAAGTACCCAAACTCAATCACCTGCTCGCTGTTGTTATGAAGCCTTTCCAGCCCAATATTTATGAGGGAGTCTTCCTTATTATATAATTTTAGATTTCTATAACAAGTGCTTAAGCGATAAATACTGTTAAAATAACCTGATTCATTATTGAACCTAATGTTCCGATCTAAACTCTCTTTGGCATTTTTTTCAAAAAAATCAGCTGTCTCTTCAAAATGTACGGCTGCATATTTATAGTATCCCAAATAGCTTTTGATCATTCCCAAATGATAGATAATCTTATTTTTAAGGTAACCATCTTTTGAATTTTTTGAATATTTGAATGCTATCAAATATTCTTCTAAAGCTTTTTTATATTGTCTTAGATTATAGTAATAAATAATTCCTTTTCCTGCGTAGGCTCTTGCGATCTGATCCTGGTCGTTTGATTTGGTTGCAGTGATAATGGCACTGTCAGCGTAAGATAATTTCCTGCTGGTTTTTTTGCTATAATAGATGGCTTCTTCGTAACCTCGGATCAGTTTTTTAAGGTTATGGTCATTTTTTGCTTTGTCAATGTACATTTTGACAAAAACCATTGCCCTTTCATCATTCTCAGAATAAGAATCAATCAATCGGGAAATCTCCTTGTAAGATTGTTGCTGCATCTCTTGACCTTGTGTCATAAACACAAACAAAGTGAATAATAGCGTTAAAACTCCATTATAATAATGCATTATGATAAGATATATACAAATTTAACAAAAAATCCACAATCAAACGCTTGTTCAAACTTTACACTCAAAACAACTAACTGATTACCAATACGATACACCTTAATTTTGTTGGTAGAATTGATCAATAGTTACATTTAATGTATCAATTGATGCAACAATAGTTTTTTTAATTCCCTAACCCTCCTAATTTCGACATCAGAATTCTAATCAATATCAAAAACCGGCCGGGATAACTTTAAAACCATTGTTAAAAAAATGAAAAAGTATATCTCACTTTTAAGTCTAATGACTGCATTCTTTATGCAGTCTTGTGAAAGATCTGAGTCTGATTTAAATACAACAGAACAGAAACAACAAAATATGAAAGTTCAAAGCAATAAAGAATCTGCAAGGATTCAAAATGGCATTGCAGAAGAAAAAGGTTCTGACAATATGGATACAGGTGATGACGATGAACCGAAAAAGGATAAGCAGCACTGGAGGATAGTGCAGGATACGATCTGGTAAGGATGATTTCTGCTCAACTGATACAGTTTCAAAAATGGAAAATCAGAAAGTCATCTTAAATACAGGAAAGAAATGTACCGTAAGTGGAGAATGGGAAATTGAAGGAAGTATAAGCACTGTAGTTTATGTTTCAAAAGGCGAAGTAATGCCCGCCTACTGCGGTAAAAACGTCAAATGGATTTTAGTCAGAAAAGGATAAATAACAGAACTATGAAAACCATCAGAACAAGATTTGTAGAATTCGTGCGCTATTTTTTTATACTACTCTTCTGCTATGCGAGTATCAGTAAATTAATGGATTTTGAGAATTTTCAAATCCAAATTGGTCAGTCACCATTGTTAAGTGCTTACGCAGGAATAGTTTCTTATTCCGTCATCATTGTTGAGATCTTAATTTCTATACTCCTGATATTTGAAAGAACAAGGATTTCTGCTCTCTATGCGGCAACAGCTTTGATGTCCGCCTTTACGATCTATATCTATCTGATTCTGAATTACAGTGATTTTGTTCCATGTTCTTGCGGTGGCATACTTGAAGATCTGGGATGGACCGAACATCTCATTTTTAATATTTCTTGTGTTGTACTTGGTGCAGCATCTGTTATCTTACATGAAAGAAATAAGACCAATGGACTGGGACGAAGTGTTTTTTTGTTATTGATTTCCAATTTACTGAGCTGTCTGTTTATTGTTGTATTATTTTTTTCGTCTGAGCACATCATTAAGAAAGAAAATAATTTTACAAGAAGATTTCTGATCCATCCCGTTATTGAAGAAAACAAGCTGGATCTTAAAGTCAATTCGTATTATTTTGCAGGTGAACATAATGGATATATCTATCTCGGAAATTATACTTCGCCCTTTACGCTCAGCATCGTAGATAATAGCTTTAATACAATTCAGCAGTATCAGCTTGTTCCTCCAAAGAGCAAACTCATTCTTAAAAATCTGAAGATGGTCGTACGATTTCCTTTCGTTTATCTGGCTGACGGAAGCGCACCAATTATCTACCGGGCAAAATTAGGAAGTTCAGCCTTGAATGTTTACAGTTTTAAAGATGTTTATTTTAATGACTATGTGGTTCCCGATAGCACATCAATTGTTTTCAGAGCAAAAAGCTCAAAAAGCGACAAGCATGTTTTAGGGCTTCTGAAAATAAAAGATTCCAAAAGTGTGGTCATCAATAATGATATGATCTTATCGGACGGAGACGGAGTCTTTTCAACAGATGGAAAATTACTGTACAGTTCAGATGCAGACAAATTAATATTTATCCATTATTACAAAAATACTTTTAGTGTAAGCAACCCTGATTTCTCAGGACTTCAACATCTTAAAACGATTGATACTTTAAACAGCACGAAACTTAAGATTGTAACCAAGCAGAATGGTCATCGCAAAATGGCAGCGCCGCCAGTGATCGTCAATGTTAATGCTTCTGCTTACGACGATGTCCTTTTTAACCAATCTAACATCAAAGGTAAATTTGAGTCGCAGAAACTCTGGAAGAAATCCAGTGTCGTTGATATGTATAATATCAGTAAACAGGAATATTTCGGTAGTTTTTATATCAGCAACAAAAACAATTCAGGAATGAGCCAGATGCTTGCAACACAAAAATACTTCTATACCATTACAGAAAATGAAATTGTGAGATACAGATATGCGCAGTCAGTATCGAAACATTTTCAGACAGGGAAAGCTGAAAACCTGAAAAAAGAGTAAGCACAATCATTTAATACTTTTATTATGAAAAAATTCATTTTACCCGCATTTGTGATCCTTATGGGTTCAGGTGCAGCTTTTGTCACACAAAGTTTTAAAACAGCTGACAAAGCAATTGTTGACGGATACAGAATCGATGAGTCTGATCCGGAAAATCCAACCTGTGAAAACATGCATGTCGCATGTTCAGACGTTGCTACTCCTTTCATATGTGAGGACACAGTAGGAAACCAGCTTTTTGAACTTCAGGGAACGAGCTGCCCTGAGCAATTATTCAAACCTTAAATCAATCTGGCTGTCTCACAAAAGGCAGCCTTTCTTTTGTTTAGGATTTTGAAATTGATCAATATCCTTACAAAAATAAATACGCAGTCCTTTTGGGCTGCGTATTTATTAAGAACATTATAGTAATATCTACTTTTTCAGGTACTTATTAAACCACTCTCCTATTTTAATTGTTGCCTGTATCTGATTTGATGGTCTCTGCAAAGCGTGACCGTCTTTCGGAAACAGTATAAGTTCTGCTGGTTTTGCCAGGCCTTTCAATGCAATAAACATCGCAACGCTTTGTTCCCAGTCAACGTGGTTGTCTTCTTTTCCTGTCCATATCAACAAAGGGGTATCAATACGGTCGGCATGAAAAACCGGATTTTGCTTGATGTAAACATCTTTCAGCTCATAAAAATTCCCCGAAAACCTGAAGCTCTGATCCGTATACCGCCAAATATCGGGACGAAGGTATTTTTTACTCATCGAAAAGTACGATGCCGTAATATCTGAAAGCGACACACCACTTACAGCTGCTCGAAACATCTTTGTATTGGCTATGATATAATTGACCTCAAACCCGCCAAAAGACTCGCCGATTATACCTAGTCTATTTCTATCAATGCTGTATTTTTCTGCGGTTTTATTCACAGCATCTTCCACCGCTTCTAATGCAGACTCTCCGGGTTTATTGATCTGATAGAATATTCTGGGCATAATAACGATATAGCCGTCCATTGCTACCAACGATCTGTTGAATCCGGGCTGATTATAAAATGATGGCGAGAGAAATTTCTTTACCGACGAAGCTGTATTTTCATAAACACGTACAATCGCAGGATATTTTTTAGCAGGGTCATAATCCGGTGGTAGAATCACCGCAGTGTAAGTTTCGTTTCCGTGCTTGTCCGTAAAATAGATCAAATCTGAGGCAGGCAGTGCCATACTTGTCAGATTGCTCTCATTTGAAGAATAAACTGATTTTAACTTTTTCTTTTTGAGATCGTACATCTTTAATTCCTGCGGAAGTCTTGAGTTTTCTATGGTATAGGAAATACAATTATCTTCGATCACCACATTGTCGATCTGTATAATTTGAGGTCCTTCTATGACTGTTATTTTTTTGTTCCTCACAACGATAAGACCTTCCTGTAATTGATCTTGATGCAATGTTTTTATTAACAGCCAGTCTTCTTTGATAGTATTAAACTCTGTCCATTTCATTTTTTCTATCAGCTCGGAAGACCTGTTTAAGATCCCAAAAGAAATATTTTTGTCTTTTGACTGTGTAAGATTGGTAAATCTGCCCGTTCCCGTATCCATTTTCCAGATATTATTTTTACCTGTTACATATGCGGTTTGCTGATCTTCGGAAAAATGAAGATCGCCTATGGGTAAGGTTGATTTAATATTCTGCCTGTTGTATGAAAAAAACTGGTCATCAATTTCTGCTGTTAGATTTCGTTTGACTTTCAGCACCGGATCATACATCCACCAGTCTTTCCCTTCAAAATAGAAAAGTTTTCCTGTTTTGGTCGGAATATATGATGGAGACCGCTGAACTGAGAATTCCACTACACCACTGCTGAGATTTTTAAGCCTGATGCCCGGTATCAAATGTTCATCCGTAAAATTTTCATTGGCATAAGCCATCACTTCGAGCAAGTATTGATCACCGAAGACCAGCATTACATCTGTTACGCCTTCCGTATATGGAAAAGAAACTGTTGTTTTCTTAACCGGAGCAATAATTAATGCATCGAAAGACTGACCCTCGCGTTTGTTAAGATTGGCTCCGAGTGCCAGATCATCCGTTTTCCAAACCTCAATGCTGTCCTGCAATTTTTTTGCAGACCTCGATCGTATGGCAATCAATTGACCACTATCCGTGAATCCTGTAAGTCTGTATTCCTTTCCGGGATTTTTAACATCAATTTCTTTGATCAAAATTCCGTTCTTATCATACGTGACCATTTTATAATTATTTCCCGTTGTAATCAGAATATCAAATTTTGCAGTCGACGAAATTAGATTCCACCGAACGAAATTAGATTTATCGACCAACCCTAGATTCCTTCTAATTCCAGTTTCTAGTTCTATAAGAAGAGAACTCTGATCAGACATCGCCAGCATCCATTTCTTATCCGAAGATATCTCAAGTCTGCCGATATTTTTTGCAATCTGAACATATTTTAACTGGTCAGCTTTCATCATATTGAGTTGTCCATCATTCATTAACAAGTAACAACTGTTACTATTTTCAGAAATGTAAAAATCTTTGACTTGATCTATTTTTAAACGCTTTTCATTTTTCAGGTTGATGACATCCAATACTCCGTTTGAATCCAACGCAATAAAAAAATCGCGACCGAAGCCGCTTTTCACCGCCAGACCGCTTACTATTTTCTCGCCAGTCACATTATTTAACAGTACAGCATCTCTTTTCCTGTCATCATACTTTCGTATAAAATAGCTGTATTTCCCGTAATCGCTGACGGATATGTTACCCAGTTGGTACCACTGCTTAAAAGTATCAGGTGCAAATCGCTGCTGGGCTTTGAAGAAACTGATTGGGAGGATCATCAAAGCGATCATTGAAAGAGCCTTTACTTTCCTTCCTACTTTTCTGATATTAGTATCCCTCATTTTGCGGATTTAGTTTTGGGTTGGCAAATAGTTCTCTTTCCGGTAAAGGCAGCAGTTTTCGGAAGTTTTGCCAAGCCGGCTTTAATGGAGATAGGGTATTATCTAACAAGCCTTTTCTTTTCAGGTCAAAAAAGCGGTGTCCGTACTCTGTAAACAGTTCGTGACGTCTCTCATCCAAGATCGCCGTTCTGAGCTGTTGTTGAGAAAGTCCACTCAGTGCAGTTAGTCCGGCACGGGTTCGCAATTTGTTGACTGCAATAAGTGCTGACCCTGTGTTCCCCAGTTCATTTTCTGATTCCGCAAGAATAAGATATGCTTCTTCAATTCGTAGTACCACCGAATATTCCAATGATGTGGTCGAGGTTTTATTGTACTGCTTGTACTTGTAAGCGTGGGAATAGCTCACTTGGGAATTGGACAATTTCTTTGTCCACTGTACTTTTCTCTGATCTCCGGCTTCAAAAGAATTAAGAAGGCTCTGCGACAGGACCACATTGGCTGGCGGAAGAGTCAAAAATGTATAATACTGACCTTCTAAAGTGTTGATCCCTGCATCTACTGGCATAAACTGCCAAACGGCACTTTTCGAATCTTTTAAAAATGTTTTGCTGAGGTCCTGTTCCACGGAATACGCAGGATTCTGAATGACCAGTGATGCATAATTCCTCGCTTCTGACCATTTGTTTTGATACAGGTATAGTCTTGCGAGGGAAAGCCTTAGCCCTGAACGGTTGATATGGGTGCGGTTAGCACTTGGATAGGTATCAGTTAACATGGTTTCAGCCTTTCTCAGATCCTCCTCGATTCTTAAGTACACTTCGCTAACAGACATTCTTGATACCGATTGATTGATATTGTAATCAGTCGTTGAAACATAAGGAATATCACCATACAGTTCGACCATATAGAAATGAAGCAATCCCCTGATAAAATAGGCTTCCCCTAAGATCTGAAGCATCGTACTCTCATCAAGGTAGGCAACACTCCGCAAAACCCCTTCGATGATGCTGTTCACAGCATAGATCTGTTTGTACGAATTGACCCAAAGGGTATTGACCGTAGGGGTATTGGGCTGAACACCTAATTCGTAAAAGCTTCTGAAATCGACAGGCTGATTGCTCACAGAGGTCAGCTCATCGGTATAGCACCCCATTAATGTTCCCACACCCGCTAGTCCTCCATTCAGCAGAGTATTACTTCGCAGGTTGGAATAAACATCGGAAAGTGCCGCATACGCCAGTTTCTTGTCTTTAAACACCATGCTTTGAGAGATCTGATTCTGAGGTTCATCCACTTCGAGGAATTTCTCACAGCCGACTGAGGAGATCAATACCGCTACTGCTCCAACTACAAACAGCTTTTTGCCGATATGTTTCTTGATATAGTTTGTTTCTGTTTTCATAACTTAAAATTTAAGGGTGGCACTTAATGAGTACGATTTAATGGAAGGCAGGTAAAAGCCGGCAACTTCGGGATCCAAACCTTTGTATCCTGTGATCGTGAAAAGGTTCTGCGCCTGTGCCTGTAATGTAAGGTCGCGAATGAGACCTTCTTTTAATGGAATCTTATAACTTAGCTGAACATTGTTGAGCCTGATAAATGAAGCGTCAACAATGACCGCATCACTGCTTTGGTATAGGGAATGAGCACGGGTCACATCGGAATTGGTTCCTGTGCCGGGACGCTGATAACGTGCATCCCTGTTTTCGGGTGTCCAGTAGTCTAGCATATAAGAAGGGACGTTGGACATAATACCCAAGAGTGAAATGCTGTAATCCAGGCTGTATTGCCGTTGTTTAACTCCTTGGATCAAAAAGGCAAATGACCAGTTCTTATAGTTGATTTGGCTGCTGAGCCCTCCGAAGAATTTCATTCCAATATCAACTACTTTGATCCTGTCATTCAGATCGATCTTCCCGTCACCGTTCAGATCACTGAACTCATATACACCAGTATCCGGATTTACACCTTTTAACTCATACACCTTTTTAATATTCATTGAACGCCCAACCTCGTACATCGTTGCATAAGAGGTGGATTCAATGTTTTCAAATTCGAGGAGTTTCGTTCGGGGAACCGTTAGATTGGCTGCGACTGACCATCGGAAGTCTTTCTTACGGATAAGATTGACATTCAACTCTGCTTCCGCACCTGCGTTCTGCACCTTTGCAGGAAAATTGCTCTGCACGGTTAAAAACCCTGTGGTGGCTGCCAAAGGTAGACCTACCAGCTGATTGGATGATCGGTTTTGGTAATATGCCACGGTCAGGTTGACCTTATCTTTGAACAGGCCTAATTCCAATGCTGTTTCCATCTTTGTTGTCTTTTCCCAACTGAAATTAGGATTGAAAAGCCTCGACGGGTATATTCCCGAAACACCATCATAGATCTGGGTGGTGGTGGTATAGGTATCCATAAATTGGTAGTCCCCGATCAAATCGCTTCCGGCAGTTCCTAAGCTCATTCTCAGTTTTCCGAAGTTCAGCCACGAAGTGTTTTCCAGAAAAGACTCTTTCGAAAAGATCCACGCTGCTCCTACCGCTCCAAAGTTGGCAAATCTTTTCTGCGGACCAAATCGGCTTGAACCATCCCTTCTGGCAGTTAAGTTCACAATATATTTTCCCGAATAATCATAATTAAACCTCCCGAAAAAGGCATTGTAACGGTATTGTACTTCATTATCGTCCAGAACCTTTTGTACTTTGGCATTGGAAAGATTACCGATAAGGTCATTGGAAGAAAAATCGTTTCCCTGAAGACGCAGGATCCGATCCTTCCTTTCCTCTACGGTCATTCCTGCCAATGCACTTAACTTATGATGAGTCCATTTTTTATTCCAGTGAAGCTGTGGTTCAATGATCCAGCTGTCTCGTACAACGACTCCATCGTATCTCATTGATGTACTGCTGTTGGCTCCGGTGGACGGATTAAACGCAGTCGACGGATTGAGACGGGATTCATTCTGCTCCGTAAGCGTGTATCCGGCATTGAGCTTTAGTGACCAATCTTCAAACACCTGATAATCAACATTCATATTAGATGTCAGGGTTTTGATCTTTGAACTGTACTTATTTTCAAGCTTTGCGAGTGGATTGGCAAATGTGTTGTTTTCCCAATTCAGCTGACCATTCGGATTGTACAAGACTGGTGCATTCGGTGCAAGGAGAATCTGCCTTGTCAGATCGGCATCATTCAGAGTATTGTCCTGAACCGTATAATAAATGGTCGGGCTGATTTTCAGCTTTCTGTCTTCCGTAGAATAGGTATTGCTTAAATTGAACCCCGATCTTTTATAGCCCATCCCATTTCCGAAAGCTGTGCCCTGTTCCTGATGATGGATTCCTAAATGGTATTGATTCTGTGAATTTCCACCTGAATATGAAAGCTGTTGCTGTTGGCTAAGGAATGTATCTCCGATAAAAGTTTTGTACCAGTCTATTTCCCGTGACTGATTCCATTTGCCATTGAGATCATATGCCGTTACAGGATATGCAGAAATATTATCGTTTTTAAAAGCATCCTTCCTCAACTGCAGGTATTGTGAAGTATTCGCCATTTCAATAAATTGATTCACTTTGGAAATGGTCGTATTCATTGTAAATTCAAGTGAAGCCTTGCGGAAACTTCCCTTTTTTGTAGTAATGATCACAACGCCGTTAGCACCTCTTGAACCGTATATTGCTGTCGCATCGGCATCTTTCAATACCTCCATACTCTCAATATCATTTGGATTGATGGAGTTAAGCGGGCTTGCCTCTCCTTTTGATAGAATACCAACCGAAAGTGAGGTAAGCGCATTGGATTGCGAATTCAAGGGAACGCCGTCAACAATATAAAGAGGATAATTTCCTTCAGGACGAAGGCTGTTCTTTCCTCTGATCTGGACATCGAATCCTCCGCCTGCGGTTCCCGAGTTTTGGGTAATGCTGACACCTGCCATTCTGCCCTGTGCAGAAGCAAGAATGTTTGTTACTGGTTGATTTTCGATGTCTTTGGCTGAGATCTTGGCAATGCTTCCTGTTCTTTCTTTGTCTTTGACCTTATAATAACCTGCATTGAGAACAACTTCCTCAATTTCTTTTTCTTTACCTAATGAGATATTGACGGTTATCCTGCTGCCTAAAGTGATTTTTCTTTCGGGATAGTCCGGATGGCGGTAAATGATTATCGGGTTTTCTCCCGATACCTGAACACGGTAAACGCCTGATGCATTGGTCACAGCCACTTCATTACTACCCTCCTGGAATACGGAAACGCCTTTGAGTGGCTGGTTATTTTCTGTGACAGTGCCTGTAATGGTGCGCATCTGCCCTATTGCTACGCCGGAGACGAGCAAGGTGAAGCCAAAAGCCAATTGAAGATGACTTAGGCTGCAAAAGTTTTTTTTCATACTTTTGAATAGGTTTAATTCGTTAGACTTTGCTCTTTCCTACGCTAGCAGTCAACTTTTGTGGAAAGGGCTTTTGTTTTTCTATGGTTACGTTACACTTTCTGTTTCTTGAATATGTTTTTAGCGTTTCTATTTGATGATGCTTGGGAGGAAGCTTCAGTAAGGACATAGCAAAACCTCCTGCCCCAGCACATCTTGAAATAATATGAATGAAATTGTGTCCCGTCAAAGCTGTAAGGCCGCAATGGATTGTACTCCCCATTGTATCGTGCAGTCTGATACTGTATTTTGTGGAAGCGGCTTAGAATGTAGAGCGAACGAACAGCATTGGAATAAAAACAGCGTGGAACTCACTACATCATCGCTTGTACTAGAGGTATCGCCAAACACCTTGCAACAAACTCCGTAAGTGAGCCCACGCCGAAGCGTGAGCTACTTTACTTATGGTCTCGTTGCATTGTTTTGAAAATTGGCGATTTTCTAGTACGAGGTTCTAAGCAATAGCTTCTATAATTCTTTGAAGTATCGCAAAATTACGTATTATAACGTAAAAAGCAAATATAAATATAAAATCCAATACATCCAAATATGGATGTGTGTATTTTTTAAATATTGTTGTAATTGGGGGGAAATATTAAAAATGGTGGACGGTAAAATTGTTGAAATTATTATATCTGAGCTTGATCTCTTTATGATTGATATAATTAGGGAATACAGAGGAAGAGCGGACAAATACATATCTCAGGTAGAGCTATCACAAAGAATGGGTTTTGCAGATGGTTATGTAGGTAAAGTTGAAAATTTCGGCTCGAACGCTCGTTATAACATTAGAAAGTTGCATCTTGCTGCGAAGGCTTTGGGATTAAGTTCTTATACTAAACTCTTACCTGAAAAAATTTTAAGTAATGATCTTGTTTTATTGCGAATTCAAGTAAATAGAAGGAAAAATGACACCGTTGATTTTGACAAGAATGGTAAGGTAATTAAAAACTATGTCATACTTGAAAAAAGGGTATTAACCGAAGACGAAGTTAAACTACATAATAACCGAAGAAGTAGAAAAAACTGATAACAGCAGTTTGTTTTGAAAATTTGAAATTATCCCTTTTAGTTTCTAGCATTTATAAAGTTGCTATGATTTACTATTTATTGTCCTGATCGTCATAATCCACTTCTACATAGAAGATGTATAATCGGTACAGTGTAAATTTTATATTATTTTTTGTTGAAGATTTTATAAATTCTTCTTTAGTAAAAGCAATATTACATTGCCAATATTGAGGCAATAGTAAATTCATAGAAAGAAAACTGACTAATTAAAACTCTTATTGGTACTGAAGAATATATAAACATTAGATTGATTGCTATTTTAAAACCATTTCTTTTAATGTAAATTTATATATTTGCAATGATCCCCAGTTAATCTGAGTTTCATGGTTATTAGTTTTTAGTCCCCGATTTATTCGAGGACTTTTTTTGGACTCCTTTCAAAAAGAAAAGTTGCAGATAATTATAGTTTAAATAGCTAAGATTACAAATCTGTTAGCCTTAAAAACATATTTTAACTATTAATAAATATTTATATTTACTTACTAATATTTGAAAGACATAACCATGAACGATTTATTACAAATAGCTCGAAATGATATTAATACTGCAGAGTTGCTTTTTAATAACAAAATATACAGTAATGCAATATATTTTTATCATCAAGCAGTCGAAAAAGCAGTAAAATATCTTGGCTTAAGAATAGGAGTTATTGACACTGATGATTTAAGACGAAAAATCAGCCATAATCCTATAAAAGTTTTTAAGATTTTAGATGAAAAAGAAAACATATTTGGTGGTCAGGGAATTGATAACTTTGCATCGATCATAAAGCAGCTAACAGATGAACAACTTGTGAATAATACTTTGTCCGAAATTGAAAAAAGCACAAGAAATTTGTATGATTTAGATAGCAATATATCATCTTTTCAGAATTTTAAAAATTATATTGTTGATAAAAATTTTGAAGAAAAGGAATCATTACTTTCTATAGAGGAAAATGCGTATTACAACAAAATGGCTTCGGATTTCTTTAATCAGTTAAATGTAGGTGCAACAATAATGAGAATGTTGTTTTTAAATTCTTGTTTATGCACAAAATATAGTCTAGATAGTTACAGATATTCAAGTACTGAAGTCGGTGATCCTATCGAATATTTTTCAATAAATAATCCTATCATATTAAAACTAGATATTTTCATCAAATCTGTAAAGATATGCCTATCACAATTAAATGTCATTAAATGGGAAAATGAAAAATACAGTCAAACATAGTTAAGCATGTACTCGACTTACATCATAGATTTGGTTTTAAAAATAAAATTTTATTAAAATTTAATAATAGATTCAAAGATGAATTGGCTAACACAAAAATTTGGAATCATTGATCATCACAAAAATACTGATTTTGGTACACAACCAATTAGGGTTTTACATTATATGATTGTGTTTATGTTCAATAATACCAATAAAGATTTTTTTTTAAATTTACAAAAACTTATAAGGGAGGGAAAATTTAATTCAGAATTAAATTTTGAATTTGGGGAAGAACCAATAATGATTGAGAACGGCAGATTTAGAACTCCTTATGCAAATCTTCATACTAAACAAATAACAATTCATGAAACCTTTTTATCTTACATATGGTGTATAACTTATTCAATTTATGTAATCTACTTGGAAGAAATAGATTTCCCAAAGTACAACAAATTACATAATCGAGAAGTATATCCAATAAAAGAAGAGAACAAACAGCTTGCATACGAAATGTTCAACTATGCTAAACATTTGATTGTTGATTATACGCCTTGGGAAAAAGATATTCTACCAAATCCTGAGAGATTTTTAGCCGAAAACAGATTATATATTGAACAGACTAATGGTTTTTACACTGAAGCTGTAAAATTTATTTTTTGTCATGAGATCATTCATTTAGAATTGCATTTTGACAAAATAACTTCTGAGACTACTGATAGTCATTATTTAGAATATGAGATTGAGGCAGACAGTAAAGCTATTGAGAGTATTAAGGCAGGGCTAAGTGATGTTCAAAGTCCTTTTGAAATTGCGAAAAAAACTGTTGTTAGTGTTGGAGCGGTAATCGGTGTTTTATCAATGTTTTTTTTCAAAGCCACGACAGAAGGAAAACAGCATCCAAATTCTGAAGATAGACTAACAAATATACTCGAGATGTTTAATTTTCATGATTCTCATGAGATTTGGGGTATTGCTTGTGTTGGATTAAAATTTTGGGATAATCAGTTCGGTCATAATTTTAATTGGTTAGAAAATCCAACATCTTACAAAGAAGAATATTATAGTATTGTTGAACAAATAAAATCTAGGAATATCTTAAAGTAAAAGAACTTTCTGCTTGTAACGAAGTCCATTTTAGGTATTAAACTTTGATTATTTTTAAATCTGGACTACTTGTTTGTAACAAAAGACGTTCAAATAGTAAGCATAATCTAATGTTATAAGATATTTTAAAACGTAAAATTCATAAAGGATTTCAATTACATAAAAGAGTAATATTTTTAAAATTTCATATAAGCATTATAAGAATCTATAACTTTTTTGTATAAAGTTTTTAGTATACATTTTAAATCACAAAATCACAAATTATAACTAATAAACGAAAACTTCTTAAATTAAATATGCAAAAAGGGATTTTATATAACGATATCGAATTGGGTTATTCTGCTATTAGTGCTTACCATCTAAGTCTATTAACTCGTGACAAAAACTTCTATAAAAATGTTATTGACAGTCACTTATATATTATTGTACAAAGAAAGGAGATCACATTTCATAAATTCTCTTTCTCGAACAAGCGTATACTAAAATTTGAAATTCATCAGGAAGGTATTAGCAAGATTATTGCCTGTGAACTACCTTTAAATCAAGAAAGTTTTAAACTAGATTTTAAAAAAGAAATACAGCTTCGAACACATGACAGGAGAAATACTTTAGAAAAACAAATTCAATACCCTTTTGATGGAATCCAAGCATTTTCCATTTTGGAGAGGGATGTATTAACGCAAAAGAGCGAATTGGCAGTTTGGTTTTCTCCTGATAAACTTTTTTATCATCATTGGAAAGGAAATCTTTATGCTCAATTTTCAGATGATTATCAAGATATGCTCAATTATAAAATACACTACGTCGGCAAATCAACAGAGCAGAATATTTGCAAAAGATTATCAAATCATTCAACTTTTCAGGAAATATTAATCAATGAAACTCCTTTTAGTTTTGGTAACATTCCGTCCAATGAGATTATGGTGTTGCTTATGAGAATATGCGATAATAATAGTATTGTTAGCTGGGGTAAAGAGGCTACACCGGAAGAAATGGCTGACTTTATCCTAAATTATAAACTTCCTAGTGACAAGACGGTTTCACTAGATGCAGAGAAAGCATTAATCAAACATCTGCAGCCCCACTACAATAAAATTCTTTACCACTCTTTTCCTCAAAATAATGATCTTGTTAATACTGATTATCATTCTGTAATTTTATACGCTTTTTGTGATCCGATTTCTTTAATCTACAATCAAGGAATCATAAAAGGGGGGAAACTTGGAGAAGAAAGAGATTTTATTGCAGTAGAAAGAATTTGATTAAAATAACTTTTACTCACAAATTTTAAGTTAAATAATGCGAATGTTATTATTATAATTGATATGAATAAAGACCTTATTAAACTATTCCCGAGCATAAATAATGCAATTCTTAACCATACCCCAGTAATCCTGACACCTGCACCCCCCTCGGCTAAACCCGTTGGTTGTGGAATTTATTTAAAAACACAAAAATCCAGATATTTAATTAGCGCTGGGCATCTTTTAAATATACAAGACTGGAAAGGTTTGATAGTTCCGTCAGGGGGAACTAAGGTTTTGAATTTAAATGGAGTACTAGCTACAACTTTTCAAGATGGTAATCAATCTGATGATATAGACTTTTCTCTTTTTAAGTTTTCCCCACGTATGAACAAACACTTTGATGATCAACAATGGAAATTTATTACTCCAGAACAGATCAGTACAAATCATATATTAGATGATGAAGGATATTATTTCATTTCTGGATATCCTGTAAGCGGCGTTAAGAAAGTTGCTGGTAAAGCTGAATTTAAACCAATTCCTGTTAAATTTATTACTGAAACAGTTGATCAAAAAACGTATGAAAAATTTGGTTTCAATAGAGATAATTTTATTTTGGTCAAGTATAAAAGAAAAGTAATACCTCTAAATTCTAATTTACCACAGATAACAAAAGAATTGAAAGGGATTAGTGGTAGTGGCCTCTGGCATGTTCCTGATTTTAACGATAAAGATGAAAACGGAATTTCTAAATATTATCTTGTTGGAATTATGACCGAGAATCATAAAGATAAAGGCTTTCTAGTTGCAGTAAAAATTGATTTTGTAACTGAATTAATAATACAACTTTTTCAAGACCTTTCATTTGAACATACGAAATTCAATATAACTGATAAACTAAGGGAGATTATTATTGATCATGATTTATAAAATTTAAGCCTAATACTTTCCTTACAACCAGAAAAATAATCTTACAACAATTTATATTGAAATAGTAATTATTTCAAAATGGCAAATTAGTATTAGCGGAGACTTCACCAATTAAAGTTGTAATTATTTTTTTCACAAACAAATTTAATTTTTCAACAATGAGTTGACTGAAAACTTTGAGTTCAAGATGAGGCGAATTATTTGTTAAAGGAGGTTTAAATAAGGTAATTAAGTAGTTACCTGGTGCACTGAAAGGTATAAACTTATTTCCAAATTCAAAAGATAGTAACGCATTACAAAAATGCGTAAAAATATCAGAATTGAAACGTGACCAATCAATTGTTTTCATTCACATCTAATGATTAATATATGAAACTAAAGATAGAAATATAAAGCGAAATATTGCATAAGATGTAATTTTTAATATTGCTACAAATTATTTATTAAATCCAATCCTATTTTGACAAGGCCAGTAATTATATATATATTAACTTTCACGAATCATTCGAAATGTCAGATTAATTCGTTCTTTCATTGGTATAGTAGATTTGGCAATCCGATGTTCCCAGTTTTCCTGTAAATCCCCTTTCATAATCAGTAATGAACCGTTTGGAAGTGGCAGACTGTATTTGCTCTGATGATGGTCTTTTTTTCTGAAATCAAAGTTTCTGGTCTGTCCAAGGCTGATAGATGCAATAACAGGTCTTTTTCCATATCTGCTTTCCTTATCTCTGTGCCAAGCTACTGAATCATTTTGGTCACGATAAAGGTTTAATAGAACCCCATTGAACCTACAACCAAATTCTTGTTCAATTCTTTCTTTTAATGCCAGCAACTCCGGAGTCCAGGGATTGGTACTTGAAGTATTATTATCAGCCGATTCGTAAGATTTTTTGTCATTACCATACCAGGCGGTTAGTCGTGGGGTTATGACTGTCTTATCATACATTTTCTGGGTACGTTGTTCCCATGGAGCCGTTTTAAACAGATGGTCTTTCAATCGATCCGCCTCTTCCCTGCTCAAGAAATTTTCTTTATATTCCAAAAGGTCTTTTGGAAATTCGTAAAATTCTTCAGTATCAAATAAAGTCAGCTGGCCCATTGCAATTTTCTTTTAAAATATTTTTCTTTATGCTATCCCATTTCTATGGGATATTTTTTTATCATTTGTGTTTTTAATTTTCTTTTTGGGAAGGTCTTTAATTAACAGACTATGTTTAAAAACTAGAAACCTTATTTTCCAGGTTAAGAATCGTGGTCTTCAAATCCCCAATCATCATTTTTAAATTGGCATAATCCGGCATTAAAGGTTTATAGTCTTTAGGTAAAATTCCCATTACATAACTCCATATTTCAACTATATCCCCTAATGCAATGTCATAAGGTTCATAAAATAAATTATCAGCTGCTACCATAATTGATTTTTTATTTCTCTTTAAAAATGTCTTATAAGTGATACCTTCCTTAGTCACAAAAACATAATCCTTATCAGGTTTAAGGTCATCCAGTTTTTCAACATATTCTCCGATAATTATAGATTGATCGGCAAAAGGTGGCATTGAATCGCCGTCTGCCAGAAAGCCTCTGTATTTTCCATTTTTTAAAAATGGCAGAAGAATCCTCATAAGTTTTTCAATATAGCCAGGATCATTGAAGCCTTTCAAATAACCCATTGAAACTTTTTGTGGAACGATCTCAATGTAATTATTACCATCCTTATCCACAACAATAGGTAAGACTACCCGATTATTGGGCAGATTCAAAATATCATCAATTGGATATTTTCGAATGTCAACAGTAACTAAAAGATCAATGCTGATATTGTAATATTTGGAGATCCTTATCAACACATCAATTGGCGGTTCTGCCTTTTCATACTCATAAGAAACATATCTCGATCTGGTAAGAATGAGTTCATCCGCCAGCTTCTGCTGCGTTAGATTTTTCTTACCTCTTAAAAACACGATGTTATCTGCAAAAATTGACATTGTCATAATTTATGACAACAAATATACATAATTTGTTTAAAAACGTGACTAAGTTTGCAGTATGGAAAGAGCAATTGCACATATGGACCTGGACACATTTTTCGTATCCTGTGAGCGGCTGAAAAACTCTGTGTTGGAGAAACAGCCCGTGATCATTGGAGGCGGTGACCGTGGTGTGGTGGCATCCTGCTCGTATGAGGCGAGGGAATTCGGTGTCCGCTCGGCAATGCCCATTAGGATGGCTTTGAGGTTATGTCCTGAAGCCAGAGTGATCAAAGGTGATATGGAATATTATTCCAATATGTCACATGTGGTGACCGAGGTCATTCAGGAAAAAGTACCGGTATTGGAAAAAGCAAGCATTGATGAATTTTATCTGGATCTTTCAGGAATGGATAAATTCTTTGGCTGTTACCAATGGACGAATGAAGTTGCCGATGCCGTGATGAAAAATACAGGCTTGCCGATCAGCTTTGCCCTTTCTACCAATAAGACGGTCTCCAAGATCGGGACGGGTGAATCCAAGCCTATTGGGAAATTGGAGGTAAAAGCATTGGATGTCCAGCCTTTCTTAAATCCGTTATCGATAAAAAAGATCCCGATGGTGGGGCCTGAGACCTTCCAGTTGTTTTCCAGATTAGGTGTCAAGACCATAAAGACCCTTTCTGAGATGCCGGTCGATGTATTACAGGAACTGGTCGGAAAGAATGGAACGGTACTTTGGAAGAAAGCACACGGTATCGATGAAACGCCGGTCATACCCTATTGTGAAAGAAAATCGATCTCGACGGAGAATACATTTTCTCAGGACACTATCGATATTCAGAATATCAGAAGTGTATTGTCAGGAATGGTTGAAAAGCTCTGTTATCAGCTGAGGCACGAAAAATGGCTGACCTCAACGGTTTCCATTAAGATCAGGTATGCCAATTTTGATACGGAGACCAAACAATGCAGGATCCCCTATACTTCGGCTGACCATACCTTATTGCGGTATGTTTTGGAACTGTTCAATAAGGTCTACACAAGAAGAATGAGGATCCGATTGATCGGTGTCAGGTTTACCGGTCTGGTTCATGGCCTTCATCAGATGGATCTTTTTGAAGATACGGAAGAACTGATCTCTTTGTATCAGACAATGGATCATCTGAAGGACAGGTTCGGTCCATCCAGTGTCGGGAGAGCATCAGGTCTATTACTTTAATATTTTATTATGTTTCTGAATTGCCATTCATATCACAGTTTACGTTACGGAACCATCTCTATTGAAGATCTGGTCCAGCTGGCTGTTGACCATCGATTAAAGGTTTTGGCACTGAGTGATATCAATACGGTTACCGGTATCTACCAGTTTTACAGGCTTTGTCAGGATAATGGAATCAAACCGATCGTCGGTGTTGATGTACGGATTGAGAATGAACAGTATTATATATGTCTTGCAAAAAACCCAAAAGGTATCGCAGAGATCAACAGGCTTTTGACCAATTATAATTGTGAAGGAATTGAGATTCCTAAAGCTAATCCTGAACTGGAAAATACTTTTGTGATCTATCCTTTAAAAAATATTCCTGAACAACTGCTGGACCATGAATTTATAGGAATAAGACAGGATGAGATAAACCTGCTGTTCAATCCTGAACTAAAAGCTCTGATCCATAAAATGGTCATCCTGCAACCGGTCACTTTTAAGACAGATGAGGAATATGAACTGCATAAAGTTTTACGGGCAATAGCAGGAAATACTTTATTCAGCAAACTTACAGAAGATGACTACTGTAAAAGCAATGAGACCTTTATTGGTAAAAGAGGACTGTTAGACAAGTATTCCCAATATCCGGAGATCGTTGAAAACACCAAATATATTGTCAATGCTTGCAGTTTCGATTTTGACTTCAAGACACCAAAAAATAAAAAATATTATACCAATAGCAAAGAAAATGATTTCAAACTGCTGAATCAGTTGGCTTTTGAAGGCTTATGTGATCGCTATTCTCTTGATAATGGGCAAGCCAGGGAAAGAATGGAAAAAGAATTGGCAGTTATTGACCAGTTGAATTTTTGCGGTTACTTTTTAATTACCTGGGATATTGTACAATACAGCAAAAGTGTAGGATTTATGCATGTCGGAAGAGGAAGCGGTGCCAACTCCATTGTCAGCTACTGCATCGGGATCACTGACATATGTCCTTTGGAACTGGATCTTTATTTTGAGAGGTTTCTGAATCTTAACCGGAAGACACCTCCTGACTTCGATATCGACTGGAGCTGGAAGAACAGAGATGCCATATTGGAATATATCTTTAAAAAATATGGAAAAGACCATGTGGCATTCTGTGGGACCAATGTAGAATTTAAAAGCAGATCTAGATTCAGGGAACTGGGCAAAGTATTCGGATTGCCAAAAGATGAACTCGATCAGCTCTCCAAAAGACCGAAAGATCAGCATGATCAGAATTCCATCGTTCAGGAGATCTACAAATATGAGAAATTACTGATAGGTTTTCCTAACCAAAGAAGTATGCATTCCTGTGGGATCCTGATCTCAGAGGAACCGATCACGAACTATTCTGCCTTGGAATTTCCCCCAAAGGAATTCCCGATCGTACAATTTGATATGCATACCGCAGAGGAGATCGGTCTCGAAAAATTTGATATTCTATCACAAAGAGGATTGGGAACCATAAAAGATACGGTCAGACTGATCGAAGAAAAAAGAGGGATCACTGTCGACATTGAGGATACAAGGATCTCAAAAAATGAGGCCAAGTGCAACGAATATCTGAGTATCGGAAAGACGATTGGCTGTTTCTATATTGAATCGCCTGCTATGCGGGGCTTGTTGAGAAGATTGAAGTGTGAGAATTACAAGGTTTTGGTGGCTGCCTCATCCATTATCCGTCCCGGTGTGGCACAGAGCGGGATGATGCGGGAGTATATCTTTCGGCATAACCATCCTGATCAGTTTGAATATTTTCACGAGGTTTTTGAAAAGGAATTGGGAGAAACCTATGGAATCATGGTCTATCAGGAGGATGTCATCAAAATTGCCCTTCATTTCGGTGGTGTTTCTGCAGAAAACGGTGATGTCTTGCGCAGAGCCATGAGTGGCAAAGGCCGTTCTTTATCTGCATTGCAGAAACTAAAAGATGAATTCTTTGAGTCTTGCAGGAAAAAAGGACATCCTGAACAATTGTCCCAGGAAGTATATCGCCAGATCGAATCTTTTGCTGGGTATTCATTCTGCAAGGCACATTCCGCTTCCTATGCCGTAGAAAGCTATCAGAGTCTCTATCTAAAGGTTTACTACCCTATTGAATTTATGGTCTCAGCCATCAACAACGGTGGTGGATTTTACCGGACGGAAGTATATGTTCACGAGGCAAAAATGGCAGGAGCGACCATTCATAATCCCTGTGTTAACCTCAGCGAATTTCAGACGACAGTGTATGGAACAGACGTATACCTGGGTTTTATGCACATTGAAAAACTGGAAGCCTCGCTCAAGCAGCTCATTACTGACGAACGAAGAAACAATGGAGATTATACATCACTTGAGGATTTTATTAAAAGAGTGCCCATCGGTATAGAGTCACTGCAGATACTCATTTTTATTGGCGCCTTCAGATCTACAGGGAAACAAAAACATGAATTGCTGATCGAAGCCAGATTTCTATTGTCTAAAGGGCAATATAGAATAAAAGTCATTTCTTTATTTGATGAGCCGCAGAAGGATTATCAACTGCCGGTTATTGAACGGAATCAATTTGAAGATGCTTTTGATGAAATTGAGATATTGGGCTTTCCTGTCTCCTTTTCTATGTTTGACCTGCTGAAAACTAAGTACAGAGGCCATGTGCTGGTGAGGGATCTGCTGAAATATCATAAAAAACAGGTCAAGATGCTGGCCTATTTGATCTCCAGAAAGCATGTGCCCATTAAAAAGAAAGATCATCCCGGAAAGAAAGATGATATGTATTTCGGAACCTGGATCGATGCTGAAGGGGAATATTTTGATACCGCCCATTTTCCGGACAGCCTGAGAAGGTTTCCTTTTAAAGAAGGTGGGATCTACCTATTACTGGGAACGGTTGAGGTCGATTATCATTTTCCTACAGTAACCATTACCAAGATGGCAAAGATGCCGCTGATCGCAGATCCACGTTATTCAATGGACAAGTATAAAGCCCACGAAATAGAAAGGAGCCTTCGTGAAGATGTGAGCTTAACTTTTAGGGAACCTTATCCGCATGAAAAAGAGATCGGATTGCCCCGACATAAAATGTTACGATAACGCACGAGCCTATTTGGAGCAATATTATAAAAATTTAATCAGAATAAAATTCGTGATAAAAGACTGACCTTCAATAATAATGATCTGATCTACAAAATATATTACTAATTTTATAATTATGAGTAACACCATCCATATCAACAGAAACCAACTTGAAAGTCCTCTGGAAGAAATTTTCATCCAGCAATTTGAAAAGTTTGTGAATGACCGTTTTGAGATCATACCACAATATGAGATCCGAAATTCCGCCGGACTTTTTCGCTTGGACTTTTTATTGAGATCTAATGACTATCTGGTTGCCATCGAGCTTGACGGTAAAGAATTTCATGACGAGTGGAGAGACGAATGGAGAGATGCACTGATGCTGGGAAATAAACAGATCGATTGTATTTATCGTTTTCGTGGAAAAGATATAACAACTTATATTCATGAATGTCTCTATTCAATATTTATGAATGACCGTCAACTTTTTGACAGTCGTTACGCCCAGGTATCGAAATCGCTTATTGATACGGAGATATTTGATCACTCGGAGTTTCATCATTTGGCTGATTATCTGATCTACTCAATTCCTACGACCGATGAATATGGAGAAGCAACAGGAAGACATCACGATATTCGAATTGTCAGAAGACATAAAAATGACAGTTCTCAATATTGGAACAAGCTTTATGAATTTTCAAAAAAATATACCGGCAAAAATATAGATGAACTGATCGATATTCGAAAGGGAGATCAAAGGTTCGGAAAAGGTCTCTCAGATATTATTTAAAATAGTTTCTAAATAAACTTTGATTATATCATGTTTATTAGGTTAGTTTCTATATATTTGTGTAGGTCTACTCTACAGAGCCTGCCACCCACTAGTAGCAAAGCTGATAAGCACTGTAATTCTTTTTAATTGAATAACTTTTGTTTCATACACAAGAGTAGTGGTTAGTGGGTGACATTTATTTCTTGTGAAATAAAAGAGAAATTCAATGGAACCGAACAATCATACGATCAGTTTTTATAAACTACAAGCAAAAAAGCTTAAAAGAGAACTTGGAATTCAGCATACTGAGGCTTTGGATATTACTGCCAAAAAATATGGATTTTCAAACTGGAAACACTGCCTTAGGAGTTTTGATGCAGAGCCACAACCATCTCATACCATTGTAGCACATCTAACATTCACCGATTGGTTGAGCAAACAGGTCAACAGGGATTCACCGCTAGGCGATCTGGCCAGAGACGTGAAAACGGATAGCACATGGCCGTCATTTGACAATCTTGAGAACTATGAATCATATTTAGGATCAAAAAGTGCTGCAAGAGAAGCTGTCAATGCTTTGAAAAATGCGTGGAAAAGCTACAATGCAAATATTAAACGCAGTCTGCAGCCAAATAAGGATAAAATAGTAACAAAAACACCAACACCTAAAAATGATATTAGAAAAATCGTTTTCGTGAAAAATGTTATTCCTTTACACTACAGCAAAAGAGTACCAGAGAAGTTTAATGTCGGAGATGAGGCCTGGATCTCCAATGATGGACGTAAAGCCATACCTGTAGTTATTACAGAGGTGGATGAACGGCACTATTCCTTTAGGGTAGAAAGACCTTTGAAAAATGCCGGAGATGAATATTACTATCGGCTAGACGAGGTTCGTAGTACTCCGGAACTTGCTTGTCTGAATCGATTGGCATAATAACTTTGATATCTTCCTTCTGTACCTATAATGAAGTGGAAGTTTTATTAACATTAAAGATGTCCTTGGATCTGTAACCAAGGGCATTTTTTATGACTGCAGTTTTCCCTTCTGACCATTTTCATCACTGATGGAAGCTTCTATTTCCTGTCATTCCTTGATTCACCAAAATATTTCTACATTATTGAGAATTATCGTAATTAAGATTTTTAAAAAACAGAAAGTGCAGGACACTCCATCAGTATGTTCGCACTAATTTCGCTATAAATCAAATGGCTATGTTTTGGAAAATATCTCTATCCTTCATTTTATGTTCTTTCAATTTGATGATCAATGCGCAACAGCTGGCCTTTCCTGGAGCAGAAGGCTTTGGGCGCTTTGCATCGGGTGGTCGTGGTGGAACTGTTTATCGCGTTACCAATCTTAACGATACAGGCAGTGGTTCATTCAGGGATGCGGTAAGCCAAACCGGTAGGACTGTTGTTTTTGATGTTGCCGGTGTGATCAAGATCAAAGAAAAGATTGCAGCAGCTCCAGGAATTACTATTGCCGCGCAAACTGCACCAGGTTCCGGAATCACTGTATATGGTAATGGTATCTCCTTTGGCGGAAATTCTATCATCAGGTTTATAAGGTTCAGAGGAAGTATTGATATGCCCAAAGGTGCTTGTACTGTAGTGGCGGATGACCTGAAGGATATTATTTTTGATCATGTTTCCATTCAATGGGGCAGATGGGACAACCTGCATATAAAGAACAGTACTAATATTACCCTGCAATATTGTCTTATTGGTGAAGGTATCGATCCGCAGCGTTTCGGCGCCTTGTTGGAAAATCCTGTCGATATAACAGTACACCATTGCCTGTGGACAGGCAATCAAAGCCGGAATCCCAAAGCAAAAGCAAAAATTGAATATATTAACAATGTCGTGTACAACTGGGGCAAAAGTGCTTTCGTTGGAGGACATTCGGCGACAGATCATTATCAGGACCTTGTAGGTAATTATTTTATTGCCGGACCGAGTTCGACCGATCATTTCCTAGATATGTTCACTGCTACCGATCATGTTTATCACAAAGATAATTATGTAGACCTCAATAAAGATGGCAAAGTAAACGGGCGGTTGGTCACTGATGAAGATTTTATCAAACAAACTGCAACGCTTGTAAAAGAACCATCTGCAATATCAAGAAGTAATGTTACGATCAGTGCCGCCGTAGAAGCATGGAAAGTGGTCTTGGCGCAAGCTGGGTCTTCTTTAAAACGGGATGCGGTTGATAAACGGATCATCGGATATTTTAAAAGCCTTGGAAAGAAAGGCCAGATCTTTAAAACGGAAGTCGATGCCGGAGGGCAACCGGAAGTGAAGCAGGAGACATCAAAGCTGAAAGATACAGACGGCGACGGCATACCTGATGACTGGGAAAATAAAAACAGACTGAACTTGAATGATGCCGCAGACGGATCGGTCATCACTCTAACAGGATTTACTAATCTGGAAAACTTTATCAATAGCCTGATCAAATAGCAACATTCAATCATCGGAATTGCCCAGCACATAAAATAAAAGGCAGAGGATCTTCGGATCTTCTGCCTTTATTTCAGACCAAAAGAAAAGAATCTTCAGATCTTTTAATGTTAAAATTATTCTCAAGATAATATGTCATTGCTGTTATGGCATTAGATCCTGTCTCTGTGCGGTTTTTTCCATATTTCTTTGGAACACCCTGCTCGGTGAGGAAAGCAACTTTGTAAACCTTGTCTTTTTGTAAATGTCTTCCCTGAAAATAGATTTCCTGAATTCTGTAACCCGGCGGATTTTCAATGCGCATCAAAATTCTCAATCCGTTGCAACGCTTAACATAGCCTCCCATTTGTTTCATCGGCTCTGCGCAAAAGGTCCTCTCCAGATTTTCTTCTAACATTTCGAAGATCTCTTTTCCAGTAAGCTCTGTGGTGGAAATAGGCGGATTCATCGGTACGATTTTGTATAAGTCCCATAGGGTAATATTTCCGACATCTATAGGTGCACCATAGCGCCATCCATTGGAAAAGGAGATATCAACGTCCGTGGCAAAATTGACGGCAGACAGAAGAAAGTCATCCATAGTAGAAGACAGCGTGGAATAGCGGTGCAAAATATGTTCTGTCGTCCCCAATACTGTACTTTTCATTTCAGAAAAAGACTGTAAACTTTTTTCAACCATATCTTTAACTTCTACATCTTCATCAAGACTGTCGTCAGTTTCAATGAGCTTGTAATCAAAATGTGTAATCATTCCATTTTCGACATCAAGCTTTAGATGTCCTACAAATGATCCGTGGCAGCCACATTGGATGATAATGCAGTTTCCTGCTTTTTCTGCTTCGTACATCCTCTTATGGGTGTGTGCACTGAGACAAATATCGATTCCTTCCACTTTTTTGAGCAGTTCGATATCTTGCGGATAACCATTGTGCGACAAAAGAATAATAATGTCCACAGCATCCTCTCTTAATTCTCTGACGCATTGATTTGTCTCTTCAATTCCATCGGTCACCGTTATGCCTTCACTGAACTTCTCCGGCATTGTCTTATCGATAATATTGGAACAGATCCCGATAATACCAATTACGAGTCCTCCAATTTCAGATATTTTGTAAGGTAGCAGAAATCGTTTTCCCTGCTCATCAAAAACATTGCAGCCCAAGACGGGATAATTGAGCTGGCTTTCCAATTTTAACAGATGTCTTGGTGTATAGGCAAAGTCCCAGTGTCCTACCATTGCATCAAATCCAAGTTGGTTAAGTATGGGAATCAAGACCTCTCCTTTCGACTGTACCACCGGAACTGTTCCGTGAAACGTATCCCCTCCGTCGAAGAGCAATGCGTTCGGATTTTCTGCCCTGATCTTTTTGAAGATGGTCTGAATTCTGGCATAACCTCCTGCACTTTTAACATATTCTTTCTGATAGTCATAAAACAGCTCTGGATGGGGTTCCATATAGCCGTGCACATCGTTGATGAATCCTATTGATAATTTCATAATTTCCAATATTATGGTTTAACTATTGCCCATCCTTCATCCTGTCTCAAAATCATCTCCCCATTTCCGCTGGGGGTGTAATTTACAAACTCAAATAATTCGGACTTTTCGATCTTTTTTTCACGAAGGGTATTTTCGCACTGTACCATCACTACCCCCTTATCTTGCAGACCTGTAAGAAGTTCTCCATAGGGATTTTTCTTTCTGAACATTTCCACTCCGCCCCCAAAGGCCAGCAGTTCGACCTTCAGTTTGCCTTTCAGCCTGGGATCTTCCATCGCGTTATTGATATTTCTGATAATGACTCTGATTTTCTGGTCATCACCTTCATTGATCACATACAAAGCCTTGTACTCCTTATTAATAGATTTTGCAGATTCGTAAACTGTTGCCTTTTGCGCAAAACCCATAAACCCTGTCAGGAAAACTGAGATGGTCAATATCTTAATTAAGTTTTTCATTATTTTTCATTTAAAAGTTGATTGATTTCTTGATAGAATGATTCTTTGCTGTAGTCTGCCATTCCCGCATGATGCATCCTGATTTTTCCTGATCTGTCCAAAACGACGGTCGTAGGAAGCGAACCATTAAAAAAAGCAGTTGGAATCGAACCTTCTGCAACTAAAAACGGAACAGTGAATTGTTCTTTCTCAAGATACATCTTACCCAAGGCGGTCTGCTCATCCAGATTGACTGTAAGAAAAACAAGATCTTTATTGGGTTTAGATCGGTCGTAGAATGTCTGAATCGAAGGGAATTCCGCACGGCAAGGCGGGCACCAAGACGCCCAGAAGTTAATAAACACCACTTTTCCCTTGAGGTCAGAAGTATTGATGATCTCACCTTTATCATTCCTGACACTGAAGTTTTCAGTACTGGACAAAGGAGTCGACTCAACGGTCGGCTCTGTTTCCTTTTCTTCAATCTTTGAGTTCATAAGACCGGTAGAGATGATCTGGCGCATCAGCCATGCTTTTGCATCGGGACTCACAAGCAACACGATGAATATTGACACCAAAAGTGCCGTACTCCAGTTCTTCCGAAGCCATATTTTAAATTTTTCCATTGTTCTTATTTTAATAAATTATTGTCCGGTTAACTTTTTCAGTGCTTCATAAATCTCAGGCTGGTCAAAATCTTGCCCTCCCTGCATCTGTGCTTCGAGTTCTCCTTTTTTATTAAAGATCAAAGTCGTCGGAATTGCTCCCTGAAAGTACTGCGAAGGAATAGTGTCGGCTGCGACATACACCGGAAGATCGTAGTTTTTATCCTTCATAAATTTCTTAGACTTTGTCAGGTTGGCTTCCACATTGAGAAGGACAAAAACGATATTGTCATTTCCCTTGAATTTGTCTTTCAGGTCTCTGATGCTCGGCATTTCTTCGACACAAGGCCTGCACCATGTGGCCCAGAAATTTACAAAGACCACTTTTCCTTTCAGTTCACTCAAAGCAATTTTCTTTCCGTTCTCATCGATTAAGATGATATCCTCATTATCATTTACATTATTTTGTGGGATGGGCCCATCCTGATTCTCAACTCTTGATTGCATCGCACTCAAAGAAAAAGAAAACAGGGTCATCATAAGAATGAAAATAGGTGTTTTAAATTTTAAGGTCGTTATCATTATTTATTTTTTTTTGGGGTTGATATCTTTCCTTCCTCAATTTCTTCGGAAGGTTTTACTAGAACTTTGTCATGGCCGGATAGTGCACCAAAGACCTCGGTCATTTTTTCGTAGGTGATTCCTTCTTTCACAGCAACTCTGCTTACCGTATTATCATTGAAGGTCATCACAAAGGTTCCGGATTGAGTCTGCAGAATACTTTTCGTGGGTACAAAAAATGTAGGTGCACTTCTTTTCAGATTGAGCTGGACCTGTGCATATTCTCCCCCTTTTAAGACAGTGCCCGGATTTGGAACGTCAAACTCAAGGGTCATCGAACGGTTTTCCTGACTGATAACACCGGAATTCCTTGAAAGATGCGCTTCAAAATTTTTTCCTGGGATCGAGTTGACCGTAAATTGCGCCACTATCCCCTCATTGACACTTGATGCGTGTTTTTCAGGAAGAGATACCGTCAGTCTCAGCTTATTTTTCTGAGCGATACTGAAAAGAGCCATTCCTGAATTGGGACCAACCAAGGCTCCTACCGACAGATTCCTATCCATTATCACACCACTGAAAGGTGCCGTGATCCTAAGGTACTGATTCATCTGTGAAGACCTACCGGTGCCCGCTTTTGATGCCTCGTATGTTGCTTTGGAACTCTGCATAATGCTTTTAGCCCTATCCAGTTCTATGTCCGCAACAGCTCCTTTTGTACTGGCAGCATCCTGCAATCGCTCAAAAGCCTGTTTAGCATAAAGATAGTCGGTGTATGTTTTCTGCTGTGAAGATTTATCGGATAGGTAATCCTGATTCATTTCTGGTGCTTCCAGAACTGCAAGAAGCTGACCTTTGGTCACAACTGAACCTCTGTCAACATAAATTTTCTTGATAAATCCGGCAACCTTCGCAAAGATCTGCACCGATTCATAAGGTTTCAGTTCGCCTGGAACGGAAATCTGATAAGTGGGATTTATCAGCTTGATTTCTGTGGTCACGAAAGACCGAGCAGGCTGAACTGTTTTTTTTGTTTCATTTTTACTTTCCTTTTCGCCCGAGCAGGAAATCACTCCCAAAAGAACGACCGGAATAAAGATGTATTTTATTTTATTGATGATTTTCATTATTTTTTAATTATTTAAGATTGTACGAAAAATTTACTTTCCTCATCTTCCGGATCCAAGGAAGGATTTGAATGTCCTGCATTGGACATTACTGCTGCAAAAAAATGCGGAACCAAAAGCAGAATGGTAAGAGTGGATGCGATGATACCACCGATAACAGCTCTACCAAGTGGAGCAACCTGCTCAGAACCTTCCCCGATACCGATTGCCATAGGAATCATCCCGGCAAGCATCGCCAAAGCGGTCATCAGTACAGGGCGGAGTCTGGACGCCGCTGCCATTCTCGCAGAATGAAGCGCACTGATATGGTAATGTTTACGGTAGTACTCTGCCTGATTGATAAGTAATACGGCATTTGAAACCGAAACACCGATGGACATAATCATCCCCATATATGACTGGAGGTTGAGCGTACTGCCGGTAATGAAAATCAAAACAAGACTTCCCACGATCACGGAAGGAATCACGGAAAGAACAACAAAAGGTACTTTAAATGACTGATAATAAGCAGAAAGCATTAGGAATATCGCTAGTACTGCCGCCAAAAGTCCCATTGCAAGACTGTCGAGTGTATCATCCAGTAGCTGCAGTGTGCCTTCTGTCCAGACAGAAACACTTTTTGGAGGTTTTCCGGTCTCACTGATGGCATTTTTCACCGCTTTGGAAGCAGAGCCCAGGTCTTTTCCGTACACATTTCCGATAATCGTTAAATATCTCATAGGTCCCTTTCGGTTGACCTGTGCAGGTGCGGTCGTTTTTTTAACTGTAGCAATATCTTCAAGAACAGGTCTCGGGCTGTCTTTTTTCAGTGGAAGTGATTTCAGGATCTCTTCAGAGTTCATTATACTTTCTGGAATCTGGACCTGTGTCTGAAAGACAAGTCCTGATTTTGGGTCGACCCAGAGGTTCTTGTCAGTGTAGCGGGTTGAAGAGGTAGCGGTCACAAGACTGCGTGTCACATCCTGCATCGTCAGTCCGAACTGCGCAGCGAGATTTCGGTCTACGTTGATCTGTAACGTCGGATATTGAAGTGGCTCTGCAATGCGGACGTCTCGCAGGAAATCGTTACTTTTTAGCTTTTCCTCTATTTTTTTTGCGTGAGATGCCGCCAGTTTCAGATTCGGAGATCCTACCTTGATTTCTATCGGGGTCATCGATCCCTGTCCAATGATTTTTTCGGTAAGTTCCATCGGTTCAAAATTGATTTGCGCTTCAGGATGCTTTTCAGCAATCGTCTTGCGGATCTTTTCTTTCAGATCTTCCATAGACCCTGAAAAGAACTCCTTATTTACAGAAACCTGCAAAACAGACTGGTGTGTTCCGTTGGTGAAAAGAAATATGGGATTAATCGGCGTTGCTGCCGGATGTAAACCGACATAGGCCGAACTGATGCTGACCGCATTTTCTGGCAAAATACCTTCAATATCTTTGAGAATATCCTTCACCAGCTTTTCAGTTTTCTCCAGACGGCTTCCCTGTGGCGCATCAATTCTCATCTGAAAATCACCGCTGTTGGAAAGAGGCATAATATCGGTTCCCAATGAGCGCATCATTAAAAATATTAAAAGACCCGAGAAAATGATATAGGCCGAAAACAACACCAAAGTCCTTCCCGACCATTTTCTCATTTTGTGACTGTAGCCCGCTCTGAATCGATAGAAAAAACTCCTGTTTTTAACATAATGCTTCTCAATATGCTTATTCTTCATCATCCAGTTAGCCAGGATCGGAACGAAGGTCTGGGATGCCAGAAAGGAAGCTATCATTGCGAATGCAACTGCAAAAGAAAGCGGAAGAAACATATCTTTTGGAATGCCCGTCATAATGAAGGCAGGCGTAAGAACAGCCAAAATACATAATAATATCAGCACCTTCGGAATGGAAATTTCAAGTACTGCATCAAGAATGGCTTTGGGTTTGGTTTTCCTCATTTCCATATGCTGGTGGATATTCTCGATCGTGACCGTGGCTTCATCTACCAAAATTCCGATGGATAAGGCTAACCCACTCAAGGTCATTATATTAATAGTATATCCTGCAAAATAGAGTACACAGACGGCTGTTAATATTGCTATGGGAATTGTAAAGACCACGATCAGTGCACCTCGAAGGTCACCAAGGAAAAGAATAATGACCAGTCCTGTAAAGAGTGCACCCAAAAGTCCTTCATGAATTAGATTTGAAAGGGAACGTTCAATATATTTTGACTGGTCAAATTCATAACTTACCTTCACATCATCTGGAAGCTGATCTCTCAGTTTTGGCATTGCTTTTTTTAGATTTTCAACTGCTGTCAGTGTTGAAGCATCTGATTTTTTGATCACCGGGAGATACACAGAGCGTTTCCCATTGACCAATGCATATCCAGATGTCTGGTCAGCTCCATCCTGAACATTGGCTACATCACCCACGTAAAGAGTTCTACCGTCTTGGGTCTTTATCGGGATTTTAAGAAACTCCGCAGGATCTTTGGCTATGGAATTGATCGGTGCCATATAATTCGTTTCGCCCATTCTGATATTTCCTGCTGGCGAAGGATGGCTGCTTTTTGTGATCGCCAAAGTAATTTCTTCCGGACTCAGTCCGTTACTCTGCATTGCAGCCGGGTCAATATTTACAACGATCGAACGGATGTTACCCCCAAAAGGTGCCGGAGCCGTAATACCGGGAATCTCAACAAACATCGGCCGGATTTTGGTTAGGACCATTGTCTGAAGCTCTGTTACAGAGTGATTGTCACTTTCAAAGACAAGTTGACCGACCGGAAGTGAATTACCGTCAAACCGCACAACCATGGGCGGTACTGCACCGGGTGGTAAAAATCCCATTGCCCGTGAAACCTGCGTAGAAACCTCACCTGCAGCCTGAGCCATATCGGTGCCTGGATAAAAGGTCAGTTTCATTAAGGTCAGTCCCTGAACACTTTTGAAATCAATATTCTTGACACCATTCACAAAGAGTAAAACTTTTTGAAATTCATTGGACATAAAACCATCCATATATTGAGGTGAAAGCCCTCCGTAAGGCATCGCAATATACATTGACGGCAACTCTACCTCCGGGAAAATATCTACTTTTATTTTTTTTATAGCTGTAAGGGAAAGCACAATGACCGACAGGAAAACGACCATGACGGCAATGGGCTTTCTGAGCGCAAAACGTATTAAATTCATTCTAAAATTTTAAAGTTGGGTAAATAAATAATCAAAATCGCCGGTGAGTTCAGCCTTTGCTATGACCTGCTCCCAGAATTCTTTTGCGGCATCGATCTGACTTTTTTCTGCATTTTCAAGAATCTGACGGATCTGTAACAGTTCAGTGAGGGTAATAAGCCCACTCTTGTATCTTGCTACATACATTTCGTACGCATCTGATGCGCCTTTCACAGAAGCACTTTCTTTCTTAAGTTGTTTTTGCTGTTCTACAATCCTGCTTTCAAGGGCTTTAATCTCAGTCTGCATTGATAGCTGATACTGGTTTTCGAGATAACCCAGACGTTCTGCTTCTTTTGACATCATATTGGCTTTTTGCCTGTTCGTATGAAGACTGCTGATATTCCACGTCAATCCAAGTCCAACAAGAGCATTGTTGGCAGAATTGGAGAAACCATCGGTAAATTTCCCTGAGACATTGCCATATGGATCGGATCCTGAACCTCTGTAAGCATAACCTCCCAAGATCTTAAGCGACGGAAGTGATGATCTTCTCTCTGTTTCCGCTTTGGTCTGGTAGTATTCGGACTCCTGATGGACGGACTTTAAAAAAGGATGTGATGGATTAACCTTCTCACTGTTAAAAGAATTTATTTCAGGGTCAAGAAAATGACTGACCTGGTAATCCTCTACTTTAAAATTATCAATGTAAAATTCCTTAAGTTTTTCTGTGGCTGCCTGCTGCTTTCCAAACCAATTATCTTGCATTGCCAATGCCTGAACGTACGATGAATAGGTAAGTACAGAATCTGCTTCCGGTTTGAGACCGGCACGCGAAAGGGCTTTGCTTGAACTGTGGATTTCTTCGAGCCTCGTCGAGTTTCTCTCTGCCCATCTGAGCTTGGCGCCATTAAAGACATAGTCAAGATAACGTTGTGATAGCAATTTTTTGAGCCTCAGCAAATAGGATTCTTTATCTGTCCTGAGCTTTTGTGTGAACTCATTTGCTGATCTTTCCTCGGATCTCTGACGCCCGAAGTTGTAGATCTCGTACTCCGCAATGGCTGAGCCGAAATTGTTTGAGGATAAAGAGGAGCCTGAATTCCTGTTTCCGGAAACATTAAAAAAACCGGACTGTGGGAAAAAACCACCACTGCTTCCCTCTAATGTTCCATAGGTATTTTGATATTGAAGCTTTACCTGTGGTAATGCCTTGGATTTTACTGTCTCTTCGTTATATTCTGAAGATTCTATTGCAGACTCGGCTGCACGGATCCCTGAATAGTTTTTTTGTGTTTCTGTCCATATTTTACCCAAAAGTGATTCTTGCTGGGCATAAAGGACAGACTGTTGAGTAATCAGCCCAAAAATAAGGACTGAAAGACTTTTTCTTATCATTGTATGAAAGATTAACAGTTACCGAAATGATTCCGATAAGGATTAATAAAAATTTAAAATCAATCGTTTGAGTCTCTACAAGAAGAGACCAATTAAATTTTAAATCAAATGATAAGTTTGCGGTATTGTATGAAGATGGGAACCGTATTTCCAATTTTGGAAGTACTGTAAAATGGATGTACTCTAAGATTTATAAACAGAAATGCCCCTGCAAATAGAATGAATGTAAATGCAGCAAGCTCCTGAAAATCCGCCACTGAAAAATGGGTATCATTTTTAGCGGTAATTTCTCTTTCCTTGCAAAAGTTGCAGACAGAGGCCGTGGTTGTGTTGGTAGTAAATTTCTCCTTTGGTGCGGAGGTATGACTTTTAGCGGAAGGCTGCAGACTGAGTAGGTTTTTGATACCGTATTTTACAGCGCAGGAAGAAATTAAAATACATATAATGAAAAACATTGAAATAACGCTTTTCATTATATGATTGGTATTTAATTTCTGATAAGTCATTCCTGCAAATATAAATTTTTAATTAGTAAGGTCAAAAACATTAACAGAATTTATATGAAATACATTATTGTGCAATCTTGTTTTTCACTTCCTGCTCTGTTGCAAAACCTAAATTATCCCAGACTAATTTATCGTTTTTATATAGCTTCAGGACCGGTAGTGCAGAAACATTCAGTTCTTTGCAGAGTTCTGTATTTGCATCTGCATCTATTCTTAAAATTTTCACCTTATCCGGCATTTCAGCAGCCATCTTTTTAAGGTAAGGCTCCATCTTTTTGCAGGGAGCGCACCACTCGGCATAAAAATCTACCAGAACGGGAGTATTGGTTTTCAACATTTCCTTATATTGGGCAAGACTAATTCCTGCAGCAGTTGATGCTTTGATCTCCGGAAGCTCAGCGTTCCTCCACTTCATCATCCCTCCCTGCATTTCATATACATTTTTAAAACCCATTTCCTGAAGTTTTGCAGCGGCGGCCGTACTTCTGGGTCCGCTCATACAATACACAAATACAGGTTTATCCTTATCGAGCGCTTTTGCTTTCTCTGTGAAGTCATCTGCATTCCAGTCGATGTTCATTGCACTTTTAAGATGACCGTTACGAAATTCTCCAGGTGTTCTTACATCAACCAATTGTGCATCTTTGGTCTGGTCCAATTTTTTAGAAAATTCTTTGGCAGGAAGACTGCTCTCGCTTTTGTTACTCTGAGCTTTTCCGCATCCTGTAATTGCGATGAGAAAAAATACAACTATTAGGTTTTTATACATTTTAAAGGTTTTGCTTGATTAATCTTTCCAGTTCATCCGCCTGAAAAACACCGGATTGTTTCCATTTTACTTCTCCATTTTTGAAGATCATCAAAGTAGGAACACTTCGGATTCCGAACTGCGCTGCTACTGCCTGATTTTTATCGATGTCAATTTTAACAATGCTTGCTGCATCACCAATATTCTTTTTGAGATCCTGAAGAATAGGCGCCTGCATTTTGCATGGACCGCACCATTCTGCGAAGAAATCTACCAATACGGGTTTCTCCTGACTGATTAGTTCCTGAAATTTATTCATTTTACTCAATTTTTATATAATTTCCTCGTAATGTACTTCATCATTGCTGTTTTTTAAATCACGAGTCGGCATCGAACAGTTTCCTGTTGTACAACAGCCTAGATTCAATAATGGCATTGCAACAAAAATTGCTCCAATAGCCGCCAGCAACCACATTCCTGATTGTATCGATTCCACCATAAGAAAAATTCCCATTGCCAAACGAAGCATTCGTACAAAGTTCCATTTTTTCAATAAATTATTCATACTTTCTCTATTTTTTTGTACCAAATAAACGCACAACCGATGCTTTTCCCTGATGATAAGGACCTTCATTCAGTACAGTTTCGGATATAAATGCTTCCTGAAAATCAAAATCGAAAAAATCAGTTTTCAAATCTTCTATATCATAAAGCATTTCCGAATCTTTCGGTCCTCCTGCTTTTGGATTTTCTTTCTGAAACACGGAATGGTCTTTACTAAATCCTTCCAGAATAATCTTTCCACCTTTCCTGACAAGCGAAGAAAATTGCCTGTGCAGATCACGTCTCATTTTTTCAGGAAAATGGGCAAATATCATTACCAATAGGTCAAAACTCCCGTTTTCATAGTTGATTTGATCCGCCGAAACCGAATTATAAGTAATGGTGACCGAATTTTTATCCGCAAGTCGCTCAGCTTTCTTTTTGCCTTCTTCACTCTGGTCGAAAGCATCGACTTCAAAACCTTTCGTCGCGGCAAAAACAGCATTTCTGCCTTCTCCTTCAGCGGGAAAAATTGCTTTCCCCAGTTTAAGTCCAGCCAATTTTTCTGCAAAATACACGTTGGGCTGATCGCCGTAAACGAAATCAGATTGCCTGTATCGTTCGTTCCAGAGGTCTTTCATTATTTTTCGATTAGTTTAATCATATTTTTTAGGCTTCCGCCATTAAAAATTTTAGCAAGTCCGTTTCGCTCTAAAGTACCTTTTGCTATTGCACTTCGGGTTCCACTTTTACAAAAAACAATGATATTTTCCTTGTTTTTGAATTCTGAGAGTTGGTCTTTAATCATTCTCAGAGGAATGTTCACAGCTCCTTCTGCACTTCCTGAAGCAAATTCTCCGGGAGTTCTCACATCAACTAAAAAAGCACCTTCATCCAAAGCTTTTATCACAGCAGAATTATCCTTTTTGCCAAATAACAATGATAGTAAATCCATTTTATTTCTTTACAGGGTTAGCTTTTTCTGTCCATTCCTTCATTCCGCCTGAAAAATTTTTCACATTCACAAATCCATTTTTTTTCAGCAGTGAATATGCAATGGTGGCTCTATCACCGCTTTGGCAATGAATGACCACCGGCTTACTACTGGATATCTCGTCAAGATTATCTTCCAATGTTCCTACAAAAACATTTTCGGCATTTTCGATATGTGCAGTTTCGTATTCCGTTTGATTTCTTACATCTACTACCTGAATGTCATCTCTGTTCAGATATGATCTAAATTCTTCAATTCCTACAACGTCAGCGGTTTGGAGATCTAAGCCTAAATTTTCAACTGTAACGATATATCCCAACATTTGATCCATCCCGATTCTCATTAATTTCCGTGTAAGATCGTCCATTTTTTCTTCCGGAGCGATCAGAATGAAAGGTTCCGAGTAATCTACGAGCCATCCCACCCAAGTGGAAAAAGAATTATTCCCCTGAATATTAATACTGCTTGGAATAAATCCGTCAGCAAAATCTTCTTTGTTTCTCGTATCAATTATTTTAACGCCATTATGGTAAGCCTCCAAAAACACACCTTTGGAAAGTTTCTTATGTTTGGGAACTTCCGTCAATAAAGGCCTTTCCACTTTATTAAGCTTCTTCATCATTGCGAAATATTTTGGAGGTTCCGGCTGCCCTTCCAGCAGATAGTCTACAAAACCGTCCTCATCTTCGTCGTACTGGAAAGCCCAATTGGTTATCTTTTCGTAACCTACCGTAGAACTTGGAACTGCTCCCAAAGATTTTCCGCAAGCGGAACCAGCACCGTGGCCTGGCCAGACCTGGATAAACTCCGGCAGTTTAGTGAAATCCCTGACAGAATGAAACATTTCTTTCGCACCATCTTCCTGATTACCGACAATTCCGGCAGCCTTCTCCAACAGATCAGGTCTTCCTATGTCGCCAACAAAGATAAAGTCGCCTGTAAAGATCATTACCGGTTCGTCAGTAGCAGGATGGTCAGTCAAAAGAAAACTAACACTTTCAGGTGTATGTCCTGGTGTATGAATTACTTTTAGGCTAAGATTTCCAACAGTAATAATATCTCCGTCGGTTACACCAATATGCGGAAACTCATATTGCCAGTCCTCACCACCTTCATCCGAAAGATACATTTTAGCTCCGGTAACTTCCGCAAGTTCTCTGGAACCTGACAAGAAATCGGCATGAATATGGGTTTCTGCAATATGTGTGATCTTCAGATTGTTTTCATTGGCAACCTGTAGATAGGTATCAATATCTCTTTTGGCGTCTATTACGATGGCTTCGCCTTTCGCCTGACAACCGATTAAATAACTGGCCTGCGCAAGGCTCTTATCGTAAATATGCTGAAAAAACATCCATTAATTTTTTAAAGGTTAAACTTTTAATTTTTATAGTACAAATTTCAGTGTTTGTAAATTGCCATACCGCTACTTTTGTTACATAAGTTAATTTTTTTTAATCTATCAGTCGTCACTCTACTAAGATAACTATAATTGTTTTCTGATAGATCGTTTCCTGATCGGTATCCTCTATATTAGTTTTTAATATACAAATTAGTGAACGAATGCTACCCCTATTACCTAATACGTCAGGATGTGACCTATTTGTCTGAAAATAATTTGATGATCTGATAATAAAGCAAGAAATACAGATCATCAACAGTGATAAACAAGACATATCCCTGAATAAAAAAAGAGACTGCATCCAAGCCGAACCAGTCTCAAAGAATTAGATTTTTACTGAAAAATATATTAGTGGGGTAATTTATCCCTCAAATATCCATAGACCCAGGTTCCTAAAATAGCACTGATTAAAGTAACGACAACTGCCAATGCTCCCGTTCCGATCTGTGCAAAAAGGGGTCCCGGGCAAGCCCCTGTAATCGCCCAGCCAAAACCGAAAATCAATCCGCCATAGATCTGCCCTTTGTTAAATTTCTTCGGTGCAATTGAAATCTTTTCCCCATAAATTGTTTCGATGTTGAATTTCTTAATAATAAACACTGAAATCATTCCTGTAAGAACTGCACTACCGATTACGCCGTACATAAAAAACGACTGCAAACGGAACATCTCCTGAATCCTGAACCAGCTGATGATCTCTGCTTTTACAAAAACAATTCCGAATGCTACTCCCACAAAAAGGTACTTCAGATTGTAATACCATTTTTGAGTCAAATAGCTTTGTGTTGCGCCAACGCTGTCCTGTGGACTTAAATCTTTTTCTTTTGTCATCTTATTTCAAATTAAAGTGAAAGAATAATCGGCAAAATCACATTCGCCATTAAAAAACCTCCTGCCATAAAACAAATGGTTGCAATGAGTGATGGCAACTGTAAATTTGACAATCCCATAATAGCATGTCCACTGGTGCAACCACCCGCATAGCGTGTTCCGAAACCTACCAGAAATCCACCGACAACCATTGTGATGAAACCTTTTAAAGTTAACAGACTGGCAAAATTCATTAACTGAACTGGAACGAGATTGCTGTAATCGGTAATTCCGTACGTTGCTAACTCAGCTTTTAAGTTGGGATTGACAGAGATTTCTCCCGGATTCATCAGCCACTGGGAAGCAATGATTCCACCTAGTACAATTCCGAAGACGAAAAACAAATTCCAGAGTTCTTTTTTCCAGTCGTATTTGAAAAAATTAATGTTGGCAGGAATACACGCTGCGCAAATATGCCTTAAAGAGGAACTGATTCCAAAAGATTTGTTGCCCACTATCAGCAAAGCCGGAACTGTAAGCCCTATTAACGGACCCGCTATATACCACGGCCAGGGTTGTTTTATAACTTCTATCATTGTACTTAATTAATTTATTTCAAAATTATATCTTTAGGATTACTATTACGGTTACTTTTGTTACAGAAGAGTTATTATTTCTTTTTCGCTCTATTGCAAAAAATAACGAAGATGGATGTATTAATTCTTTGCCAAAATTATACTGCAAAAGTCGCTTAACAGTTACAAGAAAATTTCTCTTACGATGATGAAAATTCCCATTGTTAGAATGAACCAGCCGAAAGCAGGTTTGAGTTTTCCACCGTCTATTTTTTTTGACAATTGTGCCCCTATGATAATCCCTAATATAGAGATGGATGAGACCGTTGCAAGTAGTTTCCAGTTGATGGGAACATTATGCATTGAAGTAAAAAATCCAATAAGGGAATTGAGGGAAATGATGACGAGCGAGGTACCGATGGCCACCTTCATTGGGGTTTTTAGGAGATTGACGAGTGCTGGAATAATCATAAAGCCCCCACCCGCACCGACCAAACCAGTCAACACCCCAACTGCAGAACCTTCTCCCAATACTAAAAGAGTGCTGTTTTTATCGGAATGAATGGTTTGTATTTGCAGTGCTTCGCTTTTATAAATCATTTTATAGGAAGCGAGGATCATTAATACTGCAAAAATCAGAAGTAATAAGATATCTTTGGTCACCACCAAAGTACTGATTGTAAAAACCTCATCGGGAATCAGTGGCAAAATAAGATTTCTGGTCAAAAAAATAGAAATTATTGACGGAATGCCAAAAACCAAAGCGGTTTTCATATTGACCAGCCCTTTTTTAAAATAGGAAACTGAACCTACCACACTGCTGATTCCAACTATGAAAAGTGAATATTCTGTGGCTACGAAGGCATCTATACCAAAGAGATATACTAAGACAGGCACAGTAAGAATACTTCCCCCTCCTCCTATCAGCCCTAAGGAAATACCAATAAATATTGCGGCAATGTATCCGAAAATTTCCATCTCTTTACTTTTATATGACAAAAATGGATATTTCGTGTTTACTGCACCGCTACTTTTGTTACATAAGAAAATTTTAATTCAGATCTGAAACAATAATTTTGTTTCTTCCCAATTTCACTTTTCCAGAATCTTCCAATTGCTTTAGAAGTCGGGAAACAACAACTCTTGCTGTTCCAAGTTCATTCGCAAGTTGCTCGTGAGTAACGACTATAGTATTTGAATTTGCTATTTCTGCTTTTTTAGTAAGAAGATTTAGTAGTCGCTCATCTACCTTTTTAAAAGCTATAGCATTAATAATATCCAGTAATTCTTCAAAGCGTTTGTGATATAGTCTGAAAATATAGTCCAGCCATTCCGGATATTCTTTGATAAAGAGCGACACCTTTTCTACAGGTAAGAAAAGTATTTCGGAATCTTCTTCAACTTCTGCCTTTACAATACTCTTTTCATTATGCATTCCACCAAGAAAAGACATAATGCAGCTTTCACCTGCTTTAATATAGTATAATAATATTTCTCTTCCATCTTCTTCCGTTCGTATTACTTTCAACAATCCCTTCATTACAATTGGTATAGAGCGGATCGAAGCATTTTCATCTAGAATGATTTCACCTTCCCGGTAGGTTTTTAGATTACCATTTTGGTAAAGCTTATCAAGTAATTCCTGTGAAGAAATGACATCGGAAGAAAATGCAGTATGTTCCATTGCAAAAATATTTCATCTAATATAATGTAATTCTTCTGAATGTAAACCGTCAATATGTAACCTAGAACATTTTATCTTGTTGCAAATTGCTAATCGATAAAAAATCTATTTCAAACTTAATTTGTAAATTTGGTATTGTTAGCTATTGTGGGCAAGATAAATTTTAATAAGATATGAATAAAGATAAACCTAATCATACCAGTGAACATTTGGCAAATGAAAGAACATTTCTTGCGTGGATGCGAACATCGATAGCATTGATGGGTTTCGGATTCGTATTAGTTAAATTTTCCTTATTTCTTAAGCAGATATCTTTAGTTGCAGAAGCTAAAAACATAGTTCACTTTCAAAATGGACATTCCAGTCTTGTAGGGATTATAATTGTAATTGTTGGAGCTATAGTTTTATTATTTTCATATATTAACTACTACAATAACAAAAAACGTATTAATAATAATACATTTTACGAGAACAACATTTTCTTGCTCATAGTCACCATTGTTTTATTTTTGCTGAGCATTTTTTTAATACATTATCTATTAAATAACATATAAATGATACTCACAGATTTCAATTAATTAGCTATTATAAATCAATAAAAATCGAAAGAGTGCTTCGTATAGATGATGGGAAAACGCAGTCCGATTTCCTTGAAATTAAGTTTGTTCCCAAAGTTCAGTAGATAATCTTTATTATTACAATTATCAAAAATCCTTCAGCAAAACCGAGCTACCTAAAAAATTACAACAGTTTCCTTGTTAGTAAATTTTTGTTTCAATTCCATCATATCCTTACTGACTTTTTTATCAAGTATTTTCGCATAATGCTGTGTTGTCTTAATGCTCTTGTGACCTAGCATTTTACTAACACTTTCAATGGAAACCCCATTAGACAAAGTGATTGTAGTTGCAAAGGTATGTCGTGCAATATGATAGGTCAATTCTTTGTTAATTCCGCACAAGTCAGCAATCTCTTTAAGATATGCATTCATTTTTTGATTACTAAGAATGGGCAGCAACTTTCCATTATTAAGACATACTGGATGATTTTTGTATTTTTCAATAATTTTCTCTGTTTGAGAAAGCAAGGGAATATTAGAAGTAGTTTTAGTTTTCTGACGTTTTGTATAAATCCATTGAGAGCCATCAAGTCCCAAATTGATATTTTGATATGTTAGTTTTTGAGTATCAATGTACGCTAGTCCGGTGAAACAGCTGAACAGAAAAATATCTCTTACCAAAGACAATCTTTCATTGTTAAAATCTTTGGCAAAAAGTACTTCTATCTCCTTTTCATTAAGGAACATTCTTGTCACTTCATTAAACTTAGAATGATAGTTCATAAAAGGATCTCTTTCCAGCCATCCATTTGCAAGACAGATACGAATAATCTTACCAAAATTCTTGATATATTTTACTGCAGAATTATTATTACAGGATTTTTCAGTCCTTAAAAAAAATTCAAAATCGTTTAGAAAAGCATAATCGATCTTTTTTATTTCAATGTCGGTAATACTGTATTTCCATTTCAAAAAATCTTTGGTATGTTTCAGACAGGTCTTATAACGGGTTAATGTTCCTTGGGCAAATTCTTTGTCTATAAGTTTCTCCATTCGATCATTATGATCCTGAAAAACGGGAATGAGTGTTCGGGTTATTCTACCTCTACCTACTAACTTATTCTTAAGAGCCTCAGAAGTTACTGTTTCGTTATCTCTGATTAATTCGTGATAGGTGTCGTAAACTTTCTGCTCAAATGTTTTCAAATAATAATTAAGGGATCTGCAATCTTCTGAAGAACCACTAACCTTCTGCATTGCAGAATTCCATTTCGTAGGCTTTACTGTACGCTTTGTGCTTACCTCGGTTATTTTGCCGTCGATGGTAATCCGCAAATAAATAGGAGACTCTCCTACAGAATTGATTTTAGCTTTTTTTACATAGAAAAGTAAATTGAATGTCTTGTTCATATTGTTTAGCGTTTAAGATTTAAAATTAACCTTAGCAAAAACTTATCACAAGATATTCAGTTGCTGAACTAGCTGCTGAACAGGGTTTGTCTGAATTTCCAGTGACCTTTTTTAACCTGTTTCAACAGGTCACTGAATAGGTCACTTTCAGATTGTGATTTTTTAGTTCTCTTTGAACATACATAAAACAAAAAAAGCTTTAAAACGTATGTTTTAAAGCTTTTTGTACTACTTTGATATTGTAGTTGCGATCCGGACGGGACTCGAACCCGCGACCTCCGCCGTGACAGGGCGGCATTCTAACCAGCTGAACTACCGGATCATTTTGGTACTGCAAAAATACACTTTTTAACTTATTTTACAAACATCAGATCAAAAAAATGCTTCCCGAATCCGGAAAGCATTCATTATCAAATTAATTATTTTTATAAGTGTGCACTTAATTTTTCTGCAATAACTTCTTTTGGGGCTACTCCTACCAATTTATCTACCACTTCTCCGTTTTTAAAAATCAATACTGTAGGAATATTTCTGATTCCGTACTGCATAGAAATTTCCTGATTGTTGTCTACATCTACTTTTCCTACTACAGCTTTTCCTTCAAAATCGCTGGCTACTTCTTCAATGATTGGTCCTAATGTTCTGCATGGTCCGCACCATACTGCCCAAAAATCTACCAATACCGGTTTATCTGATTTTAAAACTGTTTCCTGAAACGAGCTATCTGTAATTTCTAAAGCCATGTTTTTATTTTTTATTATTAATATTCTAATTTATAGATACAAATTTACAACTATTGAGCCATAAGACTATCTATGCTCAACATTTGTATTTTCTATAACAAAATCTTTTGAAATCTCTTTCAAAGCCTGTACAAGTGCATCAATATCACTTTTTGTAGTTAAGTGACTGAAAGAAACACGCAGCGGTGTACAATGATCCATTTCGTCCTCAGACAACACCATCATCATGACCATAGATGGCTTAGAAGCTCCCGAAGAACAGGCACTCCCCTGCGAAACTGCGATACCCTTCATATCTAACTGCAATCCGATAAGCGGATTTTTGTACGGAAGTAAAATGCTTATTACTGTATATAAGCTCTTCTCAGCTTCTGCACTTCTACCATTAAATTTTATTCCGTGAATTTCATCAGAAAGTTTTTCTACAGCATATTTTTTAATGCTTTGCATATGATCAGCATAATCTTCCATATTTTGGATGGAAAGTTCCAATGCTTTTCCTAAACCTGCAATTCCTGCAACATTTTCCGTTCCTGCTCTCAGGCTTCTTTCCTGTGGCCCTCCTGTAATAATGCCTTTCAAACCTGTTGCTTTACGAACAAAAGCAAATCCGATCCCTTTCGGACCATGGAATTTATGTGCACTGGATGAAGCAAAATCTACAGGAATATCAGAAAAATCAAGGTGCATGTGAGCCATTGTCTGCACAGTATCTGAATGAAACAATGCATTATTTTCTTTGCAAATTTGTGCAGCCTTTTTCAAATCAATAAGGTTTCCTATTTCATTATTGGCGTGCATTAAACTTACCAGTGTTTTTTTATCTGAAGATTTTAGAAGTTCTTCTAATTTTGCCAGATTAATATCTCCTTTTTCATTGGGACGAATATAGTTTACCTCTACTCCTTTTCTGCTTTTCATATCCAGAATACTTTCGGAAACACATTTATGTTCCATCGGAGAACTTATAATTCTTTCTACGCCGAGATGCTCTACACAAGATTTAATAATCATATTATTGGACTCTGTTCCGCATGAAGTAAAAATAATTTCAGCAGGACTTACATGAAGATAATCTGCGACCTGTCTTCTCACATTTTCTATCAGGATTTTTGCTTCCTGACCAAAACTGTGGGTAGATGACGGGTTTCCGAAATTGATTTTCATGGTATCAATCATTGCATCAATTACCTCATCAGAAAGAGGTGTTGTTGCAGCGTTATCCAAATATATTTTATTCATTTTTACTTTGAAGATTTTAGTTGTACAGAAGTGAATTGGTAACTCTCCGGAACCGAAAACACAAACCAAGGATTTGACATTACCTGAATTGCCATTCCACCAGATTCATATTCGGGTATTTCTATAAAAAGGGTATTATTTTTTACTGAAATATTTTTAATTTCATTGACTTGGTGATCTCCGGAACTGAAAGTTCCCATATAATAAACCACTACTTTCTTATCTTTCGGGAAAGCGGGTGTTTCTATTATAGGACTTTGTCTGGATGCAGTATATCTGTCTTTGATTTCGTCTGCCAATTCCTGTCGGTTATTTAAAATTCTGAATCCTTGTTTTTCTGTTCCGCCCTGAGTTTCAGAAACAAGAATTTCTGCCTGATTTTGCATACTCGAAGTTTTTTGTGCTGTAGTTCCTGTACAACTCAGTATTGTTGCAAAAAACAAAATTAGCAATTTGTTCATTTTATTTTTATTGATTCTTCAAAATTAATGAAAAAATCGGTAATGACCTTCATCTGCCCATTTTAACATTGCCTTATCCCCGGAAGTATCACCGAAAGCAATGATTTTATCATACTTATGTCCGGAAATTTCTTTTTTTATTCTTTCCAGCTTTTCATTTCCGTTACAATTAATGCCAATAAAATTTCCTGTAAAAATACCATTTCTGAACTCTGCCTGAGTAGAAACCAGCTGCATCTTCAGTTTTTCTGCAAAAGGCTTAGCCCAAATATCAAGAGATGCAGTTACCATAAGACTGTGAGTATTTTCTCTGTCTATATTGTTAATAAAATCTAAAGCGTTTTCTCTGATGATTTTAGGATAATTTTCCTCAAAAAATTTTTCAGCTTTCTCTTCTATTTTTGACTGAAGCTGACCTCTCAGAACAGAACCAATGAAACTTTTTTTCACTTTTTCAGTATCTGCCAGTTTCAATTTTAAAAGAACAAACAGCGGAATATGCCTGATAAAATGCATTCTGAATTTCACCGGATTATAATATCGGAGAAACAAGAACATTGTGTCTTTATAGGTAATTGTTCCGTCAAAATCAAAACAATACAGTTTTTTCATTACTTAAAGCTTTAATTTTTTAAAAATGAACTCTGGAATATTGCGGATAATCATCATGATAATTCCCCACACCGGCAAAACATACACAACGTCTTTCTGCTTTTTGTATGCTTTAAAAATGAATTCTGCCGCCTGCTTGGGAGTTGCTGTCAATTTTGGATTAAGTGGCAGACCTTCTGTCATTTTTGTAGCCATGAAGCCTGGTTTTACTGTCATTACATGGACTTTCTTTTCAAAAAGAAAATTTCTCAGTCCGCTCAAATAAGCTGTGAATGCCGCTTTTGCACTTCCGTAAATAAAATTACTCTGCCTTCCTCTTTCACCTGCAACAGAAGAAAGCCCGATGATGGTTCCTGATCTTCTGCTTTCAAACTTTTTGGCAAAATAATTAATCAGAGGAACAAGCTTGGAGTAATTAATTTCGATAATCCTTTCTGTATTTTTATTATCGTATAAACCCTCTTCCGTTCCTTCTCCTAAATACCCTGTTGCACAAAATAATACATTCGAATTGATGTGCTCAAACTCAGAATATTTTATTTCTTTTGTTAAATCTAATTCAATAACTTCTGATTGCTGTAAGAATTTCACATCAATATGTCTGGCAAATCTTTCTGCAGACTCCAGATTTGATGTGAAGAGATAAATTTTTTCAAACTTTTCCCCTTCCTGCAAAGCTTTTTCTACAAAAGCCTGGGCAACTTCGGATGTTGTACCGAGAACAATCATTTATTTATTATTTAAGATTCTTTTATGCTGCAGAGATACAAACTTTGAGCTTTCTACATTTCGCAGATAGTCCGTTAAAGAAGACTTGCTCATGCTGTCTTTGGCAAGATAAATTCTTCCGCCAAATTCTTCTACAATATGATCAAGCTCAGCCACAAGTTTTTTTAATTTATTATTAACCTTAAAATCTAATGCTAAAGTGTAACCCTCGAATGGAAATGAATTATATGCCATTGGATTGTTTTTACCAATAAATTTGAGAACTGCCAAAAAAGAGCCGTTCCCAGAATTAGCAATAGTTTCCAATATTCTTCTCATTCCTTCCTTTCCTTTTTCTTTAGGAATAACCATTTGGTATTGTATGAAGCCGGACTTACCATAAATTTTATTCCAGTCTTCTACAATATCAAGGGGATAAAAAAAGCTTTCGTAGGGTATTATATTCTTTACAATTTTATTTTTTTGCTTATTGTAAATTAAAAAATTGAAAATTTTTACCGTAAGATTGTTAAGTACAAAACCCGGAAAATAAAATGGCACGGCTGGTAATTTTTTTGTTTTCAAACGAAGCGGCTTTCCTTTAAATTTTTCCGGAAGCTCATTTTTCAAAGCAAATTCACCTCTTTGCAGTACACTTCTTCCAATGTTTTCACCTTTTTGAAGGCAGTCAATCCATGCTACATTATAGGTCCAGCTTTCGCATTCTTTAAACAATTCAAAAATCTCATCCAGATTTTTCGCTTTTATACTTTCCTGACGAATATACGCTGTTTCAATTTTTTTAAGCCTGAATTTTGCCGACAGAATAATTCCAGTAAGTCCCATTCCTCCAATTGTTGCCCAAAATTTCTCAGAATTTTCATCCCTTGAACACTTTAAAACATCTCCACTTTCATTCATCAGACTAAACTCTATAAGACATTCTGAAAAACAGTGAATCCCTTTTCCGTGCACGTCTGAAGCAATAGCCCCGCCAATTGTAATGAATTTGGTTCCGGGTGTCACCATTAAGAAATAACCTTGCGGAACAGAAATTTCCAAAACATCTGACAAAAGAACCCCAGATTCACATTCAATAATTCCGTTTAACCTATCAAAGCTGATAAACTTATTGAGCTTTTTGGTTGAGAAAATATTTTCACCCAAAGAAGCATCACCGTAACATCTTCCGTTGCCTCTTGCGATAACTTCATTGTGGTCTTGAATAAATTCTTTAATTTTTCTAAAGCTGTCTTCCGACTTCATTTGCTTTTCCACCACAGGAAAATTACCCCAGTTTGAAACTTTTTGTGTGAAATCCGGCTTCATTATTTAAAATAGATTAAAATTAAAAATGCAGCTACCCACAATATTAAAGTAACCTGTATGTAACGGTCTTTATAAACTATTTTGGTTGGCGATTCGGTACGATTGTACACTAAAGTCTGCTGTAGGTATCTCAAAAAAGCAAATACAACAAAAATAACCGTATAAAAAACCGCAGAATGCAGCCTTCCCTGAATTTCTGGTGATAAAGTAAACATCAGATAGCAGACAATTGCCAGAGCCACCGAAATTGAAAGCGTGATATCTGCAAACTGAACATTGTAACCATCTAAGGACTTTCTGGTTTTACCTGAAATCTGTGCATTAATCAGCTCTCCTCTTCTTTTGCCTATTGCTAATACCAATGCTAAAACAAATGTGAGCAATGTTGCCCATTGTGATATGAAAATTCCTGTAATATACCCTCCTGCCTGAACACGAAGGACAAAGCCTATGGCGATAATAAAAATATCTATAATAGGAACATGTTTCAGCTTGAAAGTATATGCCAGATTCATCACAAAATAAAAGATGATGATTAAAGCAAATCTCCACACCTCAATATGAAAGAAAAAGTGAGCAAATAATACTAAAAGAATATCTGTAATAATCAATCCGGTAAGAATGGCTATTGCTTTCTGTTTGGAAACAGCTCCGCTTGCCAACGGCCTTGTTCTCTTTTCCGGATGTTTTTGATCTGCTTCAATATCATTATAATCGTTCAGAATATAAACAACTCCGGCAGCTAAAGAAAATATGACAAAAGCAAAAATACTTTTGGACAGTAAATCTATATTATTAATATTCCCGGAAAAGAATAATGGTACAAAGACAAACAGGTTTTTCACGCATTGTTCTACACGAAGCAGCTTTAGATATTTCTTCATTTATGTAGTTTCAGGTGCAAAAATACAGATTTATAAAATATTCACGTATAAAAATACAAAAAAAACCGCCATGGCGGTTTTTTGAAATAATATTTATTTATTAAATGTATTACTGACCGTTTTGAGCGTCATTAATCATTTTTTCATTTGCAGTAATAGCAAACTCAACTCTTCTGTTTTTTGCTCTTCCTTCATCAGTATCATTTGATGCGATTGGCATTGCCTCACCCTCTCCTAAAGCAAACATTCTGCTTGCCGCAATACCTTTTGATACTAAATATGATTTTACAGCATTGGCTCTTCTTTCAGAAAGCTTTTGGTTGTAATCATCAGAACCTTTACTGTCCGTATGACCATAAATATTGATATTCGTATCCGGATTATTAACTAATACCTCTGATAATTTATCAAGATTAGTCTTTGCCAAAGCAGTAAGATTGGAAGAATCGAATGCAAAAGTAACAATACTTTCATTTAAAGTAATTTTGATACCGTCACCTACTCTTTCAACTTCCGCACCAGGAAGAGTGTCTTTAATCTCTTTTGCCTGCTTATCCATTTTACTGCCAATAACATTACCTGCAACACCACCAATAACTCCTCCTAAAACTGCACCTAAAGCCGCATTTTTCCCTTTTCCTACATTATTTCCTAAAATCCCGCCAATTACTGCACCAGAAGCCACACCTACTGCGGTACCTCTCTGCTGATGATTGGAGTTTTTTACTGTTTCACAGCTTGTTAAAATTAAAGCTGAAGATAAAAATAATGCGCTAATATATGTTTTATTAAATTTCATTGTAAATATTTTTAAAAATTATCTGGTAAAATCCATACCTGTTCTCTGAAAATTGTACACGACCTTAATTGTGTTGCCCTCAAATGGAACATTCTGTTCTAAAGAAAACTCATCTGTACCTCTATCAATTAGATTTAATGTATATCCTGCCGTGTTCTGTTTAGCTTTTGTTCCCTCTGCAATTTTTTTAAAACTAAATACATTGGATTTGATATCAACCTTAATCGGCTGGATAAGTTTTGGACAAGATCCGCCACCGTTCAATGTGTACGATCCTGAATAATTATTAGGAATAAATCTCCAGTGACTGCCAATAAAGCATTGAGCATCGGCTCCTTCGTCAAAAGGCTTTATTTTATAAGACTTATCGTAGTCTATACTAACGATTTGCCAATCACCTTTCATTTTCAGAAATTCAGCTCTTTGGTTCTGTGCCTCACCTGCCTTTTTAACTCCGGAACAAGACACTGCAAAAAGTGAAGTTCCCACTATGCCTGCAAGTAATAGTTTTTTCATAGTTTAATGTTTATTATTAATGTTAAAGTAAATCAAAAGCATTTATTACAATAGATTCACTTTCCGTTTATTTATTTTAACATTTAAAGATACTACAAAAAACCGTGCCAATTTAATTCATGAACAAAAAAATAAAGCCTGTAAAAACAGGCTTAAATAAATTATTCTTTTAAAACTAACTGATAACTATCTCTTTACAGATTTTCTTGAAGTTTTTTTCTTATTGCCAGTTTTTGAGTTCTGAGATGAAGCTTTTCCATCATAGAAATTGCTATAAGCATATTCTGCTGCTTTCTTAACATCAATTACGCCACCTGCCTGAGATTTTTCTCCAAATTCATTTTCTTTACTGATGTTGCTTGTTTTCACTAAAGCTTCTATGATCTGATGAGGTTTCAGATTGGGCATATAAGCCAGCAGAACTGCCGCTGCTCCAGCTGCAACAGGTGATGCCATTGAAGTTCCCTGCTGATAACTGTAATCATTTTTAGGAACCGTAGAATAAATTTCTTCACCAGGAGCAAAGACATTTACCATTTTTTTGTTATAGTTAGAAAACCCTGCTCTCAGATCCTCGTTTCTATTCGTACTGGCTCCTACAACCATTACATTATTTACAAAAGGAGCTGCATCACTAACGTTTTTAAAGTTAGTAGGATAAGCCAGATGTTCTGCAACATCCTCATTCTCGTTACCTGCCGCTTTTACCAATAAAACACCTTTATTTTCTGCATATTTGAAAGCATCCCAAACCACATTCTTCCCTGGAGAAACAGGTTTACCGAAACTCATATTTAGAATTTTAGCTCCATTATCCACAGCATACCGGATAGCATTGGCTACATCTTTATCTCTCTCATCGCCATTAGGAACTGTTCTTACCGTCATAATTTTTGCTACTCTGGAAGCTACTCCATACTGTACTTCTTTTCCCTGGGGCAATCCTGCAATAATCCCGGCTACGTGTGTTCCGTGTTCTGCATCAGGACCTTCGTAATGATTGTTCCCGTATGCTTTTTCAGAATAATCATCATAATTATCCCCTACAATTTCTTTACGCGGATCAAAACTTAAATCATATTGTTTTGCCATCGGACCAAAATGATCAAGCGCAGGTTTTATTTCTTTTGCAATCATATCACCTACTTCCTGCGGAGATTTACCCGTAAATTCAGGATTTCCTGCCAGACTTTTAAGAATTTCCAATGCAATTGCCTCTTCCTGTTTTTTCGGAGTAATTCCTTTAATGTTTTCTGTTGTCAAAGGCTTTCCATTTAAAAGTGATACTATCGTTGGAATCGACTGACTAATCATTTCGAATTGCTTGAACTGCTGTTTTCCTTCTACACTTTTCTTATTGAAAATTTCCTTAGATTTCATATACATTGCAAATTCCTCCGGCATTTTTGCCTGGTTTGCCTTATTTTTTGTAGAGTCATCTCCTTCAAAAACAGGTTTGTATTTTGCAACAACACGGGTAACTTCCATATTATCAACACCAATATCTCCATTTTTCCCTCCGATGAAATTCCATCCGTGGATGTCATCTATATATCCGTTTCCGTCATCGTCTTTTCCATTTCCTGGAATTTCGTTAGGATTTGTCCACATGTTTTTTACTAAGCCTGGATGATCAACCTGAACACCACTATCTAAAACACCTACAACAATAGTTTGAGGTTTTAAACCTTTTGATTCTAAAAACTTGTATGCATTTTCTGTATTTACTCCATACACATTTGACGTCGCAAAATCTTTGTGATACCACGTCATCAAATCTTTATCTTCTTTTTTATCAGAAATCTGCTGAGCAGATGAATAGGTAAAACCTACTAAAAAAACCGCTGCTAAAAATACCTTTTTCATATTTAGATTTATTGTTCTTTTTGAAAATTAATTTAAATAATTACTTTATCTCTTTAAGATAAGTAACAGATTCCGGACCTTTGTTACAAATAAGATCTAAAATCGACAAATCTTTTAGAAAACCCATCTTATCAGAAAATGTCTGGTAATATTCATTCATTTCGTATTCTGAAGGATTTTTTGCCGAAAATCTTTCTCTAAAGTTAACTTCTTCCGGAAATTTAACATACTCATTATTCAAAGAGTATGCCTTTTCTATTTTTAAAATATTCTGAACGATCTCAATACTTTTCAGATTGAAATCAAGTAAAAACTTACTTCGGCTTTCGTACAGCTTAATCAGTTTAGCTTCGTAATATTCAAAATATGGCGAGCTTTGATACGCTGTTTTTATAGACTTCCAATGAAGTTTTTGCCAATCTTCCCTGTAAGAAATTTCTATATCCTTAAAAATTCTGCTTCCGTTATGATTGATTGGGATAATTAATGAAAGTTTCCCGTTCGCTCCGTAGATATTGGTTCTGTTTCTGTAGGTTTGCTTAGGAAAATTTTCAAACTGCTCAAAAATGATTTCATTTTCAGCATTTAAAAATTCTGAAAACCATGAAACAGGCGGTAAATAAAATACGGGTAGTAATATATTCTGCATAGTCTTTATAGAAAAATGAAGTACTTTATTCAAATACTTCATTTATTTTTTTTAAAATTATCATTAAATCTCGTCGCTGTCTTTCTTTTTGCTGAATAATTTCACAAAATATTCCCATCCGAAAAACAATATAAGAATCATTGCCGCAATCCACCAATAAGATGTTTTATTAGCTTCTCCTGTGTTGGTCGCCTTAAACATTCTGTCAAAACGAATTTTGAATGGAGCCTGATAAGATGAGCTTTTATCTGAAAATGCTCCTTGCAAACTCATCCACGTAAACATTGGTTTTCCAACAATATTTTCTTCAGGAACAAAACCAAAGAATCTTGCATCCAATGAAGCATCACGGTTATCTCCAACCATCATATAATAATCCTGCTGAATCGTGTATTGATTGGCTTCTTTTCCATTGATGAAAATTTTACCGTTTTTATTTTCAAGTGTATTGTGCTCGTAATTTTTAATGATCCACTGATATTCCGGCAAAGTTTCCTGATTGATGGTAACTACATCTCCTTTCTTAGGAATCTTTAGCGGTCCGTACTGATCCTGATTCCAAGCTTTATTAATCGGAAAAATAGAATTTGTAGTATCTATTTTTGACTTTGTCTCATTATTATAATATGCAATAGCAGATTCACCTTTAGGCTGAATGTCCTCTTTCATTTCAACAACTTGAGGAAGCTGTTTAATTTCTGCAGCAACCTTATTCGTCAAACCCTGAAATGCATATATAAAACCATTCCCATTCTGAATTTCCTGTACAGGCAAAAATCCATAAATATTATACAAACCCGGAATATCAAGCTGGCTTCCGGTACTAACGATATATCTATGCTGAACTTCCTGATCTCCCAAAACTGTTTCCGGTTTTCCGTTCACAAACATTCTGCCGTCTCTCATCTCAAATGTATCTCCTGCAACAGCAACGCATCTTTTTACATAGGGATCGGCTCTGTCTAATGAAACGTGCACAGAATCACGTGGATAATTGAAAACAACAATATCATTTTTTTGCGGTTTGTTAAACTGAAAAATTCTTTCGTAAGGTAATTTTACAGCTTCTACATAAGATTTTCCGTCATTTTTGGGGTTACCATCCTTTTGGAAGTCATAAATTGTTCCTTGTAAAAAAGGAATTGCTAGTGGACGCATTGGCAGCCTGTAACCGTAGCTCCATTTATTCACGAAAAGAAAATCTCCAACCAGCAAAGTTCTTTCCATTGAACCGGTAGGAATTCCGAAAGGCTGAGTAACAAAAGTATGAATGATGGTAGCAAAAACAACAGCAAAAGTAATAGATCCCATAAAGGAATCTTTCTTTTTTGCTTCTTTTTCTTCCTGAGTCAGATAGATTTCGTTTTCATCCTCTATCTCAGCATCTCTTGAATAATTTACTGTTGCCATATAGATAAAAGGCAAGATTACGGTCAGCAACTGATCTTTAAAAAGAGTTTTCCCAAACTTTTTCATCAGATACAAGTGAAAAACGCTCATCATAATAGGTCCCACAATTGGTAAATATGATAAAACCGCCCACCATTTCGGATGTTTTGTCTCTTTAAGGATAATAAAATAATTATAAAAAGGTATGAATGCAAAAAGCGGACTGTACCCTAGTTTCTTAAACAGTTTCCATGTAGAAATCCCCATCAGTATTGACAAAATGAGGACATAAACTGTATACGTTAAAAAGTAATTCATAAATTTTGTGCCTAAATCTATATAAATGATTAATGATGAGCGATAGATGATAACAGATTTACTATTTGCATATTATCATTCATTGTTATTAGTTTGCAAGGTAGGAATTTTGTTACAAAACTAAAGTCCTAAAACATCTTTCATGGTGAAATTTCCTTTTTTATCTTTGATCCACTCTGCTGCAACAACTGCTCCCAATGCAAAACCATTTCTGTTGAAAGCGGTATGCTTAATTTCTATTTCGTCTACTTCACTTCGGTAATAAACGCTGTGTGTGCCCGGAACTTCATCTTCTCTTACCGCGAAAATACCCAATTGTTTTTCCTGAGTTTCTTCGAGCTTCCAAGCATCATATTTGTCCGAATTACCGATAATTCCTTCTACCAAAGAAATAGCTGTTCCGCTTGGCGCATCCAGTTTGTGAATATGATGAATTTCTTCAATCTGACAGGTGTATTGATCAACATTTTTCATGAGTCCTGCCAGTTTTTCGTTTAAAGCAAAAAATAAATTTACACCCAAACTGAAATTGGAGCCATATAAAAATGCCGTGTCATTCTGAACAGTAATATTTTCAATTTCTGATTTTCTTTCCAGCCAGCCGGTTGTACCGCAGATTACGGGAATTTTATTTTCAAGACAAGATTTAATATTATCAAAAGCAACTTCCGGCAACGAAAACTCTATGACAACATCTGGATTATTTAGGTTTTCCGCAGTCGGTGTTTCCTTCAGTCTGGCAACAATTTCGTGACCTCTTTTAGTGGCAATATCGTCTATAATTTTGCCCATTCTTCCATATCCGACTAGTGCTATTCTCATTCTAGTAAAATCTTTTTTTTCTTTAAAATCTATAGGTAAATGCCAATCCTGTTTTAGGCGGGTTTAAATTGTAATCATCGTAAATTACTGCAGGCGTAAAGGTGAGATCCGGGTCTTTTCTTCCTTCATATAAATGAGCATCTACCACTGCATCAACAATATTTAAAATATATATCAATCCTGTAATTGCAATGGCATAATCTCTTTGCCTTTTTGCACGATCCTGTGCATTTCCTAAAGCAACGGCGTCAAGATTCGGAAATCTCGTCAAAAATTCATTTGGAGTTCCGTTTAATTTTGCAATATAATACTCCCGGTATTCTTTGTATCTGTTCTGGTTCCAGATGGCAATTCCCACTCCGGTTCCTACAGCTCCCCAAACAATAGGAATTTTCCAGTATTTTTTGTTATAAGTCTGTCCTAAACCCGGAAGTACCGCAGAATATAAACCTGCTTTTGTAGGATTTAGTTTAGATACCCTGTCTTTTGCAGGTGCATTTACTCTCTCTATTTCCTGAATAACTTTTGCAGGAGCCTGAGGTTTCGCCGCAGGAATACTGTCGGTAGCGTAATGTTCAAGTCTTATACTGTCTCTCGGGTTGATTTGTGAAAAAACCAGACCTGATAAAAAAATAAAGAAAGTGAAAAGATTTTTTTTCATTTATTTAATATGCGATAAGATATATTCCAGCTCATCTTCATTTTTAAAATCTAAAACAATTTTACCCTTCTTTCCGCTGCCAGTCGTTTTAATTTCTACTTTTACATCAAGAATATCTGCAATTGTTTTTTGTGCTCTTTTATAGTTATTAGAAAGCTCTGCTTTTGCTCTTTTTGCAGCAGGAGATTTAGGATTTTTCAAAGCAATAGCTGCCTGTTCAGATTGGCGGACATTCAGCTTTTCTTTGATGATCATATCAAAAAGTGCTTTCTGATGCTCTTCGCTTTCGAGGCTGATAATTGCCCTTCCGTGTCCTGCAGAAATCTCTCCGCTTCTGATAGCATTCTGAATATCCGGACTTAATCGCAGTAATCTTATAGAATTGGTAATAGTACTTCTGTCTTTACCTACTCTCTGACTTAGATTTTCCTGGGTAAGACCTATTTCTTCCAAAAGTCTGTGATATGTTAAAGCAATCTCAATAGCATCCAGATCTTCACGCTGGATGTTTTCAACCAAAGCCATTTCTAAAAGCTCCTGATCATTTACCAGACGGATGTATGCCGGAATAGAAGACAGACCTGCAATTTTACTCGCTCTGAATCTTCTTTCTCCCGAGATAATCTCGAATTTTTCACCGTCTTTTCTAAGAGTAATCGGCTGAATTACGCCAAGATTTTTAATAGACTGTGCTAACTCATTCAATGCTTTTTCGTCGAAATAAGTTCTTGGCTGCGTAGGATTAGGATAAATATCTTCTATCGGAACTTCCATAATGTTTCCAACAAATTTATCTGCACCTTCATCGGTCGCCGTATTGACTGTAGCTTTGGATTCTGCACTCAGGATAGCTCCTAAACCACGTCCCATTGCTCTTTTTTTGTCCTTCATTCTTTATAAATGATTATTATAAATGATAATTGATGAATTAATTATTCACTACAAAAATCATATTAATTTTTAACTAATTTTTCGTTTTTTAATAAAACTTCTTCTGCCAGCTGAATGTATTGAATTGCGCCTTTACTTTCTGCATCGTAATTCAGGATACTTTCACCAAAACTTGGAGCTTCACTTAATCTTACATTTCTACTGATGATGGTCTCAAAAACCATTTCAGGAAAATGAGAATTCACTTCTTCCACCACCTGATTAGAAAGTCTCAAACGGCTGTCATACATCGTAAGCAACAAACCTTCAATATCAAGATCTTTATTATGTATTTTCTGTACGTTTTTAATAGTATTCAAAAGTTTCCCCAAACCTTCAAGGGCAAAATATTCGCACTGGATAGGAATAATAACAGAATCTGCCGCTGTAAGAGCATTTACTGTAATCAAACCCAAACTTGGTGCACAGTCTATGATGATATAGTCATAATCATCTCTAACTCCTTTTAATGCTTCTTTAAGCATATATTCCCGATTCTCTTTATCAACCAATTCAATTTCCGCCGCAACCAAATCAATGTGAGAAGGTACAATATCTAAATTTGGAGTAGTGGTTTTCTGAATACAGTTTCTGGTATCGACACTATGCTCCAGAAGATTATAGGTAGAATACTGCACTTCTTCCACACCCAAACCAGAAGTTGCATTTGCCTGCGGATCTGCATCAATAATAAGAATTTTCTTTTCTAATACACCTAATGCTGCGGCTAAGTTGACGGCGGTTGTTGTTTTTCCTACACCCCCTTTCTGATTAGCGATACCTATAATTTTTGCCATTGCTCAAACTTTAATGCTCAAAAATACACTTTTTTCTCTGCTATTAAAGAATAGCTAAAACGAAAATTGAGTTAAAATATTGTTAATAAGAAGATTACATCGTAAAAAAATTATCCACAAAAAAAATTCTTTGTGGATAACTATATATATAGGTTTTTATGTAAACTAACTATCAAATTTCATTGAGATAGGAAATTTAAATAAACTTCTCACGGGTTCACCTTTTTTATTTTTACCTGGAATCCATTTTCCTTTTACTGCTTTTATTGTTCTAACAGCTTCAGCGTTAAATCCTGCATCTTTCCCGTTGGTTTTAATATTTGAAATTGTTCCGTCTTTTTCTACAACAAATGTAACGGTTGTGCTTATACTTCCTTCATCCTGAAATGGTGATATATCAAACTTATTCATTACCTTATTTCTGAATGCATTAATTCCCCCTTCAAAATCTGCATTTACAACAAGTATGTCCGGATTTTTCACTGCATCATCAGAATCGCTTTCAGCAGGAGGAACAATCTTTGGAGGAGCAATTGTACCCAATCCAGAGTTAACACTTACCGGAATGTAGATATTCTGGTCAGCAGGTTTTGCCTCAAAATCATTTTTTAATCCCGCAATCGCATCCTTTGGTATTTCCGTTACCAAATTACTTTCATCTGCATTTCTGGTGGGAGTTACGACCTGTGAATCGTACTGTTTCACACTTGGTGGTGGAGTTACAGTTTGAGTAGGAGCTACAGCAGGTGGATCTTCTTGTACATCTACTATCTGCATTGGAGGCGGCAAAACAAAAGGTGGCGGAGCAGTTTCAGTTGTTTTAAAAGCGTTAATTAAGAGCGGAGTTACAGCTACAGCGGCTAATAAACTAGCTCCAATGACAAGTGCTTTAGTTAAAATTCTGTTTGATTCGTTTCTTAAAGCGTACGCACCATACGCTTTGTTACGGTTTTGGAAAAGAATTTCATTAAGCCGAAATTCCTGGTTGTGTTCTAGGTGTTTCATCACAGTAAAATTTAATTGTTAAGATGAACAATTATCAGTTTTCAATAAATCATTCAATTATCATGATTAATATCAAAATATTTGCCAAATCATTAACACAAAACAAATAATTAAATTAAAACCGTAATAAAAATAAAATTTAACTATCCGTTGAATAATAATTAGAATATGATGAAAAAGGGTTACATTCTAATGAGCACAGTTTATTAGCCCCGATTGAGCGGCATGTCTGAGCTCTTTTCTAATTCCGGAGGAAAAGCCGCCGAAATTAGAAAAACCGAGTAGCGATAGCGGGAATTAGCTCCAAAAAATAAGAGACCACCAAATGACAGTCTCTTATTTTATATTTTTGAAATATTAAAACAACTCTTTTCTGATAATGTTCTGGCTTCTTTCAGGGCCTACCGAAACGAGATAGACATTAATTCCTAAATATTCCTCTATAAATTCTATGTATCTCTGAGCATTTAAAGGAAGTTCATCATAACTTCTTGCTTTGGTTATGTCTTCTGTCCAGCCCGGAAGCTCTTCATACATCGCTTCGTAATCATATAGCTTGGTAGTGGAAGATGTAAAATAATCTATGATTTTACCGTCTTCTGTTTTGTATTTTGTAGCAATTTTAATGGTGTCTATTCCTGTCAGTACGTCTAGTTTTGTAATCACTAAATTGTTGATACCATTGATCATACAAGCATGTTTTAATGATACTAAATCTAACCAGCCTGTTCTTCTTGGCCTGCCTGTCGTAGCACCGAATTCATGCCCAATTTGTCTGATCTTTTCACCCAATTCATTATCAAGTTCAGATGGAAACGGTCCGTTACCTACTCTAGTACAGTAAGCTTTTGCTACACCAATTAGATTCTTGAGCGAAGTCGGCGGAACTCCGGCTCCGGTACAAACTCCTCCTGTTGATGGAGAAGATGATGTCACATAAGGATATGTCCCGAAATCAATATCCAGCATTAGAGCTTGTGCACCTTCAAAAAGTACATTTTTACCCTGCTGAATAGCTTCATTCAGTTCAATTTCAGTATCAACAATTCTGTCCTGAAGCTGTTTTCCGATTTCTAGAAATTCGTTATAGATCTCTTCAACATCTAATGTCGGTTTTCCGTAGTATTTTTCAAAAAGAGAATTTTTTACTTTTAGGTTTTTTTCAATTTTTTCTCTTAAAATTTCAGGATTAAGTAAATCTACCATTCTTATTCCTACTCTTGCAATCTTATCTTCGTAACAAGGTCCGATCCCCTTTTTGGTAGTTCCAATCTGTGTGCCTCCATGCTCTTCTTCACGGTAAGTATCCAAGAGAATATGATACGGCATAATTACGTGAGCTCTTCTGCTGATAAAAATATGGTCCGTTTTAAGACCTTTTTCTTCAATCTGCCCCACTTCTTTCATGAAGGCTTTAGGATTAACAACTACTCCATTGGCAATAATACATTTGCCTTTACACTGAAGAACTCCGGAAGGAAGAAGATGTAAAACAAATTTTTCATCTCCTACATAAACCGTATGACCTGCATTATCGCCTCCTTGGAAACGTACAACATAATCTGATTTTGCAGATAAAACATCTGTGATTTTACCCTTCCCTTCATCTCCGTATTGAAGACCTACAACTACGTAAGTTGACATATTTACTTTATTTTAGATTCATGCAAAATTAGTTTTAAAAATATTGGTGGGCAAATTTGTGACTATTTTTATTGTAGAAGAAATTTAAAATAATCTTATCCTGAATATTATAAATATTTTTAAAAGCTGATTCTAATCTAATCTACTTTTTGCTTTGCTTTGAGTAAACACCTTAGATTAGATGTAAATAGTTTGAGGTAGTAAATTTTTAGTATGAGTCTGTGATTGTTACTCTATCATTATCCTGCTGTTTCAAACAGTTTTGAACAGGATAATAGAACAAAGAAGAAGGAAATGAGAAGGAAAGAAGGAAGAAAAAGGGCATAAAAAAACCTCATACATTTGTGTATGAGGTTTGAATAAAAACTGGCGGCGACCTACTCTCCCGCTTGTCGCAGTACCATCGGCGCTGGTGGGCTTAACTTCTGTGTTCGGAATGGGAACAGGTGAGCCCCACCGCTAAAACCACCCTAAAGGCTGTATATAAGATATCAGAGGGAAGATTTCAGATTTCAGATTTAAAAAAACTCTGTTATCTGATGTCTCATATCTGGCATCTGTTTTTATCGGTAAATTTCATCACAAAGGCAAAACCTTGATTGCACTTATAAGGCTTGTTTTAATGTAAACCAATAGGCTATAAATCTACGGGTAATTAGTACTACTCGGCTATGCTGTTACCAACTTTACACCTGTAGCCTATCAACGTGGTCATCTCCCACGACCCTTAAAAGATGTCTCATCTTGAGGCGAGTTTCGCACTTATATGCTTTCAGTGCTTATCTCTTCCAAACATAGCTACTCAGCGGTGCACCTGGCGGTACAACTGATACACCAGAGGTTTGTTCAATTCGGTCCTCTCGTACTAGAATCAAGCCCTCTCAAACATCTAACGCCCGCAATAGATAGAGACCGAACTGTCTCACGACGTTCTGAACCCAGCTCGCGTGCCACTTTAATGGGCGAACAGCCCAACCCTTGGGACCTTCTCCAGCCCCAGGATGTGACGAGCCGACATCGAGGTGCCGAACCTCCCCGTCGATGTGAGCTCTTGGGGGAGACTAGCCTGTTATCCCCGGAGTACCTTTTATCCTATGAGCGATGGCCCTTCCATACGGAACCACCGGATCACTATGTCCTGCTTTCGCACCTGATCGACTTGTAGGTCTCACAGTCAAGCACCCTTATGCCATTACACTCTACGCACGGTTACCAAGCGTGCTGAGGGTACCTTTGAAAGCCTCCGTTACTCTTTTGGAGGCGACCACCCCAGTCAAACTACCCACCACGCAATGTCCTTCTAAAAGAAGTTAGGCTCCAAGTAAGTAAAGGGTGGTATTTCAACGTTGGCTCCACAAACACTAGCGTGCCTGCTTCAAAGCCTCCCACCTATCCTACACATTACTTACTCAAAGTCAATACGAAGTTATAGTAAAGGTTCACAGGGTCTTTTCGTCCCATTGCGGGTAATCGGCATCTTCACCGATACTACAATTTCACCGAGCTCGTGGCTGAGACAGTGCCCAGATCGTTACACCATTCGTGCAGGTCGGAACTTACCCGACAAGGAATTTCGCTACCTTAGGACCGTTATAGTTACGGCCGCCGTTTACTGGGGCTTCAGTCAATGCCTTCGCTTACGCTAAGCACCTTCCTTAACCTTCCAGCACCGGGCAGGTGTCAGACCCTATACAGCATCTTTCGATTTAGCAGAGTCCTGTGTTTTTGATAAACAGTCGCCTGGGCCTCTTCACTGCGGCCACCATTGCTGATGGCGTCTCTTCTTCCGAAGTTACGAGACTATTTTGCCTAGTTCCTTAGCCACGACTCACTCGAGCACCTTAGGATTCTCTCCTCGACTACCTGTGTCGGTTTTGGTACGGGTTGCTTCACTTCGGCTTTTCTTGGAAGCACTTTCCCTACAGCAGCTTCGCCCGAAGGCTAGGCCTTGACTATTCCGTCAGTCTCCAGTAAGTACGGCACTCCGTCCCCTTTTTAGTGTGAGCAAGTATGGGAATATTAACCCATTGTCCATCCACTACTCCTTTCGGATTCGCGTTAGGTCCCGACTAACCCTCAGCTGATTAGCATGGCTGAGGAAACCTTAGTCTTTCGGTGAGGGGGTTTCTCGCCCCCTTTATCGTTACTTATGCCTACATTTTCTTTTCTGTCCGCTCCACAATACCTCACGATACTGCTTCTGCGCAAACAGAATGCTCCCCTACCAGATATAATTAAATTATAAATCCATAGCTTCGGTAATATGCTTATGCCCGATTATTATCCATGCCGAACCGCTCGACTAGTGAGCTGTTACGCACTCTTTAAATGAATGGCTGCTTCCAAGCCAACATCCTAGCTGTCAATGCAGTTCAACCGCGTTGCTTCAACTTAGCATATATTTGGGGACCTTAGCTGTTGGTCTGGGTTCTTTCCCTCTCGGACATGGACCTTAGCACCCATGCCCTCACTGCCGACCATCATTTATTAGCATTCGGAGTTTGTCAGGAATTGGTAGGCGATGAAACCCCCGCATCCAATCAGTAGCTCTACCTCTAATAAACTATATATCGACGCTGCACCTAAATGCATTTCGGGGAGTACGAGCTATCTCCCAGTTTGATTGGCCTTTCACCCCTACCCACAGGTCATCCGAAGACTTTTCAACGTCAACCGGTTCGGTCCTCCACTTTGTGTTACCAAAGCTTCAACCTGCCCATGGGTAGATCACAAGGTTTCGCGTCTAATCCTACTAACTATCCGCCCTATTCAGACTCGCTTTCGCTCCGGCTCCGGACCTGAAGTCCTTAACCTCGCTAGTAAAATTAACTCGTAGGCTCATTATGCAAAAGGCACGCCGTCACACCATATAGGTGCTCCGACCGCTTGTAGGCGTACGGTTTCAGGTTCTATTTCACCCTTCTATTCGAAGTGCTTTTCACCTTTCCTTCACAGTACTTGTTCACTATCGGTCTTTCAGGAGTATTTAGCCTTGGAGGATGGTCCCCCCATATTCAGACAGGATTTCACGTGTCCCGCCATACTCATTTATCATCTATATATACCTTTCGAGTACAGGATTATCACCTTCTTTGATTGTTCTTTCCAAAACATTCCTCTAAATATATAAAGACTTTTGGGCTAATCCGCTTTCGCTCGCCACTACTTACGGAATCTCTTCGATTTCTTTTCCTCCGGGTACTTAGATGTTTCAGTTCTCCGGGTTTGCTCCTCCTAAGAGGTAATACATCTTCAATGTATTGGGTTGCCCCATTCGGACATCTCGGGATCAATTCGTGTGTGCCAATCCCCCGAGCTTTTCGCAGCTTACCACGTCCTTCGTCGCCTCTGAAAGCCTAGGCATCCGCCATACGCCCTTAACGATTTCTTTCCTATTTTTAGGTTACTCAAGCACTTATAAGTGCTCGGTTTTCTCTTTGTGATGTCTTTACCGTTAATGTCAATGATCTTTTTTCTTGTACTAATGTAATATGTAAAATGTATTAATGACGGCTCCGTCACTATGCAGTACACATTTCCTGATATTACCCTCATACATTATATCTTGTACTTTCGTACATCATACAATATGTGGAGAATAAGGGAGTCGAACCCTTGACCTCCTGCGTGCAAGGCAGGCGCTCTAGCCAGCTGAGCTAATTCCCCTCTAGTAGACTTCAGATGTCAGATTCTAGATTTCAGACTTAAAATCTGGTGTCTAATATCTCACATCTTCCCGTCTTATAATTAGTAGTCTCGGGCAGGCTCGAACTGCCGACCTCTACATTATCAGTGTAGCGCTCTAACCAGCTGAGCTACGAGACTCTTTGTGTTCCGTGTTCCGTGTTCTTGGTTCCGGGTTATCCGTATCCATTAACTCGTACCCCGTCTCTCTGTTCCCTGATACTAATTTCTAGTGGGTTTTGTATTTTTTAATATATCAACCAAATAAAAAACTAAAGCTTTAACTTTAAGTAAGTTTTTTGTGTATTGCTACACTAATTTTGTTTAACGTTCTTCAACGCTCTAAAATGAGATGTTCCAGCCGCACCTTCCGGTACGGCTACCTTGTTACGACTTAGCCCTAGTTACCTGTTTTACCCTAGGCAGCTCCTGTTACGGTCACCGACTTCAGGTACCCCAGACTTCCATGGCTTGACGGGCGGTGTGTACAAGGCCCGGGAACGTATTCACCGCGCCATGGCTGATGCGCGATTACTAGCGATTCCAGCTTCATAGAGTCGAGTTGCAGACTCCAATCCGAACTGAGACCGGCTTTCGAGATTCGCATCTATTCGCATAGTAGCTGCCCTCTGTACCGGCCATTGTATTACGTGTGTGGCCCAAGGCGTAAGGGCCGTGATGATTTGACGTCATCCCCACCTTCCTCTCTACTTGCGTAGGCAGTCTCACTAGAGTCCCCAACTTAATGATGGCAACTAGTGACAGGGGTTGCGCTCGTTGCAGGACTTAACCTAACACCTCACGGCACGAGCTGACGACAACCATGCAGCACCTTGAAAATTGTCCGAAGAAAAGTCTATTTCTAAACCTGTCAATTCCCATTTAAGCCTTGGTAAGGTTCCTCGCGTATCATCGAATTAAACCACATAATCCACCGCTTGTGCGGGCCCCCGTCAATTCCTTTGAGTTTCATTCTTGCGAACGTACTCCCCAGGTGGCTAACTTATCACTTTCGCTTAGTCTCTGAATCCGAAAACCCAAAAACGAGTTAGCATCGTTTACGGCGTGGACTACCAGGGTATCTAATCCTGTTCGCTCCCCACGCTTTCGTCCATCAGCGTCAGTTAAAACATAGTGACCTGCCTTCGCAATTGGTGTTCTAAGTAATATCTATGCATTTCACCGCTACACTACTTATTCCAGCCACTTCTACTTTACTCAAGACCTGCAGTATCAATGGCAGTTTCACAGTTAAGCTGTGAGATTTCACCACTGACTTACAGATCCGCCTACGGACCCTTTAAACCCAATAAATCCGGATAACGCTTGCACCCTCCGTATTACCGCGGCTGCTGGCACGGAGTTAGCCGGTGCTTATTCGTACAGTACCTTCAGCTAGATACACGTATCTAGGTTTATCCCTGTACAAAAGAAGTTTACAACCCATAGGGCAGTCGTCCTTCACGCGGGATGGCTGGATCAGGCTCTCACCCATTGTCCAATATTCCTCACTGCTGCCTCCCGTAGGAGTCTGGTCCGTGTCTCAGTACCAGTGTGGGGGATCACCCTCTCAGGCCCCCTAAAGATCACTGACTTGGTGAGCCGTTACCTCACCAACTATCTAATCTTGCGCGTGCCCATCTCTATCCACCTCAGTTTTCAATAATAAACGATGCCGTTCATTATATTATGGGGTATTAATCTTCCTTTCGAAAGGCTATCCCCCTGATAAAGGCAGGTTGCACACGTGTTCCGCACCCGTACGCCGCTCTCAAGTCCCCGAAGAGACTCTACCGCTCGGCTTGCATGTGTTAGGCCTCCCGCTAGCGTTCATCCTGAGCCAGGATCAAACTCTCCATTGTATGTTTGTCTTGACTCACTCAAAGTTATTTGACGCTTTAGTTTTTTCCTTACTTGGTTGTTATATCTATTTTTCAATGATCTCTATTCTTCCGCTTTATAACGAAGCAATCTTTCTGTCAGTGTCGCTCACCCGCTAGCGTTCATCCTGAGCCAGGATCAAACTCTCCATTGTATGTTTGTCTTGACTCACTCAAAGTTATTTGACGCTTTAGTTTTTCCTTACTTGGTTGTTATATCTATTTTTCAATGATCTCTATTCTTCCGCTTTATAACGAAGCAATCTTTCTGTCAGTGTCGCTCCGTATTTGCGAGTGCAAAAGTAAAAAATTATTTCTTATCAGCCAAATGTTTCTCAAGAAAATTTTAAAGTTTTTTTATTAACCCTAACTCCTCAATCCCATTAAACCAACAATCTCCTGCGCTCCCCGTATCGGGACTGCAAAGATACAAATCTTTTTTATTCCGGCAAGCTTTATTTTTAAAAAAATATTTCCAAAATAACCAGCCGCCCAAAGATTCATACCCCCTCTACTCTTACCCTTAAGTAATCCGTAAAAGAAAAGATCATAATTCTCTCCGCTTTTCAATGCTCTTCTGCGCTACCCTTAACTCTCGTCTTAAGTCCGGCAAAAATACCAACTATTTCCTTTAAATTCCAAAATTATTTAACATAAAATTCATATTTAATCCATATTCACCCCTAACTAACTGGTTATTCGAAAGAAAAATTTTACAAAAGGGGAATGGTGAATGGTGAATGGTGAATGGTGAATGGTGGAGGATGGTGAAGAAAGAGGGAGGCTACAGACAGGAAGTGAGGGGCAGTCCGTAGGACTGCTATATTGAAAATGTCAATTTGATTTACTTTACACTTAAGGCACCTAATGATTACTTATCCAAACAAGCTCAGTTATTGAAATTCTTTCCTCTTACCTTCTTATTTATAACTCTAACTAACTCCTAATTCCTAACCCCTAACTCCTGACATCTCCCCCAAATAGACCCAAGTGAAACAGCTTCCTTTTTCTGAAACACCACCAAAAAACGCCGCTCAAAAAGATACAGCCTAAAACGGAAGAGAGATAAGGATAAAAGTTGAAACTTAAAATTTCAGGCAAATTTCTCAGAATTGTTTTTTTTATATATCTTTGCACACTTAAATATTTAACCGGGACGAGTTCCCATAACAATCAAACATTATGTCAGTAAAAATCAGATTACAAAGACACGGTAAAAAAGGTAAGCCTTTCTTTCACATCGTGGTTGCAGATTCCAGAGCAAGAAGAGATGGTAGATTCATCGAAAAAATAGGAACTTACAACCCAGTTACTAACCCTGCTACTATTGACTTGAACGTTGATGCTGCTGTAAAGTGGTTAAACAACGGAGCTCAGCCAACTGATACGGCAAGAGCTATTCTTTCTTACAAAGGTGCTCTTTACAAAAAACACTTACAAGGTGGTGTTGCTAAAGGTGCTTTTGATGAAGCTGAAGCAGAGAAAAGATTCAATGCTTGGCTTGATGCGAAAGATGCAAAAGTACAAGGTAAAGTTGATGGTTTGGCAACTGCTAAAGCTGATGCGAAAAAATCGGCTTTAGAAGCTGAGCAAAAAGTAAATGAAGCTAGAATTGCTGCTGCTGCACAGGCAGAAGCAGATGCAAAAGCTGCTGAAGAAGCTGCTAATGCTCCAGCTGAAGAGACTGCTGAAGGTGAAGCTCCGGCTGCTGAAGCAGAAGGAACTGAAGAAACTCAGGCTTAATCTTTTTAAGAAATACAAAAAAGGCACGAAATAATCGTGCCTTTTTTATTTTAAACTTTCAGATTCACAAAAAATTTGATCGTTTCTCTTATATTTGCAATATGAAAAAAGAAGACTGCTATTTACTAGGAAAAATAACCAGAAGACATGGTCTTGCCGGAAATGTAATCCTAAAACTTGATACAGATCAACCAGAAATTTATAATAAACTTGATTCTATTTTTATAGAAATCAATGGGTTGCTGGTTCCTTTTTTTATTGCTAAATCTTCCTGGAGCAAAAATGATGCGTTGAATATTGCTTTTAAAAACTCCACTGAAGCATTGGTAGACCAGTCTTTAGGAAAAAATGTCTACCTACCCTTATCTACCCTTCCAAAACTTACCGGAAAGCAATTTTATTATCATGAAATTATTGGCTTTGAAATTTTGGATGATGCCGGAAACAATTGTGGCGTGATAAGATCTGTAAACGATCAGACTGCTCAAAACTATTTTGTAACTAATCTGGATGGAAAGGAAGTGGTAATCCCGATCATTAAGGACTGGATTCTTGAAGTGAACAGAGAAGAAAGATTCATCAAAATGCAGCTTCCGGAAGGTCTTATTGATGTTTTTTTGGCTCCTTCTAAAAAGGACGAATAATTCAGTAATCTAAAACCACATTCCAGTTAATAATTTTTGTTCTAAAGCCTCAATCTGACGATACATTTTATTAAAGAATATTTTACGGTCGCGGTTGCCGGAGGTATTCAGCGATTTTGAATTTTTGATCTGGTGTTCAAAATAATTATGAGTTTCCTTACAGGTTTTCTCGTTATTAATTAAGAGATAACCAAACATATTTGTTGGAATTGCAAAAAGTGACCGTTGCGGATGATGAAAAAAAATGTCATTGGAAAGATGCATCAGCTCATTTTCGTACAACTGAAATTTTGGATTGTTTTCTATTTTGTCTTCGATATATCTTATAAGTTCTTTCAGCTCAAAAAGGATAACCTGTGCTTCGTTCGTTTTCAGGTGTCCCGTTTCCGCATAGAATATAATCTGTTGTAAAATACTGGACACCGTCATATCATTCCATAATTCAACAATATTCTGTTCTTCATATTTTTTCTTTAACTCCTGTGTGTCCAATTCAAAATCAGGTGGCGAAAATTCCAGAAAAGGAATAAACACCTGCTTCGCATTCAGCAGATTCATCCATACATAAATTTTAAAACGGGAAAGCATGGAATCTGAAAGTGTATAAAAAAAAGGAATGTCTTTAGCAGAATAATAAATCGTCATCTCTTCGGAAAGAGGAAGACTTTCAAAAACATTCAGATTATTCTGAAAAAAAGATTTTAGATCTTCTGTTCGTTTTACAGCTGTTGTTCTTTTAACCAAAATATGATGATCAGAATTTTGAAACTGATCCAGAGAAATCTGGAAATATCTTGCAAGTTCCAAAGCTTCTTCAAGACTGAACTTAGCCTTCAAAGATGTTCTTCTGTGTGCCGCATCATAACTGATATTAAGAATATTCGCAATCTCATCATTAAGAGATTTGTCGCCTATTTTTCTTCTAATTTCTTTAAGTAAAAGCTCCTGAAACACAATTTGCGATTTTCACAAATTTAGGCATTTATTTTAATTTTTTATCGCATTCATTTTTGTGCTTTCTGCCAATAATTTTGAATTATAAAATTTTAAAATTCTGAACTATGAAAAACTTTTTTTTAATTCTACTTCTTGCACTGTTTTTTAATTCCTGTGTTTCTTTTGATCGCAAATTGATTAAAGATGATATGACAACACTTAAAAAAGAAAATGTTTCATTGATTAATGGAGAGTTTGAGTTTAAAGGATATGAGCACATTAATGCAGGAAACCAGAAATCTGACAGACTGCGAACTGTTGCGGAAATGCTTAATATAAAAAATCCCAATATTTCAGAATCTGATAAAGTATCTGTAAAAGCTGTTTCAAATTTAAAGGATAAAAGCTATGAAGTACAATTCAGGATCTTAAAAAATGACTCACTCAAATATTCATTTAAATATGACGCAAAACTTAAGAAAGGAGTATTGGTATTAAAGAATCATACTGTAAAATGTCACGGAATTCCTTATTTGCTGGGCGGTTGTCTGGGATTTAAATCACAAATAGGACTTACCGGTAAGAACGGTTTATTTATACAGGATTATTATAATAACGACGGAGCCTTTCTCTTAATTATGGGATCGGGATATAGCATCAATTATGTAGAAAAATATAAAAGAATCCAATAATGTTATTTTTAAATAAAATATAAAACATGAAAAATATACCTTATATTCTCATTGCCATACGCTTCATTTTAGCCCCTGTCATACTCTTATTAGCCTATTTCCAGAGTGAAGATTCCCAATTTTTAATTTTAGCTTTAATGTATTTCGGTTTATTAACTGATATCTTTGATGGAATTATAGCCCGAAAAATTGGTGTTTCATCCGAAAAATTAAGAAGACTCGACAGTCAGGTAGATTTGTTTTTCTGGCTATCATTAGGTTTTGCAGCCTATTTCCTTAATCCGGAAATAATAAAAAACGAATGGAAAGGAATTGCTTTAATTTTCTTTATGGAAGCACTTTGTTATATCATAAGCTGGATAAAATTCGGAAAGGAAACCTCCACTCATGCATGGCTTTCAAAGTTATGGGGATTGAGTTTACTTTTAGCATTAACATATTTAATAGGGTTGCAAAAAGCCGACTGGACTTTCATCTTAACAATAATTCTGGGATTTATCTCTCATCTTGATGTTATTCTGATTATTTTAATTCTTCCAAAATGGCAATATGATGTTCCCAGCTCTTATCATGCATGGAAAATCAGGAAAGGAAAAGAGAGAAAGAAGTCTATCTTCTTCAACTGATTCATATTGAGAGCATAGTTTTTTCATCAAATAATGGATAAATAAATTGAATTAAAACAGCCTAATCCTCAAATTGCGCTGTTTTTTTGTAACTTTGCGCACATTAATTTTTAGACAAAAAATTTTATTATCAACAAATGAAAAAGCAGACAATTAAGGAAATCCTACAGGATTACAAAAAAGTATTACATCATGACATTACGGTTTACGGCTGGGTAAGAGCTTTCCGTTCTAATCGCTTTATTGCGCTAAATGATGGTTCTACAATTAATAATTTGCAAATTGTTGTTGATTTTGAAAATTTCGATGAAGAAATAATTTCTAAAATCAGTACAGCAGCTTCTCTCAAAATTGTTGGTGAAGTTGTTGAGAGCCAGGGAGCGGGACAAACCGTAGAGATTCTGGCGAAAAAAATTACCATTTTAGGAGATAATTTTACCGAAGAAAGAGATAAAACAATTCTTCAGCCTAAAAAACACTCATTGGAAACTTTGAGAGAGCAGGCGCATTTAAGATTCAGAACCAATTTATTCGGAGCTGTTTTCAGAGTACGTCATGCGGTGAGTTTTGCCGTTCATTCTTTCTTCAACCAAAACCAGTTTTTCTACATCAACACACCAGTTATTACAGGAGCCGATGCGGAAGGAGCCGGAGAAATGTTTGGAGTGACCAACTTTGATCTAAATAATATTCCAAGAGATGAGCAGGGAGATATTGATTTTTCTCAGGACTTTTTCGGAAGAAAAACCAATTTGACGGTTTCCGGACAGCTTGAAGGAGAAACAGCAGCAATGGGATTGGGAAGAATTTATACTTTCGGACCGACATTCCGTGCAGAAAATTCAAACACAACACGTCACTTAGCAGAGTTCTGGATGATTGAGCCTGAAGTGGCTTTCAATAATCTGGAAGATAACATTGATCTTGCAGAAGATTTCTTAAAATATGTAATTCAATATGTTCTGGATCACTGCAAAGATGACCTGGATTTCCTAGACAAGCGTTTCGCAGAAGAACAAAAATCTAAACCTGAAAAAGAGAGAGCAAAAGAAGGTCTGATTGAAAAGCTTGAAAATGTAGTTTCTAAAAGATTCAAAAGAGTTTCTTACACAGAAGCTATTGAGATCTTAATGAACTCAAAGGAGAATAAAAAAGGAAAATTCCAATATCCGGTGGAGAATTGGGGAACCGATCTTCAGTCTGAGCATGAAAGATATCTGGTTGAGAAACATTTTGAAAGCCCGGTAGTATTATTTGATTATCCGAAAGAAATCAAAGCATTCTACATGAAACTGAACGACGACAATAAAACGGTTGCTGCAATGGATGTACTTTTCCCGGGAATTGGTGAAATAATCGGTGGTTCCGAAAGAGAAGCAAGATTAGATGTTCTAAAAACAAAAATGGCAGAAATGCACGTTGATGAGCACGAATTGTGGTGGTATTTAGATACCAGAAAATTCGGTTCTGTACCGCATGCCGGATTTGGATTAGGATTAGAAAGACTGGTTCTTTTCGTAACGGGAATGACGAACATCAGAGACGTAATTCCGTTCCCAAGAACACCGAAAAACGCTGAATTTTAATTTTTAAAACATACAATGTCTCTGAAATTTCCAGAGACATTTTTATTTGCTGATTATTGAAATTAAATTAATTTTACTTTTTATTGTTAAATAAATTCAAACTTTGCTGGATAATTATAATTAAATTTTTACCAAATATTTAATGATCGGATTATTCAGCACTTGACCTATCGAAAGAATGACCAAAAACGAAACCTTCAGAAACTGGATTGATCAGTATTCGGCTCCTTTACTGAAACGTGCCGTTTTTCTACTTTCAGACAAAACAGAGGCAGAAGACATTGTACAGGACGTTTTTGTTGCTGCCTTTCATTCTTATGAATCTTTTGAAGGCAAAAGCAAGCCTTTAACGTGGCTTATGGCAATTCTTCAAAGAAAAGTTTCTGATTTTTACCGAAAAAAATACAAATCTGAACCTCATATCAGTTTTGATCATTATTTTGATGAAACGGGCTCATGGAGAAATGATGATGTATTGGCAGAATGGAACATTTCAGATAAAGAAAACGAGCTGTTGAATGATTCTGATTTTAATCAAATATTTGATAGTTGTATAGAAAATTTACCGGAAAGATGGAAAATTCCCATAAAATTGTATTATCTTCAAGAAAAAAAAGGAGAAGAAGTCTGTCAGGAATTAAAACTTTCTGCGACTAATCTTTGGAAGATTCTACAAAGAAGCAGGCTACAGCTAAGAGAGTGTTTGGAACTCAATTGGTTTTTGTCCACATAAATGAACTGAAAATGCTAAAAAAACTAATTCATAAACTCTTTCTACCATGCAGCACCGCTACCCTGCTCATGGAAAAAAGTATTGCAAAAACGATCTCTTCCAAAGAACAAAAACAGCTCAATATTCATCTGAAAATATGCAGATGGTGCAGATCTTATCAGGAAAAATTGAAAATTTTGGATGATATTTTAAAAAGAAAAATTCAGTCCGAAAGATCAACTGATTCAGTTGATATTCAGAATTTTAAAGAAAAAACGATGAAAAATCTGAAAATATAGAAAAAAGCTGTCAGGATTTTATTCTTGTTCCGACTATACTTTTGAAAATAAAAGTATTCATTTAAAAACTAAAAAAAATGAGCGGAACAACATCAGTTAAAAACAAAACGTACCAAACAGGCTACACTATTTCCTTATTAGGAGCTTCTTTAATCTTGCTGTGGATAGGGCTTTTTAAATTCACTCCTACAGAAGCCAACGCAATAAAACCCTTATTGGAAAACCATTTCCTTACTTTTTTCGTTTATGATTATATAAATGTTCAATCGGTATCAAATGCTATCGGAACGATAGAAATTATCATTGCAATTGTATTATTGTTTAGTGCGAAATTTGCAATGCTGAAAAGGTTTGCAGGAATCGGAATGATTGCAGTGTTCACCGTAACACTAAGCTATCTCTTCACAACTCCCGGAATATGGAAAGTTGTTGACGGATTTCCTGTTACAGATTTTTTCATTCTGAAAGATTTGATGCTCTTGGGATTTGGATTAATGATTTTAAATGATAAATAATGAATTTAAATAATAAGAGAAAAATGAAAAGTATATTAATGTTATTCGGATTAAGCTTCGGAATAGCTGTGTTTGCAGGAAGTTGTGGAGATGCAAAACCAAAATCCACAGAAAATAAAAAAGAAAATAACACCATTATGAACAGTAAAAACTTAAAAGAAATCTATTTTGCAGGAGGATGTTTTTGGGGAACCGAGCATTTTTTTCAACAAGTTCGAGGAGTGGTAAAAACTGAAGTAGGATATGCCAACGGAAATACTAAAAATCCTACTTATGAAGAAGTCGTAAGCCACACTACGGGTTTTGCCGAAACGGTAAAGGTACTTTATGATCCTGAGCAGGTAGATCTTAAACTTTTAATTCATCTGTATTTTAAAACTATTGATCCTACAAGTATAGACAAACAGGGAAATGACAGAGGAAACCAGTACCGGACAGGAATTTACTCAACAGACAAAGAGACTGAAGCGATTGTGAAAGCTGAAGTGGAAAAACTAGCCAAAAACTACAGCAAACCGGTAGTGGTAGAAACTATTCCTTTGAAAAATTTCTATAAAGCAGAAGATTATCATCAGGACTATCTGGACAAAAATCCGGGAGGATACTGCCATATTGAGCCGGGTCTTTTTGAAATGGCAAGAAATGCAAACCCACTGCCTAAAAAAGAGGTAAAATACCAAAAGCAGGATAAGAAAGTTTTGAAAGAAAAACTTACTGCCGAACAATATAATGTAACGCAGGAAAACGGAACTGAAAGACCATTTCAAAATGAGTATTGGGACGAAACAAGAGAAGGAATTTATGTAGATATTACCACCGGAGAGCCTTTGTTTATCTCAACCGATAAATTTGAATCAGGCTGTGGATGGCCAAGTTTTTCTAAGCCGATTACCAAAAAGCTGATTGATGAAAAATTAGACCGTTCTCACGGAATGACCAGAGTTGAAGTAAGAAGCAAAACAGGAGATGCACATTTGGGACATGTATTTAACGATGGTCCGGCAGATAAAGGCGGACTTCGCTACTGCATCAATTCAGCCTCGCTGAAATTTATTCCGAAAGCAGAAATGGAACAGAAAGGATACGGAGAGTATATTTCGCTTTTAGACAAAAAATAATAGATCTAAGATATTTAAAAAATTCGGCGCGCCTCGCAGAGGTGCGCCGAATTTTATTTTGTTCGAGGAAAAAATTATTTCTCTTTTGATCTGTGTAAAACCTCATCTACCATTCCAAATTCTTTTGCTTCAGAAGAAGTCATCCAATAATCTCTGTCAGACGCTTTCTCTACCCATTCGTACGTCTGTCCGGAATGTTCAGAAATAATATCGTACAATTCTTTTTTCAGCTTAAGCATTTCTCTCAGATTAATTTCCATATCCGAAGCTACACCTTGTGCACCGCCGCTTGGCTGATGAATCATCACTCTGGAATGCTTCAAAGCAGAACGTTTTCCTTTCTCACCGGCAACCAAAAGAACCGCTCCCATAGAAGCTGCCATTCCGGTACAGATAGTTGCAACATCAGGCTTAATGATCTGCATGGTATCATAAATTCCCAAACCTGCGTAAACACTTCCCCCCGGAGAATTGATGTAAATCTGAATATCTTTATTAGGATCAGAACTTTCCAGGAATAATAACTGTGCTGTTACAATATTCGCAACCTGATCATCTATTCCTGTTCCAAGGAAAATAATTCTGTCCATCATCAATCTGGAAAAAACATCCATTTGCGCTACGTTCATTCTTCTTTCCTCCATAATGTAAGGTGTAAGATTGGTAGGATTGAATGCTCCCATATATTGATCGGTTACCAAACCGCTGTTTCCCAAATGTTTTACTGAGAAATCTCTGAATTCTTTTTTAATGTCCATATCTATTGGTATAATTTCTTAAAATTTACTGATACCTAAATTACAATTTTTATTCCTAAAATTTTATAGGACTTTTTGTCACAGGCGACCATCCTAACTTATCAATAATATGTTTAGAAAATTCTGTAAGCATCATGATCTTTTTAATGTTCTCAAAATATTTCTGCTGATCTGTATCACGGTACAGCTCCAATTCCTGTGTCATTTTTTTAATTATAAAATGAATATAGTAATATTTGTGAATCAGAATATCAGCTTCTACTTCAGTAGAAACAAAATCACCGATATTTGGCGGAAAAATATTCCGGGTTGTCCAGTCACTCAGCTCATTTGGAATCATAAGAGCATCTGCAACCTTATGAGTAATATTTTCATCCATCATTTTAAGGAAAAAATTACCTGAACGCAGTTCTTCATTTTCAATTCCTTCTTTGATGGACTCAATAATTTTTTGGTTGATTTCTATTTGAAATTCATAGTTTTCCTCTTCAAAATGATGGAGAATTTCTTCAATCACCGTAATCTCATACTTTTGTTTCTCTTCATTGGTGCGTTGCAGGACAACATCCCCAAACATCATCATCAGATTAATAAGTTTATTTTCCTGATGAAAAATATTAAACTGAACAGAATCAACCTCCAGCTCAGGTTTAGGAACAATTTCAAGCTTGGCAGGTTTTTGCTCTTTCTGCTGAACTCTTTGGTTTTGATTCTCGGTAATTTGCCGCTGCACATCCAGCTCGTTGAATAGACTCTGCTCAGACAGACCGAACTTGCCGGAAACTTCTTTTAAATAAATTTCTTTCTTTAAAGCATTCTGTACAAAAGAAACAGATTTTACGATATTTCTTATTGCTTCTGCTTTTTTGATAGGATCATTTCCAGCATCTTTCAGAAGAATTTCAGCTTTAAAATCTATAAAATCTGTAGCTTCGTTTTCGATAAATTTTTCCACATAATCCTGCGGATGTTTTCGGGCAAAAGAATCCGGATCATCACCTTCAGGAAAAAGCAAAACACGAATATTCATCCCTTCTGCCAAAAGCATATCAATACTTCTGAAACTCGCTTTAATTCCTGCATTGTCCCCATCAAAAAGGATGGTGACATTTTCTGTCAGTCTTTTGATCAGCTTAATCTGTTCCGTTGTGAGAGAAGTTCCTGAACTCGCCACTACATTCTCAATTCCTGAAAGATGCAGAGAAATCACATCCATATATCCTTCCACCAAAAGGCAGACATTTTTTCTGGAAATCGCCTGTTTACTTTGGTTTAAACCATACAGAACATTAGATTTGTGATAAATTTCTGTTTCAGGCGAGTTGAGATATTTGGCAGTTTTTACATTGCTTTTTAAAATTCTGGCTCCAAAGCCTAAAACTCTCCCCGAAAAACTATGAATCGGAAAAATCACTCTTTCCCTAAAACGGTCGATACCGCCGGGAGAATTTTCAGGAAAAATAGAAAGTCCTGATTTCTCCAGAACCTCCTTGGTGTATCCTTTTTCGAGTGCAAATTCGGTAAAAGCATTCTTTTTTTCGGGAGAATATCCGAGCTGAAATTTTTTGATAATATCGTCTTTCAGTTCCCGTTCTCTGAAATAAGACAGACCAATTGATCTTCCTTCTTCATTTTCCCAAAGAACATTCTGGAAAAACTCATTGGCAACTTCATGAATTTTGTAGAGTAAATCTCTTTCTGACTGCGCAATTTTGGCTTCTTCAGAAAATTCCCGTTTGTCTTCTTCAATTTCAATTCCGTATTTTTTAGCTGCATGGCGAAGCGCTTCCGGATAAGTGAAATTTTCGATTTCCATTAGAAATGAAATCGCCGTTCCACCTTTTCCTGTTGAGAAATCTTTCCAGATCTGTTTGCTGGGAGAAACGATAAAGCTGGGCGATTTTTCTTCATGAAACGGACTCAGCCCTTTAAAGTTGGATCCTGCTCTTTTCAGCTGCACATATTCACCAACAATCTCTTCTACCCTGATTGTGGAAAATATTTTATCTATCGTCTGCTTGGAGATCATAACCGCAAAAGTAGTGAAAATAGGAATTAAAGTAACAAATATGACAGTTTTGTTATAATTTTGCAACAAATAAAATCAATGAATTTCAGCATAAAAAACATCAACGACTGGCAAAAGGTCACAGATGCAATTTTACCTGAGCTACAGCATAATATTCTTTTGTTAAAGGGGAATTTAGGAGCCGGAAAAACAACTTTTACCCAGTTTTTACTTAAAAATCTGGGGAGTACAGATGAAGTAAGCTCACCTACCTACTCTATCGTCAATGAATACAGTTCTCCGAAAGGAAAGATTTTTCATTTTGATTTATACCGTCTCAAAAATATTGATGAAGTTTACGACATTGGAATTGAAGAATATCTGGATAATTCTTTTTTGTGCATCATAGAATGGCCCGAAGTATACGAGGATGAACTTTACGGTCTGAAGTTTCACTCAATGAGCATACAGAATACCGGCGAAAGCAGAGAAATCACATTCGATTAAAAATTATATCTTTGCTGAACAAAATGGTAAGTCATAATTGAATAAAAATGAGTACTACAAATATTTTTACGCCTTTTTCAGAAGAAGAACTGATGCCGAAAGAGGAAAAGCTGGAAGTAATCAAAAAGGGCAAACAATTCAGTATCGGAATTCCAAAAGAAACGTGTCTCAACGAAAGGAGAACATGTATAACTCCCGATGCAGTGCAGGTTCTTATAGAACATGGCCACGAAATCATTGTAGAATCAGGCGCAGGACAAGGCTCATTTTTTACAGATTTACAATACTCAGAGTCAGGTGCCAAAATTACTCAGGATCCCAAAGAAGCATTTGCACAGGATCTTGTTCTTAAAGTAAATCCTCCTACTGAAGAGGAAATAGAATATCTGAAACCCAGTTCGTATCTTGTTTCTGCACTTCAGATCAATCTCCGTGACAAAGATTATTTCATGAAGCTTGCCGAGAAAAAAATCAATGCTATTGCTTTTGAATTTATTGCGGATGAATACAAACAGCTTGCACTGGTAAGATTAATCGGAGAAATTGCAGGAAGCGTTTCTATTCTTTATGCATCAGAACTATTAGCTTTATCCAACGGATTGATGCTTGGCGGAATCACCGGTGTAAGACCAACCGAAGTTGTGATTCTGGGAGCCGGTATTGTCGGCGAATTTGCAACCAAAGCAGCCATCGGATTGGGAGCCAGCGTAAAAGTTTTTGATAATTCACTTTCCAAACTCAGAAGATTACATACTTTGGTAGACAGCCGAGTTCCGACTTCTATTATTGACCCTAAAGAACTCAGCAAAAGCATCCGAAGAGCTGATGTAGTAATCGGCGCTTTACCAAGACTCAACATGCAGCCTATCGTCACAGAAGAAATGGTGATGAAGATGAAAAAAGGAAGCGTAATTATTGATATTGTTATTGACAACGGTAAAGCCATAGAAACTTCCGAACTTACTACGATGGAAGATCCTTACATCATCAAGCATGGTGTTATCCACTGCGGACTTCCGAATCTAACTTCTAAAATGCCAAGAACTACAACCAAAGCGATTTCAAATTTCTTTTTATCATATATCCTGAATTATGACGAAGAAGGAGGTTTTGAAAATATGCTTTTACGAAAAAATGAAATGAAGCAAAGTCTTTATATGTACAAAGGCAGACATACTAAAAAAGTAATCTGCGACCGCTTTGGACTTACTTATCATGACATCAATCTTTTAATTTTCTAATGAAAAAGCTAAAATTCTTTATGATTGGTCTTGTTCCGGGGCTGATTATTGTTTTTTTCGTACTTAATAAAAAAGGCGTAAGCTGCAGCGGATATCTTCCTAACAGCCGTGTTATCGCCGAAACACTTTCTAAAGACTTTGAATATTCTGATCAGTTTAAATCTGAAATGAATGCTTTGAAAATAGATGAAAAGTTTCTGAAAGACAGTATCATCACCAACGGAAAAATTGATTTTGACCGCAGTAATGCACAAAAGAAGCCATGTCCGGATTATCTTCTGTCTTATCCTGAAAAAAAACCTTCTTTCGAAATCACTTTTGAAAAGTGTGAAGAAAAGGCGGTTTTGCTTTCCCTGAAAAAACTGAAATAACTTGAATTAAATCATTAACATGGTTAATCTCTGTCCTAAATATTGGGAATTAAGTGTGGTTTTAAAATGACAAACAGTAAGTTTAAATTTCTTTTACAGGATTGAAGGTATACAACCCTGTTCTGATCAGTTTAAAATAAAAATTATTCCGAGATCTTAATTCGGTAAATATCTGATGTATTTCTTTTAATCGACTTAACAAAAAAGCCACCTTCTTCGGGAATAACTTCTTTAAAATCAAAGCTTTTACAATCCTTAGGTAAGCCTGAAAAAACCAATGTAAACCAGAAGTCTCTCATAAAAGGAACGGGAGTCCAGTTAGGATAAATGCTGATATTTTCTGCATGAATAAGTTTGCTTCTGTGTCCGGAAGTCTCATCAATAAGATATGTGGTATTCCAAATTCTGATAAGATTTCCCCAAAAGGGAGATGCGGGAAAGCAACAGTGTACAATGACCTGTTTCTCCTCCTCTATTTTTGTCTGGAGAGATTCCAGCAGTTCTTTCGCAATAATTGGTTTTGTGATAACTTCTTCCATAGCAATGGGCAGTGAGTAATAATGTAGTATTACAAAATTACTCATTTTTTAAAACTACATCTTTACTCATCTTAGTATTTTAGTTCTAATTTTTCCTTACTGTAGCTATCATTTGATTTGTCAACTCACCATTCTCGGAGAATTTTGTCCATAAAAAAATCATTTCAAATGCCAATATATATCAAATTTATATTTGTTTAACTTAACCGAAAATTGATAGTTAGGACTTCAAAGCATTTTTCTAAACAGAATCGAAACAAAATTTTGCTGAATTCAAAAAGATGATGACAAAATATGCGACCAACTTAAAGAGTAGAAATTTAGTACACTATTCCTTTTGCTTTTTCATTCTATATTCATAGCCCCAATCAGCCATTGATTGCATGATAGGTGATAAGGTAAGCCCAAATTCAGTCAAAGTGTATTCTACTCTTGGAGGAATTTCTGCATAGATTTTTCGGTTAATAATTCCATCATCTTCTAACTCTCTCAATTGAGAAGTGAGCATTGATTGGGTTATTCCTTTTACACTTCGCCTCAATTCTCCAAATCTTGCAGGAGAGGTATGATAGATAGCATTAATTAATATTGCTTTCCATTTTCCGCCCAAAACTTTCATTGTTGCTGTTACGGGACAAGACTTTTCATCAAAAATGATTTTTTTTTCTGACTTATCTTCCTTATTTTCAGTAATAGTACTATTTTCCATACTTACACGTTTTAAATGTCCTACTTTTTTTATTTAACTTAACTCTGCATATTTGCAATACAAAAATAAATAAAACTAAACAAAAAATAGAAAATCAATTACTTCATTTCAATTCTTTTTATCATGACTAACAACTCTTTCATCCGCCCTCTTGAAATTCTGCGCTTAGACAGCAGCTCGCGTTATGCCGATTCAGTGTCCCGACATCTGACCGACCACTTAGTCACTCGCTTGTTGCGGGAATATCCTGAGGCTAACGTTACGACCCGAGATTTAGCGACAGGCTTACCACTCCCAAATGAGGCTTTTGTTGATGGAAGTCTGTATTCCATGCAAAACCCAACTTCAGTCATGCAGGAGGCTATGCAGCTTTCTAACGAGATGGTTGCCGAACTTATTACCGCAGACGTGGTGGTGCTTGGCATGCCACTTTACAACTGGACTGTTCCTTCTACTTTTAAATCATACGTCGACCATGTCAGCCGTCTCAATACGACCTTTGAATACGTAGACGGTGTTTCGCAAGGTCTACTCCGAGCCCGCAGCGTTTACATCCTGTTTACCAGCGGCGGTACTGGCATAGGCAGCGAGAAGGATTTCGCAACTCCGTATGCAAAGTATTTATGGCAGACATTGGGTATTCAACACGTCCAAATTATTGATGCTTCCGGACTTTTGTTTAATCCTGAGGAGAAAATACGCAATGCCAAGACACAGATTGATCAGTTGGTGTTACCTGTATTTGGGTGATTTGTTAGCGAGTTAAATACTAAAAGGCATTTTTTTCCTAAAAATCCCATCATTTTCGTGCAAACTTTTAAAAGACTCCGCCGAAACACATAGACAATGCAGAACAGTTAAACTATAAGTAAACTTTGCTAATTCTTAACAAACTAAAAAAAATAAAAACAAATAAAAATTTATAAAAATGGTCAATACTCTAAATTGGTTTGAAATCCCTGCAATAGATTTCGCTAGAGCAAAAACATTTTATGCTACAGTGTTAGATGCTCAAATTCATGAAGACCCTAATATGCAATATGCATATTTACCGTCTGATCCACAAAAAGGCGGATTTGGCGGAGCAATTGCTATCGGTGAGAAATTCGTTCCTTCAATGACTGGCACAACCGTATACTTAGATGGAGGAAAAGACCTTTCGATTCCGTTAAGCAGAGTAGAAAGTGCTGGTGGCACAATTATTCTTCCGAAAACTAATATTGGTGAAAACAGAGGCTTTATTGCGCTTTTTATCGATACAGAAGGAAACAAAGTTGGATTCCATTCAATAGGATAAAACAGAATTCTCACTCACCTTAATATAGCTGATAAAAGTGTTGTTCATTGATACTTTTATCAGCTTTGTGCTATATCCATAAAGACATTACTAAACATCAATAACAGTATCGACAGACAAAACAATTGCACCAAAGATTTTGTGGCAGTTAAAATACATTTATAGCACGAAGTTTAGCCCCAATAAAAAACATCAGCAATAATTTACTGATGTTTTTTATTAAATTAAAATAAAAGCTACTCTTGCAAACGATCTTTTAAACTGTGGTCTTCGCTTTCCAGCCAAGAGGTCTTATAAGATGGATCTTCAACTTTCAATGCTTCCTCAGTAATTTTTAATGGTTTAAAAGGATCTACCATTAAGGCATATTCTTCGGTAAATTTCTTTCCGATACTTCTTTCCATTGCTCCCGGATGCGGTCCGTGAACAATTCCTCCAGGATGAAGCGTAAAATCCATCAGATCAATATGATTCCGGCTCATAAAATCACCCTCGGTATAAAACAAAACCTCATCAGAATCAATATTTGAGTGATTATAAGGCGCAGGAATTGCCTGCGGATGATAATCGTACATTCTTGCACAGAACGAACAAACTACATAATTGTGTCCTTCAAAATTCTGATGAACCGGAGGCGGCTGATGAATTCTTCCTGTTATCGGTTCAAAATTTTTAATATTGAATTTATACGGATAAAAGTATCCATCCCAGCCTACGACATCAAACGGATGTGTTGCATAGATGAAATCTGTAATCTGATTTTCTTTTTTAACCTTAATCAAAAATTCACCCTTTTCATCTTTTGGTTCAACAAATGTGGGTGCAATAATGTCTCTTTCGCAAAAAGGCGAATGTTCCAGCAGCTGACCAAACTCGTTTCTGTACCTTTTTGGAGTATAAATCGGAGAATGACTTTCCAGAACAAACAATACTGTATCATCAGAATTCAGCTCAACCTGATAAATCGTTCCTCTCGGGATAATCAGGTAATCACCTACAGAAAATTCCAGATTTCCGACAAAAGTTTTCAGAATTCCTGCTCCTTGATGTACAAACAAAAGCTCATCGCATTCTGCGTTTTTATAGAAATAATTCATTGACTTTCTCGGTTTTGACAGTCCCATTTTCAGGTCGTTGTTGACCATCAGAAATTTACGGCTGTCCAAAAAGTCGTCTTCAGGAGTTACATTCATTCCCTTAAACATCCTTGGAGTTACATTCTTCTCAATTGCAATTTTCGGAGCAACATCTTTTGCTTCCCCGATTGATTTGATCTGGGTGGGACGGTGAATATGGTATAAAAGGGAAGAAATTCCGTGAAAACCTTCCGTTCCGAAAAGCTGTTCGTAATAGAATTTGTCTTCCGGTGATTTGAAAATGGTATGTCTTTTTTGAGGGATATTTCCCGACTGATGGTATCTCATTTTACTTGGTATATGTGATTCTCAAATTTAACATTTTTAAATGAAATGAATGAAAACAATTTAAATCACATTTTTTAAGCATCAATTTCTATAAATTAATTTTGACAATATTTAGTTTTTATATTCTAAAAATAATTGTTAGTTTTGTCTAACAATTTTAATTTTATGAGGCAAATATTATTTCCTTTTATGTTTTTGTCTTTATTTTGTTTCTCTCAGGAAACAGATAGCTTAGCTGCTCAACAATTAAAAAAAACAGATTCGGCTGCAATTCCTAAAAAGGAAGAGCTAAATACTAAAGAAATTGATGATGTTGTCATTACGGGAACAATAAAGCCTGTCAGTAAATCAAAAAGTCCTGTTGCGGTAGAAATTTATTCCCAAAAATTCTTTCAGAAAAATCCGACACCTAATATTTTCGAAGCCATCTCGATGGTAAATGGCGTGCAGCCACAGCTGAATTGTTCGGTCTGTAATACTGGAGACATCCACATCAACGGACTGGAAGGACCGTACACGATGATTTTAATTGACGGAATGCCCATTGTAAGCTCACTTTCCACCGTTTATGGTTTAAGCGGAATTCCAAACAGTTTAATAGACAGAGTTGAAGTTGTGAAAGGTCCGGCTTCATCTATTTACGGCTCCGAAGCAATGGGCGGAGTCATCAATATCATCACTAAAAATGCTTTGACAGCACCCAAATTAAGCATTGATGTAATGACTACAAGCTGGGCAGAAAATAATCTTGATCTGTCTACAAAATTTAATTTGGGTAAAAATACAGCTTCATTACTGAGTCTGAATTATTTTAATTTCACCAAGAGATTTGACGAAAACAATGACAACTTTACAGACGGAGCTTTGCAAAACAGAATTTCGGTTTTTAACAAATGGAATTTTAGAAGAAAAGAAAATCGACAGGCAAGCTTTGCGCTGAGATACTTATACGAAGACCGTTTTGGAGGAGAAATGCAGTGGAACAAATCTTACCGCGGCAGTGACCAAATCTATGGAGAAAGCATTTACACAAATCGTTTTGAAGCTTTTGGTATTTATCAGCTTCCTTTTAAAGAAAATATTATGACGCAGTTTTCATATAATTTTCATGATCAGAATTCATTTTATGGGAACAACTCCTATCTCGCTACGCAAAAAACAGCTTTTATTCAGACTTACTGGGATAAAAAAATACAAAATCATGATTTTATTTTGGGACTGACCTACAAAAAAACTTTTTATGATGACAATACACCAGGAACTTTATCTTCAGACGGACTAAATAATGAACCGATGAATTCACCAATCTTTGGCGCTTTCATTCAGGATCAGTGGGAAATCAATGAAAAAAATACGTTGCTTCTCGGGTATAGATTTGATTATGACAAAATACATCAGAGTGTACATTCACCAAGGTTTGCCTGGAAACTTTCACCCAATCCTTTTCATACATTGAGATTTAATTTCGGAACGGGTTTCCGGGTAGTAAACCTGTTTACCGAAGACCATGCTGCTTTGACGGGTTCCAGACAGGTAATAATTAAGTCTGATCTTCAGCCGGAACGATCAGTAAACGGAAATTTGAATTACATGTGGAAAATTCCTGCCGGAAATCAGCTGATCAATCTTGATGCATCGGCTTTTTATACCTATTTCAGCAATAAAATTGTGGGTGATTTTGACTCAGATCCTGAAAAGATTATCTATGATAATCTCAATGGCTACGGTATTTCGAGAGGTGTTTCTCTAAATGCAGATTTTGCCCTGAGCTTTCCTTTGAGCATCAATCTGGGAATAACGTATCTTGATGTTTACCAAAAATTTGATGATGAAAGGCAAAAGTCACAGCAGCTTCATGCACCAAAATGGAGCGGAACTTACAGCTTAACGTATAAATTTAAAAATAATCTGACTGTAGATTTTACGGGACAACTGTATGGTCCTATGAGACTGCCGATTTTAGAAAATGATTACAGACCGGAATATTCTCCGTGGTATTCTTTAGCAAATATTCAGGTTTCAAAAAGTTTCAGATCTGGGTTTGAAGTGTATTGCGGAATTAAAAACTTATTCAATTTCACCCCAAAAGATCCTATTATCAGACCGTTTGATCCATTTGACAATCAGATAAACGATCCAATAAACAACCCGAACCGATATACATTTGATACAACTTACGGATTTGCACCGATGCAGAGAATCAGAGGTTTTTTAGGCGTCAAATATAATTTGAAATAAGTTTTAATGTAAAGATTCAATTTTTCAGCAAAGAACTTCAATAACTAAAGTAATTGAGTTTTATTAAAGTTATAAATATTGCTTTAAATTAGGTATGAAATTAAATATCAGTCAACATGAAATTTTCACTCATTATAATGTTAACCATTTCAGGGTTTTATTTTTCACAGTTAAAACAACATTCTTTTTCGGAGGTAGAAACTCTGCAAAAGAATAATCCCAAACCTGTAATTATTCACATTTATACCGACTGGTGCTCGGTTTGCAAAATTGAATCATTCAAACTCAATAAGGATAAAGAATTAACTCAGTTTATTAATGATCACTTTTACTTCATCAGTTTTGAAGCAGAAAAAACAAAAGAAACGATCAGTTTTCAGGAAAAAGAATTTACATACTTGCCCAATGGAAATTCAGGAATTCACGAGCTTGCCACGGCTTTAGCTAAAAACAAAAATCAGCCTGTTTACCCTTTGTGGATTATATTAGATAAAAATCAGAAACTTATTGATTACCATGAAGGATTGCTTACCCCTAAAAATATGGCAGAAAAACTGAAAAAGATTCTGTTACCTTAATTCATAAATTTTGATCCATTTGAATAATGATTCTGAACAATATTCAACTAATTTATTTTAAAAGCACAGCAATAATTGCTACAATTGCGGGAAGCGCCTGAACAAAGAAAATCTTTTTTGTCGCAGAAACAGCACCGTAAATTCCGGCTACCGCAACACATGCCAAGAAAAACAATGCAATATTGGTTTGCCATTTCGGATCTTCAATAAAAAATGACCAGATCAATCCGGCAGCCAAAAAACCGTTATACAAACCCTGATTTGCTGCTAAACCTTTTGTTGGTTTAAATAATTCTGCCGGTAACGCTTTTTTAAAAACTTCCTTTCCTTTAGGTTCCCATGCAAACATTTCCATCCAGAGAATATAAAGATGTTCTGCAGCTACAACTGCAATCAGAATTTGGGCGACGATTTCCATTGTTGAGTGTTTTTGAACTGTAAAGCTAAGAAATAAAATAAATCCGTTTCAAAAAATTTAGAACTTATTATTCATTTTAAATATGAACCTATTCCTACAGAACAGAAGTAAAAATAGCTTTTCAAAAACTGAAAAGCTATTCCCTAATATAAAATTTAACTGATTTAAAATTATCTTACAGGAACACTGCTGAAATTGAGTGTTACTTTGATATTCATGTCTGAAGAAGTCTGATTCTTCAATTCATAAACCGTTCTTACAGAAAGTCCGGAACTCTTTACAATGCTGTCTAAAAATCCTGTTTCGCTGTTAAGATCTAAGTTTAAACTGGATGAATTGGTAGAAATATCATTTCTTGAAGCAACCAGTCTTTCACTTGTTCCGGTAGAAGAAATGTATACTTTTACTGATTTTAATGCGCTTAAATTTCCTCCTGTAGGAGAAACTACCGAAATTTTTGCATCAGAAATTCTTACATCTTTAATCTGAGCATTATTATTGCCTCCTACCCAAGTCTGCACATTGGAAGCCGTAGAGGTAGACGAAACTTCTTTATTGGCAGGAACTCCCGTTGATATAAGAACATTGGTTGTATACGGAAATGTATTCTGAACAATAGACTGTACTGCACCACAGCTCGTCAAAAAAACCGACGATACAATGGCTATTGAAAATACCTTTTTCATAAGTAGATTTTTAATGATTTAAATTGCGTGGAATTGTTTATGACGATTTATATCGCAAAGACCTATCCCTATTTTTGATTAAAATTCTAGTTACAGAAATTATACCAATTACTCTACCGTTACCGAAAAATCTCCTTCAACTGCTCCTTCAGCCATCAGATTTTTGCCGATGATCAGCCAGACTTCACCTTTATTTTTAATCTGGTAAGAAATTTCTTTTCCAAAGGGACCGTCATAAGTCCCGTCAGGTAATTTGATCTGATTGAAGCGAACATTCATATTATTCTTTTGCGGGGAAATGCTTCCATGAATTTCAGGTTTGCTGTAATTGGGAATCCTGATCACCAGCTTCTGGATTTTAGCATCAAATTTCTGATCAATGGTACACGGAAGTTTTTCGGCATTCAGAATTTTTACTGTTTCGCCTGCATTTTTTACTTGTTTTGTTTGTAAAGAATCTTCAACAATTGGTTTAGAAACAGAATCTTTCCTTTTTACATCCGTATTGACCACAGATGTGAGTGAATCTTCTTTTTGTTGAGCTTCTGAACTTTGTTTGCTGCATGAAGCCATCAGTAGAGGAATAATTAAGAGAACTGACTTTTTCATATTGATATAGTTTTTAGTTTAGTGTTTTATAATACAGAATCTGAGAAAGAAAAGAAGCTGACTGATGCTCTTTGACTCTTTCTGAAATTTTATTTTTCAGCGATGTATCATTATGATCTTCAGCATATTTCAAAAGCTGTTTTTCGCTGAAATTGATGCTGTTCAGATGATAATTTACCGCAAAATCTTTTCTTTTCATATTTTGGGAAGTGATGACACCACCCCAATTAATAAAACTGCATACTAAAATTATTCCATAAAAGCTCCAGCTCATTGAATTGAAAAGGAATGCATTGGTTTTTCTATACTGAATTTTGATGAAAGTAAGCGTCAATCCGATCAATGACAAAAGCAGAAAAGCGTACACCCCAAGTCTTTTGTAGGTAAAACCATAATTGCTGATGTATTCTGAATTTTTTAAAATTGCCGAAAAAATCAGGACAACATTGAGCAGCAACCATACTTTGGCTAAGATTTTCAGCAATCCCGCTTCAGGATCAAAATTAAAATTGGATTTAAAATAAAACATAATGACCAGAATTGCCATCATGATAGACAAAATCACTGCATTTACTCTCTCATGCGTCTCTTCAGAAAGCTGATTCGGAGTTTTTACTATTTCATAAAACTGCTCATAATTGTAGGTGATGATAAAGAAAATAAGAAGCACATTCAGAGAAATAAGAGAAATAATACCGCTCAATCTTTCCGTGTTCAAATCCAGAAATGAATATGTAGGTTTTGGTGTTTTATGCTTTTGCTGAAAATCATTGCTCAGTAAGCAATTTTGCTTATACAAAAACTTTTCTACCGCAAAATTGAAGTAATTGAACGCAATGAAAAAGCCTAAAGCTCCTAATGCAAAAATCTGAAACAGATTGACATCCAGTTCGACATCTTTGAAAATATTGGCAAAATGACTGCTTCCTACAGAATAAATTCCGAAAAATACGGCTACGAAAATAAAAGGAATCAACACAAAGGCAAAAATCTTCTTCCAGAGCTCTGAAGTATTTTGTTTTGGAAGCCATTCATCAAAACTGATAACCCTGCAAATAAAAGTAAAAACATTTACAACAAAGACAGGAAGGAGAAAAAGACTTTTCATCTTTTTGTTTTTAGCTTTAAAAGACAGCAGTAAAAGCGATAAAACCAATGCCAGAAAAGAGGCAAAATCCACAAACCAGGCAAATGCAAGACTTGATAAAATGCTCGTCACAAAAAGCAACAGAAATACTTTGGTATAATTTCTTTTAGGCGTTTTGATTATTGTAAAAACTGAATAGGAAATTCCTAAAATTCCAAGATTAAGACCTATACTTTCGTTATAAAAAAGAATAACGAAAAGTACGGTCGAAATGAATATATAGTGATGTGTTTTCATAAAATTATAGTTAAAATTAAGGTTGAGACTAAAAAGCAACAGGTGCTTCTTTTTGCCTGATAAAATCTTTCAAATGGTCAAAATTCTGCCACAAAAGTTCTTCAAAATTCCAGTGGTGAAAGGTTCTCATATTTCTGCCTTTTTTATAAGCGTTGATGTATGTCTTGAAGTATTCCGGAAAAACAACAGTTCCCAAAGCCAAAACGCCTAAAAGATAAGCACTTCTTTTTCCGTTTCCGAAAAGCAGATACTGCATGGCAATTTCATCCTAAATATTGGTACTGCAATCGGTAATCAGATGATAAACATCGTGATTTTCCATTTTTGGAATCATCCTGAAACCGTGCTTTTTGTAAAATTCGCCTAAGGTTCGTCCCAAAGAATCTTGTTTAAAGCTTAACAGTTGTTCTTCGTTAAACTGCCATTGCCTTTTTTTCTTTTTAAAATATCTCCTGTACTGTTTTTGGGAGTTTTCGTACATGAATATGATAAATTTTGTGCGTAGTTTTTCATAGTTGATATATTTTTGAAGATTAATTAGAATTAAAATCCCATTAAGAAAATAACTAAATAGAAAATACAGAATTACAATGGGATTGTTAATGCAAATGATTAGTGACGCTTTAACACATTCTTTTAAGTTAGTTTTTCGGAATAAACCATAAATGAGTAAGGACAGAAATAGGAATTGTGAATTGCAATAAAGTAAATCCTGAATCTGGAAAGCATCAATTTTTGTACTCATATATCCGAGAAGGCAAATATTTCCAAGAAGAAAAAACAATCCGAATGTGTATTTTCCTATGTTTAAATAGCTTAATTATTCATAATTCTATTATTTTTATTAAAATTCCATAAAAAATTATAACAAGAATATTCTTTAAAATTGTCATAGCGGATTTATAACAAATATTGAACTGAGATTCGTGATAAGAACCATAAATCATAAGGAAAAAAAATATCATCATATTAATAAAGCCTCCAAAAAGCATTAGAATTGCTCCAAGAATTCCAAATAAAAATCCTTCACTTGTAAATGATCCTAAAAAGCAAAAACTTATTAGAACAAACGAAACCCAGAAAGCGTAGTTTCCTATATTTATGATGGTTGAATCCTTCATTATTTTAAGCTTGAATTAAAGTAAAAACCGTTATTTCCGGACGAACCATAAATCGAACCTGAAAAGAATGTCCCAAAGCACGGTTGATGTAGAGTATTCTTCCGTCTTCAAGATCAATCTCGCCCGAAATATATTTTCTGTTTTCCACAGGAAGAATCGGGGTAATCACTCCCGGAATTCTGCATTGTCCACCGTGAGTATGACCACTCAAAATCCAGCCCTGATAACCGTTCCAGACATCTTTATCGCAAACATCGGGATTATGACAGAGTACCAGATTTGCTTTTTCCGGATCATAATCTTTCATGATTTCCATCGGATCAAAATTGGGTGACCATAAATCATCAAAGCCGATAAAATTTAATCCGTGAGATTCTGTCTGCTGATTTTTCAGCATCGTGATACTATTATTTTCTAAAATGCGGCAAATTTCTTCCGAAGAACCGAGATCTTTCCAGTTTTTTCCGTAATCGTGATTTCCTAAAATTCCGAAAGTTCCCAGCTTTCCGTAAACTGCTTTTTCCATTACTTTCTGCAAACTTTTGTGATCTTCCGGAGTACCGTGGTTGACGTAATCACCTGTGTACATCACAAAATCAGGATGAAAGTTTTGAGCTTTTGCGAACGATTCAATCAGAAAATTCCAGTCGAATCTGTTTCCTACATGCAAATCTGAAATCTGCATTAAAATTTTTCCTTCCAAATTTTCAGGCAGATTTTTAACAGGAAGTTTCTTCTCTACAAACTCTACCCAAAACGGCTCAATCTGCCATGAATAGAGAAAAGGCAAAGCTCCGACTGCAGAAAGCTGCAAAAGTCTTTTTAAAAATTTCTTTCTGGTCATTTTCTTTTTTTAGTTTCCTGCGAATGGACTTCCAAAGATTCCTACTGCCAATTCTATCCATGTTAAAACAAGAAATACGACAATTATAAGACTTAATAAGATTCTGTAATTTCTGTTTTTTATGAAAGTCCGTACCAAAAAGATTAGACCCGCTGTTCCGAAAAGTAAGACTGCGGCAACAAGGAAATCAAATCCTGACCAGTTCCAGCCATCTACAAAAAGATTTCCTAAAAATGCTGCTGCCAATAAGAGTGCGGGAACAGCAAAAATTGCTAGTGTTGTGTTTCTGTTTGTCATTTTTATTTAATTTATTATAAAGTACTTTGTATTTCAAAGTTTAAATTTAAAAAAATATCGAAGTTATTTTCCGAGGAGTTTTTCCAAAGCATTCAAATGCTCTGTGAAAGCAGTTCGGCCGTTTTGAGTAACCCGATAAGACGTTTTTGGTTTTTTACCTACAAATTCTTTTTTTACTTCGATATAATTTGACTTTTCAAGCGCATTACTGTGGCTTGCCAGATTTCCGTCTGTGATTTCCAACAAACTTTTCATTTCAGAAAAATCAACCCAATCATTCACCATAAGAACGGACATTATGCCCAATCTTACACGGCTTTCGAATTCTTTATTGAGTTTTGAAATGTTGATCATTGATATTAAATTTGCTTGAGACTAATTATTTTTCTTCTTAAAAAATACATTTCCAAATTTTTTAGATTTAAAAACGTAATAAAAATTCCACTTATTTCTTACTAATAAAGGTTCATTATCTACTATTTGATGCTCTGGTTTTACATTACTTAATCTTAAATGCGGACTAGCGTAGCCTTCAATAAATTCTACATTTCCTGTGTGCTTTCTATTAATTTTTCCATCATCATAATATTCATAAAAATAAAATGTTCCACTTTCTTTAATTTCAAAACTAAAATGTTGAAATTGCCAATCAGCATTCTTTCCTCTGAACATATCTTTATCAACTTCGTATATTCCGTAAATATCTTCTTTATCAACAGTAGTTGGACTATTAATAAAACCGACTACAAGCAAACTCACAAATGATAAAATAAAAAACAACCAATATCCTATAAATAATTTTTTAAAGACTTTATTTTTAGTTCCATAATATAATAAAAGGAAGATGAGAGAAATCCCACATATCATAACAAAAAATATGAACTGAATGAGCATCATTACTTATACTTCACATGCATAATCCATCCATACACAATATGCAGCACACCAAAACCGATTGTCCAGGCTACTAAACCCCAACCAAGAAACATAAATGAAAGTAATCCTAAGATTATCTGACAATATCCTAAATATTTTATATCCGTTAAAGTATATCTTTCTGCACTCACCAAAGCAAGTCCATAAAAAATTAAAGTTGCCGGAGCCACCAAAACGAACAAATGATGATACAGAAGCAACAGACAAAACAATCCTCCGGTTACTAAAGGCACTGCAAATGTTACCAATAATCTTCTTGTGGTAGCATCCCAGATTTTAAGTCCTTTCTTTTTGCTTTTGCTTGCAGTAAAAAAATATCCGCACAAAACAGCAACAACCAAAATCACAAATCCCGTCATCACCAATTCTTTTACCAGTTCTTTTCCAAAAATATTTCTGTCGCCTTCAAAATAGTCAATTCCTTCGCGCTGAAAAGCGAAGTAAACATATACTGCGCCAATAATCGCAGCAAGTCCTGCAAAAACTCCGGATAACCCGCTTAATGAAATAAACCTTGAAGATCGCTCCATCATAGAACGAATGTGTGATAAGTCTTCGTGAAAGTTTTTTGATTCCATATAAAAGAACTTTGAATTACAAAGTTATTAATTTTATTGAATTTTCCAAATATTTATTTTAAAATAAAAAAAGACTGAAGAATTTTTCAGTCTTTGATTAATATTAAAGTTAGTTTATTTGCTCCATTTGGCTACTTTACCTACAGTAAGTCCCTGAATAAGAATACTGAACAAAACAGTACAATAGGTAGCAACCAGCAAAACTTCTTTAGAAGAATTGTGAGGAAGTGATAATACCAATGCAAGGGAAAGCCCGCCCCGAAGTCCGCCCCAGGAAATAATTCTTGCGTCTACTCTATTCAGATTAAAAAATTTAGGAAAGATACTTAATGGAAGATACACTAAAAATGCACGGGTAAAAAGAATTATAAGCACTGATACAATGCCCAGAATTACATATTCAATCTTAAAATCAACTTCAATAAGGACGAAAGCAATAAGAATAAAAAGCAATGCATTGAGAACCACATCTACCAGTTCCCAAAATTTATTGACATATTCCTGGGTAGTATCACTCATTGAGAGACTCGTCCGGAAATTTCCGACCATCAATCCCATTACAACCATAGACAAGGCTCCTGAAATGTGAAAATGATTGGCAAGATAATATCCTCCCATAACAAAAGCAAGGGTAATCAGGATTTCTGTTTCATAATGATCTACAGCTTTCAGCAGCAAATGAAGGAAATACCCATACACAAGACCAAGCAAAATTCCACCTACGGCTTCCTGCATAAAAAGCAGACCAAAATGCCCCAAATCAAATTCTCCTACACGGAGCGTATCCAGCAATGCAATAAACAACACCACCCCGATTCCGTCATTAAACAAACTTTCTCCCACGATTACAGATTCCGTTTTCTTGGGAACTCCTGCCTGTTTTAAAATTCCAAGGACCGCAATCGGATCGGTAGGTGAAATTAAAGCTCCAAAAATAAGACAGTACACAAAACTGATATCAATTCCCAATAAGCCGGCAATAAAATAAAAAAGACCGGCAATAATAACTGTAGAAAGAATTACTCCGCCCAAAGCAAAGCTTGCAATAGGCTTAATCTGAGAACGCAGATTGCCCCAATTCGTATGGAGTGCGCCTGCAAAAAGTAAAAAACCCAGAAAAACATCAATGATCAGCCTGTCCAGGTGTGAGTTTTCCAGATATTTTTCCAGCCCTTTTACATCAATATCAATCCATAATTGGGAAGTAAGTACGATAACAGATAAAGCTGTTGACAGAAAAAATAATCCTATCACAAAAGGCAGCTTCAGAAACTTCTGATTAATAAAAGCAAATCCTGCTGAAAGACATATCAGCAAAATGAAAATTTCGTAAGAACCCATTTTAGTTTATTTTTTAAATATAGTCAAGTTTTTATAAAAAAACCGTTGACGATATTACAACGGTTTTTCAAGGAATCAAAAGAAAGAATATCTATTTAGTCCTTAATTTTTCTTTAATTGCCTCAATATTTTTCTTTGCAGATTCTTCAAGAATCAGGCTTGCGCTCATGTGAATTCTTGCCGGCATCAATTCATCAAAATGTTCAGTTCCTTCCCACGAAACTTTTTTAATTAAAGCCAGAGCCTCTTTGCTTCTCGAAGATAATTTTTCTAAAAATTTATCCAACTGAGAATCCATTTCTGCAATCGTAGGTGAAACGGAATGATAAATATTATGCTGTTCTGCCCATTCTGCAGATCTGAAATCTGCATCAATTGCCATTGCCGAAAATTGTGATTTTCCTATTTTTCGTTCAACATACGGTCCTATCACAAATGGTCCGATTCCTAAATTGATTTCTGTTAACGCTAAGGCAGAATCGGTAGTCGCAAAACAGTAGTCCGCTCCACAAGCCAAACCCACTCCACCACCTGTAGTTTTTCCCTGAACTCTCACCACAACAATTTTCCCGCAGTTTCTCATTGCATTCAGAACTTTTGCAAAGCCACCGAAAAACCGAGTTGATTTTTCCAGTTCCTCAATTTCCAAAAGCTCATCAAAACTGGCACCTGCACAGAAAGCTTTTTCACCTTCGCTTTTTATTAAAATTGCTTTCACCTCATCTTTAGCGCCTTCATCAAGGATGGTCTGCGCCAATTTTTCGAGGATTGCTCCCGGAAGGGAATTACTTTTTGCTGTTCCGAATGTTATTTCGGCAATATTATTTTTAATTTCAGATGTTACGAAATCGCTCATTTTTACAATTTAAGGTGGATTTTTACAAAAATACTAATAACAGAGTTTTTAGAAAAATAAAAGTGAAAATATGATTCAAAAATAAATCAACCGTTATTCTTCAAAGCCAAAATATATTTGTCGATGTACATTTCTTTCTCCTTAGATTTGTATTGCTGAATATATCTGGGATGTTCCAAAACGGTCATTTTACTAAAAAGATTTGCTTCCTGATTTAATTTTGAAATAAAATCTGCGTTCTTTTTTCCTAAAATAAAAACTTCCGAAGTTTGGAGATTTAAACTTAAATGTTTTTGTAATGAGCTGATCATAAATTCTTTCACATCATTAAACAAACCTTTATCGTCATAATAATTGGCATTGATCCAACTGCCTTTCGATTTCCTGACAATTGCTAAAGGAAACGGCGAATTGATGTAAACCTCTTTATAAAATTCTTCCACTCCGCCATATTGTTCAATCATATCATACATGAAAACCGAAGAAACTTCATGAGTCCGGGCAGATTTCATCTGAATTCCGCAGACGCTTTCCAATCGTTTGGTATCCGTAAACGGAACTCCTGTAACTCCTGCTCCATGACGACTCGGATTAATTCCTATTAAAAATTTTCTTTGATTGGAATCGTTGTAAAACTTTTGATAAAACTTCTCCATGACGACCAGCGTTTCAGGATTATCAAGATATGGATTAAGCACCTGAAAATCTTCGGGAAGTTTTCCGGAATATTGTAATTTTTTATTGAATTCAATTACTTGCTGAGCAAAAGTTTCCATAAAATAAATATAATGATTTAACAGATGTATTTTTATGATTGTAGAGTTTAAAATAAAAAACAGCGCAACAAAATTGTTACACTGTTATATCGGTACATTGATTATTTGAATTTTAAATCAATCCAAACTGCTCAAAATGATGCGTAAAATGCTTTTTATGCATCAATTCCCACATTTCCTTATTCAGTTTTCCGAATACGAAATTCATGTGTTCTGCCTGTGGATTTTCTTTGTAATAAATTACAAATCTTTTTAAATTATCAATGAAAGACTGTTTTGCAGCTTCGAGATTTTTATGTCTTAACTCCAATAGTTTTTCATCATCCGCCAAAAACGGCGCAGGGAAATCTTTCGGCATTTTTCTGTGGTTATATAAAGAATCCTGCCATTTTTCCAACTGTTCTTCAGGAGTGAAGCACCTATCAGCTTCCGGTTCGCCAAGACTTACCAAAACCCCGTGTTCCAGATGTTCTATCATTTGCTGAGGAGACATTTTTCCCCAGTTTGGCTGAGTAGAATCTGTTAATCCATTTAGTATTTTCTGAATATTTTTTAAGTTTAAATTGATAAAAGGAGACTGTTTTGCCACCAACGTTAAAATAGTTGCCACACAAACGATCTCATCTCTCTGATTTACGACCTCAACTAACCATTTCACAACGCCGGAAGGAATATTTCTTCCTTTTACCCCTCTGTTGATTTTTTCTTTTGCCGTTAAATACACCGTAATGGTATCTCCAGCATAAACAGGTTTAAAGAACGAACAGTTTTCCAGTCCGTAATTCGCGATAACCGGTCCTTTTTTCCCTGAAACAAACAATCCTGCCGCTGCGGAAAGAATAAAATAGCCATGAGCAACAGTTTTATCGAAAATTGTTCCTGTTAAACTTGTTGCATCCGTGTGTGCATAGAAGTGATCCCATGAAACATTGGAGAAATTTACGATATCTGCGTCTGTAACCGTTCTTCCTGCTGTTTCCAGAGAATCTCCCACTTCAACTTCCTCAAAATATTTCTGGAAAGGATGTTTGTCTGAATATTTTTTCTCGGCTCCTTGCTGATAAATTTTGGTAATCGCGGTTAAAACATCCGGAGAACCCTGAATTGCCGTTTTCTGAAGGAAGAAATGAAGACCATTTAATCCGCCCATTTCTTCACCGCCTCCTGCTCTTCCGGGACCGCCATGCATCAAAGTCGGAAGCGGAGAACCGTGACCTGTGCTTTCTTTTGCACTGTCTCTGTTCAGTACAAAAATTCTTCCGTGCTGTGAAGCCATTTTCCACGCTGTTTCGGCGACAAATTTGTCATCATGCGAGATAATTGAGCCAACAAGACTTCCTTTTCCTCTTTTTGCCAAAGCTGCCGCTTCTTCCGCATCTTTGTAAGGCATCAACGTAGAAACCGGACCAAAAGCCTCAACATCGTGAGAAATATTTTTAGTAAACGGAGAGTCATTTAAGAATAATTTCGGACTCATGAAAGCTCCGTTTTCATAATCGGCATCTACCAATTCGTGCTTTCCGTCGTAAATTAACTCGGTTTCAGCTTTAAGCAAATCAACTTTTCTTAAAACCTCATCATACTGTTGTTTTCCGACCAAAGATCCCATTCTGGTTTCTCTACTCAACGGATTTCCGATTTTTGTCTGGTCTAAAGCTTTAGATAAAGCATTCTGAACATCACCAATTAAGTTTTCGGGAACAATAATTCTACGGATTGCCGTACATTTTTGTCCTGCTTTCGTCGTCATTTCGTTACGAACTTCTTTGATGAATAAATCAAACTCGGGAGTTCCCGGTTTTGCATCCAACCCAAGAATTGAACAGTTCAAAGAATCTGCTTCCATATTGAAACGAACGGCATTTCCTGCAATTGAAGGCAGAGATTTTAATTTTCTTCCTGTTGTTGCAGAACCTGTGAACAAAACAGAATCTCCATCCTGCACATAATCCAGAATATTTCCCGGTTCACCGCAAACCAACTGAACCGCTCCTTCCGGAAGAATTCCGCTTTCAATCATATCCTGAAAAACAGCGTTTGTTAAATAAGAACCGAAAGGAGAAGGTTTTACAATCGAAGGAACACCTGCTAACAATGATGTAGATAACTTTTCCAGCATTCCCCAAACTGGAAAGTTGTAAGCATTAATTTGTACTGAAACCCCTTCACTCGGCGTTAAAATATGAGTTCCCAAAAAAGTTCCGTTTGCTGAAATTTTCTGAGTATCTCCATCTACCCAAAATGGGGTGTTCGGAAGCATTCTTTTTGCCAATCCTGAATACGTGAAGAATGTACCAAAACCTCCTTCAATATCTACCCAGGAGTCAACGTGAGTTGCTCCTGTTTTATACGATAGTTCGTAATATTTTTTCTTTCTTTCTAAAAGGTAAAGCGCGACTTTTTTCAACATTTCACCACGATCGTAGAATGTCATGGATGAAAGGTTTTTGTAACCTACCGTTCTTCCGTAATCTAAAGCCTGCTCAAAATTCAGACCTTCCGTGTCGGAAATGGCAACCTGTTCTCCGTTTACAGCATTGTATAAAGGAATCCCGTTTCCGTTTCCTTCGATCCATTCGCCGTAGATATAGTTTTTTAACTTTTCCATATAATATTTAATTTAACTATGTATCAATCTTTTACACAGATACATTTTTATATTGTTACATTTTTAATTTTTCGGTTCCTGATACGGAAACAATTTTACCAAACCTTCATACAAACTTCTGTGTAGGATTGTTGCATGATTGTCTGTTTCCATCATTTTATATTCCACTGTCCAGTTTTTCTTGTTTGATTTTTTTAAAACATCAAATAAATCTTCTGCATCTTTTACCATTACAGGATGCTCTCCTTTTCCAACGGAAATGTAAATAAATTTTTTAGTATCCGGAATTTTAGCTAATAATTGAGGAGCCTGTTTTAGAAGACTTTCATCATCCCACCACAAACTCGGACTGATAATAAAGTAATTATTGAACAGTTCAGGCTTTTTCAATAAAATTTCGGTTGCTAAAAGTCCGCCGAGAGATTGTCCGAATAGATAGTTATCGGTGGTTTTGAACTGACTTTCAATATAAGGCTTCAATTCTTTATCTAAAAAATTAATAAACTTATCTGAATGTCCTGTTGTAGGGTAATCTTTCTGTAAATCTTTTAAATCCGTATGAAAAGTAAAGTCTCTCTTTCTGTCAATATTCGCAATTCCAACCACAATTGTTTCCGGCATGGAATACATTTGGTTAAAGAACTGAACCAAGCCTGTCACATGAATAAAATCTTCATTCATACCTCCATCCAAAAGATAAATAATTGGATAAGATTTTGTTTTGTCGAATTTTTGTGAAAGATAGATGTTCAAAGTTCTCTCTTCATTCAAAATTTTAGATTGTATCGTTCTGATTTCTCCAATAATCAGTGGTTTTACATTTTCAGTCTGGGCGAAAACCAGAGACTGAAATGCAAACAGAATACTGCAGAAAATGAGAAGTTTTTTGATCATAATAATTTTAATTATTTCACATCATTCCAAATGCTGTAATCCACAATTTTCGTAGGAATCTGCTGAATATATTCTGTGAAAGGTTCACAAGGCAGAATAGCATCTTTTCCTTCTCTTGCCAGTTCCTGATATAATTTTGTTCCTTCCGTTTTCCATTTGATCATTTCATCAGAAACATCGCGAATAATCTTTGCAGGACTTCCGACAATTAATTTTCTGGCATCACATCTGAAGTTTGCCGGAACAAAAGCTAAAGCGCCGATGATACATTCGTCACCGATGACCGCTTTGTCCATCACGACAGAATTCATTCCGACCAGACAATTTTTTCCGATATGCCCAGAATGGATAATCGCTCCATGCCCGATGTGTGCAGACTCTTCAAGTATGGTTTCAATTCCCGGAAAAACGTGCAGGGTACAGTTTTCCTGAACATTGGCACCGTCTTTTACTATTATTTTTCCCCAGTCGCCACGAATCACTGCATTGGGACCAACATAAACTTCTTCGCCGATTTCCACGTTGCCAATAATCACTGCTTGTGGATGAACAAAAGCTGAAGGTTTTATGATGGGGCGAATTCCGTGATATGAGTAGATATTCATAATTTTAGTTTGAGAATTAATCAATTTGAAAATTTGATAATGTACCAATTTGAAATTAAAATGCGATGTGACATTTTCAAATTCTCAAATTAGCACATTTTCAAATTAAACTCTTTCAATCACCATCGCATACCCTTGTCCGACACCGATACAAAGCGTACACAATGCATATTTTTTATTTTGTTTCTGTAGTTCCATTGCCGCAGAACCAACGATTCTGGCTCCGGAAACTCCAAGTGGATGACCGATTGCAATAGCACCTCCGTTTGGATTTACTCTTGAATCATCATCCTGTAAGCCTAAACTTCTTGTTACAGCTAAAGCCTGAGCCGCAAATGCCTCATTTAACTCAATGATATCCATATCGTCTAATGAAAGATTCAGTCTTTTTAATAGTTTTTGAGTCGCTTCTACAGGTCCGATTCCCATGATTCTTGGCTCAACACCGGCAACAGCAGAACCTAAGATTTTAGCTTTAGGTTTTAAACCATATTTTTTTACAGCTTCTTCACTTGCTAAAATTAAAGCTGCTGCTCCGTCATTCATTCCGGAAGCATTTCCTGCGGTTACCGTTCCTTCTTTTCTGAAAGCCGGACGAAGTTTTCCTAATCCTTCCATTGAAGAAGTCGGCTTGATGAATTCGTCGGTATCAAATATTTTCGGTTCGCCTTTTTTCTGAGGAATTTCAACTTTTACAATTTCTTCTGCCAGTCTTCCGCTTTCCTGAGCCTTAGTAGCTTTCTGCTGAGACCAAAGGGCAAATTTATCCTGATCTTCACGACTGATGTTGTGGATGTCTGCTAAATTCTCTGCAGTTTCCCCCATTCCGTCAACGCCGTACATTTCTTTCATTTTCGGGTTTATGAATCTCCATCCGAAAGTGGTGTCAAACATCTGACTGTCTCTTCCGAAAGCTGTACTTGGTTTTGACATTACATAAGGAGAACGTGTCATATGCTCTACTCCGCCTGCGATATAAATTTCACCTTCTCCTGCAGCAATTGCACGAAAAGCATTTGCCACCGCAGACATTCCTGAAGCACACAATCTATTCACCGTTTCCCCTCCGATTTTATATGGAAGTCCAGCCAATAAAAGCCCCATTCTGGCAACATTTCTATTATCTTCTCCTGCCTGATTAGCGCACCCGAAAATAACGTCCTCAATTTCCTCAACAGGAACTTCAGGGTTTCTTGCTACAATTTCTTTAATAACAATGGCAGCCAAATCGTCGGCTCTTACTTCTGAAAGACCTCCGCCTAATTTTGAAATGGGAGTTCTTATGTAATCTATGATATATACGTTGTTCATAATAATTCAATTTAACAATCTAGTAATGTAACAATGTAACAATCATTGGTAGACTGTTATATTGGTACATTGTTACATTAATTTTTTAAACTTGTACTTAATATTTTATAAATAATTTTTCCAATCTCTATAATCTGACTTTCCAATTTTTCATCAAATGGATAGCTTTTAGAGTGTTTACAGAGATAGAGCCAATATTTTGTTTCTTCTAATTCTTTAGCTGCAATTTTAATTTTGTTGACAAAATCATTTTTGCTGTTAGGGTTTTGTGCTTCAAACGAGTTGGCTCCGATGCTTGTTCCGGAACGCAACAATTGTTTAGCAATAACAAATTTTCTCTTTTCGTCCAACAATTCACAAAATTCAATGATATCTAAAGAAAATTGAACTGTTTTCTCAATTAATGGATTATTTTCGAAATTAATCATTTGTGTTAAAATTAATTTTTATTTCATCATTGTTAAATTATTATACTGATAAATTGTTACATTGAGCTATAGCTCCGTTACTTTTTTTCCTATTTTATACACTGTTCCGACAAATTTTGCCACCAACTCTTCGTTTTGATTGGTAATTTTAATATCGTAAACAGCGGTTTTTCTGGTTTCATTGACCAAAATACTTTCTGCTCTGAAAGTATCCGCTTCTTTTCCGGCTTTGGTAAAATTGATGATGCAATTCAATGCAACGGCTGCATCTCCGGAATTGTTGGACGAAAAAGCCAGTGCAGAATCTGCAAAAGCAAACGTAACGCCTCCGTGAACCGTTTTCAGCCCGTTAATCATTTCTTTTTTAATGGGCATTTCAATTAAACAATAATTTTCTTTAACTTCAATCAGTTTGATATTCATCCATTGGGAAAAATAATCCTGATCAAACATATATTCTGCAACCTGTCTCGGATTCATTTACTCTTATTTAAATTTTTAAATCTAATCACATCTTTCCATGTGTATTCTCTGCCGTCCAAAATGAAAAAAGCTAAAAACATAAAGATGAAATAAACGATAAAACCATATATATTGATGCTTTTTTCATCGTCCCATCCCAAATAATAAAAAAGAAATTTGATAAGAGAAAATCCAACTACAAAAATAACGGCATTCACGAATGAGCGTAAAAAGTTCTTTTTTGTAAAAATTCTTTTAAACATGGTTTAAATTTCAGATTAATGTGTTATTTCTTCATATAATTCATCAGCTAACTTGTCGTAAACCACCATGGTTTTTCCAAGAATGATTTGATTGTATGAAAGATTTTCGGAATTTGATGGATCTTCTGCTTGAAAACGTTCATGTAAATTAATTCCAAATTCATTTGCTAATCTTTTAATCAGTTCTTTATATTTTTCATTGAATTTGCCTAATAATTCAAGCTTTTCCTGATAATCATGTATCGAAGACAGTTCCTGACTGATGTATTCTTTTTCAATGATAAGCCTTGTTTCAAGTTCGGCTCTGAATAATTCTATATCCATAATTTTAATTTGAAAATTAAATCAATTTGAGAATTTGAAAATCAAAACCTACTGTAATAAATTTTCAAATTAGCACATTTTCAAATTTTTAATTCAATTTACGAAGCAACGGGCTTTGTCTGTATCTTTCTTCCTGATATTCTTCGTACAGATTCTGCAAAGTTTCAGAGATTTTAGCATATCCGATTTCTTTTCCCCAAGCCAATAAACCTTTGGGATAATTTACGCCCTTCTGCATTGCCAATTCCAGATCTTCGTCATTTGCTACGCCTAACCTTTTTGCTTCTACGGCTTCATTAATCAGCATGGAAATAATTCTCATGAATATTTGTTGATAAAGCGCATCATCTTTCACTGGTTCCGGTTTAACAGCTCCTTCCGAATAATCGTAAAAACCTTTTCCTGTTTTTCTGCCGTGAAGTTTGGCTTCCGACATTCTTTGCTGTAGAAGAGATGGTTTGTATTTCGGATCGTAGAAATATTCGTTGTACACAGTTTTAGTCACCGATAAATTCACATCAACTCCTATTAAATCCATTAATTCAAAAGGTCCCATTTTAAAGTTACCTAAAGTTTTCATGGCATCATCAACCTGTTCTACCGTTGCGATGCTTTCCTCAACAATTCTCAACCCTTCTCCATAGAAAGGACGGGCAATTCTGTTGACGATAAATCCGGGAATATCTTTTGCAATAACCGGAGTTTTCCCCCAATCTTTCATGAGATTGTAGATTTTTTCCGCTAAAGATTTTTCGGTTAATAAGGATGGAATAACCTCCACTAAAGGCATCAACGGAGCCGGATTGAAGAAGTGAATTCCGATGAAACGCTCCGGTTTCTGTAATTCCGCACCAAGAGAGGTGATGGAAATGGAAGATGTATTGGAACCAATCACACAACTTTCAGAAACATGTTTTTCTAATTCTGTGAAAACTTTGGTTTTGATTTCTTTATTTTCAATGATGGCTTCAATGATCAATTCACAATCTTTGAAGTCCTTCAATTCTGTAGCGATGGAAATATTAGATAAAATTTCAGTCATTTTCTCTGCCGAAATTTTCTGTTTATCAACCAATCTGGTTAACGTTTTTTCCAAACCTACGGTTGCCGTTTCTACCTGTTTTGTGTTGGCGTCATAAACCCAAACTTTGCATCCGTTCGTTGCGGCTACTTGTGCAATGCCGATTCCCATGGTTCCGGCACCGATAATTCCTACATTCATATTTTTAATTTGAAAATTTGGAAATGAGTTAATTTGAAAATTATTTAAGCTTCGAACTTGAAATAATTTTAGATAGAATTAATAAAATTTCTTTTAAATCTGAAATTAATTTTTCATTGGGCGATTGCAAATGTGGAGACTTTAAACACAGTAAAAGCCAATATTCTGTTTCATCAGCTTCTTTAGCGGCAATTTTCAATTTATGGATAAAATCTGCCTTGCTTTCTGCATTTTGGGCTTCTCTAACATTGGCTCCAATCGAAGTTCCAGATTTGAAAATCTGATTTGCTAATGGAAATCTTTTAGATTCATACAAACCTTCTGAAAATTCGATAATGTCTAATGCAAAATCAAAAGTCTTATTTACAATAATATTTTCTTTATCATTTCTCATTTAATGCTCTTTAAACATTTTCAAATTCTCAAATTAACTCATTTTCAAATTAATTATCTTCCTTTATAAATAGGTTTTCTTTTTTCTAAAAAGGCACTTACTCCTTCTTTAAAGTCTTCAGTTTCTGCTGCTTTCTGTTGTAAATCGCCTTCTAACTCCAATTGCTGTTTGAGTGTATTGTCATAAGAATGAGCAAATGCTTTTTTGGTTAGTTTTAAACCAACAGTCGGCATATTTGACACTTTTTCTAAAATTTCCATTGATTTTGAATTGAATTCTTCTTCAGTGAAAACTTCTGCCACCAAACCGTAAGATTTTGACTCTTCCGCAGATAATTTTTTTCCTGTGAATGCTAAATAATTAGCTAATTGTCTTCCGAGTAATTTTGGAAGGAAATAAGTTCCACCCGTATCAGGAATTAAACCGATATTAGAAAATGCCTGAGCAAAATACGCTTTGTCTGTTGCCAAAACAAAATCACAGATCAACGCCAACATCGCTCCGGCTCCAACTGCAGGACCGTTTACCAACGCTACAACCGGTTTTTTGCAATGGGTAATTTCCATTACCAAAGGATTGTAATAATCTGTCACAATTCTTCTGATAATATCGTTATCATGATGTTCATTACCCTGTACAAAAGCATCATCTAAATTCTGACCAGAACAAAAAGCTCTTCCTCTTCCTGAAATGGCAACACATCTTACTGTAGGATCTTCGCTGTATTCTTTAACGAAGTCTTTAAGATCTGATAAAGACGGTTTTGTAAGCGCATTCATGGTATCCGGCTGATTCAGATAAGCAATTTTAAGTTTCCCGTCAAAATGCGACTCAATATCGAGTTGTGTATACATAGTTTTAATTTTTATGATTAATGCACTAATTTAACAATAAAAATGTACCAATATATCAGTTTACCAATATAACAATATTTAAAGCATTCAAAATTGTTATATTGTTATATTTTCAGATTGTTACATTAATTTTAGTGACATTTAAAATAGTCAAAAGGTTCTAAACAGTCTAAACACTGATACGAAGCCTTACATAGTGTAGACCCGAATCTGCTGATCTGTTTTGAGTTCATAGAACCGCAACGCGGACATTTTTTTGGTTTGCCGATGTGATGCTCATCGGCTCCTTTTTCGGGAGGCGTGATTCCGTACACCCGAAGTTTTTCTCTCGCTTTATCTGTTAACCAGTCTGTTGTCCAGATCGGAAACATTTTGGTCACCACTTTTGCCTCCCATCCGTTTTCTTTCATTATTTTGATGATATCTTCCTCAATGGTAAACATGGCGGGACAAGCCGAATAAGTTGGCGTAATGGTTATTTCACAAGAATTCTCGCTCGTAACTTTGGCTTCTCTTACAATGCCTAATTCCACAATATTAATAACCGGAATTTCCGGATCGGGAACTTGGGATAATATGTTTAATAAATTACTCAAATTTTTCTATAAAATATATTGAATTGTTGCCTAATATTAGACTATCCTTACGTTTGGGGTCTTTTGCACTAACAATTTCGCTGAAATATCCTGAAATATGATCTCCTTTTTTGAAACCATATTTAATATCTGCAAAATATTTTCCTTCTTTAACATTTTTATAGACAAAAGAATCTATTTTGATTTCTTTTCTATCTCTATAAATTGTATAAATGACTTTAGCTTCTTTATAAATTTCATTTTTTATCTCAGGAGAGAAAAATTTGTAAAGTAATCCTTTATATGTTTTATTTTCTACTAAATAAAATTTACTATGAGAAGAATCTATTTTACCATGTTCTTTAAAAATAATTTGATTTTTGAAGAAATCATTCTTACCAAAAACTATATAATCAATTTGTATTTCCTTGGAATCAGTTTTATTCTTTAAACTCCAGATTCCTGTTTTTGTATTATTCTTTCTATCGAAATCTCCACTAAGTATAAAATATCCTGTGTGAGCAGTAATACGAGTTACGGAATCATTGATTTTTTTCTTCCATTGATTCTTGTAATTTTTCAACTGAAACATTTCTTCAATATTTCCCATATCATTAATGACTTTAGCTTCCACCGCCTTTTTTTGACAAGAAATAATGAAAAAACTAATTATTGAAAAGATTACGAATTTACTCATATATATAAAATCAAACTTTATAGCAATTAATTGTTAAACTGCTACATTGCTACATTCAAAATCTACCATGTACAACCCGGATATGCTCTCTGCATATACTGCAATTCACAAAGGATATATCCAAAATATTCTGTGTGATATCCTGTTCTGGATTTTGGCTGCATGAAAGGATTGGTAGGATATTCTAAGTAGAAATCTGCAAAATCTTTTTTGGTGATTGCTAAAAATTCTTCATAAAGAGCATCTGTATTCGGAGCAATATTTAAAGCTACTAAATCATCTTCTCCTTCTGTTTTTGCAAATAAACCTTTGGTGTATTCCCAGATATTTTCAATGGCTTTTTCTAAACGGCTCTTACTTTCTTCCGTTCCCTGAGCGAAAATTTTCATCCAGGATGCAGCATGTGTGTAATGATATTTTACCTCTTTTAATGATTTTTGAGCAATAGCCGCCAATTCTTCATTGGCTGAATTGGATAATGCTTCGTACATCAGTTTCTGATACACTGCGAAAACGTAAACTTTTAAAATCGTCTGAGCATAATCTTCGTTCGGAAGTTCTGTCCAGTGTGCATTTACATATTCGTGTTCGTATCTTAAAAAAGCGATATCATCTTCAGATTTTCCGTCGTCTAAAAGTCTTGAAGCGTAAACGTAAAAGTTATTCGCTTGTCCGAGTTCATCCAACGCAATGTTTGTTAATGCAATATCTTCCTCCAGATAAGGACCTTCACCGCACCACGCAGACAAACGCTGTCCCATAATGAAACTGTCGTCTGCTAATTTTAATAGATAATTATATAATGGGTTCATTGTTTTAGCTTTTGGCTTTTGGCGTATAGCTTTTGGCCAAATGCCAGCAGCTAACAGCCAAAAGATGTTTTACATATTTTTTACATCGTTCGGGATCTCGTAGAATGTTGGATGACGGTATAGTTTGTCATCAGCCGGATCGAAGAATGCTTCTTTATCCACCCCTTCTGAAGTTACGATGTATTTACTTGGAACTACCCAAACAGAAGTTCCTTCTTTTCTTCTTGTATAAACGTCTCTTGCGTTCTGCAAAGCCATTTCTGCTGTTGGTGCCTGTACAATTCCAACGTGTTTGTGAGATAATCCCGGCTTAGTCTGAATAAATACTTCCCACATATCTAAATTTGCCATAATTAAAATTAATTTAACAATGTATCAATGTACCAGTTTAACAATGAGATGCTTCGACAAGTTCAGCATGACAATGATTGTTACATTTTTACATTGGTATATTGTTATATTGAAATTTTTTCCTGTTTTTCTGCAAAAGCTGCTGCCGCTTCTTTTACCCAAGCATTCTCTCTCTGCGCCTTTCTTTTGGTTTCGATACGCTTTTTATTGGCAGGACCATTTCCTTTTAAGATTTCCATGAATTCATCCCAAGGAAGTTCTCCGAAATCGTAATGCTGTCTTTCTTCATTCCATTTCAGATCTTTGTCCGGAATGGTTAATCCCAAAAACTCAGCCTGAGAAACGGTAACGTCAATAAATCTCTGACGAAGACTGTCGTTACTCTCTCTTTTCACTCTGTAATTCATAGAGATTTTTGAGTTTGGCGAACTATCGTCATTCGGACCAAACATCATTAAAGCTGGCCACCAGAAACGATTTAACGAAGCCTGAGCCATTTCTTTCTGCTGTTTTGTACCGCGGCAAAGAGCCATCAAAATCTCGTAACCCTGTCTTTGGTGGAAAGATTCTTCTTTACAGATTTTCACCATCGCTCTTGAGTAAGGACCGTAAGAATTCCCCATCAACATTACCTGATTCATAATGGCAGCACCATCAACCAACCAACCGATCGCACCGATATCTGCCCAGCTTAAAGTCGGATAGTTAAAAATACTTGAATATTTTGCTTTTCCTGAAAGCATATCTTCATAGGTTGCATCTCTGTCGGCTCTGATCGTTCCGTTTCCCAAAGTTTCTGTTGCAGAATAAAGGTATAAACCGTGACCTGCCTCGTCCTGAACTTTAGCCAAAAGAGCCATCTTTCTTCTCAGTGAAGGCGCTCTGGAAATCCAGTTAGCTTCCGGCAACATCCCAACAATCTCAGAATGGGCGTGCTGTGAAATCTGACGAACCAATAGTTTTCTGTAATCATCGGGCATTACATCTTTTGGTTCTACTTTATTTTCGTCGTGTACGTATTGTACAAATTTTTCTAAATCCATTTTCTTGTTTTTTGTAAAATGTAAAAAGTATTTATGTATTCATGAATACGTTTTACATTAATCATTAATACAATTTAAACATCATAATTAAGCATCACCACATTCGTTGTCGGGTGACATTGGCAAGTAAGAACGAAGCCTCTGGCTACTTCTTCTTCGGTAAGCGCGTAGTTTTTTTCCATGAAAACTTCACCTTCTAAAACTTCAGCCTTACACGTACAGCACACTCCTCCTTTACACGCAAAAGGTACAGGAAGATTGTCTTTCAATGCTTTATCTAAGATACTCTCTTTTTTTGAATTCAAATGGAAAGAATATTCATCATCATCAATGATTACTGTTACCATACTTTCGATATTGGCAATGGCTTTAAACTCATCGCTCATTTCCTCCGTATTTTCTTCGTCAGGAGCAGTGAAATATTCAAATAAAACCTGAATTGCCGGTACTTTTTTATCTTTCTTTAAATAATCTGCAATTCCTTTGATCATTTCCGAAGGTCCACAAATAAAATAAGTAGCCTCTTTTACATCAATATCTGTATATCTTTCAAATAAAAGTTCCAGTTTGTCCGGACAAATTCTTCCTTCAAAAAGCGGATCTTCATGCTTTTCACGGCTTACGAGATAAACTACTTTCAATCTTCCGTTAAACTGTTCTACCAGCCTTTCAATTTCCGCCTTTTTCATTACATGATTCATGCTTCTGTTGCTGTAAAACAGGTAAGCATTAGAATTCGGTTCCTGATAAAGACTTTCTTTAATATTTGATAAAACCGGAGAAATACCGCTTCCTGCTGCCAAACCAACGTAAGTTTTCACATTTGTCGGGTGATAAGAAGTGTTGAAACCGCCCATTGGAGGCATTACTTCCAAAACTTCATCCATGTGAAGATGTTCGTTGAAATAACCGGAAACTTTTCCGCCTTCCAGTAATTTCACCAAAACTTCCAGCGTGTTGCTTTTTTCGCTCGGCGCATTGCAAATGGAGTAAGAACGTCTTTCTTCGTTTCCGTTGATCATCAATTTAAAATTGAGATACTGACCTTGCTTAAATCTGAATTTATCTTTCAGCTCTTCAGGAATTTCCACAGCTACACTTACAGCATCGTTGGTATCTTTCTCGACCTTAACGGTTTTTAGTTTATAAAATGAATTCATTATTTTTATAAAGTAATCTTTAATTCTTAGTTTATATTAAAACTAACTAACACTTGTTAGGTTGTAAATTTAAAAATAATTTTACTGATAGCAAAATTTATCTTGAATCTGTGTTATTGATTTTTTTTATCTTTAAAATTTCAGATTCATGTAATGCATCCGTCACCTGTCCTGTTTTTGCAAAGTCTGCCCAAAGTGCACGGATTTTTTTACCTTCCTGAAAAAGATATTCCCACGAAATGTTTTTTAAAAGTACTGAATTTTTCCATGCTGTTTTATTGGCAAATATCAAAGGAAGATCTATACAATGAGAAGCTCCGGTATAACTTTCGTCAGATAAAGAATAGATTTTATACAAATGGATATTTCCTCTGCCATTAGCATAATTGTGTGCAAAAACCTGAGCCGGTTTTTCATAGATTGACTTAGTTGTAGATCTTATAATGCTGTTCAGAATTCTCTTAGGCAGATAAGTATAGAGACCGTTCTCTGCAGTTTTTACATAAAATGCAGTTTCATCATGATTTGAACCAATCAGAACATCATATTTTGAAGCATTTTTTCTCCATAAATCCAAACTTTCTTCTTCTTTACACAAAGGAGAAAAACCGTATTGAGTGCAAAAAGGCATTGAAGTCTTTAGTCCGTATTTTCTGAATGATGGTAAAAACTTTTCATAACTGTTCACCATTTTCAGAACATCATTTTCATTTTTAAGATCTTCTGTTTTAAGGAAAAACTCTTCTGACATTTTTTGTCTTCTATGCCTGAAACCAAGTGGTGCACTTTGGATAATTGCCCGGTGAAACAATCCTTCCACACCTTCTGAAATCATCAGATGAGCAATGGCATCACCACCGGAAGACTGTCCGAAAAGCGTAATATTGTTCTTATCACCATCAAAATTTTCAATATGATTCTGAATCCATTTCAGAGCTTCTATTATATCAAACAAACCTAAATTGGCTGGTCTTTCATCAGTTCCACCCAAAAAACCAAACAAACCCAAACGATAAGAGACCGAAACTACCATTACATTTTGTTCCTTTACCCAGACTGAAGGATCTGAAGTGGGAAGACTTCCGCAACCAATTTCGTAAGAACCACCATGAATCCAGACAATGACAGGAAATTTTCCGGTATTTTTTGAAATTTCAGGACGGGTAATGGTAAGAAATTGTGGAGATTCATCAGGAATAAAATCTTCCGGATCTGTTTTTTGAATCAATCTATCTAAAAAAGGACTTAATTTTTGAGGACAAACCGGAGTTTTATCTAAAATTTGTTCAAAACTATTTTTTAATCTTGCAGGATGTTTGAACCTATCTGATCGGGCGTAGCGAATATTTTTAGCCTTTAAAACATTGTTTTCACGAAATGCAAGAATATCTCCTATAGATGTACGAAATGTATGAGTTTTAACCTGATTCTGCATTGTAGTTGTAATACTTTCTACTATAAATGTAAGATTAATTCAGGAATTAAATGTTTTTTGAGAAATAATTTAACTGTATAAGGTTTAAAGTATACGGATAAATGCAGAAAAGTTCAAACAAAAAATGCCCCAGTAGAAACTGAGGCATCTTTATTTTGATTAAGAAAAATCTTAAGCGTTTACGTTGTTTCCACCTAAAACGAAAGGCTCAACTTCTTTGATTTCTCCAAATTGCTGCTCATAATTAGCAACATTTTGCTGAAGTGCAGCTAAAACTCTCTTAGCGTGAAGAGGAGCCAAGATTACTCTTGATCTTACATTTGCTTGTTGTACACCCGGCATTAACTGGATGAAATCTACAACGAATTCAGATGGAGAGTGGTTTACTAAAGCTAGGTTACAGTAAACTCCTGAAGCGATCATTTCGTTTAACTGGATGTTGATGTTTCCGTCTTGTGGATTTTGATTTTGATTGTCCATTTTTTTGTTTGATGTTTTTGTTTTTAAAATTCAAGGTTCAAAAATAAATAAAACTTTGAACCCCGAACATTAAATTTTAAATTATTTTAATAAGATTTGTGCTTCGGATTACCATTTTGTATCCCGAAGCACAAAGTCTTTTTATTAGTTTAGATCTTCGAATTCTTTTTTAGAACCTACAATAACATTCTGATATTCTTTAAGACCCGTTCCTGCAGGAATTCTGTGTCCTACAATTACGTTTTCTTTAAGACCATTCAGTTCATCAACTTTACCAGCAACTGCTGCTTCGTTAAGAACTTTTGTTGTTTCCTGGAATGATGCTGCAGACATGAAAGATTTTGTCTGAAGAGCCGCTCTTGTAATACCCTGCAATACTGGTGTAGCGGTTGCAGGCAATGCATCTCTTACTTCAACCAAAGCCTGATCTTCACGCTTCAGTTTAGAGTTTTCGTCTCTCAACTCTCTTGCTGTAATCATCTGTCCTGGTTTGAAAACTTTAGAATCTCCTGCTTCAGTAACTACTTTAAGACCGAATACTCTGTTGTTTTCTTCAAGGAAGTCATATTTATGTTCAAGAGCTCCTTCAAGGAATTGAGTATCACCTCCATCAACGATAGATACTTTTGTCATCATCTGTCTTACAATGATTTCAAAGTGTTTGTCGTCAATTTTCACCCCCTGAAGACGGTAAACTTCCTGAATTTCATTTACTAAATATTCCTGAACCGCAGTTGGACCTTTGATCTTCAAGATGTCATCCGGAGTAACTGAACCGTCAGAAAGTGGCGAACCAGCTCTCACGAAGTCATTTTCCTGAACAAGGATCTGATTTGATAATTTAACTAAATAAATTTTTCTCTCTCCGGTTTTAGCCTCAACGATCAATTCACGGTTACCTCTCTTGATTTTCCCGTAAGAAACTACCCCATCAATTTCTGTAACAACCGCTGGGTTTGAAGGATTTCTTGCTTCAAATAATTCGGTAACTCTAGGAAGACCTCCGGTGATATCCCCTGCTTTTGCAGATTTTCTCGGGATCTTGATTAAGACTTTACCTGCCTTAATTTTTTCACCATCATTAACCATTAAGTGGGCTCCTACCGGTAAGTTGTACCCTTTTTGTTCAACTCCTTTAGAGTCTACTACTTTCAAGGTAGGTACCGCTTTCTTATTTCTAGATTCAGAGATTACTTTTTCTTCGAAACCAGTTTGCTCGTCGATTTCCAATTGGAAAGAAACCCCCTGAATAATATCTTCGTACTCAACTTTACCTGCAGTTTCAGCAATAATAACGGCATTATAAGGATCCCATCTACAGATCATATCTCCTTTGCTTACTTTATCTCCTGGTTTTACAGCCAAGATAGCACCATAAGGAATGTTGGCAACCATCAACGGAGTTCTTGCTTCGTTATCAGCAACCAATCTGAATTCTGTTGAACGGGAAACTACAACCTCAGCTGTATTACCGTTTTCATCTTCAGAAGTAATGGTTCTTACTTCATCCATTTCAACGATACCGTCTCTTCTTGCAACAATTGAAGGGTTTTCTGAAACGTTACCTGCAGTACCTCCCTGGTGGAAGGTTCTCAACGTAAGCTGAGTTCCCGGTTCACCAATAGATTGTGCTGCAATTACACCTACCGCTTCACCCATGTGAATCATCTTACCTGTTGCTAAGTTTCTACCGTAACATTTCGCACAGATACCTTTTTTAGTTTCACAAGTAAGTGGTGAACGTACTTCAACTGCTTCTAATCCTGCTTCTTCGATTTTCTTAGCCAGCTCCTCAGAAATTACCTGATCAGCATTTGCAATCAACTCGTCAGTTTCAGGATCATAAATATTATGAAGAGATACTCTACCTAAGATTCTTTCAGAGATTCTTTCAACGATTTCGTCGTTTTTCTTCAATGCAGTAACTTCGGTTCCTCTTAAAGTTCCACAGTCTTCTTCTGTAACGATAACATCCTGTGCAACGTCTACCAGTCTTCTCGTTAAGTAACCAGCATCGGCAGTTTTAAGAGCGGTATCCGCAAGACCTTTACGGGCACCGTGGGTAGAGATAAAGTATTCTAAGATTGAAAGACCTTCCTTAAAGTTTGCAAGGATCGGGTTTTCGATGATTTCCGCACCAGTAGAACCGGCTTTCTGCGGTTTTGCCATCAAACCTCTCATCCCTGATAACTGACGGATCTGTTCTTTAGAACCCCTCGCTCCTGAATCAAGCATCATGTATACAGAGTTGAAACCACCTTGGTCAACTTTCATTCTGCTCATGATCATTTCAGTTAATCCTGCATTGGTATTTGTCCAAACGTCAATTACCTGATTATAACGTTCTGTATCTGTAATAAGACCCATGTTATAGTTGGCTCTAATCTCGTCAACAGCTTCAATAGACTGTGCAATCATCTGCTTTTTCTCAACAGGAACTACGATGTCACCTAATGAGAAAGAAAGACCTCCTTTAAATGCATTTGAATAACCTAAATCTTTCATTGCATCCAGGAACTTCACTGTTGTAGGGAAATCTGTATCAGCAAGGATTTTACCGATAACGTTTCTCAATGATTTCTTCGTTAAAAGCTCATTAATATATCCTACTTGCTTAGGTACAATCTGGTTGAATAAAATTCTACCTACAGAAGTTTCGATCAATCTTGTAACGATTTCTCCGTTTTCTTTGATCGGAAGTCTACATCTTACTTTAGCATTTAAAGATACTCTTCCTTCAGCATAAGCGATTTCCGCTTCTTCAGGAGAATAGAATGCAAGACCCTCTCCTTTTACTTTCATATCTTCTGTAGAGCTTAATTCTTTGGTCATGAAATAAAGACCAAGAACCATGTCCTGAGAAGGTACCGTAATTGGAGAACCGTTTGCCGGGTTTAAGATATTCTGAGAACCTAACATCAATAACTGAGCTTCAAGGATCGCTTCAGGACCTAATGGTAAGTGTACCGCCATCTGGTCACCATCGAAATCGGCGTTGAATGCTGTTGTTACCAACGGGTGTAGCTGGATTGCCTTACCTTCGATCATCTTAGGTTGGAATGCCTGAATACCCAGTCTGTGAAGCGTAGGTGCTCTGTTCAATAGAACAGGGTGACCTTTCATCACATTTTCCAGGATATCATATACTACTGGTTCTTTTCTATCAATAATTCTCTTTGCAGATTTTACTGTTTTTACAATCCCTCTTTCAATCAGTTTTCTGATGATGAACGGTTTGTAAAGTTCAGCTGCCATATCCTTAGGAATACCACACTCGTGAAGCTGTAAGTTTGGACCTACAACAATTACCGAACGCGCAGAATAATCTACCCTTTTTCCTAGTAAGTTCTGACGGAAACGACCCTGCTTACCTTTCAATGAATCTGAAAGTGATTTCAATGGTCTGTTTGATTCAGATTTTACAGCTGAAGATTTTCTTGTATTATCGAACAATGAATCTACTGATTCCTGAAGCATACGCTTCTCGTTTCTCAAGATTACTTCCGGAGCTTTGATCTCCAATAATCTTTTCAAACGGTTATTTCTGATAATTACCCTTCTGTAAAGGTCATTCAAATCGGAAGTTGCAAAACGTCCACCATCCAACGGAACCAATGGTCTTAATTCTGGTGGTATTACAGGAAGCACACGCATAATCATCCACTCTGGTCTGTTGATCATTCTTGTATTAGCACCTCTTAATGCTTCTACAACATTCAATCTTTTCAGAGCTTCTGTTCTTCTTTGTTTTGAACCTTCGTTGTGAGCTTTGTGTCTCAAGTCGAAAGACAAGGCATCAAGATCAATTCTTTTTAACAATTCTTCAACCGCTTCGGCACCCATCTTAGCAATGAATTTGTTCGGATCAGAATCATCAAGATATTGATTTTCGATCGGAAGAGTTTCCATAATATCAAGGTATTCTTCCTCAGTAAGGAACTCCATGTGATCGAAATCTGAACCGTCTAATTTTTTAGCAATACCTTGTTGGATCACTACATATCTTTCGTAGTAGATGATCATATCCAATTTCTTGGAAGGAATTCCTAAAAGGTAACCGATTTTGTTTGGCAACGAACGGAAATACCAGATGTGAGCAATTGGAACTACCAGATTGATATGCCCGATTCTCTCTCTACGTACTTTTTTCTCCGTAACTTCTACACCACAACGGTCACAAACGATCCCTTTATAACGAATTCTCTTGTATTTACCACAAGCACATTCGTAATCTTTGATAGGACCAAAGATTTTTTCACAGAACAAACCGTCTCTTTCAGGCTTGTGGGTTCTGTAGTTAATAGTTTCCGGTTTAAGAACCTCCCCTCTTGAATCCTGAAGTATGGACTCCGGTGAAGCTAAACCGATGGTTATTTTATTAAATCTACTTGATTTATTTTTATTTGACATTTGTTAGATTTTAAATTTTAGATTTTAGATTTTAGATTAATTTCTGAATGTCTCCATTCAGCATTTATAATTTAAAATTTAAAATTATTCCTCTAGTCTTACGTCTAATCCAAGACCTTGTAACTCATGCAGCAATACATTGAAAGATTCCGGAATACCAGGTTCTGGCATTGCTTCACCTTTTGCAATCGCTTCATAAGTTTTTGCTCTACCAATCACGTCATCCGACTTCACAGTAAGAATCTCTCTAAGGATATTGGATGCTCCGAATGCTTCAAGAGCCCAAACCTCCATCTCTCCAAATCTCTGACCACCAAATTGAGCTTTACCTCCTAATGGCTGCTGAGTAATTAATGAATAAGGACCGATAGAACGTGCGTGCATCTTATCATCAACCATGTGACCCAGTTTCAGCATGTAGATTACACCCACTGTAGCAGCCTGTGTAAATCTTTCTCCTGTACCACCGTCATAAAGGTAAGTGTGACCAAATTTAGGAAGACCTGCTTTATCAGTATATTCTGTAATCTGATCAAGAGTAGCACCATCAAAGATCGGTGTAGCGAACTTCATTCCTAATTTCTGACCAGCCCATCCTAAAACTGTTTCGTAGATCTGACCGATGTTCATACGCGAAGGTACCCCAAGTGGATTCAATACGATATCTACCGGTGTTCCGTCTTCCAAGAAAGGCATATCTTCTTCACGAACGATTCTTGATACGATACCTTTGTTACCGTGACGTCCTGCCATTTTATCTCCTACGTTCAGTTTACGTTTTTTAGCAATATAAACTTTAGCCAACTTCATGATCCCTGCAGGAAGCTCGTCTCCGATAGAAATTGCAAATTTCTCACGGTTTTTAACTCCCTGGATATCGTTGTACTTGATTTTATAATTGTGAATCAACTGTTTGATCAATTCATTCTTATCAGCATCAACCGTCCAGTCTGCACCGCTTACGTTTACATAATCTTCAACTGAAGTCAATAACTTATGAGTGAATTTCACCCCTTTACCGATAATTTCTTCATCTAAGTCATTAGTAACTCCCTGAGAAGTTTTACCGCTAACTAAAGTATTCAATTTTTCGATTAAAGTATTTCTCAACTCGTCAAACTTAGCTTTGTAAGTATTTTCAATCTCTTCAAGCTTAAGTTTTTCTTCAGTTCTTTTCTTTTTATCCTTAATGTTTCTAGAGAACAATTTTTTGTTGATTACAACACCTCTTAATGAAGAATCTGCTTTCAATGAAGCATCTTTTACATCACCGGCTTTGTCACCAAAAATGGCTCTCAAAAGTTTTTCTTCAGGAGTAGGGTCAGATTCACCTTTTGGAGTGATTTTACCAATCATGATATCTCCAGGCTTCACTTCAGCACCAATTCTGATCATACCGTTCTCGTCAAGATCTTTTGTAGCTTCTTCAGAAACGTTCGGAATATCTGCTGTCAATTCTTCCATACCTAATTTGGTATCACGAACTTCCAAAGAATATTCATCTACGTGGATCGAAGTAAACCAGTCTTCACGTACAACTTTTTCGTTGATTACGATTGCATCCTCGAAGTTATAACCCTTCCAAGGCATGAACGCAACTACCAAGTTTCTACCAAGAGCCAATTCTCCTTTTTCAGTAGCATAACCGTCGCAAAGCACCTGTCCTTTTTCTACTACATCACCTACTCTTACGTTTGGTCTTAAAGTAATGGTCGTACTTTGATTGGTTTTTCTAAACTTAGTTAAGTTATATGTTTTTGTAGCGGATTCGAAAGACACTAAATCTTCGTCTTCGCTTCTTTCATATTTAATAATAATCTTATCTGCATCTACATACTCTACAGTACCTCTTCCTTCTGCATTGATCAAGATTCTTGAATCTTTAGCAACCTGCTGTTCCAGACCTGTACCTACAATCGGAGCCTGTGGCTTCAACAAAGGAACTGCCTGACGCATCATGTTCGATCCCATCAATGCACGGTTTGCATCATCATGTTCCAAGAAAGGAATTAATGAAGCAGAAATACCAGAGATCTGGTTCGGAGCAACATCTATTAAGTTAACTTCAGAAGGTTCAACAACCGGATAATCACCGTCAAGACGGGCAATAATTCTGTCTGTTTCAAAACCACCATTATCATTCAACTCAACATTCGCCTGAGCGATTACTTTATCTTCTTCATCTTCTGCATTTAAGTAAATCGGATCTGCATTCAAATCAACTTTACCATCTGCTACCTTTCTGTACGGAGTTTCGATGAAACCTAAAGTATTGATTTTAGCATAGATACCTAAAGATGAAATCAAACCAATGTTTGGTCCTTCCGGAGTTTCAATAGGGCAAATTCTTCCGTAGTGTGTATGGTGAACGTCACGAACCTCGAAACCTGCTCTTTCTCTTGATAAACCACCAGGTCCTAGTGCAGAAAGTCTACGCTTATGCGTGATCTCTGACAATGGGTTGGTCTGGTCCATGAACTGAGAAAGCTGGTTGGTACCAAAGAATGAATTAATAACTGATGTTAAAGTTTTAGCATTAACAAGATCAAGAGGAGTAAAGATTTCGTTATCTCTAACGTTCATTCTTTCCTTGATTGTTCTTGCAATTCTTGAAAGACCTACCCCAAACTGTCCTGCCAACTGCTCACCAACGGTTTTAATTCTTCTGTTTGATAAGTGGTCGATATCATCAACCTCAGCTTTAGAATTTACCAATTCGATTAAGTGTCTTACAATCGCAATGATATCTTCTTTTGTAAGAACTTCAGTTGTGGTAGGAATGTTAAGACCTAACTTTTTGTTTAGTCTGTAACGTCCAACTTCACCTAATGAATATCTTTGCTCAGAGAAGAATAATTTTTCGATAATTCCTCTTGCAGTTTCCTCATCTGGCGGATCTGCATTTCTTAACTGACGGTAAATATATTCTACCGCTTCTTTTTCAGAGTTGGTAGGGTCTTTTTGTAAAGTATTCTGAATAATAGAGAATTCGTTTGAATTTTCTTTGTGAATCAAAATAGATTTCACACCAGCATCCAAAATAAGATCTAAATGTTCTTTTTCAAGAATCGTTTCTCTGTCTAAGATGATTTCGTTTCTTTCGATAGAAACAACTTCACCGGTATCTTCGTCTACGAAATCTTCAAACCAAGTGTTCAAAACTCTCGCAGCCAATGTTCTTCCTTCTACTTTTTTAAGCGCAGCTTTAGAAACCTTCACTTCTTCTGCAAGGTCGAAGATCTGAAGAATGTCTTTATCAGATTCAAAACCGATTGCTCTTAATAGTGTAGTTAAAGGTAATTTTTTCTTACGGTCGATATAAGCGTACATTACGCTGTTGATATCGGTTGTAAATTCCATCCAAGATCCTTTGAAAGGAATAATTCTTGAATAGTATAGTTTGGTTCCGTTTGCGTGATAAGTCTGTCCGAAGAATACACCCGGAGATCTGTGTAACTGAGTTACAATAACACGCTCTGCTCCATTAATGATAAATGAACCAGAAGGAGTCATATAAGGTACCGGACCTAAATAAACATCCTGTACAACTGTCTGAAAATCTTCATGTTCAGGATCTGTACAGTACAATTTAAGTCTTGCTTTAAGAGGAACGGAGTACGTTAAACCTCTTTCCACACATTCGTCGATCGAATAACGCGGAGAATCTACCAGATAATCTAAGAATTCCAATACGAATTGGTTTCTGGAATCGGTAATTGGAAAGTTTTCCTGGAAGGTTTTGTGCAAACCTTCTTTCTTTCTGTCTTCAGGAAGTGTGTCTAACTGGAAAAACTCTCTAAATGACTCTAATTGGATGTCCAAGAAGTCAGGAGTGATAATCTTTCCTTTAGCCGAAGAGAAATTAATTCTCTCTACTCCCTTAGTTGTTGATGTTGTTTTACTCATAAAACTTTTAAGAAAGGGTTAAAAAATATTTTGTTTTTATTAAAAAATATCAGAAAAAGCTTTGAAGAGAAAAGAGGCAAGAGAAAGACATTTGATGTTTGGCGCTATCAGAAGTGGTCTTTGTTCTTAATTCTTAATTCTAAATCTAATTCTAACTGCAACACTGGTATATCTTTTCACAGTGTAGTGCAAAATATTTTTATGATATCTTATGGGATTAAAATAACAGAATGAGTATAAAACACGAAAAGCTCTTTCAATTTACGAAAGAGTTGATTTTCAATATTTTATCGTATTATGTATAATTTAAGCGCCAAAAGAGACTGCAAATTTACATATTTTTTAGTTCTTAAACAAAAAAACCACCTCAAAATGAAGTGGTTAAAATTTATCTGCTAAATTTTATTTATGGTTTCCAGAACGACCAGACCGTACCATTGAAAACAGCCAACTGTTTATTAAAAGTATCATACACTATCATTCCCGGAGCAGGATTGATAATATTAAGATGAGGACTCGCTACTTTCGGTAAAACCATCGCTTTATTCGTATCTTCCAAAACTAAAATTCCGGGAGTGGAAGTGAGTGTTCCTATCGCAGATTTAGCAAGAGTATTTTCTGTTGCTGAATTTTGTATAAGTACACCATCTACACTTGTTAATGGATCTACTGTAGTACCTTGTGTATTAATACTGAGATCCTTCCATGCAGCATTATATTTTACTTTCACCTTTTTATCAGTAAGATCATACACCATAGTCCCGTTTACTACGCCCGTAACTGCTGCTGTAGAAGTAACCCAAGGCAAAACCATTCCACGGTTTTCTGTTCCGAAATCCAGAGATACCGATGGTGATGCAACACTTGCTTTTCCAATTGCTACCTGAGAAAAAACAGATACCGAAAACAAAGCAAACAATATTGTGATTATATTTTTCATTTTAAATTTCTTTTATTATTAATCTCTTTAATTAGTAGGACATGTCTGCGTATTGAAACAAGCCCAGCCTGCAGGAGTACCCGTGGTATTTACCTGTAAACAATCTAGTGTTGTATTGTAAACCATCATTCCTTCTACCAAATCAGCAGCAGGTATTGCTGCAATCTGAGCAGTTGTTAATCTGTTTAACACAAAACCTTTAGTTTTAGATTCTAAAGCAGTCCACGCTCCTTTTCTTACCATCGGCCAATTATTTCCAGACGCACTATTACCAGCTCTGTTTAGAGAAGTGATTCCGTGAGAAGTATCCAACACTGTTCCAGCGGTAACAGCCGGTCTGTAACAAACAGCCTGAGTATCTGTATCTGTAGCCGAATTATTAGTTGTATTAGTTTCTGTAATATTTGAAGGCGGCGTAATAGTTACAGTATTTACGAGATTTCCGTTAAATGAAAAAGGTATACTCACTACTACGGTATAAGTAACAGTTCCACCAACAGGCAGGTTAACAACATCATTAATTGCGCCTGTTTGCGTTCCGGTAACTGAAGTGGTAGCTCCGCCTGCAACAACTGCCGTATAACTAACATTCGCCGCCGGAATTCCTGAAGGCACAGGATCTGAAACGGTAGCACCCAAAACACCAAACGGACCATTATTCCTCGCTACAATCGTATAAGTAGTGCTGGTTCCGGAAGAATAAGTGGTTACACCATTTGTTTTGGTCACCGCAAGATCAGAACTGAAAGTAATTGGAGCTGTAACACAATGAGCACCATCATTGGCATTACTGCTCGGAGATCCGGAAATTAAAACTCTTTGTCCATTGGTGATATTAAACTGGTAAAAACCGCCTGCATTATCCGATCCATATAACTCACCTGTACTTGAGCCAAACATAGCTCCGAAAGATATCGCACCTGGCGCAGAACCTATTGGTGTTACAGCACCTGTTGCAGGATTAATAGAAACCAACTGCCCGTTAGTTGAATTTACAGTATATAATAATCCAGTTGTAACATTATAAGCCAAATCAGCAACATTAATACTTGCTGAAAGAGTGATCGTTGTTGCCGTCATAGTATTCAAATTGATACGGTAAATCTGATTATTATCTGAGTTTATTTTCACATAATAATTACCTAAATTATCAATCTCACCAGCATTGAAAGTTGCTACAGGCAGCCCTGTTACAGGACCTAAATTAATAGAAGTACCATCAGTATTAATGACTATAACATTATTTGAATTAAGAACCTGCATTCCATACAAACGTCCGTCTAATGGGTTTAATCCTATTGCATTATAATTTACAGAAGCCGTTCCTATTGCTGGATAAGTAAAAGGATTTGTCGTTGTATTCACATTGTATAAAGTAGCCGTCTGAGAAAGGTACATTGCTGTAGTACAGCCAAAAGCATTAGCACACTGAACGTCTTGTATTACAGAATTCTGCGCAGTTCCTATCCCTTGTCCGACGTCGCTTCCTATATCAGCAGCACCAGATGTATTAACCAAGTTCGGAACACCATTGGCATTTATCCCACCATTAGCTGTTGTATTAATACTTCCGTTAGCGTTTATCTGTGACAATGTAACATTTTCATCACCTTCTACTGCATCAAAACAACCGTCGTTATCAGAATCCAGATCTAGATAATCTGGAGTTCCATCATTATCGGTATCACAAAGAGCAAGAGGTATAGAAATATTATCAAGACTCCAGTCATCCTGAATGGCATTCATTCTAAATGCCAATGTTGCCGTAGCAGGTCCGGAATAAGGTATATTAATAGTGAAAGTCCGGGTTGTAAATCCTGTTTGTGAAGCTGTAGAAAATGGAGTAAAATCACTCACGGCTCCATTTGCCATGGTTATCGTTACATTATTGGTTCCCACAGTTCTTACCGTACTGTTATTCAAAGTGGCATAAACAACATTGTTAAGCAGAATATCAAGAGAAGCCGTACTTCCCGCTGAATTACCACCATCTTGAGCTCCAACAGTAAGTGTTAAAGCAATTACACCATCGTAAGGTTTATCTAAATTTGATAATGATTGAGATAATGTTTGGTTTACAGCATTATCAGTAGTATTTTGAGATGTTCCGCCTGCAGCCACCCAGCCGCCACTGTTTGTCCAACCATTTAAATTAGTAGTAAAAGTACCATTTGTTACCGTATTTGTTTCCGGGCATTCGACAGAGTCTAAAATACCGTCATTATCATCATCAAGATCTAGATCATTAGTTATTCCGTCACCATCAGTATCAGCTTTTACAATTACACTTATAAATGCATTAGAAGATGCACTTGGAGAACTTACACCATTCAGTGTATAATTATCTTGTATTGTATAAGGGATTGTAGCCATACCAACAAAACCAGCTACCGGAGTAAATGTTACTTGTCCGGTCGTCGTATTTACAGACCATGTTCCCTGAGTAGTAACAACCGAGGTCTGCCCACCAGTAAATCTTACAGTATTGGCAACAACACTTCCGTCGGGATCAGTATCATTAGTTGCCACATTTATCGTCACAGGTGTATTCTGAAGAGTAGTTGCATTATCATTTACAGCAATAGGTACAGCATTGATAGCATTTGCCGTAACCGAAACATTTATTGATTCAAAGCTGGATGTAGATGCATTAGAGCCAGGATAAAAGGTTAGAGTTCTTGTAGTTGCAGATGCTATAAAACGAAGTCTTCTTGTAACCCAAGTGTTTCTAGTTGCTACAGTTTGTGTAATATTTACTCTGGAGGCACCTTCTAATTGGTAAGCAAAGGCATCTATAAAAGTAGGACTATAAGCTGGTGCAGTTGCAGATAAAGTGTAGACCAAGACTTCATATTCTCTCCCAACTGTAAGACCAGACATTGTCACTCTTATGGCTTCCTCACCAGCAACAGTTCCTATATCTCTTAAAGTAATAAAGAAGTTATGATTGTTAGGAGGTACTGGTAAAGGGCTTAAGTTCCATGTGGCACCACCGCCTGTTGTTGTGTTAGTTGCAGCAGTAGTACGATTAGATACATCTGGTGTACCAGAAACTGTAGTCCAATTCGCATTGGGCGTACAGTTGGAACAAAGAGTTGTACCTTCTGAAGAGGCTATGGTTTGTGACAAAAGCCACGAGTTCATAAAAAAAATTAAAACTAGTAATGTCCTATAAAAATATTTATTTTCCATATATGCTTAAAAGTATTAGAACACCTCATAAATATGAGGTATAAATTATAATATAAAAATTCTACATTCAAGCTAATACAGGTGGTGGTCTCACAGAAAAGACCTCTGAAAAACAACAATCTAATGATTTGTTATTGTAATAATGAAAATCTGTTTTGTGTAGAAAATCTAATGCTATTTTAATAACATAAAATTCTGCAGTACAGCTGATTTTCAGAAGATTATAAGAATAGGAAGTGGTTGCCGAATCTTTAAAGAGATGTGATAGAGAAAGATAATCTTGTGATGAAGGATATTCTTTTAGATTATGAAAATCAAAAGATCTCTTACGTCTTTCAAAATCATCAATTTTCTTTTTAACTTCCTGAAAAGCCAGCTTATCTTTTTTTTCTTTTGCCGCTTTTACATTTTTTTTAAGATCGTATTTCTCTTTTAAAGTATTTTTCTCTGAATTAAATACTATAAATTCTTTATTATTTAAACTATACTCTTTGTAAATATATTTTGAGTGAACTTTTTTGTTGAAATTCTCATCAGATGAATATATCTGCACATCACCGTGAAGTGTAATTTCCTGACTACTCCCAAAACCTTCCTGCGCATTTACAAACAGATTAAAATTGAGAAAAATAGCAAAAAGAATGAACTTCAATCCCGGAAAAGAAATTGTTAGATTTTTATATAAGTTAGTATTTAATAAATGTATTTTCAAAAAGACGTGGTATTTTGCAAAAATAGCAATTATTCTGACAAATAATATGAATTTCAAATTAATATTATAAAAAAAATTGCTTTCAACAATAGAAAGCAATTTATAATTATATTATTCTTAATATATCATTGAATCGGCTCCAATATTTTTAATGATGATGAAGTTCCTGCCATAGTGGTACTCAATACTGCCGTATTTTGTGACTGACCAATCGTTAAAGTACTGCCTACAGGAACATTTCTTTGGGCACATGCAAATTTATAACTGTGAGTCCCTACACTTAAATTGGGTATAGAAGCATTTAAAGTAAGTATTCGATACGAACCTGATGCGCCACTTACAATTCCGGTTCGTGTAAATTTCAACTGATCATCAATATATATCCCGCAGCCAAACGATCCTGTTGCATCTGTACCGGTAACCTGTGCCACTGTCTGCACAAAAATATTGACAATATTTGTAGCTTTTGTTATTCTGAAAGTAGGTTCACTAACACCTGCAATTTCAACCCATGAAGCGGGAAGAGTCTGATTTTCAGTATAAGGTATACCATTTGCTCCCGTTCCGTCAAAAGAAGCTCCTACAGTAGTTGATTTTAATGATGATCCAGTAAGGACAAATCCATCCAGATAACCATTAGGCAAGTCAAATTTTTTCCAAGTAGGATTAGCTGCTCCATTAGCAGAAATCAAATCCCCTGCTGTCCCGGAGTTTCCAACAGCTGAGTTTGTACCTCCCAGGTTGATTTCATTATTTATATTCATCGTTCCGTTAACATCTAAAGTAGACCGTGGTACTGTTGTGCCGACTCCAACATTTCCGGTTTGTGCTAATAGAGCATTCAGATTCATTATCACGGATAAAAACAAAATATATTTTTTCATTGTAACTACTTATTAAGGATTATACACAGGAACTGTATTGCCTGCATTTGGTTTTTCATACGTTTCTATGACTAAAGAAGATTTAGTCATAAAATCATTCAAATTATTGGCAATATTTTTTCCTATTCCCAATTGACCGGTAAAAGCATTGATATTAGCTCTCTTCTTACATGCAACTCTTGCAGCATGATTTCCTGTAGGCAAATCTTTCACTACAGCAATCAAATCATAAGTGTAAAAAGGGGTTACAGCAGCTCCTGGCTGATTAAGGGTGTACACACGAATTCCTTTAAGTAAATCATCTACAAAAATACCACACGAGAAATCTGCAGCTGTAAACTGATTTGCAGATTCTAGATGGGCAATCGTTTCGAATGTTAATATAGATATATTTTGTGTATTATCTATTTGAAAACTACGCTGAAGCTCTGTAATCTCAGTTCCGGCAAAACTTGCGAAAGTTTGATTCAAAGTATGTAATTGAAATCCTGAGCCAGCAGTATTAGCTGCGAAAATAATTCCGTTGCGTGTTTCACTAGCCTCATTATTAAAGATTGTATATAAAAAAGGATCAAAATCTGGTCTTCTTATAACTTTCCAAACAGGAGGGTTATTGGCTCCCTGAGAAACCAGAACCGAACCCACATCACCCAACAATCCGTTTACGCTGTCAGAACCGCCCAGATAAATTCTGTTTCTTATGCTTAAATTACCCTGCACATCTAATCTTGCTCTTGGTGTTTCAGTATTGATGCCTACTTGAGAAAAAGCAAGACCATTTATGAAAATCATTGCAAGAACAACTATATATTTATTAAAAATCATCATTTGTCTAATATATTATTTTAACCTGTTCACTGACATCAAACTTCAATATTGATCTCAGCATAAAATTATTTACTGTCTGTGTACCATCTGTAGTAGTTCTACCAATTGCAAAGTGATACCCAGTTGCACTTGAGGTAATTCTTCTGCAAGCCACTTTTACCGTGTGAGGTCCCGCTGAAAGATTGTTTACAGTATAGCTTAATGTAAAAATTGACTGATTTTTTGCCCCTTTGTTGTTTATCGCATTAATTTGGTCTGCTCTGATCGCTCTGAGCTGATCATCTATAAAGATTCCACAGGCAAAACGCACAAACGCACCTGTAGTTGTCCCTACATTAGACATCTCCAAACCTGTCTGAAATAAAAAATTAGTTCGGTTCAATGTATTTTTAATCGTGAAGCTTGAAGCTAAGTCTGTTATTGGACTCCATACAGGACTAGAGGAAGTAATACTTTCTCCAAACGGACTGATTGCTATACCGTCACCTGTACTTGTATTACCAAAGTTAATTCCGATTTCATCAGTAGTTGCATTAGATTCAGTAATTCTATATTCGTCCTGTTCAAAAAAACCAAGTTTGGAAGTTTTCCATTCCGGAGTTACATTATCTCCTTGCGAAACTAGTATTTGATTATTTGTTCCCGGGTTACCGTTTGTCGTTTTTGTTCCCCCCACCCTAAGCTCATTTCTTAAGGTAATATCTCCATTCACATCAAGCGTAGACTGTGGCACCGTAGTATTTATTCCTACTTGAGCAAATGAAATAACACCGGCAAACAATGCCGATATCATTATGCATTTAAATTCCATAATATTAAATTAATTGATAAATAAAAATTGAATTGGTTATTCAGTTTTTGTTGGTTTAAGATTGCTTTAGCAATCAAGCACTTGCATAGGTGGAGGTCTTACAGAATAAAATGTGGAATAATGATAAGTAGAATATACACTTTTATAAAGTGCGTATTTCTGACTGTAAACAAATTCTAAGCTTACGTTTATTTTCTCTGTGAACTTAAGAAAATATTTTAGAAAATTATATGTAGACGTTTCGTGTACAAACGAAGTATTAATACTTTTACCGGTGTTCAGATGCTCATCAGAAGGCACGTTATTAAACTTATAACTAATAACTTTCCTTTTTTTAAGATAAATTTTAGTTTTAGCTAAAAGCTTTTCTTCTGTTTTTGCTTCTGTCGCTAATACTTTTCTATGATCTTTATCTGAAATTTCTTTGTTAGATTGTTCGCCTTTAACAATTAGTCGGGTTTTATCAGCAGAAATTGTAAGACTGACTTCGGATTTATTTACCGTTATGGTTTTATCAGTAATCTGTTGAGTAAAATCAGGATCTCCCGAATATATAAAAGCTCCCTCTGATACATATATCTGACTTTGCTGAGGTTCATCAACATTTTGGGCTAATACGTTGTTGAGGAAAGAAACAAACAACAATAAAAATAAAGACAAATATTTTACATTTTTGTCTTTACCATATTGATTTGACTTCTTGCCTAAAAAAGCTGCAGCGATGATATTGTATTTTTTTTGCAAAGATACAAAACAATATTTACAGTATTACAGCATAAACACTTTACAAAATTCATATTATCAATCATGATAATTTCATTTAATTCTACTGATAAAATAAAAAAAGCTGCTCCTATATGGAACAGCTTCAAATATTGTAAGAAAATGAATTACTTCAATTCTACTTCAGCACCAGCTTCTTCTAATTGCTTCTTAAGAGCTTCAGCTTCGTCTTTAGAGATACCAGTCTTGATTGGAGCAGGAGCACCATCTACGATATCTTTAGCTTCTTTAAGACCAGCACCAGTTAAATCTTTTACCAATTTAACGATAGCTAATTTAGAAGCACCTGCAGACTTAAGAATTACGTCGAATTCTGTTTTTTCTTCAGCAGCTTCACCTGCACCACCACCTGCAACAACTACTGCAGCAGCAGCTGGCTCAATTCCGTACTCATCCTTAAGGATAGCAGCTAATTCATTTACGTCTTTTACTGTTAAGTTTACTAGCGTTTCAGCTAAATTTTTTAAATCTGACATTGTTGTAATGTTTTTGTTGATTATTTATTTAATTTTTTGAGTGTAATTATTCAGCAGCTGGAGTTTCTCCTTCAGCAGCTGGAGTTTCCGGAGTTTCAGTAGCAGGAGCCTCTTCTGCCGCAGGTGCAGCTTCTTCAGCTTTAGCTTCTACTGTCTCAGGTTTGTTTTGAAGAGCAGAAACAACTCTTTGGATTGGAGACTGAAGTAATCCGATAATTTCTCCGATCATTTCTTCTCTAGACTTGATGTTTGCCAACATCTCCAGGTTGTTGTCACCAACATAGAAAGTTTCCTGTACGAAAGCAGACTTCAATGCAGGTTTCTCTTCTTTTTTTCTAAAGTCTTTGATTAATTTTGCCGGAGCATTAGCTGTTTCAGCAATCATTAATGCAGAGTTACCTTTAAAAGTCTGGAACATTTCAGAATAATCTACTCCTTCAATCTGTTCCATTGCTTTTTGCAAAAGTGTATTTTTCACCACTTTTACTTTAATATTTTGCTTGAAAGCCTGTCTTCTGAAGTCAGAAGATTTAGCAGCGTTCAAACCATCTAGATCTGCTACATAAACTACTTTAGCATCCTGAAGCAAATCTTTGATCTCTTGTATTGCTACAACTTTTTGGTCTTTTGTCATTGTCTTAAGGATTATAATTAGTTAACAGATTTAGTATCAATTGCAATACCCGGACTCATTGTAGAAGAAAGATAGATAGACTTCACATAAGTACCTTTAGCAGCAGTTGGCTTCATTTTGATCAAAGTAGAGATTAATTCCTGAGCATTCTCCTTGATTTTAGCAGCATCGAAAGATACTTTACCAATACCAGCGTGGATAATACCGTATTTATCTACTTTAAAGTCAATTTTACCCGCTTTTACTTCAGTTACTGCTTTACCAATTTCCATTGTTACAGTACCTGATTTTGGGTTAGGCATCAAACCTCTTGGTCCTAATACTCTACCCAATGGTCCTAATTTACCCATAACAGCCGGCATTGTAACGATAACGTCAACATCTGTCCAACCGTCTTTTATTTTTTGTAAATATTCATCAAGACCTACATAGTCTGCACCAGCTTCTTTAGCCTCAGCTTCTTTATCCGGAGTTACTAAAGCCAATACTTTAACATCTTTACCGGTACCGTGAGGAAGAGATACAACACCTCTTACCATTTGGTTTGCTTTTCTTGGATCTACACCCAATCTTACAGCGATATCTACAGAAGCATCAAACTTTGCAGTATTCACCTCTTTTACAAGAGCAGAACCTTCTTCAAGATTATAGATTCTTCCTTTTTCTACTTTGCTTAAAGCTTCCTTTTGCTTTTTAGTCAATTTTGCCATTTCTCTAAGTATTAAGCGTTAAAAGTTGGTTTAGTTCCTGTTACTCTTAATCCCATAGATCTAGCAGTACCTGCAACCATAGAAACTGCAGAATCCAAAGTAAAACAGTTAAGATCGGTCATCTTGTCCTCAGCGATCTTCTGAACCTGAGCCCAAGATACAGCACCTACTTTGTTTCTGTTTGGTTCTCCGGAACCACCTTTGATTTTAGCCGCATCCATCAACTGGATTGCTGCAGGAGGAGTTTTGATTACGAATTCAAAAGATTTGTCTTCGTACACTGTAATTACTACAGGTAAAACTTGTCCTGGCTTATCTTGAGTTCTTCCGTTAAATTGCTTACAAAACTCCATGATGTTCACACCTGCAGAACCCAAAGCCGGACCTACTGGCGGAGAAGGGTTAGCAGCGCCACCTTTCACCTGAAGTTTTACCATTTTAAAGACTTTTTTAGCCATTTTTTATTTTTTAAATTTGAATAATTAATGAGTTTGGAAGCATTTATTATTCAGTAGGTTACCTACTCACATACAGCAACCCTACTTTCGGATGGCAAAATTATGAAATATTTTCTAACTAGCAAAAGCAATTCGTTGATTTTTATAAAGAAACTAATTTAGGGCAAAATTTTTGGTCCTAAAATTTCCATCCATAATACATACCCCAAAACACCTCCTGCAAAACCTGATAAAATGAAAGTAAACCTCTGACTTATAGGAATAAATTTAAAAATGACGATTGAAATTATAATTTAACCTACAAAACCTGTAATTATATCAAGTGTAAAAACGGGCAATCCTAATTTTAGAGAAATACGACTTTCATCACCTTTCTGCATGATCAGCCCTTGAAAAAGATAAACAGCTATTATCATAAAAGAAATTGCTGTTTGTCTAAGCCAGAACATTGCCATGAAAACCATTGCCCAATGCTTCCTTTCTAATCTTGATCTTTTTAATATTTCATTTTTGAATTCATATAATAACAAAAAACCCAATGTTCCTGTTAACATGGTCTGAATTGGTCCGCCTAAAGAAATCAATATACTTTCCCATTTAAAGAGATGACGATAATTCTCATTTTTTATTGTTCTCATATAGGAATAATGTATCTCTCCATCCATTCCTAGAATTTCAACCACAACAAAGTGCCCAAACTCATGAGACAATGTACCTACCACAGTCATCAAAACAAATATCATCAATAGTTTCATGAGCAGTTTTTGATAAACCTTAAACTCAATCAAATCTTTCACTAAATTATTAATTCTTTCTTTCATTAGATTAGCTAAAAAAATGAGAAAAAATATCTTGAAGCTTAAAAAACTTCATAATAACGGTACTTATGAAAAATAGTAAAATAAAAATAACATCTCTCCTTACAAATTTATACTTTGCAAAAAAATATCCCGAATTAATAGCTCCACATACGTATAATATAATAAGAGTTTTATAATATTCTTCTACACTGAGATCTATCATATTTTTATATCCTTCAAAGCGATATGGAAAAAAGTCATTAAAAACATTATATAATAAAATAGTGAAAAAATAAAGGCAAAACAACCTGAGAATAAAGTCTAGCCTATCTTTTAAAAACAAATTGAGAAAGTGTAGAATTATTAAAAAAACAACTATAAAAATGGGATAAGTAGCCACGTAATAAATACCAATTGCCCCAATTAAAAATGGAGCAATTGACGAATATGTATTTTCTACTACTATATTGATAATAATTATGAGCAAAAATGTTTTAATAAAGTACTTCATTAATTTCAGCAATAGTTTTCTTATACAAGAAGCCAACATCTTTTATTACATTATAATATAGCATTAAGATTTGCATTACTGCTATTCTTTGTCGTAAAGATTCTATCAAAGAAAAAATCTGATCTCTCATTTCACTGTTCAAGATTTTTACCGCGATAATGAAAAACAGTTACTGCTTCAAGATTTTCCAAATTACTTCATCTCCTGTTTCATTACCGACATTATAAACATTAATCCCCGTAGATTATCAAAATGATCAGCATTTGTTAGGGGAAGCAGTAAGAATAACTTTTTCTTTCATAAAATATGTTTAATTATTAGGTAACAAACATACTACTAAAAGTTCTAAAAACAACAAACACAAGCATATAAAATATTGATTTTCAATACACTTAAAAATAAATAAATGATTCTTATGTTAAAATTTAAATAATATATTATTGTTAGAATTTTTTTAAAAATATATGATTATGAAATCTAAAACTTAAATAAATAAAAAGACTAAATTGAAAATATACTTATTTTTTTTCACAATCATTTGCATAACATAACTCACAAGAAGTTAATAAAATAAAAATACCGCTCATTCTGAACGGTATTTTCTATTCTAATAAGTATAATTTATACTTTCTCTACCTGCATATAGCTTAACTCCATCGGAGTTTTTCTTCCGAAGATTAAAACTGATACTTCAATTTTCTTTTTATCTTCAAGAATTTTTTCAACTGTTCCGTTGAAGCCGTTGAAAGGTCCGTCGATTACTTTTACATTTTCACCAACAATAAAAGGAATCTCTGCATCAGTAGCAAATTCTGAAAGCTCATCCATTCTGCCTAACATTCTATTGACCTCTGATTTTCTCATAGGAACAGGATCTCCTCCTTTGGTAAGGCTCAAAAATGAAATAACTCCCGGAATATTTTTAATAACGTGAGGAATCTCACCCATTAAATCAGCTTCTATCATCAGATAACCAGGATAGTATGGTCTTTCTTTTGGTACTTTTTTCCCATTTCTAAGCTGAATAACCTTTTCCATAGGAATCACTACCTGAGTAACATATTGCTCAAAACCCAAACGTTTGATTTCTGTCTCAATATAGTTTTTCACTTTATTTTCCTGTCCGCTGATCGCTTTCAGCACATACCATTTCAATTCGCTCATTATGGAAAATATCTTTTATTAGTTGAAGCTGTTGATTAGTATTCCTATAATGTTGCTGATTGCTTTAGAAAACAATTCATCAACTCCAAAAGTAAAAAGCGATAAAATTACAGTCGCTACAGTTACTACGATGGTAGAAGACTGTAAATCTGCCCATTTTGGCCATTCTACTTTATGTCTGAATTCGTTATAAGAACCTTTTAAAAAATCGACAAATGAACTCATAATTTATATTTGCACGGGCACAAGGATTCGAACCCTGATCAACGGTGTTGGAGACCGGTATCCTACCATTGGACGATGCCCGTAGATTAAAAAGTTCCGTAAGCTTCCTTACGGAACTTTATTATATTAAGATGATTAGTCTAAGATTTCAGTAACCTGACCTGAACCAACTGTTCTACCTCCTTCTCTGATCGCAAATCTAAGACCTACGTTAAGAGCGATTGGCTGTAACAATTCTACAGAGATTTCTAAGTTATCACCAGGCATTACCATTTCTACACCTTCTGGTAAAAAGATCTCACCTGTAACGTCAGTTGTTCTTACGTAGAACTGAGGACGGTACTTGTTGTGGAATGGAGTGTGACGTCCACCTTCTTCTTTAGAAAGAATATATACAGATGCTTTGAATTTTTTGTGTGGCTTAACAGAATCTTTCTTAGCGATTACCATACCTCTCTTGATGTCAGTTTTTTCAATACCTCTCAACAATAGACCTACGTTATCACCAGCTTCACCTCTGTCTAGGATTTTTCTGAACATTTCAACCCCTGTAATTGTAGAAGTTAATTTTTCATCACCCATACCAACGATATCTACAGGATCACCTGTATTGATAATACCAGCTTCGATTCTACCAGTTGCTACAGTACCTCTACCTGTAATAGAGAATACGTCCTCAATTGGCATTAAGAATGGCTTGTCAGTATCTCTTACCGGCTCTTCGATCCAAGTATCAACAGCATCCATCAAAGCTTCAACGCTCTTGAACCACTGATCTTCAGTGTTAACAGGGCTAGAAGTAGCAGCTGTAAGTGCACCTAATGCAGAACCTTGAATTACTGGAGAGTTATCACCGTCGAAATCATAAGTAGACAATAAGTCTCTCAATTCCATTTCAACTAGCTCTAATAATTCAGCATCGTCTACCATGTCAACTTTGTTCATGAAAACAACAATTCTAGGTACGTTTACCTGACGACAAAGCAAGATATGCTCTCTAGTCTGAGGCATTGGACCGTCAGTAGCAGCACACACAACGATAGCTCCATCCATCTGAGCAGCACCAGTTACCATGTTCTTTACATAATCCGCGTGACCTGGACAGTCAACGTGAGCATAGTGTCTTTTTTCAGTTTCGTACTCAATGTGAGCAGTATTAATAGTGATACCTCTTTCTTTTTCTTCAGGAGCAGAGTCAATAGCAGAGAAATCTTTTTTCTCAGCAAGACCTTTGCTCGCTAATACAGCAGAAATAGCTGCAGTAAGTGTAGTTTTACCATGGTCAACGTGACCAATAGTACCAATGTTCAAGTGTGGTTTGTTACGATTAAACGTTTCCTTTGCCATGATTTAAATTATTTATTTATTGTTTTATTCAAATTTTCGGTGTGCAAATATAATGAATTTTTATATACCAAAATCTTTTTATCAAAAAAAGTTTAAATATTCAAACCCAGTAAAGTCACAAACCTCATCATTCCGTAAACAGAAGTGCAAATTTAAACAAAAATTTGATAAAAAAAAATTGCACTCTGAAAATCCAAGTCAATTTTTCTTTCGTAAATGACCATACAACCTTAAAATTAAATTATTATGAGAAAACTTTTTTACTCTTCAATCGTTGCATTTGCCTTAGTCTCGGTAATATCTTGTGATGATGATAATGTGATGATGGAAGAACCTATCATGAATATGATGAAACCAGATGTAATGGTGTATGGATTGACCGGCAATAATCAGCTGGTTTCATTCAATGCCAATAACTCTGCTTCTTTTAGTTCTACAAAAGCTATTTCGGGAATTCCTTCAGGAGAAAAATTATTAAGTATTGATTTCAGACCTGCAACCGGCGAACTTTATGCGGTATCAGATGCCAGTAAGTTTTATATTATCAATACTTCTACAGGTGCTTCAAGAGTTGTAAGCAATACTGCATTCAGCCCTATGATTTCGGGAGCTGTAGCTTCCATTGACTTCAATCCTACTGTTGACAGAATAAGATTGGTTACCAATACCGGACAAAATCTCAGACTCAATCCTGAAACCGGTGCTGTAGCTGCTACAGATACAAGTATTGCCACAACTTCTTCTATAATGGGAGTGGCTTATACAAACAGCGTATCCGGAGCTGCCTCCACTATTCTTTATGATTTGGATGTAAATTCAGGAAAACTGTTTAAACAAGATCCTCCAAACAATGGCGTATTGGTAGAAGTGGGAAGTTTGGGCATCACTTTTACAGGGCAGGCAGCTTTTGATATTAATCCTGACAATAAAATTGCATTAATGGCAGCGACAACCGGGATGCAGAATAATCTGTATACTGTGGATCTTAATTCCGGAAAAGCAACAGCTATCGGCTCACTTTCGCAGAAAGTTATTGATCTGGCAATTCCGACTAATCCTGTCGCTTATGCAGTAGATAACTCGAACGCTTTACAAATTTTCAATCCAAATAATCCACAGCCTGTGTCTAAAGCAATTACCGGATTGCAGACCGGAGAAAATATTGTTGGAATTGATTTCAGACCTACCAACGGACAGCTTTATGCAATGGGAAGCACAAGCAGAATATATACAATCAATCTGGGAACAGGTGCTGCTACACAAGTAGGCGTACAGCTTCCGACACTTCTATTGGGTACACAGTTTGGCTTTGATTTTAATCCTACGGTTGACAGGATAAGAGTAGTAAGCAATACCGGACAAAATTTAAGACTCAATCCGAATGACGGAACTATTTCTGCAGTTGACGGAATGATTAATCCGGGAACTCCTTCTCTAGGAGCAGCGGCTTACACCAATAATTTTGCAGGTGCAACTTCTACTATGCTTTTTGTGATTGATACCAATACAGACAAAGTATATCTGCAGGATCCGCCAAATAACGGAACATTGGTAGAAAGAGGTGCTTTGGGAATCAATATTGACGGAGCTGACGGCTTCGACATCGGTAGTATGAGCCAGAAAGCATATTTGGTGGCTACCGTTGGAACCAGCACAAATATTTATACTATCAACACAACCACAGGTGCAGCAACATCGCTGTCATCATATCCTAATGCTGTAAGAGGATTTGCAGTAGGATTAGGTTTTTAATTTCAGCAGACACAAATTTATCATAGCAGAGGCGCAGTTAGATTTTTACTGCGCCTCATTTTTTTTTAACTAAATAAACTTTTATATTTTTTCTTACAAGAAATAATTTATTACAACATTAATATCATTAAAATAGAATCTATATTAACTCAGTTCTTTTACTTCTGTTAAAAATCCAGAAAATGATCGGAAAAATGAGTAGTGTGAGGACTGTAGCCGTAATTAATCCCCCAATAATCACAATCGCCAAAGGTTTTTGAGATTCTGAGCCAATTCCTGTAGATAGTGCCGCAGGCAGCAAACCGATGGAAGCCATCAAAGCAGTCATAATGACAGGTCTGGTTCGGGATTTTACTCCATTCAATATAGAATCATCCAGTGAAAGACCATTTTTGAAGTTCTGGTGAAATTCCGTGATGAGAATAACACCGTTCTGAATACAGATTCCCAGTAAAGCGATCATTCCCACCCCTGCAGAAATCCCGAAATTCATATTGGTGACATGCAAAGCAATGATGCCGCCAATTAATGCAAAAGGTACATTTGCCAAAACTAAAAGAGAATCTTTCATATTTCCGAAAAGAATAAAAAGAAGAAAGAAGATTCCCAGAATACTGATCGGAACAACCTGCGTCAATCTTTTAGTTGCTCTCTGTTGATTTTCAAACTGACCGGTCCATCCTATCTTATATCCTTCCGGCAAATTGATTTTTGAAACTTCTTTTTGTGCATCAGCAATCGTTCCGCCCAAATCACGGTCACGGATAGAAAACTTCACCCCGATATACCGTTTGATATCATCACGATAAATAAATGCAGCTCCATTATTTTTCACAATATTTGCAACTTCTTTCAAAGGTATCATCGTTCCATCCTGTGTAGGAATCATCAGCGAAGCAATATCATTTTCATCTTTCCGATATTCCTGGGAATAGCGCAGACGAATAGGGAATTTTCTTTCGCCATCATACATTTCAGAAGCTGTTTTCCCTCCAAAAGCCATTTCCAGAACAGTCTGCGCATCTTCTGGCATTACTCCGTAAGCCGCCATTTTGTTTCTGTCCCAAACTACATTTACTTCCGGCTGACCAACATTTTTAATAATTCCCGCATCCCGTACCCCGTCTACATCTTTTATTGATTTTAAAACCTTTTCAGCTAAATCATCTAAAGTCTGAAGATTATCACCATAAATTTTAATCCCGTTTTCTGCTTTAAAACCTGCCACTGCTTCTGCTACGTTATCTGAAATCGGCTGTGAATAATTGAAAGTAATCCCTTGATAATTCCTCAGTTTTTTATCAATTTCTTCAATCAGCTGATCGTAACTGATTTTACGTTTCCATTCATCTTTCGGTTTCAAATTCACTGCAAACTGCACAAATCCAAAGCCGTTCGGATCGGTTCCGTCATTACTTCGTCCGGTTTGTGCCAAAACATCGGTCACCTCAGGAACGCTCATAATGTCTTTCTTCAGAATATCCGCTGTTTTCAGAGATTCTTTTAATGAAGAACTCATCGGCATTTCTGCTGTAATCCAAAGTGACCCTTCATTAAGCTGCGGTAAAAATTCTGTTCCTAAAAATTTTGCTGAAAAAAGACTTATTGCCATACAAGAAATAGCTACCAGCAAACTAATTTTTTTATTCCTGAAGGTAAACTTAAATCCATTCAGAACAATTCTGTCCCAGAAATTAACAAATGGATTGTTCTTTTCTCTTACATTTTTATTCAAAAGCAAATGAGTAAGAACAGGAACTAGAGTGAGCGTAAAAATAAGGGCTCCCATTAATGCAAAACCAAGTGTGAAAGCTAATGGAGAAAACATTTTTCCTTCTACTTTCTGAAAAGAGAAAATCGGGATCAGAGAGGTAATGATAATCAGCTTAGAGAAGAAAATTGCTTTTCCCAAGCCAGTTCCAGTTTGCTTGATCCAGCCTGCTTTGGCTAATTTATTGAATCGTTCGTGACCATATTTTTTGGCTTTATGATCCAGCATTACAAAAATACCTTCTACCATGACGACGGCTCCGTCTATGATAATCCCAAAATCTACTGCTCCAAGCGATAATAGATTGGCACTCATCCCGGCCATTTTCAGGCATAAAAACGCAAAAAGCAGAGACAGCGGAATGATGATGGAAACAATCAGTGTAGTACGCCAGTCTGCCATAAAAATCAAGACAATGACTGTTACAAGAATAATTCCTTCCAGAAGATTGTGCATTACGGTTTCTGTAGTAAAATCCATCAGATTGTCACGATCATAGAAAGTAACCATTTTGACATCTTTGGGAAGAATTTTTTCGTTGAGTTCCTGAATTTTAGCTTTTACATCCACCAAAACTTCACGCGGGTTTTCACCTTTTCTCATCACCACAATCCCTTCTACAGTATCATCATGTTTATTGAGACCAGCCTGTCCTACTCTTGGCAAAGAACTTTCGTGGACTTCTGCCACATTTTTAACCAAAATAGGATTTCCGTTGTCATTATGAATAGTTATATTGGCAATATCATCAACAGACTGCACCAAACCAATACCTCTCACCACATAAGCCTGACCGTTTTTTTCAATAATATCTCCTCCTACATTCAGGTTGCTTTTGGTAACCGCTTCGTATACTTCAAGGGGTGTCAAACCATATTTATCCAACGCTCTCGGATCTGTACTCAATTCAAAAACTTTTTCCTGACCACCAAAAACATTGATATCGGCAACTCCCGGAACTCCACGAAGTGCTCTGTCTATCACCCAGTTTTGTAAGGTTAAAAGCTCCCGGGAATCTTTAGTTTTGCTTTCTAAAGTATATCTGAAAATCTCACCGGTAGGTCCGTAAGGAGGCTGCACTTCAGGGTCAATTCCTTCGGGAAGACTTACATTTCTGAGTTGATTATTAACCATATTCCGGGCAAACATATCATCAACCCCATCATCAAAAAGTATTTTAACAATCGAAAGCCCAAACATCGTATTGCTTCTTACGCTTGTTTTTTTCTGAACCGGACTCATTGCAAGTTCTATAGGTGTTGTTACAAAACGTTCTACTTCTTCCGCACTTCTTCCCTCCCATTGTGTAATAATCACAATCTGCGTATTGGTAACATCAGGAAAAGCCTCAATCGGCATATTTTTGAAGCTTATAAATCCCGCAATCGCCAAAATCCCTACCCAAACGAAAGTAAAAGCTTTATTTTTGAGTGAGAACGCGATGATATTTTTGATAAATTTATTCATTTGAACAGATGTTTAGATATTAGGTTTAGCTTTATTTCTAATTCCTAATGTTTAATTGTATCTAAAGAATTTAAAAACCATTAAGAACAATGAAGTTTAAAACTGAATTAAGAAACATCGAATTAATGCTTGTGGTTTATAAAATAGGTTAATTCTCAATTGTTTACTGCTTTCAGTATCTTAATGGCTAAAGAATTAATTTTTTAATGAACGATAAATCAGCAACTGATTATTGGTAATTACGTTTTCACCTTCTTGAAGACCTTCAGAAATGTATGTGACATCTCCCACTTGCTTCAGCACCTGAATCTCCTTGATCTTCACATCAGTTCTTGATTTGAAAACAACAACATAACTTCTGTCATCATCAAAAATGACTGCCTTTGAGGGAACAGAAAGAGCTGTTTTATTTTCAGACTTTAAAACTTTAATGGTTGCTTTGCTATCCGGAATCAACAATCCGTTGGCATTATCCAAAACCACTCTTGCCTGCATTGCGTTGGTTTCAGGATTAATGATTTTAAATATTTTGTCAATTTTACCGGTGAAAATTTTGTCGGGATAAGAAAGAGTGGAAACCTGAGCCAGCATTCCCAGACTTATTTTATCAATGTCAGATTCATTCACATTCATAATTGCCCAGACATTGGTGGTATTGGCTACGTCAAAAATATTTTCGCTGCGGTCACTTCTCAGCTGCATATCTTTATTAATATCTTTATGTACAATATAACCACTGATAGGCGACAAAACACTGTAAATGTTTCCATTTCTTACATTGTAAACCGTGCTTACAGCACTTGCTCGCTGTAATTGATCTTCTGCTTTCTGCAGCTGACTTCTAGCCTCAAGAACCTCCCTCTCTGTGGTGAGTTTTCCCTCATACATTTCTTTTGCGACTCTGAGATTGTTTTTAGCTACAATTAAATCAGTTTTAGCATCGCTTATCTCTTTCTGAATTTCAGCCAATTCTGTACTTCTTATCGTTGCGAGAACCTGCCCTTTTTTCACATAATCTCCAAGCTCAACATTCACGCTCATCACATTTCCGCCTACCAAAGGAAAAACATCAATGTAAGAATTGGCATCTGCAGCAATTTTACCATAGAAGCTGTAATAATCTTCAATCACCCGGGTTTCTGCTTTTACAGTCGAAATAGATTCCAGCATGGTGTTGCTCAGTTCAAAACCTTTTGGTTCTGGAGTTTTTGCAATTTCTGGCTTAGAGCATGACCATAAAAGCAATGCTGAAAATATAGTTGTAATTATCTTTTTCATTATAGAATTTTTTAAACTAAAGGAGCGCAATGATTTTTAAATAACTTGTTTTAATATTGCAGATGTTTTTTGTCCTGACTAACATTATTTAATAGAAGATTTTAGTCTGTACCAATTGTTTGAGTCTTTCAGCAGACCGGATCAGCTCATTCTTCATATCATAAATCTGAAGCGCAGTTTGTCGGTAACTTTCCATAAAATCTGTAAATTCAATCAGACTGATATTTCCATTTCTGAAATTTTTAAGCATTCCGTTATACACCAGATCAAGATTGTCTAGATCAGTTGATTTTATTTCAGCTAGCTGCTCATATTGGTTTTTCCACGCCAGAAATGCAGATTGCACCTTAGTTTCAAGATCCAGTTTCTGAAATTCTGCATTTTTCTGATTTTGTTTTATGGCAAAATTGGCTCTTTCAACATTTCCTCTGTTGCTTTTCCAAAGAGGTAAAGGAATTCCTACTTTCAGATTGATTTCATTATTAAAAGTTCCGGAAGCCTGATCGTATTCTGCTCCCACAGTGAGATCGGGAACATTCATTGATTTTTGCCACAAAGCATAAAGTTTGGCATTTTCAATAAGCTTCAGACCAAATAAATAATCCGCATTATTTTCCAATGCCTTTCTTTTGAGCTCATCTTCGTCTCCGAATGGTTGCGAAGCAAGTATTTCTTTTACTTCATTATCTGAAATTTGCGGATCTATTCCTTCTGTAATTCCGGTAAGGACTTTTAGGTTCTGATCAAATTCAAGAATATTTTTATTGATTTCAACTTTATCATTATTAAGCTGAATCACAATACTCTGCAGACGAACCTCATCTTTCAGCGAAACATTTCCTTTTGCTGACTGGATTTTATAAGCTTTCAGAAGATCATTCATATAACCCAGCTGCTTATTGATGCTTTCAAGCTTAAGTTTTTCGTAATAAAGGTTATAATAATTGGTATGAAGCTGGGTTCTAAGCTCTATTAAAAGTTGTGCAAACTGAAGTTGCGCAAGTTCTTTGTTAGATTTTGCGAAAGCAACTTCATTTTTCTTTTTTCCACCCATATAAATCAGCTGGGTAACTTCTAAACCTTTAGCTCTTCCTGCATCCAGAAATCTTCGTCCTTCGGGATTGTAACCATTAATGTAGCCATTTACCTGAGGTAGTTCCCAGATTTTCGCCTGCAGAATATCTGCATCAGCCATATTGATGCTGTATTGCTCGGCAAGAAGCTGTAGATTGTTTTGCTGAAAAGCATTTTCGCAATCTAAAAGTGACATTTGCTGCTGCGCCGAAATAATTGAAGAAATTATCACAAACAGCCCTGCAATTTTGTTCATTCTCTCTATTTTGAAGCAAAAATGAGGCTGTCTGATTAAAACGAACTTAAAGGCTGCTTAAAAAAAAATTAAATTATATTATTAAGCACAGAATGATGAAAAATGGTATTTGATTATCTTAAAATCTATGTAGTAGTGAAAATTACTTTAAAAACATTAAGATCTTCTGAGTGGGCTGCGTAAACAATATCGGCACTATGATATTCCAGAACTCGTTTTACGATTCTGAGTCCCAATCCGGAACCTGCAATATTCTGAGAATTATTACCACGCATAAATGCATCAAAAAGTTTTGGCTGCTCTTCTTCTGATATTGTTTTCCCATGAGAACTTACCTGTACGATAAGCTGGTTATCTGTTTCGGTAATCAATATTTTTGCTTCTGCATCATCGGAATAGACTGCGGCATTCTTAAGTAAATTAATAAATACAATCATAAGCAGCGAGGCTACTCCTTTAATGGTTAAAAAAGCATTTTCCTGTGTATCTTCAGAAATAAGGAAATCCATTCTGAGATTTGGATAATTTTTTTTTACAGTATCAAAAGACTCAAAAATAATTTCATCAATTCTTACTTCTTCATAAATGCTCTGAATATTTTCTTTATCAAATTTTGTAAGCAGCATCAGGGAATTAGTAAGATCAGAAAGCTGGTAAACGTCTTTCAGCATTTGTTGTAATGAAGAAACGGTTTCAGGCGAATGGCTGCCAAACTTAATAAGATTTTCTAGCTGAAAAGCCATTCTTGTAATTGGAGTACGTATCTCATGCGAAGCACTTGCGGTAAAGTCTTTTTGCGATTGAAATACATCATTCAACCGTGCAATCATGGTATTGAATGATCTTGCCAGAATACTGACTTCATCATTGGACTCCTCTGCCGAAATCTGTGTAGTTAGTTTATGTGCGGTGACTTCAGAAATTTCCTTATTCAGATCTTCCAGCGGTTTGAGAAATTTGCCCATGAAATAATAGCTGAAAAAACCTATTAAAAGTGTGCAGGTAATAAATGCTGTTATAAGCAGATATTCAAGATAAGCCAGTTTAGATTTTCCGTTGGTATCATAAGCATAAGTAAGAATGTAATAATTTTCTCCATTGATATTTTTCAAAGCGGCATAAATCTCAGGAGATGTATTTTCCTGGTAAATATCAGTTTTGCTGTCGAGTTTTGTCAGCAATTTATGATCCCAGGTTACTTTTTCATCTTTTATCGTACTGTAGATGAGTTCCTTTTTGGCATTAAATATTAAAATCGTTTCATTGAGAAGGAAATTATCCGAGTTTTCATTAAAAAATATAGGCGCTTCTTCTTCAAAATTTTTAGATTTTGAAATGAAGTTGGTAGTAAAACCCAGTCTTCTGATAAATCTCTCTTTAAATTCTTCTCTTCTAAAATCGTTGAATGATATATATATGATAATTAAAACCACCCCGAAAAGCAGCGAAAAAGAAATACTTAAAGTAAGCGCAATCTTCCTTTTTAATGACATCTACAAAGGATTTAGATAATACCCGAATCCGGATCTTGTGTGAATGAGCTTTACTTTATATTCTTTATCAATTTTTTTTCGTAAAAAGTTGATATACACTTCTACTGTATTGGTATTGGTATTAAAATTATGTTCCCAGACATTCTCTGTGATCTGCTGCTTAGATACTGTTCTACCCTGAGCTTCTGCAAGATAAACCAAAAGCTGGAATTCTTTCAGTGTTAATGCAATCTCATTTCCGGCTCGAAACACTTTCTGTTCTGTTTTATTGATAATTAAATCATCTACTCTGATAATATCCAGATCTATATTTTCGGAAGGAACTTTTCTACGCAATAAAGAATTGATTCTAAGGAGTAATTCCTCAAACTGGAAAGGTTTTACCAAATAATCATCTGCCAATCTGGTGAAGGCGTCTTTTTTATCTGAGATGTCGCCATAAGCCGAAATGATAATTATAGGTGTGTTTTTATCAAACGAACGAATGGTCTGACAGACATCCAGCCCATTTATTTTTGGAACATTAATGTCCAAAAGAAATAAATCGTAAATGTTGTTTTTAATCTGACGAAGAAAAGTATCGCCGTCATAAATACGGTCGCAATTAAAATTATTAGACTCCAGAAATTTTCCAAGTTCAGCAGAAAGAATCAAGTCGTCTTCCAGTAAAAGAATATTCATCAGGGAATTATTTATTACGAATTTAATGAAATTTTCAAAATTCTCTATCGGAATTATTTTAAGGAAACTTTTACGTTTAATCTCCAAAATTTCTAAAGACTTATTACTAAAGTCTTTTAATGCTAATATTATGATTCATTAAAATAAAATTAAACTTTGATAAGCTGAGGTTTAGAGTAATATTTAATCTAATATTAGAATAATATTTTTGAACAATCTTAGCAAATACATGATATTCTATAATTTGAACATATTTACATGGTTTTTTTAAGGAATTACCTATCTAAGAATATAAAACTTCAGATGAAAATGTCTGAAAAATCTTTGAACAAATATATGATTTTATGGCAATTTTGTGCGATTTTAAACAAAATTTCGGCTCATTTAAGTGATAAAGAATGTATATAAAATAAAAAAACACGCTGAAAATCAACGTGTTAATTACGAGCCAACTACGGGACTTGAACCCGTGACCTCTTCCTTACCAAGGAAGCACTCTACCGCTGAGCTAAGTCGGCGTTAAACAAAAAATCACACCATAAAGAGCGTGATTTCTGTTGAGCGGAAGACGGGGGTCGAACCCGCGACATTCAGCTTGGAAGGCTGACGCTCTACCAACTGAGCTACTTCCGCAATTTTGTTTCC